>NZ_FOFG01000015.1 GCF_900110915.1 Faunimonas pinastri
GCGGACCGCAAGACGGTGCGGTACCGGTCCTGTCGTCCGCCGGACACGGCGTTGCGCGAGCGTCTGCGGGAACTGGCGACCGAGCGGCGGCGGTTCGGTTACCGTCGCTTGTTTGTGCTGCTGAGGCGCGAGGGCGAGGCATCGGGCAAGAACCGCATCTACCGCCTGTATCGCGAGGAAGGGCTGACGGTGCGCAAGCGCCGGTCGCGCCGACGAGCGATCGGCACGCGGGCGCCGATCCTGATGGAGCACCGCGCCAACGCGCGCTGGTCGCTGGACTTCGTGCACGACCAGTTCACGGGCGGTCGTCGGTTCCGCATCCTGAATGTGGTCGACGACGTCACCCGCGAGTGCCTGGCGGCGATCCCGGACACCTCGATATCGGGGCGGCGGGTGGCGCGGGAACTGACGACGCTGATCGCGCGCCGAGGGCGGCCGGCGATGATCGTCAGCGACAACGGGACGGAGTTCACCTCGACCGCCATCCTGGCCTGGTCACAGGATCACGCCGTCGCTTGGCATTACATCGCGCCGGGCAAGCCGACGCAGAACGGCTTCGTCGAATCCTTCAACGGCCGGATGCGGGATGAACTGCTGAACGAGAGCCTGTTCTTCGACCTTGGCCACGCCCGCCAGAAGCTGGCGGCATGGACGGACGACTACAACCACAGCCGTCCGCACTCCTCGATCGGCTACCTCACCCCTGCGGCCTATGCCGCGAGCCTGACCGCAACAGGCCGACCCGCTGCGCGACTTGAAAGCTGCGCGGGACGGCCTGTTGCTCACACCGCGCTGAGAAGCGTAACAAACGCCAGGACTCAGGTCGCCGCTGGATGAAAACTCAGGGGCAGGTCACTCCCTCAATGGCGCGAGCCATCATGAAGAGGAGGAAGGGCAAAGTTCCAAACGGCAGAGGAAGAAGTCGAATCCTGTTGGCGCATCTCAAGCGAATCCTAAAGCTGGATCGTCTGCGGCTACGAGGTCCGAATGGCGCACGCGACGAGTTCCACCGCGCAACGACAGCTCAGAACCTTCGCAGGATGGCCAAGCTCATCCCGGTGCCAGGGCTGAAGGCAGCCTGACAGAAGCCGACGACCCGATTTCAATCCGTCCAGACATCACCGTCAATCGCCATCGCCCGACCGCGACTTCCTCAACGGTCTCGGCGCAAGGCAGACTGGCTGGAGCCGCCCAAGGTCAACGGGACCGACGAGCCTTCTTCTGCTTGCTTGGCTTGTCTTGCAGGTAAGGGGAGAGATCGACACCGGGGAAGGAGAGGTGGTCGATAACTGCAGATTCCTCGGGCTCGGGTTTGGGGCTTCCATAGTAGCCCTGAGCCCCTTGGATCTTATGTCCCATCAGTCTGTCTTTCGTTCTGTCCGGCACTGCTGCACGGGTGCAGGCCGCAGAAAAACAATGGCGGAAGCTGTAGAAGGTGTAATCCGGACCCCGGATCTTCAATTTGTGGATACCGCGGTTCAGACGCTTTCCAACAGCACCCGAGTAGTAGCCCCACTGGTCAGCCTCCAGGTTCTGAAACAGCCTTCCGCCTCCTTTGCGACGGAGTTCTACGAAGTCCAGAAATCCGATTCGGATAAGCTCGTCGTGGATTGGGACCAGCCTGCGAGCTGCTGCCGACTTCAGCTTGAGGCGCTTTGGTCGGAGTCGGCTCTCTGTTTCAGTCAGTAGGTCCAGGTGGAAGCGCTGGTTATGCAGACGCACGTGTTCAGCGGTGAGCTGGCAAAGTTCGTTCAGTCGCGCGCCCGTATAGAGGGCAAGGACTGGGAGCCAGTACATCTCAGATGCCGGAGAAAACCGGGCGAACAGCTGAAAGATAAGGTTGATCTGCTCAACATTGAAGGGGAGGCGTGACTCGTCGTCTCTCTCATAACGATTGGCTTCACGCGTCCGCCTGGAAACAATGCCTCTTGCAGGATTTATTTCTATCATGCCGCGATTCTTGAAGAACTCGAACATGGTCTTCACAGGGCTCAAGTAGGCGTCATCGACCGTCCCGGGTTTGATGACATTGACCGCTGGCGCGCCCTTCCGCTCGCGGCGTTCATTCTCTGCATCCGCAATTGCCACTGCGGACTTCAGGTCTGTCATGGCTCCGTGCTTTTGCAGAGCATGGGCTGGTGTCCGATCCAGGAGATCCCGAAACCCTTCAACATCGCCCGCGCTGTAGTCCCGCAACGGCTTGTCGCCCACCGTCAGGTAGAAGAGCTTCAACTTCGTCGGATAGACGGTGGCGTGCTTCGAGCCAGGGCCAAGATCGGCAGTTTTCCATTCCAAAAAGTCGTTGACCGCGTCTGACAGCAGCCGACCCGACCATCGTGTCCGATGAGCGTTCTGGATCTGCACAGATAGCCGCTGCTCAAGTTCGACCAGTGTCGCCGGGAAATCCGGGGCAGATGCCTCTTTTTGTCTGAGGAACTCCGGCAGCTTCTGAAGAATCGAGCTGACGATGCTCAGCTCTGCTGTTGCGGGACCGAGCTTCTCCCTGATGAGCCGACCCATGGCATCCACATCGCGCCCGTGGGCAATAAGGCCTTTCAGCTCTGCTGTCCTGACGCATATGTCGGCGATCTCACGCTCTTGTTCGATCACTTCCAGAGCTGTTTGCCGCATCTTACGGTTTAGAACACGCTCTGGATGTTCGGGATCCTCCAGCTGCGCTGCAGCCAGCATCTCCTCCCAGCTCTCCATCTCCACTGCCATCCGTCGCGCCTGAGCCGGATTACAAGTTCTAAGGGAGATGCGAACATCTCCACAACCTTTGCGGAAACGGAGGTTAACGGGGAGGGCGCGTCGAAACCAGAAGACCTCTCCACGCCGCCAGAAATAATCCGCTCCCATGCCTGCTCCTGTGACATCGAGCTGTGACAGCGAGGCGGAGAAAAACGCGATTTTCTGCGCTAACATCAATGACTTAGCGTGGCGGATGGGGTGGGATTCGAACCCACGGTACGGTCTCCCGTACGCCGGTTTTCAAGACCGGTGCCTTAAACCGCTCGGCCACCCATCCGGAGGCAGTCTTTTGGCGCGAAAGGGACGGGAAAAGCAAGGGCCGCGTTTCTGCAACAGCGACGCGGAATCAGCATTTCTGAACAGCTTCGATCGCCGTTAACCATTGCCTTTCAGCCTTCGGTAATCATCCGATTTCCACAGCGAGTCTCTAAAGGGTTTCCAAATCGCCAAAGTTAGGCCAATATCAGGCTAGCTTCTGCATTGGCGCGACGGGGACACACGATTTGACCGATCACCAATTCACGAGGAATCCGGGCCGTTTCGTAGGGCCCGTTGCACTTGCGACGTTGTGTAGTTTGGTTGCAGCCTGCGCTTCGCAGTCCGTGACTCAGAAGACGGCCCAACTCGATGACGGTCTGGGCGTTTCCGCCAGTCCCCGGGTGGTCGAATCCGGTCCAATCCCGAAGGGCGGCGGTCGTTACCAGCTTGGCGGGCCGTACAAGGTTGCCGGCCGCTGGTACAAGCCCAAGGAAGATCCGGACTTCGACAGATCCGGCCTCGCTTCCTGGTACGGATCCGATTTCCATGGTCGCCGCACGGCCAATGGCGAAGTATACGACGTCGGCAGCATCACGGCCGCCAGCCCGACCCTGCCGCTGCCGAGCTATGTGCGAGTTACGAACCTCCAGAACCATCGTTCGTTGCTGGTTCGCGTAAACGACCGCGGCCCGTATCACAGCAACCGGCTGATCGACGTGTCCGAGCGGGCGGCCGATCTGCTCGCTTTCAAGGGTGCCGGCACGGCTTCGGTCCGGGTCCAGTTCGTCAAGAAAGCGCCGCTTGAGGGAAACGACGAGAAGTTCCTGATGGCTTCGCTCCAGACCGATACCGGAACGCCCGCCAAGGCTCCGGCTGTGATGCTGGCCTCTGTCGAGCCGCATAAGCCGGTCCCGGCGGCACGTTCCGAATCTCGCCAGATGGTCGCACAGGCCGACATCGGGGCGGACGCGGACAGCTCTGCGGAGCAGCCGCTGGCCTACGCCTCCACGTCCCGGCTTCCTGCTTCCCGCCCGGTTCTCGTGAAGCCGCACGATTCAAGCTCCGCCCAGCGCGCGACCGTCGCCGTCGCCCATGGTTCCAGGCCGGGGAAATCGCCTGCTCCGGTGCGCCTTGCTTCACTGCAGGGCATGACCGGTTCCGCACCGGTCGAGCAGGCCACCTTCCAGCGGCCGCTCGATGTCTCGAAGTCCGAGGCGCCAGTCTCGAAGGTTGAGTCTCCGGTCCAGGCATCGGCGGGGGCGGAGCGGAACGAGACCGAGGCTAACGACCGCGTTGCCGCCGCTTTCGGCTCGTTCGACTGAACAGGCCCACGTGAGGCCTGCCTCGGCCTCGCAGCCACTTCTTGTTGAGGAGGTGGCACAAATCAGGCGTAACGGTTGATTCTGCGGATCGCGACGGGCAAGGTGACGACTGCTCACCATCCGGAGTCGGTCCTATGTTCCTGATCCGGCGGATCCTTGTTTCGGCCTCGCTCGCCATCCTGTCGCTGGCGACCCTCGACGGCGCAGCCCTTGCGCAGTCTTTCGACACCAAGGCGCCCTATGCCGTCCTGATGGACTACGGCAGCGGCACGATTCTCTTCGACAAGGCCGGCGAAGACCGCATGGCTCCCGCATCCATGGGCAAGCTGATGACGGCCGAGTACGTCTTTCATCAACTTCAGACGCATGCGCTGTCGATGGATGACGAGTTTACCATCTCCGAAAACGCCTGGCGGAAGGGGGGCGCTTCCACCGACGGCTCGACGATGTTCGCAAAGCTGAATTCGCGTGTGGCCGTTCATGATCTCCTGCGCGGGCTGCTGGTCCAGTCCGGCAACGATGCGGCGATCGCCTTCGCGGAAGGGATCGCGGGTTCCGAGATCGCCTTTGCCGACCGGCTGAACCAGCGGGCCAAGGAAATCGGGCTGTCGCATTCGCATTTCGCCAATGCGACGGGGCTGCCGGATTCGGATGAATACGTGACGGCGCACGACCTCGCGCTGCTGGCGCGCCACATCATCCAGACCTATCCCGACTATTATCCGATCTTCGCCGAGCCGCAGTTCACCTGGAACAAGATCACCCAGCGTAATCGCAATCCGCTTTTGTCATTGGGCGTGGGCGCCGACGGACTGAAGACCGGTGCCACCAAGGAGTCCGGCTACGGACTGGTTGGATCGGCTGTCGCCAACAGCCAGCGCCTTATTGTGGTGGTGAACGGGCTGAAGTCGATGAAGGAGCGCGAGGCGGAATCGCGCAACGTTCTGGAATGGGGTTTCCGTTCGTTCCGGCAGATTACCGCCTTCAAGGACGGCGAGACCGTGACCGACGCCAAGGTCTTCGGTGGCGTGACGGGCAGCGTGCCGCTGCAGGCCAAGGGCGCGGTGACGATGCTGATCCAGCGCTCGTCGCAGAGCAGCCTCAAGGCGCAGGCGATCTATCAGGGGCCGCTGAAGGCGCCGGTCGGTGCCGGAGCCAAGGTCGGTGTGCTTCGCGTGACCGACGGAGACAAGGTCATCCAGGAAACGCCGCTCTTTACGACCGAAGCTGTCGCGCAGGGCTCGTTGAAGGACCGGGCGATCAGCGCTCTGGACCAGTTGCTGCTCGGCTGGCTGTGACGTCCGAAGAAGGCCAGCGGGGCCGGTTCATCACGCTGGAAGGCGGGGAGGGCGCGGGAAAATCCACGCAGGCGCAGCTACTCCAGCAATGGCTTGGTTCGCGCGGGGTTCAGGTCGTGCGCACGCGCGAGCCGGGTGGGAGTCCCGATGCGGAGGCGATGCGGCGGCTGCTCCTGGGCGGTCGCGCCGCGCCGTTCGGTCCGGCTGCCGAAGCCCTGCTTTTCGCCGTGGCGCGCGCCGACCATGTGGCCGTGACAATCGCCCCGGCGCTGCGGGCTGGGCAGTGGGTCGTCTGCGACCGTTTCATGGACTCCACCCGCGCCTATCAGGGCAGTTCGCAGGTCTCCGGACAGGAACTCGACCGGCTGGAGCGGATCGCGGTCGGCGATCTCAGGCCGGATCTCACCCTGATTCTCGATCTCCCCGCCAGCGAGGGCCTTCGCCGCGCGGGCGAGCGGCGGCAGCCCGCAGACCGATTCGAGCGGGACAGTCTTACCGTGCACGAGGCACGCCGGGCCGCGTTCCTGGCAATCGCAGCCGCGGAACCGACCCGGTGCGCGGTGATCGACGCCAGTCTCACGCCTGAGGAGGTCGCGCGGGCGATCGTCAGCCAGGTCTCGAGCCGGCTCGGCGCCATGCTGCCGGAGCCCGCCTGAGCCATGGCGAGAGCTCCGAAACAGGCTGAGGACCGGCTGCTGGTCGATGCCATCGAGGGCGTACGGTTGCCGAGGGAGAATCCGCTCCTGTTCGGTCATGGCGCGATGGAGCAAGCGCTGCTGGATGCGTATCGCTCCGGGCGCATGCACCATGCCTGGTTGCTGGCCGGCGACCGGGGAATCGGCAAGGCCACGCTGGCCTTCCGCTTCGCCCGCTTCGCGCTTGCTCATCCCGATGCCCGGGATCCCGCTCTGGCCTCCCTGGGCGATCTCGCCGTTTCCGCCGATCACCCGGTGGCGCGACGCATCGCCAACGGCTCGCATCCGAACCTGCTGCATCTACAGCGCGACTGGGACGACCGCGGCAAGCGCTTCCGCACGGAATTGTCGGTCGATGTAGTCCGCCGCATCGTTCCGTTTCTGGGGACGACCGCAGGCGAGGGCGGTTGGCGCTTCGTGCTGGTGGACCCCGCCGACGACATGAACCGCAGCGCCGCGAACGCGCTTCTGAAGGCACTGGAGGAGCCGCCGCCGCGCACGATCTTCTTCCTGATGGCAGAGACGCCCGGACGGTTGCTGCCGACGATCCTGTCGCGCTGTCGCGTTCTTCGCATGCCATCTCTTGCGGATGGCGCCGTCGAGCGCGTGCTCCGGGACGTCGACCCCGCTTCTTTGCGCTCCGGGCAGGAGCATGAAGTCGCGCTGAAACTCGCGGAGGGAAGTCCGCGCCGCTACATCGAACTGGTGCGCGAGGATGGGCTCGCCCTGCAGCATCTCCTTTCGGAGACGCTGGCCAGCGGGCACCCCAGAATGATGCTGAAGCTCGCCGATCTCGTCGGCCAGACGGGCAGCGGGCTCCTGCCGCGCTTCATGGATCTGTATTCAGGCTATCTTCATCGCCGCATTCGCGGTGAGGCCGAGCCCGGCGCGTCTGTCGATCCGCCGATGCTGCCGATTGTCATCTGGGCGGAGCTATGGGAAAAGGCGGCCCGGTCCGCCGCTGAGGTGGACACCTACAATCTCGACGTCAGGCAGTTCGTCCTTGACGTGCTGGAGACGACGGCGGAGGCGATCCGCCGGCCCGTATCCCACGGCGTCGCCTAAACGGTTCAGGTATTTGCGATGAGCGACACGCCGACTTTCTACATCACGACCGCCATCGCTTATCCCAACGGCGTTCCCCATATCGGCCATGCCTACGAGATGATCGCGACGGACACGATCGCGCGCTTCCAGCGGCTCGACGGCTACGACGTGCGCTTTCTGACGGGCACGGACGAGCACGGCATCAAGATGCTGCAGACTGCTCGTGCGCAGGGCCTGACCGCGCGTGAGCTTGCGGACCGGAACTCGGAGCGTTTCCGTGAGATGGCGCAGGTGCTCGGCGCCTCCAACGACGACTTCATCCGCACCACCGACGAGCGCCACTACGCGGCCAGCCAGGCGATCTGGAAGCGGATGCAGGACGCCGGCGACATCTACAAGGGCGGTTATTCCGGCTGGTATTCGGTTCGGGACGAAGCCTATTACGGGGAGGACGAGACCGAGGTCCGTGCGGACGGTGTACGCTACGGACCTCAGGGAACCCCCGTCGAGTGGGTCGAGGAGGAGAGCTATTTCTTTCGGCTCTCGGACTTTGCCGAGCGACTGCTGAAGCACTACGAGGAGCATCCGGAGTTCATCGGCCCGCAGGAGCGCCGCAACGAGGTGATGAGCTTCGTCAAAGGCGGCCTCAGGGACCTTTCGATCTCGCGAACCACGTTCGACTGGGGCATCCCCGTTCCGGGCGACGAGAAGCATGTGATGTATGTGTGGGTGGATGCGCTCACGAACTACATTACCGCACTCGGCTATCCCGATGAATTATCTGATCTTTGGCGTTATTGGCCTGCCAATCTCCATGTGATCGGCAAGGATATCGTCCGCTTCCACGCGGTCTACTGGCCGGCCTTCCTGATGTCGGCCGGATTGCCGCTTCCGCAGCGTGTCTTCGCGCATGGATTCCTCTTCAATCGCGGGGAGAAGATGTCGAAGTCGGTCGGCAACGTGATCGACCCCTTCGCCATCACCGAGCATTACGGGCTGGACCCGGTCCGCTACTTCCTGCTGCGCGAAGTCGCCTTCGGGCAGGACGGCTCCTATAGCCACGAAGCGATCGCCAACCGCATCAATGCCGATCTCGCTAACGGGATCGGCAATCTCGCGCAGCGCTCGCTGTCGATGATCGCCAAGAACCTCGGCGGTATCGTGCCGGAGCCCGGCGCCTTCACGCCCGAGGACGAGGCGATGCTCGCGTCCACCGATGCGCTTCTCGAGATTGCCCGCGCAGAGATGAAGACGCAGGCGATCCACGCCATGCTGAACGCGATCTGGCAGGTCGTGGCCGAGGCCGACCGCTACTTCGCCGGACAGGCGCCCTGGGCTCTTCGCAAGACCGATCCGGCCCGCATGGCGACCGTCCTCTACGTGACAGCGGAGGTCGTCCGCCAGATCGGCATCCTGATCCAGCCGGTGATGCCGGGCTCCGCCGGCAAGTTGCTCGATCTGCTCGCCGTGCCGGAGGAGAAGCGCGGCTTTGCGGAACTCGGTGCCGCCGGCCGACTTTCGTCCGGAACCGTGCTCCCCGCGCCGCAGGGCGTCTTCCCGCGCTATGTCGAGCCTGAAACGGCGGAGAAGGAAGGCTGATGCTGGTCGACAGCCACTGCCATCTGGATTTCCCGGACTTCGCGACGGAGCTCGACGACGTCGTCCGTCGCGCCGGCTACGCGGGCGTCCGGCGACTGGTCACGATCTCCACGCGCGTTCGCGAGTTCGACAAGATCCGCGCGATCGCCGAGCGGTTTCCGAATGTCTGGTGCTCGGTCGGCACGCATCCTCAGAATGCCCATGAGGAACTCGACATAACCGTCGACGATCTCGTGCGTTTATCCGAACACCCGAAGGTCGTCGCGATCGGGGAGGCGGGGCTCGACTATCATTACGATACGTCGCCGCGAGAAGCTCAGGAGCAGGGCTTCCGGACCCATATCGCGGCTGCCCGCACCACCGGGTTGCCACTAGTGATCCATGCCCGCAGTGCCGACGAGGACATGATCTCGATCCTGCGCGAGGAGACGGCGGCCGGCGCATTCCCGGCCGTGCTGCACTGCTTCTCCTCCGGCCGCGCCCTGGCCGAAGCGGGAATCGCTCTCGGGCTCTATGTTTCGTTTTCCGGCATCCTGACGTTCCGCAACTCGCCCGAGATCCGGGCCATCGCCAAGGACATGCCGTCCGACCGCATCCTGGTCGAGACAGACGCGCCGTTCCTCGCGCCCGTGCCGCATCGTGGCAAGCGGAACGAGCCGGCCTTCACGCGGGAAACCGCGAAGGTGCTGGCGGAAACGCGGGGCGTCTCGCTGGAAGAGATCGCGAGCCAGACGACCGAGAACTTCCTGCGTCTCTTTTCCAAGGTCCCTGCGGAAGAAGCCTGAGCATGTCCCACAGCCTCAAGGTCACCGTTCTAGGTTGCGGCTCGTCTCCGGGCGTGCCGCGCATCGGTGGCGACTGGGGGGCGTGCGATCCGGAAAACCCGAAGAACCGCCGTCGGCGCTGCTCCATTCTCGTGCAGCGCGGGGAGGCGGGTGCCACGACCGACGTTCTGGTCGACACCAGCCCCGACCTGCGTGAGCAATCGATCAGCGCCAGCCTCGCGCGCATCGACGGGGTGCTCTACACGCACCCTCATGCCGACCATATCCACGGGATCGACGATCTCCGTGGCTTCGTTCTCAACATGCGCCAGCGTGTCGATATCCACGCCAACGATCTGACCATGGAACGGCTTGTCGAGGGGTTCGGCTATTGCTTCGAGACGCCGCCGGGAAGCGATTATCCGCCGATCCTGAACGCCCACCGCCTCGTTGCCGGTGAACCGGTCAGCGTGGTGGGGCCAGGGGGGTCGGTCACGGCGCTGCCGATCGAGCAGCAGCATGGCCGCATCAAGTCGCTGGCCTTTCGCTTTGGCCGCTTCGGCTATTCGTCCGACGTGAGCGATCTCGACGAGCGCGCGGCCGCGGAACTGCAGGGGCTCGACGTGTGGATCGTGGATGCGCTCCGCTACAAGCCGCATCCGAGCCACTTTTCCGTGGACGAGGCGCTGAGCTGGGCGGAGCGGCTGAAACCGAAACGCACGATCCTCACGCACATGCATGTGGATCTCGATTACGAGACGCTTCGCCGGAGCCTGCCGGAAGGCGTCGAGCCGGCCTATGACGGCATGAGTTTCGACGTGGAGGTGGACTGAGCGATGGCGAAATCGACGCGCGCGACGCTGGCACTCGACAAGGCGAAGATTGCGTACGAGACGCGCACCTACGAGTACGATCCGAACGTCGAGCGCATCGGGCTGCATGCGGCTGAAAGCATCGGCGCTTCCCCCGAAATCGTGTTGAAGACGCTGATGGCGCAGGTGGACGGCAGGACCGTTTGCGTCGTCGTTCCGTCCGACCGCGAGGTCAGCATGAGGAAGCTCGCGAGCGCCTTTGGCGGCAAGTCGGCGCAGATGATGAAGCCAGCCGATGCGGAGCGGAGCACCGGCTACCATGTCGGCGGGATCAGTCCGTTCGGACAGAAGCGGCAGGTCCCGACGGCCGTCGAGGCGGCGGCGCTCGAACACCCGCATGTCTTCATCAATGGCGGCCAGCGGGGCCTGCAGGTGCAGATCGACCCCGCGAGTGCGGTGGAAGCGCTCAAGGCGGTGGTCGCGGACCTCACCTGATCGCCGGTTCGACAGGAGCCGCTCTATACCGACGGATCTCCCGATCGCACCGCGTCGATCGGACCGGTGGACGGATCAGGCGATCTTCGGCTTGCGCCTGCGCGTGGCCGAAAGAACGAACGCCCCGGCGGCTACGCCGACCACGGCCCACTTCAACGGCAGCGCGTCGGCCGTCTCCTTGCGAATCGCGACGACAGCCACGGTGCCCGGACGCGTCTCATAGCCGATCTGCCCCCTGGATTTCGCCTCGGCGATCTGCTGCGGCGAGACCTCCCATTCCGCGCCTCGCGATTTGTCATAGGCCATGAAGGCGCCACCGACGATAACGGCTGCGACCAGGGCGATGGACAGGCGGGCGGCAAGTTTCATTACGGATACCTTAGACTCTGATGCCGAATGGATAGGGATTGCGAGCGCATCCGTCCACCCATGGAAAACCAACGGCTGGCCGATCATTCGAACCGGGAACCTTGATCCCGCCAGGCCGAAATGCCACGACGGCCCTGTAGCAGCGGCATCATCGGCTTCGACATCAAAGACGGATGAGGCGGTTTACCGGAGCAGATCGGGCGGCAAGCAACCGCTCTGATGAAATTGAAACGGGACGATACATGATACGGCAGTTCGCCTTGGGCCTCATGCTTCTTGGCACATCCACCTTCGTCGCCGGATGCGACGACCAGAACAAGAAAGAGCCTTCCCAGGCATCCGCGAAGATCACATCCAGCCAGGCCGAGATCGAGAAGTACAACGACTACATCGGCGTCGCCAACGATCTGACCCGGGGTTTCCGCGAGGCACTGGATAGCTATCGCGAGCGAATCGTGCCGAAACTCGCGACCGCGAAGCCGCTTAATGAATACTACGTCGAACAAGATAACCGGATCGACAGGCTCGCGAGCGAGCTGAAGGATGCCCTAGCGCTCGCCGCGCCGATTCCGGAGATCGATGCCGCAGCGCAATCTTTCAGGTCGGCGCTGGAACAGCTTTCGCCGATCAGCCACGAACTCTCCAATTACGCCGACTCGAAGGGGTATCTGGCGGACAAGGGCGACAAGGCACGGGCGAGAAACGCGGACTATCTTGCAGCCCTGACGGAGACAGCCCAGCAGGAAGCGGCGTTCATGGACGGGGTGGACAAGCGCGACCGGGTGCTGACGAAACGCCGCTTCGACGAGGCGCCAAAGGACACCGCCGCGTATTTCCGCGCGGGACTCATCTTCTACTCGAAGACTGCGATGGACGATGCGGCCAGGCTCTTCGGCGAGCCATCGTCGGAGGAACTCCGAAACACGTTCGAGACGGATATCAATCAGGTCAACGACGCAGCCAACAACTGGAATGCGAAGATGAAGGCCAGCGCCAACTGTAGCGGCATGATGAGCTCGATCAACTCGTTCCTGGCCCAAGGACGCACCGTGATAGAGAAGCTGCGCAATGGCAGCTACGAAGCGGAAGAGAAGCGCAAGAGCCCGCTGCCGGCGTCGCTTCGGCTGGGCACGCTGCAGGCCGGGGCGAAGGACCTCAATCAGCAGTTCAACAACATGATCAACAGCTTCAACAGGCCTTCCTGCTGAAATTCAGCGCGACGCCGACCGGAAGGCAGGCGTCGCGGAGCTAACGGAAAACGCCCCAAATGCCGGGCCGCAAGACAATCTGGTTCCATAATATATGTTATGCGAATGGCGGGTACCGGATAGGTCCCGAGGGATGCCCTCCCTCTCTCGGTTTGGAATTCCGGCTCGGCCATGGCAAGAGAGATCGACACCACGGAGCGCCAACGATGAATTCCAGCCGCGACATCAGCGATCTCATTGCGATCATGGCGAGGCTTCGGGATCCGCAATCCGGCTGCCCGTGGGACCTGAAGCAGGATTTCACATCCATCGCTCCCTATGCCATCGAGGAAGCGTATGAGGTCGTGGATGCGATCGAGCGGCAGGATTTCGACGACCTCTGCGACGAACTCGGCGATCTCCTGTTCCAGGTGGTCTTCCATGCGCGCATGGCAAGCGAGGCAGGACTTTTCGAGTTCGGCGATGTCGTCGAGGCGATCACTACCAAGATGATCCGCCGCCATCCTCACATCTTCGGTGGGCTGACGGCCGACGATGCGGACCACGTGAAGCGACGCTGGGACGAGATCAAGGCAACGGAGAAAGCCGACCGCGCTTCAAGGCGGCAGGATGCGTCGGGTGGAGCCCACCGCGAACCAGGTCTCCTTGATGATGTGCCGGTTGGCATGCCGGCGTTGACGCGGGCCGTGAAGTTGCAGAAGCGCGCCGGCAGCGTCGGCTTCGATTGGAACGATCCGCGCGCCGTTATCGCCAAGATCCGCGAGGAGCTGGACGAGTTCGAGGCCGAACTGCCGGAGAGCGGCAAGCCCTCGGTCGGGCAGCATGCGCGACAGCAGGATGAACTGGGCGATGTGCTTTTCGCCGTCGCGAACCTCGGCCGTCATCTGAAGATCGATCCGGAAGCCTCTCTAAGATCGACAAATTCCAAGTTTCTTCGCCGCTTCGGCTTCATCGAAACAGCGCTGCGGGAGCGAGGCCGCGCGCTTGGCGAGGCACCCTTGGACGAGATGGAAGCCCTCTGGATGGAGGCCAAGGCGGCAGAGGCGGGAAAGGCCTCCTAGCCGCTCGCCGCGTGGTGGCCTCAGGCCAACGCGGCGCCCTGCTGATCATCCGACAGGCCCGAGACCTCGGCGGAGGCTTGCGCCGCCCAGTGCAGGAAACTCTCGATCCGCTTTTCCGAAATCCGGACCTGGAACTCGGCGCTGCCATCATCCGGATCGTCGGTCCGGCCAAGCACTTCCGTGTGCTCGTAGAGCCATGAGCTTCCACCCATGCGGTTCGGTGCAAGGCGAACAGTCATGACGCGGCGGCCGCCGAACAGAATCTCGGTGATGCGGGAGAGCAGGGCGTCGATCCCCTCCCCGGTTACTGACGAAACCGCGACGGCCTTGACGCCGTCGCGCTCGGCGCGAAGTTCCACGGCGTGCAGCTGCTCGGGATCGAGCAGGTCCACCTTGTTCCAGACCTCCAGCATTTCCCGGTTTGCGCCGGGCATGATGCCGAGTTCCGCCAGCACATGCATGACATCGGCCGCCTGCGGCTCGCTTTCCGGCGTAGCGATATCGCGGACATGCAGGATGAGGTCGGCTTCCAGCACCTCTTCCAGCGTGGCGCGGAAGGCCGCAACCAGCGAGGTCGGCAGGTCGGAGATGAATCCCACGGTGTCGGAAAGGATGATCTCCTCGCCATGCGGCAGCTTCACGCGCCGAAGCGTCGGGTCCAGCGTTGCGAAAAGCATGTTCTTGGCGAGGATGCCGGCGCCGGTCAGGCGATTGAACAGTGTCGATTTGCCGGCATTGGTGTAGCCGACGAGCGCCACTGTCGGATGTTCGGAGCGCTTGCGCTGGGCGCGATGGACCGAACGCATGTTGCGCACGCCTTCAAGCAGCTTCTCGATCTGCTTGATGCGGCCCTGGATCTGCCGACGGTCCGCTTCGATCTGGGTCTCGCCGGGACCGCCCAGGAAGCCGAAGCCGCCGCGCTGGCGCTCAAGGTGAGTCCACGACCGCACCAGTCGGCTGCGCTGATAGTTCAGATGCGCGAGCTCAACCTGCAGGCGCCCTTCCCGGGTCTGCGCGCGGTCGCCGAAGATCTCGAGAATAAGGCTGGTGCGATCGACGACCTTGGCCGTCCACGCCTTTTCCAGGTTGCGCTGCTGCACGGGTGTAAGCGGATGATCAACCACGACGAGCGCCGCCTCGTGCGTCTTCACGAGCTCGGCGATTTCCTCGACCTTGCCGGTTCCGAGAAGTGTCGCCGGGAGCGCCTTGCGGACGGGGACGATCAGACGGTCCGCGATGACCAGCCCGATCGCCTCGGCGAGGCCCACAGCTTCCGTCAGTCGGTCGTCCCGGCCCCGGGAAAGGTCCGGCTCTCCGGCATTGTCGGTGTCGTTGCGGTTGGTGACCGGGAGTATCACGATCGCCACCGTCGGCTTCGCCGCGGTGGAGTGAGAGACCGCCCCGTTTGGGGAGCGGTCCATCTGAGCGTTCAGTTCAGTTTCGTCCGATTTCTGCAATCACTCACCCGAAACGTCTTGTTCGGGCTCGAACAGCTGCACCGGATGCGACGGCATCACTGTCGAGATGGCGTGCTTGTAGACGAGCTGGGAATGCCCGTCGCGGCGCAGAAGCAGACAGAAATTGTCGAACCAGGAAACAACGCCCTGGAGTTTCACGCCGTTGACGAGGAAAATCGTGAGGGGGATCTTCGCCTTGCGGACGTGGTTCAGGAACGTGTCCTGAAGATTGTGACTCTTTTCAGCCATTTTAGGATTTCGGCCCGGTCTTAGGTTATTATGAGGAAGCGACACTGCCCGTTTCCACCGGCGCTGTCACCCCCTTCGCACGTCTATGTGGTGTGCGAAAACGTTCAGTCCAGTTCAGCGACTTCGTGGAATGCGGCGCGGAGCCGCATCGCGATCGAGCCGGGTTTACCGTTCGCGACGGGCGAACCGTCGATCTCCACGATCGGCGTGATGATGGTCGTCGCGCCGGTGCTGAAGGCCTCCCGCGCCCGCTTGGCCTCATCGACGGTAAACTTGCGTTCCTCCACGCGAATGCCCTCGCGTTCCGCCACCCTGGTCGCGGTCATGCGGGTGATACCCGGCAGGATACCGGTGCCGTTCGGTCGCGTGACGAGCACGCCGTCCTGCGTCACGATCCAGGCCGTGGTGGAGGCCCCTTCCGTGACGAAACCGTCAGCGTCCACGAGCCACGCCTCTTTGGCGCCGGCTTCCCGGGCCTTGGTCTTGGCGATGGCGTTGGGCAGCAGACCGACGGTCTTGATGTCCACACGCTCCCAGCGATTGTCCGGCATGGTGATGACGGAGATGCCTTCCTCCGCCGTGTGCTCGTTCTTCTCGCGCGAGATGCTGCGCACCGTGGCGACCACCGCCGGACGGATATCGGCGGTCGGGAACGCATGATCGCGGCGCGCGACGCCGCGCGTAATCTGGAGGTAGACGAAGCCCTCGCGGACGCGGTTGCGCACGACCACTTCGTCCAGCACCATGCCGAGCGCCAGGCGCGACATGGGCGGCGTGATGGACAGCTCCCGCAGCGAACGCTCCAGCCGGTCCATATGCAGGCGCCGGTCGACCAGCCTGCCCTTCAGGATCTCGCACACCTCATAGACCCCGTCGGCGAACTGATAGCCGCGATCCTCGATGTGAACCTGGGCCTGGGCGTGCGGCACATAGCGGCCGTTCACGTAGGCAATGCGGGACATGACAGACCTTTCATCGCGCAATCACGCTGCTTTCCTGCGCCTCCGGCAGGGTGGATGCAACGCTCAAACAGAAGCGAGCGAGGCTCGGGGGCAGCCGGACGAGTCCGATCAGACGCCGAGGCTCTTGAGCTTGCGGTGCAAGGCGGAGCGCTCCATGCCGACGAACTCCGCCGTGCGCGAGATATTGCCGCTGAAGCGATTGATCTGCGCCTGCAGGTATTCGCGCTCGAACACCTCGCGCGCCTCGCGAAGCGGCAACGACATGATGTGCGTGGAGCCGTTGGTCGGGCTCGACGGCAGGATCTCACCGATCTCTGACGGCAGCATGTCGGCCGTGATCACCGCCTCGGGATCGCCGCGCGTCAGGATCATCAGCCGCTCGACATTGTTCCGGAGCTGCCGGAGGTTGCCCGGCCAGTCATGCGCCTGCAGCACGGCCATCGCGTCCTCGCCGATCTGGCGTACAGGCAGGCCGGTTGAGGAGGAAAGCTGGCCCATGAAGAGGGCGACGAGGTCAGGGATATCCTCCCGCCGCTCCGCCAGCGCCGGAACGCGCAGCGGCACGACGCTGAGGCGATGGAAAAGGTCCTCGCGGAACCGCCCTTCGGCGATCTCCGTCTCCATGTCGCGGGCCGTGGAGGACAGGATGCGCACATCCACCTTCACGCGGCCGGAGCCGCCGACACGCTCGAAAGTCTGGTCGAGCAGCACGCGCAGGATCTTGTTCTGCGTTTCGCGCGGCATGTCGGCGATCTCGTCGAGATAGAGCGTGCCGCCGTGCGCCTCTTCCAGCGCGCCGACCTTGCGGGCCGATCCGTTCACGGCTTCCGTGCCGAAGAGCTCGATCTCCATGCGCTCCGGCGTGATCGCCGCCGCGTTCAACACCACGAAGGGGCCGGATGCGCGGCTGGAAGCGGCATGGATGGTGCGGGCGACCTGCTCCTTGCCGGAGCCGGAGGCGCCGAAGATCATGATGCGGCTGTTTGTCGGCGCGGTGCGCTCGATCGTCTGCCGCAGCTGGCTCATGACGGTGGACGAGCCGACGAGCCCCTTGGTGTCGCCCGACCGCTGCTTGAGGTCGGCGATCTCGCGCTTCATCTTCGAGGCTTCGAGCGCGCGCTCGGCGACGAGGACCAGGCGGTCCGCCTTGAACGGCTTCTCGATGTAATCGTAGGCCCCGCGCTTGATGGCGGAGACGGCGGTCTCGACATTGCCATGGCCGGAGATCATCACGACCGGCATGTCCGGATGTTGCCGATGGATCTCGTCCAGCAGGGCAAGACCGTCCAGCCGGCTGCCCTGCAGCCAGATGTCGAGGAAAATGAGATTCGGCCGACGGTCGGCGATGACCTTCAGGGCGCTGTCGCTGTCCGATGCGGTTCGTGTCCCGTGACCTTCATCTTCCAGGATGCCGGCGACGATATCGCGGATATCCGCTTCGTCATCGACAACAAGGATATCGGTTGCCATTCCTAGATTTCCTCCGCGGTTCCGGAGCCTGTTCGGCTGGAACCAGCTTGCTCGATCGCGACGCCTTCAACCCCTTCGTGCTCGCCGCCGCTATGTGGAAATGTCAGTCGCACCATGGCACCGGTGCCACCATTGCTTACGGCCCGCGCATCCGTCAGCGCAATAGTGCCGCCCTGCTCTTCCATGATCTTCCGCACGATCGCGAGACCGAGACCGGTGCCTTTCTCGCGTGTCGTCATGTAGGGCTCCAGGAGCCTTTCCCGGTCCTCCACCGGCAGCCCCTTTCCGTCGTCCTCGACCTCGATCAGCGAACCCTCGTCGCTTTCCGAAACGTGGACGGAAATCACCCCGCCTCCGCCCGGCCGGTCGGCCGCCTCGATAGCCTCGGTCGCGTTCTTGACGATGTTCGTCAGCGCCTGCGTCATCAAGCGGCTGTCGATCAGCGCCAGCACCGGCTCCTCCGGCAGGTCAATGTCGAAACGGATGTTCGGGTTGCCGACTTCCTGCAGGAACACGGCTTCCTTCACGACTTCGCGCAGGTCGCGGCTTTCCATGATCGGCTTCGGCATCCGCGCGAAGGACGAGAACTCGTCCACCATGCGCCGGATATCGCCCACCTGCCGCACGATGGTGTCGGTGCACTGGTCGAAGACCCGTCGGTCGTCCTCCGCGATGCGCGGGCCGAACCGGCGGCGAAGGCGCTCGGCCGACAGCTGGATGGGGGTCAGCGGGTTCTTGATCTCGTGCGCGATGCGCCGCGCCACGTCGGCCCAGGCGGAACGGCGCTGCGCGGAAACAAGGTCGGTGATGTCATCGAGCGTGACCACCAGCCCGTCCATGCGGCCGCCCGATCGCTCCTGCGTCACCTGCACGTTGAAGGTGCGGTGGTCGCGCTCCTGCGCCACCTGGATCTGGCCGTGCGTCGTCCCCCTGCCGCGAGCTCGCGCCTCGTCCAGAATGGGTTCGAGTTCCGGGACCACATCGGCGAGCTTCGACTGGACGAGGGCATCTTCCTCCAGCTTCAGCGCATCCAGCGCCGAGCGATTGGCAAGCGTCACGACCATGTTGCTGTCGAGCCCGATCACACCGGCCGAAACGCCCGAAAGAACCGCCTCGGTGAAGCGGCGGCGCTCATCCATCTGCTGGTTTGCCGCGAGCAGGTCGTTGCGGTGCGACTTGAGCTCGCTGGTCATGGTGTTGAAGGTCGCGCCGAGCAGGCCGATGTCGCCGGCCGATGCCTTCACCGGCACATGCACGTCGAGATTGCCCTCCGAAATCTCGTCGGCCGCCGAGATCAGGCGGCGGATCGGCGCGACGAGGCTGTCGGCGAAGCTGATGCCGAGCCAGATCGCGGAAAGCAGCACGACCAGCGCCATGCCGACGAACAGGATCGCGAACGCGATCTGCACGCCGAAGCGGTTGGACTGGAGCTGCTGATATTCCGCGGCGTTCTCCTCCGTCAGGCGGAGATAACGCGTGACGCGGGCATCGATCGGACGCGCGAGATACAGATAGACGTCGTCGAACTTGGTGAGCTTGAGCACGCCGCCGATCAGGTTCGTGGTGCCCGGCGAGATCAGCGAGGGCTGGCCGTCCTCCGCCTCGGTGATCACGTTATCCGGCGGCGGCGGCACCTTGTAGTTGGTGCTCGTCTCGCCTTCCACGATGGTGCTTTTGTCGCGATGGATGAGCTGGATCGCGGACAGGCCGCGAAGCTGCGCCTGGTTGCTGAGATAAGCCGCCACGGCAAGCGAGTTGTTGTCGAGATTGGGCGTGACCCGGTTGAATTCGTTGGCAATGGCGAGGAGGTCGAGCGCGAGAACGCGGCTGTGCTCCTGCACATAGGCCTGCGACACCGTCCGGGACGTTTCGATGATCGCCTGCGTCCGCTCCGAGAACCAGCGGTCCAGCCCCTTGTCGAGTGTGATGGACGCGATCACCGCCATCAGGATCGCCGGCAGGGCCGCGATGATGGAAAACAGCGTCACGATACGGACATGGAGCCGGGCGGCCGCCCTGCCCCGGCGCCGCGCCAGCCAAAGCCCGACCGCCTCGTAGGCCACGACCGCGGTCAGCATCAGCACCACGGCGCCGTCGACCACAGCCGCCGTCTTGATGACGCTGGGCGACGGCTGGATGCGGGTTTCGCCGGTCAGCACCAGGAAGGACACGGTCGAGGTCGCCAGCGCCAGCAGCACCAGCAACAGGCCGACCTGACGCGACAGGCGGCGCCGGTCACGCGAGCCGGATGGCACCGTGCGCCCGAGCCGCTCGCCGGCTTCAGCGACCGTCATTGATCAAACCGCGAAGATGATTCATGCGTACAGGGTGCCTTGCGCGATGCGCCGATGCAACACTCGTGACTTAATTGCCACAATTAAGGCACGAATGAGGCTCCCGTGTGACCGTCAGATCCGGGCGTTCCTGCGCACCACCTGCACATCCAGATCCCGGATCTTCTTGCGAAGCGTGTTGCGGTTGACGCCCAGGAGTTCGGAAGCCTTGATCTGGTTGCCCCGCGTGGCCCCCAGCACCGCGCTGATCAGGGGCATCTCGATCTCGCGCAGGATGCGATGATAAAGTCCCGGCGGCGGAAGGCCTTCGCCGAAGCCGCTGAAATATCGGGTGAGGTAGCGTTCCACTGCGCCGCTCAGATCGTTCGGGTCGGGCACGTTGGAGGGAGCTTCCGCCTCCACGGTCGGCGCGAGCTCGCTTTCGATCAGGGCGGCCGAGATCCGCTCCTGCGGATAGAGCGCGGTGACGCGGCGGACGAGGTTCTCCAGTTCGCGCACGTTCCCGGGCCAGCGATAATGCTGCATCGCCTCGATGGCCCCAGGCTCGATCGTCTTGGCCGGCAGCCCTTCCTTTTCCGTGATCGCCAGAAAATGGCGCACGAGGTCAGGAATATCGTCGGCACGCTCGCGCAATGGCGGCAGCCGGATCGGCACCACGTTGAGGCGGAAGAACAGATCCTCGCGGAACAGCCCCTGCCGGATCAGCACGCGGAGGTCCTTGTTCGTCGCGGCGACGATCCTGACGTCGGTGCGGATCGGCGTGCGGCCGCCGACAGTCGTATATTCGCCCTGCTGCAGGACGCGAAGCAGGCGCGTCTGCGCGTCCATCGGCATGTCGCCGATCTCGTCGAGGAACAGCGTACCGCCTTCCGCCTGCTCGAAACGTCCGGCCGAGCGGGTTTGAGCGCCCGTGAAGGCGCCGCGTTCATGGCCGAAGAGTTCCGATTCGATCAGATCGCG
The DNA here is from genome assembly GCF_900110915.1 of Faunimonas pinastri. Taxonomy (GTDB): domain Bacteria; phylum Pseudomonadota; class Alphaproteobacteria; order Rhizobiales; family Afifellaceae; genus Faunimonas; species Faunimonas pinastri. The sequence continues at coordinate 21,072 of NZ_FOFG01000015.1, forward strand.
CGGGATCGCCGCCATGTTCACCGCGACGAACGGACCCTTGCGGCGCTTGCCGTAATCGTGAAGCGCACGGGCGACGAGTTCCTTGCCCGTCCCGGATTCGCCGCTGATCATGACGGTGAGGTCCGTCTGCATCAGCCGGGCCAGCATCCGGTAGATGTCCTGCATGGCGGGCGAACGGCCGACGAGCGGGATCGCCTCACCGGTTTCGTCCTCGCGCCCCACGCGCTTCGGGCCACGCGGTTCCGCCCTCGCGCGCCCGACGACGGTGATCAGTTCCTTCAGGTCGAAGGGCTTGGGAAGATAGTCGTAGGCTCCCTTTTCGGAAGCCCGGATGGCGGTCATGAACGTGTTTTGCGCGCTCATCACGATGACCGGGAGGTCCGGACGCGTTCGCTTGATGCGGGGCAGCAGGTCGAAGACGTTCTCGTCCGGCATGACCACGTCCGTGATCACAACGTCGCCCTCTCCCTCCGCCACCCAGCGCCACAACGTGGCGGCGTTGGACGTCAGCCGGACGGAATAGCCCGCGCGTGACAGCGCCTGATTGAGAACCGTACGAATTGCCGCGTCGTCATCGGCGACCAGGATCGTTCCATTGCTCATCAAGAACTCACGTACTCGCGTTCTGCTCGCCCGTATGGGCCGGCATCAGGATGCGGAAGATGGTTCGTCCGGGCTGTGACTCGCACTCGATCACCCCGCCATGGTCGCCGATGATCTTGGCTACCAGAGCGAGCCCCAGACCCGACCCGTTCGTCTTGGACGTCACGAAGGGATCGAAGAGATACGGCATCATCTCCTCCGAGACCCCCGGCCCGTTGTCGATGATGGAGAACTCCAGCGGCAGGCTCACCTTCCGGCGCGTTCCCGCCATGGCAAGCCGGATGCCCGGGCGGAAGGCGGTGCGGAAGATGATCTCCGGATCTTCATGATTCGAAGTCGCTTCCGCCGCGTTCTTCACCAGGTTCAGGAACACCTGCACGAGTTGGTCCCGATTTGCGAAAGCCGGCGGCAGGGAGGGATCGTAATCCTCCACGAAGCGGACGTTCCGCGCAAAGCCGTTGCGGGCGATGGTCTTCACCCGCTCCAGCACGACGTGGATATTGACCGGCTCGCGCTCCACCGGACGCTCGTCGCCGAAGACTTCCATCCGGTCGACGAGACCGACGATCCGATCCGCCTCGTCGCAGATCAGCTGCGTCAGCGCCCGTCCGCTCTCGTCCGCATCGGTCTCTAGCAGTTGGGCCGCGCCCCGGATGCCCGAAAGCGGATTCTTGATCTCATGCGCCAGCATGGAGGCCAGCCCCGTCACCGTCCGGGCGGCGCCGCGATGCGTCAACTGTCGGTCGATCTTTTCCGTGACCGAGCGGGTCAGCAGCATGATCGCGACCGAGTCGGCGGGCTCCGCGACCGGCGACGCATAGACGTCGACGATCTTCTCCGCCCCGAGCCGCGGCGAACTGATGTCGATCCGGTATTCCGTCACGGCGGCCAGGCGCTCGCGGACCTGCTCCAGCAGACCGAAGAGCGGGCTGCCGAACGGGATGAAATAATCCAGCGTGTGCCGCGCCAGCATGGGAGCGCTGGACTGGAAGAAGATCTCCGCCGCCTGGTTGGCCCCCGCGATCCGATCCTCGCCGTCGACGACGATGACGGGATGCGGCAGCGCGTTGAGCACAGCGAGGGCCCCCGTATCGCCCAGCCTGGTTTCCGAAGCGATCATGCCGCGGCGCTTTCCGGAGCCGCGGAGAAGACCTCGCGCAGCGCCCGCTGCACGGCTTCGGCATCGCTGCTGGTCAGGATCATCGTTTTGAGCGCGCCCGACAGGGCCACTTCCGCCCGGTCCAGGTACCAGCCCAGATGCTTGCGCGCGATCCTCGTCCCCGCGAAGCGGCCGTAACAGGCCAGAATCATCTCGTAGTGCTCCAACATATGCTCCAGCAGAGCTTCTCCCCGCGGAGCCTCAGGCACCGCCCGGCCGGCCAGAACGGCCGCGGTCTGCCCCACGATCCATGGCTGCCCGTAGCTGCCTCGACCGATCATCACACCGTCGGCACCGGACCGTTCCAGCATGGCCGGAGCCGCAGACGGATCCGTGAGATCCCCATTGGCGACAACCGGGATGGAGACCGCGTCCTTGACGCGACGGATGGCTTCCCAGTCCGCCCGGCCGTTGTAGAACTGGCAGCGCGTGCGGCCGTGAACGGTGATCATCTGCGCGCCCAGATCTTCCGCCCGGCGAGCGAGTTCCGGGGCATTCAGGGATGTCTCGTCCCAGCCGAGCCGCATCTTCACCGTAACGGGAACCGACGCGGATTGAACAGTTGCATCAATGATATCGCAGGCGAGCTTCACATCGCGCATGAGGTGCGAACCGGCATAGCCGCTGGTCACCTTGCGCGCGGGGCAGCCCATGTTGATGTCGATGATCGCGGCCCCGACATGCTCCGCCACCTTGACGCCGACCCGCATCGCCTCGGGATCGCGACCGGAAAGCTGCACGACGTGCAGATCCAGCCCCTCGCCCTCCGACCGTAGCCGCGCTTCTTCGGAACCGATCGCCGCCGCTTCGCATGCCACCATCTCCGACACGACGACGCCCGCGCCGTAGCGAGCCGCCATGCGCCTGAACGGCAGATCCGAAACGCCTGACATCGGGGCGAGAAATGCCCGGTTCGGCAGCTTCACGCCGCCGATTGCAAGAACGTCGGACTGATGATCGCTGGAGTTGATCAAAACGTTGGCACGCCTTCTTCTGCACACATTCTAACCAGCGGCGTGACAGACGCAAGGGCAGACTAGGTCGATTTCGTATGCTAGGCACTGCGCGGAACGCGGGGTCCCATGCCTGAAAAAACATCTTCCCCTGAAATCGTCGCGCTGATTGTCGCCGCCGGGCGCGGGACGCGCTCCGGGCAGAGCCTGCCCAAGCAATATGTTCCAGTGGCCGGCAAGCCGCTGCTTCGTCGTACCATCGAAGCGCTGCAGGCGGAACAAAGGATTGGCACGATCGCCGTCGTCATCCATCCCGGCGACCGTTCGCTTTACGACGACGCCGTGGTCGGCCTCCGAGGGCTCCTCGATCCGGTTCCCGGCGGCGACACGCGGCAGGAATCCGTGCGGCTCGGACTTCAGGCGCTGAAGGCGGCCTCCCCGGACATCGTGCTCATTCACGACGCGGCGCGACCCTTCGTGGACGCGGCGACCACCGGCCGGGTGATCGACTCCTGCATCGCCGGCGAGGCCGCGATCGCGGCTTTGCCCGTCCACGAGACGCTCAAGCGTTCGGAAGACGGCGTCATCTCCGGCACCGTTTCCCGCGACGCGCTCTTCTCCGCCCAGACCCCTCAGGGCTTCCCCTTTGCCGCGATCCTCGACGCCCATGAGGAAGCCGCCCGGCGGGGCGAAACCTCCCTCACCGACGACGCGGCGGTCGCGGCCGTCGCAGGCCTTCCCGTCCGGATCGTTGCGGGCGATCCCGCAAACCTGAAACTGACAAGCGCCGCCGACTTCCGCGCGGCCGAGACAATGGTGGCCAGCCGCATGCAGATGGAAACCCGGACCGGTCAGGGCTTCGACGTCCACGCTTTCGCCCCCGGCGATTCCGTCATCATCTGCGGTGTCACAGTGCCCCATACCGCTCGTCTGGAGGGGCATTCCGACGCCGATGTCGGACTTCACGCCCTGACGGACGCCATCCTCGGAGCTCTTGCGGACGGCGATATCGGCCAGCACTTCCCGCCATCGGACCCGCAGTGGAAAGGCGCCTCCTCGGACCGCTTCCTGATCCACGCCGGCGATCTCGTTCGCAAGGCCGGCGGCCGCATCATCCATTGCGACGTGACGCTGATCTGCGAAGCGCCGAAGGTCGGGCCGCACTCCGTGAGGATGCGCGAGGCGGTCGCCGGCATGCTGGGGCTCGACGTCCGACGGGTCAGCGTCAAGGCGACAACCAGCGAGAAACTGGGCTTTACCGGCCGCCGCGAGGGTATCGCGTCCCTGGCAACGGCCACGATCGAGCTGCCCGCGCTCCCCTGAACCGGGGATGACCGCATCCCGCGATCACAGGAGATCATCATGACTCTGACCTATGAAGCACTGGTCGAACAGGCGACGGATCTCCTGGCGGAGTGCCGCCGCGCCGGCCTGATGATCGCCACGGCAGAATCCTGCACCGGCGGACTGATCGCTGCGGCGCTGACCGAGGTCGCGGGATCGTCGGACGTTTTCGAGCGCGGCTTTGTCACCTATTCCAACCGGGCCAAAGCGGAAGAGATCGCCGTTCCCGCAGACCTGATCTCGGCTTACGGCGCGGTCAGTGAACCGGTGGCGAGGGCCATGGCGACGGGCACCCTCCTCCACTCCGCCGCCGATCTTTCCGTGGCGGTGACCGGCATTGCCGGCCCGGGCGGTGGCAGCGCCGAAAAGCCGGTGGGCCTCGTGCATCTGGCCGCAGCCCGGCGCGGCGGCGCCGTCATTCACAGCGAACAGCGATTCGGGGACCGAGGGCGCGGCGCCGTGCGGCTGGCTACGGTCGCGGAAGCGTTCAGGCTTCTGCGCGGTCTTCTCTGACCGGGCTTACCGGCCGGCTCAGGACGTGCCGTAGACCTGGTCGGCCCGCGCTTCGAAAGCATGCGTGTAGGCACGGAACACGCGGTCGAACATGGTCCCCATCAGAAGCGCCAGCGCGCGGCTCTTGAACTCGTAGACGATGGAGAAGAGAACCTCCGAGGTGCCGTCTTCCCGGGGCACGAAATTCCAGACATTTTCCAGCGAGCGGAACGGCCCGTCCAGATAATCGGCCCTGATCGTCAGCGCCGACCGATCGACAGTGACCTTGCTGGTGAAGCTCTCGCGCACGAGCTTGTAACCGACCGCCATGTCGGCCACGAGGATCAGCTGGTCGCCGGTCTCCTTTCGGCCGCGCACTTCCAGCCGCTCGCAAAGCGGCAGGAACTCCGGATAGCGCTCGACGTCCGCCACAAGGTCGAACATCTGCTGGGCGGTGTGGCGCACCACCCGTTTCGTTTGGAACTCAGGCATGTGTTGGTTTCAGGCCGCCCGGCTTTCGCGAGCCGCCTTGAGCTTGGCGAAGTCCTCGCCCGCATGATGCGACGAGCGCGTCAGCGGACTGGCCGAAACCAGCAGGAAGCCCTTGGCATAGGCGATCGTCTCATAGGACTTGAACGCGTCAGGCGTGACGAACGACTTCACCGGATGGTGCTTGCGCGTCGGCTGCAGGTACTGCCCCATGGTGAGGAAATCCACCTCGGCGGTCCGCAGATCGTCCATGAGCTGCAGGATCTCGTTCCGCTCCTCGCCCAGTCCGACCATGATGCCGGACTTGGTGAACATGTTGGAATCGAGCTCCTTCACCCGCTGGAGGAGGCGAATGGAATGGAAGTAGCGCGCACCGGGCCGCACCGTCAGATAGAGCGACGGCACAGTCTCCAGATTATGATTGAAGACGTCAGGACGTGCCTCGACCACGATCTCAAGGGCGCCGGGCTTGCGCAGGAAATCGGGCGTCAGCACCTCGATCGTCGTCTTCGGCGAGAGCCGCCGGATGGAGCGGATCACGTTCGCGAAATGCGTGGCGCCCCCGTCGGCCAGATCATCGCGATCCACCGAGGTGATCACGACATGCTCCAGACCCATCTGCGCGACGGCCGTCCCGATATGCTCGGGCTCCGATTCGTCGACGGCGCCGGGCATGCCAGTGCGGACGTTGCAGAAGGCGCAGGCGCGGGTGCAGGTATCACCCAGGATCATGAAGGAGGCGTGCTTCTTCGACCAGCATTCGCCGATGTTCGGGCAGCCCGCCTCCTCGCAGACGGTCACCAGCTTGTTCTCGCGCACGATGCCCTGTGTCTCGCGCCACACCGGTGAACCGGGGGCACGGACGCGGATCCAGTCCGGTTTCTTCAGCACGGGAGTGTCCGGCCGATTCGCCTTTTCGGGATGGCGAGGCCTGGGCTGTTCGCCGGCCGGGGCATCGAGCGTGTTGATCAAGGTGACCAGGAGCCTGCTCCTTATGCGACCGTGCGGCCGCGAATGGCGCGATAGATCAGGATCAGGATGATCGCGCCGACGGTGGCCACCACGAGGCTTCCGAGGAAGCCGGCATAGTGGATATTCAGGAGGCCGGCGAGCCAGCCGCCGATCAACGCACCGATGATACCGATGACGATGTTGGCGAAGATGCCCATGTCGGAGCGGGTCACCTTCTCGGCAATCCAGCCGGCGATCGCGCCGATGATGATAGCCAGGAACCAACCCACGCCCGGCATCCAGAAAGCAGTCCGAATTCGCATTCTCGTCTCCCCAGTCACATGTCTTATACGTGGATGACCCGACCGTAGGCGTCAAGGACACTCTCGTGCATGGTTTCCGACAGTGTCGGATGCGGGAAGACCGTGTTGATGAGTTCTTCTTCGGTGGTCTCCAGGTTCATCGCCACGACGAAGCCCTGAATGAGTTCGGTGACTTCCGCGCCCACGAGATGGGCACCGATGAGCTGGCCGGTCTTCGCATCGAAGATGGTCTTGGCAAGGCCCTCGGGCTCGCCAAGCGCGATCGCCTTGCCGTTACCGATAAAGGGGAACCGGCCGACGCGAATCTCCAGACCGGCCTCCCTGGCCTTCTTTTCAGTCATGCCGACGGAGGCCACCTGCGGGTTGCAATAGGTGCAGCCGGGGATCTTCGCCTTGTCCATGGCATGCGGATGCAGGCCCTTGATCGCTTCGACGCAGATCACGCCCTCATGCTCGGCCTTGTGCGCCAGCATCGGAGGACCGGCGACGTCGCCGATGGCATAGACACCCTCGACGCTCGTGCGGCCGAACGGATCCGCGACGATGACGCCGCGCTCGATCTTCACGCCGATCTCTTCCAGGCCGAGACCATCGACATTGCCGACGACGCCGACCGCGGAGATGACGCGGTCCACCTTCATCTGCTCGACCTTGCCACCCTTGAGCTCGACCGTCGCCGTGACATCGTCGGCGCCCTTGTCGAGCTTGGTGACCTTCGCCTCGGTGTGGATCTTGATGCCGAGCTTCTCCAGCCTCTTGCGCGCAAAGGCGGAGATTTCGTGGTCCTCGACCGGGAGGATCTGCGGCAGGACTTCCACGACAGTCACGTCGGAGCCCATGGCATTGTAGAAGGAAGCGAACTCGATTCCGATGGCGCCGGAGCCCACGACCAGCAGCTTCTTCGGCAGTTCCTGCGGAACCATGGCCTCGAAGTATGTCCAGACCAGCTTCTTGTCCGGCTCCAGGCCGGGCAGCGCGCGCGGCCGCGCGCCAGTCGCGACGATGATGTGGCCCGCCGAATAGGTGCCGCCACCGAGCGCACCCTTCGGCGCGCCTTCCGTCGGGGCGACCTCGATCTGGCCCTTGCCCTTCAGCTTGGCTGAACCCCAGATCACGTCGATCTTGTTCTTCTTCATCAGGAAGCCGACGCCCTGATTGAGCTGCGAGGACACCCCCCGCGACCGCTTCACGACAGCGCCGAGATCAAAGGAAACGTTCTCCGCTGACAGGCCGTAATCCTTGGCATGCTGCATGTAGTGGTAGATCTCTGCGGAGCGCAGCAGGGCCTTGGTTGGAATGCAGCCCCAGTTGAGGCAGATGCCTCCGAGATGCTGCTTTTCCACGATCGCTGTCTTGAGGCCGAGCTGGGCAGATCGGATGGCGGTCACGTATCCGCCGGGACCAGACCCGATCACGATCACATCGTACTTGCCGTCAGCCATGCTTCCTCCCTCTCCATCACTTGGGACGGATTGCGTCTATCTCCCTAGAGATAGCGAAGTCGGACGGGGGATGCCATGTAAGCCGTGCATGGCTCACATGCTTTCAGCAGGGACATGGCTTCCGGTCGACGCACATGTCGCCGGAGCATTGGTCTCGGAGAGTGAAGAACACGGTCTGCAATAAAAGAAAAAAGGCCGCTCGAATGAGCGGCCCATCGGCGGAGCAATTCCTGTCAGAGAGGGCCGCCCGGTCGATAATCATAGTTCGGCTTGATATTGGCATTCACGTAGTTGCCTACCGATTCCGCCGTCTTCAGATCTTCGTACTCTTCCGGAGGGACGTCGAAATAGGTGTAAGCCTTTTGACTCCCACGAAACAGCACGTAGAGTTCGTGTTTGTTCTTGTCATAGCCGATCGCGTCTACAGCAGTGGAATCGACCGGATCCATAAGTTCCGACATTGGAAGTGCTCCCTCACACCCGGAGGAAAATGGCTTTTCGGCGATGCTGAATCAAGCGGTATGACGTTTGTACGCCAGGATGCCGGCCATTCGGGCTAGCCTAGGAGGCGAGCTCAGTCTTAAGGGTGATGTTGGCGTTCAGCACCTTGGAGACGGGGCAGTTCGCCTTCGCCGCATCGGCGAGCTTGTGGAACTCGTCTTCGGATATGCCCGGAATTCGGGCCTGCAGCGTGAGCTCGACGGCCGCGATCTTCCAGCCTGCGCCTTCCTGTTCCATCTTCACGACGGCCTTGGTGTGGAGCTCTTCCGGCTCATATCCCGCACCACCCAGCTGGAACGCCAGCGCCATGCTGAAGCAGCCCGCATGGGCCGCGCCGATCAGTTCCTCGGGATTGGTACCCTTCTCCTCGCCGAAGCGCTTTTTGAACGAATAGTTCGCGCCGGAGAGCGCCCCGCTTTCGGTCGTCAGGGTGCCCTGCCCGTCCTTGCCCGACCCCTTCCACACCGCTTCCGCGCGTTTCACGATTGTCGCCATCATATCAGTCCTTTTTTTGCCGAAGAGATGCCGGGATAACGGAGGAGCGGTCTAAGGGTTCAGCACGGACCCGCTAAACCTTTCGGATGCCCGATGAAGGCAGACGCGAAAGAGATCCAGCGCGTCGAGCGGCTGTGGCCGATTGCCTTCCGCCAGAACCATGCCGCCGGTTTCCATCAGGCATTCCGCGATCATCAGATTGTCCGCGAGGCCGAAATCCTCGACCGCGAGCTTGTCGGCCCCAAAGAGGCGCCCGTCTGTCCGGGTAAGAGGCTGGCCGTGCACATGGGCGGCGACCCGCTCCGGATAGGATCGCGGATCGTTTGAATAACCAAAGACCGGCTTGCCCAGCGCCAGCGCAAACCCGACCTCCCATACCGTGCCGACATCCGCGCTCGGTCCCCTGAACGGGCTCAGGTTGGCGATGACGAGATCGGCGGCGCGGGCGAGTTCCACATTTCGGAGATAGATCCGCCGCGACAGCGGCTGTTCGCCATCGCGATGCTCGGCGTCGAGCGGCGCCAGCGGCTCGAAGCCGAACTGTCGGCAAAGTGCCTGCTTCTTCGCGAAGAAGCCCACGGTGTCGGCCAGGAAGACCTCCGGACCCGCGAGATAGATGCTCGGCCTGGACATGGAGCCGCCCCGAAAAAGAAACGGCGGGCCGAAGCCCGCCGCTTGTTCCTAGACCAGCATCGACATCGGATGCTCGATAAAGCGCTTGAAGGCACGGAGAAATTCCGCCCCGAGCGCGCCATCGACAGCGCGATGGTCGGTGGACAGCGTGACCGACATGATGTTCGCCACGACGATCTGACCGCCCTTCACTACCGCCCGCTCCTCGCCGGCTCCCACCGCCAGGATGGTCGCGTGCGGAGGGTTCACGATGGCGGCGAAGTCCTTCACCCCGTACATGCCGAGATTGGAGACCGCCGTCGTGCCGCCCTGATACTCGTCCGGCTTCAGCTTGCGGTCACGGGCGCGCTTGGCAAGGTCCTTCATCTCGTTGGAGATGGCCGAGAGGGTCTTCGTCTCGGCGTTGCGGACCACCGGCGTGATCAGCCCGTTCGGAATGGAGACGGCGACGCCTACATCCGAACGCTTGTGCTTCAGCATGCCTTCGCCCGTCCACGTGACGTTGGCATCCGGCACGGCCTGGAGGGCCATGGCCAGCGCCTTGATCACCATGTCGTTGACGGAGATCTTGTACGTGGGCTTGTCATCCTTGCCCATCGGCGCGGCCGAGTTCAGCTCGCCGCGCAGCTTCAGCAACTCGCCGATGTCGCAATCCGTCGTCACATAGAAGTGCGGGATGGTCGACTTCGCTTCCGTCAGGCGCCGAGCGATGGTCTTGCGCATGGAGTCATGCGGCACGACCTCGTAAGAGCCTTCGAGGAAGAGCTTGCGGATCTGCTCATCCGACATGCCGACAGCCGGAGCGGCGGCAGGCGGCTGAGTAGCCGGAGCCTGACCCGCCTGCGGCTGGGCGGCAGCACCGGCTTGCGGTGTCGGAGCCTTGCCGGTGCCCTGCTTGACCGCATTGTCCACGTCGTTCTTCACGATGCGGCCGTGCGGTCCCGTTCCCGAGACCTGCGAAAGATCCAGCCCGTTCTCCTTGGCGAGGCGACGGGCCAGCGGCGACGCGAAGACGCGCGCGCCGTTCTGCCCCTGTGCCGGAGCCGACGGAGCGCGACCCTGGCCTTCGCCTTGGGCACTGTTGCCCGCACCAGCGGCAGCCGGCTTCTGGTCATGCACCGCGGCATCGCCCTGCTGGGCCTCACCCTTTTCGGCAACAGCCGGAGCTGGCTCCTTCGATGTATCCGTCGTCGGCTGCGCCTGCTCCGCCTTGCCGCTCCCGGAGGCAGGTGCCTGAACGGCGGAGGCGTCTTCGCCCTCGCCGGCCAGCATCGCGATGATCTCATTCACCGGCACGTCCTGCGCGCCTTCCTGAACGAGGATCTTCGCCATCGTCCCTTCGTCGACGGCTTCCACTTCCATGGTCGCCTTGTCGGTCTCGATTTCGGCGATCACGTCGCCGGAGGAGACCTTGTCGCCCTCCTTGACGTGCCACTTCGCGAGATTGCCCTTCTCCATCGTCGGCGACAGAGCAGGCATCAGAATATTGATCGGCATCTGGACGCTCTCCCCAGAGATCGTGTTTCTCGTGGGCTTCTTACTTGTAGCTCACGGCCTTGACGGCATCGATCACGTCCTTGACGGACGGGAGCGCGAGCTTCTCCAGGTTCGCGGCATAGGGCATCGGAACGTCCTTGCCGGTGACCCGGAGGACCGGAGCGTCGAGCCAGTCGAACGCCTTCTCCATGATCTGCGAGATGATCTCGGCGCCAACGCCGGACTGCGGCCAGCCTTCCTCGACGGTAACGCAGCGACCGGTCTTCTTGACCGAGCGGATGATCGCATCGACGTCCATCGGGCGGATGGTGCGAAGGTCGAGGACCTCAACATCGATGCCCTGAGCCGCCAATTCCTCGGCCGCCTTGAGCGCGTAGCTCATGCCGATGCCGAAGGAGACGATGGTCGCATCCTTGCCCTTGCGCGCGATCTTGGCCTTGCCGATCGGCACGACGAAATCGTCGCCCTTCGGCACCTTGAAGGTGTGGCCGTAGAGAAGCTCGTTCTCCAAGAAGATCACCGGATTGGGATCGCGGATCGCGGCCTTCAGAAGGCCCTTCGCGTCCGCGCCGTCATAGGGCATGACGACCTTGAGACCCGGAACCTGGCTGTACCAAGCCGCATAGTCCTGGCTGTGCTGCGCGCCGACGCGGGCGGCGGCACCGTTCGGCCCGCGGAACACGATCGGACAGCCCATCTGGCCGCCGGCCATGTAGAGCGTCTTGGCGGCGGAGTTGATGATCTGGTCGATCGCCTGCATGGCGAAGTTGAAGGTCATGAACTCGACGATCGGACGCAGACCCGCAAAGGCCGAACCGACCGCCAGGCCGGCGAAGCCCTGCTCGGTAATCGGCGTGTCGATCACCCGGCGTGCGCTGAACTCCTCCAGCAAGCCCTGGCTGACCTTGTAGGCGCCCTGATATTCGGCGACTTCCTCGCCCATGAGGTAGACGCTTTCGTCGCGGCGCATCTCTTCGGCCATGGCGTCGCGGAGAGCCTCGCGAAGCGTGACCTCCACCATCTCCGTGCCTTCGGGAATTTCCGGCTGCTCGTCTTCTTCGGGAATCTGCCTGCCGATGAGGGAAGAAACGGCACCCACAGCGGGGCCTTCCTTCTTGAGCTCGCCCGGCTGCTCGCCCTTCTGCGGCGGCGTTTCGGAACTCGCGACGGACGCTTCCGCCTGAGCACCACTCACACCCGCGCCATCCGCTCCGCCCGTCCGGGCCGGTGCGCTGGCGGCCTGGTCGATCGCGGAAGCATCCTCGCCTTCGCCGAGGATCACGGCGATGGGCGTGTTAACCTTCACGCCCTCGGTGCCTTCCTGGATCAGGATCTTGCCGATGCGGCCCTCGTCGACCGCCTCGACTTCCATCGTTGCCTTGTCCGTCTCGATCTCGGCGATCACGTCGCCCGACGAAACCTCATCGCCTTCCTTGACGACCCATTTGGAAAGTTTGCCCTCTTCCATCGTTGGTGAAAGAGCGGGCATAAGTACTTGCGTCGGCATTCGTTTCCTCCCGCCCTTAAGCTTCGGCGTAGATATCCGTCCAGAGCTCCGCAGGGTCGGGCTCCGGATCATGCTGCGCGAAGTCGGCGGCGTCGTTGACGATCTGGCGGATGTCCTTGTCGATATTCTTCAGCTCGTCCTCGGTGGACCAGCCGTTCTCGATCAGGCGCAGCTTCACCTGCTCGATCGGGTCGTGCTCGGTGCGCATCTTCTGGACTTCGTCCTTGGAGCGGTACTTCGCCGGATCCGACATGGAGTGGCCGCGATAGCGGTAGGTCACCATCTCGAGGATGTACGGACCCTTGCCCGAGCGGCAATGCTCAAGCGCACGGTCGGCCGCGGACTTCACGGCGCGGATGTCCATGCCGTCAACCTGCTCGCCCGGAATGTCGAAGGACAGGCCGCGCTTGTAGAGGTCGACCGTGGCGGAGGCGCGATTGACGCTCGTGCCCATGCCGTACTTGTTGTTCTCGATGATGTAGAGAACCGGCAGGTTCCAGAGCTTCGCCATGTTGAAGCTCTCGTAGACCTGGCCCTGGTTGGTCGCGCCGTCGCCGAAATAGCAGATCGAGACGCTGTCATCGCCATTGTACTTGTTGGCGAATGCCAGGCCCGTGGCGATCGGCACGGAAGCGCCGACGATGCCATGGCCGCCGTAGAACTTCTTCTCCTTGGAGAACATGTGCATGGAGCCGCCCTTGCCGCGCGAATAACCGCTCCGGCGTCCGGTCAGCTCCGCCATGACGCCGCGCGATTCCATGCCGGTGGCCAGCATGTGTCCGTGATCGCGATAGGTCGTCGTGGTCTGGTCGTCGCTCTGCTTCGCCATGGTCACCCCGGTGACCACGGCTTCCTGACCGATATACAGGTGACAGAACCCGCCGATCAGACCCATGCCGTAGAGCTGGCCGGCCTTCTCCTCGAAGCGACGGATCAGCAGCATCTCGCGATAGGCGTGAAGCTCCTGCTCTTTCGAGAACTGCGCGTTATGTCCCTGAAGATTCGTATCGTCGGCGCCACGGCGTTCGCTGGACCCAGTTCGCCGCGCGGCAGATTGGATCTCCGCCATCTCGTTTCCTCCGCACTTGTCTGTGCACGAATATAGTGCGCGAGCTTCGGCGGAAAGATCGAAATTTAGCAAGGCCCTAAGCGAAGGGCAGCCATGCGCTAGCCGGGGGTGAGCAGTTCTCCCGTGGTCGGATTGATCAGAATGATCAAATCCTTGGCATTCACGAATCCGAGCGTGGCCCGGCCGCGTTCATCCAGGAGATCCTTGTCGACGCTGTCGGAGCGCAGCAGCTCGACATGCCGCTCGATATCGGCACGCTGCTTGCTGACGGTATCCAGCTCGCCCTGCAGGTCCGTGACGCGGACCTGCAGCTTGTCCAGCGCGTGGAGGCCGTACTGGCCCTCCACGGCGTTGTAGGCGAAGTAGCCGAGGACGAGCAGCGAGCATGCCGGAACCAGCAGAGGCTTGAGCTTCGACTGTTTGTACTGACGTGTCGCCATCGACTCTCGACCCGGAACGATAGGGGGACGGTACGCAAAACCAATCAACGTCCCCGACCTCGTTTGTAGGGCGGTAACGTAAACAAAGAGTGAGCGGTCGGAAGGCACCGAGAAATTTCGTCCGCGGCTCCGAAGCCGGAATCGAAAAGGCCCGGCAGAGCCGGGCCAGAAAGCTTTGGATAAGTTTTCGGGCGGGCAGAAACGCCCGCCCTTCGCCACGATCTCAGCCGTTGCGGAGAATCGAACGGCCGGCGAACCGGGCGGAGGCGCCGAGTTCTTCCTCAATGCGGATCAGCTGGTTGTACTTGGCGAGCCGGTCGGAGCGGGCGAGCGAGCCGGTCTTGATCTGTCCGCAGTTGGTGGCGACCGCGAGGTCGGCGATGGTCGAATCCTCGGTTTCGCCGGAGCGGTGGGACATCACGGCCTTGTAGCTGTTGCTGTGCGCCATGTTCACGGCGTCCAGCGTCTCCGTCAGGGTGCCGATCTGGTTGACCTTGACCAGGAGCGCATTGGCCATGCCCTCCTTGATGCCGCGCGACAGGCGCTTGGTGTTGGTCACGAAGAGATCGTCCCCGACGAGCTGCACCTTGTCGCCGATCTCGTCGGTCAGCGCCTTCCAGCCTTCCCAGTCGTCCTCGGACATGCCGTCCTCGATGGAGATGATCGGGTAGCGCGAGGCCAGATCGCCGAGATAGCGCGCCATCTCCTCCGGGCCGAGCTTCCGCCCCTCGCCGGCGAGATCGTACTTGCCGTCCCTGAAGAACTCGGTGGAAGCGCAGTCGAGCGCGAGGCACACGTCATCACCCGGATGGTAACCAGCCTTCTCGATCGCGCCGAGAATGTAGCTGATCGCCTCGTCGGTGGAGGAAAGGCCCGGGGCGAAGCCGCCCTCGTCGCCGACGTTGGTGTTGTGGCCGGCGTCCTTCAGCTGCTTCTTCAGCGTGTGGAAGATCTCCGAACCGATCCGCACGGCGTCGGCGATGCTTTCCGCGCCGACCGGCATGATCATGAATTCCTGGAAGTCGATCGGGTTGTCCGCATGCACGCCGCCATTGATGATGTTCATCATGGGAACGGGCAGCACGCGGGCGCTGGTGCCGCCGACATAGCGGTAGAGCGGCAGCATGGATGCGTCCGCCGCGGCCTTGGCGACGGCGAGCGACACGCCGAGGATAGCGTTGGCGCCGAGCCGTCCCTTGTTCTCGGTGCCGTCCAGCCTGATCAGCGCTTCGTCGATATGGATCTGCTCTTCCGCGTCCATGCCGCCGATCGCGTCGAAGATCTCGGTGTTCACCGCATCCACGGCCTTGCTGACGCCCTTGCCGCCATACCGGCTCTTGTCGCCGTCCCGCAACTCGACCGCCTCGTGCGCACCCGTCGAGGCGCCCGACGGGACGGCGGCGC
The DNA here is from genome assembly GCF_900110915.1 of Faunimonas pinastri. Lineage (GTDB taxonomy): Bacteria > Pseudomonadota > Alphaproteobacteria > Rhizobiales > Afifellaceae > Faunimonas > Faunimonas pinastri. The sequence goes on from NZ_FOFG01000015.1 coordinate 36,374, forward strand.
GGCCGAGCGAGCCGTCCTCCAGGATGACGTCGACTTCCACGGTGGGGTTGCCGCGGCTGTCGAAGATCTGCCGTCCGATGATGTCGATGATTGCGGTCATGCGATGAGCTCCTAAGGGTTCGTCGATTGATTAGAACGAGTTTGGCCCGAGCGGAAGGTGCACCGGACGGCGGATTCGCCCAGAACCGCCTTTTCGTACCGGCTTCCCATCCCGATATGTGACGCCGTGTCCCTCGACGGTGCGCGCCGGAGGCGCTAGGGGGGCGGCATGGAAACATTGCAGCTCGGGAAGGCCGTCGAACAGCCTTCCTCCCCGGAAGACGCACAGCTCGACCGCGTGCCGAACCCGCATGTCGATACCGACTACGTCACCCGCTTCACCGCGCCGGAATTCACCTCGCTCTGCCCGGTGACCGGACAGCCCGACTTCGCCCATCTCGTGATCGACTATGTACCCGACCGCTGGCTGGTGGAATCGAAGTCGCTGAAGCTCTTCCTCACATCCTTCCGCAACCACGGCGCGTTTCACGAGGATTGCACGGTGTCCATCGGGCGGCGCCTCGTGTCGCTGCTGGAGCCGCGTTATCTCCGCATCGCCGGCTACTGGTATCCGCGCGGCGGCATTCCGATCGACGTCTTCTGGCAGACCGGCGAAGTACCGAAGGCTATCTGGCTGCCGGACACCGGCGTCGCCCCCTATCGCGGCCGCGGCTGAGCGCACGACCAACGGCAACCTCCGGCCTGCGGGCGCGTTCTCCCCGGAGTTCAGGAGGTTCCGATGAGCACGGAAAACCGCAGGCAGGACGACATCACGCCCGACAAGGACATGGCGCACGCGTCGCAGGAAAACCCGACGCTGGCCAGAGACGGCAAGGCCCGGGAGGTCGGCGCCCATGCCGAGAAGACCCAGGTGACGCGCACCGAGCACCACGAGGAGCATGCCCGGGTCGACATCAGTCCGGACCGCCTTGGAAAAGGCGAATAAAACGAAAAAGCCCGGCAGACGCCGGGCTTTTTTGCTATCGGGCCTTGGCCAACCTGTCGAAGGCCATCAGCTGCGTCAGCAGGTCTTCCATTCGATCCAGCGGCACCATGTTCGGCCCGTCGGACGGCGCGTTGTCGGGGTCCTGATGCGTCTCGATGAACACCGCCGCGACCCCCACAGCCACGGCTGCTCGCGCCAGCACCGGCACGAACGCGCGGTCGCCTCCGGACGAACCGCCCTGCCCGCCCGGTTGCTGCACGGAATGCGTGGCATCGAAGACGATCGGCGCGCCTGTCGCCGCCATGATCGGCAGCGAACGCATGTCGGAGACCAGCGTGTTGTAGCCGAAGGAAGCGCCGCGCTCCGTCAGGAGCACGTTGGGATTGCCGCTGTCCACGACCTTGGCCAGCGAGTACTGCATGTCCCAGGGAGCCAGGAACTGGCCCTTCTTAACGTTCACAACCCGCCCGGTCTTCGCCGCCGCGACCAGCAGGTCGGTCTGGCGGCAGAGGAATGCCGGGATCTGCAGGATGTCCACGACTTCGGCGAGATCCGCGCACTGCTCGCGCTCATGCACGTCGGTGAGGACGGGGAAGCCGAATTCCTTGCGCAGATCGGCGAAAACCGGGAGCGCGCTTTCCAGCCCCAGGCCCCGACGGCCGGAGAGACTTGTGCGGTTCGCCTTGTCGAAGCTCGTCTTGTAGACGAGCCCGATGCCCACCCGGCCACAGATTTCCTTCAGCCGGCCCGCCATCTCGAAGGCATGCTCCCGGCTTTCCATCTGGCAGGGACCGGCGATGAGGGTGAGCGGCAGATCGTTTCCGAAGGAAACGTTGCCGGCCGTGACGGTGGTGTTTGCAGCAGCCATGTGGACCTCAGACCAGCCGGCTTTGTTCCACCGCCGCGGCGATGAACGACGCGAAAAGCGGATGCGGTTCGAACGGCCGGGACTTCAGCTCCGGATGGTACTGGACGCCGATGAACCAGGGATGGTTCGGCAGTTCCACCGTTTCCGGCAGCAGACCGTCGGGCGACATGCCGGAGAACGAAAGCCCGGCACTTTCCAGCCGATCCTTGTAGTCCCGGTTCACCTCGTAGCGATGGCGGTGCCGCTCGCTGATCTCGCTGGAGCCGTAGATGCGGGCGATATGGCTGTCCTTGCGCAGGCTCGCCTCGAAGGCGCCCAGTCGCATGGTGCCGCCGAGATCGCCCTCCGCGATGCGCTGCTCCAGCTCGTTGCCCTTGAGCCACTCCGTCATCAGGCCGACGACGGGCTCCTCGGTCGGGCCGAATTCAGTGGAACTCGCCTTCTCGATACCGGCCATGTTGCGGGCCGCCTCGATGACGGCCATCTGCATGCCGAAGCAGATGCCGAAGTATGGAACGTTGCGCTTGCGGGCGAAGGTGACGGCCGCGATCTTGCCTTCCGTGCCGCGCTCGCCGAAGCCGCCGGGCACCAGGATGCCGTTGACGCGCTCGAGATAGGGCGCCGGGTCTTCCTGCTCGAAGATCTCGCTCTCGATCCACTCGAGATTGACCTTCACCTTGTTGGCGATGCCGCCGTGCTGCAGCGCCTCGATCAGCGACTTGTAGGCGTCCTTCAGCCCCGTGTACTTGCCGACGACGGCGATGGTGACCTCGCCCTCGGGGTTGCGCACGGTGTGGACGATGTCGCTCCAGCGCTTGAGATCCGGACGGGACTCTTCCGGCTCGCCGAACGCTGCCAGCACTTCCCGGTCGAGCCCCGCTTCGTAATAGGCGATCGGCACGTCGTAGATCGACGCCACGTCGAGCGCGGGAATCACGGCGCTGTCGCGCACGTTGCAGAACAGCGCCAGCTTGCGGCGATCGCTTTCCGGGATTTCGCGATCGCAGCGCACGAGAAGCACGTCGGGCTGGATGCCGATGGAGCGAAGCTCCTTGACGGAGTGCTGCGTCGGCTTGGTCTTCAGCTCGCCGGCCGCCGCGATGTAGGGCATCAGCGTCAGATGGATATAGACGCAGCTGTGCCTGGGAAGCTCGCGGCCAAGCTGCCGGATCGCCTCGAAGAACGGCAGCGCCTCGATGTCGCCGACAGTGCCGCCGATCTCCACCAGGACGAAATCGTAGCCCTCGTTGCCGTCGAGCACGAAGGTCTTGATCGCGTCGGTCACGTGCGGAATCACCTGCACGGTGCCGCCGAGATAATCGCCCCGGCGCTCCTTGGCGATGATGTCCTGATAGATCTTGCCGGACGTGATGTTGTCGTTCCGGTTGGCCGAGCGACCTGTGAAGCGCTCGTAATGCCCAAGATCCAGATCCGTCTCAGCGCCGTCGTCGGTCACGAAGACCTCGCCGTGCTGATAGGGGCTCATCGTCCCCGGATCGACGTTCAGATACGGGTCGAGTTTACGAAGGCGGACCTTGTAGCCGCGGGCCTGCAGGAGCGCGCCGAGCGCAGCCGATGCAAGACCTTTTCCCAAAGAGGAGACCACGCCGCCGGTGATGAAGATGTACCGCGCCATGGGATTTAAGACTTAGCTCTGATCATCGAATTCGGGAAGCCCAAAAAGAGACCGGGCGGAAATTCCGCCCGGTTCGTTGTTATTGCGGGTTTGCGGGGGCCGGATTGGCCGGTGCGGGCGCTGGCGCCGGGTTCGGCGCCTCGGGCCCGGCGGTCGAGGGAACCTGCGCGGGCTGCGGAGCCGGGGTCGACGCCGGCGTCTGCACGTTGGCGTCGGTTCCGGCGGCGGGCACTTCGGGCGCCGGCGGGGAAGCCGCGTTCACGTCGGCCGGAGCCGGAACGGTCGGAGCCTGTGCCTGCGGAGTTGCCGGCGTGGAGCTCGGCGGTGTCTGCGGACCCGTACCGCCGCTGGCACCCTGCGACTGACCCTTCAGCGCATCCAGAACGCTGGAAGCGTTGCTGGGCGTGCCCGTAGGCAGCTGCGGCGTGCCGGCCGCCGGCCGGTTTGCCGGCGCGGCCGGCTGCTGGATGCCGATCCGGCTCAGGATATCGGACGAGCCGTTCTCGATGCGCGCCAGCAGCGTCAGGCCGATGGAGGTCACGAAGAACACCGTGGCCAGGATCGCCGTCGAGCGCGTCAGCACGTTGCCGGCGCCACGCCGCGACATGAATCCGCCAGACCCGCCGCCGACGCCGAGCGCCCCGCCCTCGGAGCGCTGCAGCAGCACAAGGCCGATCATGGCCAGAATCACCATCAGGTGAATGACGATCAAAACCGTAGTCATTCCTGTCTCTTTCTAGAGTGCGCGCGCCTTCTACACGACACTGCGCGCACTTTGAAGGCTGGCAACGTTTGCTGCAGCCGCAATCACCGCCAGAAAGCTCTCCGCCTTCAGGCTCGCACCACCGACGAGGCCGCCATCCACATCCGGAATGGCAAGGATCCCATCGGCATTCTTCAGGTTCAGCGACCCGCCATACAGCACGCGCACCAACCGGCCCGATTCGCCAAAGCGATCGATCAGGCCGCGGCGGATATGGGCATGCATCGTCGCGATGTCATCCTCCATCGGCGTGCGCCCGGTGCCGATCGCCCAGGCGGGTTCGTAGCCGACCACGACATGCGACGGCGAGCCGTCGGGAACCGACACGCGCAGCGAGTACATCACCGTCTCGACCGGATAGCCGGATTCGCGCTCGTGCTCGCTCTCGCCGATACAGATGATCGGTATGATGTTCGCCCGACGCGCGGCCTCGGCCTTCAGCCGGACCATGTCGTGGTCCTCGCTGCTGTCGATTCGCCGTTCGGAATGGCCGACCAGCACTGCCGAGGCCCCGGCATCGGCCAGCATCTCCGCCGAGACCTCGCCCGTATGGGAGCCCCGGGGATCGAAATGGCAGTTCTGGCCGCAGAACTTCAGGTCGGAGCCGCGACAACGCGCAGCGGCGCGCTCCAGAAGCGTCATGGGAGGGCAGAGCATCACCTCCACCCGATCGGAAAATTCCGCGATCCCTTCCGCGATTTTCCCGATTTCATCGAGATCGCTGGAAAGACCGTTCATCTTCCAATTGCCGATGATGAGCTTTCGCATTACTCCCCAGTGCGCTTGCTTGATGCCGAGCCAATCCAGTTGGCAGTGCGCGGGTCGGCTTCTATGGTTTCTCGGTCCGGACGCGGTTTGCGCCGGACCTCAATGTTGGCGAAGGGTTTTCCATGCTCGATCGACTGCGTCAAGGAGCTAGCGGCTGGGTCGCCAAAGGTCTCCTTGCGATTCTGATGGCGAGCTTCCTCTTCTGGGGCGTTTCGAACCAGTTCCGGGGCTACGGATCGGACACGTTGGCCAAGGTCGGCTCCGAGACGGTGACGGTTCCCGCGTTCGACCGCACGCTCCGGAACCGGATGGAGCAGATGGGACAGCAGACGGGCCGTCCGCTGACGCAGGAGCAGGCCCGCATGATGGGCTTGCCCCAGCAGGTGCTCAGCCAGATGGTCACGCAGGCGGCGCTTTATGGCCAGGCCCGGCGGATGCACATCGGCATCTCCGATGACAAGCTCGCCCAGCAGATCGGCTCCGACCCTTCCTTCAAGGGCATGGACGGCCAGTTCGATCGCACCCGATTCCAGCTTCTCCTCAGGAACGCGGGCCTCCGCCAGGTGGATTACGTGCAGGACATGCGCGAGAACGCCGTTCGTCGGCAGTTGGCGCTCGGTGTCGCCGGCGGCATCCAGGCGCCGCAGCCGATGGTGGACGCGCTTTATCGTTACCAGAACGAGGAGCGCACCGTTTCCTACGTCGTCGTTGACGGTTCCGCGATCGAAGCGGTCGGCGAACCCGACGAGAAGGCGCTCGCCGACTATTTCGACAAGAACAAAGACCAGTTCCAGGCGCCTGAATACCGCAAGCTCGGCGTGCTCGTGCTGGACCCGGAGAAGATCGCGGCCGCCCAGACGGTGACCGATGCCGACATCGCGCAGGCCTACCAGTCGCGGAAAGACCAGTTCGCCACGCCTGAGCGGCGCGACATCGAACAGATCGGTTTCAAATCGGCCAAGGACGCACAGGATGCGCAGGCAAAGCTGAACGCCGGCACCAGCTTCGACGATCTCGCGAAATCCCTAAACCTATCGCCGGACGCCATCGACCTCGGCCTGAAGACCAAGGCTGAAGTCATCGATTCCGTCGTAGCCGATGCCGCGTTCGCCGCTCAGCAAGGCGCGGTCCTGCCGGTCCTTGACGGCAAGCTCGGCCCCTCGATCATCCGCGTGAAGCAGGTCGAGGCATCCCGGGTGACGCCTCAGGAAGCGGTGGCCCCGCAACTGCGCACCGAAATCGCCAACCAGCGGGCTCGCGATGCGGTGTCCGGCATCTACGACAAGGTGCAGGACGAACTGGCCGCCGGGACCACGCTGCAGGAAACGGCATCCAAGCTGAAGGTCGAATATCGCGCGGTCGACGGCGTGGACAGCGACGGCAAGGCACCGGACGGCAAGCCGGTGGACCTTCCCGCCGGTCCGCAAGTGCTCTCCGCCGCCTTCCAGAGCGAGCAAGGGGCCGAGAACGACCCCATCCGCTTCGGCCAGGGTGGCTTCGTCTTCTATAGCGTGCTCGGCATCACGCCGGCGCGCGACCGCACGCTGGACGAAGCGCGGGCGCGAGTCGTTTCCGCCTGGAAGAACCACGAGACGGAAAACCGGATCGCGGCCAAGGCGAACGATCTCTTCGGTCGCCTGAAGGATGGGACGCCGCTGCAGACGATCGCCACCGAACTCGGCAAGTCGGTAAGCGTGGCGGAGCATGTGAAGCGCAACGGCTCGGCCGGCGATCTCGGCTCCAACGCCGTTGCCCAGGCTTTTGCGGGAACGCAGGGCTCGGTCGCCGATGCCGAGGCGGACACGCCGCCGAACCGCATTCTCCTTCAGGTCGACCTCATCACCGCGCCCGCTTTCTTCGCGGAATCGGGCGACGCCAAGATGATCCAGAGCCGGCTCGACGACATGATGCAGTCCGACATCCTGCAGGCCTATGGCTCGCCCTTCATGCAGCCGGGCCGCGTGTCGATCAATCAGGAGGCCTTCGCCCGCGTGTCGGGGCAGAACTCCGGTAATAGCGACACTCAGTTCTAAGGGTTTCAAGATGCAGATCGAGCCGGCGTTCGAAACGGCCAGGGCGGCCTTCTCCAATGGCGAGCCGCAGCTGGTCTGGACCCGGCTGGTCGCGGACCTAGAGACGCCCGTTTCGGCTTTCCTGAAGCTCTCGGCCGGGCGGCGGAATTCGTTCCTGCTGGAAAGCGTCGAGGGCGGCGCCGTCCGTGGCCGCTATTCGATGATTGGGCTCGATCCAGACCTGATCTTCAGGAACGACGGCGCGGATGCCTCCATCGCGCGCGCGCCTCAGCTGGATCGGTTCGAACCCTGCGGCAAGCCTCCCCTTGCGGCGCTCCGCGACCTGCTGGCTGAGAGCCGAATCGACACGCCCTCGTCGCTGCCGCCCATGGCGGCCGGCGTCTTCGGATATCTCGGCTACGACACCGTTCGCCTGATGGAGGACCTGCCCCCCGCCAAGGCGACCGGTCTCGGCCTGCCCGACGCGATCCTGGTGCGGCCCGAAATCGTCGTCATCTTCGATTCCGTGAAGGACGAGATGGTGATCGTCTCGCCGCTTCGGCCCCAGCCGGGGATGGACGCCCGTTCCGCCTACAATCGCGCCGTGGATCGGCTGAGCGCGGTGGTCGACCGGCTGGACGAGCGGCTCGATCGCAGCAGCACGGAGACGGAGTTCGCGACGGAGCCCACGGATGTCGTTTCCAATACGACGCCGGAGCGCTTCGCGGAGATGATCGCGGCGGCGAAGGAATACATCGCCGCCGGGGATATCTTCCAGGTCGTACTGTCCCAGCGTTTCGAGGCGCCCTTCCCGCTTCCGGCCTTCTCGCTTTACCGGGCACTTCGCCGCACCAATCCGTCGCCCTTCCTGTATTTCCTGGATTACGACGACTTCGCCATCGTCGGCTCCAGCCCGGAAATCCTGGTTCGGGCGCGCGATGGAGAGGTGAATGTCCGCCCGATCGCCGGAACGCGGCCGCGTGGCGCGACGCCGGAGGAAGACAAGCGCCTCGGCGAGGAACTTCTGGCCGATCCCAAGGAGCTTTCCGAGCACCTGATGCTGCTGGATCTCGGCCGCAACGATGTCGGCCGGGTGGCGAAGCTCGGCACCGTGAAGGTAACGGACAAGTTCTTCCTGGAGCACTACAGCCAGGTGATGCACATCGTTTCGAACGTCACCGGTCAGATCCGGCCGGATTGCGATTCCCTGGACGCCTTGGCCGCCGGTTTTCCGGCCGGCACCGTTTCCGGCGCGCCGAAGGTCCGGGCGATGCAAATCATCGATGAGTTGGAGGCCGACAAGCGCGGCCCCTATGCCGGCTGTGTCGGCTACTTCACCGCCGACGGGCAGATGGATACCTGCATCGTTCTGCGCACCGCTATCGTTAAGGACGGCAGGATCTACGCGCAGGCAGGCGCGGGGATCGTCGCCGATTCCGTCGCGGCCTCCGAGCAGGCCGAATGCGTCAACAAGGCGAAGGCGCTTTTCCGCGCCGCCGAGGAAGCTCGGCGCTTCGCCAGCCAGGCCGCTCGCGGCCAGTAATCCGCATGGACCGGTCCCGTTCTTGCAGGGCAGGTTCTGGCGTTTGAGCGGCACCAGCCGCGTGACAGAGGCCGGGCAGCCGCTGCCGCCCGGCCGCAGATCAGAGAAGGTAAGTCATGTCTGCCGAGGTTTCTTCGCGTTATCGCCCCGGTCGTTTGCTGAATGAAGGCAAGACCAAGCAGATCCACGAAGTCGAAGGCGATGTCTCCCGCGTGATTCTCGTTTCGAAGGACGACATCACAGCCGGCGATGGCGCCAAGCACGACGTGATGGCGGGAAAGGCCGCCTTCGCCAACCAGACGGCGTGCAACAACTTTCGTCTGCTGAAAGCCGCCGGCATCCCGGTCGCCTTCGACGAGCAGAGCGGGCCCACTTCCTTCGTCTCGCCAAAATGCTCCATGCTGCCCTACGAGGTCGTGGCGCGGCGTGAGGCTCACGGTTCGTACCTGAAGCGCAGCCCGCACCTTTCCAAGGGCCAGCTCTTTTCCAAGCTCCTGGTCGAGTTCTTCCTGAAGACGAAGGATCGCCGCTGGAAGGAGCATTCGCTGATCGCCGACGATCCGCTGATGATTTACGACGGCGAGAAGATCGACCTCTTCGATCCCGCCAAGCCGATCTACACGCAGACGCCGTTCCTGACGCTTCGCCCCGATGAGGTGTTCGAGCATCAGGGCGAGCAGGACCTCTTCCCCGATATGGCGAAGATGGCCAGCCGCATTTTCCTGACGCTGGAAAAGGCGTGGCAGCTGGAAGGTGGCCGGCTTGTGGACTTCAAGGTCGAGTTCGGCCTGACCCCTGACGGCAAGCTGCTGCTGGCCGACGTCGTTGACAACGATTCGTGGCGGGTGATCCGCGACGGCGGCTACATCGACAAGCAGGTCTACCGCGAAGGCGGCGCCCTGGACGAGGTGACCGAGAACTACCGCCGCGTGGCCGACATCACCGGTGGCTTCCGCCTGCCGGAGCAGCAGATCATCATCTGGACGGGCTCCACGACCGACGACACCAGTCCGATCGAGAAGGCCATCGCGGCGATCTCGCCGGTCAAGGTCACGAAGATCGTCTGCTCGGCCCACAAGGAGCCGGTGAAGGCTGTCGGGCTCCTGCAGAAGGCCGTGCAGGAAACGCCGGATGCCGTGGTGATCGCGCTGATCGGCCGTTCCAACGGTGCCGGCCCGGTGCTCTCGGCTAACACGCATGTGCCGGTCATCACCATCCCGGCGAATGCCAAGGAGTTCCCCGAGGACGTCTGGTCGTCGCTGCGGATGCCGCGCAACGTCCCGGTTCTCGTGGCGCTGGAGCCGGCGAACGCCGCGCAGGCGGCGTTGCAGATGCTCGCCGGGCGCAACCCCAAGGTCTACGCCGACGTGAAGACGGACCTGGAAAGCCGCGCCTTCAACGTGATGGAGCTCTGAGCTCAGGCTTCGGCTCAAAAAGAAAGGGCGCTGCCGCGGCAGCGCCCTTTTTGTTTCCGGGTCCCGGGTTCAGTGCCCGGCGGGTTGCAGCGTCAGCCCTTCGGGCTCGTAGATCACCTGCCGCTCACCGTCTTCCACGCGACCGACTTCCATCGCGCTGTAGCCCGCGGCATTGGCGAGCGACACCGCCCGCTCCGCCTCATGCTCGGGCACGAAAAGGAAGTAGCCGACGCCCCAGTTGAACGTCGTGACGCAATCCTCGATCGACAGACCGTTCTCGCGATAATGCAGGAAGATCTCCGGCACTTCCGGCCAGGAATGGACGCGGTAGGTGTAGCGGCGATCGTCGAACGCGAGCTTGGAGACACCGCTCCCCGTACCCGGCAGGAGGGCGTGGATGTCGACCTCGTTCTCCAGCAGCGTTTCCATGAGGCCGACATAACAGACCGTCGGCACCAGGAGCGCGTCGCCCAGCGTTCGGCCGCTCGGCAGCTTCGTCATGAACTTGTCGGGCAATTCCATCCCGAGCTTGATCGCAAGCGAAGCGCCGTTGGAATGAATGCCGGAGGAAGCGATGCCGATGATCCGGTCGCCGACGCCGAGCTTCTCGCCGGTGATTAGCCGGTCCTTCGGGGCGATGAGACCGGTGACGGCACAGGCCAGCGACGGCGCGCTTTCCACCGGAGGCGTCGCCTTCACCAGGAATTTCAGCGCCGCCGATTCGCCGGCCACCAGCGCCATGCCCGAGGCTTCGCAAGCCTGCAGGATACCAGTTGCGAAGTCGTTGGCGCGGGTCTCGTCGTGGAACCACTCGCTGTCGCCGGCGTCGATCAGGTCCTCGAAGATCACGGGCAGCGCGCCCTGTGCGATGCAGTCGTTGACCGCCATCATCGCCGTGTCGAAGCCGATCGCGTCGTAGTAGCTCCGCCCCTCACCGGAGAAGCGGTACATCCACTCGGCGATCCAGTTCTTGTTGCCGAGCCCCTCGATGGTCTTGCACCAGAGATGCGGTTTCCCGCCCCGGTACTCGTAAACGCCACCGTGGGAATGGAGAACGCTCGTCTCGACGAACACGTCGCGGCGATTCGGAAAGGCGGTCGTCTTCTTCGCGGCGTCGATCATGGCCCGCTTGAAGGGCTCGATCTTGCGGTAATCGACCCCCGCTTCGGCATAGGTCCGCTCAGCCATGTCGTCCTCTTCTCTGAATTCGTGCGCGGGTATCAGGCGCGGTTCTCGTCAAGCCAAGCCCTCATGTTCTGGAAAAGCTGCAGCCACGGAGAGACGCCGAACGCCTTCCATTCCGGCGGCATGTACTCCCAGTGCCACGGCTGGAATGTCCGCTCGGGATGCGGCATCAGCGCGAGATGCCGTCCGTCGCCCGAGCAGAGCGCGGTAATGCCTTCTTCCGAGCCGTTCGGATTGTGCGGGTAGATCTCGGTGGCCTCGCCTTCGGGATCGACGAAGACCAGCGGCACCGATGCCGCCGCCTTGACGGCCGCGTCCGGGAAGACGGCCAGGCCTTCGCCGTGCTCGCTCCAGATCCCTAGGATCGAGCCTTCCATGCCCTTGAGATGCACGGCCGGCGACGGCTGCACCTTGACGCGGGACCAGCGGGATTCGAAGCGGCCGGACTTGTTGCGAATGAAGCGCGGCTGACGGCTATCGGGCACGCCCTTCTCCGGTATCCATCCCAGAAGCGCCATCAACTGGCAGCCGTTACAGGCGCCCAGCGACAGCGTATCGGGTCGGTCGTAGAAGGCGTCGAACATCGACCGCAGCCGGTCGTTGAAGCGGATCGTTCCGGCCCAGCCCTTGCCGCTGTCGAACACGTCCATGAATGCGAAGCCGCCACAGAACATGATCGCCCGGAAGTCGGCGAGGTCCGCTCGCCCCTGCAGGAGGTCGTCCATCGCGATGTCCCACGGCTCCATTCCTGCGGCATGGCAGGCGGCCGCCATTTCGCGGTCCGCATTGGTGCCTTCCTCGCGCAGGATCGCGACCTTCGGCTTGTCGCCCCGCGCCATCAGTTCCGGCGCGGTAGGCTTTGGCGTGAAGCTCAGCTCGTAGACGGGCTTTACGTGCCTACCAAGCTCGCGGAACTCGGAACGGGCGCAGTCCGGATCGCTCTGCTCTTCCTCCAGGCGGGCGCTGGTCGCGCTCCATTGCTGGATCAGGCCGTTGGTGGCGGCGGAGAAGATATCCCGTCCGTTTTGCCGGACCGTCACGACCGCTTCTTCGCGGGAAGCGCCAACCGACTGGAAGGGTGCGCCGTGCGCCTCGAAGGCAGCACGGACCGCCGGCTCGTTCTCCGGAGCGTATTCGACGAGGAGGCCTAGCTCTTCGGCGAAGAGTTGCGCCACCGCATCGCCCGGCGGGAGATCGAGGTCGAGGCCGCAATTGCCGGCCATGGCCATTTCGATCGCCGCGGTCACGAGGCCGCCTTCGCTGCGGTCGTGCAGCGCGAGGATCAGGCCTTTCCCGATCAACTCCTGCACGGCGAGGAACGCGCCCTTCAGCGCGACCGGATCGTTCACGTCGGGCGTTTTGTTGCCGAGCTGGCCGAAAGCCTGCGCCAGGCTGGAACCGCCGAGGCGGTTGCGGCCGAAGCCGAGATCCACGAAGCCGAGCCGCGAACGGCCGGGCGCCTTCAGGTCCGGCGTCAGCGTCGTGGTGAAATCCGGCACAGGCGCATAGCCGAGGATCACCAGTTCGCCCGGTGACTTCACCAGCTCGTCCCCGACATTGGCGGACATGGAAAGACTGTCCTTGCCGCCGTCGATGGCGATGCCGAGGGCCAGCATCACGTCGCGCATCGCGACCGCCGCGTCATAGAGGCGAGCGCCCTCGCCCGGCAGCTTGGCCGCCCACATCCAGTTGGCGCGACAGCGGATGTCGTTGATCGACGACACCCGCGCCGAGGCCATGTTGGTCAGCATCTCGCCCACCGCCATCCGTGCGCCGGCGGCCGGGTCGATCAGCATCTTGGTCGGCTGTTCGCCCAGCGCCATGGCCGCGCCGGAGACGTCGAAATGGCTGGATGCGCGGATCGCGACGTTTGAAACCGGCAGGCCCAGCGGCCCGCAGCATTGCTGGCGCGCGACCAGACCCGTCACGCAGCGGTCGGCCTTGTGGACGAGGAAGCCCTTGGAGCCCACCTGCGGCAGCGAGAAGACCTTCTCGATAGCATCGGCGAGATCGAGATCGGCCGGCAGCGCCACCGGCTTCAGGCTGCGCGCCTTCCGCTCGGACCGGAACGTCTTCTGCGGCATGTGCGTCAGCACGCGTTCCAGATCGAGATCGACGGGCCGGGAGCCATCGGCGGAATCCTCGACCACCATGCGTCCGTCGCTGCCGACTTCCCCGAGGATCTCGCAGGGCACGCGCTCGCGCTCGCAGATCGCCTGGAAGAGCCCGAGCGACTCGCGACGGATCAGGAGGCCGAAGCGCTCCTGGTATTCGCCCGACCAGATCTCCAGCACCGACATGGAGCGGTCGCCGACATTGATGTTGCGGATGTCGATGGTGCCGCCGAGCGGCTCGACCAGTTCCGGCACGACATTGCCGGGGCCGCCTGCGCCCTGATCGTGAATGCTGGCGACCGGATTGAGGTCACCCAGTTCGACGCAGGCGCGGATGACGCGGATCGCCCGGTTTTCCATCTCCGGATTGCCGCGCTGCACCGACTTGAAGTCTAGATCCTCGGTATTTTCACCCTGCGCCATAGACGATGCGCCGCCACCGCCGACGCCGATCGGATAGGCCGGGCCGCCCAGGCCGACGATGATCATGCCGGACTCGGGCGGCTGCTTCTCGACGTGACCGGCCTCGATCTCGCCGACGCCGGCACAATAGAGCACCGGCTTGCGGGGCTCCTGCCACTCGCCGTCGACAAGCTGGCCGAAGGATCGGGTGAAACCGAGGAGCGTCGGAATGCCGATCTCGTTGCCATAGGCGGAGACGCCGTTGCTGCCCTCCACGAGGATGTCGCGAGGCGAAGCGTACTTGGAAGGTTTGTCGCGGCCGGTCTCCTCGCCCGCGATCTCGTGACCGTCCAGGAAGAGGTTGCCGACGAAATAGCCGGCGGCGCTGACGCCCGCGATGGAACCCCGGCCGACGGCGCTGAGGTCGCGCAACATGCCGCCGGTGCCGGTCGCGGCGCCCGGGAACGGCGAGACGAAGGTCGGGTGATTATGCGTTTCGGCCGTGCAGACGATCTCGCGCCGACGTTCCGCAAGCTCGAAGGCCGAAGGCTCCCCGGGCGCAGTGGGCTGCAGCGACCTGACGTCATGGCCGCGGATCACACCGCCATTGTCGCGGAAGGCGACGAGCGAATTGTCGATGTCCTGCCGGCGGAGCTCCTTCAGCGGGGCCTGAACGATCTCGAAGAGCGGCTCGGCCTGCGCTTCGCCATCGATCTCCTGAACGCCCTTGAAGTACCAGTGTCGGCTGTGCTCGCTGTTGGACTGGCCGAGCTGGAAAAGCTCGACCTCGGTCGGATTGCGGCGGAAATCCTCGGTGAAGAGACGGAAATAGAAGTCGAGGTCCCAGGCATCCATGCCGAGGCCCATCGTGCGGTTCGCCTCGTCCAGAGCCGCGATCCCGTTTTCCATCAGCGGCACGTCGCGCACCGGCTGCGGCTTGGCCTCGTGCTCGAAGCCATCGACCGGTTCGCGCCACAGGGTTTCGGTCATGCGGTCGACATGCGCCCGGAGATACGCCTCGCGCTCGCCCGCCGCGACCCGGCTGCGGCGTGAGCGTTCGATGCGGGTCACCTGCGGCAGGCCCATGGCCTTGCAGATGGCGACGGCATTGCTGGAAAACGGCGTCTCGATGGTCAGCAGCGGTCCGATCTCGACCCCCTCCTGGCCGATGAGGGTCTCCGTTCCGGCCTTTTCGGGCTCGAAGGTTTCGGTGCAGAGCCATTGCAGCCGGGCGAGTTCGTCGACAGAGAGCGCCGAGTCCGTCTCGATCGTGAAGCACAGCTCCTGCTCGGGGCTGGTTTGGCGATAGAAGCGATAAAGCGCCATGGATTCAGTCTGCCTCAGGCCGTGTTGCTGCGGGCCGGCGATGCCGGATGGTCGTATCGGTCGATCTCGTAGCCGGACGGCACGCGAAGCGATTCCGGGTCGCTGCCGTCCCACGAGATCGCGCCGGACAGGACAAGATTGGTGATCTCGGGCTGCCAGAGATGCTCGAACCGGAGCACGCGCGCGCCCAACGTTTCCACCGTGTCACCCGGTTCAATGGGGACGTGGAAGCGGAAGAACACGGGGCCGCGATCGTATTCGTCGGAGACGAAATGCATGGTCACGGCTGACGCTTCCGCCGCGCCACGACCATGGGCTTCCATCACCGCATGGTGGACATGGTGGCCATAAAGCCCGGCGCCGCCGAATTCCGGCAGTGGACCGGGGTGGATGTTGAAGGTGCGACGCGGATCGAGGCCGCTCACATGCTTCAGCCAGCCGGACAGCGCGAAGAACTCCGCGCCGGTTTCGTCCGAGATTTCATGGTAGCGCTCGTGCACCCAGGGCGATGCGAAGTGCATGAAGCGGATGCCCAGCCGGTCGGCGCGCTCGCGAACGCCCCCGTCGGCATGATTGGACACGACGCCGACGATGTCGGCATCGAGCACGCCCTCGCGAGCGCGAAGCACGAGGTTCTCGAACCCCGAGCCGCCGCCGCTCCTGGAGCCCGAGGCGAAGATGAGGAGTTTCGGCTGGGTCATCCCGTCAGGCGAGCTTCGCCGCGATATCGCGCCGGAACTGCATACCTTCGAAATAGATCTTTTCGCATGCGGTATAGGCCTTTGCCCGAGCATCTTCATGCGTCGCGCCAACGCCGACGACGTTGAGGACACGGCCGCCCGATGTCACCAGTTCGCCCTCGTCACGCGTCCCGGCATGGAAGACGAACGCGCCCTCGTCCGCCGCATCGACACCGCTGATCGGTATGCCGGTCGCGTATTTGCCGGGATACCCACCCGACGCCAGCACCACGCAGACCGCGGCTTCGTCGCTGATCTCCGTCGCCGGCAAGTTCGCAAGGCCGCCGGGAACGATGGCGGCCAGCGTCAGGTCCACGATGTCGGTGCGGAGCAGTGCCAGCGCGATCTGCGTCTCCGGATCGCCGAAGCGGCAGTTGAATTCGATCACCTGCGGTCCGCTCTCCGTCAGCATCAGCCCGGCATAGAGAACGCCGTGATAAGGCATGCCGCGCCGGGCCATCTCGTGAATGACCGGCAGGATGATCTCGGCCTTCACCTTCTCAAGCAGCGCCTGATCCACGTCGGGCAGCGGCGAGTAGGCGCCCATGCCGCCGGTGTTCGGGCCGCGATCGCCGTCCAGCGCGCGTTTGTGGTCGCGAACGGCGGGCAGCAGGATGGCGTTCTCGCCGTCGCAGATCGCCATCACCGAGCATTCGCGCCCGGACAGGCAGCGCTCGATGACCACCGTATCGCCGGCCTCACCGAAAATCTTGTCGGACAGCATCGAGCCGGCGGCTTCAAGCGCCTCCTGCTCGCTGGATGCGACCGTCACGCCCTTGCCGGCGCAGAGACCGTCGGCCTTGACCACGACCGGTGAGCCGAAGGCGCGGATCGCCGCCTCGGCCTCGTCATAGCTGGAAGCCACGACGTGGTCTGCCGTGGGTACGCCGAGGCTGACGCAGATCTCCTTGGCGAAGGCCTTGGATCCTTCAAGCTGCGCGGCTGCGGCGGACGGACCGAACACGCGGATCCCGGCCCCGGTGAAAACGTCGGACACGCCGGCAACCAATGGCGCCTCGGGACCGACCACGACGAGATCGACACCCTCGCGCTGGGCGAGGTTCAGGAGCGCCGGACCGTCGCTGTCGCCCACGGCGCGCCGGTCGGCTGCGGGAATGCCGCCATTGCCGGGGGCGCAGAGGACACGGGCGACACGCGAGCTGGAGCCGAAGGCGCGGTAGAGCGCATGTTCACGCGCTCCGCCACCGATGATCAATACGGTCAGCCCCTCGCTCTGCAACGCGGCTCCCCTTTTCCTGTCTTGAAGCGGAGCCTGCCCCTTACCGCATGTGCGCTTGGGGGCAAGGGCCTAAATGCCGAAACGAATATCTTTTCGCTTGTCGCCGATGTCGATCGGGTACTCGCCATTGAAGCAGGAGGTGCAAAGATCCGCCTCCGGGATACCGATCGCGCGGATCATGCCGTCATAGGAGAGGAAGCTCAGCGACGAGGCGTTGAGATATTCCAGCATTTCCTGATGGTTCATCTCGGCGGCGAGCAGCGTCTTCTGGTTGGGCAGGTCGATGCCGTAGAAATCGGGATACTTCACCGGCGGCGAGCTCACCATGAAATGCACGGCCTTGGCGCCGGTGTCGAAAAGCATGCTGACGATCTGCTGCGAGGTCGTCCCGCGCACGATGGAATCGTCGATCACGACCACGCGCTTGCCTTCGATCACCTCACGCAACGGCGTCAGCTTCGACTTCACGCCCTGCTTGCGCATATGGGGCTCGGGCTCGATGAAGGTCCGGTGGATGTAGCGGTTCTTGACGAGACCCATCTCGAAGGGAATGCCGGACTGCGCGGCATAGCCGATGGCAGCCGGGATCGCCGTTTCCGGCACCGGAATAACGACGTCCGCCTCGACCGGGAATTCCTTGGCGAGTTCGATGCCGCATTTGCGGCGCACGTCGTAGACGGACTGGCCGAGGAGCACGCTGTCGGGGCGGGAGAAATAGACGTACTCGAAGACGTCGAGCTTCTGGTCGCCTTCGGCCACCTGCGTGGATTTCAGGCCGGACTTGCTCGCCACCACCATCTCGCCCGGCCGCACATCGCGCAGGAAGGTCGCTCCGACGGGATGGAAGGCGCAGGTTTCCGACGAGAAGACGTAGCCGCCGTTCAGCTTGCCGATCGCCAGCGGCCGAATGCCGAAACGATCGCGGAAGGCGATCAGCTTGTCCTTGGTCAGGACCAGCACCGAGAAGGCGCCATCCATCAGATGGTAGACCTCCTCGATCGCCGCTTCGACAGGCCGGCCGTTGCGCGAGAGATAGCCGATGGCCTCCGCCATCAGCGCCGAGTCGGACAGGCCGTCGATCTCGACTCCATTGCTGGTCAGCAATTCCTCAAGGCGGCGCGTGCCGGGAATGTTGCCGTTATGGGCAAGCGCGATGGTCTCTTCGTTCACCATCAGCGGCTGGGCGTGCTCCAGCTTGGAGCCGCCCGCCGTGGAATAGCGGTTGTGGCCTATCGCCGCGGTGCCGTGCAGGCTGCGGATATTCTCCTCGGAATAGGCGTGGGAAACCAGGCCCATCTCACGATGCGAATGCAGGACAGATCCGTCGCTGGCCGCGATCCCCGAACTCTCCTGCCCGCGATGTTGCAGTGCATAAAGGCCGAAGAAGGTGATGCGGGCGGCATCGAGCCCGTTTCCGTACACGCCGAAAACCGCGCACTTCTCACCGATGCTTCTCATTGATAATGGTCCTCGCAGTCACGCTCTTCGCGTAACCGATATCGCTCACCGCGTTCGTCCGATAAGGTGCGCCCGATTCCGGGCCGGGCCCGAGCAAACTCATAGCCGGAAGCAGAATATATGCCAAATGAGCGGATGCACAAATTCTTCGCCAGCCTGAGCGACCAGGGTCTCATGCTGACCTATAGCGACGTGCGGCTGCGGACAACCTATTCCGAGGTTCTTCCCCCCGACGCCAACCTCGCCAGCCGTATTTCACGCAATGTCGAGCTCCGGGTGCCGCTGATCAGTTCTCCCATGGACACGGTGACCACGGCATCCATGGCGATCGCCATGGCAGAAGCCGGCGGCATCGGCGTCGTGCATCGCGGGCTGAGCCCCGAGGCGCAGGCCAAGGAGATCGCCCGCGTCAAGAACCACCTGAACGCGCGGATCGAAGCGCCGATCACCGTGCAGCAGGACGAGACGGTGTCGGACGTGCTCACCATGCGCGAGCGCAAGCGCTACCGCTTCCACTCCTTCCCCGTGCTGGACGGCGACGGCAAGGTCGTCGGCCTCGTGACCGGCAGCGATTTCGATTTCTGCCAGAACCTCAACGCCCCCGTGCGCTCCATCATGACGCCGCTGGCGGACCTCACCGTCGGCCAGCCCGGCATGGGCCCGCGCGAGGCGTTCGACCTGATGAACAGGCAGAAGAAGAAGGTGCTGCTGCTGATCGGCGAGAACGCTCGGCTCGCCGGCCTCTATGCCTTCTCCGACATGAAGCGAATCTTCGCGCGGGCCGAGGGCCAGCAGTCGGAGTTCAACGTCGATGCCAAGGGCCAGCTCCGCGTGGCGGCAGCCGTGGGCGTCGGCGAAAAGGCGCTGGAGCGCGCGGCACTGCTTTCGCGGAAGCACTGCGACGTCTTCCACATCGATACGGCGCATGGCGACAGCCGCGGCGTCATCGAGACGCTGAAGACGCTGAAGGCGCAGTATCCCGACGTCGACATCATCGCCGGCAACGTTTCCAGCGGCGACTCCGCCAAGCGTCTCGCGGATGCCGGGGCCGACGGCATTCTCGTCGGCCAGGGTCCCGGGTCCATCTGCACCACGCGCGTGATCGCCGGCATCGGCGTGCCGCAGGTCTCCGCGATCTACGATTGCGTGCGGGCTATCGAAGGCTCGGGCGTGCCGATCGTCGCCGACGGCGGCATCGGCAATTCCGGCGACATGGTCATCGCGCTGGCGGTCGGCGCCTCCACCGTCATGCTGGGCCGTCTTCTCGCCGGCACCGAGGAAGCGCCGGGCGAGACCCGGTTCCTCAACGGCATGCAGGTGAAGGACTATCGCGGCATGGGCTCGCTCGGCGCGATGCGGGAAAGCTCGGCCTCGCGCGAGCGTTACGGCCAGGCAAGCGTGTTGCCGCAGAAGCTTGTGCCGGAAGGCGTGGAAGGCATCGTGCCTTATCGCGGGCCGGTTCGCTCCGTGCTGGACCAGTATCTCGGCGGCATCCGCTCCGGCATGGGCTATATCGGCGCGCGCACCGTTTCCGAGCTCAGCGACCGGGCGGAGATCTTCCGCATCACCAATGCGGGCCTGGCGGAGTCGCATCCGCACGATATCGCCATCACGACGGAAGCTCCGAACTACCAGCGGAGCTAATCGACAACCTGAGCGGCGGCTTTCGGCGGCCGCTCAGACCATCAGGTGACGGCGCACCTCCGGCCGGTCGAGATCGTCCGCCGCGCCGGAGAAAGCCACCTCGCCGCGATCCAGGATCACGACGCTGTCGGCCAGTTCGCGGGCGAAATCGAGATACTGCTCCACCAGCACGATCGCGAGCCCGGCCTGCTCCTTCAGGTAGACGATCGCGCGGCCGATATCCTTGATGATGGAAGGCTGGATTCCCTCCGTCGGTTCGTCCAGGATCAAGAGCTTCGGCCGCGTCACCAGCGCCCGGCCGATGGCAAGCTGCTGCTGCTGGCCGCCGGAGAGATCGCCGCCGCGCCGGCCGAGCATATCCTTCAGCACCGGGAACAGCGTGAACACGTCATCCGGGATTGTCCGGTCGCGCCGCTTGAGAGGTGCGAAGCCTGTTTCGAGATTCTCGCGCACGCTCAAAAGCGGGAAAATCTCGCGACCCTGCGGCACATAGCCGATGCCGGCGCGAGCGCGTGAATAGGGCGCGGAGCGACCGAGCCTCTCGCCGTTGAGAACGATCTGACCGCCGGAAATCGGATGCTGGCCGGCGATCGCCCGGAGCAGGCTCGTCTTGCCGACCCCGTTGCGACCGAGGACGCAGGTGACCTTGCCCGGCACGGCGGCGACGCTGACGTGTCTCAGCGCCTGCGCGGCCCCGTAATACAGGTCGATGGCTTCCACATTCAGCATGGCTTTACCGCCCGAGATAGACATCGATCACCTTCTGGTCGGCGCTGACATGGTCGAGCGATCCCTCGGCCAGCACCGATCCCTCATGCAGCACGGTTACCTTGACGCCGAGATCGCGCACGAACGTCATGTCGTGCTCCACGACGACCACCGACCGCGTTTCGGCGATGCGGCGAAGCAGCGTCGCCGTCTGAACCGTTTCCTCGTCGGTCATGCCGGCGACGGGTTCGTCGACCAGCAGCAGCTTCGGGTCCTGCGCCAGAAGCATGCCGATCTCCAGCCATTGCTTCTGGCCGTGGCTGAGGCCGCCGGCGAGGCGGTTGCGGAGATGACCGAGTCGGGTCGTCTCCAGGATCTCGTCGATCCGCGCCTGCTCGCGCGCGTCTGTGTTGTGGAACAGGGCGGCAAAGACCGAGCGCTTGCCGGAAAGCGCGAGCTGGAGATTGTCCCAGACTGTGTGGCTCTCGAAGACGGTCGGCTTCTGGAACTTGCGGCCGATGCCGAGCGAGGCGATGTCGGCCTCGTCGCGACGCGTCAGGTCGATATCGCCGCCGAAATAGACATCGCCGGTATCCGGCTTCGTCTTGCCGGTTATGACGTCCATCATCGTCGTCTTGCCGGCGCCGTTTGGCCCGATGATCGCCCGCATCTCGCCTTCCGCGATCACCAGCGAGAGGCCGCGCAGGGCCTTGAAGCCGTCGAAGGAGACGTTGACGTCATTGAGATAGAGCAGGTTGTTGTTAGCGCGTTCGCTCATTGCCCTACTCCGCTGCGGCCGGTTCGTATTTGCTGCCGGCGGGCATATCCGGCGGCAGGCGAGGTTCGGCATCCGTGCCCGTCTCGGCAGACGACGAGGCCCGGCGCTGCCGCAGGCCCGACCAGCCGTGGGCGAGCGTGCCGATGATGCCGCGGGGCAGGAACAGCGTGACGGCGACGAAAAGTCCGCCGAGCACGAAGAGCCAGAGCTCGGGCAGCCAGCCGGTGAAGAAGCTCTTGCCGGCATTCACCAGCAGCGCGCCGACGATGGGTCCGATCAGCGTGGCGCGGCCGCCGACTGCGGTCCAAATCACGATCTCGATGGAGTTGGCCGGGGCGAATTCGCCGGGATTGATGATGCCGACCTGCGGCACGTAGAGCGCGCCCGCCACCCCCGCCATGCAGGCGGAAACCACGAAGGCGAAGAGCTTCACCCGCTCCGGCCGGTAGCCGAGGAAACGCGTCCGGCTTTCCGCGTCCCGCACCGCGATCAGGATCTTCCCGTATTTCGAGCGGATGATCGCCGACGTGACGAGCACGCCAAGGGCGAGCGCCACGGCGGAAGCGGCGAAGAGGACCGAGCGGGTCGCGTCGGACTGGATGTCGAAGCCCAGGATGTCCTTGAAGTCGGTCAGGCCGTTATTGCCGCCGAAGCCCATGTCGTTGCGGAAGAAGGAGAGCAGCAGCGCGTAGGTCAGCGCCTGCGTGATGATGGAGAGGTAGACGCCGGTGACGCGGGACCGGAAGGCGAACCAGCCGAAGACGAAGGCGAGCAGGCCCGGAACCAGCAGCACCATGATTGCTGCGAACCAGAAATGGTCGAAGCCGTGCCAGAACCAGGGCAACGTCTTCCAGTTCAGAAACACCATGAAGTCCGGCAGCAGCGGATTGCCGTAGACGCCGCGCGAGCCGATCTGGCGCATCAGGTACATGCCCATCGCGTAGCCGCCGAGCGCGAAGAACGCGCCATGACCGAGCGAGAGAATGCCGCAATAACCCCAGACGAGGTTCAGCGCGACCGCGAGGAGCGCATAGGTCAGGTATTTGCCGAAGAGCGACACGGTGAACGTGGAAAGGTGCAGCGCGCTGCCTGGCGGCGTCAGGAGGTTCAGCGCGGGAACGACGGCGGCCAGGACCAGCAGCGCGAGGATCGCCAGCGAGGCCTGACGGTCGAGGGCGCGGAGGAAGAAGTGGCTCATTGTTCCACCGCCCGGCCCTTCAGCGCGAACAGGCCGCGCGGGCGCTTCTGGATGAAGAGGATGATCAGGACGAGCACCAGGATCTTGGCAAGCACCGCGCCGGCATAGGGTTCGAGGAACTTGTTGAGAACGCCGAGCGACAACGCGCCGACCAACGTACCCCAGAGATTGCCGACCCCGCCGAAGACCACGACCATGAAGCTGTCGATGATGTAGCTTTGTCCGAGATTGGGCGACACGTTGTCGATCTGCGACAGCGCCACGCCGGCGATACCGGCAACGCCGGAGCCGAGCGCGAAGGTGAAGGCATCGACCCACGGAGTGCGGATGCCCATCGAGGCGGCCATGCGCCGGTTCTGCGTCACCGCCCGCATCTGCAAGCCGAAGGACGTGGCGCGCAGGAGAACGTTCAGCAGGACGAACACGGCCAGCGCGAAGACGAGGATCCAGAGGCGGCTGTAGGTGATCGTGAGATGGTCGACATCGAACGCGCCCGACATCCAGGCGGGCGCGCCGACCTGCCGGTTGTTCGGGCCGAAGATCGAGCGGACCGCCTGTTGCAGGATGAGGGACAGGCCCCAGGTCGCGAGCAGGGTTTCCAGCGGCCGGCCATAGAGCCAGCGGATGATGGTGCGCTCGATGACGAGGCCGATCGCGCCGGCGACGATGAAGGCCAGTGGCAGCGCGATGGCGAGCGAATAGTCGAAAAGCCCGGGCGCGGAGGTGCGTATCGCTTCCTGCACCACATAGGTCGTGTAGGCGCCGAGCATCACCATCTCGCCATGCGCCATGTTGATGACGCCCATGACGCCGAAGGTGATGGCGAGACCGATGGCCGCGAGCAGCAGCACGGAGCCGAGCGACAGGCCGTAGAGCACGTTCTGCCCGGCGTTCCAGAAGGCAAGATCGCGCTGGATGCCGGCGATGGCCTTTGCGGCGGCCGTCCGGAGATCGCCCTGCGCGGAGGATTGGACGGCGTTCAGCACCTTCAGCGCGTCGTCGTTGCCGAGAGCCGCGATGCGCTGGACGGCCTCGATCTTTTCCGCTTCCGGATGCTGTGAATTGAGGATCGCCGCTGCCCGCGCGTTCTCCATGGCGTCGCGCACCTGCGCGTCGGTTTCCTTGGCGATGGCGGTGTCGAGGATCTCCAGCGCATCCGCGTCGCGGGCCTGGAACACGGCGTTTGCGGCCGACAGCCGCGTGTTCCGGTCGGGGCTCATCAGCGTCAGCGTGCCGATGGCGGACCGGACCACCCGGCGAAGCTTGTTGTTGACGCGCACCTTCTCCAGTTCGGAGCTCTTGGCGGTGCCGAGGTCGGCGCCCGTGATCGGATCGGTCAGCGCGAGATCGCTGCCCTTGCGCCTGGCGATCACCACGGACTTGTCGGACTTGCGCGCGTAGAGATCGCCGTCGCCGAGCGCCTGGATGACCGGCGCGGCGCGGCTGTCTCCGGTCGCGGTGATCGCGTTCACCGCCTGCTCCGTCTGGTCGTAGCCGCCCTGCCCCAGCGCGGCCACCAGCGGCGCGAGGTCCGTCGCGGCCTGGGCCGGCGAGAACAGCCTCCCCCCGAGAACGAGGACGAGACCGAGAAGCAGGACGATGCGGGTGATCGGGGTCATGACGCGTTCCGCTGGCTCAGGAAAGAGGCTGCGGGCGGGTGCCCGCAGCCGGGTTTGCGCGAGGTCAGGAGCCCTTGCCGCCGCATTTGCCGGTCGCGACGTTGAAGTTGCCGCACGACATCGGCTTGCGCCAATCGGAGATCAGGTTCTTGGAGTCCGGCAGGTAATCGGACCAGGCGTCGCCCACGACTTCACCCTTGGTCTGCCAGACGACATCGAACTGTCCGTTGTCCTGGATTTCGCCGATGAGAACCGGCTTGGTCAGGTGATGGTTCGGCATCATGGTGGCGTAGCCGCCGGTCAGGTTCGGCACGGTCACGCCGACCATGGCATCGATCACCGCGTCCTGGTTGGTGGTGCCGGCCTTCTCGACCGCCTTGACCCACATGTTGAAGCCGATATAGGCGGCTTCCATCGGATCGTTGGTGGTGCGCTTGTCGTTCTTGATGAACTTGTGCCACTCGTCGATGAACGCCTTGTTCTCCGGCGTGTCGACGCTCTCGAAGTAGTTCCAGGCGGCGAGATGGCCGACCAGGGGACCGGTGTCGAGACCGGCAAGCTCTTCCTCGCCGACGGAGAAGGCCACGACCGGCGTGTCTTCCGCCTTCACGCCCTGGTTCGCCAGTTCCTTGTAGAAGGGAACGTTGGCATCGCCGTTGATGGTGGAGACGACGGCGGTCTTGGCGCCCGATGCGCCGAAGCTCTTGATCTTGGAGACTTCCGTCTGCCAGTCGGAGAAGCCAAAGGGCGTGTAGTTGACGATGATGTCTTCCGGCTTAACGCCCTTGGATTGCAGGTACGCCTGCAGGATCTTGTTGGTCGTGCGGGGATAGACGTAGTCGGTGCCTTCCAGCACCCAGCGCTTCACGCCTTCCTCGTTCATGAGGTAGTCGACGGCCGGGATCGCCTGCTGGTTCGGCGCGGCGCCGGTATAGAAGACGTTGCGCGAGCTCTCCTCGCCTTCGTACTGCACGGGATAGAACAGGATGCTGTCCAGTTCCTCGAAGACCGGCAGCACGGACTTGCGCGACGAGGAGGTCCAGCAGCCGAACACGGCGGCGACCTTGTCCTGGCTGATCAGCTGACGGGCCTTCTCCGCGAAAAGCGGCCAGTCGGAAGCCGGATCGACGACGACCGGCTCCAGTTTCTTGCCGAGGAGACCGCCCTTCTTGTTCTGCTCGTCGATGAGCATGAGCATGACGTCTTTCAGCGTCGTCTCCGAAATCGCCATCGTGCCCGAGAGCGAATGCAGCACGCCGACCTTGATCGTGTCGTCGGCGGCCAAGGCGCGCGTGGCCGTGCCCGCCATCAGGCCGGCAATGGCAAGGGCGCCCAGAATGCGGCCTGCGCCGATCCCGCGCCTGAAGTTGTTCAATCCCCCGGAAAACATGATGCCCCTCCTCGAAATCCAGCGAGCGGCAGCCTCTCGGGGCGCCGCTTGGGGATCAGTGTGGAGCGGATCCTGCGGTGCAGCATATACGTCGATTAACGTAGGCCCGGACGCGCCGGACGGGCGCTTAGGCGTTTGCGCCGCAAGGACCGCGCGATAGAGTGCGCGAGCGGCACGGGCTCGCCTCCGCACGAAATCACACGGAACGTCATGGCAGGACGCCAGCGCATTCTTCCGGTCCGGCGGGACTATAATCGCTGGGTCGCCAACCAGACGCTGGAGGATTACGCGCTTCGCTTCACCGCCAAGAGCGCGCGTCGCTGGTCGCCTTTCCGCGTCGGGCAGACTGCCATGGGCGCCATCTCGTTTCTGGCGCTGGAAGCGATCGGCGGCACCGTCACGTTGACCTGCGGGTCGACCAACACCATCGCGGCGATCCTCGTCGTCAGCGTGATCCTGTTCGTCACCGGCCTGCCGATCAGCCGTTATGCCGCGCGCTACGGCGTCGATATAGACCTGCTGACGCGCGGCGCGGGCTTCGGCTACATCGGCTCCACGGTCACCTCGCTGATCTATGCGAGCTTCACCTTCATCCTCTTCGCCATCGAGGCCTCCATCATGGCCTCGGCACTGCAGCTCTGCTTCGGCGTACCGCTGGCGCTCGGCTATATCGTGAGCTCGCTGGCGGTGATCCCGCTCGTGATCTACGGCATCACCGTAATCAGCCGCTTCCAGCTCTGGACGCAGCCCTTCTGGATCGTGCTGAACGTCCTGCCCTTCGCCTTCATCGCGCTTCACGACTGGCCGGCGGTGGTGGCGTGGACGCGGTTCGGCGGGACGGAAGGGTTTTCGGCTGGCGGCTTTGACCTCCTGCGTTTCGGAGCGGCCGCGTCGGTCATCTTCGCGCTTTTTCCGCAGATCGGCGAACAGGCCGATTTTCTCCGCTTCCTCCCCGCGCGAAAGAAGAAGCGGGACCCGCGCTGGACGGCGGCGCTGATGATCGGCGGCCCCGGCTGGATCGTGCTGGGTGCGCCGAAGCTCCTGGCCGGATCGTTCCTCGCGGTGCTGGCGCTCCGGGCCGGCGTGCCGCCCATGCATGCGGGCGAACCCGCAGAGATGTATCGGGTGGCCTTCGAATACGTCATCCCGTCCGCCCGCGCGGCGACGATCCTGACCGTCGGCTTCGTCGTGATCTCGCAGCTCAAGATCAACGTGATGAACGCCTATGCCGGTTCGCTCGCCTGGTCGAACTTCTTCTCCCGGCTGACGCACAGCCATCCCGGCCGCGTCGTCTGGCTGGTCTTCAACGTCACCATCGCCTTGCTGCTGATGGAGCTCGGCATCTATGGCGCGCTGGAGCGGACGCTCAGCCTCTTCGCCATCGTGGCGGTCGCGTGGCTCGCCGCCGTGTCATCCGATCTGGCGATCAACAAGCGGCTCGGGCTCAGCCCGCCCGGCATCGAGTTCAAGCGGGCGCATCTCTACGACATCAACCCGGTCGGCGTCGGCTCCATGCTGGCGGCGACGGCGGCGGCACTGGTTACCTTCTCCGGCTGGCTCGGCCCCTTGCCGCAGGCGCTCTCGCCCTTCGTGGCGCTCGTCGTCGCCCTTATCCTGGCGCCGGTGATCGCGTGGGCGACCGGCGGCCGCTTCTATCTGGCACGCAAGCCGAGGGCGCAATGGGCGACGCTGACGGAGATCCAGTGCAGCATTTGCGAGCATCATTTCGAGCCGGAGGACATGGCGTTCTGCCCCGCGTATTCCGGGCCGATCTGCTCGCTCTGCTGCTCGCTGGATGCGCGCTGCCACGATCTCTGCAAACCGCAGGCGCGGATGCAGGCACAACTTATCGGCGCACTCGGCTCCGTGCTTCCGGCACCGGCCGTGGCGCGGCTGAACTCGGGCGTCGGCCAGTATCTCGGCATCCTGACGCTTTCGGTCGCGGTGATCAGCACGATCCTGTCGCTGATCTACTGGCAGGCGACGGTCGGCGGTTCTGAATTCGCCGAGATCATCGGGCGGACGCTCTGGGCCGCGTTCTTCTTCCTGCTGATCGTCGCGGGCATCGCCGCGTGGTTCTTCGTGCTGGCGCAGGAAAGCCGCCGCGTGGCGCAGGAGGAATCGGCGCGGCAGACGACGCTGCTGCTGCGGGAAATCGAGGCGCACCGGCGCACCGACGCTGAATTACAGCGCGCCAAGGAGGTGGCGGAAGCCGCGAACCGCGCCAAGAGCCGCTACGTCATCGGCCTCAGCCATGAACTCCGCACACCGCTGAACGCGGTTCTCGGCTATGCGCAGGTGCTGGAACGCGACCCGGCGATCCCGTCGGCACGGCAGAACGGCGTGCAATCCATCCGCCGCAACGCCGAGCATCTCTCCGGCCTGATCGACGGCCTGCTCGACGTCTCCCGCAT
Source organism: Faunimonas pinastri (assembly GCF_900110915.1). Lineage (GTDB taxonomy): Bacteria > Pseudomonadota > Alphaproteobacteria > Rhizobiales > Afifellaceae > Faunimonas > Faunimonas pinastri. Next base: position 64,580 of record NZ_FOFG01000015.1, read on the forward strand.
CGAGGCGGGGCGGCTGCAACTGCATCAGGATGAAATCCGCATCCGCGAGTTCCTGGAGCAACTTGCCGACATGTTCCGCCCGCAGGCACAGGCGAAGGGTCTCGCTTTCGAGGTCTCGCTGCCGGAAAACCTGCCGCCGGTCATCCGCTCCGACGAGAAACGACTGCGGCAGATCCTGATCAATCTCCTGTCCAACGCGATCAAGTTCACCGAGCGGGGAGAGGTCGCCCTCCGCGTAAGCTACCGCAATCAGGTCGCCGGTATCGTCGTGGAGGATACGGGGCGCGGCATCCGGCCGGAGGACCGGCAGCGGATCTTCGAGCCTTTCGACCGCGGCACCCTGCCCGGCGCCCATTCCGCGCCGGGTCTGGGGCTCGGACTGACCATTACCAAGCTGCTTTCAGAGCTGATGGGCGGCGACATCAACGTGACGAGCGAGATCGGCAAGGGCAGCACCTTTCAAGTCCGTTTGATGCTTTCCGCCGTGAACAATCCCTCCGCCGCGCCAGCCTCGACGCAAAGGATCAAGAACTATCGCGGCGCGCGGCGGACGGTGCTGGTCGTCGACGACGACCCGGACCACCGCGAGCTCGTGCGCGAAATCCTGATACCGCTGGGCTTCGTGGTGCTTGCCGCGCCCGATGCCGCCGCCGCGCTGGATCTCGTCGCCGAGCTTCGGCCGGACGTCTTCCTGCTGGATATCTCGATGCCCGGCATGAGCGGCTGGCACCTCGCCAGACGGCTGCGCGCCAGCGGGCATGAAGACGCGGCGATCGTCATGCTGTCCGCCAATATCGGGGAAAGCCTGCCGGAAGGGGCCGGCGATGACGCAGGTGGCGATGCCCATGACGACGCCTTGCCCAAGCCGCTGCAAATCCGCCGCCTGCTGGACAGCCTGCAGCGGCTGCTCGATCTCGAATGGATCGAGGAAAACGATGCGCTCCCGGCGCCGCCGCCGATTTCAGCGGCCCCGCGCCCAGAACCGGGCCCCTCGCTCGTCGCCCCGGAACAGGTGGAAGAGCTGCTGCATCTCGGCCGCATCGGCTATGTCAGGGGCATCGAGGCAAAGCTCGACGAGATCGCCTCCGAGCCGGCCAATGACGATCTGGTCATCGCGCTGCGGTCGCGCGTGCGGAACTTCGACTTCGCCGGTTATGCGTCCATCCTGAAGGAAATCGGCCATGGTCGGTGACCCCGGGAGCGCCCGCGACATGGTACTGGTCGTGGACGATTCGCCCGACACCCTCCGCTTCCTGACCGACGCGCTGGAGCAATCGGGCTGCACCGTGCTGGTTTCGATCGGCGGCGAGCAGGCGCTGGCGCTGGTGGAGGAAATCACGCCCGACGTGATCCTGATGGACGCCGTGATGCCAGGGCTGGACGGCTTCGAGACGTGCCGCCGGCTGAAATCGATGGGAGCCCTCGCCCATGTGCCGGTCATCTTCATGACGGGCCTCAGCGAGACGGAGCACATCGTGCGCGGGCTGGAAGCCGGCGGCGTCGATTACGTCACCAAGCCCATCGTGCTCGACGAGCTCTTCGCCCGCATCCGGGTCCACCTCGGGAATGCGCGGGCGGCGCAGAGCGCGCGCATGGCGCTGGACAGCGCCGGCCGCTTTCTCTTCGCCGCCAATCGCGCCGGTCGCATCCAATGGTCGACGCCGCAGGCACTGAAGCTGCTTGCGTCCTTCCTGCCGCCGGACGGAGCCGACATGCTGCTCGATGGCGTGCCTGGAGACTGGATCCGGCAATTGCCCGCGACCGGGTCGGCGGCCGATCTCACCGTCTCCGAATCCGGCCCACAGCTGCAGTTTTCGCTGATCGGCAGCGTCGGGCCGGACGAACTGCTGATCCGCCTCACCCGCCTCGATAGCGCGGACGAGCAGGCGAGCCTCCGCAGGAGCCTGCCGGTGACCGCCCGCGAGGCGGAAGTTCTGCTATGGATCGCGCGAGGCAAATCGAACCGCGATATCGCGGAGATCCTCGGCCTCAGCCCGCGAACGGTGAACAAGCATCTGGAGCAGATTTTCGAAAAGCTGGGCGTCGAGAACCGGGCGTCCGCGGCGGTCGTCGCCATGAAGGCGATCGCGGGCGGCTGATCTTCCCTCGGCGACACGAACTGGTGATGGAAAGTTTTCCTCAACTTCGCGTTGATCGGATTCGATCCTCCAAGCCCCGTCTCAGGCGCTCCATGACCGACGAACCCCGTTCCCGCAAGATCGTCCGCTGGGGTCTTCCGCTTGGCGTCCTCGTGCTTGCCGTCGGGGGTTATTTCGGCTGGTCGCACTTTCACGGAAAGAGCGGTCAGGGCGACCAGCAGGCGCAGTCGGGACAAGGCGGCGGCTCGGGTGGCGGGAAGAAGGCCGGCAAGGGCGGCGGCGGCAAGGACGATGCTTCCGCCCAGTCCGTGCCGGTGACCGTGAGCGCGGTCTCGACCAAAGACTTCCCGGTCTATTTCGACGGGATCGGCACCGTACAGGCCTACAACTCCGTGGCCGTGCGCTCGCGAGTGGACGGACAGATCGAAAAGCTCGCCTTCAGCGAAGGGCAGATCGTCCAGCAGAACGACGTGCTGGTGCAGATCGACGCGCGAACGTTCCAGGCGGCGCTGGACCAGGCCAGGGCCAAGCTCGCGCAGGATCAGGCGAACCTCGGCAACGCCCAGCGCGATCTTTCCCGATATCAGGAACTCGCCAAGAGCGACGATGCCTCGCGCAAGCAGGTCGACACGCAGTTCGCCACCGTGAACCAGCTCAAGGCACAGGTGGATGCCGACACGGCGTCCGCCGACAGCGCCGCGATCCAACTGAGCTACACCACGATCCGCGCGCCGATCACCGGCCGGGTCGGCTTCCGCGGCGTCGATCGCGGCAACATCGTCCACGCCACGGACACGGACGGCATCCTGACCATTGCGCAGATCCAGCCGATCTCCGTGCTTTTCACGATGCCGGAGGACCAGCTGCCGGCAATCGACAAGGCCATGACGGCGGGCGCCGTGCCGGTCACCGCGCTCAGCTCCGACGGACGCGAGACGCTTGGACAGGGCAAGCTGGAGGTGATCAACAACCAGGTCGATACCTCCAGCGGCACGATCCAGATCAAGGCTACCTTCGAGAACAAGGACCGGGCGCTCTGGCCCGGCCTCTCCGTCAATGTCCGCGTGCTGGTACAGACGCTCAGGAATGTCGCCGTCATACCGGAGGGCGCCGTGCAGCATGGGCCGGACGGGCTCTTCGCCTTTCTCGTGGGCGATGACAACAAGGCCAGGCGCCAGCCGATCAAGGTCCGCCAGCAGGGCGAAGGCGAAGCCGTTCTGGACGGCGGCCTCAAACCCGGCCAGCGCGTCGTCACGGACGGGCAGTACCGCGTGAAGGACGGCGCTCCGGTGCAGCCCAAGGATGCGGAAACGAAGACGGCGGAAAACGACAGCCCCGGCGGCGCCGGCAACAAGCAACAGGCCGCCCCGGCCCCGAAGGCGGAGTGAGTATGAAGGGCGGCGGCATCTCCGGTCCGTTCATCCGGCACCCGATCGCCACATCGTTGCTGATGATCGGCATCCTCTTTGTCGGCCTGGTCGCCTATCCCAAGCTTCCGGTCGCCCCGTTGCCGCAGGTGGATTTCCCGACCATCCAGGTCTCCGGAAATCTTCCCGGCGCCAGTCCCGAGACCATGGCTTCCTCGGTGGCGCAGCCGCTGGAGCGGCAGTTCGCACAGATCCCCGGCGTCTCGCAGATCACCTCCACGAGCACGCTAGGCTCCTCCCAGATCACGGTGCAGTTCGACCTCGACCGCGACATCGATTCCGCCGCCAACGACATCCAGGCGGCGATAAACGCCGCCGGTGGCCAGCTGCCGGAGGACCTTCCGAGCCCGCCGACCTATCGCAAGGTGAACCCGGCGGATTCGCCGATCCTCCTTCTGGCGGCGACCTCCGATACCCTGCCGCTCACCGAGGTGGACGACAACGTCGACACCAAGCTCGCGCAGCAGATCAGCCAGATCGCCGGCGTGGCGCAGGTGTTCATCGGTGGCGAGCAGAAGCCTGCGACCCGTATCCAGATCGATCCCGCCAAGCTGGTGAGCAAGGGTCTGTCGCTGGAGGACGTGCGCACCCAGCTCACCATGGCGACCGTCAACAGCGCCAAGGGCAGCATCGACGGCAGCGCCCGCAGCTACACGATCTACGCCAACGACCAGCTGACGAAGTCGCAGGACTGGAATGACGTCGTCATCGCCTATCGCAATGGCGGGCCGATCCGCGTTCGCGATATCGGTCAGGCCGTGCGCGGGCCGGAGGACGCGAAGAAGGCCGCCTGGGCCAACGGCAAGCGTGGCGTTTTCCTGGTGATCTTCAAGCAGCCGCGCGCCAACGTCATCGACACGGTCGACAAGATCAAGGCGGAGCTGCCGAAGCTGGAAGCGAGCATTCCTTCGGCTATCCAGATTTCCGTCCTCAGCGATCGCACGGAAACGATCCGCGCGTCCCTGCATGACGTGCAGTTCACGCTGCTGATCACCATCGCGCTGGTGGTGATGGTGATCTTCCTGTTTCTGCGCAGTCTCTGGGCGACCATCATCCCGAGTATCGCCGTGCCGCTGGCGCTGCTGGGCGCCTGCGCGCTCATGTGGCCGGTCGGCTATACGCTCGACAATCTCTCGCTCATGGCGCTGACGATCTCGGTCGGTTTCGTCGTGGACGACGCAATCGTCATGCTGGAGAACATCACCCGCTATGTGGAGCAAGGCGAGAAGCCCTTCGACGCGGCGATCAAGGGCGCGGGCGAGATCGGCTTCACCATCCTCGCGATCAGCATCTCGCTGGTCGCCGTGCTGATACCGTTCCTCCTGATGGGCGGCATCATCGGACGCCTCTTCCGGGAATTCGCCGTCGTTCTCACCATGACGATCCTGGTTTCTGGCGTGGTGTCGCTGACGCTCACGCCGATGATGGCCTCGAAATTTCTTGTGAGCGAGAAGGAGGCGAAGCACGGCCGGCTCTACCGCTGGAGCGAGAACCTCTTCGAGCGGCTGGTGAAGGCCTATGGTCGCGCGCTCGACGTGGTGCTGCGCTTCCGTTTCATCACGCTTTGCGTGTTCCTCGCGACGATCGTGGCGACCGGCTTTCTCTACGTGAAGATCCCCAAGGGCTTCTTTCCGCAGCAGGATACAGGGCTGATCAGCGGCAAGTCCGAAGCGGCGCAGGACATCTCCTTCGCCGCGATGATGGCGAAGCAGCAGGAACTCGGCGCCATCGTCCAGAAAGACCCCGACGTCGCCAGCATCGCGATGAACATCGGCTCGGGCGGTGGCGGCGGCTCGGCGCTGAACGGCGGCAGCGTCTACATCACGCTGAAGCCGCGCGACGAACGCAAATCCACGGCCGAGGAGGTCATCGCCCGCCTTCGCCCGCAGCTCGACAAGGTGCAGGGCGCGCGGCTCTTCCTGCAGGCAGCGCAGGATGTCCGGGTTGGCAGCCGCTCCTCCCGCACGCAGTACCAGTACACGCTGCAAGGGCCCGATTTCGCCGAGCTCAACCAGTGGGCTCCGAAGATCCTGGACAAGCTGAAGTCGTTGCCGGAGCTCACCGACGTAGCGACCGACCAGCAGACCGAAGGCACGACGCTGACGCTGACGATCAACCGAGAGAAGGCGTCACGCTACGGGATCAAGCCGCAACTGATCGACGACACGCTCTACGACGCCTTCGGCCAGCGGCAGGTCGCCCAATATTTCACGCAGACCAACAGCTACCATGTGGTGCTTGAAATCCTGCCCGCGCTGCAGGGCGAGGTCGGCACGCTGGACAAGATCTACGTGACCTCGCCCACCACCGGATCGCAGGTGCCGCTCTCCACCTTCGCGCAGTGGACCACGGACCCCATCCAGCCGCTCTCCATCAGCCATCAGGGCCAGTTCCCGGCGATCACGATCAGCTTCAATCTCGCGCCGAACGTCTCGCTGGGCAACGCCACCAAGGCGATCGACAAGGCGCAGGCCGATCTGCGGATCCCGCCGTCCCTCACCACCTCGTTCCAGGGCAACGCGCAAGCCTTCCAGCAATCCCTGAGCACGATCCCGCTCTTGATCCTGGGCGCGCTGGTGGTCGTCTACCTGATCCTCGGCATCCTCTACGAGAGCTACATCCACCCCATCACCATTCTCTCCACCCTGCCCTCCGCCGGCCTCGGCGCGCTGGCGACGCTGATGCTGTTCGGCTTCGAATTCAGCCTCATCGCGCTGATCGGCGTGATCCTGCTGATCGGCATCGTGAAGAAGAACGGCATCATGCTGGTGGATTTCGCGATCACCGCGGAAAAGGAGCAGGACCTTTCGCCGGAAGAAGCGATCAAGCAGGCGTCGCTGCTTCGCTTCCGGCCGATCCTGATGACCACGATGGCGGCGATCCTCGGCGGCGTGCCGCTGATGCTGGGCCACGGAACGGGCTCGGAAATCCGCCAGCCTCTCGGCTATTCGATGGTCGGCGGGCTCATCGTCAGCCAGGCGCTGACCCTCTTCACCACGCCGGTGGTGTACCTTTATCTCGACGGCCTCTCCACCTGGCTGGCCAAGGTGTATGGCTGGAGGCCGGAGCGAGAGGAGAAGAAAGAGCCGCGCGTTGCTTCGGAAGGCGCGGCCGTTCCGGCGGAATGATCGCCGGGATCGTCTCCGGCGATCGTGGGTCAGTTCTGTTCTTCCGGCAGGATCGGCAGCGGGTGGAAGTCGATGCCTTCGTCGGCGAGTTCCTTCACCTCGTCCAGCGTCGCCTCACCATAGATGCCGCGCTGCTCGACTTCCTCGTAGTGGATCTTGCGCGCCTCCTGGGCGAAGCGGTCGCCCACATAGTCGGAGTTTTCCGTCAGCTGCTGGCGAAGCTTGCGCAGGGTCGCGACGATCTGCTCCTGCTGCGCGGCATGGGCCGCAATCCGCACGGTTTCCTTCTTGCGGGCGGTGGAGACAGCCGGCGCCATCAGCGCCTTTTCGACGTCCGGGCTGCCGCAGATCGCGCAAGTGACATGACCGGCGCGCTGCTGCTCATCGAAGGAGGCGGATGAGGCGAACCATCCTTCGAATTCGTGCTGGTCGGGGCAGACGAGGGTGAACTTGATCATGATGCAAGCTGAACGGCCGGAGGGGCCGCTTCGGGAGCCGTGAAGGCCCTTTCGTTGAGAAGAGAGGGAATGCGCTGGCGCGCGTCCGTGGATTGCGCGGGATCGATCTCGGCCAGGATCACTTCCGGCCCTTCGCCCGCGGCTTCGGCCAGCACCTCGCCCCACGGCGAGACGATGAGCGAATGTCCAAAGGTTTCGCGTCCGTCCTGATGCTTTCCGGCCTGCGCGGCGGAGATCACGAAGGCGCCGTTCTCGATGGCGCGGGCGCGCTGCAGCACGCTCCAGTGCGCCTCGCCCGTCTGCCGGGTGAAGGAGGACGGCACCGTCAGCACCGCTGCGCCCGCATGGGCCTGGGCGCGGAAGAGATGCGGAAAACGCAGATCGTAGCAGATCGAGATTCCCGCCCTGCACCACGGCAAATCGACGACCAGCGCCTCGCCGCCGGGGCTATAGACGGCGGATTCGCGCCAGCTCTGCCCGCCCGGCAGATCCACGTCGAAGAGGTGGATCTTGTCGTAACGCGCAAGAAGCTCGCCGGAGCGGCCGAAGACGAAGGCGCGGTTGGCGATCTTTCCATCGGGCAGCGCGATCGCCAGCGAACCGACATGCAGCACGATGCCGAGCTCCGCCGCCAGCGCCGAGAAGGCGCGGACGGAGATGTCCTCGTCTTCCCCGGCAAGCACGGCGCGGAGAGCCGCACGGTCGCGCTGGAGCAGGTTCGTCATTTCCGGCGTCTGGACGTAAGTCGCACCCTCGGCCGCCGCCTGCCGCACGAGATCGCTCGTGACGCGCAGATTCTCCATCGGGTCGGTGCCCGACCGAAGCTGGACGCATGCGGCGACGAAGGGTTGGCTCACCTCAGGCGCCGAGCATGGTGTCGAGTTCGCCACGCTGGTCTAGCGCGTAGAGATCGTCGCAGCCGCCGATATGCTTCCCGTCGATGAAGATCTGCGGGAACGTGGATCGGCCGCTGCGCTGGATCATCTCCGCGCGCTTGTCCGGCGTCACCGTCGCGTCGAACTCCTGATACTTCGCGCCCTTCTGTCCGAGCAGTCGCTTGGCGGCCGAGCAATAACCGCAGCCCTGGCGTGTATAGATGATGACTTCGGCCATCCGACCCATCCTTGATGATTTCGTGCGTCATATAGGTGAAGTGCGAAGGCTTGCCAAACGGCAGCATGCCTCCAGCGGGACCGATGTGAACGGTTATCGCAGCACGCGGGCAAAGGTGAGCACGTCCACGCGCGCCGCTCCCGCCCGCAGCAGCGCTCTCGTGGCAGCCTTCACCGTGGCGCCCGAGGTATAGACGTCGTCGACCAGGACCACGTGCCGCCCCTGCACGCGGATCTTCATGGCTTCCGGCACGAGGAATGCGCTCTGCACGTTCAGCCGTCGCTGGCTGCCGCTGAGACCCACCTGCTGGCGCGTCGCCCTGATGCGAACCAGCGTGCGGGCGTCGAAGCCGGTCGAAGTCATTTCGGCGATCTTTCGCGCCAGCACCGCCGCCTGGTTGAAGCGCCGACGCCAGAGGCGCCAGCGATGCAGCGGGATCGGTATGAGCAAGGTTTCCCCCTCCAGCAACTCCGCCCCGGCGCGTGCCATCGCGCGTGCCATGAAGGACGCGACTTCGGGCCGGTCGTGATACTTCAGCTGGTGCACGAGGTCCTGCGTGATGTCGCCGAAGGCCGTCGCGGCGCGCGAACGGTCGAAAGGCGGCGGGTCGGCAAGCGCTTCGGCGGATAGCACGGACGAACCGAGACGGTAGGCGAACGGCGTACCGTAGACCGGGCAATAGGGCTTCTCGATGAAGCGGATTTCGGACCAGCAACGCGCGCAAAGCGCATGCGGCTCGCCGACCGGTGCCCGGCAGGCGGGACATACGGGCGGCAGCAGCAGATCCAGAACGGCGGCGGAAAGCCCCTTCGTGGCGGTGCCGGCCTTGCGGAACGCGGGGCTGAACATGCATCCATGCTACCGCACGCCCATATGGAAGCAAGGCAGGCGCGATTCGGGTGACCTGCTTGAGTGCCCGCCGGAGAATGACATGTCGGTGATCGAAGTCGTGAAAAAGAGCGCGTTGCGCCGCAACGTCGCCCGCGCTCTGCGAAAGCGCACACCCGGGGTGGACTTCCTGCTGCGCGCCGCCGTGGACGATCTGGGCGACAGGCTCGCGACGGTGGAGCGGGTGTTCGAGCGGGCGGTTCTCCTGGCGCCTGACACTCACCATCTTGCGGGCATGGTGCAGGCGAGCGGCAAGGCCGGATCGATCCTTCAGCTCGCGCCCGCCGCCGTCGGTCTCGCGCCGGATATCGCGGCAGCGGTGGCGGACGAGGAAGCGCTACCGCTCGCGCCGGCCAGCATCGACCTCTTCGCGACCGCGCTTTCCCTGCAATGGACCAACGACCTGCCGGGAGCGATGGTGCAGATCCGGCAGGCCCTTCGCCCGGACGGGCTGTTCCTCGCCAGTCTTTTCGGGGGATCGACGCTGGTGGAACTCCGGGATTCGCTGATGCAGGCGGAGACGGAGCTCCGTGGCGGCGCGAGCCCGCGCGTGCTTTCCTTCGCCGATGTCCGCCAGCTCGGGGCATTGTTGCAGCGCGCCGGCTTTGCGCTTCCGGTGGCGGACCGGGACACGCTGACCGTCCGCTATGATTCGGCTTTCGGGCTGATGGCCGATCTTCGTGCCATGGGCGCCGCCAACGTCCTCACCGACCGCGACACGGGCTATGTCGGGCGCGACCTCTTCCTGCGAACGGCGCAGATCTACGCCGAGCGCTATTCCGATCCGGACGGTCGTATCCGGGCCACGTTCGAGATCGTGTCGCTTTCCGGCTGGGCACCTCATGAGAGCCAGCAGAAGCCGCTCCGCCCCGGCAGCGCCAAGGTGAGCCTTGCCGACGTTCTGGGCCATGACCGACCGGGCAAGAGCCAGGCTTTCACTGGCAGCCGCCACGACCTGCCGGAAAGAACTAGCCCCCCTCAGCAGGCAGCAGGTGGACCAGCGATTCGACCCTCCGGGACGGAACCAAGGCGTTCAGAGTAGCAGGTCGGTCAGATGGCTGATCAGCGGCTCGTCCGCCGGGGGCATCTTATAATCGCGAAGCTTGGCCGGCCGTACCCATTTCAGGGCCTGATTTTCGCGGCCGACGGCATCGCCCTCCCATCGCCGGCAGACGAAGAGGGGCATCAGCAGGTAGAAGTCGTCGTAGTCGTGGCTTGCGAAGGTCAGCGGCGCGAGGCAGGCCTCCTTCACAGTCAGGCCCAGTTCCTCGTCGAGTTCGCGGATCAGAGCCGCTTCCGCAGTCTCGCCGGCTTCCACCTTGCCGCCCGGAAACTCCCAGAGGCCGGCAAGGCTCTTGCCCTCCGGCCGTTGCGCCAGCAGGACCCGGCCGTCCGCGTCGATCAGCGCGCAGGCGGCCACCAGAACGAGCCGTTTCATGCGGTCAGCTGCGGTAATCGGCGTTGATCGCCACGTATTCGTCGGTGAGATCGCAGGTCCAGAGCACGGCGGCGCCGGACCCCATGCCGAGATCCACGGCGATCAGGAGGTCGCTGTTCTTCATGTAAGCCGACACCGCCTCCTCGGAATAAGCGGGATCGCGCTCGCCATCGACCGCCACGCGATGCTCGCCGAAGAAGATAGCCAGCTGGTCGCGCTCTGCCGGCTCTCCGGCCTTGCCGACGGCCATGACCACGCGGCCCCAGTTGGCGTCCTGGCCGGCGACCGCGGTCTTCACCAGCGGCGAATCGGCAATCGACCGGGCGATCCGCCTCGCCGACTCGTCGGAAACCGCGCCGGTGACCTTCACCTCGACGAATTTCGTCGCGCCTTCGCCATCGCGCACGACCTGATGCGCGAGTTCGAGGCAGATGTCGGCCAGAGCTTCCTGGAAGGCGTTGAAGACCGGCCCGCTGGCGGGGATCGCCGCAACGCCGCGCCGCTCTGAAGTGCCCGTGGCAAAGGCCATCAGGGTATCCGAGGTCGAGGTATCGCTGTCGATCGTGATCGAATTGAAGCTGCCCCGCACCGCTTCCACGAGGCAGGCCTGCAGCGTCTCCTGCGGGACCGATGCGTCGGTGAAGACGAAGGAAAGCATGGTCGCCATATCCGGGGCGATCATGCCCGCGCCCTTGGCGATGCCGTTCAGGGTGACGGAACCGCCTTCCACTTCGATCGTGCGCGTCGCCACCTTGGGATAGGTGTCCGTCGTCATGATCGCACGGGCGGCATCCATGAAGCGGCCGGGCCCGGCAGAGCCGGAAAGCTGCGTCAGGTGCCGCTCGAACGGCGCGGGGTCCAACGGCTCGCCAATGACGCCGGTGGAGGCGAGGAAAACCTCATCGGGCGTGCAGCGCGCCGCGTCGGCGGCGGCGCGTGCGGTCGCGGTCGTGGAGCTGCGGCCCTTCATGCCGGTGAAGGCGTTGGCATTGCCGGAATTCACCACCAGCGCCCTCGCCTGCCCCTTGCCGAGGCGAGCGCGATTCCACTCGACCGGCGCCGAAGCGCAGCGGGAGCGGGTGAAGACACCCGCAACCGTTGTGCCCTCGTCGAAACCGACGAAGAGCAGATCCGTGCGCCCCTTGTACCGGATCCCGGCCTCGGCCGTCGCGATGCGAACGCCCTCGATCTCAGGCATCTCCGGATAGGAGGTCGGCGCCAGCGGTGAAACCTTGCCTGCCATCGCGAGGATCAGTCCTGGCCGGAGCCGCTCGTGCCACCGGGTGCAGCCGGCGCATCCGTGCCGGCCGGCTCCTGATCCGAATCGCTCGGCGTCGCCGCATCGTCGGCCGGAGCGCCCGCGCCCGCAGGTGCGCCGACCACGTCGACCTTGGTCTTGGAGCGAAGGTCGGCCATCACCGTCTCGAACTTCTGGCGAAGCAGCGTCGAGCGGATCTGGTCTTCCACCTCCGCCAGCGGCGGCGGCGTGGTCATGCGCTTGTCCTCAAGCTCGATGACGTGCCAGCCGAACTGCGTCTGTACCGGCTCCTTGGTATAGTCGCCCTTTTTCAGCGCGAAGGCCGCCTTCTCGAAGGCATCGACCATCTGGCCGTGCTTGAAGTAGCCGAGGTCGCCGCCATTGTCGGAGCTCGGGTCGATCGACTTCGACTTGGCGATGGCCGCGAAATCCTTGCCCGATTCGAGATCCTTGATGACCTGCTGGGCCTCTTCCTTGGTCTTCACCAGGATGTGGCGCGCATGGACCTCTTCCTCCGGTTTGAAGGAGGCGCTTTCCTTGTCGTACTCGGCCTTGATCTGGTCCGGCGTGATCGACTGGATCACGGCCTTCTGCACATATTCGTTGCGCAGCGCGCGCAGCCGCAGGAAGGCGAGATGCTTCTGGAACTCGTCGGTCTTGTCGAGGCCCTGCTGCTCGGCGGCCTGCGCCAGAACCTGCATGTCGACGATCACGTCGGTCAGGATTGACTGGCGCTTGTTCGGCGGCACCTGGGCGAGCTCGGCGGAGAAGTCCTCGGCGGCCAGCGCGAGATCGGCCTGGGTGATCGTCGCGTTGCCGACATGGGCGACGACGGCGTTCGGGTCCTTGTCCGCCTTGGCGGCACTGCCCTGCGGGGTCACGGGGGAAGCAGGCGCCGGAGCAGCCTGCCCCGCGTCCTGAGCCGGTGCGGGCGTGCCCTGGGCCGGAGTGGTTTCAGCCGGCGCGCTCTGGGCCGGAGTCGTCTTCGCATCCTGCGCGAAGGCCGGCACGGCGGCGGTGGACGCCAGCAGGACGGCAAGGGCGCAGGACGTGCGCTTCAGCGTGGAGACGGCCTTCATGTAACCTCCTTGGAGCGCCCGAAGGGCCGTCTAAATCGGCTCCCGGTCAGCGCCCGGCGTTGACAGAAATTTGGGTCGTTCTTATCTGTCGGGCGTCTCGCCGTCCAGAAGCGGGCGCGGTCTCTAGACGAACCTGACCGACATTTAATATTTGCACTGGCTGGCGCGCGATCTTACGTCCCGCAGCGCGGCCCCGTGTCAGGTCTCGGTCAGCCGACAGGAAGGATTTTTAATGCTTGGCTTGGGCAATCTCGGCCGCAAGGTCTTCGGTACGGTAAGCGACCGCCGCGTGAAACGTTACCGACCGGTTGTCGAAGCGATCAATGCGATGGAACCGGAGGTCCAGGCCCTCTCCGACGAGCAGCTGCGCAGTCGCACGACCGAGTTCCGCGAGCAGCTCGCCAACGGCAAGTCGCTCGAAGACCTTCTCGTTCCGGCCTTTGCGACCGTTCGCGAAGCGGCCCGCCGCGTGCTCGGCCAGCGGCATTTCGACGTGCAGCTCATCGGCGGCATGGTGCTGAACGAAGGCTCTATCGCCGAAATGAAGACCGGCGAAGGCAAGACGCTGGTGGCAACGCTGGCGACTTACCTGAACGCCCTGCCCGGCAATGGCGTTCACGTCATCACCGTCAACGATTATCTCGCCAGCCGCGATGCGGAGACGATGGCGCGAGTCTACGGCTTTCTCGGGCTGAGCACCGGCGTGATCGTGCATGGCCTGTCGCCGGAAGAACGCCGCGCAGCCTATGCCGCCGACATCACCTACGGCACCAACAACGAATTCGGCTTCGACTATCTCCGTGACAACATGGAGTACACCGTCGCGACCATGGTCCAGCGCGGCCATAATTATTGCATCGTCGACGAGGTCGATTCGATCCTGGTCGACGAAGCGCGCACGCCGCTGATCATCTCCGGCCCCGTGGAGGACCGTTCCGAGCTCTACGTCGCGATCGACCAGATCATTCCGCTGCTGACCGCCGAGGATTTCGAGCTCGACGAGAAGGTGAAATCCGCCGTCTTCACGGAGATCGGCACGGAGAAGGTGGAGGACATGCTCCGCACCTCCGGGATGCTGCTCGGCGATTCGCTCTACGACATCGAGAACGTGGCGCTGGTCCACCACCTCAACAGCGCGCTGCGCGCCCACAAGCTGTTCCTGCGCGACCGCGACTACATCGTGAAGAACGACCAGGTCGTGATTATCGACGAGTTCACGGGCCGCATGATGGAGGGCCGGCGCTATTCGGAAGGCCTGCACCAGGCACTGGAAGCCAAGGAGAGGGTGCAGATTCAGCCCGAGAACCAGACGCTGGCCTCGATCACCTTCCAGAACTACTTCCGCATGTACAAGAAGCTCAGCGGCATGACCGGCACGGCCGCGACGGAAGCCGAAGAGTTCATGGACATCTATAATCTCGACGTCGTCGAGATTCCGACCAATGTTCCGGTCCGACGTATCGACGAGGACGACGCGGTCTATCGCACGGCTGACGAAAAGTACCGGGCGATCGTGGAGCTGATCCGGGAGGCCTCGGAGCGAGGCCAGCCGGTGCTGGTCGGCACGACCTCCATCGAAAAGTCGGAACTGCTGGCGAGCCGGCTCGCCGACGCCGGCGTTCCCGACTTCGAGGTGCTGAACGCCCGTCACCACGAGCGCGAGGCCTTCATCATCTCGCAGGCCGGCCGTCCGGGTGCGATTACCATCGCCACCAACATGGCGGGCCGTGGCACCGACATCCAGCTCGGCGGCAACCTCGACATGCGCCTCAAGGCCGAGCTGGGCGAAATGCCGGAAGGGCCGGAGCGCGATGCGCGCGAGGCGGAGATCCGCGCCGAAATCGCGGAACTCAAGCAGAAGGCGCTGGCCGGTGGCGGCCTCATGGTCATCGGCACGGAGCGGCACGAAAGCCGCCGTATCGACAATCAGCTTCGCGGCCGTTCCGGCCGCCAGGGCGACCCTGGCCACTCCCAGTTTTTCCTTTCGCTCGGCGACGACCTCATGCGCATCTTCGGTTCCGACCGGATGGACAGCATGCTGCAGAAGCTCGGCCTCAAGGAAAACGAGGCTATCGTCCATCCCTGGATCAACAAGGCGCTGGAGCGTGCGCAGAGCAAGGTCGAGGCGCACAACTTCGACATCCGCAAGAACCTGCTCAAATACGACGACGTGATGAACGACCAGCGCAAGGTCGTGTTCGAACAGCGCATCGAGCTCATCAACGAGGAAAATCTCGGCGGCACCGTCAACGACATGCGCCACGAGGTCATCGAGGAACTGGTCGCCCAGCACATTCCCGAGCGGGCCTATGCCGAGCAGTGGAACGTCGAAGGCCTGAAGACCGACGTTCAGCAGCATCTGAACCTCGACCTGCCGATCCCGGAATGGGCGCAGGAAGACGGCATCGCCGATGACGACATCAGCGAGCGCCTGAAGCTGGCCGCCGACGAGGCCATGGCACGCAAGGCCGAAGCCTTCGGGCCCGAGCTCATGGCCATGGTGGAAAAGCAGCTCGTGTTGCAGACGCTGGACCAGCTCTGGCGCGAGCATCTCAGCATGCTCGATCACCTGCGGTCGGTGATCGGCTTCCGCGGCTATGGCCAGCGTGATCCGCTGAACGAGTACAAGTCGGAAAGCTTCGAGCTCTTCCAGTCCATGCTGGCGCAGCTACGCCGCGCCGTGACGACGCAGATGTCCTACGTGGAACTCGCTCCCGCCCCGGAAGAGGCACAGCAGCCCGAGATGTTCGAGGCACACCATATGGATCCGCTGACGGGCATGGACGACGTGGAAGCCGGCCAGATTACGGCTGCGGCTCCGGCCGTGGCGTCGGAGGACTCCCTTGCCGCGGCGCGCGACCCGAACGATCCCTCCACCTGGGGCCGCGTGGCGCGCAACGAGCCCTGCCCCTGCGGGTCCGGCAAGAAGTACAAGCAGTGCCACGGTGCGCTGGTCTGATCCTCACTTCGTTTGAGAAGGCAGACGCCGGCCCTCGTGGCCGGCGTTTTCGTATCTGCCATTCAATCCAAGTTCTGATCACGAATTCGTCAATTCCTGGGGAGGCCGTGATGGTATTGCAACGGAAATTGCATAATCATCGTGTCAAGCACGTCCGATAACGGATCCCAGAAACATTGCCGGGATCATCGCATCGAGCCGCCTGTTGCATAGGACCGAGGCCAAAAAGGTCCGGCACTTCAAGAAACCGGGAGAAAGTGATGTCGATTTCTTTTATCAAGGTAACTTTCGCAGGTGCACTCTGTCTCGCGCCCGCGATGGCGTTCGCCCAGACGACCACGCCTGACAGCAACTCCGGAATGGACACCTGCGCCGCCGGTGCTACCGACTGCTCGACCACCAATGGTCAGATGAACGGCTCCACCACCACGTCCGGCGGACACATGACGAGCGGCACCACCGGCGGAAGCGGCAGCTCCGGCGCGGGCATGAGCACGACCGGCACCAACGGCGGCGATTCGACCGCAAGCGGCGGCAGCAACAGCAACTCGTCCGGTCTCGGAACCAATAGCGGCGGTTCATCCGGAACTTCCTCGAGCGGTTCGTCCAGCGGTTCCGGCAGCTCGACCGGTGGCGCTGGCGGCACTGGTGGCACAGGCGGCGGCGGCGGCAGCGGCAGCGGCGGCTGACGTGGCCCCGTAAGATATCCCTGCCTCACCCGGCGCCGCGCCTGCGGGTGTCGGGTGAGGCATTCCTGACGCGCAGGCCCCTTATCCCCGGTAAGAGCCCGACAAGACGACGCATCCCGGATCGAAAGGGCGGGCTCCGCCATTCCCCCAGGGTCACGCTTCCGTTTGAAGAGAGCTTGCCTTGACCCCGGCCTCCTTCCCGACCTGGCTGCACAGCCTCGCGATCGTCTCCCTGATCCTTGGTTTCATCTGTGCGATCGTCATCATCGTGGACGAATTCCGCCGCCCTCAGCACATGTGGATCATGAACGTCGTCTGGCCGCTGACCGCGCTGTTCGGCAGCGTGATCTGGCTGGCGTTCTACTTCGCCTGGGGCCGCGGCATGACGCGCGAACGACATCAGGCGATGCAGCGGCAGCAGGAGCGGAAGAAGCGCGAGGGTAGCGACCCGGACGGCGGGATGGACATGGGCACCCAGCCTCCTTTCCCCGTCATGGTCGCCAAAGGCGCCAGCCATTGCGGCGCCGGCTGCACGCTGGGCGACATCGTCGCGGAGTGGCTGGCCTTCGGCATTCCCGCCGTGGCCGTCGCTTTCGGCTGGCACAGCCTCTTCGACGAGAAGACCTTCGCCGTCTGGATCCTCGACTACATCGTCGCCTTCCTGCTCGGCGTGATCTTCCAGTATTTCACGATCAAGCCGATGCGCGACCTATCCGTCGGGCAAGGCATCGTTCAGGCGCTCAAGGCCGACGTTCTTTCCATCTCGGCCTGGCAGATCGGCATGTATGGCTTCATGGCCATCGCCCAGTTCGCGTGGCTGAACCCCGCCTATGGGCACAAGGCGGAGGTGAACAGCCCCGAGTTCTGGTTCGTCATGCAGGTCGCCATGCTCTGCGGCTTCGTCACCAGCTATCCCGTGAACTGGTTCCTGCTGAAGGCCGGCGTGAAAGAGAAGATGTAAGCTGTTGTCATTCCAAAAGGAACGCTTCCAGCGCGAGAGTGTACGACTTGACGCCGAAGCCGACGATCACGCCGCGGCAGACGGCGGAAAGATAGGAGTGGTGCCGGAAGCTCTCTCGCGCATGAACGTTGGAGAGGTGGACCTCTATAGTTTCCGCCATCGATCCTGAAATGGCGTCCCGCATGGCGACCGACGTATGCGTATAGGCGCCGGCATTCAGGATGATCCCGGCCCCGTTCTCCCCGGCTTCCTGGATCCAGTCGACCAGCTCGCCCTCATGATTGGACTGTCGGAACACGAGTTCGGCCCGGTCGCCCGCCCGCTCGCGCAGCAGCTTCTCGATGTCGGAAAGCGTCTGGGCGCCATAAATGCCGGGCTCGCGGGTGCCCAGGAGGTTCAGGTTGGGACCGTTCAGGATATAGATCTGCCGCATCGTTAGCTCCATGAGGTCCTGTCGGACTAACATGGAGCGGAAGCATCGGCACGCTCATTCGGCGGCTTGGCCGGGTAACGGAAAAGCTCGCCCCCTGTGCCGCCCACGGATGCGAACGCCGGTCTCAATTCCGCACCTGCGGACGTCTTTCCCCTACACCGCCGGCCTCGGCTCAATCCAACGAAGGCCACACCAGATCTTCGAGATCGAACAGGCTCTGGACCCGGTCTTGCCAGCCATCGATAGCGACGTTGCGCAAATCGCTCGCGCGGTGAAGAACCATCAGCGTCAACAGGCGACGCCGCAGGGCAGCGTCGCTTTCATGCGGGGCCATGCCGTATCCCCTGAGAAGACTGCGGACGCGGCCGGGCAACCCCGCGCACATGAAGGCGCTCGGGCCCAGCAGGTCGTATTCACGCCATCCAACCATGACGTCGCCAAAATCGATCACCGCCGCCAGTTTCCATCTGCCACCGTCTTCGGACAGGAGAAAGTTTTCTGGAATCCATTCTCCGGTCAGGATCACGCCTGGCTGATCCAGCGGAACAACCGATGGCACATCCGAAAGGAGCTCGCGGAGATCGGACAGGAACCTGGGCGGCAATCCCTGGCTGCGGTGCCGATCGAGCCAGCCGGCGACCTGTGGTTCGATGAAATCCGGCCACGCGGGTTCGACCGACGCGAGGTCCCCGAGCGGCACCGACTGAACTTCGGCGATCGCCTGTCCGATTTCCTGGAGGATAAGTTCCTTCTCCTCTTCAGGCACCGCAGACCAAACCTCCGAGCCGGCAATGCCGTCCAGCTTGGTCATGACAAGCCAGCACCAGCCGTCGTGCTCTCCCTCGGCGACCATGCGGGGAATGGCAACGGAAAGCTTCCCGTCCAACTGACGAAGGGTCGCCCGCTCACTGACGAACTGCGACCGAAACATGGGCGGGAAGAGCTTGAGGACCGATTTGCCATCGAGATCGACGACGAGGTTGGTGCCGGTCTCGAATGCCGAGAAGGCGCGGGCCGGCACGTTCGCCAGCCGGGCAATCTCGCCTACCGTCGACGACCAGCGACGCGGATCCGCCCGCCACCTCGCAAAGTCTGTCTTGTTGGCGATCCTGGGCAGCTCGATCATGCCGGACTCATCTGCGCCGAATTCTGCACCGTGTCACGCTACGGCCGGAAACGCCGACGCTCCAGCGGTCCCATTCGCGAGCGGAATATTCGCTTCCGCCCATGGTGACCTGCTTTTGGCGTGCCAGTCACTCGGCTCCCGCATCCGCATCCTGGGAGCGTCGAACAGTGGCAAGTCCTGCCTGGCGGACTGTCGCTCCGTTCGCAAGGCTCTTTCACGTATCGCCGCAGAGTAGAACGGCGGCGCCGGGGAGCGCCGCCGTCCGCTCGGAGAGCCGACTTTGCTGGGGTGGGCTGTCGGCTCTCCGACGTCCGGATCACGGGGAGGCAGTTCCGGGAACCGGACGATTGGGTCATGGGTCTTTGGCCGTTATCCGGGCTGGAAGTTCGACCCGTGATCGCCATCCGGTTCCGGCGCCTGATCGGGTCCGGGGCGTGGGCCATGGCCGTGGCCGAAGCCAACCGGGCCGCCGTCCTGCGGGCCAAAACTGTGGGGGCCGAAACCGTGCGGGCCGACATCGGGGGAGCCGGGGCCGCCGAACGGTCCGTGCGGCATATGCGGGTGCCCCATCGGACCGCCCGGAAGCATGCGCTCGAACATGGCGGCCTTCTGCTGCTGCTCCGGGGTCAGCTTGCCACGGAGCGCCTGAACCGCCTTGGACAGGGCGTCCGCCTTGCGGGCCTTTGCCGCCATGTCATCGGCGAAGCGCTCGATCCCGGCGAAAGCTTGCGGTGTGGGAGCATTCGCCCCCGGCCCGCTCGGCTGGTCCGGACGCTGGGGAGCGCCGGGGCGGGGCTGGGCAGGACCCGAAGCTCCGTCAGGAGCCATCGGCGGCTTCGGCGGTTCGGTCAGGGCGAGAAGCGCATTCGTGAAGTCGCGCCAGACATCGAGCTGGTCGGCACGAATGCCGATCAGGGTCTCCTCGGCACCGAGAATACCGGCGAGCTTCAGCTGTGCACCCGGACCTCCCATCGCGCCGTCCGGACCTCTTTCCGGGCCGTCGGCGAAGCGATCAGCGAAGCCCCCGGGGCCACCCTGCGGACCATCGTGCGGGCCACCGTCGGGCCGTTGCGTCGGACCGCGCGGGCCGAAACCCTGTTCGCCCGGACCGGGATGGAAACCGGGACCGAAGCCCGGTCCGCCCATGCCCTGATCGAAGGCGGCCGCACCAGCTCCACCGGGATGCGCCGGAGGCGGCGGCGGCGGGAAGTCGGAGCCGGGCTGATTCTGCGCCACGGGAGCAGGCGCGGGCTGGGCGACGGCCGGGACTGCCGACAACGCCGTCAGGCTTGTCGTGGCGGCCAGCGCAAGTGCGGCAATGGCATGTCTCATCTGGAACCTCGCTTGTTTGCTTTGGCTTGCCAGACGTATGCGCCGGTCGTTTCCCGCGAAGGTCGCACGGTGTCTCAGAATGTCTTCCGCCCGGCTTTTGATGTCGAAACGTTGCCGACGTCTCGGGCAGTGATCCTGTGTTACAAAAATCACCGTCCGAGGCCGCTGGATCGGATGACATTGCGACCGCATCCCGCTTAGCTCAGGCTCATGCAGACCGCTTCCCCGCACATTCTCGTCGTCGATGACGACCCGGAAATCCGCAAGCTCCTTGGCCGCTACCTCGACGGGCAGGGTCTTCGCGTCACGCTGGCGGCCAGCCGGCACGAACTCGAGGAGCGGCTGGAGACCGGCGCCATCGACCTGATCGTGCTCGACGTCATGCTGCCGGACGGCTCTGGCCTGGAAATATGCCGCGATTTCCGCAGCCGGGCGATCCTGACGCCGATCATCCTGCTGACCGCGCTCAAGGAAGATGTCGACCGCATCATCGGGCTGGAAATCGGCGCTGACGATTACCTCGGCAAACCGTTCAATCCGCGCGAGCTCGTGGCGCGGATTCGCGCGGTGCTCCGCCGCACCTCGGAAACCCAACCGACCGCCGAACCGAAGCCGCGCTATCGCTTCGCCGATTTCACCGTCGAGCCCGCAAGCCGCCGCGTGATCGGCCAGAACGGCCGCGACGTGACGTTGACGGGCGCCGAATTCGATCTCCTCTGCGTCTTTCTCGACCGCCCCGGGCGAGTGCTGTCGCGAGATCAACTTCTCGACCTCACGCAGGGGCGCGAAGCCGATCCCTTCGACCGCTCAATCGACGTGCTGATGAGCCGGCTTCGCCGCAAGCTTGGCGATGGCGGCACGTTCCAGCTCTTCAAGACGGTGCGTAACGGCGGTTACCAGCTTGCCGCAAAGGTGGACAGCCTGGACGACGCTCCGTGATCTCGCTTCGCGCCAAGATCGCGATCCTCATCGTCGCCGCGATCGTCAGCGTCGTGGCGCTCGCCTCGCTCGTTGCTGTGGCGGTGATCGGACGACCCGGCCCGGGCCGGATGTTGGACCGCGCAGCCGCGCAGATCAGGCTGGTCTCCCGGATGGCGGAAGCCAATCCCGGCCAGTTCTCCGGCAATCTCGCTGGAACGGGGCTGCGCGTTTCCGACAAGCCGCTTTCCGGCGAGATCTCGGAACAGTTGACCGCCGTCATGCGGGACGCCGTCGCCCGGCTGGGGGAATCTCGCGCGCTGATCGTAACGCTGCCTCATCGGCCAGGTCCTCGCCCCCGCGAGGCCGGACAACCGGCGGCTGGCACCGACGAAGGACCGGATGCCGGCGATCCGGGCAGAGGTCCGCCGGACTGGCCGGAGGACCTGAGAGGCCCCCCGCCGGGTGGGCCACCGCCGGGCTTCTTCTCGTTCCTCTGGCCAGGCCATCGCCCGCCTCCTCCCCCGATGGATTCTTCCGGGTTGGGACCTCCGCCGGGCCCTCCCCCACGGGGCGCTCCTCCGCCTGGGGGGCCGCCGCGCCGCGGGCCTCCGTCCGTCTCTGTTCCACTGAAGAACGGAAGCTGGATCATCATGGCCATGCCCGACCTGCCGCCACCGCTGGTCGGCTGGGGCATCCTGCTCGGCTGGATGGCACTGATCGTTGCGGGCGCGACGGCGATCGCGCTTTATCTGACGAGGAGGCTCACGGCGCCGCTCGCGCTTCTCCAGAACACGGTCGTCGCCATGGCGCCGAACGGCAACCTGCCGGAACTGCCGGAATCGGGTCCGCCCGAGGTACGCGCCACGGCCCACGCGATCAACAGCCTTTCCGCTCGCCTCCGATCAGCCGTGGAAAGCCGGATGCGACTGGTGGCCGCCGCCGGCCACGACCTCCGTACGCCGATGACACGCATGCGGCTGAGGGCGGAATTCCTTCCCGAGGAGGACCGCGCTCTCTGGCTCAAGGATCTGGGAGAACTGGAGCGGATCGCCGATAGCGCGATCCGCCTGGTGCGCGAGGAGGCGCGGCAGGAAGCCGCCGAGATCGTGGCGCTGGATCTCCTTCTCCGCGATCTCGTCGACGATCTCGCTGCGCTCGGCCTGAATGCGGAGTTGCGGGAAGCCGAACCCATGAGCGTCCATGGCGGCGAACTGGGCCTCACCCGCGCGCTCCGCAACCTCGCGATCAACGCGGCGACCCATGGGCGACGCGCCGAGATCAGCCTTGCCCGGATCGATGGATGGGCGGAGATCAGGATCGAGGACCAGGGTCCCGGAATTCCCGAGGAGTTGCTGGAGCGCGTCTTCGAGCCGTTTTTCCGGGTCGATCCGGCGCGCCGCCAGACGGTGCCGGGCGCGGGGCTGGGCCTCGCCATCGCGCACGAGATCATCACCCGCAACGACGGCACGCTGAAACTCAGCAACAAGCCCGAAGGCGGGCTCCTGCAGGTTGTCAGGCTGCGGCTTCTTGCGGCCTCAGAGGATCGGGCGCCCCTTCGGGAGCCGCAATAAGGGTCAGGTCGGCTGCCACCTCATTCTGAAAACGTGGTGGCCGACCGGGCGCTGGAGATCATCGAGTTGTAGTCGTTCACGATCCACTCCAGGTCGCTGCCTGCCGACTGGGTCAGCCGCCCCTTGGACTTGTTCAGCTTCTCGTCGAAGCCGCGGAGCTTGCCGAGCAGCGAACGAGGCTCGGACTCGAACGTGAAGAACGAATTCGGATTGTCCGCACTGTAATTGTCCATGTCCTTCACCGCGCCGGCATAGGCGCCAAGGGTTTCCCTGAAGGCGGCCATGTCCAGTTTCTTGGCGTCGGGATCGGTCAGAATATCCATGACATGGCTCGCCCGGATCATGACGTTGCTGACATGCCAGCGCGCCTTCTTGCCCTGCTGCTGCTCGATCATGGCGAGTTCCATGACCTCGCTCTTGCGCTTCTCGGCGGTGTAGAGCGCATCGACCTTCTTGCGCTCAGCGAGGAAGGCGTCACCAGCGCTGGCCAGATCCTTGTGCATGGCCTTGCCCTCGGCCATCTTGTCGGCCCGGTAGTCCTCACGCTCGTAATAGGCGTCCGCCTTCGTGACGATCGGGGCCAGGCGCTGGTAGGCGGCGATATAGGCGGGGATGGCGGCATCGAGCTCCGGCATCGCAGGAGCAGCACTGGCCGCCGCGCTCGCCTCGCCGATCTCAGAGCGCACGTCATAAAGCGAGTAGAGCCCGTAGATGTTCATCTCGCGCCCCGTCGGTCCCTTCTTCATCTCGACCCAGCTCTCATAGCGATCGAGCGATTTCGATGCCCGCAACGTCCGGTTCAACAGCGCGACATAGGCGTTCAGCTTCCCCAACACGGCCTCGGTGGCGGCAGGCGATGCCGCCTCCGCCTGCGTCGGAGCCTCCGGCTGCTGCGCCAGAGCCGGCGACACGCACGCCAGCCCGATCAGCATGAGACTTCGCAAGAACAACCGCATCCGTCTTTCCTTCCAGGTCACGTGGACCGTCTTCTTTGCACGAACAAAGAACCCGGCCAACATGAAGCCGCCGCGAGCAGCGCGTCGGCGGACTGGAAGGCAGCATGCCGTTCTCGCGGATAAGTTCGACCTCTCCGGGCTGCGCGAAAAGCAACTTGCCTTCTTGTCTGACAATATCGTGGGCGGCAAAATGTGGCCGATCTGGTGAACCAGGACAGCGGCTCGTATGACAAAGCCGGGGTCGACCGGACGGGCGAGATCCTGCAGGCTTTTCTGGGCGAGCACGGCATCGATTGCGAGCGGGTGCCGGTCAGCGAATACGGCGATGCTTTCCGTGCGACGGTGCCGGGCCGGACGGAAGGCCGCCCTATCGTGCTGATCGGGCACCGCGACACCGTGTTTCCCTCGGTGAGGCCACCCGTCGCCCCTTCCGCATCGAGGCCATGCGCGCGTTCGGTCCGGGCGTGGCGGACATGAAGGCCGGGCTGGTGATGAACGCCTTCGTTCTCGCGGCCTTCGCCCGCCACGGCGGCGCCGAGCTACCGCTGGTGGGCCTTTTCACAGGCGACGAAGAGATCGGGTCGCCCGGCTCCCGTCCCATCATCGAGCGGGAGGGCAAGGGCGCGTATTGCGTCTTCAATGCCGAGCCCGGCCGGATCAGCGGCAATGTGGTGACCGGCCGTCGCGGCGGCATCTTCTTCCGCTGCGACATCAAGGGAAAAGCCGCCCATGCGGGGCTGAACTTCGAAGACGGCCACAGCGCGATCCTGGCGCTTGCCCGCAAGATCGAGGCGTGGATGGCGTTGCCTAAACGGTTTCCCGGCACGACGACCAATGTCGGGACGGTTGCGGGCGGCCAGTCCGTCAACACGGTCGCCCCTAATGCCACTTGCGACATCGACCTGCGCTACGAGAACCTCGCTGAACGCGAAGCGCTGATCGGGGCGATCGAGGCGATCGCGACCGAAACCAGCGTGGAAGGAACGAGCGCGAAGATCCGCATTCTCGGCGAATTCATGCCGATGCGGCAGACACCCGAGGCGAAGCGTCTCTTCGACCTCTATGTCGCCTCGGCGCGCGAAGTCGGCCTTGAGGTCGGCGGCGAGTTCACCCGCTCCTGCGCCGATTCCGGCCTGACCGCCGCGATGGGCGCGCCGACGCTTTGCGCGACCGGTCCCGTTGGCGGCAAGGCCCACAGCCCGGACGAATACCTGGAACTCGCCACCCTGATCCCACGCGCCAGCGCGCTTGCCCGCACCCTTGCCGTGATCCGGGCGGAGGGCTAGACCCAGTGAATGCTCGCAGACAAACTCGATCTCCTGTCGCCCCCGGTCCTCGTCAGGGAACAGGCATTCGAGCAGATCCGCGATGCCATCATTTCCGGCAAGCTGGCGCCGGGCACGCGACTGATCGAGCGTGAGCTCTGCGAAGCGCTCGGCATCAGCCGGGCGCTGGTCCGGGAGGTGATCCGCCGGCTTGAAGCGGGAACAGCTGATCGCTGTGCAGGGTCGCCGCAGCCCCCTCGTCGCAAGGCTCACGGCCAAGCAGGCCGTGGAAATCTATGAGGTGCACGCGACCTTCGAGAGCCTG
The DNA here is from genome assembly GCF_900110915.1 of Faunimonas pinastri. Taxonomy (GTDB): domain Bacteria; phylum Pseudomonadota; class Alphaproteobacteria; order Rhizobiales; family Afifellaceae; genus Faunimonas; species Faunimonas pinastri. Next base: position 90,006 of record NZ_FOFG01000015.1, read on the forward strand.
CTGATCCGCCGCTTCACCGAAAAGGCCAGTCCGACCGAGATGGCGGAGCTTCGCGCGATCTTCACCGCCGTGCGGGAAGCGGCTTCCCGCGATGCGGTCGACGAGATCGTGCCGCTGATGCGGCGCTTCAACGACCATCTCGTGGGCGTCGTCGATCACGAACTGATCCGCGATCTTCTTCGCCAGCTCGACGCGCGCATCAACTGGCTGCGCGTGAGAGCCATGGCGCGGCCCGGGCGCCTCTCCGCCAGCATGGAGGAGATCGGCGCGGTTCTGGCCGCCGTGGAGCGAGGCGACGCCGAAGCCGCGGTCAATGCGATGGCGCATTCCTCCACCAATGCACGGGACGCGGCCGTCGAACAGCTTCGGCTGGAAGACCAGCAGTCCCCGGGCCGACAGCCCGAGGGGGCAACCCGGCGCCGGCTCAGGAATTCCGTCACCGCCGCCTGAGGTCGCCAGGCTCCCTCAGGCGTTCAGCGCCACCGCGTGCCCGTCGCCGATATCCGTTAACCTTACGCGCTCCGGTCCGCTTCCTGCCGGCCAGAGTGGGGATGGCACCTCGCCTTCCAGCTGCTTGAAATGTTCGCGGCGGCGGCTTGGATCGGCAATCGGAACCGCCGATATCAGCCGCTTCGTATAGGGATGCCTCGGATCCTCGAAGACCTGCGCGCGCGTCCCGATCTCGACGATCTGGCCGAGATACATCACCGCGACACGGTGGCTGATCTGCTCCACGACCGCCATGTCGTGCGAAATGAAGAGATAGGAGATCCCGAGCTCGTCCTGCAGTTCCTGCAGAAGGTCGAGCACACGGGCCTGCACGGACACGTCGAGCGCGGAGACGCTTTCATCCGCGACGATCACCTTCGGCGATAGCGACAGCGCCCGGGCGATGCAGATGCGCTGCCGCTGCCCGCCGGAAAACTCGTGCGGGTGGCGGGACATCTGCTCCGGTGAGAGGCCGACCCGCTCGAAGAGCCACGCGACCTTTTCCCGGATTTCCCTGCCGGAGGCGAGTTCGTGGATCGCCAGCGGCTCGCCGACGAGGCTGCCCACCGTCTTGCGTGGGTCCAGCGAGGCGAACGGATCCTGGAAGATCATCTGGATGTCGCGGCGCACCGGTTTCATCGTTTGCGACGTCAGCCCCGCCGTGTTGCGCCCGGCGATCCGGATATCGCCCTGCCACGGCACGAGGTTCATCAGCGCGCGGCCGGTCGTGGACTTGCCGCAACCGGATTCGCCGACCAGCGCCAGCGTTTCCGCCGGGCGGATCGCGAAGTTGATTCCCTCCACCGCGTGCACGCGCTGCACGGTCCGCTGCAGCAGTCCGCCCTTGATGTCGAAGCGGACCGTGAGATCGGAGACCTCGACCAACGGCGCGGGATTGGTGAGGGTGCGTCCGGCCGCGACGGGCTCGACGGTCCCTGCCCGCATGGGTCCTTCGCGACCGGTCATGGCACCGAGCCGTGGCACGGCGGCCAGCAATTCTCGGGTATAATCCTGACGCGGCGCGTGGAAGATCTCCGCCACCGGACCGTTCTCGATCACGCGCCCCTCGCGCATCACCATGACGCGGTTGGCCATCTCCGCCACCACGCCCATGTCGTGTGTGATCAGGATCACGGAGGTGCCGAAATCACGTTGCAGATCGCGGATCAGGCCGAGGATCTGCGCCTGCACGGTCACGTCCAGCGCCGTGGTCGGCTCGTCGGCGATCAGCACCTTCGGCCCGCAGACCAGCGCCATGGCGATCATCACGCGCTGGCGCATGCCGCCGGAAAGTTCGTGCGGATATTGCCTGAGCCGCCGCTCGGGATCGGAGATCCGAACCTTGCGCAGCATCTCCGCCGCCGTCTTCCGCGCCTCGCCCGCGCCGACGTCGCGATGCGCCAGGATGGCCTCGGTCAGCTGCTTGCCGACGGTGAGCACCGGGTTCAGCGACGTCATCGGCTCCTGGAAGATCATGGCAATGCCGTCGCCGCGGATCTTCCGCATCTCTTCCTCGGGCAAGGCCATGAGGTCCCGCCCGCCGAAGATCGCGGACCCGGAAGCGACCCGCGCCATCGGCTCGGGCAGGAGCCGCATGAGCGAGAGAGCGGTCATGGACTTGCCCGAGCCGCTCTCCCCCGCGATGCAAAGCGTCTCGCCCGGCATGAGGTCGAACGACAGGCCGTCCACCACCGTGCGCGGGCCGGAGGGCGTCGCAACCTGCGTCCTCAGGTCCCGCACGGAAAGAACGGGCGTGGCCGGCATCTGGCTCATTCGAAGACGATTCGCGGAAAGTAGAAGGAAACGACCCAGTTCGGCTGGTCCACGATCTCGCTGATGCGCAGGTCGCCGCAAGCCGAGCAGAGCATGTAGGCATCCACCGCCGACATTCCGTGCTGCCCCGAAAGCAGGTCCACCATGCCCGAGACGGCCTCGCGCGCGCCGCTCATCAGGTCCGGACCGACGCCGGTCGTGACCTCATATCCCCTGGCGTCGAGGTGGCGTGTCACCGGACCATGCGTCGTAAAGCGGGGCATGCGAAGGTTGGCGCCCTTCACGAGGTCCAGCGTCAGCACCACGTTCATCGCGCTTTCGATCGCCGTGCCGCAGACTTCGCCATCACCCTGCGCGGCGTGGGTGTCGCCGATGGAAAACAGCGCACCCGCCACTTCTACCGGCAGGTAAAGCTCTGTGCCGGCGGAAAGATCGCGAATGTCGAGGTTGCCGCCGACCCGGCGCGGCGGCACCACGGAATGCAGACCCGGCTCAGCGGGAGCGACCCCGATCGTGCCGGCGAAAGGCTTCAGCGGCACGCGGCCGAAGCTGGAGAACGCCGAGGGCCCGAGTGTCGCCTTGTCGTAGCTCCAGAGATGCAGGGCCGGATCGACGAACTGGTCCGCCAGCAATCCGAAGCCCGGAATGTTGGCGGTCCAGCCGAAGCCCGACGGCTTGAACTCCTGGATGGTGATCTTCAGCGCGTCGCCGGGCTCGGCGCCATCCACGTAGATGGGACCGGTGACAGGATTCACCTTGGAGAAGTCCAGCGTGGAGACATCGGCCACCGTGCTGGAGGGGGTGTAGTGGCCCGACGCGCTGTCGAGGCACTCGAACTCCAGCGTGGAGCCCGGCGCCACCGTCTCGACGGGCGGGATCGAACGATCCCACCCGTAATGATGATGGCGCCCGTGGATGGTGTAGTCGCAGTTACTGCACATCGGTCGCGTAGATGTAATCGTAGTTGACGGGCTGGTGGACGAGATCGAGGAACTGGGCGTCGGAGCCTCCGATCTTCGGCGAGTGGACGGAGATGCGGGCGTCGTTGAAGACCGGCACCCACGGCGCGTCGTCCATCACCTTGTCGAAGATGCCCTTCCACTTGGCGTAGCGTTCCTCGGCTTTCGCGGGATCGGCCATCGCGTCGGCGTCCAGCCCCTGCTGGTCGAGGTCCTTGTTGCAGTACCACGACCAGTTCCAGCCGCCCTTCGTGGCGGAGGCGCAGCTCAGGATCGGTCCGTAAAAGTCAGACGGATCGGGAAAGTCAGCGCCCCATGCCATGCCGCCCGACCAGATCATCGGCGCCTGATCCGGCTCGCCGCCGGCCGCGATGACGTTCGCCTGATCCAGCGCCTTGATCGTCGCCTTGATGCCGACCGCCGCGAGATCCTGCTGGATTGCCTGCGTGATGCGCGGGTTCGGATCGGTGTTGTTGGTGAAGATCGTCGTCTCGAAGCCGTCGGCGAGGCCGGCCTCCTTCAGGAGATCCTTCGCCTTGGCGGGATCGTAGGAATAGCCCTTGTAGTCCTTGTCGTAGCCCGGCATGTCCGGCGGCAGGACCTGGTTTGCCGGCGTCGCGCGACCGTTGATGACGCGGACGATGCGATCCTTGTTGATCGCCATGTTCACCGCCTTGCGCACGCGCACGTCGTCGAACGGCTTCATCCGGGTGTTCATGGTGATGTAGCTGGTCTTGAGGTCGGCCGTGCGCAGGATGCGGCCCTGATAGGCAGGATCCTTGGTGACCTCCATGTACTTGGCGGGCGGAATGCCGTCGCCCGGCAGGTCGACCTCGCCGCGCTGCATGCGCAGAAGCGCCACCACCGGCTCCTGGCCGACCTCGAAGGTGACCTGGTCGAGCTTCGGCACGCCGGCCTTGAAGTAGTCCTTGTTGCGCTCGAAGACGATGCGCTGGCCGAGCGTCCATTCCGACAGCTTGAAGGCGCCGGAGCCGACGGGATGCTTGCCGAAATCGGCGCCCGCCTTCTCCACCTCCTCCTTCGGCACCACCGAGGCGAAGTTCAGCGCCAGCACCTGCAGGATCGTGGCGTCGGCATGGGCGAGCTCGATCTTCACCGTGTAGGGATCGACGACGCTGACGCCGGCCAGCGTATCGGCCTTGCCGCCCGCGATATCGTCATAGCCCTTGATCGACTTGAAGAAGCTCGCCCCGGGGCTCTGCGTCTTCGGGTTGGTGGCGCGGTCGAGCGAGTACTTCACGTCGTCGGCCGTCAGTTCGCGGCCGTTGGTGAACTTCACGCCATGGTGGAGCTTGAAGGTGTAGACGAGGCCATCGGGCGACACCGTGTAGTCGTCGGCGAGGTCCTTGGTCAGCTTTGACGTGCCGGGTTCGTAGTCCATCAGCCGCGTGAACAGGCTCTTGATCATCGACCAGTTCTGCCAGTCGTAGCCGATGGCCGGATCGAGCGTCGCCACGTCGTCCTTGTAGGTGACGACCATCGAGCCGCCCTGCTTGATGTTTTCCTCGAAGGCCGCCGCGGGCGTGGCGAACGCCGCCAGCCCGATCAGGCCGGCCAGCGCGGTGGAAAGCAGGAGTCCCCTCGTCTTCATGTCCATTCTCCCTCTTTATTCCTTGAGCCGAGGCGCATCGGCGCTCAGCGAAGCTTGATCCTCGGGTCGATCATCGGCGCGATCAGGTCGGCCAGGAGGTTGCCGAGGACGATGGCGCAGGCGGAAATCAGCGTGACGCCCATGATGATCGGAATGTCGACGCGCTGGATCGCCTGCCATGTGAGCTGGCCGATGCCGGGCCATCCGTAGACGCTCTCCACCACCACGATGCCGCTCATGAAGATGCCGACATCGATGCCGATCATCGCGACGATGGGCAGGATCGCGTTCGGCACGGCATGACGGAAAATGACGCGCAGCCGGGCGAGCCCCTTGGCGCGCGCGGTGCGGATGTAGTCCTGCCGCAGCACGTCGAGCATCGCGGAGCGCATCATGCGCGAGTACCAGCCGGCGCCCAGCACGCCGAGGGTGAGCGACGGCAGAACGAGCTGTGAGAAGCTGCCGTAACCGCCGATCGGAAACCAGTTCAGCTTCACCGCGAAGACGTAGAGCAGCAGGATGCCGACCACGAATTGCGGCGCGGAAACGCCGACGAAGGAGGCGATCATCAGCCCCTGGTCAAGCCGGCTGTTGCGCCGCAACGCCGCGACCAGTCCCATGGTGAGGCCGAGCACGAGTTCGCAGACGATGCCGCCGGCCATCAGCAGCAGGCTTGCCGGCAGCCGCGCCCAGACCAGCGTGGAGACGTCGGTGCGCTGCAGGTAAGAGCGGCCGAGATCCCCATGCAGCAGCGCGCTCAGGTAGCGCCAGTATTGCTGGTAGATCGGCAGGTTCAGGCCGAGCTGCTCGCGAATGCTTTCCACCATCGCCGGCGTGGCGCTGCGGCCGGCGATCTGCCGGGCGGGATCGGCGGGCACGAGGAAGAGCAGCAGGAAGGTGACGATGCTGACGCCGAGCAGGATCAGCACGGCCTGGATCAGCCGGCGCAGGAGATAGGCCGCCATCAGTGCCGACCCTTCTGCGTCGGATCGAGAATGTCGCGCAGCGCGTCGCCGACGAGGTTGAAGGACAGCGCCAGCAGGATGATCACGAGACCCGGGAAGAAGACGAGCCAGGGCGCCGAGGTGAAATAGGTCTGGTTCTCGAAGATGATGTTGCCCCAGCTCGGCGTCGGCGGCTGCACGCCGATCCCGAGATAGCTGAGCGTCGCCTCAAGCAGCGTCGTCGTGGAGATGCCGAGCGTGCCCCAGACGACCACCGTGGAAAGGAGATGCGGCAGGACGTGGCGAAACAGGATGCGGGCATTACCGGCGCCCAGCCCGCGCTCCGCCTCGATGAACTCGCGCTGCGCCAGCGAGCGCGTCTCCGTGTAGATGATGCGCGCCACCTGCACCCAGTTCACCATCGCGATGACGAGCACCACTATCCAGAGGCTGGGATGGAAGAGCGCCGCCAGCACGATGGCCAGCAGCAGCGCGGGGAACGCCATCATCAGGTCGGTGAAGCGCATCAGCGCCGCGCCGACGATGCCGCCGAAAAACCCGGCGACTATGCCGACGAAGGCACCGATCGCCACGGCGATGCCGTTCGCCGCGATGCCGATCAGCAGCGACGTGCGCGCGCCATAAAGCAGCCGGGACAGGAGATCCCGGCCGAGCAGGTCGGTGCCCAGCCAGAACCGGGCGTTCGGCGCGAGTGGCGAACCTTCCAGCGTCAGCCCGTCGAAGGTCTGCTCGTTCGGATCAAACGGCACGATCCACGGCGCGGTCACCGCGAGCACCACGATCGCCAGGATGACGACGAGGCCGAAGAGCGCCAACGGCCGACGGAGGAGCTGCCCGACAATGCCGGGCGGCTGGAATGGTGCATGCCGGGCTGCCGGCACCGGCTCAGGCGCGGTTGCGACCGACATCGGCATCTCCGAAATGGGCAAGGGTTGCGTCGGCAGCGTCTTCCAGCGACAGGCGGGAGGCCATGGCGAGCGTCTGCAAGCGGCGGAACGCGTCCTTGTCGCTCAGCCCGTCGCGCACCATCAGCAGCGCCGTGGCGCGGGCGACGGCGGTGCGACGGCCCTGCTTGTCCTGAAGCGCGGCGAGTTCCGCCTCCAGCGCCTGACGACGGGCGAAAGCGCGATGCGCGATCAGGAGTGCGCCGAAGACCCCGGACGATCCGATCGGCTTCAGCACATGCGTGTCCGCGCCCTGCCGCAGAGCCCATTCGATGCGCCCGGGTGCTTCCGAGCCGATCATGGCGATCTGCGGCATCGGCGCTTGGCCCGGCGCCCATGGGAACTGTTCGTCGTAACCCATGTCCGCATCGAAGAAGATCACGTCCGGGCGCTCGGAACTCCCGCGGTCCTTGAACGGGAGATCCGGCCAGCACTGCTCGGCTGCGACGCCGATCTTCTCCAGCTGCTTCAGCAGGGCATCGGCGGCGGGATGGGCGCGGTGAAGCACCAGGGCCTTCCAGCTGCGGAAATGGGGAGCGGGTAAGCTTCGCGTCATTGCACCAGCCTCAGCCGCGGCGCCTGCGAGGCGCGGGATGTCGGATCGCCGAGACCCCGAACGTCTTGCAAGGGCGACGCCATGTAGGGATCCGGCATCACGATCCGGCCCGTCTCCTCCAGCAGCTCGAAACGTCCGCCGGGGACGGCCCGGCCGAGCCATGGGGTCAGGACCGCATGCTTCGTGAGGGGATCGAGGGCAAGCGGTCCCATTGGGAGGATCGGGCGGCACTCGGCCGCCACGGCATCGATCGCGGCGGGGTCGTCGGTGCCGGTCCGGCGAATCGCCTCCGCCAGCAGCAGCACGGCGGAATAGGCGCCGACGAAGAAGGCGGAAACGCGCTGTTTCGGGCCGAGCCGCGCCGCCACGCGACCCAGAAAGGCGCGGTTTTCCCCGGTCGGGATGCTGTCGAAATAGCTCGCGGTGGCGATGTGCCCGATCGCGGCGGGGCCGACGATATCGAGTTCCAGTTCCGTGAGGTTGCAGCTGAGCACCGGACGGCGCTCGGGAAGGAACGCGGCGTCTTCCTGCGCCAGCGCATGGTAGGCGCGCAGGAAGGCGTAGCTCGACGGGCCGATCAGATTGTTGAGAACGAAATCCGGACGCGTCTCGCGGATTTCCGCGATCAGTCTTCCCACGTCCGTGTCGCCCAGCGGCAGGCAGCGCTCGCCCGCAACCTCGCCGCCCCCATGCGTCACGAGCTCCCGGGCGATCCGGTTGTTTTCCCAGCCCCAGATGTAATTGGAGCCCACCAGGAAAGGCCGCGTGCCGAAAGTCTCGAAGGCATGCGCGAAGAGCGGCAGGACATGCTGGTTGGGGCAGGCCCCGAGATAGAAGACGTGGTCGTTGGCCTCGAAGCCCTCATAGGGGCAGGCATACCAAAGGCGCGCCTCGTGCTTCTCGACGACCGGGATCACCTCCTTGCGGCTCCAGGACGTGATGCCGCCGATCACGTGCCGAACGCGGCCCGGGCGGACAAGGGCGTCGCACATAGGGCCGTACCGGTCGAAGCGACCGCGCGGATCGGCGATCTCTGCGCGGAAGCTGAAGCCGTAATCCGGCGATGCGTTCACCTCGTCGATCGCCATGCGCGCGCCGGCGAGACCCTGCTGCCCGAGAGCAGCATAAGAACCTTCCGTCGAGTAAAGCACGCCGAGATCGAAGATCCTCTCCATGAGGGTGCGCCAGCTCCAAAACGAAAAACCCCACGCCATCGGAAAGATGGATCGCGGGGCGCAATTGCCGGGTGGCCGAAGAGGCCGATTGAGACGAACGTATCGACCGAGAGGGGGGAGTCAAGCGGGCCAGAGACCGGAATGCCCGCTCGATGAAACTTTGCGCAATCTGCCTAGGTCGTAGACTCATAAGCTCTCAGCCATAGGCGTGTTGAGGCGATCAGGACGGCTGCGAGAAAGTTTCGGGCGAGCTTGTCGAAGCGCGTTGCGACACGGCGGAAGTGTTTGAGCTTGCAGAAGAACCGCTCCACGAGGTTGCGCCGGCGGTAGAGGGCTGGCTCGACGGAGCGCTGCACACGGACCCGGCTCTGGGTGGGGATATGCGCCTGTCCGCCTGTTTTGGCGACAAGATCGAGGATGGCGCGGCTGTCATAAGCGCGGTCCGCAACGAGTGCTCCGGCTGCGGGCAGGCCGACCAGCAGGTCCGGAACGGCGGTTTTGTCCGAAGCCTGGCCGGCGGTGATCAGCAGC
>NZ_FOFG01000001.1 GCF_900110915.1 Faunimonas pinastri
TCGAGCTGATGAAACGCTCAGGAGACGGTGCGACAGCCTGAGCAGCACCCCCGGAAATCCTCCAGCCGGGCGGTCCAAACTCGGGGAGCACGTCAGAAACGCCAGGACTCAGGTCGCCGCTGGATGAAAACTCAGGGGCAGGTCAGTGTACGTCCAGTACATCGGGAAATGCAGGTCATCGCTGTCGATCCAGCCATCTGGTGGCCCGAGAAGGGCCGCAACTTTCATCAGGTTTGCCTTTGGGGTCAAAGGGCCGAAGTTGCCAGTTTCCAGGAATGTCTTAACAGGGCATGGTTTTTTTCAGTTCGGCTTTGGTGACGACGCCGTGGTCTGCCCGCCCGCATCCTCAAGAAAACCAAGATATTGCTCCCTGGAATACGAGGGCCACTCGCTTCCGGACTCGGTCTGGCCGGAGATTTCGAGCACGATCCTCTCCACCTTTACGTTCTCATCCAACTTGCTGAGTTGCTGGTCTTCGTAGAGCCGGGAGATGTGCAGCTCCTTCGGATCGTCTTCGTCTCGCCAAGCATCAGAGCTTTCGAAACAGTTCGAAAGGTCACAGCGATAACCAGCCTATCCTCATGCCCTGAAAAGAAGATCCGGACGTCCCGGTCCTTCCAAAGGTCGCTTCGAAGAAAATCAGAAGGCCGGAGTTCCCGATCGAACCCATCTGTCGTGACCGCAAGATGATAGCCGAACGTTTCGAAAGCCTCTTCGAATCCGCCTTCTTCGAAGCTGATGGATTTGACCGGGTAGGGCGCTACCGGCTCGAAGATGATATTGAGGCTCAGATAGGACTCGCGGTCGTTGTAGATCCAATGAAGCGGCCGAATATCATCGGGCGTAAAGGTCCATTCCTGAGGTGGACCGAAGAGTTCGTCCACCTGGAGCAGATTAGCCTCTCTCGTCAGCGGTCCGAGTGTTCCGGTTTCCAGGAAAGTCTTGAGAGAGGCGAGATAGCGCATGGATCATCCCGAGTTGATCCTGGGTAGAGCGGGACATCCAGGGTGTCAACGAAACGCCGAGGCCGAACCAGTCTCTGTTCACGAAAAGTTCTTGACGCTGGGTGCTGCCTCTCGGCAAGATCGCGCCATGAGATTCACTTTCCTCCATGCTGCCGACCTGCATCTCGGCAGCCCCTTTATCGGCCTCGCGCTCAAGGACGGAGAGGTGGCGGAGCGTTTCGCGGCGGCGAGCCGGAATGCGTTTTCCAGTCTGGTCGCGCGGGCCATCGAGGAGGGCGTCTCGTTCGTGGTGATCGCCGGCGACGTCTACGACGGCGAATGGAAGGACACGTCTATCGGCCTGTTCTTCAATCGCGAGGTGGCGAAACTGCATCGCGCGGGCATCCCGCTTTTCGTGCTGAAGGGAAACCATGACGCGGAAAGCGTCGTGACCAAGACGATCTCGCTGCCGGACAGTGTTTACGTCTTTCCCGCCACCAAGCCCAAAACCTTTCGCCTCGACGATCTGAAGGTGGCGCTGCACGGCCGCAGCTTTCCCGACCGGGCGGTGACCGAGAATTACGCGCTCACCTATCCCGATCCGGTGCCGGGCTGGTTCAATATCGGCGTGCTCCACACCTCCTGCGACGGGCGGCCGGACCATGCGAACTATTCGCCCTGCAGCGTTCAGGATCTGGCGACCCGGGGCTACGATTACTGGGCGCTCGGCCACGTGCACGAATATGAGGAGTTGTCGCGCGATCCCTGGATCGTCTTTCCCGGCAATCTGCAGGGGCGCAGCGTGCGGGAATGCGGGCCCAAGGGCGCCGTGCTGGTCGATGTCGCGGACGGGCGCGTTGCCGGTTTGCGGCGGCTGGCCCTGGATCACGCGCGCTGGGCCGATCTCGCCGTCTCCGTGGAAGGACATGAGCGGGAAGCCTCGATTCTCGGCGCGGTGGAAGAGGCGATCCGACCCGTGGCGGATGAGGCCGAGGGAAGGCTCGTGGCGCTCCGCATCCGGCTCACCGGCGCAACCGATCTCGACGCGGCCTTCCGCTCCGATCCGCGCCGCATCGCCGATGAATTGCAGGCCGTGGCGCATCGCTGTCACGACGACATTTGGCTGGAACGGGTGAAGATCCAGACCCGCGAACCGGAGCGCGCCCGGTCCGATCCCGGCCTGTCGGCCATCGATCTCGCGGCGACGTTGAGGGAGGCGATCACCGATCCGCGTTTTCGCAAGGAGGCCGCGGAGTTGATCGAGACGATCACCGCGCGCATGCCGGGCGGCATGGCGGAGGATGGGCGACCGCTGCCCGAGGAGATCGATACGCTGCTGGCGGACGCCGCGGCCCTGGTGCTTGGCCGCACGCAACCTGCGGGCTGCTGATCCGTGCGGCTTCTCAGGCTTGAGCTGGAGCGTTTCGGCCCCTTCACCGGCCGCACGCTCCATTTCCGCGAAGACGCTTCCCTGCATGTCGTCTACGGCCCGAACGAGGCGGGCAAGAGCTCGGCTCTGGCGGCCATAAAGGATCTGCTCTTCGGCTTCGAGCGGCAGACTGATTTCGATTTCCTGCACGAGGGCAAGGACCTCAGGATCGGTGCTGAAATCGCCGACCGGCAGGGGCGGCGCATGGCCTTTCGCCGCCGGAAGGGCAACAAGAATACGCTGATCGATGCCGCCGATGCCTCCATCGGAGACGATGCGCTTTCGCCCTTCCTCGGCAGCCTGACCCGGCCGGTCTTCTGCCGCGCCTTCGGCCTGAACGCGGAGGACCTTCGCGCCGGGGCGGAGGAGATGCTGAAAAGCGAGGGGGATGTCGGCGCCAGTCTCTTTGCCGCGGCTTCCGGCCTGCGCGGCCTGACAGACGTCCGGCAGTCGCTGGAGGCGGAGGCGACCGGTATCTTCGCGCCGCGCGCGGCCAAGGACCGGCGCTTCTACCAGGCCTACGAGCGCTTCGATACCGCCCACAAGACGATCCGCGCGCTGGAGCTCAAGGCTTCCGACTGGAAGGCGCTGAATGCCCGAATCGAGGCGCTGGCGGGCGAGCTGGACAAGATACGCGCCGAGCGTGCCGCCAAGGCGGCGGAGCGGGCGCGGCTCTCGCGCCTGAAGTCGATCGCGCCGCTTCTCGGCCGCATCGACGCGCATCTTGGCGATCTGGAGGATTTCGGCGACCTGCCGGAGGTGGAAAACGGCTTCGCCGCCCGGCTCCGCCGGGCGCTGGCAGCGGCGGAGGTCGCCCAGGATCGCCTGGAACACGCCGACATCGCGCGCACCCGGGCGACACGCGACCTCGATGCGGTCGCGGTCGACGGCGGACTGCTGGCGCACGCGGCAGAGCTCGGGGAACTCGTCGAGAAATTCGGCACCTATACGGACGCGGCGCGCGACCTGCCCCGGATCCGGGCGGAAGCTGAACAATATGACCGCTCGTTGCGCGCGCTCGCGGTCCGGCTGGGTCTCCCGTCGGACGCGCCGGTCGAGGCACGAATTCCGTCCGATGCCGCTCTCGCTCTGGTGCGCAGCCTTCTGGAAGAAGGCGGCGATGTCGCCCGCGATCTCGCGCGACAGGGGGAGGCGCTGGGCTCTGAAGAGTCTACGCTGGAGGATTTGCAGCGGGAGCGCCGGCAGCGGGGCGCACTGGTGGACCCGGCACCGCTGAAGGTGCGCTTTGCCGCGTTCGCTCCTTTGCTGAAGGGGCTTGAAAGACGGGTCGCGCTGAAGACCGCCATTCAGGCCGAGGAGCGGGATCTCCTCGCGGCGGGACAGCGGTTGAAGCCGGGAATTGTCGATCTTGGCTGTCTCGACCCGGCAGCCCTGCCGGACGCCGGCAGTATCGAGGGTGCGCGTGAGGCTCTGGCGAATATCGGGGAAGCGATCCGGCGGGAGCAGGCCGGCCTTGAGGAACTTGCCTCCGGTCTCGCGCGATCGGAGGCGCGGATACTGGCGCTGGCGGAGGCTGGGCCCGTACCGTCCGCCGAGGCGATAGCGGCGGCGCGGATTGCGCGCGATGCGCTATGGGCGGAGCTTAGGACGAGCCTCTTCGAAGCGGAGGGACGGCTGCAGGGGGCGGCCCGGTTCGAAGCGTTGCGAGCGTTCGAGCGGGCGGTCGAGGATGCGGATCGGCTGGCCGATGCGCAGGCGCGCGACGCCAAGCGCGTGGCCGACCACGGAGCCGAGGTGCAGGCGGCGGCACGCAATCGCGCCGCGCTCGCCCAGACGGAAGCGCGGCTCGCGGGCTTGAGGGGCCAGGAGAAGACGGAACGGTCGGCATGGGCCGGGCTCTGGAGCGGCTGCGGGGTGGTGCCGCTGACGCCGGCCGAGATGCTGGTCTGGCGCTCCGCCGTGGATCACCTCCTGGAGCGGCTAGCCCGGCTGCGTGAGCAGCGTTCGGACCTTGCCGCCATCGACGAGCAATTCGCGGGTATCGAGCCTTCGCTTCGCAATCTGGCGGCCGAGACCGGCTTGTCCGACATGGGGGGGCTGGACCTCGGTCTGCTGGTCGCGCGCCTGGAGGGCCGGCTGGGGGAGATCGGGGAAAGCTGGGACCGGGCACGCGACCTGGAAACCCGGATCCGCTCCACCGAGGCGCGGGTCGCCCGCACGGCCGCTTTGCGGGACGTGGCTGTCGGGCGGCAGGCGGAGTGGCGCGGACGCTGGGAAAAGGCGGTCGCCGCTATCGGGCTTGAACCGGATGCGGCGCTGGAGCAGGCCGCCGCCGCCCTCGCGGCCTGGGACAAGGTGCCGGATACGCGCGACGAGCGCGACAACCGGCTGCGCCGGGTGCGCGGCATGGAGCGGAACATTGAAGCCTTTGAGCTTAAGGCCCGCGACCTCGCGGCATCCCTTGCGCCGGATCTGAAGGATCTTTCCGCCGACAGTGCGGTCAAGGCAATGCTTTCCCGGCTGGAAGTCGCGCAGAAGGAGGCCGTGCGACGCGAGGAGGGCACCAGCCGGCTGGCGCAGGCGCGTGTCGATTTCGAGGAAGCGGAGCAGAGCCTAGCCGAGGGAAAACAGGAGGTGGGGCGGCTCTGCCGGGAACTGCCCTCCGGCGCCGACGTCGCCCGGGTCCTGGACGGGCTGGAGCGGAGGGAGAGGCTGCGCGAGGCGCTCGGCGATCTTCGTGCCCAGCTGGTGGATGTCTCCGGCGGGCGCGCGGAAGAGGATCTCCGGGCGGAGCTGGCGGGCTTCGACCCTGATGCGACCGAAGCCGCTTTGGCTGTCCTTTCCGACGAAGAGGCGATCCTGGAGCGTCGCGGCAACGAGACTTATGCCGAACACGACCGCGAAATCCGCCGTCGCACCGCGCTTGAGGCTGGCGTCGGCGCCGAGGTGGCGCTGCAGCAGAAGCGGAGCGCCGAGGCCGAGCTGGCGGACGCGGCGCGCGAATGGCTCGTCCTGAAGCTGGGCGCCCAGCTGATCGGAAAGGCGATCGAGCAGCACCGGGCAGGTCAGCAGGATCCCATGATGAAGCGTGCGGCCGCTCTTTTCTCCGAGTTGACCGGTGGCGACTATGAGGGCTTGAACCAGGAATATGACGACAACGATCTGCCGAGGCTCGTCGGACGGCGTCTGTCGGGTTCGCCGGTGCCGATCGCGGGCATGAGCGAAGGCACGCGCGACCAGCTCTATCTGGCCTTACGGCTCGCCTATCTCGAAGACTTCGCCGGGCGTTCGGAGCCGGCCCCCTTCATCGGCGACGATCTCTTTGCCACCTTCGACGACCGCCGCACCGCGCACGGACTGAAGGCGCTGGCCGACATAGGGGGACGGGTCCAGCCGATTCTCTTCACCCATCACCAGCACGTCGTGGAACTGGCGCGGGAAACGCTCGGCTCGAAAGTCGACGCTCTCACGCTCGCCTGAGATCGCTTTCGCCCTGACCTTCACTCTTGCCTGGGCGGGAGCGCCACCGTGCGAAGCATCTGTATTCCGCATTCCGCCGACATGGCTTCGCCGGCGCAAAGCCGGCGAAGCCTCTTCAGTTGTCGAGAAGCAGGTCATGCGCCAGTAAAGCCGCGTGAGTGCGGTTCTTGGCGTTGAGCTTCTTCATGATGTTGCGCACGTGAACCTTGACTGTGCTTTCGCACATGTTGAGTTCGCGGGCGATAACCTTGTTGGCCTGGCCCTTGCGGATCGCCGCCAGCACCGCGCGTTGCCGCTCGGTCAGCAGCGAGCCGGCATGATCCGCCGCCAGTGCCCGGCCGGAATGCCGCCCGGACTCGCGCGATTGCATCAGGCTTTCGGCCGGGATGAAGATGCCGCCGGCATTGACCAGCCTGATCGCCTCGATGGCGATTTCCAGTGGAATGCTGGTGGGAAGATACCCGCGGGCACCGCTCTGGAGCGCGCTGATGACCTCATCGGCCCCGTCCGTGTCCGACAGGATGATGAAGGGCTTTCCTCCCGCGAGCTTGGAAAGCCGCGCCGCGAGGAACTTGGAGCCGGAGTCTGCGTGATCGCCATCGTCGATGACGAAGAGCACGAGGTCGGGCGATTCCGCAACGCCGGAACCCTCCCACTCCTCCAGGCTGGCGAAGGCCGAAACCTGGAAATAGCGGCCGAAGGAATTGAGGGTGCGAACCAGGCATTCCCGGATCAGCATGCGCGGATGGATCAGCACGATATGGATCGACTGGACCATCGGTCCGGTCGGGATCGGCAGATCCGTCGAGCGCCGGCCATAATCGGTCTTGTCCTCGCGGTCACCCGCGAGAACCTGGGGCGGAACGTCGTAGACAGGTATGGACGTGTAGGTTCCGTCACCGTTTGACGGCAAAATTTTCGACTGCATGGTCGTCTCCCGTGTCCAGCTATCTCCCTTGCTGCAGCGCCATTTGGCGTTTCTGCAGAACTGAGGCTCCGCGTCGCTTGGAAGGCCCACCCTCAAACCGCGCAAACCGTCGATGCTCCCCACCGATTTATTACCCCCTCTCAACCCGAAGGCGAGGCGGCCAGTCGATGGAACCCTAATCGCGGTAATATCCCCAACTTTTTGATATTTGAATCGATCAAAGCAGTTGTAAATGAAAATCGCGATCAGACCCGTAGGGCAAAGGAGGTAAGCGGATTAAACGGATTAAACGGATGTAAGCCTGCCGATACAGCGTACCGATCAATGTATAAACAACTTGAAGGCTCGATCATGGATCGCCTGAGTTGATATTAACATTTGTAAGTCCCGTAGATGGAATCGTTTCTTTCCGATGTTAATAGATCTCGTGTGAAAAAAGGTAAGCAAAGTAGTCCATAACGAATGTGTCGTTTCAGGCATTTTCGGATCTCGGCAGTTGCGCCGGTTGCAGGTATCGGTATCGGTGATTCGTCAGTCCGATCCGGGCCTTGGCCCGAGCGCGTTTGGCCGATGAATGGGTGGCCCGGGCAGTTCTGACCCGCTCTGCCGATCGCCTGACCGCCCCTCTTTTTCGGCGTCTCGTGCGGCTGGAACCTGCCGCGAGTGCCGACGTTGCCCGTCCCCCTTGGAAAGAGGCTCATGGGCGAGGCGCATGGACGAAGCGAGCATTTCGGAGAATACCCCCCGCGAAATGTCGGAAGTCGGTGAGGGCGCCGCGGTCCAAATCGAACCCGCGGCCTCCGGCAACGGTGACCTGCCCGACAGCCTGCTCGCCGTCCGTCTATGGTCGGAAATCCGGGAGATCGAGGGCGATGCGATCTTCGTGACGCGAAGCGAGCGGCGTGCCGAAGCGCTGGCCGGGATCCTTGCGGGGCTGGATCCCTCGCTCGATGTCCTGCACTTCCCCGCCTGGGACTGCGTGCCCTACGACCGGGCCTCGCCCTCGCGCCACGCCATGGGTGAGCGCATGGCCGTACTGACCCGACTGAGCCTGGGACACGAGAACAAGGGCGAAGGGGCCGACGCCGTCCGCCGGCGGATCGTCCTGACCTCTCCCGACGCGATCATCCAGCGCGTGCCGCCCCGCAAGGCGCTGGCCGGAGCGCGGATCATCCTGAACGTTGGGGAAGCCTTCTCCGAGGACGCTCTGGAGCAGTCGCTGCTTCGTGCCGGCTACCTCCTGGACGAACGGGTGGACGAGCCGGGCGAGGCGGCTTTTCACGGCGCCACGATCGATCTCTTTCCGGCCGACGGTGAAATCCCGTACCGGCTGGAACATGCGGAAGGGCGTATCGAGGAAATCCGCTCCTTCGACCCGGTGACGCAGCTCAGCATCGCCGATCTTGAGACCCTCACCTTCTTCCCGGCATCGGAGGTGATCCTCTCCGGGCGGGAAGGCGGCCCGGCGGCGCACTTCCCCGGCATCGAGCATGAGTTGCCGGGCTTCTACGATCGGCTGGAAACGCTGCTGGATTATTGTCGGGGCGCGCAGCTGATCGTCCAGGACGGGGTGGAGAGCAGGCTGGCCGCCGCCTGGGAGCAGATCGAGGATGCGCACCGCATCCGCGGCGATCTCCGTGCACCCGCCGAAGACGGGCGGCCGCCGCGCCCGAGCTTCGCGCCCGAGCGGCTTTATCTCACGCCGGACGAATGGAAGAAGCTGAGCAAGCGGTTCAAGGCGGAAGCCGGTGCGGACGACGCGGCAGGCGATGCCGTTGCCGTGCCCCGCTTCGCCGCCCGGCTGGATGCGGCCCGTGCCTTCCGTAGTTTCATGGCGCGTGAATTGGAGGCGGGCCGCCGCATCGTGCTTGCCGCGCCCGACAAGGCGGGGCTTGCCGGCCTCGTGCGTCGGACCCGGGCGCGGAACGGCGGCGAGGACGCCTCCGCTCCCGAGCCCGTGGCCGCTTCCGGCTGGGCCGAAGTTCTCGCTCTGCCGCCGGGCACGGTCGCGACGATGGTGCTGAAGGTGGGGCACGGCTTTGTCGATCCCGCCGACGATGTCGTGCTGATCACGGCAGCGGACGTGCTGGGCAGCCGCGCCGAAAACGGCGGGCAGGGGGCGACGAGCTATGCCCAGCTCCTGGATCTCTGGGACGAATTCCACCTGGGCGACGCGGTCATTCATATGGACCATGGCATGGGCGCTCTGCGCGGGCTGGAGTTCGTGGAAGGCGCCGGAGCGCGCCAGGAGACGGTGGCGCTGGAATATGCCGGCGAGGCGCGTCTGATGGTGCCGCTGGAGCAGCTGGGCAAGCTCTGGCGCTATGGCGCCGATGCGGAGACCGTCACGCTCGATCGGCTCGACGGGGAAAGCTGGAACGATCGCCGCGAGACGCTGATGGGCGAGATCGGCGAGGCGGCGCAGGGGCTGGCGAAGGTCACGAGCAAGCGCGAGCAGGCAAAGGCCCCGGTGCTACGCGCGCCGCGCGCCGGCTTCGAGCGCTTCATCTCGCGCTTTGCGTATGCCCTGACGGCCGACCAGGCGAGTGCCACGCGGGCGGTGATGGAGGATCTCGCCTCCGGTCGGCCGATGAACCGGCTGGTCTGCGGCGATGTGGGCTTCGGCAAGACGGAAGTCGCGCTTCGCGCCGCGGCCGTGGCCGCCCTCGCCGGGATGCAGGTGGCGCTGATCGCTCCCACGACGGTGCTGGCGCGCCAGCATTACGAAAGCTTCCGCCGCCGGTTCGCCGGGTTCGGCATCGAGGTGGCGCATCTGTCCCGGCTGGTTTCGGCCTCAGAGGCGAGCCGTGTGAAGCAAGGGCTTGCGGAAGGCTCGATCCGGGTGGTCGTCGGCACCCACGCGCTTGCTGGCCGTGGCGTCCGCTTCAAGGAGCTCGGCCTGCTGATAGTCGACGAGGAGCAGCGGCTGGGAACGGCGGTGAAGACCAGGCTCGCCTCGCTGGGGCGCAGCGTCCATGTGCTGCGCATGAGCGCCACGCCGATCCCCCGCACGCTGCAGGGCGCCCTGGTGGGGCTGCAGGATCTCAGCATCATCGCCACGCCGCCGGCGCGCCGGCAACCGATCCGCACCTTTCGCGCGCCTTTCGATCCCGTCACGGTGCGGCAGGCGCTGATCCGCGAAAAGCGGCGGGGCGGCCAGAGCTTCCTGGTCTGCCCGCAGATCCGCGACATCGCGCCCATGGCGGCCAGGCTCGCCGAGCTCGTGCCGGACCTCACGACCTTGCAGGCGCATGGCGGCATGGGGGCGGAAGAGATCGACGAGGCGATGATCCGCTTCGCGGAAGGGGACGGTGACGTCCTCCTCGCCACCAACATCATAGAGAGCGGCCTGGACGTGCCGCGCGCCAACACGATCCTGATCTGGCGCGCCGACCGCTTCGGGCTGTCGCAGCTGCACCAGATGCGGGGCCGGGTGGGGCGGAGCCGGCTGCGTGGCATCGCCTATCTCCTGACCGACCCGAAGGCCCGGCTCAGCGAAGCCACGGAGGATCGGCTGCGCACCCTGGAAGCCTTCGACCGGCTCGGTTCCGGTTTTGCAATCAGCGCGCGCGACCTGGACCTGCGCGGGGCGGGCGACCTCCTTGGCGACGAGCAGAGCGGGCACGTGAAACTCGCGGGCATCGGGCTCTACCAGCACCTGCTTTCCCGAGCGCTGCGCGAGGCGCGCGGCCAGGCGCCTGAGCCCGATTACGTTCCCGAACTCCGCATCGGCGCGGAAGCCTTTCTGCCGGAGGATTACGTCGCCGAACCTGAGCTTCGGCTGAACCTTTACGCACGGCTCGCCCGCCTCACCGGCGAGGAGGAAATCACGGCCTTCGAGGACGAAATCGAGGACCGGTTCGGCAACGCGCCCGACCCGGCGGCGCAGGCCCTGAAGCTCGCGCGGCTACGGGCTCAATGCTTGCGGCTGGGCATCGAGCGGGCCGAGGTGGGGCCGCAGGCGGTGGCGATCACCTTCCACGGGGTGAACGGGACCGACCGGGCGCTCGCCGACCGCATCGAGCGTTCCGGCCTGCCGTTCAAATGGCGGGAGGAGCGATTGATCGTGGACCGCCCGACGGAGACGGACGGGGAGCGGATGAAGCTCCTGACGATCGTCCTGCGACGACTGGAGAGCGGCGCACCCGCCCCCGGCGAGGGGTGAGATCCCAGGCCGGGACGAAGGCCGCCAGCATTCGAGCGAAACCGATCGCCGCCCTCGTCGGTTGACGAGGGCAAGGAGGACGACAGCATGACCGTTCAGGTTTGGAAATCCGAGATCGACGAAAACAACGAACTCATCGGCGAGCCCGAGTCGCTGCGGGAATGCGCCAGCCGGGCGGAGGCCGAGGCCTTCATCGCCAGCCAGATCGAAGCGTTCGACCATAGTGGCTATGTGCCTGGCGGTGAGCGCGTCGGCTGGTGGGGTCGTAACGACCGCGACCATTCCGAAAAGTTCCACTTCTGGATCGAGTAAGCTTCCACATCCTAATTGTTGTCACCGGCGGCCCAGCAAAGCGCGTCATAATGATAAACTTACCTCAAGCCGGAATTGCGCGGAACCTTGCTCTTTCTCGCGGATTATTTCCGGGTGCTGCAAGACGGTGCGAAGGCTAAGGAGCCGGGAGCCGATCGAGCTGACGAATAACGGGTGAAAGATCCCGATATGTCGGGGAACCGACCCAACTAGGAGAGAGACTCATGACTCTGCGTCTTCTGAAGGCCACGACCGTCGCCGCCGCGCTTCTCGCCGGCACCACCGTTGGCGCTTTCGCCCAGTCCAATCCGAATGGCTCGACGAGCAGCGAGGATTGCGCCGCTTCGTCGACGAACTGCCCGACCGGCTCGCCGACGACCGGTGAGCACAACGACAGCAGCCTGACCGGCACGGCCAGCGGCCAGGGCTCCGGCTCCACTGGTGAGTCCGGCACCGGCACGGGCACGGGCGGCAACGGCGGCGGTACCGCTGGTGGCAACGGTGGCGGCTGAATGAGCGCGGGCGCCTGCCAGGCGGGCGCCCCTCTCGCCGCTCTGACCTTCGCTCCGGGTGCGGGCGCTTCGGCGCCGACCGCTCCGGAGCGAATTCATTTTTGAGGATGCAGATGTCGGAACGATCGGACGAGGAAAAGCGCAGCCTCGCAGGCCATAAGGGCGTTAACGGCGATGCGATCGAGTTGCCCGCCGGCAAGACGCTCGCCGCGCACCAGTTGCCCGGACAGACGAGCCCGCAGAAGGGCTCCGAGCGGCCCGATGGAGCCGTGGCCTCGGGTGGGGCCACAGAGCACGGCGGGACCGCCAATGTGGGGCGGAAGGAAGGCTGACGCCTTTCAGCCGCCCTTGCTGTTGTCGAAAGATGTTCTCGGCCGGCGAGCGTGATGACTCTTAATGCCCCTCAGGGGCAGTGATATCGTGCTCCTGCATTGACAAGCCTGTCGCGCTTTTCTATGTCCGGCCCCAAGGTTTAGAGCGCGGTCGCTCGCGCGCAGGACAATTACAATGAAGATCAAGAATTCGCTGAAGGCCCTCAAGGCCCGCCATCGCGACAACCAGTTGGTCCGCCGCAAGGGTCGCGTCTACATCATCAACAAGACGCAGAAGCGCTACAAGGCCCGCCAGGGCTGAGCGTCAGGGCGCCCCGGCGCCCAATGCATCTTTCATCGCATGGCTGGAAGACGTATTCTTCCGGCCATGTTCTATTTGAAGCGTGCCCTCGCCGCGTGTTCTCTTGCTTCCGTCCTTTGTGCGGTGGCTTTTGCGTGTCCGGCGTTTGCCGATAATCCGGGGCCGTCGGCGGCCGCCCCGCCGCCCAGCCTCGACTCGCTGTTTCAGCAACTGAAGACGACCCCGGAACGACCGGCGGCGAAGGCCGTCGAGGCGGAGATCCTGCGTCGCTTCAACGAATCCGGCAGCGACACGGTGGACCTCCTCGCCGATCGCGCGAAGCAGGCCATCCTCAGCGGGGACTATCCGCTTGCGCTGGACCTCCTGGATCAGGTGGTCACGCTGAAGCCGGACTATGCCGAAGGCTGGAGCAAGCGCGCGACCGCGCATCTCCTCGCCGAGGACTACGACGAGGCGCTCGCCGACATCCATCACGCACTGAAACTGCAACCCCGTCATTTCGGGGCGCTGGCGGGCCTCGGTTTCATCTATCGCGGCATGGGCGACCAGCCGCACGCGATGGAGGCCTTCGGCAAGGCGCTCGATCTCGATCCGCAACTGGACAGCGCTCGCAGGGCGGTCGAGGAAATGAAGGCGGAAAAGGCCGGCGTGCCGATCTGAGCGCAGTCTCGGGCTGAAAAAGATCAGGCCGACCCCGAGGGGCCGGCCTGCGAGCTTCGGAGCGAAGGCTGCGCTCAGTAGCCGGAATGGCCGTCCGGGCTGATGAAGGCGATGCGCAGCATGTTGGTGCCGCCGGAGCGGCCGAAGGGAGCACCGGCCGCGATGATCACGCGCCCGCCCGGCTCGGCGAAGCCCTCGTCATGAGCGATGCGGCAGGCCTGGTTGACCATGTCATCCACATCCTTGACGTCTTCAGCCACCACGGAATGAACGCCCCAGGCGACCGCGAGGCGGCGGGCCGTCTCGCGCGTCGGCGACATGCCGATGATCGGCACGCCCGGACGCTCGCGGGACGCGCGCAGAGCGGTGCGGCCAGATGCGGTGAGGCAGATGATCGCCGCGAGGTTCAGCGTTTCCGCGACCTGGCGGGCCGAGGCGGTGATCGTGTCGGCGCCGGTCGTTTCCGGCTCCGTGCGCTGGGCGTGAATGATCTGCGGGTAGTAATAGTCCTTTTCGCAGGCCTCCGCGACGCGGTTCATGGTCGAGACGGCCTCGACCGGGAAATCGCCGGCGGCGGATTCCGCCGACAGCATGACGGCGTCGGCACCCTCGAAGACGGCGGTGGCGACGTCGGAAACCTCGGCGCGGGTCGGCACGGCGGCGGTGATCATGCTTTCCAGCATCTGCGTCGCCACGACCACCGGCTTGCCGGCGCGGCGGGCGAGGCGGGTCAGCCGCTTCTGGATGCCGGGCACCAGCTCGAGCGGCATTTCCACGCCGAGATCGCCGCGGGCGACCATGATGGCGTCGGAGAGCTCGATGATCTCCTCGATGTTTTCCACCGCCTGCGGCTTCTCGATCTTCGACATGATGCCGAACTTGCCGCGAATGATCTTGCGGGCCTCCGCCACGTCCTCGGCGCGCTGCACGAAGGAGAGGGCCACCCAGTCGATGGCCTCCGGCAGGGCGGCTTCAAGGTCCTTGCGATCCTTCGGCGTCAACGCGCCGGACAGGAGCAGCGTGTCGGGCAGGCTGACGCCCTTGCGGTTGGAAAGCTTGCGCCCGGCCTCGACCACGGTGACGGCCCGCTTGCCTTCCACGCTCTTCACCTTGAGGCGGACCTTGCCGTCATCCAGCAGGATCGAATGGCCCGGCTCAAGCGCATCGAAGATTTCCAGATGCGGGAGATAGACGCGGTTGCGGTCGCCGAGCGTCTCGTCGTCGTCGAGCACGAACTCCTGCCCGACTTCCAGTTCGGCGGAGCCGTCCGCGAAAGAGCCGACGCGCAGCTTCGGTCCCTGCAGGTCGACCAGAATGCCGATCGGCCGATCGTACTTCGCCTCCACGGAGCGGATCATCCGGACGAGATCGCGCATCACGTCATGCGAGGCATGGCTCATGTTGATCCGGAAGACATCGGCGCCGGCCTGAAACAGGGCCTCGATCATCTCCACATTGCTGGAGGCCGGACCCAACGTCGCCAGGATCTTGACTTTCCGATTCCGTCTCATTCGCCACCTGTCTCCCGGCCGTTGGGCTCCGTCAGCTGAACCGTCCAGCTCGACTGCTTGCCCGTATCGACCTCAAAAAAGCCTGTCCGCTGATAGCCGCGCGCCACGCAGTCGTTCACCCCCTCGACGGTGAACTCCTTGTCGCGCGTGCACATGAAGGAGCTGCCGCCCCATTCGCCGCCCTGATCGTAATCGACGGCATAGATATAATAGAACTCGGAAATCAGGGGGCCAGCCATCAGCGTCGCGCAGGAATTCGCGTCCACCGTCCACCAGCCCTCCGTCATCCACGCCTTCGCGGCCTTGTATCCGACCGCCACGCCGACGCGCCCGCTGGTCTTGTTGCAGAGGCGAAGATCGGCATGCGCCGCCGAGCTCAACGCAAACGCTGCGGAAACCGCGATGGCGACAGTCGCGGCGGCACGGCCCCACCGGTGACGCATCATGCTCCGCCTCCACCAAATTGGTTCAGGGTTCGAAAGAATTCCTGCTGGTTTTGCTTTGCGGAAGGAGGCTTGTCAACGACGTGGGTGGGAGGCATTGGCGGAGTTCCGGCTCAAGCGGATCGGATCGTCGCCTCGACGCGCGAAGCAGGCATGAAGCTCGTCGACGAAGGCGGCCGGAATGAGGCTGCCAGACGCGGGTGCGGGCTCGTTCCGGGAAGCCTCAGGAACCGGGCGTGGCGGCAGGTCGCCGCGGCCGGGCGACGATGATGCCGGCGAAGATGATGACCGCCCCGACCGCCTGGACGGGGCTGACCAGTTCGCCCAGCACCGCCCAGCCCAGAGCGGCGGCCGCGACTCCTTCCACGAAAAGCACCAGCGACGAAAAGGCCGCAGGCAGATGGCCGAGCGCATAGGAGAGCAGGCCCTGCCCGGCGACCTGGCTGAAAAGGGCCAGCGCGACCAGCGCGGCGGCCGCGCCGAGCGAAACCGGCAGGAACTGGTGCTCCCAGGCAAGAGCCTCCACCAGCATGACGAGGGCGGTGACGATCGTGGAGAGGAACAGCGTCCGCCCCGCGCCGAACAGCAGGCGGGCGGGACGGATGGCCAGGAAATAGCCGGCAAAGAAGACGGAGGTCACGATGCCGTAGAGGTCGCCGCCGAGTTGCTCGGGGCTGACGCTCACGGTTTCGCCCACCAGGGCACCTGCGCCGACGAGACAAAGCAGCAGGCCCGCCCAGGTCGGCATCGATACGGCTTCGCGCAACACCAGCCCGGAGGCGAGCACCACCCACACCGGCGAGAGGGTCGCGAGGAAGGTGGCGTTCGCGACGGTCGTATGCAGGATCGCCAGATGCCAGAACGTGAGGTCGCCGGCGAAGAACAGCCCGGCCACGACCACCGCGAGCCAGCCTGTCCGGTCCATGCGCGGCGATCGTCCCTGCGCGGCGGCCGTGCGCGCCATGGCGGGGCCTTCCATCCGCGCCCATATCCAGAGCGGCGGAATGGCGAGGGCGACCCGCCAGAAGGCGCTGGTGAAGGGGCCAAGCTCGGCCAGTCGCACGAAGACCGGCGAAATGCCCATGGCGATGGCCCCGGCGAAGAGGCCGAGCATCGGGAGGAGGGTTGACTTGGCGGCGCGGGCGGTCGGAACGGCGGATGCCATAGGCGGGATCTCTGGCGGAAGCTCAGCGCTCCTCCTATCATCGGGACAACCAGCCCGCGAGACGCTTTCGCCGCGTCCCAGGGCGCTTGAACGAAGAGACAGGATCCGACATGACCGAACTGGACGACGCCACCCGCACGGAACTGGAGGCCGCGGCCTTCCGCCGGCTCGTCTCGCACCTGCGACAGCGGACCGAGGTACAGAATATCGATTTGATGAACCTCGCCGGCTTCTGCCGGAATTGCCTTTCCAACTGGTACCGCGAGGCGGCGGAAGGCAAGGGGATCGGCATGAGCAAGGACGAAAGCCGCGAGGCGGTCTACGGCATGCCCTACGAGGAGTGGAAGAACCGGCATCAGGGGGAGGCGAACGCCGAGACTTTGACCGCCTTCGAGGTCGCGCGTCCCAGGGAATAGACGGCGCGAGCACCAGCGACCGGGATCCGCAAGTCGGCGTCTCCGGAATTTTGAACGGCTCGCATGCGCTGAGTGGGTTGACCTCGGCGCGCGGGAAGGGCAACTGGCCCGCAAGATTTTATCAGGGATAACGAGATGGCCGATACCGAAGCCGACAACAATGACGTGGGCGGCGTTGCCGCTGCCGAGCTGCGCCAGTTCATCGAGCGCATCGAGCGGCTGGAAGAAGAAAAGAAGGGCATCCAGGACGACATCAAGGATGTGTATGGCGAGCTGAAGGGCCGCGGCTACGACGCCAAGGCCGTGCGCAAGATCGTCACCATCCGCAGAAAGGATGCCCGGGAGCGCCAGGAGGAGGAATCGATCCTGGAGCTCTACATGAACGCGCTCGGCATGGCCTGAGCCCCATGCGGCAGCGAGACTTCGCTGCCGCGTCGCTTTTCCGGCGGACTGCTATTCGGCCGCCCCCGGTGCCTCTTCATCGATTGCCCTGATGCGATGCGTCGACGGGCTGAGATCGATGTGCCGCTCGTGGAAGCCGACCACGCTCGGCTTGTGCGCGATGCTCACGACGCCTGCCTGCGGCAGCCTCTCCCGCAGCGTCCTGTACATCCGCTCTTCCGTCTTTTCGTCCAGCGCCGAGGTCGCCTCGTCCAGGAAGACCCAGTCCGGCCGGTAGAGCAGGGCGCGGGCGAACCCGATCCGCTGCTGCTCGCCCTGGGAGAGCGCCATCGGCCAATTGTCCGCCTCAGCCAGACGCGGAGCGAGATGGCCGAGATCTGTCGCCTCGAGCGCTGCCCGGCAATCCGCCTCCGTGTGGTCCAGCGGTGAGTCCGGATAGCACAGCACGTGCTGCAACGTGCCTACGGGCAAATACGGCTTCTGCGGCAGGAACAGGACGCGCCCGGTGGTGGGCAGGGTAACGCGGCCCTTGCCGAAGGGCCACAGGCCGGCCAGCGTACGGAAAAGGGTCGTCTTGCCGCTTCCCGAGGGGCCCGTCAGCACCACGCCCTCGCCACGGCGCAAGGTCATCGAGGTGCCCGTGATCAGCGGCGCGCCGTTCGGCAGGTTCACGTCGACGCCGTCCAGACGGATCTCGTCGAGCGATCCTTCCTCCCGCTCGAAGCCGTTGCGGGCGGCATCGTTGACCTTGGTCCGCGCCATGGCATCGCTGAAGCTCGTCAGTCGGTCGATGACCGCAGCCCATTCGGCCAGTTTCCCATAGGCGGCGATGAACCAAGACAACGAGCCTTGTACAGTTCCAAAAGCATCAGCTGTTCTGGTGAGCGATCCCAGCTGAATCTGCCCGGCGAAATAGCCCGGAGATGCAACGATAAAAGGAAATACAGATGCCAAGGAAGCATAGAGCTGGGTCACCCAGGAAAGACGCTTCGTATACATCATGCTAAGCCAGAAGGTATCGTATATTCTCGAGAAGCTGCTTCTAAGACCGGACCGTTCGTCTTGTTCGCCGCGATAAAGCGCGACGCTCTCCGCGTTATCCCGAATTCGTGTCATGCGATAGCGAAAGTCCGCTCCGAAGCGCTGCAGATCGAAGTTGATGCGGACTAAAGGACGTCCGATTTTGAATGTCAGCCAAGTCCCGAGGCCGGCGTAAACGATCGCAACCCACATCATGAACCCTGGAATCCGTATGCCGCCCCAAACAGGAATCGTGATGCCAGCCGAGAGATTCCACAAGATGATCGAAAACGTGATCAGCGTGAATATCTGAGATATAAAACTCAGGAAGAGCGTAAGGGTCGTTTCGGTAAATAAGTCGCAATCTTCTTGAATTCTTTGCTCCGGATTATCTGTTCCGCTGTTATTTAGTTCCAGTTTGTAATAGCTCTTATCAGAAAGCCAGCTGTCGAAGTAAACCGCAGTTAACCAACGCCTCCATCTGATGGTAAGGAAGTTCTGGATCCAGATGGAATAAACACTCATCACGATGGAAATCGTAGCGATGACGGCCCAGTATTTAAGTTCGTGCCAAAAGACAGGCTCGTTTTTATTCTGGATGGCGTCGAAGAAGCGTCCATTCCACAAGTTGTAGAGCTTGGATAGATAAACTCCGCCCACGTTCAGCGCGAGGATCAGCAGCAGCAGCGAACGGGCGATCCAGCTTTCCCGCACGCCGAACGAACGGCCGAGAATACTGATGTCGACCCGGTCCTTGGCGAACCAGTAGGGCTTGGTCAGGGTCCAGAGTTTGGCGAGAAAACCGCGGGCACGGAGAATGCGCTGGGACAGATTGGTGATCATGAGACCGCTTGGCTGATGTGACGCTCAATTGTCACGTCGCTAATGTCATGGGGAAAACGGTCGGCCCAGTGAATTCTGCGTAATCTTGAGGTCTGCCCGGAAACAAAGCAGGCCGTTACGCGAAGGCCGACATGCGGAGGTCGGGCACCCAGGAGGGCGAAAAAACAAAAGGCCGGGCAGTGGCCCGGCCTCGGTGGATCTCAGCGCTGCGCGACCCGCATCAGGTGCCCGGTGTCGGCCTGGGCGTTGGTCCATTCGTCCGCGCGGGAGAAGCGGTCGGTCGGCAGGGCCGGCGTGTTCACCCGGTCGAAGGCAACGCCCTTGCCCGAGGCGATGGTGAACAGCGGGTTCTTGCCGCCCAGCTTCGGCATGGTCATGCCGGCCATCGCTGCGCCGTCGGCGGTCTCGGCCGTCATCAGCTGACGCAGCTGCCGGTGGTCCGGCGCGGTATGCACGAGCGATGCGTTCCAGCGGAGGATCGCGGAGCTTACGCCACTGGCGGTCGGACGGTCGCCCTTGAGCGCGCTTGCAAGCTGGACCGGTGCGTGACGCACGGCGAGGTTGCCGCGCTGGAGCGCCGTGCGGGAGAGCGAACCGGTGCGCGGCGCCATCGCTGCGGGGGCGGCCGATGCGGCAGGCGCGGGATGGGCCGCGGGCGTCACAGCCGGAGCGGCCTTGCCGGAAGCTGCGTCGGCATACCGGCCGCCATAAGCGGTGTCATAGGGATTTTCGCCGTCCGATTCCGCCTCGGCGTAAGCGAGCTGGATATCCTGCTCGGGACGCGCGGTGGGCAGCGGGGTCGCGCCGGTCATGCCGTTCTGGCCAAAGGCGTTGGCGGCGGCAAGCGCGCTGCCGGCCGATTCCGGCCGGTCGACGGGCATCGCGGAACCCGCGACGGAAGCAAGCGCCGTGCGGTCGGCTTCGCTGGCGGCAGCCAGCATCGCGGCCGGACGGTCATGCGGCAGCGGCGCGGAATCCGCCATGGCGACGGTCATGCTGGCCGGCATGATCCGTTCGTGGGGCAGGGGAGCCGGGTCGGCGATTTCGGCAGAGGCGACCTGCAGCGTCGCGGGCTGGGCGACGGGCAGCGTTGTGGGACGATCCTTCAGCAGGCGCGGGGTCGGAGCGGCAGGCTGGCGATCGTTGGACGCCACCAGGGTCTCAGGCTGTGCCGCCCTCGGTGCTGCCACGGGAGCGGAATCGTCGTCCGCGTCCTCCTGCTCGTCGCGACCGCCGCCGAACAGCCGCTTCAGGAAGCCGCCCTTGTGCGAGCCGCTATCCAGCATCGCGACCTGCTGGTTCTCGTTCTTCTCGTAGCGCGCGAGCGCGACCTTGAAGCCGGGGAGCGGCTTGCCGTCGGCCGGGATATAAAGGGTGTCGCCGGCCGGGAAGAGCGCCATCAACTCCTGGCGCGGCATGCGCGGCCACATGCGGACATGGCCGACATCCATATGGACGAAGGGCGAGCCGGATGTGGGATAGAAGCCGACGCCGCCGACGCCCATGCGCAGGCCGATGGCGCGCAGCTTGGAAAGGGGAACGCCGGGAACGTAGAAGTCCATCGCCTTGCCCAGCGTATGCTGGCTGTGCTCGGCGACGCCGCGGGTACGGCTGCGCAGCATGGCGTTGGTGTCGGGCGAGCGATACCCGCAGATGACGTTGACGTAGCCGTTGGAGCCGGTCTGCTGGTAGACCGCCCAGATCAGGTCGAAGAGCCGGGGATCCATGTCGACCGGCTGCTTCTTGCGCCAGTCGCGCAGGAACCAGTTCATCTGCTTGAGGACGGCCGGATCGTATTTGCCGTTCTTGCGGAAGGTGAACTCCGCCCGTTCGCCCGTATGCACGTGATAGAGCTTCAGCGTCCGGTCGCCGAACCCGGCGACCGCCCTTTCCTGGCCGAACCAGGGGGCGATCGTCAGAAGAGCGACGAGGATGAGCCCGATCCGCAGGACGGTCGGCAGGCGGGAGCGTGTCATGGTCGAGAGCCGATCGCCGATGAGGCTCCGGTTGAGCCGGGAGCCGATCAAGGAGATCTTAACTA
This sequence comes from Faunimonas pinastri, assembly GCF_900110915.1. Taxonomy (GTDB): domain Bacteria; phylum Pseudomonadota; class Alphaproteobacteria; order Rhizobiales; family Afifellaceae; genus Faunimonas; species Faunimonas pinastri. Next base: position 20,866 of record NZ_FOFG01000001.1, read on the forward strand.
TGGCTGGGCTTTGCTTAACCAAACCCTAATGCTCCCGATCTCGTGAAGACCGGGAACTTATACTTCCATTAGCGGGGCGGAATCAAGGCGAGCCGCGACTACTGCACTTCCGTGGGGGAGCGCTTCAGGGCCACCGGGCCCAGAGTGCCATTTCGATCCATCAGATCCGCGCTCGATCCGAGCGCCCGGAGCACCTGCCGGTCGACACCGTAAACGTCGGCGAAGCGGCGAAGGTTGCCGCCCTCGTCCACCCAGGCCGTGAAATAGGCGAGGTGAACGGGAATCGTGTTGTCGAGCTTCACCCAGCGCTCCTTGTCGCCGAACATCTTCTTCAGGCGCGCGGCATTCCACTGGGGATTGTGCGCCAGAAGCGCGTCGGCGAAGTCCATCGGGTTGTCGACGCGGACGCAGCCATGGCTGAGCGCCCGCATGTCACGCGCGAAGAACGACTTGGACGGGGTGTCGTGGAGATACACGGCGTAGTCGTTGGGGAACAGGAACTTGATCTTGCCAAGCGCATTCTGGTCGCCCGGATCCTGGCGGATCGTCAGCGTGCGCGGATTGACCGTGCCCCAGTCGATGGACGCGGGGCTCACCTCGACCGTCCGGCCGCCGATCTTGCGCAGCACCTGGTAATTGTGCCGCTTGAAATAGCCCACAGGGTTGGCGCGGATCGAGGGCATCATCTCCTTGGTGATGATGGAGCTCGGCACGTTCCAGTAGGGGTTCACCACAAGATACTGGATGGCGTTGGAGAACAGCGGCGTCTGGTGATCGGACTTGCCGACGACGACACGGGTCTGGTGGACCACCTTGCCGTTGTCGAAGATGCGCAGCTGGAATTCCGGCACGTTGACCGTGACGTTGAAGGCGCCCATGTCGCGCGGCATCCAGCGCCAGCGCTCCATGTTGGCGACCAGCAGCGGGAGGTCGGCCGCGTTCGCCTTGCCGCCGTTCAGCGCGGTCACGGTCGCGGCGCTGAGCACGCCGTTGGCCTTGAGATGGTGCTCCGCCTGGAAGGCGCTCACCGCGTCGGCGACCGGCTGGTCGTAGAGGTTGGGCTCGGCATCGGCCGGAACGGCGAGGCGCTCGCGCAGGGTGGCGACACGGGCGTCCTGCATGCCGACGCGAAGCGTCTTGCCGGAAGCGACGGAGATCGCGGGCGTTTCGCTGCCGCGCAGGATCTCGCCAAGCTTTTCCTTCAACTCGGCATATTGCTGCTGCGGCGGCTGGAAGGCGTCCATGTCGGCCGCCGGCGAAGCGGAGGCCGAAAGCTTCGACAGCACATCGTTGGCGGCCGGATGCCACGGCTTTTCGCCGATCACGGAATCGAGGTTCTCGGGCGAGAAGCGGCCGCCGGCGAGATTGGAGGCATAGCGGGCGACGGCGCGGCTGAAGTCGACTTCGGTCGCGGCGGCGGAGCCGACATCGTCGCCGTAATCCTCCGCCGAGATCGTGGAATAATCGCGCGGATCGAGCCCGTCGAAGCCGGCCTGGTGCATCCGCTCCTGCAGCTTCTGCATCTGCGCGGTGGGGCGGCCGTTCTGGATCCAGATCGGAGCGAAGCCACGCGTCTCGTAGAAGGCCTGGATCTGTCCGAGCAGCGTGCGCTCGGCCGGATCGCGCGTCTCGTTCGCGACGGAGAGGATTTCCTGGACGTTGCGGGCGAATTCCTCGCTCGGCGCGTTCGGGATCGTCATGCTGCCGGCGGTCGTGGCGGCAGTGGTCGCGGCAGGCGTCACGGTCGGGTTCACCGTGGCGGCGTCGGCAGCCGTCGTGGGTGAGCTGGCGGCGGGCGAGGCCGGCGTGGGTGAGGTCGTCGCGGGAGCCGCAGCCGTGGCCGTTGCCGCCGGGACAGGAGCGGGGGCCTGGGCCGCCGTGGCCGGAGATGCGGGCGCGGGCGTCTGGGCGCTGGCCGCGGGATCGACCGGCGCAGCTTCAGTCGGGGCCGGAGGCGCGGCAAACACCGGAGCGGGCGGGGTCGCGGCATCCGCCGTCGCCGGCGTGAACGCGGGTGCGGGCTGCGCCGGCGCCGCGTCGCGGTTCGGCAGCGAGCCCGTATATTCCGGCGCGGCCTGCTGCTGCGTGTCGGCCGCAGGATCGACGCCGGCCGCCTTGGCCGCTGCCACCGGCGCGATGGCGAGGGAAAGGGCGGCGGTCAGTTGTACGAGCTTCATGGAAACCTCAAGTCGAAACAGGGCGCACCCACCAATCGTCCGGCTCATTCGGCCGCGACGTGAACGGCGTCGATGCCGAAATCCTTCATCTTGCGATAAAGCGTCGAGCGCCCGATACCGAGCCGCCTCGCGACCTCGCTCATGCGGCCACGATAATGGTCGACGGCGAAGCGAATCACTTCTTCTTCAAGAGTGCCGAAGGGCCGAACTTCGCCCTGTTCGTCGAGAAGCTTTGCCATACCGTAACGAGGGGAGGGAGTCCTTTCCTCCACCTCGGACAGGGCCGGAGCCATTTCTCCGTCGAACTGTCTCGCGGGGGTCACAGTCCCGGTCTGAAACAGTGCCGCAAGATCGACCGGCGGCTGCCCGGCGCTCTTCGCCTTGATCGCGGAGGGGTCGAGCGCGGCGTAGACATGCGGGAAGTGGGACGGCAGCAGCGTCGGCCCGTCGCAAAGGGCGACCGCCTGGAACACGGCGCTCTGCAACTGCCGGACGTTGCCCGGCCAGTCATAGGACATCAGCAGTTCGGAAGCCGCGCGCGACACGATCTTCAGCGCCGGCTTACCTTCCTCGGCCGCGAAATGGGCAAGGAAACGGGCGGCGAGATCCGGCACGTCGTCGCGACGGTCCTTCAGCGGTGGCACCCAGATCGGGAAGACGTTGATCTTGTAGAAGAGGTCTTCGCGAATATGCCCGGCGGAGACGAGATCGACGAGGCGGCGCTTGGTGGCGGCGATCAGGCGGACATCGACCTTGGCCGAGCGGCGGCCTTCGGCGGAAACGACCTCGCCCGTCTGCAGGACGCGCAGGAGCTTGGCCTGCACGTCCAGGGGCAGTTCGCCGATGTCGTCGAGGAACAGGGTCCCGCAATGGGATTCCTGCACGCGTCCCGATTCGGGCTTGCCGGTGCGGCTCTGGCCGGGGCGATCGGAGCCGAACAGGACCGCGTCGATCTCCGACGGGCTGAACGATCCGCAGCGCACGACCACGAAGGGCTTGGAGCGGCGGGTGCTGCCGCCATGGATCGCGCGGGCGACCATTTCCTTGCCGACGCCGCGCTCGCCTTCCAGGAGCACGGGAATGTTGGAGCGCGCCGCGCGCAGGCCGAGATCGACGATCCGGTGCATGGAGGGCGAGCGCATCACGATGTCGTCGAAGGTGAGCTGATCCGTGCCCTGGCGTGTGATGCGGGTGATCTCGCGGGCGAGCGCCCCGTGGCGCAGCGCATTGCCGAGCGACACCTGAACGCGCTCGGGATCGGCCGGCTTTACCATGAAATCGAAGGCGCCGGAACGCATGGCCGCGCGCGCATCTTCCATCCGGCCGGCTTCCACCTGCACGATCACCGGCAGCGCGGGAGCCACGGCCTTGAGGCGCTCCAGCACGGCCATGCCGTCCAGGCCGGGCATGTCGAGGTCGAGGATCATGACCCGGATTTCAGGGGCATCGGCGCGGGAAAGGCGATTCAGCGCGGCTTCGCCGGAAGCCGCCGTTTCGCATCGATAGCCGCTTGTCTGGACGATCCCCTCGATCTGGCCGCACAGTGCGGGATCGTCATCGACAATGAGAACATGGCTTGCCATTAGGGTCTTCCGGAAGGATCACGTCAGAGCGCGGCGGATGCCCCAATCTCGCCCGGCAGGGTTAAGGGGCTGTTACCGTCGGTAACTTCGTTGCATTTGGTTGAAGAGCCGCGCCCGGCGGCCATCTATCCGGGGAAACGGGTTGTGAAGGAGTTTTGGAGTGTCTGAAGGCGCAGTCCGCATGAGTCCCGACAGCCAGAAACTCGGCGCTCTGCCGGAATGGAACCTGTCCGATCTTTATCCCGGCATGGACGCCGGCGAAGTGAAGGAAGACCTCGGACGGGCGGCCGCCGATGCCGAGGCCTTCGAGCGGGCCTACAAGGGCCGGCTGGCGGAAATCCTCGCCGGCTCCGATGGTGGAAACGAACTGGCCGCTGCCATCCGTCGGTTCGAAGCGATCGAGGAGATCCTCGGCCGGCTGATGAGCTTCGCCGGGCTGGTCTATGCGGAAAACACCACCGATCCGGTTCGCGCCAAGTTCCACGGCGACCTGCAGGACCGCCTGACCACGATCTCCACCAAGCTGCTCTTCTTCGCGCTGGAACTGAACCGGCTGGACGACGCGGCGCTGGACGCGGGCATGCAGGCCCCCGCGCTTGCGGCCTACCGGCCGTGGCTGGAGGATCTCCGGCTGGAGCGACCGCACCAGCTTGAAGACCGCATCGAGCAGCTCTTCCACGAAAAGTCGGTGACCGGCCGCGGCGCCTGGAACCGTCTCTTCGACGAGACGCTGTCCTCGCTCCGCTTCAAGGTGGGCGATCAGGAACTCACGCTGGAACCGACGCTGCACCAGATGGTGAGCCCGGACGAGAACCGCCGCAAGCAGGCGGCCGACGCGCTGGCGGAAGGCTTCCGGTCGGAGCTGCGGACGTTCTCGCTGATCACCAACGTGCTGGCCAAGGACAAGTCGATTTCCGACCAGTGGCGCGGCTTCACCGACGTGGCCGATGCCCGCCATCTGGCCAACAGGGTCGAGCGCGAGGTCGTCGACGCACTGGTCAGCGCCGTGCAGGACGCCTATCCGCGCCTGTCACACCGCTATTACGCGATCAAGGCGCGCTGGCTGGGCAAGGAGCAGCTTGAGCACTGGGACCGCAATGCGCCGCTGCCGGAAACCAGCGACCATCTGGTTGGCTGGGACGAGGCGCGCGACACGGTGCTCTCCGCCTACGGCCAGTTCTCGCCGGAGATGGCGGCGATCGCCCGCCGCTTCTTCGACCAGAACTGGATCGACGCGCCGACGCGCCCGGGCAAGGCGCCGGGCGCCTTCGCGCACCCGACCGTGCCGTCCGTCCATCCCTACGTGCTGCTGAACTACCAGGGCCGCACGCGCGACGTGATGACGCTTGCCCATGAGCTCGGCCACGGCGTGCATCAGGTGCTGGCCGGCGACCAGGGCCTCCTGATGGCGCAGACGCCGCTGACGCTGGCCGAGACCGCCAGCGTCTTCGGCGAGATGCTGACCTTCCGCTCCATGCTGAACAAGGCCGCCACCCCTCGCGAGCGCAAGATCATGCTCGCCGGCAAGGTGGAGGACATGCTGAACACCGTGGTTCGGCAGATCGCCTTCTATACCTTCGAGCGGCGGGTGCATCTGGCGCGGCGGGAGGGCGAACTCACCTCCGAGCAGATCGGCGAGATCTGGATGGGCGTGCAGGCGGAAAGCCTCGGGCCCGCGATCCGGCTCGGCGAGGGCTACGAGACGTTCTGGACGTACATCCCGCACTTCATCCATTCGCCGTTCTACGTCTACGCCTATGCCTTCGGCGACTGCCTCGTGAACTCTCTCTATGCGGTCTACGAGAAGGCGGAAGGCGGCTTCCAGGAGAAGTATTTCGGTCTGCTCAAGGCTGGCGGCACCAAGCGGCACGGGGAACTGCTGGCGCCCTTCGGGCTCGATGCGAGCGATCCCGGCTTTTGGCAGATGGGCCTCTCCGTCATTTCCGGGCTGATCGACGAACTGGAAGCCGTCGAGAACGCCTGAGGCTGACAAAAAAAAGGCCGCGCTCCGTCCCTGGAGCGCGGCCTTTTTGCGACGGATGTGCGGCTTACTTCGCCGGCGGCACCCAGCCCTGCAGGTGCGATTCCAGGAAGTAGAGCGACTCGTCCGTCCCGCGCACGATCTCGGTGAAGAGATCGGCCGTGCCCTGGTCGCCGGCTTCGTCCGCCTCGTCGATCGCCTTTCGGGCATTGGTGCCGAACAGCGCGAACGCGTCGCTCAGCTTTTCCAGATGCTCGTGCGCCTCGATCAGGCCTAGCGGATATTCCGGCAGGCGGGACTGCTTGGCCGCGGCGCGGACCGTGCCCTCCGCCTGTCCGCCAAGAGCCGTCAGCCGCTCGGCGACCAGATCGACATAGCCTTCCACCTGCTCGTGCAACTCGTCGAAAAGCTTGTGTACGGCGATGAAGTTCATGCCCTTCACGTTCCAGTGCGCCTGCTTGGCCTGATATCCGAGGTCGATGGAATCGGCGAGATTGGCCTGCAACAATCCCACCATGGCCTTGCGAGTTTGTGCGGGAAGGCTGTGTTTGGTGGCATGCATGGTCTGGTCGCTCCATATGGACGGTGATGGTCGGCCCGTTCAACTCGGGATGGCCAATTCCGTTGCGCCCGTTTTGTCGCGGGCCCGCTTGAGGACGTGTTGGAATGGCGACTGATCGCGACGACGAAGCAAACAGGCTGACGGGCCGGATCGCCCGCTATGCGCGGGTGGGAACGGGCGTCGGCGGTGTCGCCGCGCGGATGATCGGTGCCAAGGCTTTCGGCCGCGAAATCGACAAGGGCAACAATGCCGCCGAGCTGGCGCGCGCCCTCGGCGGCCTCAAGGGGCCGATCATGAAGGTCGCCCAGCTGCTCTCCACCATTCCCGACGCGGTGCCGCCGGAATATGCCGCCGAGCTCGCGCAGCTTCAGTCGAACGCGCCGCCGATGGGGTGGGTCTTCGTCAAGCGGCGCATGATGGCGGAACTCGGCGCGGGCTGGCAAAGCCGCTTCGGCTCCTTCGAGAAGGAACCGGCCGCCGCCGCCTCGCTCGGGCAGGTGCACCGTGCGCAGACGCTGGATGGCGCGGCGGTCGCCTGCAAGCTGCAGTATCCTGACATGGCGAGCGCCGTGGAGGCCGATATCAGCCAGCTCCGGATGATCCTGTCTCTGCACCGGCGCATGAGCTCGGCCATCGACACGCGCGAGATCGGCGAGGAACTCGGCGAACGCGTGCGCGAGGAGCTGGACTATCGCCGTGAGGCCAAGCACATCGCGCTCTATCGCGAGATCCTGGGCAACGAGCCCCTGGTGCGCGTCCCCGATGTCTATCCGGAGCTCTCCACCGGGCGGTTGCTGACCATGAGCTGGATGCCGGGCCGCCGCCTGCTCGATTTCACGGATCATTCGCTGGAAGAGCGCAACCGCATCGCGACCGCCATGTTCCGGGCGTGGTGGCACCCCTTCTGCCATTTCGCCGTCATCCACGGCGACCCGCATCTCGGCAACTACACCGTCTTCGAGGACGGCGAGGGAAGCCCACAGGGCATCAACCTCCTGGATTACGGCTGCATCCGCATTTTCCGGCCGGAATTCGTGCAGGGCGTCATCGACCTTTATCGCGGCATCGAGACGAACGACCGTGACCGCATTGTCGCCGCCTATGAAAGCTGGGGCTTCCGCGGTCTCAACAACGACCTCGTCGACATCCTGAACGTCTGGGCGCGGTTTATCTACGGTCCGCTCCTGGAAGATCGCGTTCGCGCCATCGCGGAGGGGATCTCGCCGGCGGAGTACGGCCGCAAGCAGGCCTTCCAGGTGCATCAGGCGCTGAAGGAAAAGGGGCCGGTGACGATTCCGCGCGAATTCGTCTTCATGGACCGGGCGGCCGTCGGGCTCGGCGGCGTGTTCCTGCACCTCAGGGCGGAGATGAACTTCTACCGGCTCTTCAACGAGGAGATCGAGGCGTTCGAGCTGTCGGCGGTGAAGGCCCGGCAGGCGGCCGCGCTTCGGAAGGTCGACCTGCCGCTCCCGTAAGACGTAGCCGAGCGGGGTTGTTTACCACGATCTCTCCATAATTCAGGCGAGTCGCATTGCCGTAATTTCCCTCGTCATGGTAAGCCGGAGGCCGATGTTCCCTGTTCAGCGGTCGAGGGGTTTACCATGGCGGGAGACGTAACGCAGAAGGCGCCCGAGTTCGGGGCGCCGATGGACTATGCCCAGCACGAGAAGACCTATGAGTCCTTCCTGGTGCTGGCCAAGCTCGGCATCCTTGTCACGATCGACACGGTGCTGTCGCTGGTCATCTACAGTTTCGGCGGCGTGGCGGGCTTCTGGCTCGGCTCCATCCACCTTATCCTGAGCTGCATCGCACTGGGCCTCGGCCTGGCGATGAAGGGGACGGCGAAGCCGCTCGCGGCGATGCTGGTGCTCGGCATCATCCTGATCATTCTTACCGCTGGATAATCGGCCACCCATGAAAATAGCTGTCCTGAGAGAGGACCCGTCTCTGGAGCCGCGTGTCGCGGCGACCTCGGAAACGGTGAAGAAGTTCATCGCCTCCGGCGCCACCGTCGCGGTGGAAGCGGGAGCCGGTCGCCCGGCCGGCATCCTCGACGCCGATTACGGCACCGCCGGCGCGTCTGTCGTGGAAGGCCGCGAGGCCGTTCTCGCGGATGCCGACCTGATCCTCGCGGTTCGCCGTCCGGCGGCGCTTCACGGCGCGAAACACGGCGCGGCCCTGGTCGCGCTGATGGACCCCTTCGGCAACGAGCAGGCCCTGGCCGAACTCGCGCAAGCGGGAATTTCCTCCTTCTCGCTGGAGCTCATTCCCCGCATCACGCGCGCCCAGGTCATGGACGTCCTCTCTTCGCAGGCGAACCTTGCCGGCTACCAGGCCGTGATCGAGGCGGCCGCCCATTTCGGCCGCGCCATGCCAATGATGATGACCGCTGCCGGCACCGTCCCGGCCGCGCGCGTCTTCGTCATGGGCGCCGGCGTCGCCGGTCTGCAGGCGATCGCCACGGCCCGCCGCCTCGGCGCGGTCGTGACCGCCACCGACGTTCGCCCCGCCGCCAAGGAACAGGTCGCCTCGCTCGGCGCGAAGTTCGTCGCGGTGGAGGACGAGGAGTTCAAGGCGGCGGAGACTGCCGGCGGCTATGCCAAGGAGATGTCGGCCGACTACCAGGCCAAGCAGGCCGCTCTGGTCGCCGACCACATCGCCAAGCAGGATATCGTCATCACCACGGCGCTGATCCCCGGGCGTCCCGCGCCGAAGCTCGTCTCCGCGGCGATGCTCTCGTCCATGCGCGAAGGCTCGGTCGTGGTCGACCTTGCGGCCGAGCGTGGCGGCAACGTCGAAGGCGTCACGCCCGACCAGGTGACGCAAAAGGACGGCGTGACGCTGATCGCCTACACCAACATGGCCGGTCGCGTGGCGGCATCCACGTCGGCGCTGCTGGCCCGCAACATCTTCGCCTTCGTGGAAAGCATGACGGACAAGGAAACCAAGGCGCTGCGGATCGACCGTAACGACGAAATCACCGCGGCGACGCTGCTGACCCATGAGGGCTCGGTCGTGCATCCGCGCTTCGCGCCCGCGGCTCCGGTCGCCCCGGTTGTTGAGGAAGGTGCAGTCTGATGGCGAGCATTGAAGTCAACCAGGCCGTCGAGCAGGCGCGCGCCGCCGCCGACGCCGCCGCCCTCTCCGCCGAACAGGCCCGCCATGCCGCCGAGCAGGCGGCGACGCTGGCCGGCGGCGTGCCGGACGGTCTCGCCGACGCGGCCGGCGCCGCGGTCCACATGGCCTCCGGCGGCCTTGTCGATCCCTTCATCTTCCGCCTGTCCATCTTCGTGCTGGCGATCTTCGTCGGCTATTACGTCGTCTGGCAGGTCACCCCCGCGCTGCACACGCCGCTGATGAGCGTCACCAACGCCATCTCCTCCGTGGTGATCGTGGGCGCATTGCTGGCCGTCGGCGTCGATGTCGTCGGCCACGGCACGGCGCTGGCGCGCGGCTTCGGCTTCTTCGCCGTGCTGCTGGCGAGCGTTAACATTTTCGGCGGCTTCCTCGTCACCCAGCGCATGCTGGCCATGTACAAGAAGAAGGACCGCTAAATGGCCCTGATTTCTCCCGACTTCGCGGCCTTTCTTTACCTGGTCTCGGGCGTTCTCTTCATTCTCGCGCTGCGCGGCCTGTCGCATCCCGTGACGAGCCGGCAGGGCAACCATTTCGGCATGGCCGGCATGGCGATCGCCATCGTCACCACGCTGGTCGCGGCTCCCGCTTCCGACGGCATGGGCTGGGTGCTTCTGGTGCTGGCGCTCGCCATCGGCGGCGGCATCGGCGCGGTGATCGCCCGCCGTATTCCGATGACCGCGATGCCGCAGCTCGTCGCGGCCTTCCACTCGCTGGTCGGCCTCGCGGCCGTGCTGGTCGCCGCCGGCGCGTTCTATGCGCCGATCGCTTTCGGCATCGGCGAACCCGGCCTGATCGAGCGCGGCAGCCTCGTGGAAATGAGCATCGGCGTCGCCATCGGCGCGCTGACCTTCACCGGCTCAATCATCGCCTTCCTGAAGCTCGACGGACGGATGAGCGGCAAGCCTGTGATGCTGCCGGGCCGACACCTCGTCAACGCGGCGCTCGGCCTGCTGCTGATCGTGCTGATCGTCACCTTCGTGATGACGGAATCGGCGCTCTGCTTCTGGGCTATCGTGCTGGTGAGCCTGGCGCTGGGGGTGCTGCTGATCGTGCCGATCGGCGGTGCCGACATGCCCGTCGTCGTTTCCATGCTGAACTCCTATTCCGGCTGGGCAGCCGCCGGCATCGGCTTCACGCTGGGCAACACGGCGCTGATCATCACCGGCGCGCTGGTAGGCTCCTCGGGCGCGATCCTGTCCTACATCATGTGCAAGGGCATGAACCGCTCCTTCATCTCGGTGATCCTCGGCGGCTTCGGCGGCGACACGGCGGGTGCCGGTCCGGCCGGCGCGGAAGATCGTTCGGTGAAGCAGGGCTCGGCCGACGATGCCGCCTTCCTGCTGAAGAACGCGTCCAAGGTCATCATCGTGCCGGGCTACGGCATGGCGGTGGCGCAGGCTCAGCACGCGGTTCGCGAAATGGCCGACAAGCTGAAGGCCGAAGGGGCGGAGGTGAAGTACGCCATTCATCCCGTCGCCGGCCGCATGCCCGGCCACATGAACGTTCTGCTGGCCGAGGCCAATGTGCCTTACGACGAGGTCTTCGAACTGGACGAGATCAACGCGGAGTTCGCCCAGGCGGATATCGCCTTCGTGATCGGCGCCAACGACGTGACCAACCCGGCCGCCAAGGAAGATCCGACTTCCCCGATCTACGGCATGCCGGTTCTGGAAGTCTGGAAGGCGGGTACGGTGATGTTCGTGAAGCGGTCGCTGTCGTCGGGCTATGCCGGCATCGACAATACGCTGTTCTATCGCGACAACACGATGATGCTGTTCGGGGATGCCAAGAAGATGGTCGAGCAGATCGTCAAGGCGTTTGACTGAGACGCAAAAAAGGCCGGCGAAAGCCGGCCTTTTTCTTTGATGCTTCCGTCCGCTCAGACGCGACGGTCGACCATGACCGGGGTCGTCAGATAGCGGAAGAAGGTCAGGGCGTAGAGCGCGGCCAGACCGACGATCACGTAGATGATGCGCGACAGCGCACTGCCCGCGCCGAAGATCGCATCGACGAGGTTGAAGGAAAAGGCGCCGACAAGCAGCCAGTTCAGCCCGCCGATGATGATCAGTATCAGGGCGATGTAATTCAGTGCACGCATGAGGACCTCCCGTATTTAAGTGGCGGGATAACGAAGATCCTTCGATTGCGCTCCGTACCCGTGGCGTCTTGATGGCAAAAAAGCGGCAGTTGATCATCACGGCTGAGTGATGGATCTGCCCTGGGTTGAGCCAAGAGGCAGAATCCCAATGGCTGGACGAGATGTAACGCATTGATGCGGATCCTGCTGGGGCTGGTCCTCTGCCTCATTCTTCTTTATGGCGCGGCGGTCGGGACCCTCTATGTCCGGCAGGCTTCCTATGTATTCGCGCCGGGCAGGGGAATCGCGTCACCAGCCGTCGCGGGCCTGCCGCAGGCGAAGCCCGTCACCATCAGGGCCGCGGACGGGGTCGAACTTCTCGCCTGGTTCATCCAGGCCGCGCCTGGCCACCCCACGATCCTGTATTTCCACGGCAATGCCGGCTCCATTGCCGACCGCGCCGGACGTTTCGCCGAGATCGCGGCCAGCGGCGACGGTGTGCTGGCGCTCAGCTATCGCGGCTATCCCGGGAGCGGCGGAAAGCCGAGCGAGAAGGCCTTTCTCGCCGACGGACTCCGCGTGTTCGACTGGTTGCGGGAGCGCACCCCGGACGTGGCGTTGCATGGCGAGTCGCTGGGGACCGCCATCGCGACCTATGTGGCCGCGCATCGCGAGGTGCGTGCCCTCGTGCTTGAGGCACCGTTCACGGCCATTTCCGATATCGGCGCCGAACTCTTCCCCTGGGCGCCAGTGGCGCTGCTCCTTCGCGACCAGTTTCGCAGCCGCGAATGGATCAAGGGGGTGAAGGCGCCCGTGATGGTGGCGCAGGGGACGCAGGATCTCGTCGTGCCGCCAGCGCAGGGCAGGCGGCTCTATGAACTGGCAAACCCACCCAAGCGCATGCTGGTCATCCAGGGAGGCGGCCACGCCGATCTCTGGACGCATGGGCTCTGGAAGGATGAATTGACCTTTCTGGAGGCGGCGGAAAGCGGCACGCTGGCGGGCAGCAGCGAAACCGACCGTTGAAACCCTGACGAAAGACACTGTGGGAACCAAGCCACTGCGCGCAGGGCTTCAGGGGGGCGGGGCCTCGGACCAGAAACACGAAAGCCGGCGATCGCTCGCCGGCTTATCGTCTCGATGCGTGATGGCTGGGATTTATCCCTGCGCGCCGCCGCCGGCAGGGGCGGTGCGAGCCGCGCCGTCCTTGGCGGGCTGGTAGGACGGGTTCATGGACGCGGCATGGGCAAAGGCCGCATAGGCGTTCTTGCGATCGCCGAGCTGTTCGTAGGCCAGACCCTGGTTGGTCCAGGCCAGATAGCTGTTCCGATCGCGCTTCAGCGCTTCGTCGAAATCGTCGATCGCCGTCTTCGGGTCGTTCAGCGCGAGATAGCTCAGGCCACGCGCGTTGAACGGCTCGGCGCTCAGCGGGGACAGGTTGATCGAGGTCGTGAAGTTCTCGATCGCCTTCTGGTGCTGCCCCATCGCCTGATAGGCAAGGCCCCGATTATGGTAGGCCTGAGCGTCCTGGGGGTTCTGCTGGATCGCCGAATTATAATCGGCGATCGCGAGCTCCATCTGGTTGTTCTGGCGATAGATGTTGCCGCGACCGACGTAAGCGGGAGCGTAGCTCGGATCGGCCTGGATCGCGTGCGCATAATCGGCGACAGCCTGGGCATCCTTGCCCTGGTGGCGATAGATCAGCGCGCGATTGGCGAAAGCCGGCGCGAAGTTCGGATTGAGCTGCAGCGCCGTGTTGAAGTCGCGCATGGCATCGCCGTAGCGGCCGGCACGGCCATAGGCCGCGCCACGGACATTGTAGCCGTCCGGATCGCTCGGGTTCTGGGCGATCACGGCCGAGAGCGACTCGATATTGGCCTGCGACGCCGTTGCGGGGTCGATCGACGTCCCCGCGACGCGCGGGCCGCCGGTGGACTGGCAGGCGGCAAGTGTCAGCGCCAGCAGGGCCGTCGCGGGAAAGGACCGAAGGAAAACCGCCTTCGAGCGCAGCATCGTCTTCATCGCATCGCCCTCACACGGCACTCTTCTGCCGGTACGTTGATCAATTCGTTACGCCAGCGGCAACAGCCGCATTCAGCGAACGCGGTTCTTCGGAGCCGCCAGCAGACCTTCGCGCTGCGCGCGCTTGCGGGCCAGCTTGCGGGTGCGCCGCACGCCTTCGGCCCTTTCACGGGCGCGTTTGACGGACGGCTTTTCGTAATGGTCACGCAGCTTCATTTCGCGGAAGATGCCTTCGCGCTGCATCTTCTTCTTGAGCGCCTTCAGCGCCTGGTCGACATTATTGTCCCTGACGATAATCTGCACGCTTACCGGTCCTTTCCGGGTCTATGTCGATCGGAAACCCGTCCGCAGGCAAGCCTTTGCTCTCTGCGATCACGGGCGTCCGGGAATGCTGGTCTCCCCGGGCCGGGACTCCTCCACGACCGGGCTGGCGGCGTATAGCCCTAATTACTTTTCTTGTCTACGGGGGCAGAGCTTTGCTGCGCGGGGTTGTTGCCGTTCTGTGTCTTGGCGACGTCGACGACTGATCCGCCCGTCCAATGTGCAACAGCTTCGACCGCCTTTTGCCGCGTATCCTTGTCGAGCCGCAGGACGAAATTGTCCATGTAGTCGTCGTGAAGCCCGCGCTGACGCGCCAGAAGGTACCAGCGGGCGGCCTCGAAGGAATTCTGTTTCATGCCGACGCCATCGGCGAGCAGTCGCGCGACCCGGATCTGCGCCACCGGATTGTCGGCGGCCGCGGCCTGCATCAGCCAGCGCGCGCCGGCCGCCTCGTCCCGGGCCGCCCCGGTGCCGTTGAAAAGCATGATGCCGTACTCGACCTGTGCGCCGACATGGCCGCGCCGTGCCGCCTCGCTGAACCAGCGCACCGCCTGCGAAGGGTCCTGCGCCACGCCGACGCCGTCCATATACATGCCGGCCAGCGCGAACTGCGCGTCGGTGTCCGCGGCATCGGCGGCGCGGCGAAGATAGGCGGCGGCCAGCATCGGGTTCTTGTCGCGGCCTTCGCCCTGCAGGAGCAGGAAGGCGAGTTCCCGCAATGCGACGGGATCGCCTGTATCCGCCGCCTTCTGGATCAGATCGGCGGCCTTGGCGGGATCCTTGGAAACACCCTGGCCGGCCAGATACATCTCGCCCAGCATGTACATGGCGGAATGATCGCCCTTGTCGCTGGCAAGCTGCAGCCAGCCGGCGGCTTCCTTGTAGTCCTGCTTGACGCCCAGCCCGCGCGACAGGAGCACGCCGAGCAACGTCTCGGACGGCGCATCGCCATTCTTCGCCTTCTCGAGGGCAAGGGAGAAGGCGGTCAGGAAGTAGCCGCGCTGGAAGGCGCCGAACGCGCGGTCGGGGAGGGCCCGGTCCGCGCCCGCGGCCTGCATGCCCTGATCGATGCGCTGGTCGATGCGCTCGCGGTCGACAGGGGAGGGCAGGCGGGGATGGTTGACGCGGATCCGCTCCGGCGTGTCGGCGGCGACCGGTGCGGCGGACGGCAGAGCGCGCGAAGGGACCGCCGGTTTCGGCGCCGGGCGGCTCAATTCCTGCTTGATGCGGTTGCCGATCTCGTCGGAGAGCGAGGACTGTGCGAGCGCCCGGCCGGTGCCCGCAGCGACGGAGCAGGCGGAAAGCAGAAGGCAGGCGAAGGCGCGCGGGCGACGGTTCATGCGGCGGCTGGATCCGCCGCTTCGATCGCCTCGGCCGCGATGCGGATCGCGGCTTCCGGCCCGTCCGGCCAGTTCCAGACCGCGCTTTGCAGCGCGACGAACGAGGCTCCGGTTTCGGCGGCCGCCTTGGCTGAATGCGGATCGTTGCCGGCCATCACGACGGCGGGCACTTCCATCAGGTCGGACCACCAGGCCGCGAGATCCAGCACCTTGGGATGCGGTTCGGCATGGCTGTCCCCGTACGGCTTGCCGAAGAAGATGTAGTCCACGCCAAGCTCGGCCGCTTCCATGGCGGTATGGCGGGACGAGATGTTGCCCGCGCCCACGATGCTCCTGGGCTGGTAATCCGCGACGGCGTTCGCGAGATCGCCCTGGCCGCTGCCGATATGAACGCCATCGGCCTTGCAGCGCCCGACGGCGCGCGTAGCGTCCGCGATTATGGCGGCGGCGCCTGCCGCCTGAATGATCGGGACCAGCACGTGGGCGATGTCCTCGCGCTCTTCCTCGCTCGTGCCGGACGCGATCAGCACGGCCGCGACATCGGACGCGGCCAGCACCTCGGCCAGCATGTCGGGAAAGAGGTCGAGATCCGGCGCGGCCGGGGTCACCAGGAAAAGACGGGGCGAGGTTTCGTTCTGTTCGCTCATGCTACCTCAACGCCCCGGGAAAGGGCGGCAGCCCTCTTCAACATGGGGCAATTCCGGCGCTTTTCAGGCAATCGCGCCGGATTGTCGGGAGACCTGACGGAGGCCTCCCGGATTGGTTCCTGCCGGGGCTCTTGTTCCGTGTCCTAGTCAGGGCCCTGTTCGGGGCCCCTGTTCAGGACTTCCGGCTCAGGGCCTCGACACCGGGCAGCGGCTTGCCTTCCAGCCATTCCAGGAAGGCGCCGCCTGCCGTGGAGATATAGCTGAAGTCCCCGGCCACGCCGGCGTGGTTCAGCGCGGTGACGGTATCGCCGCCGCCAGCGACCGAAAGCAGGCGGCCCGAACGCGTGAGCTCGGCGGCGTGCTTGGCGGCCGCAACCGTGGCGGCGTCGAACGGCGTCAGCTCGAACGCGCCGAGCGGACCGTTCCAGACCAGGGTCTTCGCCTCGTCCAGCCAGCCGGCGATCAGCTCGACCGTCTTCGGACCGGCATCCAGGATCATGCCGTCGTCCGGCACCTGATCGAGCCCGACGGTCTCGTGCGGTGCGTTGGCCTTGAACTCCTGCGCGACGACGACATCGACCGGCAAGACGATCGCCGTGCCTGCGTCGGCGGCTTCGGCCATGATCTTGTTGGCGGTGTCCTTCAGATCGTGCTCGCAAAGCGACTTGCCGACATGGACGCCCTTGGCGGCGAGGAAGGTGTTCGCCATGCCGCCGCCGATCACCAGCGCATCGACCTTGCGGACGAGGTTGGCGAGGAGGTCGATCTTGGTGGAAACCTTGGCGCCGCCGACCACGGCCACGATCGGATGCTCTGCATTGCCGAGCGCGCGGTCGAGCGCCTCCAGTTCCTGCTGCATCGCGCGGCCGGCATAGGCCGGCAGCAGGTGCGCCAGCGCCTCGGTGGAAGCGTGCGCGCGATGGGCGGCGGAGAAGGCGTCGTTGACGTAGATGTCGCCGAGCTTGGCCAGGTCAGCCGCGAACCCGGCGTCGTTGGTCTCTTCGCCCGGATGAAAGCGCGTGTTCTCGAAGAGCACGATGCCGCCGTCGCCGAGATCGCGGAGCGCCGCCTCGGCTTCCGTTCCGACGCAATCGTCGACGAAGGCGACGGGACGGCCGAGCACGTCGGCAATCGCCCGCGACACGGGCTCCAGCGACATTTCCGGAACGCGCTTGCCCTTGGGCCGCTCGAAATGAGCGAGCAGCCCCACCTTGGCGCCCTTGTCGGCAAGCTCGACGATGGTGGGCGCGACGCGGTCGATGCGCGTCGTGTCCGTAACCACCCCGTCCTTCATGGGCACGTTGACGTCGACCCGGACAAGCACGCGCTTGCCCCGGAGATCGCCGGCATCGTCGAGAGTGCGGAAGCCTGCCATGTCGCTTTTCCCGTTCAGATCGTCTTGGCGAGAGCCACGGCGGTGTCGTTCATGCGGTTGGAGAAGCCCCACTCGTTGTCGTACCACGACATGACGCGGCAGAGCGTTCCCGCCATCACCTTGGTCTGGTTCAGGGCGAAGGTGGAGGAATGCGGGTCGTGGTTGAAGTCGCAGGACACGAGCTTCTCGTCGGTGACGCCGAGAATGCCCTTCAGGCGGCCGTTGGCGGCTTCCTGGATGGCGGCGTTGATCTCTTCCACGCTGGTGTCGCGCTCCGGCACGAACTTGAAGTCCACCACCGAGACGTTGGGGGTCGGCACGCGGATCGACACGCCGTCGAGCTTGCCGTTCAGCTCCGGCAGGACGAGGCCGACGGCCTTGGCCGCGCCGGTCGAGGTCGGGATCATGGACAGGGCCGCCGCGCGGGCGCGGTAGAGGTCCTTGTGCATGGTGTCCAGCGTCGGCTGGTCGCCCGTATAGGAGTGGATCGTCGTCATGAAGCCCTGCTTGATGCCGATGGCATTGTTCAGGACATAGGCGACCGGGGCGAGGCAGTTGGTCGTGCACGAGGCGTTGGAGATGACCTTGTGCTCGGACGTCAGCTTGTCGTCGTTGACGCCGAAGACGACCGTCAGATCGGCATTCTCCGCCGGGGCGGAAACGATGACCCGCTTGGCGCCGGCCGTCAGGTGGGCGGCGGCCTTGTCGCGGCTGGTGAAGATGCCGGTGCATTCCATCGCGATGTCGACGCCGAGATCGGCATGCGGCAGCTTGGACGGATCGCGCTCGGCGGTCACCTTGATCGGGCCGCGGCCGACATCGATCGTGTCGCCGTTGACCTTCACCTCATGCGGGAAGCGGCCGTGCACGGAATCGTAGCGGACGAGGTGGGCGTTGGTTTCCACCGGGCCGAGATCGTTGATGGTCACGACCTCGATATCGGTGCGGCCGGATTCGACGATGGCGCGGAGCACATTGCGGCCGATACGGCCGAATCCGTTGATGGCGACGCGAACTGCCATGAAATTCTCCTCGGGTGTCTTGTCAGGAGCGAAGGCGGCCGAGCGTCTGCTCGACGACGGCCTTCGCGGTAATGCCGAAATGTTCGTAGAGTTCTTCGTAGGGGCCGCTGGCGCCGAACCCGGTCATGCCGACGAAAATGGCGTCGGAGCCGATGATCGCGTCCCAGCCCTGCCGGATGGCGGCCTCGATGCCGACATTGACCTTCGCGTTGCCGATGACGGAACGGCGATAATCCGCATCCTGAGCGGCGAACAGCTCGAAGCAGGGGACGGAGACGACGCGCGCCGGCACGCCCTGCTCGTCGAGCAGGCGCTTGGCTTCCACCGCGATCTCCACTTCCGAGCCGCTGGCGAAAAGGCTGACCTGGGCCTCGCCCTCGGCCGCAACAGCCTCATAGGCGCCGCGCGCCACGAGGTTTTCCCCGCTGTAGGTCACGCGAAAGGGCGTGAGGTTCTGGCGCGTCAGGGCGAGCAGGCTCGGCGCGTTGTGGGTGCGGAAGGCGATTTCCCAGCACTCGGCGGTTTCCGTCGCGTCGCCGGGGCGGAAGACCATGAGGTTCGGAATGGCGCGGAGCGAAGCCAGATGCTCGACCGGCTGGTGCGTCGGGCCGTCCTCGCCGAGTCCGATGGAATCGTGCGTCATCACATAGACGACGCGCTGGTGCATCAGCGCGGAAAGGCGGATCTGAGGCCGGCAATAGTCGGCGAAGACCAGGAAGGTGCCGCCATAGGGGATGAAGCCGCCATGCAGCGCGATGCCGTTCATGGCCGCGGCCATGCCGTGTTCGCGGATGCCCCAATGGATGTAGCGGCCGCCGTAATGGTCGGAGGAAACGGAATCGAGGCCCTTGGTCCGGGTATTGTTGGAGGGCGTCAGGTCGGCCGAGCCGCCCAGCGTCTCCGGCAGCGGCAGGTTGAAGTGCTCCAGCGCGACTTCCGAGGCCTTGCGCGTGGCGATCTTCGGCGGGTTCTCCGCCAGTTCCTGCTTCAGGCGCTGCACGGCCTGCTCGAAATTGTCCGGCAGCTCGCCCTTGATGCGGCGGGTGAACTCGCGCTGCGTCGCGGCGTCCTGGCCTTCGAGACGGGATTGCCACTCATCGCGCAGGGCGCGCGAACGGGTGCCCGCGTCGCGCCAGTTGCTCATGACCTCGTTGGGGACGTGGAAGGGCTCGTGCGGCCACTTCAGCGCCTCGCGGGTGGCGATGATCTCGTCGGCGCCCAGCGGCGAGCCATGCGCGGAGGACTTGCCGGCCTTGTTGGGAGAGCCGAAGCCGATGACGGTGCGGCAGGCGATCAGCGTCGGCCGGTCGCTGTTCTTCGCTTCCGTGACGGCCCGGTCGATCTCGTCCGGCGAATGGCCATCGACGCGCACCGCGCGCCAGCCCGCCGCTTCGAAGCGCTTCACCTGATCGGTGGAGTCCGACAGCGCCGTGGAGCCGTCGATGGTGATGCCGTTGTCGTCATAGAGGACGATCAGGCGGTTCAGCTTGAGATGGCCGGCAAGGCCGATCGCCTCATGGCTGATGCCTTCCATGAGGTCGCCGTCGGAGGCGATCACATAGGTGCGGTGGTCGACGACATCGTCGCCGAAGCGGGCGTTCAGCACGCGTTCCGCCAGCGCCATGCCGACGGAGGTGGCGATGCCGGAGCCGAGCGGACCCGTCGTCAGCTCGATGCCGGCGGCATAGCCGTATTCCGGATGGCCGGCGGTGCGGGAGCCAAGCTGGCGGAAGCGCTTGAGGTCTTCCACCGTCATGTCCTCGTAGCCGAGGAGGTGGAGGACGGAATAAAGCATCATCGAGCCGTGGCCGGCCGACAGCACGAAGCGGTCGCGGTCGGGCCAGCGCGGGTCGGCCGCGTCGAACTTCAGATGCCGCGTGAAGAGAACCGTGGCCACGTCGGCCATGCCCATGGGCAGGCCCGGGTGGCCGGAATTCGCGGCCTGCACGCCGTCCATTGCGAGGGCGCGGATCGCGTTGGCCATCCACACATGTTGTGCTGCATCGGTCATGAGAGCTCGTCTTCAGGCTGGCCGGTCGAGGGCGGGCCGCCGGCTCTGGTGCCGTGGCCGGATGCGCCAGTATCGCGTGGGGACACATACCACTCTGCCCTGTCGAGTCAACGCCGCCCCGGGCGACATGGGGTGCAACTTCGACTGGCGGCGCCCAGCCGCGCCAGGGCGGTGCCAGCCGTTAAGCTCACCGGGAAGGAAGGAGCCGCAACAGGTTGATCATGCTTGTTTTCGTCTTGATAAAGCGGCCATAACCCGGCACATCTTTCGCAACTCAACAGTTCAACGGGCGAACCGGCTCCATGGCGTCAGCCGCAGAACGCGCGGTCCAGAGACTGGATCAGGCCCTCCGCCAGCTCGAGGAAGCGGTCGAGGAAAAGGTGGGCGGCCTCACACAAGGGGTCGCGACCGAGATCCAGACGCTGAACGCCGACCGTGCGCGGTTGGCGGAAAGCCTCGATCGCTCCGAAAGCCGGGTGCGACGGCTGGACAATGTGAACCGCGACGTCTCGCGCCGGCTGGTCATGGCGATGGAGACGATCCGCGCCGCGCTCGCATCGGACGGGAAGGGTTAGCCCATGGCCCAGGTGAATGTTTCCATCAACGGCCGCGCCTTCCGGCTCGCCTGCGACGACGGGCAGGAAGAGCACGTGGCCAGCCTCGGGGCCCGCTTCGACCAGGCGATCACCGAACTCCGGGGTGCGCTCGGCGAGATCGGCGACCAGCGGCTGATGGTGATGGCCGGCATCCTGATGACCGACCGTCTGCGCGAGGCGGAAGCGCGCCTGCGCGGGGCGGAGGACGAGATCGAGGCCATGCGCGAGCGCCGTCGCGAAGTGCAGGGCCGCTACGAGGCGCTGGAGGAGGGGTTCGTCTCCACGCTGGAAAACACCGCGGAGCGGATCGAAACGCTGGCCGACCGCCTGCATCAGATCGGCCGCACGTCGCCTTCGGGCATCGAGCCCTGATCCCGAAACGCCGAGCTTCTCAAAAGGCACCGGCAACAACAAACGAGCGCCCAAAAGGAAAGGGGCGCCCGCCGCAGCGAACGCCCCCTCATTACTGTTGTCGGTTGCCGACCGGTCTAGTGCGACCGGTGCTGACGCAGCCGTGCGATGGTGTCTTTGATCTGCAGTTTTCGTCGCTTCAGCGACAGCAGTTCACTTTCCGGGATTGAGGGGCGAGCCTGCGCTTCTTGAAGTTCCTGCTTGAGCACCTGATGGCGACGTTCAAGCTCGGCAAGATGCGATTCCATGGACATTCGCTTCTCCATATTGGATCGAGAACGTCATCAGTCTGACACAGGCCCGCTGGGGTGTCGAAGCCAAACCGACATGGAATAAGGCGGGGAAGGACAATTTTCGCGGCGATAGCGCGGCGGAACAAACGATCGGCTGCGGCGCGTTCCGTTATTGCCGCCCGCGTGCTATGGATCGCGACGGTTGCGGCAGGATTTTTCACATGGACGATTACGGTACGGTGATCCGCACGGACAATCATGCGATCCGCGCCGAACTGGCGCAGTTGCGGCAGGAACACCGCGATCTCGATGCCGCGATCGATGCGCTTCATATCCAGGCGCATCTGGATTCCCTGCAGCTGCAGCGGCTGAAAAAGAAGAAGCTCGTGCTCAAGGACCGCATCATCGAATTGCAGGACCGGCTGCTGCCCGACATCACCGCCTGACCTGCCGCGACGCCTTCTCGCAGCGACCGCTCCTCCGGCTGCTGCCTTAGCCCTGTCCTCCGAGCCCTATCCTCCAACCGGCCGCTTCTGAGCGGGCTTTCGGTGCCGCCGCCCGGCATCGAGCTTGCGCCCCCCCGGGAATTATGGTGGATGGCCGCCGATCCCTCCCGCCCCGATGTCCAGGACCAGCCATGAAAATCAACGGCAACGAAATCCGCTCCGGCGCAGTCATCGAGCACGATGGCTCGCTGTGGGTTGCCGTTAAGACGCAGACGGTGAAGCCCGGCAAGGGCCCGGCCTACAACCAGGTCGAGCTGAAGAACCTGATCGACGGACGGAAGCTCAACAACCGCTTCGGTTCCGACGAGAAGGTCGAGCTGACGGAGATCGAGAAGCGCGACTTCCAGTATCTCTACACCGAAGGCGACCAGCTCGTTTTCATGAATACCGAGACCTACGAGCAGATCAATCTGGCCGCCGATTTCGTCGGCGAGCGCGCCGCCTTCCTGCAGGACGGCATGCAGGTCATGCTGGAGATGCACGGCGAGCGGCCGATCGGCATCTCGCTGCCGCAGCACGTGACGCTGACGATCGCCGAGACCGAGCCGACCATGAAGGGCCAGACGGCCGCTTCCTCCTACAAGCCGGCGATCATGGAGAACGGCGTGCGCGTCATGGTGCCTCCCTTCATCGGCTCCGGCGAGCGGATCGTCGTCGATACCAACGAAGTTTCCTATCTGCGCCGCGCAGACTGAAAGGCACGGCAGACATGGCTCTTTCCGCTCTTCTCAACGTCATGGTCAAGGCCGCTTCCAAGGCCGGCCGCAATCTCGCCCGCGATTTCGGCGAGGTGGAGAACCTCCAGGTTTCCCGCAAGGGACCGGCGGATTTCGTCTCCGCCGCCGATCGCCGGGCCGAGGACATCATCCGCACCGAGCTGGAGCACGCGCGCCCCGGCTACAGCTTCCTGATGGAAGAATCCGGCGCGACCGCCGGGGAGGATCCACAGCATCGCTGGATCGTCGATCCGCTCGACGGAACGACCAACTTCCTGCACGGCATTCCGGATTTCTGCATTTCCATCGCGCTGGAAAGCCAGGGCAAGATCCGCGCCGGGTTGATCTACAACCCCGTTCGCGACGAGCTCTTCACGGCCGAGCGCGGCGGCGGCGCCTTCATGAACAACCGCCGCATCCGCGTGGCGAACCGGATGCATCTGGCCGATTGCGTGATCGGCACCGGCATTCCGCATCTCGGCCGGGGCGACCATGGCCTGTTCCTCAAGGAACTGGCGAAGAGCATGCCGGCGCTGGCCGGCGTCCGCCGCTCGGGTGCCGCCGCTCTCGACCTCGCCTATGTCGCGGCCGGGCGTTTCGACGGCTTCTGGGAGCGCGACCTCAAGCCGTGGGACATGGCGGCCGGCATCCTGCTGATCCGCGAGGCCGGCGGCTTCGTCAGCGACATGGAGGGCCGCGACGACATGCTGAATTCCGGTCACATCGTCGCCGGTAACGAGTCCATCCATCGTCAGCTTCAGGTGCTTTTGAAGGTCTGAGCGGGTTCCGTTCGCCAAGGCCGCCATTTCGCGCTACTAAGAGTTTAAACGCTGTGCGGACGGGAGAAGCATGGCCCGCGAATTCGACCCCTACAAGCTTTCGAGCCCTCGTGTCTTTCTGGTCAGGATCATCATTTTCCTGGTCATAGCGGCGTTCGTTCCGATCATCCTGCACCGGCAGGTGCAGGCTGCGTTCCTGAACAATCCGGGACTCAACAGCCTGATCGTGGCGGTGCTCGTCATCGGCATCATCCTGTCGATCCGCAACGTGGTCTGGCTGATGCCGGAAGTGCGGTGGGTCAACGCCTTCCGCCGGCGCGGGCACGATCCTTTTCAGGCAAGCCCGCGGCTCCTGGCGCCCATGGCCACTTTGCTGCGGGACCGGGCGGAGTCGATGGCGCTGTCCACCTCGACGTGGCGCTCGATCCTGGATTCGATCGGCAACCGCCTCGACGAGAACCGGGAGATCCTGCGCTATCTGACGGGGCTTCTGGTCTTCCTCGGCCTGCTCGGCACCTTCTGGGGCCTGCTCACCACGGTGGGCGCCGTCGGTGCTACGATCCAGAACCTCAACACCGGCTCGGGCGACGCGACGACGCTGTTCGAGGATCTCAAGTCGGGTCTGGCTGCGCCGCTTTCCGGCATGGGCATCTCGTTCTCATCCTCGCTTTTCGGCTTGGCCGGCTCGCTGGTCCTCGGCTTCCTCGACCTTCAGGCGGGGCAGGCGCAGAACCGCTTCTATACCGAGCTGGAGGACTGGCTTTCCACGCTGACCGATCTTGAGGACTTCTCCGTCGAGGAACCCGAGGCCGGCGGTAGCGTGCAGGAGATCCGCCAGTCGGTGGACCGTCTCGCCCGCATGATCAGCGAGGACGGTCCCGGTCGCGGCAACAATGCGGCCGTGTCCAGCCTTGCGGAAGGCATCCAGGCGCTGGTCCAGCACATGCGCACCGAGCAGCAGGCCGTGCGCGACTGGATGGAAGCGCAGGCCGAGCAGCAGGTCCGGCTGCAGGCGACGCTGGACCGCCTCGCAGTCGTTTCCGAAGAAAAGGCGGCCCGCATCGAGGGCCCGGCCGCTGAGCGCAGCGGTGCCCTCTCCGAGCTGAGACGGGAAGGCTGAGGCGATGGCCACCACGCGCGGCCGCCGCCTTTCCCGCATCGACTACTGGCCGGGCTTCGTCGACGCGCTGTCGACGCTGGTGCTGGTCTTCGTCTTCCTGATTACCGTCTTCTTCCTGTCGCAGACGTTCCTCAGCCGGGAAATCGGCAACAAGGACACGATCCTCAACCAGCTGAACGCGCAGATCAGCCAGCTCAGCGACATGCTGGCGCTGGAGCAGGCGAAGTCGCACAACCTGAACGACACGCTGGCCGCCATGCAGGCGAGCCTTGCCAGCACCCAGTCGGAACGCGACAAGCTGCAGAGCGCGCTGAACACCAATACCGGCCTCGCGGTCGATGAAGGGCAGGGGCAGGTGGCGGCCCTGCAAGGCGACCTCGTCGCGCAGAAGAAGCTGAGCCAGGGCGCGCTCGATCAGGTGTCGCTGCTGAACCAGCAACTGGCCGCGCTGCGGCGCCAGATCGCGGCGCTTGAAGACGCGCTTGGAGCTTCCGAGAAGCAGGGCGCGGAAAGCCAGACCAAGATCGCCGATCTCGGCCAGCGGCTGAACGTGGCGCTGGCGCAGCGGGTGCAGGAACTCGCGCGCTACCGCTCCGATTTCTTCGGCCGGCTGCGGCAGATCCTCGCCAATCGCCCGGACATCCAGGTGGTGGGCGACCGCTTCGTGCTGCCCGCGTCCGTTCTCTTCCCCTCCGCCAGCGACGAACTGAACGATTCCGTGCGGCCCTCGCTGGACAAGCTGGCCGACGCGATCAAGGAGCTGGAAGGGGAGATCCCGCCGGAGATCAAGTGGGTGATCCGCGTCGATGGCCACACCGATGCCCGGCCAATCGCCCCGACCAGCCGCTTCCAGAGCAACTGGGACCTGTCGGCCGACCGTGCCATTTCCGTGGTGCGATACCTGATTTCCAGGGGGGTCGACCCCCAGCATCTGGTCGCCGCCGGCTTCGGCGAGTTCCGGCCGCTGGACACCGGCAACACGGATGCGGCCTATGCCCGCAATCGCCGCATCGAACTGAAGCTCACCGAGCCCTGATCGATCCGGCTCCGGGCGACCGGGGAACCCGGTCAGCGCCTGCCGAGAACACGCAGGAAGGCGGCGTCCACGACGCGCTCGGGCGCTATCGCATGCAGCATCGGGGCCAGCTTGGAGAAGCTGCCGACATTGTAGCGAATGCGCGGCACCCGGTCGGTCGCGGCGCTCAGGATGGCGGCGGCGATGTCCTCGGGTGAGAGGACGCCGGGATTGCCGGGCCGCAGTGCTCGCTCCATCATCAGCCGGACGGAATCCTTGAAGCCGCGATAGGGGCTGTCCGGGCCGGTATCCGGCAGGCCCGCCGCGACCTTGCCGACGAACTTGGTGGCGACGGGGCCTGGCAGCACGTTCGCCACGTCGATCCCGAAGTCCTTCACCTCGACGCGCAGCGCATCGGAGATCGCTTCCAGCGCGAATTTAGAGGCGTGGTAGATCCCCGCACCCGGCATGCTGACGCGGCCGGCGACCGAGCTTACATTGACGATGCGGCCGCGCCCGACCTCGCGCATGCCGGGCAGCACGAGCTGCGCCATCCGGACCACGCCGAGGACATTGGTCTCGAACGAGCGGCGGACACCGTCCAGCGGCACTTCCTCGATCGGGCCATATTGCGGAAATCCGGCATTGTTGACGAGCACGCCCACGGGTCCGAACCGCTTCTCGATAGCCGCCACCGTTTCCGCGCTGCCGTCGTCGGTGACGTCCAGCGCCCGGATCTCGCAGCCCTCGGCGCGGAGGTCCTCGATATCGGCGAGGTTGCGGGAGGTGGCGACTGTCAGGAAACCGCGTCGGGCAAAGGCGATCGCACTGGCCCGGCCGATTCCGCTGGAACAGCCGGTGATCAGGACGGGTGACGTCTTCGGAATTCTGGCCATGGTCCGCCCTCGCATTCCCCCGGCATATGGGGCGGAGCGGCGACGCGGCCAGAGAGGAAAAGCTTGAGCGTCAGGCCTGCAGGCGCGGCCGGTCGGGCTCGCCGCTCTGGAACTGGAGATCGGCGAGACGGGCATAGAGGCCGCCGCGCGCGACGAGGCCGGCATGGGTGCCTTCCTCCACGATGCGCCCGGCATCCATGACGAGGATGCGGTCGGCGCTCTTGATGGTCGCCAGCCGGTGGGCGATCACGAGGGAGGTGCGGCCTTGCATCAGCGTTTCGAGCGCCGCCTGCACGGCGGCTTCGCTTTCCGCATCGAGGGCGCTGGTCGCCTCGTCCAGAAGCAGCACCGGCGCATCCTTGAGGATGGCGCGGGCGATCGCCAGGCGCTGGCGCTGGCCGCCGGAAAGCGTGACGCCGCGCTCGCCGAGCGGCGTGTCATAGCCCTGCGGCAGGGCGGCGAGGAATTCGTCGGCCCGGGCGGCCCGCGCGGCGGCGACGATGTCCGCCTCCTCCGCCTCCGGCCGGCCGAAGCGCATATTTTCCCGCGCGCTCGCCCCGAAGATCGTGGGCTCCTGCGGCACCAGCGCCATTTCGCGCCGGAGCGCCAGCGGATCGAGGCTGCGGATATCGACATCGTCCAGCGAGATCGTGCCGGAAAGCGGGTCGTAGAAGCGCATCAGCAGCGAGAAGAGCGTGGACTTGCCGGCGCCGGAGGGGCCGACCAGCGCGACGCGCTCGCCGGGCCGGATGCGCAGCGAGATGTCGTGCAGCGTCGGGCCGCTTTCCCCGTAGGCGAAGGAGACGCGGTCGAAGCGGATCTCGCCCGCAACCGGGCTCGGCAAGGCCGCGGGCCGGGAGGGCGCCTGGATGGCCGGCGGGGTGGCGAGGATCTCTGCGATGCGGCCGCTGGCGCCGGAGGCCTGCGAGATTTCGCCCCAGACCTGCGAGAGTTCGCCCAGCGAGCTCGCCGCCAGCACGGAGTAGAGCAGGAACTGGCCGAGCGTGCCGGCGCTCATCTGGCCGCTCAGCACCGAATGCGCGCCCCACCAGAGCACGGCGACGATGCTGGAAAACACGAGGAAGATCACGAAGGCGGTGAGCATCGAGCGCGACCTGGTGGCTTCGCGGGCGGCCTGGAACGAAGCCTCGACCATGCCGCCGAAGCGGTCGCCCGTGGGGCGCTCATAGGTGAAGGCCTGCACAGTGCGGACGCCGCCGATCGCCTCCGCCGCATAGGCGGATGCGTTCGCCAGCGTATCCTGCGCAAAGCGCGAGCGCTTGCGAACGCTGCGGCCGAAGGCGACCATGGGCAGCACGATGGCGGGGATGACGAGAAGCACCAGCGCGGAGAGATGCGGGCTGGTGCTGACCATCATGATCACGCCGCCCAGGCACATCACGACATTGCGGAGCGCGACGGAAGCGCTGGAACCGACGGCGGACTTGATCTGCGTGGCGTCGGCCGTCAGGCGCGACATGATCTCGCCGGAATGGGCGGTGTCAAAGAAGGCCGGCGACAGGCGCATCACATGGTCGAAGACGTCGCGGCGAAGATCGGCGACGATCCTCTCGCCGAGCGTGGTCACGAGGTAATAGCGGGCGGCGCTGGCCAGCGCGAGCACAGCCGCCAGCAAAAAGAGCGCAAGGAACGTGCGGTTGATGAAGGCGGCATTCTCGGCGGAAAAGCCGATGTCGATCATGCGCCGGATCGCGACGGGCATGCTCAGCGTCGCGAGCGCGGCGGCCAGCAGCGAGACCACGGCGGCAAACGCCCGGCCCCGGTAACGGCCGAGATAGGGCAGCAGCGTTCGAAGCGGGCGCAGATTTCGTGATGACGTGCGCTCCGACGCTTCGTCCCGGTCTCGTGAGTTCCTTGTCATGCGGGTCAAGGAGCAAGAAATGACGGCCGGCGCAAGGGCGACGAGGCGGCCTTGATGACGCGGCCTTGAAGCTTAGGCCAAAAGCCTATATGGAGCGGGCACGGACGTGCGGGCGGGCAACGCTCGCCTTTTGCCGCTTGGGCTTAGGCCGGCGCGGCGACTGCCAAGAATTCTGCCCATTCGCAAAGAGATCTGACGATGAAGAAAGATATCCATCCCGATTATCATCGCATCAAGGTGGTGATGACCGACGGCACCGAGTACACGACGCGCTCGACCTACGGTTCCGAGGGCGACACGCTGAACCTCGACATCGACCCGCGCACGCATCCGGCATGGACCGGCGGCACGCAGCAGCTGCTCGATCGCGGCGGCCGTCTGTCGCGCTTCAAGAACAAGTTCAACAGCTACCTCGGCTCCTGATCCGGTTTCCGGCAGGATTCAAGGCGCGAACGAAAAGGGCCGGCTTTCGCCGGCCCTTTTTCTTTGGCTCTTTTTCTTCGGCCCGTTTTCTCAGTCTGTGCTGAACGAAAAAGGCCGGCGAGGGGCGCCGGCCTCTGATCGGGCGAGACCTAGAAGGATGCTCCGAGCGCGGCCGCGAGGCTGGCGATCTGCGCGCCCACCGGGTTCTCGTTGCTGGCCGCGCGGGGAGCCGGATCGCCGAGCAGGGCCGCATCGATCATTTCCACCTGCTTCTGAAGCGAAAACGAGCGGTTGATCAGATCGGCGAAGCGATCCGGCAACTGGGCGAAAAACTCCTCATCGGCGTTCTGCGTGCCGAGCGGCTCCAGCCGGATCTTGCGCTTTTCGTCGGCCGCCTGTGCCGCCGTCATGTCGCCCTCGATCACCGAACGGTGGAGCAGCAGCCACGAGGCCAGCTGCATCAGCCGGGTGGTGAGGCGCATGGATTCCCTGGCGTAGACCGCCGCCACCGGGCGCTCCAGCGCGCGCGAGGCGAAGCGTCCGTCGCCGTCCAGATAGGCCGCGGTTTCCTCCACCAGGCCCATTCCCTGACGGAAGAGGGCACGGAAAGTCTCCGATTGCGCATAGGCTTCGCCGAACGAGATCGGCTGCTTCGTGTCGGTTCGAAGACGCATGCTACACTCCACTGACGCCCGCAGAGCCCCTTCCCCAGGAAGGGTTCCCCGGAAATGGGCCCCGGGATTGGGCTTGGGGTGACCTTACGGCAGAGTGGCCGCCGATCGGAGTCGGTTTCAACCGGATACTTATGAATTGGTGAAAAGAAGAGCCGCTCGCGCGGCCCGGGCGTCTTGCCAAAAAGAAGAGCCGCTCGCGCGGCTCAGGACTTTCGAGGGGAGATTGGAGGACACTGTCTCTCCGTTCCGCCTCCCTCCGGGAGAGATATGGGAGGGGAACGGGACCACGTTGCGCCGTCAGCATTAAGGAAACGTTTATTCCTCGATCAGGAGTCGATGCGAAACACCGATTCCGCCGCGTCGCGGCTCTGCTTCTTGGCCTGGATCTCCCGCTCCATGCGCTCGATCTCGGCGCGATAGAGGCGGATGCGGTCTTCCAGCTCGAACACCGAAAGCGTGGAAAGCGATGCGCCCGGCCCACTCGCTTGCGATTGCGGCTTCGGGGGTTCGTCATCGAAAGCAGCCATATCGGGTCTCCGGTCGACGGAATAAGTCCCTATATTCATAGGGTGCAGGACGCATTCTCCAATCCAGCAGGAACGAAATGGCTCAAATCCCCGAAACCATGGATGTCGTGGTCATCAGCGAACCCGGCGGCCCGGATGTGCTGACGCCGGACGAGCGGCCGGTGCCCCGTCCGGGGCCGGAAGAAATCCTGATCCGGGTCGCGGCCGCCGGCGTGAACCGCCCGGATGTGCTGCAGCGGCAGGGGAAATACGCGCCGCCGGAAGGCGCGTCCGACCTGCCGGGGCTGGAGGTCGCCGGCACGGTGGCGGCGGTCGGACCGGGGGCGGAGCGCTGGCAGGTCGGCGACCAGGTCGTGGCGCTGCTGCCGGGCGGCGGCTATGCGGAATATTGCACGGTTCATGCGACGAACGCCCTGCCGCTGCCCGCGCCGCTTTCCCCGACCGAGGCCGGCGGCATCGTGGAGACGGTGTTCACCGTCTGGCACAACGTCTTCCAGCGCGGCGCCTTGCGGCCGGGCGAGGTTTTCCTCGTCCATGGCGGGACGAGCGGCATCGGCACCACGGCGATCCAGCTTGCCAAGGCGTTCGGCTGCTTCGTCGTCGCGACCGCCGGCTCGGAAGAGAAGTGCCAGGCGTGCCGCGATCTCGGCGCGGATCTCGCGATCAATTACCGGACGGAGGATTTCGTCGCGGTCGTGAAGGAGAAGACCGGTGGGCGCGGCGCGGACGTGATCCTCGACATGGTCGGCGGCTCCTATGTCGCGCGCAACCATGACGTGGCCGCCGAGGATGGCCGTATCGTGCAGATCGCGGTGCTGGGCGGCGCGAAGGCCGAGATCAATGTCGCCAAGGTGATGATGAAGCGGCTCACCCATACAGGATCCACGCTGCGCGCGCGTTCCGTCGCCTTCAAGGCGGAGCTCGCCCGGTCGGTGGAAGAGGCCGTCTGGCCGCTGATCGCCGAAGGCCGGTTCAGGCCGGTCATCGACGCGACCTTCCCGCTGGCGGAGGCGGCCGACGCCCACCGCCGAATGGAGGAGGGGAGCCATGTCGGCAAGATCATCCTGACGGTGAGGGACTAGGGGAGCGCGGGCGCCAGTCGCGTTCCTCCCACAGGCGCGACGCGGCAAATCCTTGCACGGTGGGATCGCGGCACCTATAAAGAGGGTGATTTCCCGTGATCCCAGACGCAATCACGGCTTCGCCGGCCCGCAAGCCGGCGGAGTGGACAGGAGGACTTTGCCATGGCGACATCGCCGCTTATGCCGAAGGCGACAGCCGTGTGGCTCGTCGACAATACCGGCCTGACGTTCGAGCAGATCGCGAATTTCTGCCGCATGCATCCGCTGGAAGTGAAGGCCATCGCCGACGGTGAATCCGCGCAGGGCATCAAGGGCATGGACCCGGTGCTGGCCGGCCAGCTCAGCCGCGACGAGATCGAGAAGGCCGAGCGCAACCCGCAATATGCGATGAAGATCCTGGAGCCCAAGGTAAAGGTGCCCGAGGTCAAGCGCCGCGGCCCGCGCTACACCCCGGTTTCCAAGCGGCAGGACCGGCCGAACGCGATCCTCTGGCTGGTGCGCAACCATCCGGAACTCAAGGACGCGGCGGTCATGCGCCTTGTCGGCACCACCAAGCCGACGATCCAGGCGATCCGCGAACGCACGCACTGGAACTCGGCCTCGCTGACGCCGACCGATCCGGTGACGCTGGGCCTCTGCTCGCAGCTGGAGCTCGATCTGGAAGTTCGCAAGGCGGAGCGCGAGTCGCCGCTGCCGCGCGAGGCCGAGGGCGCCCGCCTGCTTTCCGCCGAGGAAACCATGAATGCCGCGCCGGTCGCCGACGAGGACGATCTCGGCCTGCCCAACGACATGGACATCGACCCGGAAGCGGTCTTCGCCAAGCTGAAGTCGGTCAAGTCGGACGATATCTGATTGTCCCGGACGATACCTGATCGTCCCGGACGAGATCGGAAATGAAAAAGGGCGCCCCACGGGGCGCCCTTTTGTTTGGTGGGCAGGCTCCGCTTCCCCGGAGCCACGATCCCGATCAGGCTGCCGACAGGCGGCTCATGGTTTCTTCGTCGATCTCGAAGTTGGCGTAGACGTTCTGCACGTCGTCGTCGTCTTCCAGCGTGGCAATCAGCTTCATCAGCGTCGCGGCCTTTTCCTCGTCCACCGGCGTGGTGGTCTGGGGACGCCACACGGCCTTTACCGAGGCCGCTTCGCCGAGCTTTTCTTCCAGCGCCTTGGCGACGCTGTTCATGTCCGCGAAGGTGGTCGTGACGATGTGATTTTCCTCGTCGCTGACGACATCGTCGGCGCCGGCTTCGATCGCCGCTTCCAGCACGGAATCCGCATCGCCGGCGGCAGCCGGGTAGACGATTTCCCCGACGCGATCGAACATGAAGCCGACCGAACCGGTTTCACCAAGCGCGCCGCCGTTCTTTGAGAAATAGGAGCGCACCGCGCCCGCCGTGCGATTGCGGTTGTCCGTCAGCGCTTCCACGATCACCGCGACGCCGCCCGGGCCGTAGCCCTCGTAGCGGATCTCGGCGTAGTCGTCGCCTTCACCGCCGGCCGCCTTGTTGATGGCGCGCTCGATGACGTCCTTGGACATGGACTGGGCACGGGCGTTCTGGACCGCGAGACGCAGGCGGGAATTGGCGTTCACGTCGCCGCCGCCTTCCTTGGCGGAAACCGTGATTTCACGCGCCAGCTTGGAGAAGAGCTTGGAACGCACCGCGTCCTGCTTCCCCTTGCGGTGCATGATGTTCTTGAACTGTGAATGTCCGGCCATGGCCAGCCCCAACTGTTTTTATGTGCCTGAGTTTGGCGTGTTTATAGGTATGGGAACGCCCGGCGTCCAGCCGGGGGCCCGCTGCCGCGCGCTATTCGTGCGGCTGGCGAACGTCGGTTTCCACTTCCGTCAGCCCGTCTTCCAGGTGCAGCCAGAACAGCTTGCTGGTGACATAGGCGTGCCGGTCCGGCACCAGCCGGTCGGCTTCGTCGAAGGCACCGGCATGGATGTACACGTCGCCCGGCAGCCGCTCGTCCTCATAGCTGAGCGGCGTGCCGCAATCGGCGCAGAAGCTCCGCGTGATATGCGGCGAGGACTGCCGGTGCTTCGGTTCGCCGAACCAGTCGACGTCGTCGGCGCGAAAGCCCGCCCACACCACGGCCGGGGCCCCCGTCTGCCGCCGGCAATCGCGGCAGTGGCACCACGAGACCTGGAAAGGCTGGCCACGCGCCTGAATGGAAACGGCGCCGCAAAAGCAGCGCCCGTGCAAGATGTCCGTCACGGCGCGATCTCCCCTGAACCGGGGGGATGCCCGCCGGTCGCTGTCAGTCGAAGTCGGGCTCGGCCGGAGACAGTCCCGGGCCGATCCTGAGCGGCATCACCCGCTTCGCCAATCCGGTCGCATCATTGATCTCGACCGCCAGTCCCGACAAGGTCGCCGGACCCAGCGCGGGCCCGAAGCGGGAGGAAGGAATTTTCGTCATTGCGCGGCGCAGGGGTTCATCCTTCTCCATGCCGATGACGGAGTCGTAATCGCCGCACATGCCGGCATCCGACATATAGGCCGTGCCGCCGGGCAGGACGCGGTGGTCGGCGGTCGGCACATGGGTGTGCGTCCCGATGACGAGCGACGCCTTGCCGTCGAGGAAATAGCCCATGGTCTGCTTTTCGCTGGTCGCCTCGGCGTGGATGTCGACCACGATCGCATCGCAGCCTTCGCCCAGCGCGCAGGCGCCGATCGCGCGATCGACGGCGGCGAAAGGATCGTCCAGCGCCGGCATGAAGATGCTGCCCATGACGTTCAGCACCAGCACGCGCGCGCCGTTGCGGGCGGTGAAGACGTTGGCGCCGCGCCCGGGCGTGCCCTGGGGATAGTTTATGGGGCGCAGGAAGCGGTCCTGCCGGTCGGCATAGATCAGCGCTTCCCGCTGGTCCCAGACATGGTTGCCGGTGGTCACCACGTCCGCGCCGGCATCGACGAGGTTCTGGAAGATGTCCTCGGTTATGCCGAAGCCCCCGGCGGAGTTCTCGCCGTTGACGACGACGAAATCGAAGCGGTGCTTCTCGATCAGGCCGGGCAGGGTGTCGCAAACCAGCGCGCGGCCGGCTCGTCCCATCACGTCGCCCAGAAACAGCAATCTCACGCTTCGCTCTCCACCCTGATCAATTCGTTTTCCGTCGCGATTGCCGCGAGCGGTTCGTCATGCCCTTCAACCGGCACGCGGTCCACCTCCTGGCAGGCAAAGGCGATGCCGATGAAAGGCACCTGCCGTCCGCCGTGCCTCAACCGCGCCAGCGCCCGGTCGTAGAAACCCCCGCCATAGCCGATGCGCCCGCCCCGTCGATCGAACGCGGCCAGCGGCGCGACGATCAGGTCCGGATCGGCGGCGGCCTGGCTCGGCGGTGGATGGCGCGTGCCGAAAGCGCCGGGCTCCAGCGGACCGTCCTGGGGATAGAGCCGGAAGGCGAGGTCGCGACCGACGACCGCCGGCAGCAGCACCTGCCCGCCGAGCCTGCGGATCTCGGGGGCCAATCCGAGCGGATCGATTTCCCCGCGCATCGGCCAGAAGAGGGCGACGCGCTGGCCGCTCCCGAGGAGCGGCACGACATGGGTGATCGCCGCGCGGGAGGCCGCTTCGCGCGCGACCACGGAAAGAGAACCGCGCCGCTCCAGCGCGGTTTTCCGGAGTTCCGCCTTCAGCGCCGCGGCTGGAACAGTCGCTGCGTCGGGCATGAGGCACTCCGGGGAGAGAGGCCGGCGATCGCCGGCGAAAGAGGTGAGTGCGTAGCCACCTCGGCCGTTGGAGTTGAACAATCCCGGGACCTACAACGTAGGTGGGCGCCGTGTGACCAAACCCACGGGTCTGGTCGGGGACAGCTCCCTTAAGGATTGATAAGGCCCCGGGGATATAGTTTCCTGACGAGCCGCGCAGCCACGCAACAGCAGATATAGGTCGCTCCGAGTGCGGCGGCAAATGGCAAGTTCGCATCATCACCGACTTATGTGCGTCGCGGGCCGGAACTGGCTTCTCGCCGCGACGGAAAGGCTTGGGCTAGGGTCCGCGCATGACGGAAACGATTCGCATCATCGGCATCGATCCCGGCCTCCGCCGCACCGGCTGGGGCGTGATCGACGTCACCGGCAGCCGCCTGAGCTTCGTCGGCGCCGGGACGGTGCGGCCGGACGAGAAGGCGGAACTGGCGCTTCGCCTGTGCGAGATCCATGACGGGCTGGCGAAGGTTCTGTCCGCCTTCACGCCCGACGAGGCGGCCGTGGAGGCCACCTTTGTCAACAAGGACGCGGCCGCGACGTTGAAGCTCGGGCAGGCGCGCGGCGTGGCGATGCTGGTGCCGGCGCTGGCGGGCCTGCAGGTGGCGGAATATGCGCCGAACGCCGTGAAAAAGACGGTGGTCGGCGCCGGCCATGGCGCCAAGGAGCAAATCCGCATGATGGTGTCCGTGCTGATGCCGCGCGCCGTCTTCGACAGCGACGATTCCGCCGACGCGCTGGCCATCGCCATCTGTCACGCCCACCATCGCGGGCCCGCCCGGATGCGGTTGGCCGCCGCAGCGCGCTGAAGCGGCAGGCTGACGCGTCATTCGCCCAAGCCATTCGACCGGGCCATTTGCGATGGCGCGGATTGAGCTTGTTTCCGAAATGTTCTAACGCTGGCGGCGAAGAGAACTCACGGACCGGCGGAGCATGATCGGCAAGCTCAAGGGCATCATCGACTCCACCGGCGCGGACTGGGCGATCGTGGACGTGCATGGCGTCGGCTATCTCGTCCATTGCTCCACGCAGACGCTGCAATCGCTGCCGCAGGTGGGAGAAGCCGCCTCGCTCGCCATCGAGACGCATGTGCGCGAGCAGGATATCCGGCTATTCGGCTTTTCCAGCGAGGTGGAGCGCGAGTGGTTCCGCCTGCTGATCACGGTTCAGGGCATCGGCACCAAGGTCGCGCTGGCGGTTTTGAGCACGCTCAAATCGTCGGATCTCGCCTCCGCCATCGCGCTGCAGGACAAGGCGGCCGTCGCCCGCTCGCCCGGGGTCGGTCCCAAGGTCGCCCAGCGCATCTGCCTGGAACTCAAGGACAAGGTGCCGACCTTCGGGCACGTCGATTCCGGCACCGCGCGCCTGCAGGCCGATCTCGGCGACAAGGTGGCGCCGAAGCCCGCCGCCGATGCCGTGTCCGCGCTGGTCAATCTCGGCTACGCGCAGGCGCAGGCCTCCGCGGCCGTTGCCGCCGCCCTCCGGGAAGCCGGCGATGACGCGGAAACGCCCAAGCTGATCCGCCTCGGCCTGAAGGAACTGGCGCGTTGAGCGAAAAGCGGTTGATCTCCCCGGAAGTGCGCGGCGAGGACGAAGACGCCTCGCTTCGCCCGCAGCGCCTCGGCGATTTCGTTGGCCAGGCCAAGGCGCGCTCTAACTTGCAGATCTTCATCGACGCGGCGCGCGGCCGCGGCGATGCGCTCGATCACGTGCTGTTCGTCGGGCCGCCCGGCCTCGGCAAGACGACGCTGGCGCAGATCGTGGCGCGGGAACTCGGCGTCAATTTTCGCGCCACCTCCGGCCCGGTGATCGCCAAGGCCGGCGACCTCGCGGCGCTGCTGACCAATCTGGAAGAGCGCGATGTGCTCTTCATCGACGAGATCCACCGCCTCAGCCCGGCGGTGGAGGAAATCCTCTATCCCGCGATGGAGGATTTCCAGCTCGATCTCATCATCGGCGAGGGGCCGGCGGCACGCTCGGTCAAGATCGATCTCGCCCGCTTCACGCTCGTCGCCGCGACGACGCGGCTGGGCCTTTTGACGACACCGCTGCGGGATCGATTCGGAATCCCGGTGCGGCTGGAATTCTATACGGTGCCCGAGCTGGAATATATTGTCCGGCGCGGCGCCCGCATTCTCGGTGCGCCGATCACCGACAGCGGCGCGTCCGAGATCGCCCGACGCGCCCGGGGAACACCGCGGATTGCCGGCCGCCTGCTGCGCCGCGTCCGCGATTTCGCGGTGGTGGAAGGTTCGGGCGAGATCACCAGCGCCATCGCGGACAGGGCATTGCTGGCGCTCGACGTCGACAGTCGCGGGCTCGACCAGCTCGACCGGCGCTATCTCATGATGATCGCGGAAAATTTCGGCGGTGGCCCCGTGGGAATCGAGACGATCTCTGCCGGACTTTCCGAGCCTCGCGACGCGATCGAGGAGATCGTCGAGCCGTATCTGATCCAGCAGGGCTTCGTTCAGCGTACCCCGCGCGGCCGCGTGCTCACCGCCCGAGCCTTCTCGCATCTTGGCCTGGCGGTGCCGGAGGCGCCGCAGGCTCCGCAATTCGGATTGTTCGCCGGCGATGACGATCTCTGAAGCCGCGCTTGCGGGCGAACTGACCGGCTTCGGCCACCGGCTTTTGCAGCGGGTCTATTTCGAGGACACGGATTTTTCCGGCCTCGTCTACCACGCTCGCTACCTGCATTTCGCCGAGCGCGCCCGCTCCGATTACTTGCGGCTGCTGGGCGTGCACCACGCGGAACTGGCAGGGGAGGGGCTCGCTTTCGCGGTCCGTCACATGGAGCTCGATTTTTTGAAGCCCGCGCGGATCGACGATATCCTGCGGGTGGAAACGCGCCCGGCCGAAGTGTCCGGCGCCCGGCTGCGGCTCGGGCAGAAGGTGTTTCGGGGCGAGGATCTGCTGTTCGAGGCCGCCGTGACCGTGGTGCTGATCGGCCCGGGCGGCAGGCCGCAGCGGATGCCGCCGCGGATCAGAGCGCTTTTCAGCGCAGCGGAGTAGCCGGCAGTACAGGTGCCTGCTGCGGTTCGGCCGCGACGATTCGCGGCTTCCATTCCGGGGCCCGCACGCCTGCGAACGCGGTGGTGAAAACCACGAATGTCGCGACGGTCAGGGTGGCGGCTGTCAGCTTCTCGAGACTGGGGAACATGGAAACTGTCTCTGAACGATACATCGATCTCTAAAGCACCAGCAAAAACAGATGGTTCCGAAAAAAATGGTTAACGGGCAAGCAGTGCCCGCGCCTCTCCGGCAAGATCGCTCGCACCTCTTCGTTATCAACTGATTGTTAACCACGATCTAGTTAAGCTGTGTGACGGTCTCTCCCACCCGGGAGGTCGTGCTTTCGACATATTTGGGTGGCCAAAGGCCGCATAGATCGGAATTAGGCGATCAAACCTCATGCATGATGCCGTCGTTCAGACTTCCCTCGCTGCACCGGCGGGCGGCTTTTCTCTGCTGTCCCTGTTCTGGCAGGCCCACATCGTCGTCAAGCTCGTGATGCTTGGACTCTTGTCCGCGTCCGTGTGGTGCTGGGCGATCATCATCGACAAGTTGATGACCTTCTCCCGCGTGAAGCGGCAGATGGATCAGTTCGAGAACGTGTTCTGGTCGGGCCAGTCGCTGGAGCAGCTCTACCAGCAGGTTTCCGCCCGCGAGGCGCACGGCATGGGTGCACTCTTCGTCGCCGCCATGCGCGAGTGGAAGCGCACCTACGAATCCGGTGCTCGATCGCTGCACGGCCTCGGCAACCGCATCGACCGCGTCATGGACGTCACGCTGGCGCGTGAGATCGACCGGCTCGAGCGCGGGCTTCTGGTCCTCGCGACCGTCGGCTCGGCGGGTCCGTTCATCGGCCTCTTCGGCACGGTGTGGGGCATCATGAGCTCCTTCACCTCGATTGCCGCTTCCAAGAACACCAATCTGGCGGTCGTGGCGCCGGGCATCGCCGAGGCGCTGCTCGCCACCGCCTTCGGCCTGGTCGCCGCTATCCCCGCCGTCATGTTCTACAACAAGTTCGCCGGCCAGGTGTCGCGGCTTTCCACGCGCATGGAAGGCTTCTCCGACGAGTTCGCCGCCATCCTGTCGCGCCAGATCGACGAGCGGAGCGCCGCCTGATGGGCGCCCGGCTCGCAGGTGGGGGTGGAGGCGGTGGCCGGCGCAGGCGCGGGCACCGCAACAACGCCGTCATGGCCGAGATCAACGTCACGCCTTTCGTCGACGTGATCCTCGTGCTGCTGATCATCTTCATGGTCTCGGCGCCGCTCCTTACCTCCGGCGTGCCGATCGATCTGCCGGAAACGCAGGCGAAGGCCCTTTCCGCCGACACCGAGCCGCTGACGGTTTCCGTCCGGTCCGACGGCAAGATCTATCTTCAGGATAATGAAGTGACGCCCGACAAGCTCGTCGCAACGCTCCAGGCCCTCGGCAAGGACGGTCCCGAGCAGCGTATTTTCGTGCGTGGCGACAAGACGGCCGACTACGGCACCATCATGCAGGTGATGGGTCGGCTGAGCGAGGCCGGGTACAAGCATATCGGGCTCGTCACCCTTGAGGAGACGGGTGGCTAAGCCATGCGTCTGGGCGCCGGTGTCTCAATTGCGGTCCACCTCGGGATCCTGGTCTTCGCGCTCTTTGGGCTGCCGAATTCCAAGCCCATGAACGTCGACGATTTCGACGCGATGCCGGTCGACCTGGTCGACATGTCCGAGATTTCCGACATGCGGATCGGCGACAAGAAGGCGAAGCCCGTCAAGGACGAGCCGCCGCAGACCAAGAGCAACATCAAGGCACCGACGCCGTCGAAGCCGGCCGACAAGCCGGTGGATCGTCCCGTGGACGCCGCCAACGAGGCGGCTCCGCCGCCGACGCAAGCGCCGACACCCGAGCCGCCGAAGCCGACACCCACGCCGCCTCCTCCTCCTCCTCCGCCGCCCCCACCGGAGCCGGCGCCGAAGCCGCCCGAGCCCGCGCCGCCTCCGCCGAAGCCTGTGCCGCCGCCGGTCGAAAAGCCGGCTCCGCCGCCGCCGAAGCCGGCCCCGGAGCCGACGCCCGAACCCGCGCCCAAGCCGGAGCAGAAGGAAGAGGCCAAGCCCCAGCCGGAAAAGCCGACTCCGCCCGCGCCGAAGCCTCCACCGCCGCGCCCGACGCCACCCAAGCCGACGCCGCCGAAGCCGACGCCGCCGAAGATGGACAAGGCCGACCAGGACGAACTGACCAAGCTCGCCGAGGCGACGCCGAAGCAGCAGTCGAAGGAAAAGTCGCAGGATTCCAAGTCGAACAAGAAGTTCGACGAGGACAACATCGCCGCGCTTCTGAACAAGCAGAAGGCCGGTGGTGGCGACCCCGATCCCGCGAACAAGCCGCAGACCTTCGGCTCCGACAAGGGCAAGCAGACCGCCTCGCTCAGCCAGAGCGAAGTGGATGCGCTGAAATCCGCGCTTTATCGCTGCTGGAACCCGCCGGTCGCCGTGCGTGAAGCCGGCAATCTGCAGGTGGAGATCCGCATCGAGCTGCAGCAGAACGGCCAGCTTGCGGCCGCCCCGCAGCTTTTGAGCGGCGGTGGCGATCCCGTGGGGCAGGTGGCGGCGGAAAGCGCCATGCGCGCCGTGGAGGCCTGTGCGCCGTACACGATGCTGCCGGCCGACAAATTCGAGTCATGGCATCAGATCGATTTCACCTTCGATCCGAGCCAGATGCTTGGTGGATGATGAGGAGTTCCGAATTGAACCTGACTGCAACAAGACCGGCGAAGAGGGGCGCTTCGCTCCTCGCAGCCTTGATCGTGGCAGTTGTCGGCATGACGGCGCCGGCGATGGCCCAGCTGAAGGTCGACGTCAACAAGGGCACGGTGCAGCCGATGCCGATCGCCATTCCGACCTTCGTCGGCGGCGGCAACGCACCGGACGAACTGAGCCAGAACGTGTCGCAGGTCATTACCGCCGACCTGAAGCGCTCCGGGCTTTTCGCGCCGCTCAACCCGCAGTCCTTCGTGGACCCGGTGGTGCCCCCCTCGACGACGCCGAACTTCACCAACTGGCGCCCGCTGAACGCGCAGGCACTGGTGTCCGGTCAGGTCACCGCGACCGGCGACGGCCGCATCATGGCGCAGTACCGGCTGTGGGACATCTATTCCGGCCAGCAGCTCACGGGTCAGCAGTTCTTCGCCAATCCCGCCAACTGGCGCCGGATCTCGCACATCATCGCCGATTCCATCTATGAGCGGCTGACGGGCGAGAAGGGCTATTTCGATACCCACATCGTCTATGTCGACGAAAGCGGCGGCAAGGGTCAGCGCACCAAGCGCCTGGCGATCATGGACCAGGACGGCGCCAACGTGCGCTATCTCACCAGCGGCGACGCGCTGGTCGTGACGCCGCGCTTCTCGCCGCTGCGCCAGGAGATCACCTACGCCGCGCTGAACAACGACCAGTGGCACGTCTATCTCCTGAACCTGGAGAGCGGCCAGCGCGAGCTGATCGGCAACTTCCCGAACATGGCCTTCAGTCCGCGCTTCTCGCCGGACGGCCAGACGGTGGTCCTGTCGTTGCAGAACGGCGGCAACGCCAATCTCTATACGCTGGACCTCCGCACCCGGCAGCTGACGCGCCTGACGGACTCGCCCTCCATCGACACGGCGCCCTGCTATTCGCCTGACGGCCGGCAGATCGTGTTCGAGTCCGACCGCGGCGGCAACCAGCAGCTCTACCTCATGAGCGCCTCGGGCGGCGCGGCCAAGCGCATCAGCTTCGGCCAGGGCCGCTATGCCTCGCCGGTCTGGTCGCCGCGCGGCGACTTGATCGCCTACACCAAGCAGGCGGGCGGCCAGTTCGGCATCGGCGTCATCAAGCCGGATGGTTCGGGCGAGCGCCTGCTCACCGACGGCTACGACAACGAGGGCCCGACCTGGGCGCCGAACGGTCGCGTGCTGATGTTCTTCCGCGATCCGGGCGGCGCGAATTCTGGCCCGAAGCTGTGGTCGGTGGACTTGACCGGCTACAACCAGCAGCAGGTCCCCACGCCTTCCTATGCGTCCGATCCGGCCTGGTCGCCGCTGCTGAACTGACGACCTCCGCATTCCGCCCGGCGCCCTTGCGGGAGGGCCGGGCGGGACGCGAGACACCTAGCTCCGCCGCTTTGAAAAAGATGCGCCGGACCGGCTTTCCCAAGCTCTTTTACTTCGCGTGTTTGGGAAGCGTTAACCTCAACATGGTTACTCATTCATCACTGAATTTAGCAAGGAGTGTGCGGCGATGAGCTCAGGCTTGTCCGTTCGAAAGATTTCGTTCGCGGGGCTCATGGTCGCCGCGCTGCTTGGTGCCGGTTGCGCCAACCAGTCCAAGATGCTCGGTGCCGGCGGTCTCGGTGGCGCCGGCGGCATGGGCGGCATGAACGGTGGCGGCGCTGGCGCCGCGACCCCGGGCAGCGCCCAGGACTTCCAGGTCAATGTCGGCGACCGCGTGTTCTTCAACACCGACGAATCTTCGGTGAACTCGCAGGCTGCCGGTATTCTCGACCGTCAGGCCGAGTGGCTGAACCGCTACCGTCAGTACACCTTCACCATCGAAGGTCACGCCGACGAGCGCGGCACGCGTGAATACAATATCGGCCTGGGCGCCCGCCGCGCCAATGCCGCGCGTGACTACCTGGTCTCCCGCGGCGTCGCCGCCGGCCGCATCCGGGTCGTCTCCTACGGCAAGGAACGCCCGGTGGCGCTTTGCAGCGACAACAGCTGCTGGTCGCAGAACCGCCGCGCCGTCACGGTGCTGAGCGGCCGCTAGACCGGTCCGACTGCGACACAACGGCCCGCCTCGTGCGGGCCGTTTCTTTTTGTTCGACACCGTCTCAGTTTGGCCGAATCGATAAGGCGATGGTAGGACACTGCCGATCAGCCCGGAGGCCACCGTCGATGTCGACGCGTTTACTGACCGCGTCCCTGCTTGCCCTGACCTTTGCTTCGCCCGCTCTGGCGCAATCCGCCCAGCAGCAGATCGGTCAGATGCAGCTCTATATCCAGCAACTGGAAGAGCAGAACCGGCAACTCACCGGGCAGGTCGACGAACTCACGCACCAGATCGGCATCCTGCAGCAGCAATTGGCGCAGGGCGCGCCCGCTCAGGCCGTCCCGGGCGCAACGCCGCCGGGCGCGATGGCTTCCGCCGTGCCGCCGACCGCCGCGCCCAATCCCGCCGCGATGCCCCAGACCAATGTTTCTCCCCCCATCGGGCCGGTCGGCTCGGCGGCGGGCGACAACGCGCCGCTCGATCTTTCGGCGCTTGCCTCGGGCGCCGCGCCCGGCGCCGCGCCGGCCTTCGGGGCTCCTGCGGGCGACGGCAATCCTGCCGCTCCGGCCTCGGTTTCGCCCGCCACCACGCCGCGCGAGCAGTACGACCAGGCCTACGGCTATATCCTGAGTGGCGACTACGACCTCGCGCAGCGCGGGTTCAAGCGATGGCTGCAGGCGAACCCCAACGATCCGCAGGCCAACGACGCCCGCTTCTGGCTGGGCGAGA
The DNA here is from genome assembly GCF_900110915.1 of Faunimonas pinastri. Lineage (GTDB taxonomy): Bacteria > Pseudomonadota > Alphaproteobacteria > Rhizobiales > Afifellaceae > Faunimonas > Faunimonas pinastri. The sequence continues at coordinate 64,214 of NZ_FOFG01000001.1, forward strand.
GCTACTTCCAGCTCAACGATCCCCGCGACGCCGCCAGCACCTTCCTGGCCGTCTACAAGGCCGCGCCGCGCAGTCCCAAGGCGCCGGACGCGCTGGTGAAGCTCGGCATGTCCCTCTCGGCGCTGGGCGAGAAGGAAGCGGCCTGCGCCACACTGGGCGAGGTCGGCCGCAAGTTCCCCGAGGCCTCTGCCGCGGTGAAGACGCGGGTGAATGAAGAGACGCACAAGGCCGGTTGCTGACGCCGTGCCGGCCGGGATCGATCCGGAACGCGTCTTCGCCGGCTGCGCCGGTGCGAAGGGCATCGTGCTCGCCGTATCCGGCGGCCCGGACTCCACGGCTTTGATGGTGCTGGCGTCGCGCTGGAGCGAGGCGCCCCCGCTTCTCGTCGTCAGCGTGGATCACGGACTTCGCGCGGAAGCCGCAGACGAGGCCCGGCTTGTGGCGGAGAATGCGACCCGCCTCGGCCTTCCGTCCCGCATCATGCGTTGCGGCGCTTTTTCGACGGACGCCAATGTCATGTCGGAAGCCCGCAAGGCGCGTTACGCATGCCTCGCCAAGGCGGCGGCGGAAGCGGGCTTCGACACCGTGGCGACGGCCCATCATCTGGACGATCAGGCGGAGACGCTGCTGATGCGGATGGCGCGGGGCTCCGGCGTCTACGGCCTTGCAGCCATGAGCCGGGAGACGACGATCGGCGAGCTCCGGCTTGTCCGGCCGCTGCTGGACTGGCGCAAGGCGGACCTCGTCGATGTTGCTAACGAGAGCGGGCTGGCTGTCGTGCAGGATCCCAGCAATTCCGATCCGCACTACAGCCGCGCCCGTTTTCGCGGTCTGCTGCCGCTGCTGGAAGAACATGGCCTCACAGCCGAGCGTCTCGCCAAGACGGCGGGCCGCCTCGGCCGCGCCGCCGACGCGTTGGAGCAGGCGGCGGACCGCGTCCTGCAGGAGGGCTTCACGGCGGATCAAAACGGCGTCATCTCCGGCCCGGTCGAAGCGCTGGCCGGCGTGCATGAGGAGATCGCGCTCCGCGTCGTCGGCCGCCTTCTGCGGGCCGCCGCCGGCGACCCCTATACGCCCCGGCTGGATCATCTGGAGACGCTTTATAACGCTCTTGTCGAGGCGCAAGCCGCGGGCGGGGAGATCGTGCGCACCCTGCATGGCTGCGTCGTGGACGTGCGAGCGGGGCAGGTGGCGCTCCGGCGGGAATGGGGCCGGCAGGGGCTGGAGCGCAGGGCCGTAAAGCCCGGCGAGCGGCTGGTCTGGGACAACCGGTTCCGTATCGATGTTCCCGATGCGGAGGCAAATGCCGGAGAAAGCCTGACGATCGCGGGGCTCGGCGATGCCGGACCGGGGATCCGGATCGCCGGGCTCGGCCATGCCGTGTCGCAGACGCTGCCCGCGCTTTTCCGGGACGGCCAGCTGATTGCCGCGCCGCTGCCCGTGACCGCCTCGGAGCGGGCGCGGGAGGCGCATCCGGGCCCGGTCGGCACCCTGGGTGCGCTCTGTCTCGTGGGCCCGGCGCTGGAGCGGGGCCGGACCGGCGTTCGTCCCTGAATGCGGTGCTTTGCCGGGGGCGAAGGCAGGTCGGCGGGCGTTCTGCAGGAAGGGCTTAATGCTGCCATGCGAATCCTGCCTTTCGCATCAATGGAGATGTTGCCTTGGCAGCCGGAGTGCGACAACCTATCTAGGACCATGAAGGGATCGGAGCGCTTTCGTCACGTGCCTCCAAGTCCGGTCCCGAGGACACACGAATGAACCAGAATCTACGCAATTTCGCGCTATGGATCGTGATCCTGGTGCTGCTGGTGGCGCTGTTCAACCTGTTCCAGAACCCCAGCAGCCAGCCGGGCGCGGGTGACGTGAGCTATTCGCAGTTCCGCACCGATGTCCTGAACGGCCGCGTGAAGAGCGTGAACATCACCGGGCAGGATATCACCGGCGCCTTCGAGGATGGCTCGCGCTTCCATACCTATGCGCCGAACGGCAGCGACTACGTGTCGATGCTGGAAGAAAAGAACGTCCAGATCCGCGCGCATTCGGATTCCGAGAAGATGTCCTTCCTCTCGGTCCTGGTGTCCTGGTTCCCGATGTTCCTTCTCATCGGCGTCTGGATCTTCTTCATGCGCCAGATGCAGGGTGCCGGCGGCCGGGCCATGGGCTTCGGCAAGTCCAAGGCCAAGCTGCTGACGGAGGCGCATGGCCGCGTGACCTTCGAGGATGTCGCCGGCGTCGACGAAGCCAAGGAAGACCTCGAAGAAATCGTCGAGTTCCTGCGCGATCCGCAGAAGTTCCAGCGCCTCGGGGGACGCATTCCGCGCGGCGTTCTGCTGGTCGGCCCTCCCGGCACCGGCAAGACGCTGCTCGCCCGCGCTATCGCCGGCGAAGCCAACGTGCCGTTCTTCACCATCTCCGGTTCCGACTTCGTGGAGATGTTCGTGGGCGTCGGCGCCAGCCGCGTGCGCGACATGTTCGAGCAGGCGAAGAAGAACGCCCCGTGCATCATCTTCATCGACGAGATCGATGCTGTCGGCCGTCATCGCGGCGCCGGTCTCGGCGGCGGCAATGACGAACGCGAGCAGACGCTGAACCAGCTCCTGGTCGAGATGGACGGCTTCGAGGCGAACGAAGGTATCATCCTGATCGCCGCGACCAACCGGCCGGACGTTCTCGATCCCGCGCTGCTGCGTCCCGGTCGCTTCGATCGCCAGATCGTCGTGCCGAACCCCGACGTCATCGGTCGCGAGAAGATCCTCAAGGTGCATGTCCGCAAGGTGCCGCTCGCTCCGGGCGTCAACCTCAAGACCATCGCCCGTGGCACGCCCGGCTTTTCCGGCGCGGATCTGATGAACCTCGTCAACGAGGCCGCGCTGCTCGCTGCCCGTCGCTCCAAGCGGATGGTGACGGCCCGCGAGTTCGAGGACGCCAAGGACAAGGTCATGATGGGTGCGGAGCGCCGCACGCTGGTCATGACCGAGGACGAGAAGCGGCTGACGGCCTATCATGAAGGCGGCCACGCCGTCATCGCGATGCACGTGCCCTCGACCGATCCGGTCCACAAGGCGACGATCATTCCGCGCGGCCGTGCCCTCGGCATGGTCATGCAGCTGCCGGAGCGCGACCAGCTCTCCATGAGCTACGAGCAGATGACCTCGCGCCTCGCCATCCTGATGGGCGGTCGCGTGGCGGAAGAGCTGATCTTCGGCAACAACCGTGTCACCTCCGGTGCGGCGTCCGACATCGAGCAGGCGACCAAGCTCGCCCGCGCGATGGTCACCCGCTGGGGATTCTCCGAAGCGGTCGGTCGCGTGGCTTACGGCGAGAACCAGGAAGAGGTCTTCCTCGGTCATTCCGTGCAGCGCACGCAGAACATCTCCGAGGAAACCGCGCAGAAGATCGATTCCGAAGTCCGTCGTCTGGTCGACGAAGGCTACACGGAAGCGACCCGTCTGCTGACCGAGCACCGGAGCGAGCTTGAAAGCCTGGCTCAGGCCCTGCTCGAGTTCGAGACGCTGAGCGGCGATGAAATCCGCGGTCTCATGGACGGCAAGCGTCCCGTCCGCGAGGATCCGAGCGAGGACAAGTCCAATATCGGCCGCGGCTCGGCGGTGCCCTCCATCGGTCCCAAGACGCGACCGGAAGGCGACAACGGCCTGGAGCCCCAGCCGAGTGCCTGATCCGCTCGATCTGTGAGAACGAAAGGCCCGGCCCAGCGCCGGGCCTTTTCTTTTTGGCGCCGCCTCGTCGGCCGAGCACGGGCCCGCGCGAACGGGCGCATGGTTAGGGCAGGCAACAATCGGAAACCAAATTTGAGCGCGAACCGGCTCGCCGTGGGCTAAGAGCAGGGCAAGACGGAACAACGCTTAACTCTCGTTTACCATTCCTTGAGATGATGAGGGTTGGCAAGCACGCTCGAGGCGAACAATGACGCGACGCTATTTCGGCACCGACGGCATCCGGGGAACGGCCAATACCGCTCCGATGACGCCCGACGTCGCGATGCGGGTTGGCCAGGCAGTCGGCGTGCATTATCGCAACGGCCATCGCCAGCGCGTGGTGATCGGCAAGGATACGCGCCTTTCCGGCTACATGATCGAGACGGCGATGGTGGCGGGCTTCACCTCGGTGGGGGTGGACGTGTTCCTGCTCGGCCCGATCCCGACGCCCGCGGTTGCCATGCTGACCCGCTCGATGCGGGCCGATTACGGGGTGATGATCTCCGCCTCGCACAATCCGTTCGACGATAACGGCATCAAGCTCTTCGGCCCGGATGGCTTCAAGCTTTCCGACAGCGACGAGGCGCATATCGAGGATCTCATGGATTCCGATTTGTCGCGCGAGCTTGCCGCTGCCGCCGAGCTCGGACGCGCCAAGCGCGTCGATGGCGTGCTCGACCGATATATCGAGTTCGCCAAGCGCACGCTGCCGCGCCGCATGAACTTCGAGGGGCTGCGGGTGGTCGTGGACTGCGCCAATGGCGCCGCCTACAAGGCCGCTCCGCTCGCGCTCTGGGAACTCGGCGCCGACGTGATTTCCATGGGGGTGGAGCCCGATGGCTTCAACATCAACCGCGAGGTCGGCTCCACTTCGCCCGACGCGCTGGTGCGCAAGGTGCACGAGGTCCGCGCGGATATCGGCATCGCGCTGGACGGCGACGCCGACCGCGTCGTGATCGTGGACGAGAAGGGCAACATCGTCGATGGCGACCAACTGATGGCGCTCGTCGCCTCCTTCTGGAAGCAGGAGGAGCGGCTTGTCGGCGGCGGTATCGTCGCGACCGTCATGTCCAACCTCGGGCTGGAGCGCTACCTGCAGTCGGAGGGCCTGACCATGCCGCGCACGCAGGTGGGCGACCGCTACGTCAGCGAATATATGCGGGAGCACGGTTTCAATGTGGGCGGGGAGCAGTCCGGCCACATCATCCTGTCCGACTACAGCACCACCGGCGACGGGCTGATCGCGGCGCTGCAGGTGCTCGCCATGGTGAAGCGGGAGAGCAAGCCGGTCAGCGAGGTCTGCCACCGCTTCGAGCGCGTGCCGCAGATCCTGACCAATGTCCGCTTCAAGAGCGGTCAGCCCCTCGCCGACAGCGAAGTGCAGAAGGTCATCGCCGACGGGCAGTCGAAGCTCGGCAACAGCGGCCGGCTGGTCATCCGCCCCTCCGGCACCGAGCCGTTGATCCGCGTGATGGGCGAGGGGGACAATGCCGACCTCGTGCAGTCGATCGTGAACGATATCGTCAGCGTGCTGCAACGCGCCGCCTGATCTTGGGTTGGCCAAGTAGTGTTGCGGCCGGACCACAGTCCGGCCGCTCTTCGTTCAAGGATATACTCCTTTCGAGGAGCAGGTCGGCCATGGTTAAGGCGTTATTAAGCAATCCCGTCAATTAATCCCCTTTGACCGGCGGCCTTGGGCAATGCCGATTCGCGAGGGATGAGACCAATGCTCCGTTCTACCAAGCTGGCCCTGACAAGTTGCGCGATCGCGTTCTCCGCGATCCCTGCTGCCTTCGCCGCCGACTTGCCGATCTATTCGCCCCCTCCGGCGACGCCCGCCGTGATCCCCCCGCCGCCGGTGGCCGCGAGCGGCTGGTACCTGCGCGGCGACATCGGCTACAAGATCTACCAGAACCCGGACGTGCGCTATGACGGCGCGGTAATCGGTGCGGTGAACTTCAGCCACGAGAAGATCGACAACACGGGCACGATCGGAGGCGGCGTCGGCTACAAGTTCAACGACTGGCTGCGTGCCGACGTGACGGTCGACTACGAGTGGCCGGGCAAGTTCCACGGCAATACGCCCTGCGGCGCCTGCGGCTCCGGCCTCAACGACGAATATGCCGATATCTCAGCCGTCACCGGCCTCGCGAACGTCTATGCCGATCTCGGCTACTATGCCGGCTTCGCGCCCTATATCGGCGCCGGCGTCGGCCTCTCCTACCTCCGCACCAGCGACGTCCACTCCATCAACGCCGACGGCACGCGGGTCGATTTCGACAGCGACGGCCGCACCAATTTCGCCTGGGCGCTCATGGCCGGTGTTTCCTACGACATCACCCACAACGTCGCGCTGGATGTCGGCTACCGTTACCTGAACCTCGGCGACGCCGTGGCGAAGGATCCGGATTACGACGGCCGTATCAAGTACAAGGACATCGCGGCCCACGAAATCCGCGTCGGTCTGCGCTACACTTTCGGCGATGGCCCGAAGGCGTTCTGAGCCAGCCTCGCACGCCTGAGACTTTCAGATGGCGGCCTTCGGGCCGCCATTTTCATGTCTGGGGAAGGGGTCCGCCGACACGCTGCCCGGAGTGACGCTTTCGCCACGGGAGCGATGCAACCTCTTGCGGCTCCATCAGCCAGAAGTTGTATAACGTTTCTCCTCTCTCTATCCGTCATCCCTGAAGCCAAGGGGTGGGGGCAAATGAATTCCTACAAGAAAGATGGATCGCTTGAGGCGCTTCGTGGGGTAGCGGCGTTCTTCGTTATTTTCTGGCATATCGGGCTGGCGTTTTTTCCTGAATTCGTCTCAGTTCCTTCCCGGCCGGACGTTACGTGGAGTGCCGCAAACCAGATTTGGTTCGTTGTGCTGAATGGCGCATCGTCTGTGCAGTTCTTTTTCGTGCTCTCAGGCTTTGTCCTCACGCGCCGTTTTTTCCTGACCGATGACATGTCGATCATCATTCGCGGCGCGATCAAGCGTTGGCCTCGACTCATCGGCCCCGTTCTCCTCGGTGTCCTCGGATCGTGGTTCCTGTTCTGGACGGGGGCGTATGCCTACGTAGAGACGGGCAAGTTAACCGGAGCCGGATGGCTCTCAACTTTCGGGAATGCGTTTCATTCGGGCGTAAGAAGTCACATAACTCTTTGGCATGCTTTGGCTCAGGGGATTTTCTCGGTCTTCTTCCGCGAAGAGACATACTTCATCAGTGACTTGTGGAGCATGCGCAGCGAGCTTATCGGCAGCTATGTTGGTTTTGGGCTCGCTCTTTTTCTTGGCGCGACGCGCGGAAAGATTGTTCCGGGCATATTTATTCTCACCATAACGTTCATCATGACGAGCTATCTAAGCTGGTTGATGATCGCGTTTCCTGCCGGCGTTGCGCTGGCATGGGCGCTGCCTCGGAAGCCGCAGCCGCTTTCGATCCTGAGTCTGATTCCGCTTTTGACCGTCGGCCTCTATCTCCTCGGCTATTCCCAAGGCGCACGTGGAGCCTTCACGCCCATTTCCATGCTGGTCGATGGTCGGGTACCATATACTTTCGTAACAACTGTAGGAGCTTGCCTGCTCATCTTCGTTGTGGAGGCATGCCCGGCGATGCGCATCGCACTCTCTGGGCGATGGGCGTTGTTCCTCGGCTCGATCTCTTTTCCGATTTACATCGTGCATGTGCCAATTCTTGCTTCGCTGGGGGCACATTTTTATCTCTGGTATGCGGACGGAAGGTCGAGCGCCGGCGCTGGATTTCTGGCAGGAGCCGTCACAGTAGTTGGTGCGGTGATCGTCGCCTACCCTCTGGCGATCTTCGACCGCCGCTGGACCAAGTTCGTCAATCGGGTTACGGCCCGGGTGTTGGCGGACCCCGGGCAGCCCGCGCTCTCGGCGCGGCAGAGCTTCGATGAGGGCGGAGCGGCAACCGGCACGGTCTGAGACAAGCGGCCGGTGACCGTCTATTCCAGCCCCGCTTCGACGCGGAGCGCGGCTGGATCGGCCACCTCCATCGCGTGGCGGTCGGTTCGGCGGATCAGGCCCTCCCTTTGCATGGCGACGAGCGATCGGCTGACCGCTTCCGGGGTGACGCCGAGATAGTCGGCGATGTCCGTCTGCGGCATCGGCAGAGCGATGCGCGTGTCGTCGATCCGGCAGGTGGCGGTCCCCTGCAGGGTCAGGAGAAACCCGGCAACGCGGCGCCGTGCCGTCTTCTCGCCCAGTGTCAGCAAATGTCGCTGTGCGGACCGGGCCTGATGGCAGGCGTGGCAGAAAAGGTGAAAGCGAAGCGCCGCGTCTTCCTCCAGCAATTGCCAGAGGTCGGTGAGCCTGACCCGATCCACCACGGCAGGCGTGACGGTGCGGGCGCTCGTGGTGAAGCAGCCCGCCTCCGACATGCCGAAGATGTCACCGGGAAACAGGAAGGCGGTGATGCGGCGCTCGCCATGCAACAGCATGCAGTAACTTTCCACGACGCCCTCGATCAGGACGTAGCCGTGCTGACTGTCGGCACCTTCCAGGTAGATCGTCTCCTTCCGTCCGAAGGTCAGGCGCTGGGAAATCCGGGCCAGCTGTGTCCGCTCGGCGGCAGTCACTTCGTCGGCGCGCATGTCCGGATCGGTCATTCCATCTCCCGCGAATAGCAGAAGGTGGTCTAGCACGGCCCGTGTGTCCGATCGACGGCGACGATTCCTGGACGCCCGTTGAACTCTTGCGGCTCTGGAAGCGATGGCCCCTTGCGCCCGGGGCGCGTCTTCTATACCTCCGGCGGCGGGACACCCTTCCCCACCGAAGGGCGCCTATCTGAAAGGATAGCAGATGACGACGTTTGAGAAGCCGGCGGCCAAGCCGGCGAATCCGTGTTTTTCTTCCGGCCCCACGGCGAAGCGCCCCGGCTGGACCCCCGACATCTTCAAGGACGCCTTCCTCGGCCGTTCGCATCGCGCGAAGGGCGGCAAGGCCAAGCTCAAGCTGGCGATCGACGAGACGCGCCGGCTTCTGGGCGTTCCCGCCGATTATCGGATCGGCATCGTTCCGGCTTCCGACACGGGCGCCTTCGAGATGGCGATGTGGTCGCTGCTCGGCGCTCGCGGCGTGGATTGCCTCTCCTGGGAAAGCTTCGGCGCGGGCTGGGTGACGGATACCGCCAAGCAGCTGAAGCTCGACAACGTCAAGGTGCACGACGCCGCCTATGGCGAGCTGCCGGACCTTGCCGCCGTCAACTTCGACAATGACGTGGTCTTCACCTGGAACGGCACGACCTCCGGCGTGAAAGTCCCGAACGGCGACTGGATCGCCGCCGACCGCAAGGGCCTGACGCTTTGCGACGCGACGAGCGCCGCCTTCGCGCAGCCGCTGCCCTGGGACAAGCTCGATGTCGTGACCTTCTCCTGGCAGAAGGTGCTCGGCGGCGAGGCGCAGCATGGGATGCTGATCCTGTCGCCCCGCGCGGTTGAGCGACTGGAGACCTACAAGCCGGCCTGGCCGCTGCCCAAGATCTTCCGCATGACCAAGGGCGGCAAGCTGATCGACGGCATCTTCGCCGGCGAAACGATCAACACGCCTTCCATGCTGTGCACCGAGGATTACCTCGACGCGCTCGCCTGGGCGGAAAAGATGGGCGGCCTGAACGCGCTCTTCGCGCGTGCAGACGGCAATCTCAAGGTGATCGCCGACTGGGTGGAAAAGACCGACTGGGTCGATTTCCTCGCCAAGGATGCGGCGACGCGCTCCAACACCTCCGTCTGCCTGCAGATCGTCGACCCCACGGTCGCCGCGCTCTCGTCCGACGAGAAGGCCGCCTTCGCCAAGGGTCTCGCGACCGCGCTGGAGAAGGAGGGCGCCGCCCTCGACATCGGCGCCTATCGCGACGCCCCTCCCGGTCTCCGCATCTGGTGCGGCGCGACCGTGGAAGCCTCCGATCTTCAGGCCCTGCTGCCCTGGCTCGACTGGGCCTATGGCCAGCAGAAGGCCGCGCTCGGCAAGCAGGCCGCGTAAGCGCCAGCTTGGGCTGACGCCCGTTCGGCCCGGCGCTGAAAAGCCGGGCCACTTTCCCCCTTCATGTATCGGCGTGCCGGCCTCCAGCCCGCGCGCATCGACCAGGAGCACTCTCCATGGCACCTCGCGTTCTTATCTCCGACGACCTGTCGGAAACCGCCGTCCAGATCTTTCGCGATCGCGGCATCGAAGTCGACTTCCAGCCGAAGCTCGGCAAGGACAAGGAAAAGCTGCTCGAATTGATCGGGCAGTATGACGGCCTGGCGATCCGCTCGGCCACCAAGGTCACGGAAAAGGTGATCGCCGCGGCGACCAATCTCAAGGTCATCGGCCGCGCCGGCATCGGCGTCGACAATGTCGACATTCCGGCCGCGACCGCCAAGGGCATCATCGTGATGAACACGCCCTTCGGCAACTCCATCACGACCGCCGAGCATGCCATCGCCATGATGTTCGCCACCGCTCGCCAGCTGCCGGCGGCGGATGCTTCCACCCAGGCCGGCAAGTGGGAGAAGTCCCGCTTCATGGGCGTCGAGGTCACGGCCAAGACGCTCGGCATCATCGGCTGCGGCAATATCGGTTCCATCGTCGCCCAGCGCGCCATCGGCCTGTCGATGAAGGTGATCGCCTTCGATCCCTTCCTGTCCGACGAGCGGGCGAGGGAGATGGGCGTGGAGAAGGTGGATCTCGATACGCTGTTCCGGCGCGCCGATTTCATCACGCTGCATACGCCGCTGACGGACAAGACGCGCAACGTCATCGACGCGGCGGCGATCGCCAAGATGAAGGACGGCGTCCGCATCGTGAACTGCGCGCGCGGCGGCCTCATCGACGAGCAGGCGCTGCGTGCGGCGCTGGACAGCGGCAAGGTCGCGGGCGCTGCGGTCGACGTCTTCACCGAGGAGCCGGCGACGTCCAACGTCCTGTTCGGTGCGCCCAACATCGTCTGCACGCCGCATCTCGGCGCTTCCACGACGGAAGCGCAGGAGAACGTCGCCCTGCAGGTTGCCGAGCAGATGTCGGAATACCTGATCAACGGCGCCGTTCAGAACGCGCTCAACATGCCCTCGATCACCGCCGAGGAAGCGCCGCGCCTGACGCCGCTGGTGAAGCTGGCCGAGCAGCTCGGCTCGTTCGCCGGTCAGCTCACCGACACCGACGTCAAGGCCGTGCGCATCGAGTACGAAGGCGCGGTCGCCAACATGAACACGCGCGCCTTGACGGCGGCGGCGCTTGCCGGGTTCCTGCAGCCGCAGCTGCAGACCGTGAACATGGTTTCCGCCCCGGCCTACGCCAAGGAGCGGGGCATCAAGATCGAGGAAACGCGGCGCGAGCAGCGTGGCGCCTATGAGAGCTACATGCGCCTGACGGTCGTCACGGAGGAGCAGGAGCGGGCAGTCGCCGGCACCGTCTTCTCCGACGGCAAGCCGCGTATCATCCAGATCAAGGGCATCAACCTGGAGGCCGAACTCGGCCCGCGCATGCTCTACGTCACCAATCAGGACAAGCCCGGCTTTGTCGGCCGCTTCGCCAGCCTTCTCGGCGATTCCGGCGTCAACATCGCGACCTTCTCGCTCGGCCGCGATGCGCCTGGCGGTTCGGCGATCGCCCTGGTCGAGGTGGACGGCGACGTGCCGGCGAGCCTGGTCAGCAATATCGGTACGCTGCCGGGCGTCCAGCAGGTGAAGCCGCTGGTCTTCTGATCGGCAAGTTTCCCCAAAGACTTCGATCTGCCGCCACGGTGCTTGACCTCCGGCGGCAGATGGGAGAAGAGGAACTGCAAGAGACCCGGTCGCTCGGCCGGGTTTTTTTGCGTCCGGAAATTCGATCAGACGCATAGGTACACCGATGGCAAACGTTGTCGTGGTCGGCGCCCAGTGGGGCGACGAAGGCAAGGGCAAGATCGTCGACTGGCTCTCCGAACGGGCCGATGTCGTCGTTCGCTTCCAGGGCGGCCACAATGCGGGCCACACGCTCGTCATCTCAGGCGTTTCCTACAAGCTGAGCCTGCTCCCGTCCGGCGTGGTGCGTCCCGACAAGCTGTCGGTGATCGGCAACGGCGTGGTGCTGAACCCGCATGCTCTGATCGCCGAGATCGACAAGCTGAAGGGGCAGGGCGTCGAGGTCACGCCGCAGAAGCTGCGCATCGCCGACAATGTCACCCTGATCCTGTCGCTGCACCAGGAACTCGACCAGCTGCGAGAGGGCGCGCTGGCGCCCGGTGCCAAGATCGGCACCACCGGCCGCGGCATCGGCCCGGCCTATGAGGACAAGGTCGGCCGCCGCGCGATCCGCCTGACGGACCTCGCCGATCTCGACACCCTGCCGCAGAAGATCGACCGCCTGCTGGTGCACCACAATGCGCTGCGCCGCGGCCTCGGCCAGCCGGAGATCCAGGCTTCCGCCATCTACGACGAACTGGCCGCCGTCGCCGAGCCGCTGGCCCCTTACGCCGAAGCGGTGTGGGACCTGCTCGACCGTCGTCGCCGCGCCGGCGACCGCATCCTGTTCGAAGGCGCGCAGGGCGCGCTGCTCGACGTGGATCATGGCACCTATCCCTTCGTTACCTCCTCCAACACGGTGGCGGGGCAGGCTTCCGCCGGTTCCGGCATCGGCCCCTCCAGCGTCGGCTATGTCCTGGGCATCGCCAAGGCCTATACGACCCGTGTCGGCGGCGGCCCGTTCCCGACCGAGGACACCGGCGAGGTCGGCGAGTTCCTGGGCACGCGCGGCCGTGAGTTCGGTACCGTCACGGGGCGCAAACGCCGCTGCGGCTGGTTCGACGCCGTGCTGGTGCGCCAGACGGTGAAGGTTTCCGGCATTCACGGCATCGCCCTGACCAAGCTCGACGTGCTCGACGGGCTCGACGAGGTGCGGGTCTGCGTGGGCTACGAGCTCGATGGCGAGCGGATCGACCGCTTCCCGGCGGGGCAGGGCGCGCAGGCGCGGGTCACCCCGATCTACGAGACGATGGAAGGCTGGAAGGAATCCACCGCCGGTGCGCGTTCCTGGGCCGACCTGCCGGCGCAGGCCGTCAAATACGTCCGCTACATCGAGGAACTGATCGGCGCGCCGATCGCGCTTCTCTCCACCAGCCCGGAGCGTGACGACACGATCCTGGTCCGCGATCCCTTCGCGGATTAGACCTTTCGAGTTTCTGAGGAATCCGTTACCAGAAGCCATGCCGGACTACGTTTCGATCCTGAGAAGATCCTTTGCCGCCCTGCCGGAGCCGAACGCGGCCTCCCGGGCGGCGATCTATGAGCGTGCCCGGTCCGCTCTGAGCCGCCAGCTCCATTCGGTGGATCCGCCTCTTACGGAGGACGAGATCGCGCTGCAGGAGCAGCAGCTGGAAAGCGCGATTTCCGAACTCGAAGACGAATACGCCGCCTTCCCCGAATATGAGCCCGAATACGAGGACGAGCCCCACGAGGCGTCCTCTGGTCACGACCACCGCGAGGGTGATCACGATGACGGGCACGGTGGGCATGGCCATTACGACGAGCAGCATGGCGCCGACTATCAGGGGGCCGACTATCGGGAGGACGAACATCATCCCGAATCCGATCCTGAGGCGCCGTCACCCGTAGCTCGCGGCCGGGAGAAGAATCCCGCCGAACCGGGCGCGGCCCGTTTCCAGATGGAGCCGCGGTCGACCGAGCGGCGGAACAATGGGCCGACGGCCAAGCAGCTTCGCGCGCCCACCCGTTCCAGGACACCGGCTATCGCGATTGCCGGCGTTGTGCTGGCCGTCGTGATCGTCGGCGGCGTCGCCTATGCCAAGCGCGACGCGCTGGGCTCGATGTTCGGCGGCGGTTCCGGGCACCCGACCCAGACGGCGTCGAACGATGCCGCGCCCGATCGGAGTGCCCAGAACAGCGCTCAGAGCTCGGCTCAGCCCCCGGCTCCCGTCGAAAAGAACACGGAGCGGCTGCCTTCCGATAGCGGCCCGACGGCGGCCGCCACCGCGCCCGCCGGCACTGATGCCGACACGCCGCCGAACGGAGCAGCCGTGCCTGCCGCCCCGGATGCCGCTGCGAACCCGGACAACGTCAATCCTCCGGCCAACGCTCCCGCCGCCGGCGAGTCGCTGGTCGCCCAACGCGCCATCTACTATCAGCAGGGCCTGAACGGCGCGCCCGGCAAGGCGAACCAGGGTGCGATCGCCTGGTCGCAGATCCAGTCCAAGGACGGGCAGCCGGCGATCCAGGGCGTCGTGACGCTGCCGGATCAGAACGTCACGGTGACGCTGACGATCACCCGGAACACGGATCAGGGGCTCCCCGCGAGCCATATGGTCGAGATCGCCTTCTCCGGCTCCGGCCAGCTTGCCTCCAGCGGCGTGGACAAGGTTCCGGCGCTGGTTCTGAAGCCCAGCGAACAGGCACGCGGCACCCCGCTGGCGGGCGTGCCGATGACGGTTACCGACCGCCTGTTCTGGGTGGCGCTTTCCGACCAGCAGGACAACATCACCCGCAATCTCTCCGCGCTGCGGACCGCGTCGTGGTTCGACATGCCGATCCTCTTCAAGGACGGCACGCGCGCTTTGATCACCTTCGAGAAGGGCATTCCGGGCGACAAGATCTTCCAGAACGTGATCGACAGCTGGACGAAGTCCTGAGGACGATCGTCGACGGGGCAGCGTCGCTGCCCCGGAATGTTCAGGTCAAACAAAAAGGGCGCGCCGGTGGCGCGCCCTTTTTCATGTTTCGTGCGCGGACGTTCAGGCCGGCGCCATCAGCGGGGTGAGGCCGCGGTCGCGCTCGCGCGCCGCGTTCACCACGGCCTTCTGCACCTTCTCGAAGGCGCGGACCTCAAGCTGGCGGACGCGCTCGCGGCTGACGCTGAACTCCGACGAAAGCTGCTCCAGCGTCAGCGGATCTTCCGACAGGCGACGCGCCTCGAAGATGCGGCGTTCGCGGTCGTCGAGCACGCCAAGGGCGCTCTTCAGCATGTCGCGGCGCTGGCCGAGTTCGTCCTGCTGGATGAGCACGGCTTCCTGGCTTTCCGAATCGTCGGCCAGCCAGTCCTGCCACTCGCCGGAATCGCCCTCGCTCGCCCGGATCGGCGCGTTCAGCGATGCATCGCCGGAAAGCCGGCGGTTCATCGAGATCACGTCTTCTTCCGGCACGTTGAGCTTCTCGGCGATCGCGGTGACCTGGGCGGAGTTCAACTCGCCCTCGTCCAGCGCCTGGATCTGGCTCTTCACCTTGCGAAGGTTGAAGAACAGCCGCTTCTGATTGGCGGTCGTCCCCATCTTCACGAGGCTCCACGAGCGCAGGATATATTCCTGGATCGCGGCCTTGATCCACCACATCGCGTAGGTCGCCAGACGGAAGCCGCGCTCCGCGTCGAAGCGTTTCACGGCCTGCATGAGGCCGACATTGCCTTCCGAGATGACTTCGCCGATGGGCAGGCCGTAGCCGCGATAGCCCATGGCGATCTTGGCCACCAGACGGAGATGGCTGGTGACGAGCTTGTGGGCGGCGTCGCGGTCGTCATGTTCCGCGTAGCGCTTGGCCAACATGTATTCTTCTTCCGGCTGCAGCATCGGGAAGCGCCGGATCTCGTCGAGGTAACGAGAGAGGCCGCCATCACCGGCGTGAAACACTGGAATGTTGGTTCTAGCCATGGTAGTTCCTTCCTGCTGCCTTCCCCGAAGGACGGCAGTTTGCACGGCCGTTTGCCGAACAAGCGACGGAGTATAACGCTTCGCAGCTGCGAAGAAATACCTGATCGCTAAACGGTCAATTCACGAAAGCGTTCAACGAGCGCGGCCATGTCCGGCGGCAATGGCGTTTGGAAGCGCAGATCCTCCCCCGTTACCGGGTGCCGAAAGCCCAGAACTCCGGCGTGCAGAGCCTGGCGATTGAACAGCCTGGTGATTTCCGAGAGGTCGGGGGGAAGCTTTCCTGATTTGGTGATGAAGCCCCGGCCATACAAGGGGTCTCCCACGAGTGGATGGCCGATATGCGTCAGGTGCACGCGTATCTGGTGCGTCCGGCCGGTTTCCAGCTCGCAGACGACGAGGCTCGCGACGCGCTCCGGGCCGAAGCTCGCTGCGGTGCGGTAGTGCGTGATCGCGTGCCGGCCGCCGCTGCGCACCACGGCCCGCTTTTCACGGTTGCCCCTGTCGCGGTCGAGCAGCGTCTCGATGATTCCGGACGCGGGCTTCGGCGCACCCCAGACCAGCGCCTGATATTCCCGCACCAGCGACCCGCCGATGCTGTGGTCCGCGAACTGCGCGGCAAGGCCCTGATGCGCCGCATCCGTCTTGGCGACCACCATGAGACCGGACGTGTCCTTGTCCAGCCGATGCACGATGCCCGGGCGCTTGACGCCGCCGATGCCGGAAAGGCTGTCGCCGCAATGGTGCAGGAGGGCGTTGACGAGCGTCCCCGTCCAGTTGCCGGCGGCGGGATGGACGACGAGGCCGACCGGCTTGTCGACCACGAGGAGATAACGGTCCTCGAAGACCACCGTCAGCGGAATGGCCTCCGGTTGCGGCTCCGGATCTTCCGGCGGCGGCACGGAAAGGGCGATCTCCTCGCCGGAATTGATTCTGCGGCTGGGGTCGGATAGCGTCCGCCCGCCGGCCGTGACCTGCCCGTCCTTGATCAGCGCCTTCAGCCGGCTGCGCGAGAAACGGGCGTCGCGTCGCGCCAGAAACGCATCCAGGCGCTCGCCGGCCTCGTCCGGTTCGACCGTGAAAATCTCTTTGTCCCCTGCAGGATCACCATGAACGACCACGACCGAAACTCGCTCCAGGATGAGGATCGCCCTCTCGATCCCGCTACCGAACGGGTCAGGCGAAAGATGGCGCTGATGCTCGCGGCATCGACGGCGCTCATGATCCTTGGGCTTATCGCGGTCATCGGCGCCATTGTCTACAAGATCCGCACCGGTCACTCCCGGGTGGAGACGGCGAGCGCCGCAGCGCCGGGATCTGTTCCCGGACCGGGCCAGGGTGAAGCCGCGGCACAGGGGCAGATTCCGGCGCCCGCTCTGGCCAGTCTGGATTTGCCCGCCGGGGCGCGAATCGCGGCCATGAGCCTGGACGGCGACCACGCCCTCCTGAACGTGGTCACGGGGGAGGGGCCCGGGACGCTACTTTTCATGGATCTCGCCTCCGGCAAGGTGATCCGCCGCATCGAACTGGCTCCGCAAGCCCGCGCCGATCCTTCCTGAGAAGAATCCCACAAGGGTGCTTGCGTCGGGGGGCGAGAGCCGCTATATCCCCGCTCGCCGCTCCCTTCGTCTAGCGGTTAGGACGCCGCCCTCTCACGGCGGAAGCAGGGGTTCGATTCCCCTAGGGAGTACCATCCTTCCGGCCAGCTGGCCGTGACGGGATGAAGGCCGGATCAGAAGTTTCGAAGCCCTCGAGCAATCGGGGGCTTTTTCTGTTTCCGGCGTGAGTCTCTCTCTCTCTCTCTCTCTCTCTCTCTCTCTCTCTCTTCTCCGCGCGTGCGGACAGGCCGTCTGTCGCCTGCTCGTCACCGCTCCTCGGTCCGGCCGAAGGGGGAGGCTAGCAAGGCATGGCCTATCGGCTTATATACCGGGATTGTCGGCCGCCATTTTTCGGCCGCGCGAAACGGAAGACCATCATCTTCCGCAGCGCGATCCGCGGTCTCGGCGCTCTCGCCTTTGGTGGGAAGCGGCGCTTTGGAGTTGAGCAGACCGGTGCAGTCTGAATCCCTTTCCGTCGATTCGTCGTCCCCGAAGGAAGCTTCGCCGTCCGGCGAGGACGCTTCCCAGGTTCAGCCTCATGAGGGCGCCCCCAGCCAGAGCTTTCGCGCGCTGACGCTCGGTTCCCTGGGCGTGGTTTATGGCGATATCGGGACGAGCCCGCTCTACGCGTTTCGCGAGGCGGTGCTTTCCGCCACCGGCCGCTCGCCTGACGTCTCGGTCGCCGCCGTCTATGGCGTGCTGTCGCTGATCCTGTGGGCGCTGATCATCATCGTCTCGCTGAAATACGTGGTCTTGCTGCTGCGCGCGGACAATCGCGGCGAAGGCGGAACTCTGTCGCTGATGGCGCTGGCCCAGCGTGGGCTCGGCCGCCAGTCGGTCTTCGTGCTGCTTCTCGGCATCATCGCGGCCTCACTGTTCTATGGCGATTCCATCCTGACGCCCGCGGTCTCCGTCCTCTCCGCGGTGGAAGGCCTCGAACTCGTCACGCCGGCCTTTTCGCATTACGTGGTGCCGCTGACGCTGGTGATCCTCTTCGTGCTCTTCGCGGTCCAGCATCGCGGAACGGCGAGCGTGGCGTTCATCTTCGGACCGATCATGCTGGCCTGGTTTGCCCTGATGGGCATTGCCGGTCTCCTCTCGCTGGTGCGGATGCCGGGCGTCCTGCTTGCCTTCAACCCGCTCTATGGCGTGGAATTCCTGACCCATCACGGGCATCTGGGCTTTCTCACCCTCGGATCGGTTTTCCTGGCCGTGACGGGCGCGGAAGCGCTCTATGCCGATCTCGGCCATTTCGGCCGCAAGCCTATCCGGGTCGCCTGGTTCGCGGTGGTGTTTCCCTCGCTGGCGCTGAACTATCTCGGTCAGGCCGTGCTCGTGCTGCGCGATCCGCTGACGCTGAAGAACCCTTTCTTCCTGCTGATGCCGCCGTGGCTGCTGGTGCCGACGCTGATCCTGGCCGCTGTGGCCACCGTGATCGCCAGCCAGGCGGTGCTGACCGGCGCCTTCTCGCTCACGCGCCAGGCGATCCAGCTGGGCCTGCTGCCGCGCATGCGGATCTTCCACACGTCGGAGAGCCATGCCGGGCAGATCTACGTCCGCCGGATGAACTGGCTGATCTTTATCGGCGTCGTGCTGCTGACGATCCTGTTCGGCTCGTCGAGCGCGCTGACCTCCGCTTACGGCATCGCGGTGACCGGGACGATGGTGGTGACCGCGATCCTCGCCTTCATCGTCATGCAGCGCTGCTGGAAGTTGCCGATGTGGCTCGCCGGGCTGGTGATCCTGCCGTTCCTCGCCGTGGACCTGACGTTCCTTGCCGCCAACAGCGTCAAGGTGGAGGAGGGCGGCTGGTTTCCCGTTCTGCTCGCCGCCTTCCTGGCGCTCGTCATGTGGACCTGGACCAAGGGCGCGCATCTGCTGTTCGACAAGACGCGCCGGGCGGAAATCCCGCTGGCTGACCTTATCCGCCAGCTGGAGAACAAGCCGCCGCACCGGGTTTCCGGCACGGCGGTGTTCCTGACCGGCGATCCGGAAGGGGCGCCGACCGCTCTCCTGCATAATCTGAAGCACAACAAGGTCCTGCACGAGCGCAACATCATCCTGACGATCCGCACGGCGGACACGCCGCGCATCGCCAAGGGATCGCGCATGGAAGTGACGCCGATTTCCGACAGCTTCACGAGCGTGATGGTGACCTTCGGTTTTGCCGAGACGCCGAATATCCCGCGCGTGCTTGCGGCGGCGCGCAAGAAGGGCCTGAGCTTCGACATCATGTCGACCTCGTTCTTCATGTCGCGTCGCATGCTGCTGCCCTCGCCCCGCTCCGGCATGCCGCTCTGGCAGGACAAGCTCTTCATCGCACTGGCCGGGACGGCGGATTCCGTGTCGTCCTACTTCAACCTGCCGACCGATCGGGTGGTCGAGATCGGGACGCAGATCAAGGTCTGACAGCGTTCCGCTCGTGCCCGGCAACCGCGCGGGGCACGGGCAGACTGGCTCGCATGGCTCTTTCCGAAATCGGGCGGAGGCTGCAGAGGGCGCGCGAGCGGAGCCGGCCAGTGACGCCCTTCGGAACCCCGGGTAATCCCTCCTAGGCGGCGGGGCCGGTCTTGCTGCGGCGGATCTCTCCGGGAGCGATCTCGATCACCTTGGGCCCGACGGGCTCGGTCGGGGGTACGGGCCCGGCGGCCGCCTCGGGCACTGTCTCGCCTTGTGCGGGCGTTGCCGGGGCGCGCCAGATGCGACGGCCGAAGGTGCCTTCCGCTTCGCCGGAGATACGCCGAAGCTCCTCCGCGATCCGGTGGATGACGGCCGTGCCATTCTCCGGGGATTCCGTGTCGGAGCGGGAAGACGGGAATTCGACCGCGAGACCGCCCTGCTGGGGCGCCATGCTGGCCGCCGCGGGCACATCCGAGATGCGGATTTCGTTTGGCGCCGTAGGTGAGAAGGCCGACGCCGGGTCCGTGAACGCGCTCATGCGGGCCGCCCCGTGCGCACGCGAAGATCGCGCCGACGCCGCCAATTCGGCTTCCGCCTTGACCGGCTGCTCTTCGGATGTCGGTTGTTGGAGGGGCGCCGCATGGCGGGCGGGCAGGCTGCGCAGGCGTGTCTCCGCCTTGCGAAGGGCTTCCCGCGTTTCGCCAAGCCGCGTTTCCGCGTGCTTCAGCCGTTCCTCGGTGCCGCCGAGGCTGTCCTGCAGTTGTCGGATCGTCCGGTCGCGCTCGCTGAGTTCGGCGCGAAGCGCAAAGGCGTCGCTAGCGCGGGTTTCGCTGCGGCTTCTCTGGCCGGAAGCCCATTCCAGCAGGCGGTCGATCTCCTGCTCCATGCGCCGGATCTGGACGGCATGGCGCACTCGCATCTCGTCCCGCTCGACCGCGAATTCGGATCGGCGGGAGGCAAAGGCTGCAAGGAGCCGGCGCTCGGTGAGGCGACGCGCTCGGCGCGCGAAGGCGACGCCGAGGCCCAGTGCCAGCAGGCCGCATACGAACGCCCCGAGGGCGAACATCATGGCCGACTGGATCATCAATGCACTCCGCTCCGCACGCGTCCCGAGATATAGCGCAAACAGCGGGACACGCGTATCCGATCCGTCACGTCAGGCGAAATTCCGCCGGCTCGTGCCGGACATCCGCGATCCTAGAAGGGGTTCCAGGTCGCGCTGGGGGTGAACTTGAGATAGCCGATATTGATGCCGAGCCGCGCCCCGACGCCAGAGCGGATCGGCACGACGTAGACCGGGTCCTTGTAGGGGCTGCGATAGGTCAGGAGCGTCATGCCGAGGCCGCCGACCAGATAGGCGGAGCCGTTGACGCCGGTATAGCGGCGGAAGATCCAGTCCGGCTGCGGCAGGTTATAGACCAGCATCATGGTGCGATTGCCGTCGCCGCCGAGGTCGAAGCCGAGCGACGGCCCCTGCCAGAAGACGTGCCGCTTGCCCGAGCGCTTGGTGAAGAGGTTACCCTCGCCGTAGCGCGCGCCGCCGAAGAAGGCGCCCGAGGCTTCCTGTCCGATGATGTAGCCGTTCGGCAGTCCGTACTGCTGGACGGACTTTTCCACCAGTGCCGCGAGGCTTTCGGAGAAGCCTCCGAACATCTCGTGGCCGGCCTCGACGATTTCCTCGGGGGAAAACGTGTTCGACCGTGCGGCCGCGACCGCCTGCCCGGTGGCGGCGGAGGTGATCAGCATGGCGATGCCAATGACGATTCGAGGCAGTAAGCGCTTCAGGTCCATTAAGCGTCCCATTCTGTTCGGCCCCATCCGTTCGGCCTCATTCTGTTCGGCTTTGGCTCCCATTTCCTCAAAAGATGGTAAAGATGGCGTTAAGCGCATTGCGCGAAGACGAGGGTCTGTTTCAATACGGCCCAGCCGGGAAGCCAGATTCGAGGTTGCTCCGCGCCGATTGCCAGCATTCGTGAGATCATGACCGAATACAATATCGACCCGCTCGACCTCGCCGCCCTCGTCGCCAGCCGTGTGTGCCACGACATCATCAGCCCCGTCGGCGCGATCGTGAACGGCCTGGAGGTGCTGGAGGAGGAGCATGACGAGTCCATGCGGGCCTTCGCCATGGATCTCGTGCAGAAGAGCGCCCGGCAAGCCTCTGCCAAGCTGCAGTTCGCGCGTCTCGCCTTCGGCGCGTCCGGGGGGGCAGGGTCCGAGATCGACATGGTCGAGGCGGGACGTTGCTCCACAGCCTTTTTCGAGCGCGAAAAGGCCAATCTCGACTGGCGCGTGCCGGCCGGCCTGCTGCCGAAGGCGCAAGCCAAGCTGCTCCTGAATCTCCTGCTGATCGCCATGAACTCGATCGCGCGCGGAGGAACCATCGTGGTCTCCGCCGGGCAGGAAGGCGACGTGGCCACCCTGGAACTCGTCGCCGAGGGCGATCGGGCTCGGCTCGGTGCCGGTATTCGCGATGTGCTGACGCAGGGCGCGGTGCCCTCGCCGCTGGACGCCCATGCCGTCCAGCCGCTCTACGCCGCTCTGTTGGCGCAGGAGGCCGGCATGGGCGTCAGCGTTTCGGAAGAGGAAAACCGGGTGACGCTGAAGGCAAGCACGCGTCCGGAAGCTCTCGCTGGCGTTAACGATCCCGATTGACGTGTCGGTAACGCCAGCCGTCCAGAATGGGATCGCCGGGAAAGCTCGGCGGAACCTTCAGGGGGGGTGATGAGGCGCGCGCTTGTTGTCGACGATTCCACATCGACCCGCAAAGTGCTGCGCCACTACCTGCAGGAGCTCAACTTCGAGGTTCTGGAAGCCGAAACGCGGGAAGAAATGCTTTATGCCTGCGCTTCGAGCGTGCCCGACCTGGTCCTGCTGGATGGGCAGATGCCGGATTGCGACGGCCTGACCTTACTGGGCGAATTTCATGCCCTGCCGGCGGCCGAGCATGCCAAGGTGCTCTACTACACGTCGGAATTCGATCCGGTCCTGATCGCGCGGGCGCTCAGGAGCGGTGCCGATCGCCATTTCCTGAAACCCTTCGACAAGGATCACCTGCTGCGCGCGCTGGGCAGCGTGGAGATGCTGTAAGGCTCGAAACGGCGCGAAAGGGGCGCCCCTTCCGGGAGGCCCCTTGCTGTCGATGCGGGATCAGGGGAGGGCGAAAGCGTCAGGCGCTTTCGCGGTATTCCTGGTCGTCGGGCTCGCGCAGCACGTAGCCGCGGCCCCAGACGGTCTCGATGTAGTTCTTGCCCTCGGTGGCCGAGGCGAGCTTCTTGCGAAGCTTGCAGATGAAGACGTCGATGATCTTCAGTTCCGGCTCGTCCATCCCGCCATAAAGGTGGTTGAGGAACATTTCCTTCGTCAGCGTCGTACCCTTGCGGAGCGAGAGAAGCTCCAGCATCTGGTATTCCTTGCCCGTCAGGTGAACCCGGTTGCCGTGGACGTCGACCGTCTTGGTGTCGAGGTTGACCCGGAGTTCGCCGGTCTGGATGACCGACTGGGCGTGGCCCTTGGAGCGGCGGACGATCGCATTGATGCGGGCGACGAGCTCATCCTTGTGGAACGGCTTCGTCATGTAATCGTCGGCGCCGAAGCCGAGACCGCGGACCTTGTCCTCGATGCCGCCCAGACCCGAAAGGATCAGGATCGGCGTCTTCACCTTGGCGACGCGAAGGCCCTTCAGGACCTCGTAGCCGCTCATGTCCGGAAGGTTCAGATCCAGCAGAATGATGTCGTAGTCGTAGAGCTTGCCGAGATCGACACCCTCTTCGCCCAGATCCGTCATATAGACGTTGAAGTTTTCCGACTTGAGCATCAGTTCGATGCTCTGCGCGGTGGCGCTGTCGTCTTCAATCAGAAGAACCCGCATGCCAATCCCCTTTTGACCCTGGCCGCTTGATCCCGAGATGGCGGCAGCCGACGAGTCGGCAAATCCAACACGCACCGTACTTCGGAATGGTTAACAGAATCTGTCCGGGACGGGCAAGTCCGGGCTGTGAAGGATCTGGCGCAATCCGTTGATTCCGCTTCGATTCTCACGTGATTCTGTTGGAAGACCGCTTCCAAATGGCACGCTACTTCTGGCCTAAGTCCGTAAATCTAAACGCATTTTGGCAGTTTGCCGGGTGCCCCGATTTACCGGCCCTTAAGCCCTCGTCCCTATGATTAACTCGACCTGTAAATGAAAGGTTACCGTCGCCTCTCCAGGTGTGCGGTCGCTTATGCGGCGCCGCATTCAGGGGCGTTCGAAACGCGGGGGAGTAGCGTATGAAATCGCGTAACGACTCGGTACGAATGAAGCGCTTTCAGATCGAGGAAAAGCGCCGGCAAATTGGCCAGATCGAGGCAATGGTGGAAGAATTCCGCCGCATGGTCGGAGATCTCGACCTGGAAATTGCCGCGGAACATCGGCGCACCGGCATCGACGATCCGAAGCACTTTGCCTATTCCACCTTTGCCCGCGCGGCGACGCAACGGCGCGCCAACCTGCAGAACTCCATCAACGACCTGCAGGAAAAGATGGAGCGGGCACAGGCGGGTTTCGATACCGCGATGGCGGAATTGAAGCGCGACGAAGAGCGCCTGGAGCGCGACAGCGGAGCAGATCGCGCGGTCGGTTGAGCCGCGCGACCGAAATCCTTGATTGAACGATCCCCGCCGGCAGCCACGCGCTGCCGGGGAGGGGCCGTGGCCGCGCCCGGCGCTGCGCGCGCTGGCGCCGCGTCCCTGAGATGGCCGGAACACGGCCCGCGTTCCCGGGAGCGAACGCAAAAAAATCCGCCCGAGGTGATTACCCGGCGGAGCTGATCCTGGATGCTGGCACGACCGAACCGACCGAACCGACCGCCCGATCGCGCGGCCGGAATTTCCGGGTTGCGCGACTGTATCGGCCAGGGTGTGGATAAGAGTGGGGGAAACTCTGTGGGAGAAGTATGGCGGCCCTGCGTGGGCGCATCCGCCTCAGGCGCTGCCCTAGCAGGATCTTCGATCCCGAAGCCCCGCGTCTGGCTGACCGTCCCTGAAGGCCCGACCGCCGCGCCGTTCGGCAACGGCCGCCGGGAAGGCGGCCGCCGGATTTCCTAGTTCCGGTACTTCTGGATCTTGGTGGTGCGGAGACCGGCGAGGCCGTGCTCGTCGATCGACACCTGCCAGGACAGGAATTCTTCCACGGTCAGAGTATACTTGTCGCAGGCTTCCTCGAGACTCAGCAGGCCGCCCCTGACGGCTGCTACAACCTCGGCCTTCCGCCGGATGACCCATCGTTTCGTATCGCTGGAAGGAAGATCAGCGATCGTAAGTGGGCTCCCATCGGGACCGATCACGTATTTAACGCGCGGTCGGATATGTTCAGCCATCGGTTACTCTTACGCAGAACTGTTCGATGTCCTAGGTCTACCCTTCCCCTCTTAAAATTCGCCTAAGTGGTGATTCGCGGATCTCTTAAGTTTCTTAAGGGTTTCGGCTAGGATCAGGGGCGCCGTTTCGGTATGATGCGAACCTCTCGAAGCATCGTTGAAGCGCAATGGATATAGATCTCGGACTCCCCGGAACGCGGGCTGAAACGCGCGTTGTCGTCGCCATGTCGGGCGGCGTGGATTCTTCCGTGGTGGCCGGTCTTCTCAAACGCGCGGGCTACGACGTGGTCGGCGTGACGCTGCAACTCTACGATCACGGCGCGGCGGTGCACCGTTCTGGGTCATGTTGCGCCGGCCGCGATATCCACGATGCGCGCCGCGTGGCCGAGCAGCTGGAAATTCCGCATTACGTGCTGGACTACGAATCCCGTTTCCGCGAGGCGGTGATCCAGCCTTTCGCCGAGAGCTATGCGGCCGGCGAAACGCCGGTGCCGTGCATCTCGTGCAACCAGACGGTCAAGTTCTCCGATCTCCTCGGCACCGCCCGGCAGCTCGGCGCCGCGGCCATGGCGACCGGGCATTACGTTCGCTCGGCCGGCGTGAACGGGAAGCAGGCGCTGTTTCGCCCGGTCGATCTCGACCGCGACCAGAGCTATTTCCTTTTTGCCACCACGCAGGAACAGCTGAATTTCCTGCGTTTCCCGCTGGGCGGCCTGACGAAGCCGGAGACGCGTGAACTCGCGCGCGAGTTCGGCCTCTCTGTGGCGGAAAAGCAGGACAGCCAGGATATCTGCTTCGTGCCGCAGGGCCGCTACACCGACATCGTGGAAAAGCTGAAGCCGGAAGCGGTGCAGCCGGGCAATATCGTCCATATCGACGGCAGCGTGCTCGGGCGCCACGAGGGTGTCATCAACTACACGATCGGCCAGCGTCGGGGCCTCGGCATCGCCTCGTCCGCCCCGCTCTTCGTGATCCGACTGGATGCGAGCCGGGCGGAAGTGGTGGTCGGCCCGCGCGAGGCGCTGGGAACGCGGCTGGTGAGCCTGCGTGCCTTCAACTGGCTCGGCGACGAGGACCTTTCGACGACGGAGCGGCTGGAAATCCCGGTCTTCGCCCGCGTGCGCTCGACGCGGCCGCCCGTGCCGGCAATGCTGGTGGTGGCCAACGGGGAGGCGAGCGTCAACCTGTCCGAAGCCGAAACGGGCGTCGCGCCGGGACAGGCCTGCGTACTCTATGACGACGACAGCGCCGGCGCCCGGATACTCGGCGGCGGGACGATCGTCTCGCGCAAGTCGGCCGCCGAACTCGTCTCCCGCCGCAGCGCCGCCTGAGAGTTCGCTCCGGCTCGCGCCGGCATCCGGCTGGCTTTTGACCGGAAAGCCTACTCCGCCGCGCTGGGCAGGCCTTCCTCGCCCCCCACGCTCCCCGGCACGTCGACGCCCTCCTCCTGCCTGCGCATGAGGCCGGGCACCGTGCCGGCCGGCAGCATGTGCGTGAGCACCACGGCCATCACGATCAGGATGGGCACCGCGAGAAAGGCCCCGACAGGGCCCCAGACATACATCCAGAAGCCGATGGCCAGAAAAACCAGGAACGGGTTCAGCGTGAGGCTGCGGCCGATCGCGCTGGGTGTCACGAACTGGGACTCCACCAGCGTCAGCGCCGCGAATGCCAGCATCGGCGCCAGCCCCTGCGCGGTAGACTGGAAGCTGACCAGCCCCACCGCGAGGAGCAGCGCGCCAAGGCTCCACGGCCCGACATAGGGCACGAAGTTGAACACCGCCGCGATCGCACCCCAGAGCGCCGGGGTCGGCATGCCCAGAAGCCACATGATGATACCGGTGGTGACGCCGAGCACGATATTGATCGCGGTGATCGTCAGGAGATAGCGCGAGATGCTCTTCTCCACGTCGCGCATGATGCGGGCGGCGCGCATCTTCACGGACCGTCCGACGCAGAACATCAGGATCGTCTCGCGGATGCGCTCGCGTGTGGCGAGGTAGAAATACAGCGATCCCGCGAACATGATGATCTGTCCGATCGCCGGCGGCGCAAGGCTGATCACGCTGAAGATCATGGTGCCGCCATCCGCGACCTGCACGCGTGGCGAGGTTTCGCCGGGGGAGGTCACCTGCTGCAGGCTGTCCTGAATGCTCGTCAGGAACGACAGCGACGTTCGCATGGAATCGACCCGCTGCTTCACCTGCTCCCATATCTCCGGCGCGCGGTGGAACCAGTCGCTGAGCGGCATGCCGAAGAGCAAGGCTGCCACGTAGAGGAAGAGGCCGAGGCCGATCATCACGATCACGCCGGCCAGCGCCGCCGGAATGCCGAGCCGTTCGATCCGCACGAGGATCGGGGTCAGCATCATGCCGATCACGACGGCAAGCGCGACCGGGATCAGGAAGGTCGCCCATGCATCGATCATGTAGAAGGAGGCCGCAAAGCCCAGCACGAGGAGCGCGACCTGCGAGGAGCGCGTCATCAGCTTGCCCATGTCGTGGGTGGGGCTCGCCCGCTTCACGATCGGAAAGCTGCGGTGCGTATCGGCCCAGAATTGCCGGTAGCGATCCTGAACGGGGCGCATTCAAGGGGTCTCCAGGCCCGGATTGGGCGCGGGATAAACCTCGGCCCGGCTGCGAAGTTCCTGCAAGCCGGGAACTTAGCAAGCCGACCAACGTTAAGCGGCCCAACAGTAGTGTCCAGATAGTGAGGGGCCAGCGATGTCTGAGACGAATCTGAGTGGAATGGCTGCGCAAGCCGGGGCCGACGACGAAACCCAGCGCAAGGCTGAGGGGCTGGACAGCCAGATTTCTTCCCTCAAGTCCGAGATCGCCTCGCTCAGCTCCGCTTTCGCCGATTTCATCAAGGTCGGTGCGCGGGAGGGGCGCGAGACGCTGTCCCGCCAGACGGAGTATTACGTCGGCGAGGCCCGCGCGCTGGAAGAGGAGCTGGAAACCCAGATCAGCCGCAATCCGCTCACCGCAGTGCTCATCGCGCTCGGCCTCGGGTTCCTGATCGGGCTCCTGGCGCGTCGCTGATCCCATGTTCAACCTCCTTCGAACAGTCGGCCTCGCCTATGCCGTCGCCAATCTGAAGGAGCGGCTCAAGACGTTGGCGATCAAGGGCGTTCTCGCCGTCGTCGCGTTGATCGTGCTGCTCTACGCGCTGCTTTTCCTGCTGGTCTGCGCCTTCGCGGCGTTGTCCCACTGGGTCGGGCCGATCGGCGCCGCAGCGATCGTTGCCGCCGTTCTGATCGTCATCGCCGTCATACTGGTGGTGGTGGCGATGAAAATGGGTGCCTCGCCGGGTGGATCCTCGTCGAAGACCCAGGCTGCCGCGGCGATGCCGACCGATCAGATCCTGAACGCGGCGCGCAGTGGCTACGAGCGTATCAACAACGTGGCGCGCCGTTCCCGCAGCCGCGCTCCATGGAAGAATCCGATCTACCAGCTGGCCGGAGCCGCGCTCCTGACCGGCGTGATCGTCGGGCGCCGGCGCAAGTAACGAACATGGCCCCGCCCCAGGGCGGACGTCTCTCGGGAGGCCCACCAGGGCGGCAGTCCCTCATCATAATGCGCGAGGCGCTCGCGCTCCAACACGGAGACCTTCCATGTCGATCGGCCTTATCATTCTGATCATTGTCATCCTGCTGCTGATCGGCGTTGTGCCGTCCTGGCCGCACAGCCGCGGCTGGGGTTACGGTCCCTCCGGTATCGTCGGCGTGATCCTGATCATCCTGATCATTCTTCTGCTGATGGGCCGGATCTAAAGTTCAGCCGAGCATCCGTTTCCACCGCTCGTCCTGTCGGATGGGCGGTGGAATTCATTTGGGGCAGCTTGACGCGGCGCGTCCGCAAAAGTATATCGCCCCTCGTGCTTTGGGTATCGCTCCGGCCGCATCACAGCGGTTCGGATATTCCGCCCCAAGTCGTCTGGCAGCGTAGCTCAGTTGGTTAGAGCGTCGGACTCATAACCCGAAGGTCGGTGGTTCGATTCCACCCGCTGCTACCATCAGCCCATTCAGTTCCCGGATCTGGCAGACAGGCGAACGCCTGTCGATGCTTGCAAGCCCGTTTCCGCTGCGGGTGGGCAGGGCTCCTCCGGTTCTCCCATTTTCTCCGTTGCGCACTCCCGCCGCTCGAGCGCGGGTCTGCCGCGAGCGCGCCTGAACGAAAAGGCCGCCGGACTTGCCGACGGCCTCGCTGTTCTTCGTCCGGTCCCTAAAACCGGTAGATCGCCGAACCCCGGAAAGTCCGCCCCGGGCTGGTGAAGTACTCCTTCGCCTGCGTCGTGGAATCCGGCAGCGCGACGGCGTTGTAGTACTTCTTGTCCAGGATGTTGAACACTCCGGCCGCCAGTCGCAGGCCCTTCACCTGCTTCGGCTCCCACCACCCATTCAGGTCGAACACCGCGTAACCCTGCGTCTTGTTGAAGTCCGACGTGTCGTCCTCGACCTTGTTGCGAGCCGTGGCGGCGGTCATCGAGAGATCCGCCCCCCACGTATCGTCGGCATAGCCGAGGCCAAGGATGCCCTTCAGCGGGGGGATGGAGTTGAGGTGGATGTCCTCGTCGGTATCGCGGCCGACCGAATAGGCGACAGACGTCCAGGCGCGCCAGTGCGGGCGGAACTGCCAGTGCGCATCGACCTGCCCGCCATAGATCTGCACATGGGCGCGGTTGATGTACTCGTAGACGCCATACGGATAGCTGCCGCTGAGCCCCGCCGCGTCGGCCGTGGTGGTGATCGTGTCGATGAAGTTGCTGTAATAGTTGTTGAAGACGCTGATGCGGCCGCCCATCCGGTCGTCGCCGAGCTTCGCGCCCAGAACGTATCCGTTGCTGGTCTCCGGCTTCAGGTCGGGATTGCCGATGCTGACATAGGTGCCGGAGCCGCCATAGGTCAGGTACAGTTCCGTGGCGCTCGGTGCGCGGAAGCCCTGCGACCACTGCGCGAACAGCGTCGCGGTCGGCGCCACGTCCCATTCCGCCAGGAGCTTCGGCGAAAGCCTGGAATCGCTGGACTTGCCGGGCAGGCCCTCATAGGCGGCATTGGCCGCGTAGCTTGCCGTATCCTGCGGCTCGTCGCGATACCAGTCGAAGCGCAGGCCCGGCGTGATGCGGACGCGGTCGTCGAAGAAGCCGATCCTGTCCTGCGCGAAGAGGCCCACCGCCGTTCCGTCGACGTCAGGCATGTCCGACTGGTTCACATGCAGGAAGCTGCAACTGTAGATCCGTGCCGTGCAATTGTCGCGGCCGGCGGCATATTGCTCGGTCTCGGTGCGGATCACTTCGCCGCCCAGCGTGAACGCATGGGTCGCGGGGCCGGTGGCGAAGTTCTTCGTGAGTGAGCCCTTCAGCCCGTAGGAGTTCTCCTCCAGGTCGCTGTCGCGATCATATTCCCCGATCGGCGCAGTGAGCCGGTAGGCGGCGGTGTTGGTCTGGAGATTGACGCGCTGGAAGTAGGCGAGGAGATGCGCCTCGTCGATCGCCGCGTCGCCCTCCGCGCCCTTGTAGTCGTAGGTGGCGGAAACGCGCTTGCGCTTGCGGATCTCCTCCGTCGTATAGTCCCGGTAGGTCGTGCCCGCGCTGGTAAGCGTCTTCTCGTCCTTGTCGCGGGTGAAGACCTCGCCGGTCAGGCCGAAGACGCTGCCCTCGCCCAGATACTGGTGCAGCTTTACCAGGAAGTTGCCCTGGTCGTAATCGGCGGGATTGACCCTGGTTCGCGTGGCGCCGGTCCCGCCGATGCGGCCTTCGTTGTCGACCTCGTGGCCCTGCTTGTAGCCGCCCTGGAAGAGCACGTAGGTGTTGCCGGACTTCGCCGCGAGCGCCTGATGCACGGACCAGCTGTCGTCCGCACTGTCGGCGGTCAGCTTGGTGATGCCGCCGACGGACTTGCCGTTCTGGAGCAGGTCTTCCGGATCCAGCGTCCGAAGCGCCAGCACGCCGCCGAGCGAACCCGTGCCGAAGAAGCTGGAATCGTTGGCCTTCAGCACGTCCAGCCGCGACAGCGAGTCGAAGTCGAAGCTGTTGATGCCGCCCTCGACGCCGCGCGCGCCATCGTTCAGCCACGGCACCTGGATGCTGTCGATCGTGGTCAGCACCCGGTTTTCGTCAAGTCCCAGGATGTTGACGCTGTTGTTGCTGGAGTTGAAGTTCACGCCCGCATCTACCAGCCGGCCATAGTCTTCGATGCTCTGGACCTGCTTGTGGTCGAGCTCGTCGCGATCGGTCGTGGTGGTGAGCACAGCCGGCTTGCCCTGCGAGTCCAGGTCGAGCCTGTCGCTCGGCCGCCCGCTTTGCACAGTGATGGTGTTCAGCTCGATGTTGCCCTGCGCCGCCCCCGCGCTCGTTCCGGTTTCCTGGGCACAGGCAATGCCGGCGCCGGCCATCGCAAGGACACCGGCCGCTGCGCTGCTCAACAGCAATCTCTTGAAAAACATGGAAAGCCCCAACCCCCGTCGGAGAAAATCTGGCTGGCTCCCCGGAGGTGGCTTGCTGGGTCCGCCCGGTCACGGGTATGGCGGAACTCACGCGGCATACTTAAGTGGATAATTCTCGTCAAGTTTAACATTCGTCGTCTGCCTGCGGCGGCAGATCGAGGGGCGAGGGCCGTAGCCGCTCGCACCTCTGACGATCGAGATGCTCGAACCGATCCGCCTATTGCGGCCGGGCGAGCTTTGCCGGATCGAGCAGGTCCGCGGCCTGCGTCTCGTCGATCAGCCCGCGTTCCACCGCCAGCTCCGCCACCTTGCGGCCGAGCTTCAGGGCGTCCTTGGCCAGGCGGGCGCTTTCGGCATAGCCGATCACCGGCACCAGCGCCGTGACGATGCCGACGCTGGCGTCCAGATGCTCGCGGCAGCGATCCGCGTCCGCCCGGATGCCGCGCACGCAGAGCTCGGTCAGCGTCACCGTCGCCCGTTCCATAAGCTGCAGCGAGCTGTGGAGATTGTAGGCGATCAGCGGTTCCATCGCGTTCAGCTGCAACTGGCCGGCTTCGGCGGCCAGCGTCACGGCGAGGTCGTTGCCGATCACCTGGAAGCAGACCTGGTTCACCACCTCCGGGATCACCGGGTTGACCTTGCCCGGCATGATGGAGGAGCCGGGCTGCATTTCCGGCAGCAGGATCTCGCCGATACCGCCGCGCGGACCGCTGGAGAGAAGCCGGAGATCGTTGGCGATCTTGGAGAGCTTGGTGGCCGTCCGCTTCAGCATGGCGGAGAAGAGCACGAAGCCGCCCATGTCCCAGCTCGCCTCGACGAGATTGGAGGCGAGCACCAGCTTCTCGCCGCTGATCCCGGCGAGTTCCGCCACCGCCTCCGGGGCGTAGCCCCTGGGCGCGTTCAGCCGCGTGCCGATCGCCGTGCCCCCGAGATTGACCTCCAGCAGCAGCGGCGTGATTTCGGAAAGACGCGACACGTCCTCCCGCAGCACGGTGGCGAAGGCGGAGAATTCCTGCCCCAGCGTCATCGGCACGGCATCCTGAAGCTGCGTGCGGCCGAGCTTGACGATATCGGCGAAGGCTTCGCCGCGCTCATCGAACGCGTCGGCCAGTCCGGTGAGGGCCGTCGAGAGGGAATGCTGCGCCAGCACGAGCGAGAGCCGCATGGCCGTCGGATAGACGTCGTTGGTGGACTGCGACCGGTTCACGTCGTCATTCGGGTGAATACGGTCGTAGGTGCCGAGTTCGCCGCCGAGGCGAAGATTGGCGAGGTTCGCGACCACCTCGTTCATGTTCATGTTGAGCGAAGTGCCGGCGCCGCCCTGGATCGCGTCGATGGGGAAGGCGTCATGATGCGCGCCGCCGATGATCTCCGCCGTCACCGCCTCGATGGCGTCGGCCTTGTCGGCGGACAGGTGTCCGATCCGGGCGTTGACCCGCGCCGCCGCCTGCTTGGTCATGGCGAGTGCGACGATCATCGCGGGAAAGCGGCTGACCGGCGTGCCGGAAATCTCGAAATTATGCCGCGCCCGTTCCGTCTGCGCGCCCCAGAGCGCGTCTGCCGGCACGTCAATCGTGCCAAGGCTGTCCGTTTCGACCCTGACGGCCTCCGTCATGAGCTTTCCTCCTTGAGCGGACTGCCTGCCGCGTTTCTTCTGCGCCGCCCACCTTCTCGCAATGGCGGGTGGCTGGCTAGAGTTCGCCGCGCTTCGCCAGTGTCTCGATGCGGTCGGCCGTGCGCAGCGCGATCGCCTGGATCGTCAGCGAGGGGTTCACGCCGCCGACCGTCGGGAAGACGGAACCGTCGCAGACCCAGAGATTAGGGATGTCCCAGGAGCGGCAATCCGCGTTCACGACGCTGGTGCGGGGATCGTCGCCCATCCGCGCCGTGCCGTTCAAATGATTGGTGTCGTCCTCCTGCCGGAAGGTTTTCCTGGCGCCCCCGGCGAGCAGGTTCTGCTCCATCTGGTCGAGCGCGTGGGCGATCAGAGCCTTGTCGTTGTCGGTCCAGCTATAGGTCACGCGCGCGACGCGCAGCCCGTATTGATCGACCTCGTCGGCCAGCGTGACCCTGTTGGTCTCCACCGGCAGCATTTCGCCCACCATCTTGACGCCGACCTGATGATTGTAGAGCTCCATCTCGCGGCGGAGTTCCTCGCCCCACAGGCCGCGCGAGCCGGTCTGCACCGAGGCCCATTCCTGCGGCAGCGGACCCTGGCTCATCCAGCAATAGCCGCCGAAGAAATCCTTCCGATCCTCGTAGTTCCAGTGCTCGGTCATCGCGAGCGAGGGCGGACCCTTGTTCCAGCGGACCTCGTCGTCCATCTGGCCCCAGACGCCCTGGTTGCTCTGCGTCATCAGATACCTGCCGACCGCGCCGGATGAGTTGGCGAGCCCATCCGGGAAGCGCTCGTTGGCGGAGGCGAGCAGCAGGCGCGGCGTCTCGATCGCATAACCGGCGACCACGACGTTCTTCGCCCGCTGAAAGCGCCATTGGCCGTTCCGATGATAGTGAACCCCGGTGGCGAGACCCCGCGCGTCCGTCTCGATGCGGCCGACCATCGCGAGATCGCGGATCTCGGCGCCTGCCTTCAGCGCGCGCGGCAGCCAGACGGTAAGGGCGCTCTGCTTGGCGTTGGTGGAACAGCCGATGCGGCAGAAGCCGCGATAGACGCAGGGCGGGGATTCGCCATGCGGCGCGGACACGGTGGCGAGCGGCGTCGGCGACCATTTGTAGCCCATGGCCTCGCAGCCCCGGGCGAGCACCTTGCCGACGGCGTTCAGTTCGTGCGGGCGATAGGGATAGCGCGGCCGCTTGGGGCCCCAGGGATAGGTCACCGGGCCGGAGATCGTGAGCGCGCGCTCGGCCTGGGCGTAATAGCCCCACATTTCCCGCCAGTCGAGCGGCCAGTCAACGCCGTAGCCCAACGTGGAGCGCGCCTTGAACCATTCCGGCCGGAAGCGCAGCGACACCATCGCGTAGTGCACGGTGGAGCCGCCGACCGCCTTGCCGGAATTGTTGGCGCCCATCTTCAGCGGGTTGTCGCCGTCGACGAGCCGCTGGTCGGTCCAGTAGAGCTTGGACTGCTCCTCCTCGTCGGAAGCGAAATCCTCCAGCGGCCGGTAATACGCGCCGGCATCCATCGCCACGACGGAGAAGCCCTTTTCCGCCAGCCGACAGGCGAGGGTCCCGCCGCCCGCGCCCGTGCCGACGATGACGAAATCCACCGCCTCGTCCTCGCGGAACTGGCGCATCGGCACCCACGCACCGACCTTGAAAACGTCCGGCGCCTGGTTCCCCGTGGCGCGCGGCCCCTCGTCGATCTCAGACAATGCGGCGGTTCTCCCGTCTGGCTTTTTCTTCGCCGCCGGGATGGGCCTCGGCGGCTTCCCAGGGATCGCGCTTGTTGAAGTCCATGCGGACATAGCCGCGGGGGCTCGCCGGTCCGCCGAAGCCGATCTCGCTCCACGCGGTCGGGTGGGCGTAATAAGCGTTGGTGATGTCGGGTATGACGCGCTTGGAGAAGAAGAGGGCCGGAGGCATGTCGCCCCAGGCCGGGTTCTTCAGTTCGTCCCTCTGCATGGCGTGGAGAAGGGCGTCCTGCTCCGCCGCCGGGAGATCGGCGAAGGAGCCGCGATGCCTGTCGCTGGCTTCCGCCTGCAGCGCCGCGATGCCGCGCCGCCACGCTTCCCGCTCCTCGGGCACGCCGGCATAACGGTAGCCTTCCTGACGGTCCTCATGGAGTTTGAGATCGACATAGGCCGGCAGCGGCACCGGCGGACGATCGGACGGTTGCGGCAGGATGCGGCCGCAGATCGCCTGAACGACCGGCCATTCCTCCGCCGTGAAGAAACGCGGGCCGGGATGGACGGAGAGGCGCTTGTCCACGACCTCCCGCGTCTTCTCGTTCCAGGACTGGGTGAAGCGCTTGTCGAGAACGTCGTAGCCGGGATAGCGCTCGTTCATCGCCGATGCCTTTCGATCAGCCGCAACGCCGCCAGACCGCCAAGCGCCAGCCCGGCGAAGCTGGGCGGGGCCGGGAGCGGCGGTCCGTCCACCACGTTCTGCCGCCAGTTCTTCCAGCCTCCCATGGCGCGCGACACGCCATAGGCATGGAAGCCGACGCCGCCGACGCCGAGAATCGCGGTGACCGCCAACCAGATGCGCGACCAGCGGTGTCGCTTGCGCGGCGGGCTGACGGCGGCCTCCAGCATGAGCGCGGCCGCGACCGGCGGCATGGTGACGGGGAGCAGCATGGCCGGATTGTGGAAGGCGCCGCGGAAATGCAGGAGCCCGGCTTCGCCGACGGTGCCGAAAAGGCCGAGGCCGGTCAGCGCCGCCAGCACCCGGCTCGTGCGAAGGCCCAGGAGCTGCGGCTCGGTGCCTGCAGGCGCTTCCCGCACGCGCTCGGCCATGAAACCCATCATGCCGGACAGGGAGAGCGCGGCGGGCGCGCCGATCGGCGCGGAATAGAAGAGGTTCAGCCAGGAGAGGCCACCCGGCTCCTTGGTGACGTTGTAGAGGTGAAAGCCGGTGCCCACGATGCCGGTCAGGCCCGCCGCTGCATAGGCGGCGTCGCGCATCCTGTGCGAGCCGTGCTTGCGGGTGGTCGCGCCGTGGAGGCTCGCGGCGATGGAGCAGGCCGATACGATCAGCGGCAGGAACATCGCGCGGTTCTGGAAGTCGCCGCGATAATGCTCCACGCCGCTATCG
This sequence comes from Faunimonas pinastri, assembly GCF_900110915.1. Lineage (GTDB taxonomy): Bacteria > Pseudomonadota > Alphaproteobacteria > Rhizobiales > Afifellaceae > Faunimonas > Faunimonas pinastri. The sequence goes on from NZ_FOFG01000001.1 coordinate 100,056, forward strand.
GCAAAGACGGAGCCGCCGAGAAGTGCTGCCGCGCCATGCAGCAGCCAGGCGTCCTGCCGGTTGCTGCCGGTGCGCCGTACATGAGTTGCGGTTTCAACCGCGGCCGCGGGAGCTTTCGCCAGCGCCTTTGTCGCCCGCGCCTGCAGCATGGCGTGCGCCATATCCACGGCGAAGGAGGAAAGCGTCGGGGGAGGGGGGCGGCGTTTCAGTCCGAACATGGCGGGCTCACTGAACGAGATACTGGTCGGCGTCGGCCGTGCGGAATTCCAGCCCGAGACCGGGCCGGGAAAGGTCGGGTCGGATCGCCCCCTCCTTCGCCACCGGAGCGCCGTCGAAGAGCATGGCTTCGATGCGGACATGGTCGTGAAACCATTCGAGATGGCGAAGGCGCGGCGCGGCGCAGGCGGCGTGAAGGTGGAGAGCCGGCGCGCAATGGCCGGAGAGATCGGTATGAAAGGCGTCGCAGAGCGTGGCGGAGCGCATGAAGCCGGTGATGCCGCCGATGCGGCTGGCATCCGTCTGCTGCACGTCGACCGCATCGGCCTGCAGCATGGCGCGCACGTAATCCAGCGAGTAGGCGTATTCCCCGGCCGCCACTTCCACTTCCGCCGGCATCCGCTCCTTCAGGAGGCGAAGGCCCGGCAGGTCGTCGGAACTGACCGGCTCCTCGAACCAGCTGACGCCCTGATCGCGAACGGTTTCGGCCAGATGCAGCGCCTGCTTCGGCGTGAAGGCGCCATTGGCGTCGATGAAGAGCCCGTGCTTGCCGATGATCGAGCGAGCCAGCGCGATGCGGCGAGGGTCGTCTTCCGGGTGCGAGCCGATCTTGATCTTCACCCAGCGGCAGCCGTCGCGCTCCACCCAACCGGAAAGCTGCTCGCGCATCTCACCGTCGGAATAGGTCGTAAAGCCGCCGGAGCCGTAGATCGGCACCGCCTCGCGGAGTTGGCCGAGGAGGAGCACCAGCGGCATGTCGAGGAGCTTGCCCTTCAGATCCCAGAGCGCCGCATCGATTGCGGAAATCGCGGTTGAGGCCAGTCCGTCGCGGCCGAGATTGCGCACGGCGCGCTGCATCTCCGCCCAGGCGCGGGGTGGCGAGAGAGCGGACACGCCCTTCACCGCCTTCGCGAGGTCGCCGGTGATCAGCCCGGTGATCGAAGCGCCGGAATAGGTGTAGCCGAGGCCCGTCCTGCCGCCGGCATCCATCTCCACCACCACCAGCGTGGTGGAATCCCAGCTTTTGGTGCCGTCGGCCTCAGGCGCGTCGGTCGGGATCTTGTAGGCCCGGGCCCGGATCGCCGTGACGGGGGCTTCGATCCGGGACGGGCTCATCCCGGTCATCCTATTCCTTGTCGCCGGGCAGCACCGAGCTCAGCACCTGCCGGGCGGTGTTGACGAGGATGCCGCTTTCGTTGGGGTCCCCATGGAGCAGGGTGGAGGTGAACTTCTTCACCTGCTCCAGCGTCAGATGCGGCGGCAGCGGCGGCACGTCCGGATCTGTCTTCACCTCGATCAGCACGGGGCGGCCGGCGGAGAGCGCCTCATCCCAGGCCGGGCCGACACGCTCGGCGGTGTCGACGTAGATGCCCTTCATGCCGATCAGCTCGGCGAACTTGTGATAGGGGATGTTCGGGATTTCCTGTGACGCCTCGAACTTCGGGTCGCCTTCCATCACGCGCTGCTCCCACGTCACCTGGTTCAGGTCTTCGTTGTTGAACACGCAGATGACGAAGCGCTGGTCCGGCCATCGCTTGTGGTACTTCATGACGGTGATCAGCTCCGCCATGTTGTTCATCTGCATGGCGCCGTCGCCGACAAGGCCGATCACGGCGCGATCGGGATGGGCGAACTTGGCGGCGATCGCATAGGGCACGCAGGCGCCCATGGAGGCGAGGCCGCCGGAGAGCGAGGCCATCATGCCCCGGCGCATCTTCAGGTCGCGGGCATACCAGTTGGCGCAAGAGCCGGAATCGCTGGTGAGGATGACGTTTTCGGGCAGGCGGGGCGACAGCTCCCAGGTGACGCGCTGCGGGTTGACCGGCTTGGCCGGCTGCATGGCGCGGTCCTCCATGGTCTTCCAGCCGGAAGCCACGTTCTTTTCCACGTCCTCGCGCCAGCCGGTGTCGCTCTTCTGCTCGATCATCGGCAGCAGCGCCCGGAGCGTTTCCGCCGCGTCGCCGGTGAGGTTCACCTCCATGGGATAGCGGATGCTCAGCATGTCGGGCTTGAGGTCGATCTGCACTCCGCGCGCCTTGCCCTCTTCCGGCAGGAACTCCGAATAGGGGAAGCCCGAGCCGATCATCAGCAGCGTGTCGCATTCCGTCATCAGCTTGTAGCTGGCTTCCGTGCCGAGCAGCCCGATGGAGCCCGTCACCCACGGCAGCGCGTCCGGCAGCGCCGCCTTGCCGAGCAGCGCCTTGGCCGCCCCCGCCTTCAGCTTCTCGGAGATGGCGATCACTTCGTCGGTCGCCTGCAGCGCGCCGGCACCCACGAGAATGGCGACCTTCTTGCCGGCGTTCAGCACCTCGGCGGCGCGCTGGAGATCGACATCGTAGGGGACGATCTTCGGCATGTTCAGGCCGATGCCGGAATGCACCGTGCCGTGCTTGCGCGGCGGCTCCTCGTATTCGAGATCCTGCAGGTCGTTAGGCAGGATGATCGCCGTCACGCGGCGCTCGCCGAGCGCGATGCGGATGGCGCGGTCGACGAGGTGACGCACCTGCGCCGGCACCGTGCCGGTCTGCACGAAGGCGCCCGCCACGTCCTTGAAGAGGCTCTGCAGGTCGAGTTCCTGCTGGTAATGGCCGCCGAGCGCCGCGCGCGCCTGCTGGCCGACGATCGCCAGCACCGGCTGGTGATCCATGCGGGCGTCGTAGAGGCCGGTCACGAGATGGGAGGCGCCGGGGCCGGACGTCGCGATGCAGACGCCGAGTCCGCCGGTGAACTTGGCATAGGCGGATGCCATGAAGGCCGCCATTTCCTCGTGCCGCGCCTGGATGAACTCGATCTTGCCGTCGGCCCGTTCCAGCGCGCCGAACACGCCATTGATGCCGTCGCCGGGATAACCGAACATCCGGCGCACGCCCCAGGCATGCAGACGCTGAACGATGAAGTCACCAACGGTCTGGGCCATGGTCGCAAGCTCCGTGAGAGAAGAAAACAGGGGACGACCGTGGCGGCCGCTCGGGTTGGAGAACCAGCCAATCCTTTGTCTGTTCCAAAGCTTTGCCCGCGCACTATGCCGCAATCGGGCGGCCCGGAATTTTCTCCGGTCCGACTGGTCAAATCGAAGGCATGCCACTAAGCACGGCGTGCCCCCGCCACCCGCCGAAGCCTCCGCTTGGCGCATCGCACGGGCTGGATCCTGTCTTCGAGACCGCCGTGAAAACCGCCCGCCCGAGCCTTGCCTCGCTTCTTTCCGTCGTCGGCCTGACCTTCCTCGGCTATCTCGCCATCGGCCTGCCGCTGGCGGTGCTGCCGGGCTATGTCAGCGAAAAACTGGGCTTCGGCGTCTTCTGGGCGGGCGTGGCGATCAGTACGCAATATATCGCGACGATCCTGAGCCGCGCTCAGGTAGGGCAGCTGATCGACGTCTATGGACCCAAGCGCTCCGTGGTCCTCGGCTTCCTCGGTTACCTTTCCAGCGGCGTGCTGACGCTTGCCTCGGTCTTCGTGGTGGGGCAGCCGCTGCTCAGCCTGCTCCTGCTGCTGGCTGGCCGGCTGGCGCTCGGCATTGGCGAAAGCTGGGTCAGCACGGCGGCGATCACCTGGGCCATCGGCCTGCTCGGGCCGCGCGAAACCGTGCGCGTCATCTCGTGGAACGGCATCGCGACCTATGGCGGGCTGGCGCTTGCCGCTCCCATCGGCGCCGTGCTCGAAGCCCGATACGGTTTCGGCTCCATCGGCATCTGTACCTTCGCGATCGGCGTGGCCGGCCTGCTGCTGACCCGCGGCAAGCCCACCATCGCGGCTGTGGCGGCGCGCAGCATCGGCGCGCGCAAGGTCATCGGCCTGGTCGCGCCCTATGGCGTCGCGCTGGCGCTGGCGTCCTCCGGCTTCGGCGTGATCACGGCCTTCATCGCGCTCTATTTCGGCAGCCGGGACTGGGCCGGCGCGCCCTTCGCGCTCTCCGCCTTCGGCCTCGCCTTTATCGGGGTGCGGCTCTTTCTGGCCAATTCCGTTTCCCGCTTCGGCGGCCTGCCGGTGGCGCGGGTGTCGCTCGCCGTCGAGATGGTCGGGCTGATCGCCCTTGCCACGGCGCAGCGCCCTGAGATCGCGATCATCGGGGCGGCGCTCGCCGGCGCGGGTTTCGCCCCGGTGTTTCCTGCACTCGGCGGCGAGGCCATGTCGCGCACCCCGCCGCAGAACCGGGGCGTGGCGCTCGGCATCTATTCCGTCTTTCTCGACGTGGCGCTCGGCGCGACCGGTCCGCTCGCCGGCCTGCTCGCCAGCCGCTTCGGCTACGGCTCGCCCTTCCTGCTCGGGGTCGCGGCGGTGCTCCTCAGCCTCGCCATGAGCTTCGGCCTGCGCAAGGGCGAGGAACTCTGAAACGTCTCGTCAGCGCAGCGTGATCCAGGCCGGCGCGTGGTCGCTGGCGTTCTCCTCGCCGCGCGTCCGGCGATCGACGCCGGCATCCTCCAGCCGGTCCGCGATCCCGGCGCTGAGCAGCAGATGGTCGATGCGGAACCCGGCATCGCGCTCCCAGCGATTGCGAAGATAGGACCAGAACGTCCAGATCGGCTCGTCCGGGTGGCGCGACCTGAGCGCGTCGGCCCAGCCCTGCTCCAGCATTCGCGCGTAGGCCGCGCGCGGCTCGGGCTGCAACAGCGCGTTGTCCTTCCAGGAGCGGGTGGAATAGATGTCCGCGTCGGTCGGCACGACGTTGTAGTCGCCGGCCAGCACGACCGGCAGCCCGGAGGCGAAGAGTTCGCCGGCATGGGCGATCAGCCGCTCGAACCAGGCGAGCTTGTAGACGAATTTCGGACCGGGCTGGGGATTGCCGTTCGGCAGGTAGATCGAAGCGACGAGCACGCCGTTCACCGCTGCCTCGATGTAGCGCGCCTCGGTGTCGGCGGGATCGCCCGGCAGCGCGCGGCGTGTTTCAACGGGATCGGCGCCGCGCGCGAGGATCGCCACTCCGTGATGCCGCCCTTGGCCGCGCCAGATCGCGCCGTAGCCCGCCTGCCGGATGGCCTCGATCGGAAATGCGTTCTGCGCGACCTTGATCTCCTGCAGGCAGGCGACATCGGGCCGGGCCTCGTGAAGCCAGCGCAGCAGGTTCTCCAGCCGGCTGTTGACGCCGTTGATGTTGAAGGTGGCGATCTTCATGACGGGCGTTTCGGGGCCGGATTGCCGATATCGCAGGCTTTGGCTGGTGCGTTGTTGATCATTCTGCCCGCCCGGGATGCAAATACGGCCAGGGTATCCGGTATCTTTGTATAGACATTTGACGGGCGCACGACCGCATGTTTCCTTTCCCTCCACTATTCTGGAGAGGGGAAACTCCATGCTTGCCAAAAGGATCTCGGCACTCGCTCTCGCCTTTGCCGTCACGTCGGTCGCGCCGGCTTTCGCCGCCACCAAGGTTGCCATCGGGATCAGCGGCTGGACGGGTTTCGCCCCGCTGACGCTGGCCAAGGAGACCGGCATCTTCGAGAAGCACGGCCTCGACGTCACGCTGAAGAAGATCCCGCAGGCGAGCCGCCATCTGGCGATCGCCTCGGGCGACGTGCAATGCGCGGCCACCACCGTGGAAACCTGGATCAGCTGGAACGCGGCGGGCGTCGCCACCAAGCAGATCTTCCAGATGGACAAGTCCTACGGCGCGGACGGCATCGTCGCCAAGCCCGGCATCAAGACGATCGCCGATCTCAAGGGCAAATCCGTCGCCGCCTCCGCTCCGGGCACGTCGCCTTACTTCCTGCTGGCCTGGGTGCTGAACAAGAACGGCCTCTCCACCAAGGACGTGAAGGTGATCAACCTGGAGCCGGGCCCGGCCGCGCAGGCCTTCCTCGCCGGACAGGGCGACGCCGCCGTCAGCTACGAGCCTTACCTCTCCGCCGTGCGCGACAAGCCGGATGCCGGCCACATCATCGCGACGACGCTGGATTACCCGATGGTGCTGGACACGGTGGGCTGCACGCCAAAATTCCTCGACGGCAACCCGGATGCGGCGAAGGCACTGGCCGACAGCTACTTCGAGGCGCTGGACTACATCAAGGCGCACGAGCAGGAAGCCGACAAGATCATGGGCGCCGACGTGAAGCAGTCCGCCGCCGAGTTCGCCGATTCCGCGAAGTATCTGCGCTGGGCCGACCGCGACGCCAACAAGACCTTCTTCAACTCCGAGTTCGAGAGCTTCACCAGCACGGCCGCCGACCTCCTGATGCAGATGGGCTTGATCAAGCAGAAGCCGGACGTGGCCTCGCTGGTCGACAAGCGCTTTATCCAGTAGAGACCGAAGCCACCGAAGTGGGCCGCGCCTCCCCAGCAGGCGGCGCGGCTTTCCGATCATCGACAGGGATCGCCGTCCAGCATGTTGCGTCCGCTTGAGCCTGTCGGACGATCCTCCAGGATCGTCCTCGGCATCGCCTTCTTTGTTCTGTTCGTCGCGCTCTGGGCTTTCGCGACTTTCGGCGGCTATGTCTCCAGGACCTTCCTCGCCGACCCGCTGACCATGGTCAGCGACGGCTGGAACCTGCTGACGGTCCAGGGTTTCAGCCAGGACATCCTCGTCACGGTCGGCCGGGTGCTCGGCGGCTTCGCGCTGGCGGCCGTGATCGCCGTGCCGCTCGGCATCCTGATGGGAGCCTACAAGCCGGTCGAGGCCTTTCTCGAACCCTTCGTCTCCTTTGCCCGCTACCTTCCGGCCTCCGCCTTCATCCCGCTGCTGATCCTCTGGGCGGGCATCGGCGAGATGCAGAAGATCCTCGTCATCTTCATCGGCTCGGTCTTCAACATCATCCTCATGGTGGCGGTCGCGGTCGGCCATACGAGGCGCGATTTGATGGAGGCCGCCTACACGCTGGGCTCCAGCGACACGGGTGTCGTGCGCCGCGTGATGATGCCGGCCAATGCGCCGGAGATCGCGGAGATCCTGCGCCTCGTGCTCGGCTGGGCCTGGACCTACGTCATCGTGGCGGAACTGATCGGCTCGTCCTCCGGCATCGGCTACATGATCATCAACAGCCAGGCGCTGCTGGCGACCGGGCAGATCATCTTCGGCATCATCGTCATCGGCATAATCGGCCTGATCTCGGATTTCCTGTTCAAGGCGATCAACCGCCGCCTCTTTCGCTGGAGGTTCGCGTGAAGCTCGTCGTCGAAAACGTTTCCCGCGTCTTCCCCGGCGTTCGGGGCGGCGAGCCCGTCCGCGCGCTGGAACCGACGAACCTGCAGGTCGCGACGAACGATTTCATCTCGGTCGTCGGGCCCTCCGGCTGCGGCAAGTCCACGCTTCTCCGCATCATCGCGGGACTGGACCGGCCGAGCGCCGGGCGCGTGCTTCTCGACGGCAAACCGGTCGCCGGACCCGGCCCGGACCGCGGCGTGGTCTTCCAGTCCTACACGCTCTTTCCGTGGCTGACGGTTGCCGACAACATCGCCTTCGGCCTGCGCGAGAAGGGCTTGCCGGAGCGGCAGCGGCGCGAGATCGTCGCTTCCTATATCGACAAGGTCGGGCTGCGGGGATTCGAGAACCATTGGCCCAAGCAGCTTTCCGGCGGCATGCAGCAGCGCACGGCGGTGGCCCGCGCGCTCGCCAACAACCCGGAAGTGCTCCTCCTGGACGAGCCCTTCGGCGCGCTCGACAACCAGACGCGCGGGCTGATGCAGGAGCTTCTCCTCGGCATCTGGGAGCGGGAACAGAAGACGGTGATCTTCGTCACCCACGATATCGAGGAGGCGATCTTCATCGGCTCGCGCGTGCTGGTCATGTCGGCGCGGCCGGGGCGGATCAAGACCGACATGCCGGTCGAACTCGCCCATCCCCGGCACTACACCGTAAAGACGAGCCCGGCATTTTCCGCCCTGAAGGCGCGGCTCACCGATGAGTTGCGCGACGAAGCCGTGCACGCCGCAAACGAGCATTGATCAGGCGGGCCCTGATCGGGGATGAAGGAACGTCCGAACCGGCCAAGCCGGGCGGACAGGGGGAAGAGGGGACCACGATGTCGAAGATGCTGAAGAACGGTTTTTTGAAGAGTGCGGGCCTGTCGCTTGCCGCCGCCGCGCTGAGCCTGAGCTTTGCCGCCGCGCCGGCTTTCGCCGCCGATGATGCCATCCCGGCCAAGCCCGAAGCCGGCACGTTCAAGCTTGGCGTCGAGCCGTGGCTCGGATACGGGCAGTGGCACGTCGCGGCCGCGAAGGGCCTCTTCAAGGCGAACGGCCTCGACGACGTGAACGTCGTGAACTTCACCGAGGACAAGGACATCAACGCGGCGCTGGCGAGCGGTCAGCTCGACGGCGCCACCGTCGCCACCCATACGGCCATGGCCATGGCCGCTGCCGGGCTGCCGATCAAGATCGTGCTGCTTCTCGATTTCAGCATGGACGCCGATGCGATCCTCGCCGGCAAGGACGTGGCGACCGTCGCCGATCTGAAGGGCAAGAAGGTCGCCTTCGAGCAGGGCACGACCAGCGATATCCTGCTGAACTACGCCCTGCAGTCCGCCGGGCTGACGATCGCCGACGTGACGCCGGTGCCCATGCCCGCAGCGGACGCCGGCAGCGCGCTGATCGCCGGGCAGGTGCCGGTCGCCGTCACCTACGAGCCTTACCTGACGGCTGCGCGCGCCCAGAACGCCGACGTGAAGCTGCTCTTCACCGCCGGCAAGGATCCGGGCCTCATCAGCGACGTGCTGGTGGTGCGCGACGAGGTTGCCAAGGCGAAGCCCGGCCAGGTGCTGGCCATGGTGAAGGCGTGGGACGCCGCGCTTTCCGACTACAAGGCCAACACCAAGGACGACCGGGCCATCATCGCCAAGGCCGTCGGCTCCAGCGCTGAAGACCTGAGCACCGCCTTCGACGGTGTCCGCTATTACTCGCTGGCGGAGAACCGGTCAGCGCTGCAGGGCGACTATTCCAAGAAGACCTTCGTCGACGTTCTCGACGCGGCGAAGAAGGCCGGCATCCTGACCCAGGACGTCGCGGCCAAGGACCTGATCGACCCGCGCTTCGTGGACGCGGCGAAGTAGTCCGGCAACACGATGGCGACGAGCGAAACAAACGGCAATCCGACGGCGCCCGTCCCCCCGGAAGCGGGGCGTTCCGGCTTCCCGGCTCGATCCATGGTTGGGGCCGGGGGCGGGGCCCAGGGCGGGGTTGGAGCCGGGGCGAGGCGGCGCAAGCCGATCTTCCGCATCGGCGCGCGGATCGGCAATGCCACGTTCGTCGCCATCGCCGTCGCGGTCTTCGTCCTGCTCGGCCTCGTCTGGTGGGCGGCGACCGCCAGCGGCTGGGTCAAGCCGATATTCCTGCCTTCCCCTGTCGCGGTGTGGACGCAGCTCGTGAAGCTCGCCGGCGACGGCACGCTCTGGGCCGATGCGAAGATCAGCATCTACCGCATCATGGTGGGCTTCCTGATCGCCTCCGCCATGGCGATCCCGATCGGGGTCCTGATCGGCTGCTTCCGCATCTGGGAAGCGGCGATCGAGCCCCTGGTGGATTTCGTCCGCTACATGCCCGTGGTCGCCTTCGTGCCGCTGACCATTCTCTGGGCCGGCACGGCCGACACGCAGAAATTCCTGATCATCTGGATCGGCACCTTCTTCCAGCAGGTGCTGATGGTGATGGACAACGTGAAGCGCGTGCCGCCCGATTTCATCGGCCTCGGCCGCACGCTCGGGTTGCCCGAGCGCAAGATCCTGACGCGCATCGTGGTCCGCTCCGCGCTGCCCGGCATCTGGGACACGCTGCGCATCAGCCTCGGCTGGGCGTGGACGTGGCTGGTGCTGGCGGAACTCGTGGCCGCGACGTCGGGCCTCGGCTATCGCATCACCGTGTCGCAACGCTATTTCCAGACCAACACGATCATCGGCTACATCCTGCTCCTCGGCCTGCTCGGCCTGATCACCGATCAGGTGATGAAGGCGCTGGAACGAGTGTTGTTCGGCTATGCGAGGCGCGGCCGATGACCGTGACGGCTACCGTTCCCAAGCTCCAGCTCAGCGGCCTCAACAAGAGCTTCGGGCGGGGCGACAAACGCATCCAGGTGTTGCGCGACATCGACCTCAGCCTTGCCGACAACGAGTTCGTCTCGCTGGTCGGCACGTCCGGCTGCGGCAAGTCCACGCTGCTTTCCATCGTGGCGGGACTGGAGGATTTCGATTCCGGCACGCTCTCGGTCGACGGCGCTCCGGTCACCGGCCCCGGCCTCGACCGCGGCGTGGTTTTCCAGTCCTACACGCTGCTGCCGTGGCTGACGGCGCAGGGGAATGTCGAGTTCGCGCTGAAGGCGGCGGGATACGGCGCGGGCGAGCGGCGCGACATTGCCCGGGAGCATATCGAGCTCGTCAAGCTGACGAAGTTCGCCAATGCCTATCCGAGCGAACTCTCCGGCGGCATGAAGCAGCGCGTGGCCATCGCCCGCGCGCTCTCCTATCGACCCAAGATGCTGCTGATGGACGAGCCTTTCGGCGCGCTGGACGCGCTGACGCGCCACCAGATGCAGGAGCTGCTGACGCGCATCTGGGAGGAACATCGGCTCACCGTCCTCTTCGTCACGCACGACGTGGAGGAGGCGGTCTACCTCTCCGACCGTATCGTGGTGATGGGCATCGGCCCCGGCTGCATCAAGCAGACCTTCGACGTCGATCTGAGCCGTCCGCGCGAACCCGACAGCGCCTCCAGCGCGGAGTTCATCGATCTGCAGCGCGAGGTGCTGCGCTCCATCCGCGAGGAAAGCCTGAAGGTCGAGCTCGCCTGATGTCCGCCATCAGCCAGAACCAGAATAACGGCTCCACCGCCTTGGGAGATGACATGACTGCCACGCCGAACCTGCACGATCTGACCGAAGCCGATGCCATTCCGCCCGCGCTCCTGAAGCGCACCGAGGCGGATCTTTCCGGCTTTCTGGAGCGGGTGAAGCCGATCATCGAGGCGGTGAAGAACGAAGGCGACGCCGCGCTGAAGCGCTTCGGCCGCGATTTCGACAAGGTGACCGTGCCGGACTTCTCCATCCGCGTCACGGAAACGGAGTTCGAGGAAGCGCTGGCGGGCGTCAGCCCCGAGGTGAAGGCGGCGATCGAGTTCGCCATCGACAACATCCGCCGCTTCCACGAGGCGCAGAAGCCGGAAGAGATGTGGCTCAAGGAAGTGCAGCCCGGCGCCTATGCCGGCGACCGCTTCCTGCCGATCGAGTCCGTCGCCTGCTACGTGCCGCGCGGCAAGGGTTCGTTCCCGAGCGTTTTGATGATGACGACGATCCCCGGCATCGTCGCCGGCGTGCCGCGCCTCGTGGTGATCACGCCTCCCGGCCCGGACGGCAAGGTCGATGCGGGAACGCTGGTCGCCGCTAAGCTCGTCGGCGTCACCGAGGTCTATAAATGCGGCGGCGCGCAGGGCGTGGCGGCGGTGGCCTTCGGCACCGAGACCGTGCCGAAGTGCCTGAAGATCGTCGGCCCCGGCAGTCCCTGGGTCGTGGCGGCCAAGCGCCTGCTCTCCGACCATATCGATCCCGGCGTGCCGGCCGGCCCGAGCGAGTGCGTGGTGCTGGCCGACGATAGCGCCAACGGCGCTCTGGCCGCGCTCGATCTCATAATCGAGTCCGAACACGGGCCGGATTCCTCGGCCTATCTCGTGACGAGCAGCCGCGCGGTGGCGGAAGCCGCCCGCGAGGCGCTGCCGCGCTATTGGGCGGAGATGGAGGAAGGCCGCGCCAACTTCTCCCGCACCGTGCTGACCGGACCGCATGGCGGCATCGTGCTGACGCGCGATTTCGACGCGGCGGTGGCCTTCGTCAACGATTACGCGCCGGAGCATCTTGAGATCCTGGCGGAAGAGCCGCTGGACGTTCTCGGCAAGATCAAGAACGCCGGCGAGATTCTGCTCGGCGAGCACACGCCGGTGACGATCGGCAATTTCGTGCTGGGACCCAACGCCGTGCTGCCGACGAGCGCCGCCGCCAAGACCGCTTCGCCGCTTTCCGTCTTCGACTACATGAAGCGTTCATCCGTCGGCTACGTCACCAAGGCCGGCTATCTCGCGCTTGCGAAGCACGCCTACAACCTCGCGCGCTACGAGGGCTTCGACGGCCATGCCCGTGCCGTCTCGGATCTGCGCGACAAGGTGCGGAACGGCTAGGGCGGCAGGAGAGAGGTTGATGCGGGCGGTTCGCTTCCACGGCCCCGGCGATCTCAGGCTGGAGGACATCCCGCGTCCCCATGCCCTCGGGCCGGAGGACGTTCGGGTCAAGGTGCTGGCCGCCGGCATCTGCGGCTCGGACCTGCACAATTACCGCACCGGCATGTGGGTCTCGCACCTGCCGGTCACGCCGGGTCATGAGTTCGCGGGCGAGGTCATCGAGACCGGGTCCGGGGTCGCGGGTCTGCGTCGGGGCGATATCGTGGTGGCCGATTCCCGCGCCAATTGCGGAACATGCGTCCATTGCCGGGAAGGACGGGGCAATGTCTGCCTGAACATGGGCTTCGTCGGCGAGGTCTGCGACGGCGGCTTCGCGGAGGAGGCCGTGTTGCCGGCAAGGCGGCTCTTGCCGGCGCCGCTCGGATTGCCGCCGGAGATCGCCGCCATGGGCGAACCGCTGGGCGTCGCATTGCATGTCGTTCGCCGTCTCGACCCCGCGCGGGGCCAGCCGATCCTGATCGTGGGCGGCGGCACGATCGGCGGGCTCACCGCGCTGCTCCTGACCGAACTCGGCTTCGGCCCTGTGCTGCTGGCCGAGCGCAACGAGGCGCGGGCGAAGCTGCTGGCCGACGTGGCGGGGGCGGAAATCGTGCCCTTCGAGCGGGACGCGCTTGCCGAGCGTTGCGGGGAAGCGGTTCCGCGCTTTGCGGTGGAAGCGACGGGGTCGCTGGATGTGCTTCGCACCCTGCTCGCCACTGTGTCGGCGGGCGGGCGCATCGCCATGGTCGGAACCTTCCACGGCGAGGGGATGCTCGATCCCAACCTGATCGTGGAGCGGGAGATCGACCTCCGGGGCTGCAGCGTCTATCGCGACGAACAGGCGGAAGCCATCTCCATGCTGCCCCGTCTGGCCGCCCGGCTTTCCCGCCTCGCAGAAGATCCAATCGGGCTGGAGGACGTTCCGGCCGCTTACGAACGCCTCATTCGCGGCGAGAGCCCTGCGCTGAAGACGCTGATCCGGCCTTGAAGGCCTGCCTTTCAGATCGAGGCCCTTCAGATCGACGCGAGCGTGCCGCCGTCGACGTAGAGAACCTGCCCGGTGATGTAGGACGCCGCCGGCGAGCAGAGGAAGACGGCCGCGCCCATCAGATCCTCCATCGCGCCGAAGCGGCCGAGCGGGATCTTGCCCAGCATCGCCGTCTGCCAGTCCGCGTTCTCGTAGAAACCTTCCGTCAGCGCGGTGCGGAAATAGCCGGGGCCGATGCCGTTGACGCGGATGCCGAGCGGCGCCCATTCCGCCGCCAGCGCCCGTGTCATGCCGACGAGCCCGGTCTTCGAAGCGCCATAGGGCGTCGCGGTCGGGATGCCGACCTTCGAGGTGAGCGAGCAGAGATTGAGGATGCGGCCGCCGCTTCGATTTTCTCCGGTCATCAGCTTCGCGGCCGCCTGCGCGCAGAAGAACGCGCCCTTGAGATTGGTATCGAGGAGGCGGTCCCAGAGCGCCTCGTCCACATCGAGCGAAGGGCGGACCTCCTCGGTTCCGGCATTGTTGACGAGAATGTCGACCCGCCCGAACTCCCCGGCCACAGCGGCAAAGGCTGCTTCTATGCTGGCCACGTCGGCAACATCGACGTGCCTCACGAAAGCGGCCCGCCCCGTCTTCCGCACCGCCTCCGCCGTCTCGCCGAGCGCCGCTTCGTCGCGACCGAGAAGGGCCACGTCCGCGCCGGCGCCGGCCAGCGCGATCGCCAGTGCCTGCCCGATGCCGCGCGAGGCGCCGGTGACGACGGCGACCTGGCCGTCGAGGCTGAAGCTTACCGGGGCGTAATCGGGAACGGGCATCGGTCGGCCTCTCGCCTGGCAATAACGTGCCCAACCTTTATACGTCCGCTGAATTCGGAGACAATCGCCCATGCCTGACGCTTCCGCTGCCCCGGCCGAACAAGGCGGCCCGGCCGCCCGCGCGCTCTCGCTGGCGAAGCAGGGCCGCTTCGATGAGGCGGGCGCGATCCTTTGCCGTCTCGTGGCCGAGGAGTTCGCGCTGGAGCCGGTGTCGCTGGAGATTTCCCGGGATGGCTACAGCCTCAATTCCGTCAACGGCTTCCTGCAGACGGCGACGGGCGAGGACTTCTTCTTCAAGTTCCACCACGAGGAGGGCGAGGAGCAGACGCTGAAGGAGTTCTACCAGGCCGAACTCCTGCGCGATGCCGGCTATCCCGTCGACGCGCCGGTCTTTGCATCGCGTGAGCTCGGCCGGCAGATCCTGCTCTACAAGCGACGCAGCACGCCCCGCTTCGCCGATCTCTGCCGGGAACTGGACGGGGCGACGAGCGATGTCGACATGGCTCCGGCGTTGCGCGCGCAGGCGGATCTCGACGATCTCACTGCCGCGATCTATCGCCGGACCCTGCACCGCGCCACCGACGAGGAGATCGCGCGCGAACCGATCCACCAGCTTTTCCACACGCGGCTGATCGACCCCGACCGCCCGGACAAGCTAGGTGGCCGGGCACGCCGCTTTTTCTTCGACCGAGATTTCGACCTGGCGGGCACGGTGATCTCCGCCGATGAGCTTCGTGCCGCTCGCTGGATAATCAACGGCGTCTCCTATCGCCAAACGCTGGGCGAGTTGCTGGAGAAAAGCCGCCAAGTGCTGGCGCCCGAACGGCTGGGCCGCTTCGGTGCATTGGTCGCGCATGGCGACGCGCACAACGCCAATGTCTGGTGGGAAGAGGAAGGGGGCAAGCCCCGGCTCGTTCTCTTCGATCCGGCCTTTGCCGGCTCGCATGTCCCGGCGATCCTGGCGGAGGTGAAGGCGACCTTCCACAATATCCTCGCCCATCCCGCCTGGCTCTACCACGCGGACGAAGCCGCCCAGCGCTTCGGCGCGACGGTCACCTACCGCGACGGCGTGCTCGATCTCCGGACCGACTGGCGGTCCTCGCCGCTGCGGCAGGGCTTTCTGCGATCCAAGGCGGAACGGCTCTGGCGGCCCTTGCTGGCGGAAATGTCGGCCCGCGACCTGTTGCCCGACGATTGGCGGCAAACGCTGCGCTCGGCGCTTTTCTGCTGTCCGACGCTGGTGATGGACCTCGCGGCCGGCGGCACGGGGCGGCACAATCCGGTGTCCTCCACCATCGGACTTTCCGTGGCCATCATGGCGGGATCGGAGCCGGAGAGCGGCGGAAAGGATCTCGTCTCGGCCTTTCTGGACGCGGTAAAGCCGGGTAGAGATTAGAACAAGAAAAACGCCGGGGAGGATGAGTTGCGCGTCGGATTGTTCCCGACCTGTCTGGTCGATCTGTTCCGCCCATCCGTCGGCTTCGCCTCCGCCGAACTGCTGGGGCGGGCCGGCTGCGACGTGGATCTGCCGGAAGGACTGACCTGCTGCGGCCAGCCCGCCTTCAATTCCGGCGACCGCAAGAGCGCGCAGGCGCTCGCCCGGCAGGTGATCGCCGCCTGCGAGGGCTTCGACGCCATCGTGGTTCCGTCCGGCTCGTGTGGCGGCATGATCCGCCGGCACTATCCCGAGCTTCTGGCCGAAGACCGCGACTGGGCGCCCCGCGCCCGCGCGCTGGCGGAGCGGACGCACGAACTCGTCTCCTTCCTCGTCGATGTGCTGGGCGTCGAGACGGTGAGCGCGGCTTGCGCCCGGCGCGCCACCTACCACGACGCGTGCTCCGGCCTTCGCGAACTCGGCATCAAGGCGCAGCCGCGCAAGCTGCTGGAAAGCGTGGAGGGGCTGGAGTTGACCGAGATGCCGGGCGCGGAAATCTGCTGCGGCTTCGGCGGCACCTTCTGCGTGGAATACCCGGAGATCTCCAATCGCATGGTCTCCGACAAGTGCGTGGAAGCGGAGGCCAGCGGCGCGAACCTGCTGCTCGCCGGCGATCTCGGCTGCCTCATGAACATCGCCGGCAAGCTCTCCCGCGCCGGCTCGGCCATCGAGGTGCGGCACGTGGCGGAGGTTCTGGCCGGGCGGCTGGACGAGCCGCCGATCGCGGCGGCGCGCGGGGAAGACGCCCGATGAATGCGCCGCGCAGCCATGCCTTCAAGCCGGAAGCGGCCAAGGCGCTGGACGACCACGATCTCCAGCACGCGCTTTCCAAGATCCAGGACCTGCTTGTCGGCGGCCGCAGGAGGGCGGTGGACGCCCTTCCGGAGTTTGGTGCCCTGCGCGACGCGGGCGCGGCGATCAAGGACCATACGATCGTCCATCTCGATCTTTATCTCGAACGCTTCGCCGACGAGGTGGAGAAGCTCGGCGGCCACGTCCATTTCGCCGCGACCGACAAGGACGCCTGCGACGCCGTACTGAAGATCTGTCGCGATGCGGGCGCGCGGACCGTCGCCAAGAGCAAGTCGATGGTGACGGAGGAGATCGGCCTCAACGCGGCGCTGGAAGGCGCCGGCATCCGACCGGTGGAAACCGATCTCGGCGAATACATCATCCAGCTTCGCCACGAGCAGCCGAGCCACATCATCGCGCCCGCCGTGCATCTCGGCCGCGCCCAGATCGAGGAGGCGTTCCGCGACAATCACCGCAACCTGCCCGACGGGCGCAAGATCGACGAGCCGGCCGAGCTTCTGGCGGAAGCACGAACCGTGCTCCGCTCGCAGTTCCTCGCCGCGGATGTGGGTATCACCGGCGCGAACTTCCTCGTCGCGGAGAGCGGCTCGGCCTTCGTCGTCACCAACGAGGGCAACGCCGATCTCTCCATGACGCTGCCGGACACGCATATCGTGCTGACCGGCATCGAGAAGCTGGTGCCGACGCTGGACGACGCGCTGGTCATGCTGCGCCTGCTCGTCCGCTCCGCCACCGGCCAGCCGGCGACCGGGTACACGACGCTGATCACCGGCCCGCGCCGGGAGGGCGATCTCGACGGTCCCCGCAATTTCCATGTCGTGCTGGTCGACAACGGGCGCTCGCGGCTCCTCGGCTCGCGCAATCAGGCGATGCTCCGCTGCATCCGCTGCAGCGCCTGCATGAACCATTGCCCGGTCTATGGCGCGGTCGGGGGACACGCTTATGGCTGGGTCTATCCCGGTCCGATGGGCTCGGTGCTGACGCCGAACTTCGTCGGGCTGCACGAGGCGCGCGACCTGCCGAACGCCTCCACCTTCTGCGGCCGCTGCGAAAGCGTCTGCCCGGTGAAGATCCCGCTGCCGCAGCTGATGCGGAACCTGCGGGAGGAGCAGTTCGAGGCGGGTGACGTCGCGTCGTCGCAGCGCTGGGCGCTCCGGCTCTGGGCAGCCTTCGCCACGCGGCCGAGGCTCTACCGCATGGCGAGCCGGCTCGGCGCGCGGGTGTTGCGGCAGGCGGGCGGACGGCGCAGCAAGCTTGCAAAGGTGCCGCTGGCGGAAGGCTGGACGGCGCATCGCGATTTGCCCGCACCTGAGGGAAAAACCTTCACCGAGCAATGGAAGCGAGGCGTGCGGTGAGCGGCAATTTTAACAGCCCCGGCGACAAGGCCCCCGATAATGGCCCCGATAATGGCCCCGATGATGGCCCCGATAGGGGCCGCGCGGCGATGCTCTCCACGGTGCGTGCGGCGCTGCGGGTGACGGCTGACGACGAGGCGCGGCATCGTGCCGTGGCGGAGCGGCTGGCCGGCAAGGGAGCGGGCGGTCCGCGCCTTTCCCTTGGCGATCTCGCCGGCGACGCGGCGGTCGTGGCCTTTGCCGAGCGCGCGGAGTTCCTTTCCGCCAGCGTCGAGCATGTGGGGTCAGCGGCGGATGTCTCGGCGGCAGTGGCCAGCGCTTTGCGGGCGCGCAACCTGCCGGCGCGGGTGGTGACCGGCAGCGAACCCGTGCTGGCGGAGGCGCTGGCCGGGCTCTCGGGCCATGCCGTGGACATGCGGGTGGGACCCGCAGGCGCGGACGACACGACCTCGGTGACGCTGGCCGCGGCCGCGGTGGCCGAGACTGGCGTGCTGATGCTCGCCGCACGGCCGGAAACGCCGACGACGCTGAACTTCCTGCCGGAATTCTGCGTCTGCCTCATCCCGCGCTCGCGCATCGTCGGCAGCTACGAGGATGCTTTCGCGCTGATCCGGCAAGGAATCCGGGAGCCCGGCTCGCCGGACTTCCCGCGCGTGGTGAACTTCGTTGGCGGCCCGTCCCGTACGGCCGATATCGAGGAAATCCTGCAGATCGGCGCGCACGGGCCGAAGGCCGTCCACATCATCGTCGTGGACAGCCTCTGACGACTGTCAGAGGCGGGTGAAGTGCGCGGCGAAGATCTCGGCCTCGCCGTCGGGCCGGATCAGGATCTCCGAGGGGTCATCCCCTTCCAGAACGAGGCTGTCTCCTTCAGCCATGCGCTGCCCGCCATCTTCCGTCACCACCTCGGCACCGGAGCCGCGAAGCACGACCAGCGTCGTCTCGCCCCTGCGGTCGACGGTCGTTTCGGCCGCGCCGGCAAATCGCTCCACCGCATGCGAGAAGCGCTCCCGCCGCGTCATGACGTTCAGGTCGGCGATGGGGCCGGCGGGCAGGGCCGCCTCCACTGGCACGTCGCCGGCGAAGGAACAAGGCTCCGAGTTCCGCTCCAGCCGGACTTCCCGGCCCTCGATCGACAGCACGATGCTCTCGCCCTCGATCACCGACAGCGTCCGATCCACGCCGTCGAAGCGGGAGAAGGAGCCGGGCGTCTCCACCCGGGCCATGCTGACGCGCCAGTCGAAATCGGCAACGGACGCGTCGGGCGGGGAAACCGCGATCTCGACCGTGACGCCGCCGCCATTCTTCCAGGGCATCTGGCGATATTGGGGTGAGCGGAGGATGCGCATCGGAAGTCCCGTCAGGAAGAGCCGGCGAAGCGGCGGAGGATGTTGGCGGTGATGCGGCCGATGGCATTTCTGTCGCCACCGCCGGGAAGGGCGCCGCACCAGGCGACGGAGCCGACGGAAAGCACCTCGCCGCCGCCGGGATGGCGGAAGACGGTCATGTCGGCGCGCCGCGCGGCTTCGCGACCGATGGGCCCGTCCTCGAACCAGTCGTTGGGGTCGACCTCATAGGAGGCGTCGAAGCCGTCGGCCCGGGCGAGCACCACAGCATCCGCCGGGCTGCCGAAGCGACCGTCGAGGCGATCTACCTCATAACCGGCCGCGCCGCCGAGCACGATGCCGTCTCCGCCAAGGAGATCGTCCTCGACGCCCTCGAAGACCCAGGCGAAAGCCGGATCGCGCCCGGCTTCCGTGCGCGCATAGGGGCGAGCGGGGCCGAAGCCCATCATGGTCATGCCGGTGCCGACGAGGGCGAATTCGGAGAGGCCGCGCTCCCGCCACATGCCGCCGGGTTCGCCGGTCAGCGCGAGGCTGGTCTCGCCCGGCGGGCTGTCCCAGGTGCGGGCGCCCAATTCGCGACCGCGCCGGATCTCCATCCGGTCGCCGTCGACAGCCGAGACCCACATGAAGCCGTTGCCGCCGAGATAGGCGAGATTGCCGCCGCCATCGAGGAAGGCGCGGAGCCCCGCCTGCATCGGCGACGTCCAGTATTCCGGGTGGCTGCCGGTGAAGATCCCGGCATAGCCGTCCAGTGCCGTTACGCCCTCCTCGTGCAGATCGTGGTCGGTCAGAAGGTCGAAAGCGATGCCCTGGGCGCGGCAGAAGCGCAGGAGGTGGAGGTCGACCGGCAGCAGATGCGGGCAGTCCGACAGGGGATAGCGGTAGTCGTCGCGCAGCGTCCCCTTGGGGCGCCGCGTTGAGGCGAGGCTGACGCCGCCGCCGTCGCGGTGCATGTCGTAGAGGCTGAGAAGGTCGTTCGCCTGCGCGAAGCGATGGCCGCGATCGTCGCAGGCCCAGGGAAAGCGGTCCGACGGCAGGTTCTCGTCGGCATAGGCAAGATAGGTGAGCGTCGGCACGAGGAAGGCGAGCGTCGCGTGTCGTTCCGGGCTGCGGACGAAAAAGGGGATGCGCTCGGTGCCGGCCGATGTCGCGACCTCGAAGGCATAGATGCCGGGTTCGGCGCTCCCGGGCAGTGCGGTCCGGTGCGTCGCCGGCCAGTCCAGCGCATCCATGTCGTCGTCGTGGAGGTGGATTGCGTCGTATTGCTCCGGCCCGAGACGGGGATCGAGAATATCCCCCTTCCAGCGGGCGGAAGTGACGGAGAAGGTGGGCGCGTTGCGGATCGCCAGCGCCGGGCCGTCGCCCTCAAGCGGCGGCAGGTCGGTGGCGGGGCGGGTCGGAAAGCGCCATTCCAGCGGTTGCTCACCGGCTTGAAGGGTGATCCGCCCGATCCGCCAGTTGGCCGAAGGCGTGCTTTCCCCGAGGTCGGTTCCAAGCCGGATAGGTCCGCGCTTCGCCTCCGTCAGGGGAAGCGCGAGGGGAGGGACAGCCAGCCCCTTGGGGAAAACGAGTTCCACCGTCGCTTCCGCCGCGCCCAGCGTCAGCCGCAGGGTCAGCCAGCGCTCGACCGGCAGGGGCGAGGCGCCGATGATGCTGGCCCCAATCGCGTGCAGCGCCAGCCGGCCATCCGCCTGCAACCGCAATGCGAGCTCACCGGTATCGACGAGAACGCGCTCGCCCGGATTGCGGGTGAGGCGGAACTCGACGGTGAGGGAGAACTCGCCCGCTGACACGCGCAGGGGCAAATCGAGGAACGAGCCCTGCCGGAAGCTCTCGCATTTGGCAGAGGCCAGCTTTTCGACCGGCCAGTCCAGCGGCTCCGGTTCCGCGCTGTCGAGCCGCACGATCCGGACCTGCGGGTCCGGATTGATCGACGAGAGATGCAGCGCGATGGCGGTGCCGGCCCGGGCGCTCCAAGGCGCGGTGAACCCCGCCGCGGGCATGGCGGAATGGTCGACGGGCCGTCTCACGATGCCGCTTCCATTCCGCTTGGTTCTCCGCTCAGTCGAGGCTGGGGAGGTTCAGCCCGTTCTCGCGCGCGCAGTCAATCGCGATGTCGTAGCCCGCATCGGCATGGCGCATGACGCCGGTTGCTGGGTCGTTCCAGAGCACGCGCTCGATGCGCTTTGCCGCTTCCGGCGTGCCGTCGCAGACGATCACCATGCCGGAATGCTGCGAGAAGCCCATGCCGACGCCGCCGCCATGATGCAGCGACACCCACGTCGCGCCCGAGGCGCAGTTGAGCAGCGCGTTCAAGAGCGGCCAGTCGGACACGGCGTCCGAGCCGTCCTTCATCGCTTCCGTTTCGCGGTTGGGGCTGGCGACCGAGCCGGAATCGAGGTGATCGCGGCCGATGACGACCGGGGCCTTGAGTTCGCCGCTCGCCACCATAGTGTTGAAGGCGAGGCCGAGGCGATGGCGGTCGCCGAGGCCGACCCAGCAGATGCGCGCCGGCAGGCCCTGGAAGTGGATGCGCTCGCGCGCCATGTCGAGCCAGTTGTGCAGGTGCTTGTTGTCCGGCAGCAGCTCCTTCACCTTGGCGTCGGTGCGGTAGATGTCTTCCGGATCGCCGGAGAGGGCGGCCCAGCGGAAGGGGCCGATGCCGCGGCAGAAGAGCGGGCGGATATAGGCGGGCACGAAGCCGGGGAAGTCGAAGGCGTTTTCCACGCCCTCGTCCTTGGCCATCTGGCGGATGTTGTTGCCGTAATCGAGCGTCGGCACGCCGTCCTTGTAGAAGTCCAGCATGGAGCGGACATGCTCCGCCATGGAGTGCTTCGCGGCCTTTTCCACGCTCTTCGGGTCGCTTTCGCGCCGCGCTTCCCAGTCCGCGAGGCTCCAGCCCTTGGGCAGATAGCCGTTGACCGGGTCGTGCGCCGAGGTCTGGTCGGTCAGCATGTCCGGGCGGATGCCGCGGCGGTAGATCTCCGGCAGGATCTCGGCGGCATTGCCGAGCAGGCCCACGGAAACCGGCTTCTTTTCCCGGCAGGAGCGCTCGATGATCTCCATCGCCTCGTCCAGCGTGTCGGCCTTCATGTCGACGTAGCCGGTGCGCAGGCGCATTTCGATGCGGCTCGGCTGGCACTCGATGGCGAGGCAGGAGGCGCCCGCCATGACGGCGGCCAGCGGCTGCGCGCCACCCATGCCGCCGAGGCCGGCGGTCAGGATCCAGCGGCCGGAGAGGTCGCCGTTATAATGCTGGCGGCCGGCCTCCACGAAGGTTTCGTAGGTGCCCTGAACGATGCCCTGCGCGCCGATATAGATCCAGGAACCGGCCGTCATCTGGCCGTACATCATCAGGCCCTTGCGATCGAGCTCGTGGAAATGGTCCCAGTTCGCCCAATGCGGGACGAGGTTGGAATTGGCGATCAGCACGCGCGGCGCGTCGGTATGCGTGCGGAACACGCCGACCGGCTTGCCGGACTGCACCAGCAGCGTCTCGTCGTCGTTGAGGTCGCGCAGCGCCGCCACGATGCGGTCGAAGGCCTCCCAGGTGCGCGCGGCGCGGCCGATGCCGCCATAGACCACGAGCTCGCCCGGCTTTTCCGCGACATCGGGATCGAGGTTGTTCATCAGCATGCGGAGCGGCGCTTCCGTCAGCCAGCTCTTGGCGGAGAGTTCCGTGCCGTGCGGCGCCCGGATCAGGCGTTCATTGTCGATGCGGGTCATCGTGTTTCCCCTCAGTCAGGAATCGGTGCCGGCAAAATGCAGGCAGGCGTGGAGAATGCGGGTGAGGACGTCGCGCATGGGCGCGGCATAAGCTTCGTCATAGGCGGTCGGCCAGGCGTCCTCTGAAACCGGGCCGGGCTTTTCCGGCATGTAGCCGCGGCAGGCGAGCTCCATCTGGATCGCGTGGATGCCGGCTTCGGGGCTGCCGTAATGCCGGGTGATCCAGCCGCCTTTGAACCGGCCGTTGAGGATGTGGCTGAAGCCGCTGCCGGCGCAAAGGTCCTCGACGGCCTGGGTCAGCGCGGAATGGCAGCTCGCGCCGGAATTGGTGCCGATGTTGAAGTTCGGCAGCTCGCCGTCGAAAAGGCGCGGGATCACCGAGCGGATCGAATGGCAGTCGTAGAGCACCACGCGCGGGTGGATGGCGCGCAGGCGCTTCAGTTCGGCCGCGAGCGCCGCATGATAGGGCACGAAATAGGCCTGCCGCCGCCGGCCGACCTCCTTTTCGTCCGGCTCCTCGCCGGGCCGGTAAAGCGGCTCCCCGTCGAAGGTCTCGGTCGGGCAGAGGCCGGTCGTCGCCTGGCCGGGATAGAGCGAGGCCCCGGAAGGATCGCGGTTCACGTCGATGGCGGTGCGCGAGATCGCGGTGTGAACCACCGTCGCGCCGATCCCGGCGGCAAACGCGTAGAGCCGGTCGATCCACCAGTCCGCGTCCTTGCGGGCAAGCGTCGGCGAGACGAGAGCCGGCACGATTTCGTCCGGGATCTCGGTGCCGGTATGCGGCAGGCTGATGAGCAGCGGCGCGACGCCGCGCGTGACCGTCAGCCAGGAAGGATGCGCCGTCTCGCTCACGCCGTCTCCCCCGCGTCCGCGATGGCCGGCAGGGCAAGGCCGGCAGCCTCCACCACCGCGCCGCTGCGGACGAGGTCGAACGCCTTGGCCATGTCGGGCGCGAAATAGCGGTCGTCCTCCAGATGCGGCACCTCGGCGCGAAGCCGGGCGCGGACGCGTTCAAGCGGCTCGCTGGAGCGGAGCGGGGCGTGGAAGTCGCAGCCCTGCGCGGCGGAGAGCAGCTCGATGCCGATGACGTTGCCGGTGTTTTCCGCCATCGCGAGCAGCCGGCGCGCGCCGTGGGTCGCCATGGACACGTGGTCTTCCTGGTTGGCCGAGGTCGGGATGGAATCGACGCTGGCGGGATAGGCGCGTTGCTTGTTTTCCGACACGAGCGCGGCGGCGGTCACCTGCGGGATCATGAAGCCGGAGTTGAGGCCGGGCTTCGGCGTCAGGAAGGCCGGCAGGCCGGAGAGGACGGGGTCGGTCAGCATGGTGATCCGGCGCTCCGAGATGGAGCCGATCTCGCAAAGCGCCATGGCGATCATGTCGGCGGCGAAGGCGACCGGCTCGGCGTGGAAGTTGCCGCCGGAAATCACCTCGCCGGTGTCGGAGAAGACCAGCGGATTGTCGGAGACGCCGTTCGCTTCCGTTTCCAGCGTCGCCGCCGCCTGGCGGAGAAGGTCGTAGACCGCGCCCATCACCTGCGGCTGGCACCGAAGGCAATAGGGATCCTGCACCCGCTCGTCATCGACGCGGTGCGAGGCGCGGATCGCGCTGCCGTCCATCAGGGCGCGGAGCGCGGCAGCGGTTTCGATCTGGCCGCGATGGCGGCGGAGCTTCTGAATGCGCTCGTCGAAAGGACCGTCGGAGCCTCGCGCTGCATCCGTGGACAGCGCGCCGGTGACGAGGCCGGACTGGAACACGCGTTCGGCCTGGAAGAGGCCCGCGAGCGCCAGGGCGGTGGAGGTCTGCGTGCCGTTGAGGAGCGCCAGACCTTCCTTGGGGCCGAGCACGAGCGGCTCCATTCCGGCGGAGCGAAGCGCTTCTCCGGCCGGAAGGCGCTGCCCGTTCACCATCATCTCGCCGACGCCCATCAGCGCGGCGCTCAGATGCGCCAGCGGCGCGAGATCGCCGGAGGCGCCGACCGAACCCTGGCCTGGAATGACGGGGATCAGCCCGCGTTCAAGACAGGTGAGCAGATGCTGCACCGTCGACCAGCGAACGCCGGATGCACCCTGCGACAGGCTCGCGGCCTTGAGCGCCATGATAAGGCGGACCACCTGAACCGGCAGCGCCTCGCCCACGCCGGCGGCGTGGGACAGCACCAGGTTGCGCTGCAGGGTCGCGAGGTCGGCATTGGCGATGCGGACGCTGGCGAGCTTACCGAAGCCGGTATTGATGCCGTAGACCGGCTCGTTCATGGCGACGATCGCCTCGATGGTCGCCGCGCCGGCATCCACCGCCGCGCGGGCGGAAGCGTCGAGCGTGACGCCCTCGCCGAAATAAATGGAGCGCCAGTTGGAAAGGGGAACCGACCCCGGATGCAGATTCACAGTCAAAGAGCTCTCCAGACGCGCGAGTGAAGGGGATTGAAGCCGATCCGGTAGACCAGTTCCGCGGGGCGTTCGATGTTCCAGATGGCGAGGTCGCAGGACTTGCCGACCTCCAGGGTGCCGACCTCGTGGAGGCGGCCCAGGGCGCGCGCCGCCTCCCGCGTCACGCCGGCGATGCATTCGTCGACGGTGAGGCGGAAGAGCGTGGCGCCCATGTTCATGGTCAGCAGCAGCGAGGTCAGCGGCGAGGTGCCGGGATTGCTGTCGGTCGCCAGCGCGATATGCGTGCCGTGCCGGCGGAAGGCGGCGACCGGCGGATGCTGCGTTTCCCTCAGCGTGTAGAAGGCGCCGGGCAGCAGCACCGCGACGGTGCCGGCCTTCGCCATGGCAGCCGCCCCTTCCTCGTCGGTATGTTCGAGATGGTCGGCCGACAGTGCGCCGTATTCCGCCGCGAGCTTCGCGCCACGGAGATTTGAAAGTTGGTCGGCGTGGAGCTTCACGGGCAGGCCGAACGCCCGCGCCGCATCGAAGTACCGCGCCGTCTGCTCCGGGGAAAAGGCGATGCCCTCGCAGAACGCGTCGACCGCGTCGGCAAGGCCCGCCTCGGCGATGGCCGGCAGCATGTCGCGGCACAGGAGGTCGATGAAGGCATCCCTGTCGCCGTTCGCCTCCGGCGGCAGAGCGTGGGCGCCCAGGAATGTCGTGGCGACCGAGACGGGACGCTCGCGACCAAGGCGGCGGGCGGCGGCAAGCGCGCGCATCTCCGTCTCGCGGTCGAGACCGTAGCCGGACTTCACCTCCACCGTGGTGACGCCCTCGGCGAGGAGGTGGTCGAGCCGGAGAAGGGCGGTCGCGACGAGATCGTCCTCGCTGGCGGCCCGGGTGGCGCGGACCGTGGAAACGATGCCGCCCCCGGCGCGCGCGATCTCCTCGTAGGCAACGCCGTTCAGCCGCATCTCGAATTCATGCGCGCGGTCGCCGCCATAGACGAGGTGCGTGTGGCAGTCGATCAGGCCCGGCGTGATCCAGCGGCCTTCGCAGTCGATAGTCTCGGCGGCACGGGAGCCCGTCGGCAGGCCGGCGGCCGCGCCGACAAAGGCGATGCGCCCGTCTTTCGCGCCGATCGCGGCATTCTCCACGATGCCGAGACCCGGTTCCCCCTCGGCAAGCGTCGCGAGACGCGCATTGGTCCAGACTTTGTCGAGTTCCAAAGCTGTTCCCCTTCGCTGGATGCCCGATCAATTGTCTATACATAATCCGGCCAGCGTGTTCTTGTCGAGAGGGTTGGGGTTCCCGACGCTTCAGGCTAGCTTTGAAGTTGAGCGATCGATGCGGCCGGGGAACATGGGGCAGGAAACAAGCGGGCCGGCACAGGCGGCGCGAAAAGGGCGGGTACGGGGGATGATCCGGCATGGCTGACATCCTGCCGCGCTACGCGGAAATCAGGCAGGCGCTTGAGGGACGCATCATGTCCGGCGACTGGCCGCCGGGGCATCGGATCCCCTCCGAACTGGCGCTTGCCGAGCAGTACGACTGCTCGCGCATGACGGTGAACAAGGCGCTTTCCGCGCTGGCCGAGGCCGGTCTGATTTCCCGCAAGCGCCGGTCGGGCTCGGTGGTGGCGGTGCCGAAATCGGAGGAAACCATCCTCGAGATCCACGACATCAAGGCCGAGGTGCAGGCGAGCGGCAAAGCCTATCGCTATACCTGCCTGTCTCGGTCGCTGCATCCGGCGGAGGCGGAGGAAGCGCGGCGGCTCGGTGTCGAGCCGGGCGTGGCGGTGCTGGCCGTCGAAGTCCAGCATCTGGCGGCGGGCGTGCCGTTCGTTCACGAGGACCGGCTCCTGAACCTCGCCGCCGTGCCGCATGCGCGTGACGAGCATTTCATCGAATCGCCGCCGGGCACGTGGCTGTTGCAGGAAATTCCCTGGACGGACGCGGAGCACGCCATTCGCGCCGTAGGCGTCGCGGCCGACGTGGCCGAGCAGCTCGGCCTAAAGCCCGGCACCGCCTGTCTTCAGGTGGAGCGCCGGACATGGCAGGCGGGAACGCCGATCACGTCGGTTCGGCTCACCTATCCTGGCGATCGCCACGAACTGACCGCTCGCTTCAGTCCGGCGGGCGGACTTCGGCAGGGGCGGCGGGACTGAAGGCGTTCAGAGGCTGGACCCCGTTCGCCTCTCCGATTATGTCTATACAATTCATGATCGGGCAAGGTTGCGGGACGGGCGATGCAGCAGGATTCCCTTTTCTTCGAACGGGCGCTTCTTCCCACCGGCTGGGCGAGCCACGTCCGCGTGGATGTCGCCGACGGCGTTATCGCGACCGTCACACCGGATGCGGAGCGGGCAGATTCGCCGGCGGTTTCGGGCGTCGCGCTGCCGGGAATGCCGAACCTTCATTCCCACACCTTCCAGCGCGGCATGGCGGGCCTGGCGGAGACGCGGGGCCCGGTCGGGGACAGCTTCTGGACGTGGCGGCAGGTGATGTACCGCTTCCTCGGCGCGCTGACGCCTGAGGATGTCGAGGCGATGGCCGCCAAGGCTTTCATGGACATGCTGGAGACCGGCTTCACCGCCGTTGCCGAGTTCCACTATCTCCACCACGCCGCGAACGGCGAGGCGCATGCGGACCTCGCGGAGATGGGGAGCCGCATCGCCGCGGCCGCGGCGGGAACGGGCATCGGCCTCACCCTGCTGCCGGTCTTCTATGCTCATGGCGGTTTCGGCGGCGCGGCTTCGGCGGAAGGCCAGCGCCGGTTCATCAACGATCCCGGGCGTTTCCTCAGGCTGGTCGAGCAAAGCCGGTCCGCCGTCGCCGCCCTCCCGGACGCGCGGGTGGGCATCGCGCCGCATTCGCTGCGCGCCGTGACGCCGGAAACGCTGGCCGAGGTGCTCGCCGCCTGCGCGGAAGGTCCGGTCCACATCCATGTCGCCGAGCAGGTGAAGGAGGTGGACGACTGCCTCGCCTGGTCCGGCCGGCGTCCGGTGGAATGGCTGCTCGACAATGTCGACGTCGATGAGCGCTGGTGCGCGATCCACGCGACGCAGATGACGCCGGAGGAAACGGTGGCGCTGGCGCGATCTGGCGCGATCGGCGGGCTTTGTCCGCTGACGGAAGCGAGCCTCGGCGACGGCATTTTCAACGGGCCGGAATTCGCGGAGGCCGGCGGCCGCTATGGCGTCGGCTCCGACTCCAACATCGAGATCACCGCCTTCGGCGAGTTGAAGCAACTGGAGTACAGCCAGCGCCTGAAGCACCGCGCGCGCAACGTCATGGCGGCGGGCGAGGGCGCCTCGACCGGCCGCACCTTGTACGAGGCGTCGCTCGCCGGCGGGGCCCAGGCGCTGGGCCGCAGGATCGGGCAGATCGCCCCGGGATATCGCGCCGATTTCGTGACGCTGGACGGCAACCATCCAGACCTTGCCGGACTGGACGACGACCGGCTGCTCGATGCCGCGATCTTCGTGACGGGCGCGGCCGCGATCCGCAGTGTGATCGTGGGCGGGCGGGAGGTCGTGTCCGAAGGCCGGCACCGCGCCCGCGACGAGATCAATTCACGGTATGCCGGTACGCTGCGCCGGCTCCGGTCGGAAGCCTGACCCAGAAAAAGGCTCCGCGACAGGTGCCGCGGAGCCCATCTTTCAGTGTGCCGCCTCGCGTCTGGCGCGGGTGACGATCTGCGTCGGGTTGATGAAGCGCAGCGCGATCAGCAGCCAGATCAGCGTGGTGATCATGTAGATCACCGCCATCGCGTCCACCGACTGCCCGGCGCGCACGCCCGAGGCGAAGACCGCGTAGTAAAGCGCCACGACGAGTGTCTGCGAGGTCGGGCCGGCCGTGAAGAAGGTCAGCTCGAAGGTCGCGATGGTCCTCACCAGCACCAGGAGCAACGCCGCCAGGATGCCGGGGGCGAGCAGCGGCACCAGGATATGACGGAAGAGCCGCCCCGTGCCCGCACCGAAGACGCGCGCCGCCGATTC
The DNA here is from genome assembly GCF_900110915.1 of Faunimonas pinastri. Taxonomy (GTDB): domain Bacteria; phylum Pseudomonadota; class Alphaproteobacteria; order Rhizobiales; family Afifellaceae; genus Faunimonas; species Faunimonas pinastri. Next base: position 129,242 of record NZ_FOFG01000001.1, read on the forward strand.
CATGCGGGGGTCGATCTGCTCGATGAACGGGATCATCACCAGGATCACGAAGGGCAGCGTCGGCACCAGATTGGCGAGGATGACGCCCCACATCGTGCCGGCGAGGCCCGTCCGGTAGAGCACGGTTGCCAGCGGGATGCCGAAGGTGATCGGCGGCACCAGGAGCGGCAGCAGGAAGAGCAGCATCACGATGCGCTTGCCCGGAAATTCCCGGCGCGCCATCGCATAGGCCGCGGGAACGCCGAGGAGCCCGGAGAGCAGCACCACGATGCCGACGATCTCGAAGGTGACGATCAGCACGTCGCGGAGCTGGAACTCGTCCCAGGCTTCGTAATACCAGCGCGTCGTGTAGCCTGCCGGCAGCCATGTCCCGAGCCAGCGCGTGGCGAAGGAATCCACCACCACCGTCGCGATGACCGCAAGAATGTTGAGGACGAAGAAGCCGACGACGACCCAGACCGCGGTCGCCCAGAGCTTCTCGCCCGTGGTTCTCTGCCTGATCATGGCCTAGCCTTTCCCCGAGCCGGCAGGCCCGCGATAGAAGAGACCGCGCGCGGCCAGCACGATGGCGACGATGGCGAGCTGCACCAGCGCCATGATCATCGCGATCGCGGAAGCGAGCGAGTAGTCGTATTGCTCGAAAGCCGCTTCATACGCGGCGATGGAAATCACGCGTGTCGGCCCGGCGGGCGCGCCGAGGAGCACGGCGGACGGGAAGACCGACACCGCCTGCACGAAGGACAGGCAGAAGGTGATCGCCAGCCCCGGGATCAGCAGCGGCACGAAGATGGCGCGGAAGCGCTGCGCGGCGCTGGCGCCGAGCGTCGCCGCCGCGTTCTCCAGCGAACCGTCGATGCCCGTGACGTAGGAGAGCATCAGCAGGAAGGTGAAGGGGAACCCGGTGATCACCAGCGACAGGAACACGCCCCAGTAATTGTGCAGGAGCGCGATCGGGTGGGAGATCAGGTGGGCAGCCAGCAGCGTGCGGTTCAGCCAGCCCTGCGGGCCGAGATAGCTCAGGAGGCCCTGCGCCACGAGCACGGTGCCGAGCGTGATCGGCAGCACCAGGATCGTGGTCAGCACCTTCTGCCGCCGCATCAGCCGCATCCGCATGGCCACGGGCACCGACAGCGCGATGTTGAAGATCGTCACCGGCACGGCGAGCCGGAACGTCGTCATGATCGTGCCGTACAGGAAGCGGTCGGAGAAGAACTTGCTGTAATTGGCAAGCCATCCGCCTTCCTTCGGCTGGAACGACAGGACGAGGCCGTAGAGGAAGGGATAGACGAAGAGGGCGAGGACGAAGATCACCGCCGGCAGCACCAGCAGGGTGACGCCGTCGAAGCCCTTCTGCTGCAGCCGCAGCCGCAGCGGCGGTTTCTCCGTCACGCCCACGGAGTGGGTGGTGGCGAGCGTCATGCGGCGATCCCGTTGGGCGCGAGTTCGGCCGGGCGGCTGGCCGCCGTGTCCGCATAGACCAGCACGCGGGCCGGATCGGCGCCGAGATGCAGCACCTCCCCCACGGCCGCGTTCTGCTCGGAGCGGAAATAGAGTTCCGTCCCGTCCTCGGTGCGCGCCGTGCCGTAGAAATCGCGACCGCGATATTCGGCCGTCTCCACGCGGGCGACGATCGGACCGTTGCCGACGGGGGAAAGGTCTTCCGGCCGGATTGCCGCGATGGCGCGGCCGCGCTGGACGCCTTCCAGCGGCGTGCCGGCGATCTCCGCGCCGCCGATCCCGACATTGACCCAGCCGTTGGAGCCGGGATTGGCCTCCGTGCGGATGATGTTGCGGTAGCCCATGAATTCCGCGACGTCGGCGTGGGCCGGACGGCTGTAGAGCTCGGCGGGCGTGCCGACCTGGCGGATCGTGCCGTCGCGCAGCACCACGATGCGGTCGGCCAGCGACAGTGCCTCGTCCTGGTCGTGGGTGACGTAGATGGTCGCCGAGCCCAGATACTGGTGGATCCGGCGGATTTCGGCGCGCATCTCCAGCCGGAGCTTGGCGTCGAGGTTGGACAGCGGCTCGTCCATCAGCACGAGCGGCGGCTCGATGACGATGGCGCGGGCGATCGCCACGCGCTGCTGCTGGCCGCCCGACAACTGTCCGGGCAGCTTGCCGCCCTGCGCCGACAGACGGACGACGTTCAGCGCGTCCTCAACCTTGCGGTCGATGTCGGCCTTGCTCTCGTTGCGCATGGCAAGGCCGAAGCCGACATTCTTGCGCACGTTCATGTGCGGGAAGAGCGCGTAGTTCTGGAAGACCATGCCGAACCCCCGATCTTCCGGCCGGAGCTGGTCCAGCCGGCGATCGTCGAGCCAGATGCTGCCGCCGGTCAGAGGCAGCAGGCCGGCGACGCAGTTCAGCGCCGTCGACTTGCCGCAGCCCGATGGGCCCAGCAGGGTGATGAACTCACCCCGCTGGATGGTCAGCGTCACGTCCTTCAGCGCATTGAGGGCGCCGAAACCCCGGCTTACGCCATCGAGCCGCAGCTCGCGAAAATCGCGCGACGCTATCGTCATCGTTCCGTCCCAGATCTTGCTTTTACTTGGCTTGCTTGCTGCCGACCTGCTCGTCCCAGCGACGGAAGGCCTGCACCATCTTGTCCGGCGTCAGCGGCAGCTCGATCGGATTGTTGGCGATAAGCTGCTCGTATTCCGGCCGGCCGAACTCCTTGATCGCGTCCTGGCTGTCCTGCGGCGCCATGCTGATCGGGACATTCTTCACGGCCGGGCCGGGATAGAAATAGCCCTCGTCATAGGTATAGGCCTGCTGCTCGGGCGTGAGCAGGAACGCCATGAGGTCGATCAGGACGGCGAGCTTCTCGTTGGAGACGCCCTTCGGAACGCACATGTAATGCGCGTCGGAAACCCAGTGGAAGCCCTTGAGCGAAGCGACCTTGACGTCCTTGGGCACGACGCCGAGGACGCGGGGATTGATGTCCCAGCCGGTGGTGGACGCGATCATGTCGCGCGAGCCTTCGGCCAGTTCCTTCATCACGGCGGTGGTGCCTGAAGGGTAGTACTCGATGTTCTTGCCGAGCTCGGTCAGGTAGGTCCAGGTCTTGTCCCAGCCGTTGATCGGATCCTTCGGATCCTTGTCGCCGAGCAGATAGGGAATGCCCATCAGGAAGGTGCGGCCGGGGCCGGAATTGGCCGGGCGGGCATACATGAAGCGGCCGGAATTCTGCTTGGTCCAGGCCAGCAGCTCGTCGGCGGTGGTCGGCACCTGCTTCACGCGGTCGGGCGCGTATTCCAGGAGCGGGCCGGAAGGATAATAGGTAACCACGACGCCCTGGTTCTGCGCCAGGCTCTGCATGTTCCAGGCGGCGGGCAGATAGACGTCCTGCAGGTTCGGCAGCTTGGATGCGTAGTCCGGCAGGAGCTTGATCCAGAGCTGCTGGTCGATGCCGGCGGAAAGCGCGTCCGTGCCGGTGAGAACGAGGTCGATATCGACGCGGTTGGCGGCCTGCTGGGCCTTCAGCTTGCCCGGGAGTTCCGGGGCGGGAGCCTTCGTGAAGGTGATGCGCGAGACGAGCTTGGGCTTGGCCTTGCGATAGTTCTCGATCGCCTTCTGCGTCAGCGCGAGATTGCCGGCGACGTCGATGATGTTGAGGCTGACCGGCGAAGTCGGCAGCGTCAGGTTCGCGGCGGCCTGCGCCAGCGCGCCACGGGAAAACCCGATGGCGGTGAGGCCGGCCATGCCGCCCAGGACGTTGCGTCGGGTGAAGTTGAATTCTTTCATTATTGTTCCTCCCTGTTTTTATGTTGCTAGATCACGAGTGCTCCCCGTGGCCCATGAGGTGGCCGGTTGCGGCGGCGGCGCTGGCCGCGGCGGCGCTGGCGCCGTGCTCGATGATGCGGGCGAGGGCCGAAATCACGGCGTCGCGGAAACGGCTGTCTTCGGCCAGGTCCGTGCCGAAGATGGCGCGGACGGAGAAGAGCGCCGGGGCAAGCCTGTCCGCGACGAGGCCCGCCTCATCGGCAAGCTGGCGAAGATCGGCCGCCAGCGGATCGCGCAAATCGATCGGATTGCCCGCTTCGTCGGTGCCGGCGACGTAGCGCATCCACGCCGCCACGCCGAGAACAGGGCGGTCGATCGGACGGCCGGCGGCCAGCAAGTCGCGGATCGTGCCGAGCAGGCGCTGCGGCAGCTTCTGCGAGCCGTCCATCGCGATCTGCCAGGTCCGGTGCTTCAGCGCCGTGTTGCGGAAGCGCTCGATCAGCGAGGACTTGTAGCCTTCCACGTCGGCGCCCGGAGGCAGTTGCAGCGTGGTCGCGGCGTCGTTCATCAGCGCCGGCACGAAAGCGCCGATGCCGGGATCGCGGATCGCGTCGGCAACGGTCTGATGGCCGGCGAGATAGCCGAGATAGGCAAGGCTGGAATGGCTGCCGTTGAGCAGCCGGAGCTTCATCGCCTCATAGGGCGCGACATCCTCCACCAGCGTCGCCCCGAACTTTTCCCAGGCGGGCCGGCCGGAGGGAAAATTGTCCTCGATCACCCACTGGCTGAAGGGCTCCGTCATGATCGGCCAGGCATCGGCGACGCCGAGCTCGGAGCGGATGCGGTCGCGATCCTCCTCGGTGGTCGCCGGCACGATACGGTCGACCATGGTGTCGGGGCAGGCGATCTCGCTCGCCACGTAGGCGCCGAAATCGGGCGACACGAGTTCGGCAAAGCGCTTCAGGATGCGATGGACGGTCCGCCCGTTGGACGGGAGATTGTCGCAGGACAGCACGGTGAACGGCGGCAGGCCGTGCATCCGGCGGCGCAGGATCGCGGCGGCCAGAAAGCCGATGGCCGAGCGTGGCTGGTCGGGATGGGCGAGGTCGTGGACGATGTCGGGATGCTTTTCGTCCAGTTCGCCGGTCGCCGGGTCGTGGCAATAGCCCTTTTCCGTCACCGTCAGACTGACGATGGCGACGGACGGTGCCGTCATCTGGGCAAGGAGCCGATCCGGCCCTTCCGGCGCGACGAGGACATCGCCGATGCTGCCGATGACGCGGAGGTCTTCGCCTTCGCCGCTGCGGATGGCGACGGTGTAGAGCCCGTTCTGCGGGGCGAGCGCATCGCGCGTGTCGCCACGGCGGAGGCTTGCCCCCACGATGCCCCAGCGCAGATCGCCCGATGCCAGCACGTCATCGGTGTAGGCGGCCTGATGGGCGCGGTGGAACGCGCCGATGCCGAGATGGACGATGCCGGTCTTCACCGCCGAGCGATCGTAGCCCGGCCGCTGTACATGCGCCGGCAGGCCGGCAAGGCTGCCGGCGTTCAGCTCGTCGCGAAGGGGGGTCATCACGGTCACAGCCGATAGGCCTTCTTGGCGAGCCCGTAGGCGAGGTCGTGCGCCACTTCCTGAGCCTCGTCCTCGTCCAACCGGTGCGTGGCGACGAGACCGGCAAGATAGCCGCAATCGACGCGCCGCGCGACATCGTGGCGGGCGGGGATGGAGGGGAAGGCGCGGGTGTCGTCGTTGAAGCCGACCGTGTTGTAGAAGCCGGCCGTCTCCGTCACGAGTTCATGGTAGCGCTTCATGCCTTCCGGGCTGTCGAAGAACCACCAGGACGGGCCGAGCTTCAGACACGGGTAATGGCCGGCGAGCGGCGCCAGTTCGCGGGAATAGGATGTCTCGTCCAGCGTGAAGAGTATGACGGTCAGATCGCGCTCGTTGCCGTAGCGGTCGAGCAACGGCTTCAGCGCGCGCACGTAATCGGTGCGGCTCGGTATGTCGGAACCCATGTCGCGGCCGAAGCGGGCCAGCAGCTTCGGATTGTGGTTGCGCACCGAGCCCGGGTGGATCTGCATGACGAGTCCATCTTCAAGGCTCATGCCGGCCATTTCCGTCAGCATCTGCGCGCGGAAAAGCTCCGCATCGGCGGCCGAGGCCTCTCCGGCCATGACGCGCTGATACAGCGTTTCCGCCTCGGCCGTGGAGAGATCGGCGGTCGCGGCGGAGGGATGGCCGTGGTCGGTGGAGGTCGCGCCGTAGCTTTTGAAGAATTCGCGGCGGCGGCGATGCGCGTCGAGATAGCCGGCGAAGGTGGAGACGTCGCAGCCGGTGATCTCGCCGAGCTTCGCCACATTCTCGGAGAAGCCGGCGAAGTCCGGATCCACCACCGGATCGGGGCGATAGGCCGTCACGACCCGGCCCTTCCAGCCGCTGGAGCGGATCGTCTCGTGGTGGCGGAGATCGTCGAGCGGGCTCTCCGTCGTCGCGATCACCTCGATGTTGAAGCGCTCGAACAAAGCGCGCGGCCGGTATTCCGGCTGGGCGAGCCGCTCGGAGATCCGGTCGTAATAGAGGTCGGCGGTCTCCGCCGACAGCCGGACGTCGAGGTCGAAGAGCGTGGCGAAGGCGTGGTCGAGCCAGGTCCGGGTCGGCGTCCCCCGGAACAGGAAATAGTTCTCCGCGAAGCGTCGCCAGATGACGCGAGGATCAGTCTCGACCGGCGTGCCGTCCCGCGTCGGGATGCCGAGATCCTCCAGCGGGATGCCCTGGCTGTAGAGCATGCGGAAGATGTAGTGATCCGGCACCACGAAGAGCTTGGCGGGATCGGGAAAGGCCTCGTTTTCCGCGTACCAGCGCGGATCGGTGTGGCCGTGCGGCGAGACGATCGGAAGGTCCCGGACAGTCGAGTAGAGACGCCGGGCAATGGCCCTCGTCGTGTTGTCCGCCGGGAAAAGACGATCCTCATCAAGCAGCACTGATGACCTCCCTGTGCTTGGTCAACGATCCGTTTGCCGGATTTTCTGTATTGCTGGACAGTCTAGTATGGAAGTTTCGGCTTCGCAACCGCCATCTGGTATGGTAGATTTGTCGCATGCTTCTCGATCCCCTCGACCGCATCCGTTCTTCCGAGCCGGTGGCCCGTCAGATCCGCCAGGCGCTGCACCAGGCCATCGTCACGATGCGCATCCGGCCGGGGGAAATGCTGTCGGAGAAGGACATCGCGGCGCGATTCGGCGTGAGCCGCCAGCCGGTGCGCGAGGCTTTCATCAAGCTGGGAGAGGCGGGACTCGTGCGCATCCTGCCGCAGCGCGGCACGCTGGTGGTCAAGATCTCGCGCGTGCTGGTGGAGGACGCCCGCTTCCTGCGCAGCGCGGTGGAAGCGGCGGTGATCCGCGAGGTCGCCCAGTCGACGGACGCGCGCAGCCTCACGATGCTGGAAGGCAACATGGACCACCAGCGGCGGAGCGTGGAGGCGGGGGACACGCAGACCTTCTACTTCCTCGACAACGAGTTCCACCGCCTGCTCGCCACCGCCGCCGGCCGCATCACGGCCTGGGGCGTGGTGGAGGACATGAAGCTGCAGATGGACCGGGTCCGCTATCTCAGCATGTCCGATCCCGCGCCCATGCACGTGGCGATGGAGCAGCACGAGGTGATCATGGAAGCGGTGCTGGCGCGCGATCCCGATCGCGCGGAGGCGGCGATGAAGCGGCATCTATCGGAGATCCGCCTGTCGCTGAACGAACTCTGTGAGAAATATCCGGACCTCTTTGAAGACCAGGAACAAGCGGACCGCCTCTAGCGGCGCGGCTGCCGCCTTCGCGCGGCGATCCGGCACGGGGCGGCCGACAGGGGCCTGCCGACAGGTGTCGGCCGGCAACGGACGGACGCACAGGGGAAGAACATGGAAACGAAGCAGCGTGCGGTCCGCCTGAGCGTCGCGGACAATGTGGTCGTCGCGGCCGCGTCAGTGCCGTCCGGAACCGTTCTGGAAGGGGAGGGCGTCGTCGTCCCCCGCATGGTCCCGATGGGGCACAAGATCGCGACGCGGCCGATCCCCTCCGGCGAGGCGGTGGTGAAGTTCGGCCAGGTCATCGGCTACGCGACGAAGGATATCGCGCCCGGCGAGCACGTTCACGTGCAGAACTGCGCCATGGGCGCGCATGACCAGAACTACCGTATCGGTGCGGATTACCGCCCGGTGCAGCTGCGCAACGACTGGACCGGCGCGACCTTCCGGGGCATCCGCCGGCCGGACGGACGGGTCGGCACGCGCAACTTCATCGCGCTCTGCGCCACCGTGAACTGCTCGGCGAGCGTCATCCGCTACGTCGCCGACCGCATCAACGGTTCCTGCGTGCTCGACGCCTATCCCCATATCGACGGCGTGGTCGCGCTGGCGCACGGCACGGGCTGCGGCATGTCGGGCAACGACGAAGGCGCGGAAAACCTGGAGCGGGTGCTCTGGGGTTATGCGACGCATCCCAATGTCTGCGCCGCGATCTTCATCGGGCTTGGCTGCGAGGTCATGCAGATCGGCCGGCTCAAGGCTAAATACGGCTTCTCCGAAGGCACGCGCTTCCACACGCTGACGATCCAGGAAACCGGCGGCACGAGGAAGACCATCGAGACGGCCGTGCGCATGGTCGAGGAGATCCTGCCCGACCTCGGCGGCGCGGTGCGCGAGGACGTGCCCGCCAGCGAGCTGATGCTGGCGCTGCAATGCGGCGGCTCCGACGGCTATTCCGGCATCACGGCAAATCCGGCTCTCGGCCGCGCGGCCGACATGCTGGTGGAATATGGCGGCACGGTCGTGCTGTCCGAAACGCCGGAGATCTACGGCGCCGAGCACCTCCTGGTGCGCCGCGCGGCGTCGACCGAAGTTGGCCAGAAGCTGATCGACCGCATCCGCTGGTGGGAGGACTACACCACCCGCAACAAAGGCGAGATGAACAACAATCCCTCGCCGGGCAACAAGGCGGGCGGGCTCACCACCATCCTCGAAAAGTCGCTGGGCGCCACCGCCAAGGGCGGCAACTCGCCGCTGGCCGATGTGGTGCTCTATGGCGAGAAGATCACCTCGCACGGCCTCGTCTTCATGGACAGCCCCGGCTACGACCCGGCTTCCGCCACCGGCCAGATCGCCTCGGGCGCGCAGCTCATCTGCTTCACCACGGGCCGGGGCTCCGCCTTCGGCTCCAAGCCCGCGCCGACGATCAAGCTCGCCACCAACTCCCGCCTCTACGAATCCATGCCGGACGACATGGACCTGAACTGCGGCGACATCATCGACGGCGGGGCGAGCGTGGAATCCAAGGCGGAGGAGATCTTCCGCAAGGTGCTGGCGGTCGCATCCGGCGAGCGCTCCAAGAGCGAGTTGCTGGGGCTCGGCGACAACGAGTTCGTGCCGTGGCAGATCGGCGCCGTCATGTAACCGCAATCCTGCGGTCTTTGCCGCGGCATGGATCTTGCCGTATGAAACAGATGGCGTGATCCGATCGGGGAATGAGAACAGCATGAACGAGATACGACCCAAGGCCACCGTTCCGAGCGCCGAGGTCGCCTCGCGCATCGCTCTGCCCGCGCAGGACGAGGATGTCGCCACGCTGCGCCGCGCTGTGGTGGCGAAGCTCACCTACGCTGTGGGCAAGGACCCGATCGTCGCCAACGAGCGCGACTGGTTCGTGGCCGTGGCGCTGACCGTGCGGGACCGCATCGTCGACCGCTGGATGCCGTCGACACGCTCGAACTACGCCAGCGGCGACAAGCGCGTCTATTACCTGTCGCTGGAATTCCTGATCGGCCGTCTGCTCTACGACTCGCTGAACAATCTCGGCCTGACCGACACGATGCGCGCGGCGCTGAGCGAGCTTGGCGTCGATCTCGACCGCCTGCGCTCCAGCGAGCCTGACGCGGCGCTCGGCAATGGCGGCCTCGGCCGTCTCGCCGCCTGCTTCATGGAAAGCATGGCGAGCCTTTCCATCCCCGCCTACGGCTACGGCATCCGCTACGATCACGGCCTGTTCCGGCAGGTGATCAAGGACGGCTGGCAGCAGGAATATCCGGAAGACTGGCTGTCCTTCGGCAATCCCTGGGAGTTCGAGCGGCCGGAGGTGGAATATCCGATCGGCTTCGGCGGCAGCGTCGAGCCGGTCTCCGAAGACGGCGCGACCCGCTATGTCTGGCATCCCGGCGACGTGGTCGACGCGGTCGCCTACGACACGCCCGTGGTCGGCTGGCGCGGTCGCCACGTCAACACGCTGCGGCTCTGGTCGGCGCGCGCCACCAATCCGCTCCGCCTCGACGCCTTCAACGAGGGCGATTATGTCGGCGCGCATTCCGGCCGCGTCTGGGCGGAAGCGATTTCCGACGTGCTCTATCCCAGCGACGAGACGCCGGCCGGGCAGGAGCTGCGGCTGCGCCAGGAATATTTCTTCACCGCCGCCTCGCTGCAGGACCTGATCCGCCGCCACCTGAACCAGCACAAGGACATCCGCACGCTGCCGGACAAGGTGGCGATCCAGCTGAACGACACGCATCCGGCGATCGCGGTCGCCGAGTTGATGCGCATCCTGGTGGATCTGCACAACATCCCCTGGGCGGAAGCCTGGGAGATCACCAACGCCACGATCTCCTACACCAACCACACGCTGATGCCGGAGGCGCTGGAAACCTGGCCGGTGGCGCTCATGGGCCGGCTGCTGCCGCGCCACATGCAGATCATCTTCATGATCAACGGGCTGCATCTCGACAGCCTGCGCCAGTCCGGCAAGAACGACGACGCGCTGCTCTCCTCCGTCTCGCTGATCGACGAGCAGGGCGGCCGCCGCGTGCGCATGGGCAACCTCGCCTTCCTCGGCGCGCACAAGGTGAACGGCGTCTCGGCGCTCCATACGGACTTGCTCAAGCAGACCGTGTTCCGCGACTTCAACAGTGTCTATCCGGACCGCATCGTCAACAAGACCAACGGCATCACCTTCCGCCGCTGGCTGTTCGAGGCCAATCCGGGGCTGACCCGGCTTATCGTGGATGCGGTCGGCGAGCGGGCGATGGACGATGCCGGCGAGCTGACCAAGCTCGCGGCGGTCGCCGGCGACGCGTCGTTCCAGGAGAAATACGCGGCCAACCGACGGGCTAAGAAGGCGGCGCTCTCCGATCTCATCGCGGAGCGGCTGGATATCAAGGTCGATCCCGACGCGCTCTTCGACGTGCAGATCAAGCGCATCCATGAATACAAGCGCCAGTTCCTGAACATCCTCGAGACGATCGCGCTCTACAATGCCATGCGCGCGCAGCCGCAGCGCGACTGGGTGCCACGCGTCAAGATCTTCGCCGGCAAGGCGGCGGCGAGCTACCATCGCGCCAAGCTGATCATCAAGCTGATCAACGACGTGGCCAAGGTCGTGAACAGCGACCCCACGGTGCAGGGCAAGCTCAAGGTCGTCTTCCTGCCGAACTACAATGTGAGCCTTGCCGAGAACATCATCCCGGCGGCAGACCTGTCCGAGCAGATCTCCACGGCCGGCATGGAAGCGTCCGGCACCGGCAACATGAAGCTGGCGCTCAACGGCGGGCTCACCATCGGCACGATGGACGGCGCCAATGTCGAGATCTACGACCGCGTCGGCGCCGACAACATCTTCATTTTCGGCCTGACGGCGGCCGAGGTGACAAAGCGCTGGAGCGGCGGCTACGACGCCCGTGCGACCCTCGCTGCGTCGCCGATGCTCTCCGACGTCTTCGACACCATCTATTCCGGCATTTTTTCGCCCGGCGAAAGCGGGCGGTACACGGGCCTTCTCGACGGTCTCCTCAACGACGACCGCTTCCTTGTAACGGCCGATTTCGACGCCTACTACGCCCGCCAGCGCGACGTCGCCACGCTCTGGCGCAACCGCGAGGAATGGTGGAAGGCCGCCATCCTCAACACCGCCAATGTCGGCTTCTTCTCGTCCGACCGCACGATCCGCGAGTATTCGGACGAAATCTGGAATGTGCACCCGCGAACAGATTGAGCAGGCGCAACGGAGAATCCGAAGGTAAGAAGCAACCGGCCGCAACGCCCCGGTGAGTCGCGAAGATCCATCGGGCCGCCCCCTGCCGGCCCGACGATGTGCGGTCGCACCAGGAGTTAAGCTTGATCATCCTGACGTCTTCTCCGGTCGCCCAGCCATGAGCGACATCCAGGTTCTTGCGGTCGCTTCCGAAATTTATCCCCTGGTGAAAACCGGCGGCCTTGGCGACGTCATGGGCGCCATGCCCGGCCCGCTGGCCGCCGAGGGGATCCGCATCCGGACGCTGGTGCCGGGGTATCCCTCGGTGCTGGAAGGTCTCGGCGAGGGCGAGGCGGTCTACCGTTTCGACAATCTGTTCGGCGGCCCCGCCCGGCTGCTCGCGGGCAGCGTGCTGGGTCTCGACCTGTTCGTGCTGGACGCGCCGCATCTCTTTGCCCGCGACGGCAATCCCTATGTGGGCCCGGAGGGGCATGACTGGCCGGACAATCCGATCCGCTTCGCCGCCCTGGCGCGGGTGGCCGCGAGCCTCGGCAAGGGCCTGCTGCCCGCCTACAGCCCCGACGTCATCCACGCGCATGACTGGCAGACAGGCTTGATGCCGGCCTATCTCCATTACGATGGCGGTCCGCGTCCGCGCACGGTCATCACGATCCACAACCTCGCCTTTCAGGGGCAGTGCCCGGCGGAGCTTCTCGGCGCGCTCGGCCTGCCCGACTGGTCCTACAATGTGGAGGGTGTGGAGCATTATGGCGGCATCGGCTTCCTGAAGGCCGGGCTGCAATTCGCCGACCGCATCACCACCGTGTCGCCCACCTATGCGGACGAGATCCGCGGCCCGGAACTCGGCATGGGGCTGGACGGGCTGCTGCGCAATCGCTCCGACGTGCTCTCCGGCATCCTCAACGGCATCGACGAGGATGTCTGGAACCCGGTCACCGATCCGTTGATCGCGGCGCGCTATTCCACCGAGGAACTGACGGGCAAGCGGCTCGACAAGGTCGAGCTGCAGGCCCGCCTCGGCCTGAGCCCGGAGCCCGATACGATGCTCTTCGGCATCGTCAGCCGCCTGACCTGGCAGAAGGGCCTCGACCTCCTGCTGGAAACGCTGCCGGCCTTGCTGGAAGAGGGCGCGCAGCTCGCCATCGTCGGCGAAGGCGATGCGGGCACGGAAGACGCCGTACGCCGGGTCGCGGCCGAACATCCCGGTCGCGTCGCCTGCTTCGTGGGCTACGACGAAGGTCTCGCGCATCTCCTCCAGGCCGGTTCCGATGCGCTGCTGGCGCCGTCGCGGTTCGAGCCCTGCGGCCTGACGCAGCTCTATGCGCTTCGCTACGGCGCGGTGCCCGTCGTTTCCCGCGTCGGCGGTCTCGCCGACACCGTCGACGACGCGACACCGGAGGCGATCGCCGCGAACCGGGCGACGGGCGTGCAGTTCTCGCCGGTCAATGCCACCGAGCTCGGCAACGCCATCCGCCGGGCGGCCGCGCTTTACCGCGACCGACCGACCTGGCAGGGCATCCAGCGCGCCGCGATGCGCAAGGACGTTTCCTGGCGCACCCCGTCGCGGCGTTATGCCGAACTCTATCGGCAGCTTCTGGCCGAGGGGCCGGCGAACTAGCGCGCCGGCCAGCGTTGCGAGCGCGATCGAAGGCAGTCCGTGTGGTTGCCCTTGATCCTGGTCAATGCCGATATACCTCCCCCCGGCCTATCCCACCCTGGCGCCCGGTCCGGGCGTCGGATGCGATGGATCATCGCATCCCCCCCCCGACGATGGAGACGGTCCGGCATGACGACACGGAATTTCGACGCCCTGTTCCAGCCCAGGTCGATCGCGCTGATCGGCGCGAGCAACAGGCCGGGCTCGGTCGGGTCGGTGCTGGCGCGCAATCTCCTCGACAGCGGCTTTCACGGCCCGATCCTCACGGTGAACCCGCATGAGGAGGCGATCCGCTCGACGCTGAACTACCGAACCATCGCCGACCTGCCGATGGCGCCGGATCTCGCCGTCATCGCCACCCCCGCGCCGACGGTTCCCGGCATCATCGACGAGCTCGGCGCGCGCGGCTGTCGCGCCGCCGTGGTGATCAGCGCCGGCTTCGGCGGTTCCGACCCGTCCGGCCCGGAATACAAGCAGGCGATGCTCGACAACGCCGCGAAATATCTGATGCGGATCGTGGGGCCGAACTGTATCGGCTTCATCTCGCCCGGCCACGGCATGAATGCGAGCTTCGTGCATCTGACGCCGAAAGCCGGCGATCTCGCCTTCGTCTCTCAGTCCGGCGCGATCGCCAGCTCCATTCTCGACTGGGCCGCCGCGCGCGGCATCGGCTTCTCGCATGTGGCCTCGCTCGGCGACATGAGCGACGTGGATTTCGGCGACCTGCTCGACTATCTCGCAACCGACCGGGCGACGCGGGCGATCCTGCTCTATGTCGAGAACGTCACCAACGCCCGGAAATTCATGTCCGCGGCCCGTATCGCGGCGCGCTCCAAGCCGGTGATCGTCATCAAGTCCGGCCGCAGCGCGGCGGGTGCCAAGGCCGCGCTGTCGCATACCGGCGCGCTCGCCGGTTCCGACGCTGTCTATGACGCCGCGTTCCGTCGCGCCGGCATGCTGCGCGTCATCGAAATGCGCGAGCTCTTCGAGGCGGTCGCGACGCTTTCCACCGGCATCCACGTGCGCGGCGACCGGCTCACCATCCTCACCAATGGCGGTGGCGCGGGCGTGCTCGCGACCGACATGCTGGAGGAACTGGGCGGGCATCTCGATTCCATCAAGCCGGAGACGGTGGCGGCGCTGAGCGCCGGGCTGCCGGCGTCGTGGTCGCATGCGAACCCTGTCGATATTCTGGGCGATGCGCCGGGCGAGCGCTACGAGCGCGCGCTGGAAACGCTGCTCACCTCCGAGCGGCCGGATGCCGTCCTCGTCATGAAGTGCCCGACGGCGGTGGCCGACAGCCTCGACGGCGCCAGGGCCGTGGTGCGCACGCTGGCGGACCGCCGCGACGTGCCGGTGCTGACCTGCTGGCTGGGCGAGCTCGACGCCGCGCCCTCGCGCGCGCTGTTCGCCGCCAATCGCATCCCGACCTACGACACGCCGGACGAGGCGATCCGCGCCTTCATGCATCTCGTCAATTATCGTCGGAACCAGGAACTCCTGATGCAGACGCCGGCGAGCACGGAAGCCGCGCCGCCGGACCGCGAAACCGTGCGCGGCATCTTCGCGGAGGTGAAGGCAAGCGGCCGGACGGTGCTGACGGAGCCGGAAGCCAAGGCGGTGCTGAAAGCCTACGGCGTGCCCACGGTGCAGACCGCGACGGTGACGAGCCCGGCGGAAGCGGCGGACAAGGCTTCCGAGATCGGCTTCCCCGTCGTCCTGAAGATCCTGTCGCCCGACATCACCCACAAGAGCGATGTCGGCGGCGTGCAGCTCGACCTGACATCCGCGGAGATGGTGCGGGAGGCGGCGGGGGCGATGCTCGCGGCGGTCGCCAAGGTCGCTCCGGACGCCCATATCACCGGCTTCACCGTGCAGCAGATGATCGACAGCTCGGGTGCCCACGAGCTGATCCTCGGCGTCGCGCAGGACCAGACCTTCGGGCCGATCCTGCTCTTCGGACAGGGCGGCACCGCCGCCGAACTGATCGCCGACCGGGCCATCGGCCTGCCGCCGCTCAACATGGTGCTGGCGCGCGAGATGATCGGCCGCACGCGCGTGTCTCGGCTTCTTGGCGAGCATCGCGGCCGCCCGGCGACCGATACCGACGCCATTGCCTCGACGCTGGTGAAGCTTTCCGAGCTGATCTGCGACTTCCCCGATCTGGCCGAACTCGACATCAATCCGTTGGTGGCCGACGAGAACGGCGTGATCGCGCTGGATGCGCGTGTCGTGGTGCGGCAGGAGGGAGCGGCCGGTAGCGTGCTGGCGATCCGGCCCTATCCGTCGGAACTGGAAAAGGCCCTGACGCTGAACGGCGGGCGGAGCCTCAGCCTGCGTCCGATCCGGCCGGAAGACGAGCCCGCTCTTGTGAGAATGGTGGAGGCATCCTCGCCGGAAGACGTGCGGCTGCGCTTCATGAGCACGCTCAAGGCCTTCCCGCACATGATGGCCGCGCGCCTGTCTCAGATCGACTACGACCGCGAAATGGCCTTCGTGGCGATCGTGCCCGGCGCGGAAGGCGGCGAGATCCTGGGCGTTTCCCGCTTCATCGCCGATCCCAACAACGACAGCGCCGAGTTCGGCATCATGGTCCGCTCCGACCAGAAGGGGCAGGGCCTCGGCTATCGGCTGATGCTGGAGATCCTCGACTATGCCCGCAAGCGCGGGATCCGTTCCGTCTGGGGGGACATCCTAACGGAAAACGTTGCCATGCTGCGGCTGGCAGGGGATCTCGGCTTCACGCGCAAGGCGGCGAACGAGGACGGCGTGGTGCAGGTGACGATCGACCTCACCAGGGTGCCGGCGGGCGATGCCGGCGGCGCGGAAGCCCGGTCGGCTTGACGCTTCGTCGCTGAAGGGAAGGGGCGGCCGGGCCACACGTTCCCCAAAGGGGTGCGAAAGTCTGACGCCCTTTCCCGGCGGAAGCGGAAGGCCCATATGAGGGCCGTCCCCTTCCCGACGGAGCCATCCCATGTTGCAGAAATCCCATCACCTGAAGCGCGAAGCCAATCTGATCGGCGGCGAGTGGGTGGCCGCCGGCTCGGGAAAGACCATCGAGGTCACCAACCCGGCCAATGGCGAGGTGATCGGCACCATCCCGGATGCCGGCGTCGAGGAAACCCGCCGCGCCATCGCCATCGCCCACGAAACCTTCCAGACCTGGCGCAAGACCACGGCCGACGAGCGCGCCAGGCTCCTGCGCAAGCTTCATGACGCCTTCATGGACAACCAGGACGCGCTGGCGGAACTGATGACGCTGGAGCAGGGCAAGCCGCTGGCGGAGGCCCGCGCCGAGATCGCCCAGAGCGCCGCGCAGATCCTGTGGTTTTCCGAGGAAGCGCGCCGCGTCTATGGCGACGTGATCCCGTCCCCGTGGGGCGACCGCCGCATCATGGTGACCAAGGAGCCGGTGGGCGTGGTCGGCGCGATCACGCCGTGGAACTTTCCGTCCTCCATGCTGTCCCGCAAGATCGGCCCGGCCTTGGCGGCCGGCTGCACCGTCGTGGTGAAGCCCGCCGTGCAGACGCCCTATTCGGCGCTGGCATGGGGCGTGCTCGCCGAGGAAATCGGCATTCCCAAGGGCGTCATCAACATCGTGACGGGCGATGCCAAGGCCATCGGCGGCGAACTCACGGGCAACCCGCTGGTCCGCAAGATCACCTTCACGGGCTCCACGCCGGTCGGCAAGTTGCTGATCAAGCAGTCGGCCGACACGGTGAAGAAGCTCTCCATGGAACTCGGCGGCAACGCGCCGTTCCTCGTCTTCGACGATTGCGATCTGGACCGCGCGGTCACCGGCGCGATTGCCGCGAAGTACCGCAATGCCGGCCAGACCTGCGTCTGCACCAACCGGTTTTACGTGCAGTCGGGCATCTACGACGCCTTCGTGGAAAAGTTCGCGCAGGAAAGCCGGAAGCTCAAGGTCGGCTCCGGTTTCGACCAGGGCGTGCAGCAGGGGCCGCTGATCGACGACAAGGCGCTCGCCAAGGTCGAGGAACTCGTGGGCGATGCGCGAGACAAGGGCGCGAAGATCGTCACCGGCGGCAAGCGGCACGAGCTCGGCGGCACTTTCTACGAGCCGACCGTGATCGCCGACGCCACGCAGGAGATGCGCTTCGCCAAGGAAGAGATCTTCGGTCCGGTGGCTCCGGTCTTCCGCTTCGACAAGGAAGAAGACGCCATCCGTCTCGCCAACGATACCGAGTTCGGCCTTGCCTGCTATTTCTATACGCAGGACCTCGGCCGCGCCTTCCGGGTTTCCGAAGGGCTGAAATACGGCATGGTCGGCATCAACGAGGGGATCATCACGACCGAGGTTGCGCCCTTCGGCGGCGTCAAGGAATCCGGCATGGGCCGCGAAGGCTCCAAGTACGGTCTGGATGAATATCTCGACGTCAAATACGTCTGCATCGGCGGCCTCGGCCTCTAGGGGCGGCGCCGCTCCCGCCACAATACGCTCAGCCGGGCTGGTGCCAGCCCGGCTGTTCCGCCCGGATCATGCCGGCCGCGTCGCTCTCCGCCAGCCAGTCGCGAGCGGGCCGACCGGCGATCTCCGCGTCCGGTGCGACATCGACCAGCGGCGCCAGCGCAAACGCCCGCTGGTGCAGGAACGGGTGGGGCACGGTCAGCCCCGCCTCCTCGATGACGCGATCGCCGTAAAGCAGGATGTCGATGTCGATCAGGCGCGGCCCCCAGCGTTCCAGCCGCAACCGGCCGAGCGCCTGCTCCACGCCAAGAACCGCTTCCAGCAGCGCGCGGGGCGCAAGATCCGTTTCCACCAGCACCGCCGCGTTCAAAAAGGCCGGCTGGTCCGTCTTGCCCCATGGCGGGGTCTCGTAGAGGGCGGAAACGGCGGCGACCGTGATCCCCGGCTCGGCCGCCAGCGCATCGATCGCCGCGGCGATGTTGCCGCGCCGGTCGCCGAGATTGCCGCCAAGTCCCAGCACCGCCCCTACCATCGTCGCGCTCACGCCTGTGCCTCCGGGCGAGCGTTGCGGATCGCGGCGAGCATGCGCAACGCGTCGGCATGTTCGGCCACGTCATGCACGCGGACGATGGCCGCGTTCGCCTGCACGGCGACGATGTTGGTCGCCAACGTGCCCGCCAGCCGGTCGTCGACGGGACGGGGCTCGCCGCCGCCGGTGACCCGCCCGATAAACGTCTTGCGCGAGGTGCCGATCAGGATCGGCAGGCCGATGGCGGCGAATTCGTCGATGCGGGCGAGCAGTTGCAGGCTCTGCTCGACGCTCTTGCCGAAGCCGAAGCCGGGATCCAGCACGATCCGGTCGGTCGCGATGCCGGCGCGGGCGGCGATGCCGAGGCTCTTCTCGAAGAAGGACATGCAGGCCAGAACCGGATCGCCTTCCGTCCCATGAGAGGAGCCGAACATGCCGGAATTGTGCATGATGACGACGCCCGCCCCATGCGCGGCGATTGCTTGCGCCATCTGCGGCTCGCCCTGCAGCCCGGTGATGTCGTTGATCACATGGGCGCCGGCGGCCAGCGCCGCGTCGGCCACCGCCGCATGGGCGGTATCGACCGACACGATCGTTTCCGCCGTGAGCGCGGCGATCACCGGCAGGATCCGCCGCAATTCCTCTTCCTGGGGGACCGGCGTCGCGCCCGGCCGGGTGGATTCCCCGCCGACATCGACGAGGTCCGCCCCTTGCGCCACCAGCGCGCGGGCATGCGCCACGGCGCGCTCCGCATCGTCGAAGCGTCCGCCATCGGAGAAGCTGTCCGGCGTGACGTTGACGATCCCCATGATGAGCGCGGCCAGAGCCGTCAGGCCGTCGCGCCTGTCGGCCAGCAGCCGGGCAAAGGCGCGGCCCCGGTCGGGGGCGGGGTGCAGATTGTCTGGGGTCGTCATGGCGGGTCCGGTTTCGGAAGAAGCGGTTCTTAGACGAGAAGCCTCTTGCGCCAAAGCGCTAACGCGATCTTCGCTTTTCCGGGATTCACTGTGAGGGAAGCCAGAGGCGCCGCAGGGCGTGGAGTGAGCGTGCCGCAATCCTTGTCGATCATCCATGTCGCGCGCGCGCCGGTGGGCGGCGTCTTCCGCCATATCGGCGATCTGGCGCTGGCGCAGACGGAAGCCGGGCACCGCGTCGGCATGATCTGCGACGCCAATACCGGCGGCGAGTTCGCGGCGGCCCGGATCGCGGAACTCGCGCCGAAGCTGCATCACGGCATCATCCGCCTGCCGATGAGCCGCTCCATCGGCCCGACCGACCTGCCGTCGATCGCGGCCGTGCGCCGGCGCATTCACGCGATCGCCCCGGACGTGATCCACGGCCATGGCGCGAAGGGGGGCGTCTATGCCCGCCTCGCCGCAATGTGGGAACGCACGCTCGGCCGCAAGGTGGTCGCCTTCTATGCCCCGCATGGCGGCAGCCTGCATTTCGATCCGAAATCCAGAAAGGGCCGGCTCTATTTCCTCGTGGAGCGCGAGCTGGAACGGGCGACGGACGGGCTCCTCCACGTTTCCGAATACGAGGCGACCACCTACCGCGCCAAGGTCGGAGTACCGCGCTGCCCGGCTTTCGTGGTCCATAACGGTCTGCGGGAAGAGGAATTCGAGCCGGTGAAACCCGTTTCGGGCGCCGCGACCTTTCTCTATATCGGCGAACTGCGCGACCTGAAGGGCGTGGACCTGCTGATCCGCGCGATGGCGCTGCTGAAGGAGAGGGGGCAGCCCGTCAGCCTCGCCATGGTCGGAGACGGCCCGGCGGAGGACAAGGAACGCTATCGCCGGATGATCGACGAGGCGGGGCTCGCCGACCGGATATCGCCCTATCCGCCGATGCCGGCGCGAGAAGCTTTCGCGCTGGCGCATATCATCGTCGTGCCCTCGCGGGCGGAAAGCCTGCCCTACATCGTGCTGGAAGCCGGCGCGGCCGGCCTGCCCATGATCGTCAGCGATGTCGGCGGCATTCCGGAGATCTTCGAGGGCGAGACGGAACGGCTGGTCGAGCCCGGCAGCGCGGGAGCGCTTGCCGGAGCCATGCAGGCCGGACTTGCCGATCCCGAGGCGCTTGCCCGGCAAGCCTTGCTCCGGCGCGAGCGGCTGGCGGAAATCTTTTCCCTCCCCGTCATGGCCGGACGGGTGGAAGCGATCTATCGGCAGGCGCTTGCGCGGCGTTATAAGAATGCATTCTCCGGGTCAGCCTGACCCGTCAGTTTCCCGTGTCTGTTGGTGGCCGCCGCACGCTGACTGGAGCAAGATGAGCCGGAGACCGATCCTGCTCCCTCGCGGGACCTCTTTGAAACGGGAACGTCATGTCGGATCGTCTGTCACATCTTGATCGGCTGGAAGCCGAGAGCATGCACATTATCCGCGAGGTGGCCGCCGAGTGCCGCAATCCGGTGATGCTGTATTCGATCGGCAAGGACTCCGCCGTCATGCTGCATCTGGCGATGAAGGCCTTCGCGCCCGCCCCGCCGCCCTTTCCGCTGATGCACATCGATACGACGTGGAAATTCCGCGAGATGATCGCCTTCCGCGACCGCATGGCCAGGGAAGCGGGCATGCGCCTGCTGGTCCACACCAATCAGGAAGGCCTCGCGGCGGGCATGAACCCGTTCGACCACGGCTCCAACTATACCCGCGTGATGAAGACCGAGGGGCTGAAGCAGGCGCTCGACCTCCATGGTTTCGACGCGGCCTTCGGCGGTGCGCGGCGCGACGAGGAAAAGAGCCGCGCCAAGGAGCGTGTCTTCTCCTTCCGTGGCGCCAGCCATGCCTGGGACCCGAAGAACCAGCGCCCGGAACTCTGGCGGCTCTACAACACGCGGGTGAACGAACGGGAATCGATGCGCGTCTTCCCGCTCTCCAACTGGACCGAGCTCGATATCTGGGCCTACATCCTGCGCGAGAACGTGCCGATCGTGCCGCTCTATTTCGCCGCCGAGCGGCCCGTGGTGGAGCGCAACGGCCAATACATCATGGTCGACGACGACCGCATGCGGCTCAACCCCGGCGAGCAGCCGGAAAAACGGATGATCCGCTTCCGCACGCTTGGCTGCTATCCGCTGACCGGCGCATTCGAATCCAACGCCACGTCGCTGGAAGCGATCGTCGCGGAGATGATCGCCGCCCGCACCTCCGAGCGCGGCGGCCGGCTGATCGACAAGGAAGCCTCGGCTTCCATGGAGCGCAAGAAGCGCGAGGGCTACTTCTGATGACCGTTTCCATGCCGATCCAGGCCGTCACCGCGGCGGCCGAGGCCGACACCCTGCGCTTCCTCACCTGCGGCAGCGTGGATGACGGCAAGTCCACCCTGATCGGGCGGCTGCTCTACGATTCGCAGTTGCTGATGGAAGACCAGGTCGCCGATCTCGCGCGCGACAGCGAGAAGCACGGCACGGCCGGCGACCAGATCGACTTCGCATTGCTGGTCGACGGGCTGGAAGCCGAGCGCGAGCAGGGCATCACCATCGACGTCGCCTACCGCTTCTTCGCCACGCCGAAACGCCGCTTCATCGTCGCCGACACGCCCGGCCACGTGCAGTACACCCGCAACATGGCGACGGGCGCGTCGACCGCCGATCTCGCCGTGCTGCTGGTCGATGCGTCCAAGGGCCTGCTGACGCAGACGCGCCGCCACGCGGTGATCGTCTCGCTGCTCGGCATCCGCAATGTCGTGATCGCCGTCAACAAGATGGACCTGGTCGGCTTCGAGGAAAGCACGTTCCGCGAGATCGTCGCCGATTTCCGGGAGTTCGCGGGCGATCTCGGCTTCGCCGACGTCACGGCCATCCCGCTTTCCGCGCGCGCCGGCGACAACGTGTCGAGCCGCAGCCCGAAATCGCCCTGGTACTCCGGGCCGACGCTGATCGAGCATCTCGAAACGATCGGCGTGGAAAACGCGGCGACCTCCGGTCCCTTCCGCCTTCCGGTGCAGTGGGTCTGCCGCCCCAACCAGAACTTTCGCGGTTTTGCGGGCAGCGTCGCCGGCGGACGCGTGAAGCTGGGCGACGAGATCGTGGTCGCGGCTTCGGGCCGCACGAGCACGGTCGCGAGCCTTGCCATCGGCAACCATCCGGTCGAGGAGGCGTTCGCCGGCCAGTCCGTGATGCTGACGCTGGCCGACGAGATCGACATCAGCCGCGGCGACGTGCTCGTCGCCAAGGGATCGCGCCCGGAGGTCAGCGACCAGTTCGCCGCCAACCTCATCTGGTTCGATGCCGAGCACCTGCTGCCGGGCCGCCAGTACCTGATGAAGAATTCCACCAGGACGGTGCCGGTCCAGATCACCGAGCTGAAATACCGGCTCGACGTGGAAACGCTGGATCACGGCGCCGCCAAGGTGCTGGAGATGAATGAGATCGGCTTCGCCAACCTCTCCGCATCCGAGCCGATCGCCTTCGATCCCTATGCGTCGAACCGCGAGACCGGCGCCTTTATCCTGATCGACCGCTTCACCAATGCCACCGTCGGTGCGGGGATGCTGTCGTTTGCGCTTCGCCGTGCGTCCAACATCCACTGGCAGGCGCTCGACGTCGATCGCGACGCCCGCGCCGGCCTGAAGCACCAGAAGCCGGCGGTGCTCTGGTTCACCGGCCTTTCCGGCTCGGGCAAGTCCACCGTCGCCAACATCGTGGAGCGCAAGCTCTTCGGGCGTGGCCGGCACACGATCATCCTGGATGGCGACAATGTCCGGCACGGTCTGAACCGCGACCTCGGCTTCACCGATGCGGACCGCGTGGAAAACATCCGCCGCGTCGCGGAAACGGCGAGGCTGATGACCGATGCCGGCCTGATCGTGCTGGTCTCGTTCATCTCGCCCTTCAGGTCCGAGCGCGAGATGGCGCGCGGACTCCTGCCTGAAGGCGAGTTCGTGGAGATCTTCGTCGATACGCCGATCGAGGTTTGCCGCCAGCGCGATCCCAAGGGTCTCTACGCCCGCGCCGATGCCGGCGAAATCCGCAACTTCACGGGCATCGACTCGCCCTACGAAGCGCCGGAAAAGCCGGACCTGCATCTCAAGCCCGCAGAGGTCGATCCGGAGCTGCTGGCCGACCGGGTGATCGCCTTTCTGGAAGAGCGCGGCAAGCTCAGCAACGCCTGAGGACCAATCGAAACGGCGCTTTCGTCCGGGAGCGCCGTTCCATCAGCAAGGCTTCATCCGGCTGTCATGGTGCCGTCATAGATTGTCCGAACGCGCGAAACCCGGCTGGGAAACCCAATGCGGGCCAGACCGGGCGCTTCGGGGGGTCGACATGACGCAGTGGCATGGTGGAGCGTAGGGCGCCGGGGAGGAGGGGAAAAGTGCGTGGCAACGGAGGGATGACGGCTCTCGCCGGTGCTCTTCCGGTGCTGCTCGTCGCGGCGCTCGCCCTGGGCCTCGCCTGCATCTCCTGGGGCCTGCCCTGGCCCTATGCCCTCGTTTCCTTCCTCCTGATCTGTCTCGCCGCCCTGTTCTCGTCGAACACGGCTGCAGTCGCCCGGCTGGAGACGGCCGAAACCCATGACGGGATCTGGCCGGACAATTCGATCAAGGCCACCGTCAACGCGCTGCGCCAGTCGGCGCTGGTGCTCGATCTTCGCGGCACCGTGCGCTACCTCAACGACCGGGCCGTGGCGGAATTCCCGGCGACCCGTGCCGGCGATCCGCTCGCCCTGACATTCCGCGCGCCGCGCATCGGCGAGGTGCTCCGCGAACTGGCTAAGCCTGCCCGCGTGGATCTCGAAATCCGCAGCGCGGGGCAGGCCAAGGTCTACGAGATCGCCTTCAGCCCGCTGAACCTGCCGGGCAGCGAGGCGGGTTTCGTGCTCGTCGTCTTCGAGGACCAGACGGAACGGCTCGCCATCGACCGGATGCGCACCGACTTCATCGCCAATGCCAGCCATGAACTGCGCACACCGCTGGCTTCCCTGACCGGCTTCATCGAAACGCTGCTCGGCCCGGCTCGCGACGATCCCGCGGCCTCCGACCGCTTCCTCCGCATCATGCTGGAGCAGGCGGGCCGGATGCGGCGGCTGATCGACGATCTCCTGTCGCTGAGCCGGGCGGAGATGAAGGTGCATCGCCGGCCAAAGGACAAGGTGGACGTGATCGGCGTGCTCAAACAGGTCGGCGACGCGCTGGGTCCCATGGCGGAACGGCTGGAGGTCGCGCTGGAATTCGATCTGCCCAAGGGGCCGGTCGCCGTTCTCGGCGAGCGCGACGAGCTCCTGCAGGTCTTCGAGAACCTGATGGAAAACGGGCTGAAATACGGAAGCTCGGGCAAGCGCATCCTGGTGTCGCTGGCCGATGCGGCGCCGGGCAACTGCACCGTCTCGGTCCGCGACTGGGGGGCGGGGATCGCGGCGGATCATCTCCCGCGCCTCACCGAAAGGTTCTACCGCGTGGATCCCCAGGCCAGCCGGCAGACCCGGGGGACCGGCCTCGGCCTCGCGATCGTAAAGCATATCCTGACCCGCCATGAAGGGCGCCTGACGGTGGACAGCGCGCCGGGGGAAGGAACGACCTTCCATGTCACGCTGCCGCGTGCCCCGGATGTGACGCTCATGGAAGAAATCGAGCCTTCGCAAGAGCTTAGGGCGTAACGAAACTGTCGTGAATGTCGCCTATAAGGGCCGGGCCGGAGCTTTCCCGGCGCCGTCATGGACGGATTGCCGAACGTCCTCGGGCAGAAGTGGAGTTTCCATTGTCGGACGTAACCATGCCGCGGGCCCGGTCCGTGTCGAGGGAGGAACGGCTGGCGATCCGGCTGCGGGGCTTCCGCCTCGGTGACCGGGTCTTCCATTCCCTCACCTTCCTGGCCGCAATCCTTGTTCTGGCTCTCCTGAGCGGGGTCATCGTCTCGCTGGTCCAGGGTTCGTTGCCGGCGCTCCATGCCTTCGGCCTGAACTTCATCGTCACCGAGGTCTGGAACCCGGTCGGGGACCGGTTCGGCGCCTTGGCCGCGATCGTCGGCACGCTCGTCACCTCCGCCATCGCCATGCTGATCGGCGTGCCCGTATCGATCGGCATCGCGATCTTCCTGACCGAGCTCTGTCCGATGTGGCTGCGACGGCCGATCGCCATCGCCATCGAGCTGCTCGCCGGCATTCCCTCCATCATCTACGGCATCTGGGGCCTGTTCGTGCTGGCGCCCTTCCTGCAGCGCACGCTGGAGCCCTGGCTGATCGCGCTGTTTTCGCCCATTCCGGGCCTGAACCTGCTGTTTGCCGGGCCTCCCTTCGGCGTCGGCGTCTTCACGGCCGGCCTGATCCTCGCGATCATGGTGCTGCCCTTCATCACCGCCGTGACGCGGGACGTGTTCTCCTCCGTGCCGCCGGTCCTGAAGGAAGCCGCCTACGGGCTCGGTTGCACGACGTGGGAGGTCTCCCGCCAGGTGGTGCTGCCCTATACCCGCGTCGGCGTCACGGGCGGCATCATGCTGGGGCTCGGCCGCGCGCTGGGCGAGACGATGGCCGTCACCTTCGTGATCGGCAACGCGCACCGGCTTTCCGCATCCGTCCTGGCGCCCGGCACCACGATCTCGGCGACCATCGCCAACGAATTCAACGAGGCCGTGGGGGATCTCTACACCTCCTCGCTGATCGCGCTCGGCCTGATCCTCTTCGTCATCACCTTCATCGTCCTTGCGCTGGCTCGCTACATGCTGATGCGCATGGAACGCCGCGCGGGAGCCTGAGCCATGGCGATCAGCATGTCGCGATACAATGCCCGCCGTCGCCGCAACCGCTTCGCCGTGGCGCTCTGCTTCGCCGCCACCGGCTTCGGCCTCATCTGGCTGGTGCTGATCCTGGCGACGCTCCTGTGGAACGGCCTTCCCGGCCTGACGCCGGCGCTCTTCACCGAGAGCACGCCGCCGCCCGGCTCAGAAGGCGGGCTCCTGAACGCCATCGCGGGCAGCTTGATCCTGACCGTGCTGGGCACCGTCATCGGCGCGCCGATCGGTATCCTGGCCGGCACCTACATGGCGGAATACGGGCGCTTCAGCCGACTGTCGCAGGTCGTCCGCTTCGTCAACGACATCCTGCTCTCCGCCCCGTCCATCGTGATCGGCCTCTTCATCTACGAGATCCTGGTGGCGCCGCTCGGCCACTTCTCGGGGTGGGCGGGCGCCGTCTCGCTCGCCGTGCTGGTGATCCCGGTGGTCGTGAGGACCACGGAAGACATGCTGTCGATGGTGCCCGGCCAGATGCGCGAGGCGGCCGCGGCCCTCGGTCTGCCGCGCTCCATCATCGTGCGCAGCATCACATACCGGGCGGCGAAGGCCGGCATCGTCACCGGCGTGCTGCTGGCGGTGGCGCGCATCAGCGGCGAGACCGCGCCGTTGCTCTTCACCGCGCTCAACAACCAGTTCTGGAGCACGAACCTGAACGAACCCATGGCGAGCCTGCCTGCGGTGATCTTCCAGTTCGCGCTCAGCCCCTACGCCGACTGGCAGCAGCTTGCCTGGACCGGCGCCCTCATCATCACCTTCGCCGTGCTGGTCCTGAATATCGGCGCGCGCATTCTCGTCAGGTCGAGGAACCCCCAATGAACGCTCCAATGGTCGGACAGGGCCAGAAGCAGAAGGTCGCCGTCCGCGATCTCAAGTTCTTCTACGGCGACACGCTGGCGCTCAAGTCCATCAGCCTGCCGCTATACGATCGCAAGGTGACCGCCTTCATCGGGCCGTCCGGCTGCGGCAAGTCCACGCTGCTGCGCGTGCTGAACCGCATGTACGACCTGTATCCGAAGCAGCGGGCGGAAGGGGAGGTGCTGCTGGACGGCGAGAACATCCTTGCGCCCGGCCAGGACCTGAACCTGCTTCGCGCCAAGGTCGGCATGGTCTTCCAGAAGCCCACACCGTTCCCGATGTCGATCTACGACAACATCGCCTTCGGCATCAGGCTCTACGAAAAGGTTTCCCGTTCGGAGCTGGACGGACGGGTCGAGGCGGCACTGACCCGGGCAGCGCTCTGGGGCGAGGTGAAGGACAAGCTCAACTCCAGCGGCCTCAGTCTTTCCGGCGGCCAGCAGCAGCGCCTCTGCATCGCCCGCACCATCGCGGTAGAGCCGGAAGTGATGCTGCTCGACGAGCCGGCATCGGCGCTCGACCCGATTTCCACCTCGCGCATCGAGGAGCTGATCGACGAACTGAAGAGCGACTACACGATCGCCATCGTCACTCACAACATGCAGCAGGCGGCGCGCGTCTCGCAGTACACCGCCTTCATGTATCTGGGCGAGCTCGTGGAATTCGACGAGACCAGCCGGATCTTCACGATGCCGTCCGACAAGCGGACGCAAGACTACATCACCGGCCGGTTCGGCTGAGGGGGACATCATGGCCCAGCATATCGTCACGTCCTTCGACGAGGACCTCAAGGAGCTGAACAGCGCCATCGGCGCGATGGGCGGCTATGCGGAGGAACTCTTCGGCAACGCCATCACCGCGCTGCTCCATTCCGACCCGGATATGGCGCAGGAGGTCATTTCCAAGGATCGCATCGTCGACGCCATGCAGCGCGACATCGAGGAGCGCGCCGTGCTCCTGATCGCGCGGCGCCAGCCGGTGGCGCAGGATCTCCGCGAGACGATGGCCGCCATCCGCATCTCCGGGGACCTGGAGCGCGTGGCCGATCTCGGCAAGAACATCGCCCGCCGCACCATCGCCATGGAAAGCACCGCCTTCCGGCAGACGCTGATGGTCGGCGTGGAGCATCTCGCCCAGCTCGGCCTGCAGCAGATGAAGCAGG
This sequence comes from Faunimonas pinastri, assembly GCF_900110915.1. Taxonomy (GTDB): domain Bacteria; phylum Pseudomonadota; class Alphaproteobacteria; order Rhizobiales; family Afifellaceae; genus Faunimonas; species Faunimonas pinastri. Next base: position 157,345 of record NZ_FOFG01000001.1, read on the forward strand.
TGCTCGACGCCTACGCGCTGCGCGACACCGCCGCCGCCGCCGAGGTCTGGAAGAACGACAGCGAAATCGACGCGGTCTACACCTCGCTGTTTCGCGAACTCCTGACCTACATGATGGAAGACCCGCGCAATATCAGCCGCTGCATCCATCTCCTGTTCTGCGCCAAGAACATCGAACGCATCGGCGACCACGCGACGAACATCGCCGAGACGGTCCATTACATGGTGACCGGCCAGCAGATCGAAGAAGAGCGCGCGTCGAGCACTCGCGTCTGACGGGTCGAGCCATGAGAAAACCGCTGGTAATGGTTGTCGAGGACGAAGAAACCCTCGGCATGCTGCTCGGCTACAATCTCGAGGCGGAAGGCTTCGAGATGGAGATCGTCACGCGCGGCGACGAGGCGGAGCTTCGATTGCGCGAACGCGAGCCGGACGCGCTGATCCTGGACTGGATGCTGCCCGGCCTTTCCGGCATCGAGCTTTGCCGTCGGATACGCTCCCGGCCCGAGATGGCCAGGGTTCCGATCCTGATGCTGACGGCGCGCGGCGAGGAAGGCGATCGCATTCGCGGCCTGGACACGGGCGCCGACGATTACGTCGTGAAGCCTTTCTCCGTGCCGGAACTCATGGCGCGCCTGAAGGCGATCCTGCGCCGCTCGCGTCCGGAGACCGTGTCGCAGAGCCTGAAGGCCGGCGACCTCGAGCTCGATCGCGAAACCTTCCGGGTGCGCCGCGCCGGCCGCGAGATCCATCTCGGGCCGACGGAATTCCGGCTCCTGGAGTTCATGATGCGCAGCCCCGGCCGCGTCTTTTCCCGCGAGCAGCTTCTGGACGGTGTCTGGGGCCGCGACGTCTATGTCGACGAGCGCACGGTGGACGTCCATGTCGGCCGCCTTCGTCGGTCCATCAACCGGGGCCGGATGCGCGATCCGATCCGCACGGTGCGCGGCGCCGGCTATGCCTTCGACGAGCAGTTCGAGCGGGCCTGATTGAGGACGGCCGGGCGTCCGGCCTCACGAGGCCGCAGACAAGGAAAAGGCGGGGTTCGACCCCGCCTCTTTCGTTTCGAAAGGTGCCGCAGTGATCACCTCAAGCGTTCAGCCGCGGGCAAACCGCTTCACGCGCTTGCGCAGGTCGATGCCCTGATACGCGACGCCCGCATGGTACTCGCAATAGGGCAGGCCCTCGATGCTGGAGCAGCCACAGAAATGGAAGTCCTCGGTGCTGGGGTCGCCGATCGGCCACTTGCAGGTGCGCTCCGTCAGCTTCTCGATGGTCAGCCGCTTGGAAATCGGCACCACGGAGACGGAAGAGCGGGCGACGACCTGTGTCTCCGTGACCGGAAGAACCTCGATCTCCGGCTTCAGCGCCAGGTTGCCGATCGTGACGGGAGGCTTGGCGATCTTGCGCTCGACCGACTGCTGCTGCTGCGGGGAAACCGCGCGGCGCTGACGCTTGGCGCTGGCGACCGGCTGCCCGCGTCCGGACATGCCCAGCCGATGCACCTTGCCGATAACGGCATTACGCGTGACGCTGCCGAGCTCGGCGGCGATCTGGCTGGCGCTGAGGCCTTCCTGCCAGAGTTTCTTCAAAGTCTCGACACGCTCGTCGGTCCAGGACATGTTGCCTCCTCAGGCTGAATCTTCCCGCCGCATGGGCAGAATCCGGCCGCGTCCGCAAGGCTGTCGCCGTTGCGCTACACGCAAGACCTTGTTGGGATTCAGACCCGCCACACGACATTTCGTGCTTTAACGGGTTTGAAACTACTGGTGCGTGGACTCGCCCACAAGAGTCCGTCCGCGCTTTTCGGCAACTATCCACTTCATTGAGTCGATTGTGAGTCGGGAATGCCACACCCGCCTTTTCCCGCCACGGCAATTGCCGGGGGACGGGGGGGCGTGATAGCGTCGCCAAGTATCGGCTGCCGCCTTCGGGCGGCTTTTTATTTTCAGACAGATCTCGGGTGTCTTCAAGATGTCGGACAAGGATGCTGCGCTCTTTTCAACCTTTGCTCGGGCTCCGGTCGCCTTCGAGCGAGGTGAGGGGGCGTGGCTGATTTCTGACGACGGGAAGCGATACCTCGATTTCATGGGCGGCATTGCCGTCAATGTGCTGGGCCACGCCCATCCGCATCTGGTGAAAGCGCTGAAGGCGCAGGCGGAAAAGCTCTGGCACGTCTCCAACGTGTTCGAGATCCCCGGCCAGGCGGAACTCGCCTCCCGGCTGGTGGCGGCGAGCTTCGCCGACAAGGTGTTCTTCGGCAATTCCGGGGCGGAGGCGGTCGAGGCCGCGATCAAGACCGCGCGGCGCTACCATTTCGCCGAGGGCCAGCCGGAGCGCTTCCGCATCGTCACCTTCGAGGGCGCCTTCCACGGGCGCACGCTGGCGACGCTGGCCGCCGGCGGCCAGGCCAAGTACCTGGAGGGCTTCGGGCCCAAGGCAGAAGGCTTCGACCAGGTGGCGGTCGGCGACCGCGAGGCGCTGGAGGCGCTGATCGGGCCGGAAACGGCGGCGATTATGATCGAGCCGATCCAGGGCGAGGGCGGCGTGCGCCCCGTGCCGCCCGAGGAACTGCGCTATCTCCGCGCCCTCTGCGACAAGCACGGCATGCTGCTGATCTTCGATGAGATCCAGTGCGGCATCGGCCACACCGGCAAACTCTTCGCCTATGAATGGGCGAATGTGGAGCCGGACATCATGGCGGTCGCCAAGGGCATCGGCGGCGGTTTCCCGCTGGGCGCCTGCCTCGCCACGGCGGAAGCGGCCAGCGCGATGACGCCGGGCACGCACGGCACGACCTTCGGCGGCAATCCACTCGCCATGGCGGTGGGCAACGCGGTGCTCGACGTGGTGCTGGGCGAAGGGTTCCTGGAGCATGTCCGCCAGACCGGGCTTTACCTGAAGCAGAAGCTCGCGGCCCTGGTGGACACCCATGCCGGCCAGCTGGAAGGCATTCGCGGCGAGGGGCTGATGCTCGGGCTGCAATGCCGCGTCCCGAACACGGACATCGTTGCCGCCGCGCGCGAGGAGCAATTGCTGCTGGTCGGCGCCGGTGACAACGTCATCCGTTTCCTGCCGCCGCTGACGATCGAGGCCGCCGATGTCGACGAGGCGGTGAACCGGCTGGAGCGCGCTCTGGCCCGGGTGCCTGCCCGGCAGAGCGCCGCCTGAGACGCGAAAGACATTCCATGACAGAGCTTCGTCACTTTCTGGACCTGACGGACCATTCGCCGGAAACCCTCCGCACCATTCTGGACACCGGCAAGCGCATCAAGAGCGGCATGGCCGACGGGCATGCGCGCCCGCTGGCCGGCCGCGTGCTGGCCATGGTCTTCGAGCGCCCCTCCACGCGTACCCGCGTGTCCTTCGATGTCGGCATGCGGCAACTCGGCGGCGAGACGCTGATGTTGACCGGCGAGGAAATGCAGCTCGGCCGCGGCGAGACGATCGCCGACACGGCCCGCGTTCTGTCGCGCTATGTCGATGCGATCATGATCCGCATCCTCGACCATGACGCGCTGACGGAACTGGCGGAAAACGCCACCGTGCCGGTGATCAACGGCCTCACCAAGCTGTCTCATCCCTGCCAGATCATGGCCGACGTCATGACCTTCGAGGAGCATCGCGGGCCGATCAAGGGTCGCAAGATCGTCTGGACCGGCGACAGCAACAACGTGCTGGCTTCGTGGGTCCATGCGGCCGACCGTTTCGGCTTCCGGCTCGACGTGGCGACGCCGCCGGAGCTCGCCCCCTCGGAGCGGCTGACGCGCTGGGCGGCGGAAAGCGGAGCCGATATCCGCTTCGGCCAGGATGCGGAAGAAGCCGCAGAGGGAGCCGACGCGATCGTGACGGACACCTGGGTTTCCATGGGCGACGAGGAGGCGGAGCGCCGCCACAACCTCCTGATGCCCTACCAGGTGAATGCGCGCCTTATGTCGCGGGCGAAACCCGAGGCGATCTTCATGCATTGCCTTCCCGCCCATCGGGGCGAGGAAGTGACGGCGGACGTGATGGACGGGCCGCAATCGGTGGTCTTCGACGAGGCCGAGAACCGGTTGCACGCGCAAAAGGGCGTTCTCGCCTGGTGTCTTGGAGCAGCGGATTGATGTCGGAAGCCGAACACGGGCCGAGAGACGAGAACGAGCACGAACACGCGGAAGATCACGGTCACGAACAATCCGAGGTGAGGGGAAGCGACGATCGCGCGCTGCCCTTTCAGGTCGACAAGCTGGAGGTGCGCGGTCGCACCGTGACGCTTGGCGCGTCGATCGACACGATCCTCAACCGTCACGACTTTCCGCTTCCGGTGAAGAAGCTGATGGCCGAGGCGGCGGTTCTCGCGTCGCTGATTTCCACCTCGCTCAAGGATTTCGGCCGCTTCATCCTGCAGACCCAGACGGACGGCCCGGTCTCCATGATCGTGGTCGATATCCGCATGCCCGGCCAGATTCGCGCCACCGCTTCCTTCGACGCGGAAGCGGTCTCGGCGGCGGTGGCGGACGGCAAGGCCGATGCCGTCTCTCTCCTCGGGCAGGGCACGCTCGCCATGACGGTGGAGCAGGGCCACAGCTCGCAGCGCTACCAGGGCTTCGTGCCGCTGCAATCGGAAACGCTGGAAGAGGCGGCTCATACCTACTTCCGTCAGTCCGAGCAGATCCCGACGCGCATCCGCATCGCCGTGGCCGAAATGTTCGACCGCGACGAGGAAGGCGCGCCTCGCCACAGCTGGCGCGCCGGCGGCATCATCGCGCAGTTCCTGCCTTATTCGGAAGATCGCCTGCGACGGCGCGACCTGCCGGGCGGCGACGTGCCGGAGACGGCGGAGCCGATGCACGAGCATCCCGACGACGACGCCTGGGTGGAAGCCTCGGCGCTGGTGGACACGGTCGAGGATCACGAGCTCACGGATCCCGAGGTTTCGGCGGAAACGCTGCTCTACCGCCTCTTCCATGAGAGCGGCGTGCGCGTCTTCGAACCGATTTATCTGGAAGAGCGCTGCTCCTGCTCGCGCGAGCGCATTTCGCGCGTGCTGCTGCAACTCGGGCCGGAGGAGCTCGACGGGGCTGCCGCCGAGGGCGACATCAAGGTGCGGTGCGAATTCTGCGGCACGGAATACCGCTTCGAGCGCGACGAGTTCCCGGCGACGATCCCGGAGCCGGCCTCCGGCTCGTGACGATCCCGGCTCCTTACGCTTCAGGTACCGACATTCGGCTCCTGAGGCGGCGGGAAGCCCTTGGCCCGGCGCTCAGTGCAGGACGCGGCGGGTATCCGGCAGGTCGAGGGAGAAGGCCGGGATCTCGATGGTGAAGACCTCGCCTTCCGAACCGACCGCCTGGTATGTGCCGACCATGAAGCCGGAGGGCGTCTTCAGCGGGCAGCCGCTCGTATAGCTGAAGGACGAGCCGGGCTCGATGACCGGCTGCTCGCCGACGACGCCGAGGCCCTTGACCGATTCCACCGCGCCTGTCTGGTCCGTGATGGTCCAGTCGCGGGCGATGATCTGGACGGGACCGGTCGAGCCGTTCTCGATCTCCACGGTGTAGGCCCAGAAAAATCGTGCCTCGACGGGATCGGACTCGTCTTCCATGTATTGAGGCTCGACGGTCACCCGGATGCCATGTGTGGTCGCGGAGTACATGGCCCGCTTTTGCGCCACATTGGATAGCAAGGCAAGGGGCCTGGAGCGCCGCGCGCCGCGGGGATCGACCAACCCGGAGCAGCCTGTCCGGGGATAGTGCCCTCCGCCGGCTTTACGGCTCCTGCGCCGATATCGTACCTCATCGGTCGGGTCGCTACATGAGCGCGAATCAGCCATATTTCAATGGCATCGAACCGCAGACTTGCCCTCGGGGAAGCGAATCCGCGTTAACCATTCAGCGGAAAAGGATGCGGAGACATCGCTCGACTCAGTGCATGCAGATACCTGCACCAATAACCTTTCATTTACCATTATGTTAGGGTGGCGTATCGGCGTGAGAACGGTTGGCAGATGACGCACTGGCGGAATTCCTTCCTGGCTTTCAGCGCATTGCCCGAGGTCGGCGCCCTGCTTATGGACGCCCGTCCGGCCTGGGTGTGGTCGCGCGACGGCAGCCGCGTGGAGTGGTCGAACATGGCGGGCGGAGAGCAGCTCGGTCACGAGGCTTTCGCCGCGCTCGCCCTTCGTCACTGGGCATCCGATCATCCGCTTCGTCGCGATCTGGAAACCGTCTGGCGCGCGGCCCCCGAGGGCGGCAGCACCATGGCAAGGCTTCGCCTCATGTCGGGCCTCCGCTCGCTGACGATCCCCGCGCAATGCCGCCGCGTGCGCACCGGTTCCGGCGAGCGCGGACTTCTCGCTGTGGCGACGATGGCTCCGCTCCGCTCCGGCGCCAGCGAAATCGCCATCAGCCGCTTCCTGTCGGATCGCGACAGCATCGCCTCGCTGTTCGACGCGAGCCAGCGCCTCCTCGCTTCGGATGGCGAAGGCGGCGCCGGATCTGGAACGGCACTGGCCTTCTCCCCGAGCGCAACCCGGATCGAGGCATCCGGCCGGACGCTTTACCTGGCGCTCCGTCCCCGGTCCGAAGTGGCCGAAGTGGCCGAAGTGATCGAGCCGGCTCCGCTCGTTGCCGCCGTCGTCCCGCCGCAGGCATCGGTCGCCGTTGCGGAAGAGCCGGCCGCGCCCGAGGCCGTGGCCCTGGCGCCCCCCCTTCCCTCCGATCCGATGAATGCCGCTGAGGCCCTTGGCGAGACAGTGGCCGGGCAACCGGAAATCGCGACCGAGCTGGAGATCGACGAGCCCGAAGTGACGGCAATCGCCGAGGTCGAGGAGCGGGACGGTTCGGCGCAAGAGATCCCCGCGCAGGCCGAAGAGACCGGCGAGGCGGCCCGAGATCCCGAGATGCCGCTGGTCGTCTCGTTCCGCGACGAGACTGAGGCCCGGATCCGCTCGGAACGCGGGCGCGGCGTTGCGCGTGTCACCTCCATCGGCGAAAGCCGACCGGAGTCATGGTCAGAGCCTCGTTCCGAGCAGGGCGGCCCGGCGCGCCCGGCAGAGACTTCCCCGTCAGGGCAGTCCGCCCGCCCGTCGAGCCTGCCGCGCGGTCCTGTCCGTTTTCTCTGGCAGACCGATCCGGACGGGCGCTTCCTCTTCGTCTCGCCGGGCCTGAAACAGCTTGTCGGTCGCAACGCCGATGTGGTTGGCGAGCGCTGGGGCGAGGCCGCCTCCCGCCTGCGTCTCGATCCCAGCCAGCGGATCGGCAACATGATGGGGCGGCACGATACCTGGAGCGGGCTCACCGCATGGTGGCCGGTGGAAGAGACCGCGGTGCGCATCCCCGTGGAACTGACGGCCCTGCCGGTCTTCGGGCTGGACCAGAGTTTTCAGGGCTATCGCGGCTTCGGCGTGCTGAAGCCGGCGGAAGCCCTGATGCCGGACGCCTTCGACGCCCGTTTCGGCCGCGAGGATGGCGAACCGTCCGCGCCCGTCGAGCAGATTCCGCCTTATGAGGAAGCGCCGCTCGCCACGCCCGGCAACGTGATCCCGATCCGCGCCGACCTTGAGCTGCTGCCGGATTTCGCGCGCCTCTCGCCGCAGGAGCGCGTCGCCTTCGAGGAGATCGCGCTCGCTCTTCGGGATCGTATCGAGGAGCCGCTGCGCCGGGCTGCCCAGGCCAGCGAGGCGGCAGCGGAACTGGCCGCGGCGGAGCCCGCCAGCCAGCCAGTCGAAGAAACCCGGGCGGAAGCGTCGCCTTTGGCCTCCGAACCCGTCCGCGAACCGCAGCCCCCGGAAACACCGGAGCCGCAGCCGGAAGAGCCGACGAACCCGACGCCGCAGCCCGAGATTCCAGACGAGCCGTCCGAGCCGCAGCCGGAGATACCGAGCGAGCCGGCCCCCGGTCCGGAAATTCCGGATATCGCGCCCCATGAAACGCCGGAAAGCCCGGCCCGGATGGAGGCGCTTTCGGCGGAGGACGAGCAGCCGGAGCCCCGGCCTGAGTCGTTGGCTGAGCCCCCGGCCGAGCCCCGGGCTGAGCGAATGGTGCCGACTGTCGCGCCGGTCGCGTTCGACCGCGGCACGCAGCAGCGGGTCCAGGAACTCACGGCCATTCTGGACACGGCGACCGACGGCGTGGTCATCCTCGATCGCGAAGGCCGGATCGAGAGCCTGAATGCCAGCGCCGAGGCGCTGTTCGGCATCGACTCGTCGGACGTGGAGGGCGAGACCCTTCGCGAACTGCTCACGGCCAAGAGTTTCCAGTCGGCGCTCGATTACCTGAACGGTCTTCGCGACAACGGCGTCGCCAGCCTGATCAACGAAGGCCGCGAAGTAGAGGGCCGCGTGGGCAGCGCGACCATTCCGCTCTTCATGACGATGGGCCGCATCGGCGACGAGCATGGCGGCCGCTTCTGCGCGGTGCTGCGCGACATCACGCCGTGGAAGCGGACGGAAGCCGACCTCGTCGCGGCGCGCCGGAATGCCGAGACGGCGTCCAGCCAGAAGTCCGACTTCCTCGCCCGCGTCAGCCACGAGATCCGCACGCCGCTGAATGCCATCATCGGCTTTGCCGAGGTGATGATCGAGGAGCGCTTCGGCCCCGTCGAGAACGAGCGGTACCGCGAATATCTCCGCGACATCCGCACTTCCGGCGAGCATGTGGTCAGCCTCGTCAACGACCTTCTCGATATTTCCAAGATCGAGGCCGGCAAGCTCGACCTGCATTTCGCGGCCGTGTCGCTGAACGATCTCGTGCGCGAATGCATGGCGCTGATGCAGCCGCAGGCGAACCGGGCGCATGTGATCCTGCGCTCCAGCCTGTCGCGCGACGTGCCGGCGCTCGTCGCCGACCAGCGGACGCTGCGCCAGATCGTGCTGAACCTCCTGTCCAACTCCGTGAAGTTCACCGGTCCCGGCGGACAGGTCATCGTATCCACCTCGCTGGCGGAAAAAGGCGAGGCGATCCTGCGGGTGCGCGACACCGGCGAGGGCATGAACGAGGAAGATCTGGTCCGCGCCATGGAGCCGTTCCGGCAGGTCAACACCTCCGCCCTTCGCGAGCGGACCGGCACCGGGCTGGGCCTGCCGCTCACCAAGGCGCTGGTGGAGGCAAACCGCGCCGCCTTCTCCATCAAGAGCACGCGGGGCGAGGGGACGGTCGTCGCCGTCACTTTCCCGGCAACGCGGGTGCTTTCCGAGTAATGGCCTGCTCGAAACGAACAAAGCCCCGGAGGGTTCTCCGGGGCTTTCTCGTGGGGCCGATCGCTACCGGCGTTTACGCGATCAGGTCGTTCTCGTTCTTCGGCGCGCGGCTGGCCGGGGCGTCCAGGCGAACCCGCGACTTGCGGGCGCGAGCCTCCATGTCCCGATAGTTCGCCATGCGCGCGGAGCGACGCTCCAGCGACCAGAACATCAGCCGCGTGGACGGATCTTCATGCAGTGGTACGGCCAGCGCCAGATGTACGTCGGACGGCGTCAGGCCGATATCTTTCAACGTGTGGGCGTCCCACGTGGCCAGACGGGCTACGGCTCGGCGGTTTCTGGCGCGTTTGGCAATTCGAGCACCCATGAACCAGATGGCGGCGATCGGACGCAGCACCTTCGGCAAACCCGAATGCTTCTCTGCCCGTGCAACCATGAACCGCAACATTGTCGTGTCCTTTCCTCATCCTGGCGCGTTTCGTGCGCAGCACCGGGATGCTCCTCCTTGACCTATGCGTCCAACGAATGTTTATGATGGGACGTATCAATCTTCTTGATGGAATTGGAGCCATGCTCCCCCTTGATCCCGACCAGCTGAGAACGTTTATCGCCATCGCCGAAGGCGGGAGCTTCACGCGTGCCGCCGAGGTCGTGGCGAAGACCCAGTCGGCCGTTTCGATGCAGATGCGGAAGCTTGAGGAGCGTATCGGCAAGCCGCTCTTCCAGCGGGACGGCCGCGCGAGCCGGCTCTCCGCCGAAGGCGAGCGGCTGCTCCCCTATGCGCGCCGGTTGCTGCGCCTGCAGGCGGAAACGCTCGCCGCCTTCGATACGGCCGAACAGGCCGGCACGATCCGGCTGGGCACGCCTGACGACTACGCCACCTTCCTGCCGGAAATTCTGGGGCGGTTCGCGGCCCACCATCCGTTGGCGGAAATGTCGGTCGTCTGCCTGCCGACGGAGTCGCTGCTGGAAGCGATAAACAATGACGAACTCGACATCGCCATCATCACGAGCTGCCACGCGGCATCGAGGCTATCGCCCGTCGTGGCGCGGCGCGAGCAGCTGGTCTGGGTAACCTCGGAGCGGCACAACGTGCACGAGGAGCAACTGTTGCCGCTGGCCCTCGGCAGCACCTATTGCGATTGGCGGCGTACGGCCCTTCGTTCGCTGGAATTCGTCGGTCGCGAAAATCGCGTCGCGTTTTCCAGCTCGAATGCAAGCGCCGTCAGCGCCGCGGTGCTGGCCGGTCTGGCGATCTCGGTGCTGCCGCTCTCGGCCGTGCAGCCGGGCATGCGCGTGCTGGGTGTCGAGGAGGGTTTCCCCGGGCTGCCGCGCTGCGAAATCGCGGTGCTTCGCTCGGCCAAGGCCGAGAGCCGCCTCGCCGAAGGTCTGGAAGAGCATATCCTGGCTAGCCTGAGCCAGGTCAGCTTGCCCCTGGCGGCCTGAAGCCGTCCCGCCCCTGGCGATCCGCAGGATCGTCCAGTGCCCAACTCGCCTGGCGATCCGCAGGATCGTCCAGTGCCCAACTCGCCTGGCGATCCGCAGGCCCTGGCGATCCGCAGGATCGTCCATCCCTTGGCGGCCTGAAAAACAGGCAGCACCCGAGGCGAGCGATCGCCTCGGGCTTATTCCGTTTCAGTAGGTGTTTTCCGTGAAGACCGGCTCTATGGAGCCGCCCCACGCGCCGGAAAAACGGCCCAGCAGGCGGTCTGAATCGGTCCGGTCGGAGGACAGGATTTCCTCCAGCGGCGCGAGGAAGGTGGTCTCGTCCTCGCCGTTCGCAACGACGGCGCGGCGCTGGAGGCCGCCCTTGGCGAGTTCCACCATCTCGCGGGCCACATCGCGAACGGCACCGCCGCGGAATGGCAGGGCAAGTGCCGCCTTCGGCACATCGTTGCGGAGCAGGAGCCGGTCCTCCGCGCTCCAGCCGGAGACGAGCTGCAACGCGCCATCCAGCGCCGCGCAGTCGTAGAGCAGGCCGACCCAGAGGGCGGAAAGCGCCACGATCATCTCCGGCGAGCCACAATCGGCGCCTCTCATCTCAAGAAAGGTCTTCAGCCGCACGTCGGGGAAAAGCGTGGAGAGGTGGTTCTTCCAGTCGCCCATGGTGGGCGTCTTGTCCCGAAGCGTATCCGGAGCGCCCCCTTCCAGGAACTGGCGGAACGTGACCGACGTCATGTCGTGGTAGCGGCCGTCGCGGACGACGAAATACATCGGTACGTCGAGCGCCCAGTCCGTGTAGCGCTCGAAACCGAAATCGTCGCCGAACGCGCAGAGCAGACCGCCCGTCCGCGCCGTGTCCGTATCCTTCCAGATCTCGCCGCGAAACGTCTGGAAGCCATTCGGCCGGCCGTCGGTGAAGGGGGAATTGGCGAAGAGGGCGGTTGCGATCGGCTGGAGCGCGAGGCTGGCGCGAAGCTTGTCGCGCATGTCCGCCTCGCTCTTGAAGTCGAGATTCACCTGCACCGTGCAGGTGCGGTACATCATGTCGAGACCGAGGGAGCCGACGCGCGGCATGTGGTTGGTCATGATGCGGTAGCGCGATTTCGGCATGACCGGCGTTTCCGCCCGCGTCCATTTCGGGCTGAACCCGAGCGCCAGGAAGTCGATGCCCAGCGGCTCGGCGACCTGCTTCACTTGCGCCAGGTGCCCGGCCAGCTCGTCCCGCGTCTGGTGCAGGGAGGAGAGCGGCGCGCCGGAAAGCTCGAACTGGCCGCCGGGCTCCAGCGAGATCGCGCCACCGCCGGCGGCATCGGCGAGGCCGATGATCGCGCCCTCGTCGTGGATCGGCTCCCAGCCGGTCAGCGCCTGCATTCCTTCCAGCAGCGCGCGAATGCCCGCCGTTCCCTCATAGGGAACGGGGCGGTTGCCGTCGCGATAGAAGACGATCTTTTCGTGCTCGGTCCCGATGCGCCATTCGGCTTCGGGTTTGGATCCGGATTCCAGATAGGCGGCGAGCTGGTCGCGATTTTCGATCAAAGTGTGATCGGCGGTGTCACGCGCCATGGAAACTCCTTGCGAGGCCGGCGACCTTAATCAAGAGGACGCGGCCGGGTAAAGTCCGTCGCGCCAGTCGCCGAGAACCGCCTGCACAATGGCCAGGGCGGCCACGGCGGCGGTATCGGCGCGCAGGATGCGCGGACCGAGCGAAATGGCGACAACAAAGGGTTTAGACAAGAGCATCCGGCGCTCCTGTTCGGAAAAACCGCCCTCCGGCCCGATCAAGAGGGCCACCGGACCCCGCGGCACGGCGCGAAGCGCTTCGACGGGGTCCACGATTTCCGCATCCTCGTCGCAGAAGACAAGTCGGCGGGCGGGGTCCCAATCATCGAGCGCCGCTTCCAGCGCGACGGTTTCCTCGATGGTCGGCAGCGCCAGCACGCCGCATTGCTCCGCCGCTTCCATCGCATTGGCCCGCATGCGTTCGGAATTGATGCGGTTCACCTGGGTATGCTGCGTCAGCACCGGACGAAGGGCGCTGGCGCCCATCTCCACCGCCTTCTGCACCATGTAGTCCAGACGGGCGTGCTTCAGCGGCGCAAAGAGGTAATGCAGGTCGCCCGGCGGGGGCTGCGGCCTCATCCGCTCTTCCGCGACGAGGCCGCAGGTCCGCTTGCCGGTTTCCGCGATGCGCATCCGCCATTCGCCGTCGCGTCCGTTGAAGGCGAGGAAGCGGTCGCCCTCCGCCATGCGGAGCACGTTCAGCAGATAGTTCGCCTGCGCCTTGTCCAGCGTGATCGCCGCGCCCGGGGCAAGCGGCTGGTCAAGAAAGAGGCGTTGGCTGCGGAAGTCGATTCTCATCCGGTGCGGTTCAGAGAGTTTGTCTCGATCGTGGACTTGAACGGGGAACGCGCGGGCGTCAAGACTGCACGCATGAGCCAGCAAGTCGCGCCTGCCACCAACGTCGCCGAATTCACGGTCTCGGAACTCTCCTTCGCGCTGAAGCGGACGGTGGAGGAGAATTTCGAGCACGTCCGCGTGCGCGGCGAAATTTCCGGCTTTCGCGGCACGGTCGGCTCGGGCCACGCTTACTTCACGCTGAAGGACGACAAGGCCTGCATCGACGCGGTGGTCTGGAAGACGACCTTTACCCGCCTGCGCTTCAAGCCGCAGGAAGGCCTGGAAGTGATCGCCGTCGGCAAGCTCACGACCTTCCCCGGCCGCTCAAAGTACCAGATCGTCATCGAAAGCCTGGAGCCGGCGGGCGAGGGCGCGCTGATGGCGCTGCTGGAAGAGCGCCGGCGCAAGCTGCAGGCCGAGGGTCTCTTCGACGAGAGCCGCAAGCGGCCGATCCCCTACCTGCCGTCCGTGATCGGCGTGGTCACGTCCCCGACGGGCGCCGTGATCCGCGATATCCTGCATCGGCTGCGCGACCGTTTCCCGAGCCGCGTGCTCGTCTGGCCGGTGCGGGTGCAGGGCGAGGGCGCGGCGGACGAAGTCGCCAATGCCGTGCGCGGCTTCAACGCCATCGACGGCTCCGGGGCGCTTCCCCGGCCGGATCTCCTGATCGTCGCGCGGGGCGGCGGCTCCATCGAGGATCTCTGGGCCTTCAACGAGGAAGTCGCGATCCGCGCCGTGGCGGAGAGCCGGATCCCCACCATCGCCGCCGTCGGTCACGAGACGGACTGGACGCTGATCGATTTCGCCGCCGATCTTCGCGCTCCGACGCCGACCGGTGCCGCTGAAAAGGCCGTGCCTGTTCGCTCCGAGCTGCTGGCGGTTACCGGCGATCTCGCCTCCCGCCACGAGGCCGTGTTCTGGCGCTGCATGGAAGCTCGCCGCCGGGAGCTCTTGGCGCTGTCGCGCGCGATGCCGTCGCTCTCCGGCCTTCTGGCCATGCCCCGGCAGCGGCTCGATCATGTCGGCAGCCGCCTCGGTCGGGCGCTCGGCTCGGAAGTCGCTTTGAAGCGCCGAAGCGCCGACGCGGTGACGGCGCGATTGTCGCCGATGCTCCTCACCCGTTCCGCCGCGCAGGGCCGGGAGCGGGTGGAGGCCGTCCATCGCCGGCTTGTGGCGGCCCATGCGGCGCGGCTGCGGCAGGAACGGCGGGATCTCGACCGGACGGGTGCGCGGCTGCAGATCGGCTGCGTCGGCCGCATCGTGCGCCGGCAGCGCGAACGCTTCGAGCAGGCGTCGCGGCTGCTGCAATCCTACGGCCAGCTCTTCTCCGAAGAGGCGATGCTGGCGCGGGGCTTCGCGCTGGTGACCGACGCCGATGGGGGCCGGATCGGCTCGGCGGCAGATTTGCGGCTCGGTGACAGCATCGCCATCCGCTTCGCCGACGGCGCGGTCGCGGCCTCGATCACCGGGGAAAGCTCCGAGCCTCCGGCTCTGTCCGCTTCCCCGAAGCCGCGTGCGCAGAAGCTTCCGAAGCCGACGAAAGCCCGGGTGCCCGTGCCGGGCTCCAGGCAGGGCAGCCTCTTCTGATGAAAAGGGCCGGCGAAGCGCCGGCCCTTTGGGAATGCCTTTTGCAAATCAGTAATTGAACTTCGACTTGTCCGGCGCTTCCTTGGGCGGCTGGACCGCGGCGGGAACGTCGCTGGCCGGGAAGCTGTCTTCCAGGCTCTTGTCGAGATTGCCTTCCGACTGGCCGGGCTCGTGATCTTCGGAATGCCAGGACTTGCCGGGGGTCTGCGTTCCCGGCTGGATGTCGATCCCGCCGTCACCCTCGGTGACATCCGGGGCCGGCTCGGGAATGCCCGTCGGGGTCACGTCTTCGCCGGGAGCCGCGGCAAGGCCAGAGGCCTGCCAGCCTGGTTTCGCTCCGCCCGGAGTTCCGACTGCCGTGTTCAGATTGCTCATCTTGCGAGTCCTCTCCTCTTCGCCATCTGAAACGCGGCCTGCGAAGGGTCGTTCCGTCGCATGGGGGAGCGACGCAGCGGATCTTTGCCTCCCGGCGGCATCTGCTCTATCAGCAAGGCAAGGATCCATGACGACGATGAGAGCGGGAGCGTGAGATGACCGAGCGGGTGAATGCAGGCGGGCTGCAGGTGGCCGAGGAGCTCTACGATTTCGTCAATGGCGAAGCGCTGCCGGGCACCGGCATCGAGCCGGACGCATTCTGGAACGCGATGGGCGGGATCGTCCGCGACTTCACCGGCCGCAACCGCGATCTCCTGAAGAAGCGCGACGAGTTCCAGGCACAGCTCGACCGCTGGTATCGCGACAACCGCGACAAGGTTTCCGACATCGACGCCTACAAGGCGTTCCTGACCTCTATCGGCTACCTCGTGCCGGAAGGCGGCGAGTTCAGCATCTCGACGTCCGGCGTGGATGCGGAAATCAACACGATTGCCGGCCCGCAGCTCGTGGTGCCGATCACCAATGCCCGCTACGCGCTGAACGCGGCGAACGCCCGCTGGGGCAGCCTCTATGACGCGCTCTACGGCACCGACGCCATCCCCGAGGAGGGCGAGGCGGCGCGCGGCAAGGGCTACAACAAGGCCCGCGGCGAGCGGGTGATCACCTTCGCGCGCGACTTCCTCGACGAAGCGGCCCGGCTGGCCAAGGGGCACCACGGCGATGCGACGGGCTATGCCGTGAAGAACGGCAAGCTCGCGGTTTCGCTGAAGGGCGACGGCGAGACGGGCCTGGCGAACGAGGGCGTCTTCGCCGGTTATCGCGGCCCGGCGGAAGCTCCCGAGGCGATCCTGATCCGCCACAACGGCCTCCACGCGGAAATCCGCATCGACCGGGAAAGCCAGATCGGCCGCGACGATCCGGCCGGCGTTTCCGATCTCGTACTGGAATCGGCCGTGACCACGATCATGGACTTCGAGGATTCCGTCGCCTGCGTCGATGCCGAGGACAAGGTCCTCGCCTATCGCAACTGGCTGGGCCTGATGAAGGGCGACCTGATCGAGACCTTCGACAAGGGCGGCCGCACCGTTCGGCGCGAGCTGAATCCCGACCGCACCTATACCGCGCCGGATGGGGGCGAGGTCACCGTGCCCGGCCGCAGTACCATGCTTGTACGCAATGTCGGTCACCTCATGACCATCGACGCGATCCTCGACGGCGAGGGCGCGCCGGTGTTCGAAGGGCTGATGGACGGCATGATCAGCGCCGCGATCGCGCTGCACGATATCGGGCCGGAAGGGCGGCATCTGAACAGCCGCGCCGGCTCCGTCTATATCGTCAAGCCCAAGATGCACGGGCCGGAGGAGGTGGCTTTCGCCAACGATCTCTTCGACCGGATCGAGGACGCGCTGGGCCTTGCCCGCAACACGCTGAAGATCGGCATCATGGACGAGGAGCGGCGCACGACGCTGAACCTCAAGGAATCGATCCGCGCCGCGAGGGACCGGGTGGTCTTCATCAATACGGGCTTTCTCGACCGCACCGGCGACGAGATCCATACCTCGATGGAGGCCGGGCCGATGATCCGCAAGGGCGACATGCGCGCCGCCGCCTGGATCGGCGCCTACGAGAACCAGAACGTCGATGTCGGCCTGGAATGCGGGTTGCAGGGCCATGCGCAGATCGGCAAGGGAATGTGGGCGATGCCGGACCGGATGGCCGACATGCTGGAGGCCAAGATCGGCCATCCGATGGCCGGCGCGAACACCGCCTGGGTGCCGTCGCCGACCGCCGCGACGCTGCACGCGATCCACTATCACAAGGTGGATGTCGCCGCGCGGCAGGCCGAGCTCAAGAGCCGCAAGCGCGCCGATATCGACGCGATCCTGACCATCCCGGTCGCGACCAGGCCGAACTGGCCGGCAGACGCGATCCAGCAGGAGCTCGACAACAACGCGCAGGGCATTCTCGGCTATGTCGTGCGCTGGGTCGATCAGGGCGTCGGCTGCTCCAAGGTGCCTGACATCCACGATGTCGGTCTGATGGAGGACCGCGCCACGCTCCGCATCTCCAGCCAACACATCGCCAACTGGCTGCACCACAAGGTCGCCAGCCACGATCAGATGATGGAGACCATGAAGCGCATGGCGGCGGTGGTGGACCGGCAGAACGAGGGCGACCCGCTCTACCGGCCGATGGCGGAGGATTTCGAGGGCAGCGTCGCCTTCCAGGCCGCCTGCGACCTCGTCTTCAAGGGACGCGAGCAGCCGAACGGCTACACCGAGCCGGTGCTGCATGCCCGCCGCGCGGAGGCCAAGGCCCGCAACGCCACGCCGACCCAAGTGTCCGCCAAGCGTTCACCGCTCTAGAGAAAACTTACCCGGCTTCGGGAACAGGAACATGCGATGCCGGTTCACTGCTACCGCGGTGGGCCGGCTTTTCGTTTGAGCCCACATCTTTCGATGGAGTGGCTTGATGGCGTCTGAAACCCCGGAGAATGCCTGGTCGCCGGGCGCCGTCGCCCGACTGACGGTGCTGGTTGCCTCTATCTTCGTGGCGCTGGCCGCGGGTTGCTTCATCCTGTGGAAGGGCTCGGCCGCCTTCTTCGTCATCTTCGGCGGGCTGCTTCTGGCCGTGGTGCTCGATGCCGGCGCCTCCGCTCTCGGCCGCATCCTGCATGTCAGGCGGAGCATCCTGCTGGTCGCCCTGTTCCTGATCCTGATGATCGTGCTGGGTGGCGCGGTTTCCTGGGGCGGTGCCACGCTCGTCGATCAGGCGGGACGGTTCACCTCCACCTTTTCCGAACAGACCAAGAAGCTGAACGACCTCATCGCCTCCAGCCACCTGCCGTTCCTGTCCGGCGAGAGCCTGAAGAACCTGCTGCCCTCGGGCGGTGCGATGTTCGGCGGCGCCACCAATGCCGTGGTCGCCGGCTTCGGCGTGGTCGGCAATTTCGTGCTGATGCTGTTCCTGGGCGCGTTTCTCGCCTGGGAGCCCGAAACCTACAAGATGGGCTTCCTGAGCCTCCTGCCGAAGGAGAAGCGGGAGCGCGTCGGCGAGGCGCTGGACGAGGCGGGTGTGGCGATGCGCGGCTGGTTTCTCGGCCAGCTCGTCAGCATGGCGATCGTCGGCGTGGCGACGCTGCTGATCCTCTGGGTGCTCGGCTTCTCGTTCCCGCTGCTGCTGGCGGTGATGTCCGGCCTCCTGGTCTTCATCCCGACCATCGGTCCGACGGTCGCCGGCGGTATCATCATCCTCGCCGGGCTGGCGCAGAGCCCGTCCATGGCGCTCTACGGCCTCGGCGCCTATCTCGTCATCCAGGCACTGGAGAGCAACATCGTGACGCCGATGGTGCAGGAGCGGGTAGTGAGCCTGCCGGCGGCCTATACGCTGGGCTTCCAGCTTCTCTTCGGGGCGCTTTTCGGCATTCCGGGCCTGGCGCTCGCCGTGCCGATCAGCGCGGCGGTGAAGACGCTGGTGCTGGAACTCTACGTGGAAGACGGGCTCGGCGGCGCGTGGAAGGCGGAGGACGAGGCGGAGGAGGAAGAGAAGAGCCGCCGCAATCTCCGCCGTATTCACCGCACGGGCCACAATCGCAGCGGCGAACGCGTCTAGGCCGACTCAGGCGCCGGGCAGCGTGAAGACGGTGCGGCGCTTGCTGTCGTCCCGTCTCCAGGCCGCTTCGACCTCCGCCAGCGGCGCGGGCGTGGTGGCGATCCGCAGGCCCGCCGGCACCGCGCCTGCAGAACGCCCTCCATGGCCTTGATCATGCGAGGCAGGGGGATGCTGCCGCTGCCGCTGCCCATCAATTCGATAGCGAAGGATCGGAGCACGGCACCGGGCAGAGTGATTTTCGGACCGCTGATCGATCCGAACTGCACAAGGCGGATCGGCACCGCGTCCGCTCCGGCTTTCGCGCCGGCCACCAGCAGCCGTTCCGCGCTTTTCCCAGAGATAATCGAGTACGACATCGAAACCCCCGGCGAACGGCTCGCGAAGCGCCCCTTCCAATGCGGCCTCGTCGCCGTCGACGCGATCGTCACATCCGCACCGAGTTCCCCCTGGGAATGCAGCGCCTCGGGATCGCGGCCCGTCGCGATGATCTTCGCCGCGCCAAGATGGCGGGCGATCTGCACGGCCAAGGAGTCCGCGGCCCCCGTGGCACCGTTGACCAGAACGGGTTCGCCGGTCCTCAGCTTTGCGCGTTCGGTGAGTGCCGCCCAGGAGGACATGCCGGGATTGGCGATGGACGCGGCGGTGATGTCATCCATCTCGTCCGGCAGGGGAATGCACTGTGCCGAGGGCACCACGTCCGCTCGGAGAAGCTGCGCGAGCTTCACGGAGCCGTTCTCGATATCGTGGGCATGCTGAATCGGCCGCATGCGCGAATGACATGCTGATCGAGGCCGCCGGCATCCCGCTCGACCGCGTGCTGTTTCCACTGCTCGTCAGCATCGAGCGTTTCGGACCGACCGGCGTGGTCGATCTGGCCGACCGCGTGGGGCGCGACTACACGACCGTCAGTCGGAAGGTGGCGAAGCTGGAAAGTCTTGATCTCGTGGAGCGGCGGGGAAGTCAGGTCGACCGCCGGGTCCGGGAGGCGGTCATCGCTCCCAGGGGCAAGGCGATGACCGATCTGGTGGATGCCGCACGCGAGCGGTTCGGTCGGGCGATCTTCGAAACCTGGGACGCCGGAGAGATGGACGAACTGGTGCGGCTGATGCGCAAATTCTATGATGCGATGAAGCAGGTCACCTCGACAGAGGCCTGATCGGTCGGGCTGCCGGAGGCTGTCGCCTCCGGCGCTTCTCGATTCAGCGGACGACGACCGTGGTGCCGACGCCGACACGGGAATAAAGGTCCGTCACGTCCTCGTTGCGCATGCGAATGCAGCCGGAGGAAACCGCGTGGCCGATGGTCCAGGGCTCGTTGGAGCCGTGGATGCGGAACAGCGTGTCCTGTCCGTTGCGGTAGAGATACATGGCGCGGGCGCCGAGCGGATTGCGCGTGCCGCCGGCCATGGAGGCCGGCAGATAAGGCTGGCGCTTGCGCATTTCGGACGGGGGCGTCCAGGTCGGCCATTCCGCCTTGCGGCCGATATGGGCGGTGCCGGACCAGGCGAAGCCTTCGCGGCCGACGCCGACGCCATAGCGCCGTGCCTTGCCTCCGGCCATGACAAGGTAAAGGTGGCGCGAGGACGTATCGATCACGATCGTGCCCGGCGCCTGGCTGGTGTTGTAGTTCACCACCGTCGGCAGGAATTCCGGCGCCACCGTGCGGGCGGGGGCGGCTTGGACGGAGGGTGCGCCCGGCGAGATCAGCGACACCGGCTGCATGGCCGGTCGGATCGCCGTCGGCCCGTTCGGCACCACATAGATGGCGCGCGGGGGCGGCGCGATCACGACCGCGTCCGGCTGGGGCGCGAACATGACCTGCAGCAACCCGCGCCGCTGGTCGACCGGGCGGATTTCCGCAACGGGCGTGACATAGGCCCGCTCGCGAACGGGAGACGCGTAGACCGGAGCAGCATAGACCGGCTGCTGGTAGCGCACCGGCGCGGCCCGGACCGTCGGTTCGCAGGTCGGCAGGGGCTGCAGCTGGTCGATCCATTGCTGCTCGACCCGGGGATCGGGATGAACGTAATGCTGCGCGGAGGCGACGCCGGGAGCGGCTGCGCCGGCAAGGCTGCCAAGAGCCAGGAGCGCGAGAGTGGGGATCTTCTTCATCGAGGGAAACATGCTCTTCTCGGGAAGGCCGGGGCACGGCGGTTCTGCTGGAGCTTGGTCCGGCTTGTCCCTCCGAAGGGTAAATTCCGGCGCGCTTCCGGTCTGGCGGACGGGATTCCTCCGGCTAAGGTGAATCAAGGGTTGAAGTGGGGATGCGGTGGCGATGGCCGAGCGAACGGACGGGCTGGTGGCGGGCGAGGACGGCCGGCTTCGCTGCTCCTGGCAGGGCAATGTCCCGATCTACCGCGACTACCATGACGAGGAATGGGGCCGGCCCGTCGGCGACGATCGCCGGCTGTTCGAGAAGATCTGCCTGGAGGGCTTCCAGTCCGGCCTTTCCTGGCTGACGATCCTGAGAAAGCGGGAAGCCTTCCGGGCCGCCTTCGCCGGTTTCGACCCGGAAACCGTGGTGCGCTTCGGCCCGGCGGAGGTCGAGCGGTGCCTCGGAGACGCCGGCATCGTCCGCCATCGCGGCAAGATCGCGTCCGTCGTCAATAATGCGCGACGCATGCTGGAGCTTGTCGAGCGGGAGGGTTCGCTCGCCGCGTTCATCTGGCGCTACGAGCCGAAGCCGGAAATGCGGCCGACGCATGTCGGGCCGGAAACACTGCGCGCCATCACCCAGAGCCCGGAATCGGTGGCCTTATCGAAGGAACTCCGCAGGCGCGGCTGGAGCTTCGTCGGCCCGACGACGTGCTACGCCTTCATGCAGTCGATGGGGCTCGTCAACGATCATCTCGAAGGCTGCTGCTGCCGCGAGGCGGTCGAGGCCGCGCGCGCCGGTTTCGCCCGACCGATCTAGAATCGGCGGACGGCCCGAGTTGCAGCGAAAACTTGTTGCCCGCGCCGCATTGTCTTAAGGGGAAGGCAGGCTCGTTTCCGCGGGCTTTTCCCAGTTTTTGACGTGATCATGGCCGGCCAATCCAAGAAGCAGAAGTTGCAGCCGCGTCTCCCGCGCGGCTTTGCCGATCGCACCCCCGACGATATCCGTGCGGTCACCCGCATGACGGATGCGATCCGGGCCGTTTACGAGCGCTATGGCTTCGAGCCGGTCGAGACGCCGTTCGTGGAGCTGACAGAGACCTTGGGCAAGTTCCTGCCCGATCTCGACCGCCCGAACGAGGGCGTCTTCTCCTTCCAGGACGATGACGAGCAGTGGCTGTCGCTGCGCTACGACCTGACCGCGCCGCTCGCCCGCTATGTCGCGGAGAATTTCGAGGCGCTGCCCAAGCCCTATCGCAGCTACCGCTTCGGCTGGGTCTTCCGCAACGAGAAGCCCGGTCCCGGCCGCTTCCGCCAGTTCATGCAGTTCGACGCGGACACCGTCGGCGCGCCCTCCGCCGCGGCCGATGCCGAGATCTGCATGATGGCGTCCGACACGCTGGAGCTGCTCGGCGTCAAGCGCGGCGACTACGTGATCCGCGTCAACAACCGCAAGGTGCTGGATGGCGTGATGGAGGCGATCGGGCTCGCCGGCGACGAGCATGCCGCCACGCGCCTGACGGTGCTGCGTGCCGTGGACAAGATGGACCGGCTTGGGCCGGAAGGCGTTCGCCTGCTGCTGGGCGCCGGTCGCAAGGACGAGAGCGGCGACTTCACCAAGGGCGCCGGCCTCGCCCCCGAGCAGATCGAGAAGTTGCTCTCCTACGTGGAGGCCGGGCAGGCGGCGGACGTGACCGGTCATGCGGCCGAGCTTCTGGCGGGCGGTCACGAGGTGATCGAGCTGGAAGGCAGCCACCACGAGCTCAAGCTGACGGAGAACGCCGATACGCTGAAGACGCTGCGCTCGCTTTTCGACAACGCGCTTTATCTGGAAGGCATCGGCGAACTCGAACAGATCGCCGAGTTGATCCACGCGGCGGGCTACGAGGCGGACCGTATCCGCATCGATCCGTCCGTGGTGCGCGGCCTGGAATACTACACCGGTCCCGTCTACGAGGCCGAGCTGACCTTCCAGGTAACCAACGAAAAGGGCGAGCCCGTGCGCTTCGGCTCGGTGGCCGGCGGCGGCCGCTATGACGGGCTGGTCGGGCGTTTCCGCTCCGAGGACGTGCCGGCGACCGGCTTCTCCATCGGCGTCTCGCGTCTGGCCTCGGCCCTGAAAGCCCTGGGCAAGCTGGGCAGCGAGGGCGCGACCGGCCCGGTGGTCGTCACCGTGATGGATCGCGATCGCATGGGTGACTATCAGCGCATGGTGTCCGAGCTTCGCGAGGCCGGTATTCGCGCCGAGCTCTATCTCGGCGGCTCCGGCATGAAGGCGCAGCTGAAATATGCCGACCGCCGCAATGCGCCCTGCGTCATCATCCAGGGCAGCCAGGAAGCGATCGAGGGCAAGGTGCAGATCAAGGATCTCGTGGAGGGCAAGCGCCTTTCCGAGACCATTGCCGACAACCAGACCTGGCGAGCCGAGCGCCCGGCGCAGTTCGACGCCGACCGGAACACGCTGGTGCAGGCCGTGCGCGATCTGCTGGCCCGGCAGACGGAAGGCTGATCCTGAAATGCCAGCATCCGGGGCAGACTTTGGAGTGGGCGAGGGGCGCCTGAAGGCGCTCTTCGACGCGGTGGGAGCGGAATGGCTGGACCTGCCGGTCCTGCATCCCGCCGATCCGTTCCTGGAAACGGCCGGCGAGGATATCCGCCGCCGCATGTTCGTGACGGAAGGTCCCACCGGCGAACGGCTGGCGCTCCGCCCCGACTTTACGATTCCGGTCTGCCTGCACCATCTCGCCCACGCCGCGGCGCCCAGGTGCTACGCCTATGAAGGCGTGGTTTTCCGTCGCCACGATACCGGCTCGCCGGAGCGGCTGGAGACGGGGTACGAGGATATCGGCCGCGCCAGCGCGCCCGAAGTCGACGCGGAAATCCTGAAGCTCGCGGTTTCCGGCGTCTCTTCGCTGGGCGCGGGCGATATCAATGTGCAGGTCGGCGACATCGCGCTCTTCACCGCGCTGTTGCAGGCGCTGGAAATCCCGCCCGCCTGGCAGCGGCGGCTGCGCCGGGCCTTCGGCCTGCCCGCCCGCATGGCGGCCCATCTCGCCCGTCTTTCCTCGCCGCGCGAGGGCCGCCCGGCGCTCGACGCTGAACTTCGGAAGGCGGCGGAGGCGGGCGACCGCGATGCGCTGACCGGCGCATTGCAAGCGCGGCTCGCGGCGCAGGGCTATCTCGATCCCGGCCGTTCGGCCACCGAGATCGCCGAGCGTTACCTCGACCAGCAGGCTCTCACCGAGACGCGCCTTTCCCCCCGCGTCATCGAGGCGCTCAGGGCGTTCCTGTCGCTGGAAGCGGAGGTCGACCGCGCCGCCGATGAGCTGAACCGTTTTGCGCAAGGCGCCGGCGTGGATCTCGGCCCGGCGCTGGAAGCGCTTGCCGCCACGGCGGAGGCGATCGGCACGGGCTCCCCCGGCGTTCGCATCCGCTTCGCCGCCGGGTTCGGCCGCCCTCTCGATTATTATACCGGCCTTGTCTTCGACGTACGCGCGCAGAACTATCCCTATCCGCTCGCCGGAGGCGGTCGTTACGACCGGCTCATGCAGGTGCTGGGCGCCCCCGCGTCGATCCCTGCCATCGGCTTCACCATCCGGCTGGACGAACCGTCACCCGTCGGTGCCCAGGCGGCAGGCGCTGGAGAGAACGCATGAGCGGCTCGGGAAACTGCCTGGTCATCGCCGTGCCCTCAAAGGGGCGATTGCAGGAACAGGCGGCTGCCGTCCTCACCGCGGCCGGGCTGCCGATCGAGAAGCTCGGGGGCAGCCGCAATTATCGCGGTCGGGTCATCGGGCGCGACGATATCGAGATCGCTTTCCTGTCGGCCTCCGAGATCGCCCATGAACTGGCGACCGGGCAGGTCCATATCGGCGTCACCGGCGAAGATCTCGTGCGCGAGACCATCGTGGATTCCGACCGGCGCGTGTCCCTCGTCTGCCGGCTGGGCTTCGGCCATGCCGACGTGGTGGTTGCCGTGCCGGATGCGTGGATCGACGTCCACACCATGGAAGATCTGGACGATGTCGCGGCGGGATTCCTGGCGCGTCATGGGCGACGGCTGCGAATCGCCACGAAATACTGGACGCTGACGCAGGGGTTCTTCGCGCGCCACGGCATCGCGCTCTACCGCATCGTGGAGAGCCTCGGCGCCACGGAGGGAGCGCCGGCGGCCGGCAAGGCGGACCTGATCGTCGACATTACCTCGACGGGATCCACCCTTGTGGCGAACCACCTCAAGATCCTGCAGGACGGGGTCGTCCTGCGCTCGGAGGCCAATCTCGTGATATCGCGCGGGGCGGACTGGTCCGGCGGTACGGCCGGGGCGGCGAGGGCGCTTCTGGAGGCGCTCTCCGGCAGCCATTATCCCGTCTCGCTGCAGGCGGCGGAAGCGGTCTTCGGCTGAAACGAAAAAGGGCGCCGCTCCCGGAGCGACGCCCCTCTCATGCGATCTGCGGGATCGGTCAGGCGCCGAGGCGCACGCCGACGCGGCGGCGGCTGGCGATCCAGCTATCCAGCGACCAGGCGCAGGGGCCGAAGGCGGTCAGGAACAGGAAGCCGCCGGCAATCGCGACGTTCTTCATGAAGTTGATCGCCTGGCCCTGGTCGGCCATGTCGTTGTGGAAGAACAGCGCCGTCAGGATGGTGAAGCCGGCGAGCAGGAACGCCACCACGCGCGTGCCGAGACCGAAGACGATCAGCAGCCCGCCGCCGAGTTCCGTCAGGATGACGAGCGGCAGCAGGGCGCCGGGCACGCCGTGCGATGCCATGTAGGCGGCCGTCGCGGAATAGCCGGTCAGCTTGCCCCAGCCGGACACGACGAAGATGTAGGCAATCAAAATTCGGCCGATCAGAACGAGCGGTGCTCTCAGCGAGTCCATGGGGATCTCCATCCAGTGATGGACCACTCCTACAGGATCGCGCGAGACGCGGATCGCGACGAACGCATTGTTCATCAATTCTGCTCGTCAAGGCCGTTATTGTTCAGCGCCTCGCAGCGGAAGGAACCCGCTGAAAAGCAAAACGGGGCCCAGAGGGCCCCGCTCGCATTCACTCGATGAGGACCGGACTTCTTAGAAGTCCATGCCGCCCATGCCGCCCATGCCGCCGCCGGGCATCGCCGGGGCCGCAGACTCCTTGCGGGGAGCGTCGGCGATCATGGCTTCCGTGGTGACCAGCAGACCGGCGACCGAAGCCGCGTCCTGCAGGGCGGTACGGACGACCTTGGTCGGGTCGATGATGCCGGCCTGGACGAGGTCCTTGTATTCCTCGGTCTGGGCGTCGAAGCCGAAGTTGCCTTCGGTTTCCAGCACCTTGCCGACCACGATCGAGCCATCGACGCCAGCGTTCGCGGCGATCTGGCGGATCGGGGCTTCAAGCGCCTTGAGGACGATCTTGATGCCGGCCTGGACGTCCGGGTTCGGGGAGGAGAGACCCTCGACGACCTTCTTGGCGCGGAGCAGAGCGGTGCCGCCGCCGGGGACGATGCCTTCTTCCACGGCCGCGCGGGTCGCGTTCAGGGCGTCGTCGACGCGGTCCTTCTTTTCCTTGACTTCCATCTCGGTCACGCCGCCGACGCGGATCACCGCGACGCCGCCGGCGAGCTTGGCCAGACGCTCCTGCAGCTTCTCACGGTCGTAGTCGGAGGAGGTTTCCTCGATCTGCGCCTTGATCTGCGAGACACGGCCTTCGATGTCGGCCTTGTCGCCGTAACCGTCGACGATCGTGGTCTCTTCCTTGGTGATCGTCATCTTCTTGGCGCGGCCAAGCATGTCGAGGGTGACATTCTCAAGCTTGATGCCAAGGTCTTCGGAGATGACCTGGCCGCCCGTGAGGGTGGCGATGTCCTGCAGCATGGCCTTGCGGCGATCGCCGAAGCCCGGAGCCTTGACGGCAGCGACCTTCAGGCCACCGCGCAGCTTGTTGACGACGAGCGTGGCCAGGGCCTCGCCTTCGACGTCTTCGGCGATGATCACCAGCGGACGCGAGGACTGCACGACGGCCTCGAGGACCGGCAGCATCGCCTGGAGGTTGGAGAGCTTCTTCTCGTGCAGGAGGATGTAGGGATCTTCCAGATCCGCGATCATCTTCTCGGCATTGGTGATGAAGTAGGGGGAGAGGTAGCCGCGGTCGAACTGCATGCCCTCGACGACTTCAAGCTCGGTCTCGAGGCTCTTGGCCTCCTCGACCGTGATGACGCCCTCGTTGCCGACCTTCTGCATCGCCTCGGCGATCATCTCGCCGACGGCCTTGTCGCCGTTCGCGGAGATCGTGCCGACCTGGGCGACTTCGCTGGAAGCGTTGATCTTCTTGGAGCGCGCCTGCAGGTCCTTGACGACTTCGGCGACGGCGATGTCGATGCCGCGCTTCAGGTCCATCGGGTTCATGCCGGAGGTGACGTACTTGGCACCTTCCTTCACGATCGCCTGGGCGAGAACGGTTGCCGTGGTCGTGCCGTCGCCAGCGATGTCGTTGGTCTTGGAAGCGACCTCACGAACCATCTGGGCGCCCATGTTCTCGAACTTGTCTTCAAGCTCGATTTCCTTGGCGACCGTGACACCGTCCTTGGTGATGCGCGGAGCGCCGAAGGACTTGTCGATCACGACGTTGCGGCCCTTCGGGCCGAGCGTCACCTTGACGGCGTTGGCGAGGATGTCGACGCCGCGGAGCATGCGCTCACGGGCATCGGAGGAGAAACGTACGTCTTTCGCAGCCATTGCTTAAGGCTCCTGCAAAGAAATTTGGGGGAGGACGGGGAAGGGCGGTCGCTTTACGCGACGACGCCCATGATGTCGGATTCCTTCATGATCAGGAGATCCTCACCGTCGATCTTGACTTCCGTGCCCGACCACTTGCCGAACAGAACGCGGTCGCCGGCCTTGACGTCGAGCGCCTGGACCTTGCCGGACTCGTCGCGAGCGCCCGGGCCGACGGCGATCACTTCGCCTTCCTGCGGCTTTTCCTTGGCGGTATCCGGAATGATGATGCCGCCCTTGGTCTTCTCCTCAGAGTCGACGCGGCGGACAACAACACGATCATGGAGAGGGCGGAACTGCATCGCTGCCTCATGTCCTTCGGCTATGGCGCGTAAATGCACCCGTTGAAACCGTGCCTTGGCACTCACCCGAGGGGAGTGCTAACAGGCATGGTGCAGATAAGCAGGGCACCCTGCAGAGTCAAGGGAGAGGGGCGATTTTGAAGCCCGGAGGAGGGTCGCAGGGAACAAACGTCGTCCACCGGGGCGCTACACTCTGTTCACGCCGTGGACTTCTCCGCTCTCCCAAGTAGGTTGTGCGCCTACGCCTTGAAAGGGGTCCCTGATGACCAAGGTTCTCGTACTCTATTATTCCAGCTACGGCCACATCGAGAAGATGGCCCAAGCCGTCGCCGACGGCGTGCGTGAAGCCGGCGCCGAAGTCGCCGTCAAGCGCGTTCCCGAGCTGGTTCCCCAGCAGCTTGCGGAGCAGTCGGGCTACAAGATGGACCAGACCGCCGAGATCGCGACGGTCGGCGAGCTGGAAACCTACGACGCCATCATCGTCGGCACCCCGACCCGCTACGGCAACATGGCCTCCCAGATGAAGAACTTCTGGGACCAGACTGGCGGCGTGTGGTTCGCCGGCAAGCTGATCGGCAAGGTCGGCTCGGTGTTCACGTCCACGGCCAGCCAGCATGGCGGCCAGGAGACGACCATCACCTCCACGCAGACCGTGCTCTTTCACCACGGCATGGTGATCGTCGGCCTGCCCTACAGCTTCGCCGGCCTCGTCGGTCTCGACGAAGTCTCCGGCGGCACGCCCTACGGCGCTTCCACGCTGGCCGGCGGCGACGGTTCGCGCCAGCCGAGCGAGAACGAACTGGCCGGCGCCCGCTTCCAGGGCAAGCACGTCGCCCAGATCGCGGGCAAGCTCGCTTCCTGAGCCTCTGGCTTTTTCGAATAAAAGAAACCCGGCGCTGCGGCGCCGGGTTTTTCTTTGAGCGTGGTTTGGGGAAATCGGGGCCGCCGGGCATCCTGAGCGTCAGCCGTCAATCGGCCCCGGCCCCCATTGCCGCCCCTACCAATACCGCGCCATCAACTCGGACACCCATTCCGGCTGATGAACTTCCGCGCGCGGCAGGAACTCGCGCATCACCGGTTTGATGTCGATCACGGGAGTGCCGTCGATCGCATCCAGTCCCTCCACCTCCAGCCGGGTTCCTTCAACGGCGAGGATCCTGCAGATGGTGACGCCGATCCGGTTGGGACGGTTCTTGCCCCTTTGGGCGAAAATGCCGACCAGAGGCCAATCCCTGCGGCCACGCGGATGGCGGGAGCCGCGTTCGATTTCCTCCGGCGGCACCAGGTGGAAAAGAAAGGTGACCTCGGCATGGCTGAAGGCCTCCAGCCCGGCAAGAGCGTCGGCGGTGAACAGGCTCTCGTCGAGCTGGACGACCGAGCGGGAAGAGCCCCAATCGTCATCGACGGGCTCGGCCCTCCCGCCCCTTACGGAGCCGATCGGTTCGATCGTGAAGCTCATCCGACACTCTCCGTGCGGTAATCGACGATGCCGCGGGCGAAGCGCTGCGGCGTCGACAGGTCTCCTGTGGCCGATCCTGAGCGGCGTCCCGTTCAGGGCGCCTGTTCGCCCACGGTGACGATCGTGACGGGGCCGCCGAACACGCGGGAGGCGGCGCGCTTCACGTCCTCATGGGTGAGGTCCCGGATCAGCTGGTTGCGCCGGTTGATGTAATCGACGCCGAGCCGGTCCAGATAGATGTGGATCAGCTGCCGCGCGATCTTCTGCGAAGCGTCGAAGCGGAGCGCGTAATTGCCGATCAGGTACTGCTTGGCCTTGGCCAGTTCCTCGTCCGTCGGGCCGGAGGCCGCCACGTCGCCGGCCTGTTCCAGCATCACGTCGATGGCGGTGCGGGCCTTGTCCGTGCGCGTCGCGGCCGAGCCGATCCAGGCGCCGGAATGCTCCAGGGGCACGAGGCCGGTGCCGACGGAATAGCTGAGGCCGCGCTTCTCGCGCACTTCCTTGAACATGCGCGAGGAGAAGGTGCCGCCGCCGATGATGTGGTTGGCGACATAGGCGGCCATGAAATCGGGATCGTCGCGGTTGATGCCCGCGCCGCCGATGTGGATCGTGGTCTGAGGCACGCTGAGCGGCAGGTGCAGGACCTGTCCCGCCGTCGGCGTCACGAACCCGGCGTGGGTGAGCTGGCTCGCCGCCGGCAGGTCGCCGAAGACATGGTCGAGCTGCCGCCCGAGGGAAGCGGCGTCGATGGCGCCGACGACCACCACGTAAAGGTTGTCGCGCGCCAGGAGACGCCGGTGGATGAGGCGGCAATCCTCCGCGTCGATCGCCGCCACCGTTTCCGGCGTGCCATGCGTCTGCCGGCCATAGGGGTGCTCGGCGAAGAGGCTTTCCCACCAGGCCTTCGAGGCGATCTCGTGCGGCTCGGTCTCCGCGCTGCGGAGGTTGGAGAGCATCTGGTTGCGGATGCGCTCCAGCGGCTCCGCGTCGAAGCGCGGCTGGGTGATCGCCAGCCGCAGCATATCGAAAGCCGCGTCCTCATTCAGCTTCAGCGTGCGGAGATTGCCGTGAAACGTATCCTGCCCGGCGTCGAAGGACAGGTTTATGTTGAGATCGGCGAGGCGCATCTGGAACGCCTGCGAGTCGAGATCGCCGGCGCCTTCGTCCAGCAGCGCGGAGACCATGTTGGTCAGGCCCGACTTTTCCTTCGGCTCCTGCGCCGCGCCGCCGCGAAAGGCGATGTTCACGGTGACGATGGGGACCGTGTAGTCCTCCACCAGCCAGGCGCTGAGACCGCCCGGGCTCGTCACCTCCTGCACGGTGACGGAGCCGGTTCGATGGGGAAGGCCGTGGGCGGGGCTGTTCATGATGCTCTGCAATCCGGATGGGAAGAAGGGGCGGGAAGCGGCGTTCAGGCCGCTTCGCTCTGGGGCTCGCTCAGGGACTCGCCGTGGGGCCCGTTCTGCGGCGCGCCGGAATCGGCCGGCTCGGCGAGGGGCTCCAGATAGCCGGTGGCGGTCTGGTCCTCGCGGAGGTAGCGCCGGGCGACGTCGCGAACGTCGTCGGCGCTGACGGCGTCGATCTGCGACGGCCAGTTCTGGATCTCGGCCAGCGTGCTGCCGGTGACGAGCGCCGTGCCGATGATGCGGGCCATCGCCTGCTGGCTGTCCTGCGCGTAGATCGCCTGCGCGAGCACCGCGTTCCGGGCGCGGCGAAGCTCGTCGTCGCTGATCCCGCCTGTCGCCAGCCTGGCGATTTCGGCCTGCATGGCATCGGTCAGCGCCTGCAGCGTCACCCCGGCCTTCGGTACGCCGTAGACGATGAAGCGCGTGTTATCGATGCCCGACGACTGGTAATAGGCGCCGGCATAGGTGGCCGGGCCATTGCCGCGCACGAGATTGTCGTAGAAACGGCTGGTCGTGTTGCCGCCGAGGATCTCGGCGAGGATCGTCAGCGCTTCCGCCTCGTGCTTTTCCGAGGTCCGCTTGGACGGCACGATGTAGACGCGCTGCACCTGCGGCTCGCGCACCTTCTCGTCGCGGACCGTGATCGCGCGTGCGCCGGCGGACGGCGGTTCGGCCGGGCGCGGCGCGCGCTCCAGGTCGGTGCGGCCGGCGATCTGGCCGTAGGTCAGGTCCGCGAGGCGGCGCACCTCTTCGGCCGTCACGTCGCCGGCCACCACCAGCACCGCGTTGGCGGGCGTGTAATAGCGATTGTAGAAATCCAGAGCCGCGGTGCGGTTCAGCGCCTCGATCTCATGCATCCAGCCGATCACCGGCTTTCCGTACGGGTGGTTCATGTAGAGGATGCGTGCGAGCTGCTCGCTCATCTGCGCGCCGGGATCGTTGTCGATCCGCAGGCGCCGCTCCTCGATCACCACGTCGCGCTCGGTCGCGACCTGCTCGTCGGCCAGCGTCAAATGTCTCATGCGGTCGGCCTCGAAGGCCATCATCTCGCCGAGGTTCTCCTTGGCGACACGCTGGAAATAAGCCGTGTAGTCGAGCGTGGTGAAGGCGTTCTCCTCGCCGCCGATGTCCGATACCGCCTCGGAGAACCGGCCTTCCGGATGGTTCCTGGTGCCCTTGAACATCAGGTGTTCGAAGAAGTGCGCGAGGCCCGACTGGCCGGGCTGCTCGTCGGCGGCGCCCACCTTGTACCAGACCATGTGCGTGACCACGGGGGCGCGATGATCGGGAATGACCACCACGTCCATGCCGTTGCCGAGCCGGAACTCCACCGCGTTCGGCGCGATCTTCGGCAGCGGGGCGGCATTCGCGCCCTTGTCGGGGTGCGGCGCGGGAGAGGAAGAGGCGGACATGGAAACTCCGGGGGTCAATGGCGGCAAGGGATGGCGGGTGTCTGGTGTCCCGGCCGGGACGGAATGCTTCTCTTCTGAAATCGCTTAATCCTCGGGCGCGATCCGCGTGCAGGTGTCGTTGACGCCACACCGTCGGCAGGTTACGCGCATCCCATCAGTTGCCAGGGAGCGGGAGCATCCATGATCGTGAAGCAGGTCGCAGGGCTGCAGGAGATCGCCGGATCCTATGACACGCTTCTTTGCGACGTCTGGGGTGTCTTACATAATGGCGCGGCGGCGTTTGTGCCAGCGGTCGACGCGTTGATGCGTTTTCGCGGGACAAACGGCCCCGTGATCCTGATCACCAACGCGCCCCGTCCGGGCCACTGGATCAAGGCGCAGATCAAGAGTCTCGGCGTTCCCGACGAGGCCTATGACGTGATCGTCACCTCGGGCGATGTGACGCGGGGCGTCATCGGCGCCAATCCCGGCGTGCGGCTCTTCCATCTCGGCGCCGAGCGCGACCTGCCCTTCTACGAGGGGCTGGACGTCGTGTTCGCCGACGAGGCCGATGCGGACCTGATCAGCTGCACGGGGCTGTTCGACGACGAGACGGAAACGCCGGACGACTACCGGGAATTGCTGACGCGGCTGGTGGCGCGGGGCCTCCGCATGGTCTGCGCCAATCCCGATCTCGTGGTGGAGCGGCGCGGCAAGATGGTCTACTGCGCCGGCGCGCTGGCCAGGCTCTACGAGGAGCTGGGCGGCGAGGTCGTGCTGGTGGGCAAGCCGCATGCGCCGATCTACGAGGCCGTATTGACGGAAATGCGCCTGCTCGGCCGGGCCAAGCCGCTGGCGGTGGGCGACGGCATTCCGACCGACGTGCTCGGCGCCACGCGCGCCGGGATCGACGTTCTCTTCATCACCGGCGGCATCCATGCGGGCGATTTCGGCCCGGAGGACCAGCCCGAGGCGGAGCGGGTGAGCGCAAGGCTGGAAGCGGAAAAGCTGTCGGCCGTGGGTTTCCTGCCTCGGCTGGCCTGGTAGGTCGCGGCTTGACCCGCATGCCGGGGAGAGGCACCGTCCGCCGCGTTGCAGCGCAGCAGCGCCCGGCGCGGTCCGGGACGCCGCCTGTCGCCGTGGCAGCGATCCTTGCTGGATGACACATGCATTCTGATTCACCCCCCGAGCCGATCAGCGCGCCCTATGACGCAACCCCGCCGGGCTGGCGTGGCGCGGTCGTGGCGATCGGCAATTTCGACGGGGTGCATAGCGGCCACCGCGCCGTGCTGGCCCGCGCGCGGGCAGAGGCGGACGCGCTGGGCAGCCGCTTGATAATGCTGACCTTCGATCCGCATCCGCGCGCCTTCTTCGCGCCGGGCAAACCGTTCTTCAGCCTGACGCCAGGACCGTTGAAGGCGGCGGTCGCCAAGGCCTGCGGCGTCGACGGCACCATCGTCGTACCCTTCGACCGCGACCTCTCGCTGATGTCGGCGGACGACTTCGTCAGTCACATCCTGGTCGGTCACCTCGATGTCCGCCATGCCGTCGCGGGCCACGACTTCCATTTCGGCCACGGCCGCCAGGGCACGCCGGAATTCCTTCAGGCAGCCGGCGCGCGGCAGGGCTTCGGCGTCACCATCGTGGAAGAATTCGGCGACGAGACGGGCCCGGTCTCCTCCACCCGCATCCGCGAGAAGCTGAGCCACGGCGATATCCGGGGTGCCAACGAGCTCCTTGGCTGGCGCTGGTCGGCGGCGGGAACGGTGATCCACGGCGACAAGCGCGGCCGCGTGCTCGGCTACCCAACGGCCAACATGGCGCTGGATCCCGGCTGCGAACTGCAGCATGGCATCTATGCCGTCCGCTTCGTCACCGCCGACGGTCACGTCCATGGCGGCGCGGCGAGCTTCGGCCGCCGGCCCACCTTCGACAACGGCCGCATCCTGCTGGAGACGTTTCTCTTCGACTTTTCCGGCGATCTCTACGACCAGCGGGCTCTCGTCTCCCTCGTGGATTATGTCCGGCCGGAACTCCGCTTCGAACGGATCGAGGATCTCGTCACGCAGATGGACGCGGACAGCCTGCAATGCCGGGCGACGTTGCAGAACGACCGGCCGAATGCGATCGACAAGGGCATCTATGCGCTCTGGCCGCGCGCCGCGAAGGCGGATTGACAATCATTCGCAGCGGCTTTGGGCGATTGAGGCCGTCATTGTGGCAGAGAGGCTTTTCACGGCACCTCCGCTCGGATAAAAGCCCGGGCATGATGCGCTGTGCGCCCCTTTTCTCGCGAATTACGGGCCCGGCCTCGGCCTGATCGGCTCGAACGAGCCTTGGGTGCGGGGACCGGGTGAAGCCATGCGCGCATGTGCCGGCCTTCGGCACTGCGGACCCCGAGCGAATTTGAGCTTCAAGGCCTGACGATGAGCGACAAGAAGGCGGCCACCGGCCCCGATTATTCCGAGACCCTGTTTCTTCCCAAGACCGATTTCCCGATGCGGGCGGGCCTGCCGCAGAAGGAGCCGCAGATCCTGAAGCGCTGGGAGGAGATGGACCTCTACGGCGAACTCAGGAAGAACGCGGTGGGACGGCCGAAATACGTCCTGCACGACGGTCCTCCCTACGCCAACGGCAACCTCCATATCGGCCACGCGCTGAACAAGATCCTGAAGGACGTGATCACCCGGTCGCGCCAGATGTCGGGCTTCGATTCCAACTACGTGCCGGGCTGGGACTGCCACGGCCTGCCGATCGAATGGAAGATCGAGGAGCAGTACCGCGCCCGCGGCCGCAACAAGGACGAGGTTCCGGTCAACGAGTTCCGCCGCGAGTGCCGCGAGTTCGCCGCCCATTGGGTGGGCGTGCAGGCGGCCGAGTTCGAGCGCCTCGGCGTCGTCGGCGACTTCAAGCATCCGTACAAGACGATGGACTTCGCCTCCGAGGCGGTGATCGCCGGGGAACTGATGAAGTTCGCGCTTTCCGACCAGCTCTATCGCGGCTCCAAGCCCATCATGTGGTCGGTCGTGGAGAAAACCGCGCTGGCGGAAGCGGAAGTCGAGTACCACGACTACCAGTCCGACACGATCTGGGTGAAGTTCCCCGTCACCTCCGGCCCCCGGCATCTGCGCGGCGCTTCGGTGGTGATCTGGACAACGACGCCGTGGACGATCCCCGCCAACCGGGCGATCAGCTATTCCGGCCGCGTGGCCTATGGCCTCTACGAGGTGACGGAGGCGGCCCCGGAGAACTGGGCCAAGGTCGGCGACCGGCTGATCCTTGCCGATGCGCTGGCGGCCGACGTGATGAAGCAGGCGCGCGTGGAGGCGTTCAAGCGCGTCGGCGACGTGACGGCCGAAGACTTCACCACGATGGTGTGCGCCCACCCGCTGCGTGACGCCGGCCTCGGCGGCTACGGCTTCGACGTGCCGCTGCTGGAAGGCGAGCATGTGACGGAGGATGCGGGCACCGGCTTCGTGCACACCGCGCCCGGCCACGGCCGCGAGGATTTCGAGGTCTGGATGTCGAACCGGCGCGAGCTGGAGGCGAGCGGCGTCGACACCACCATTCCCTATACCGTCGATGGCGACGGCGCGCTGACGAAAGACGCGCCGGGCTTCGAGGGCCGCCGCGTGCTCAACGACAAGGGCGAGAAGGGCGACGCCAACGGCGCGGTCATCGAGGCGCTGAGCGCGGCCGGACGGCTGGTCGCCCGCGGTCGCCTGAAGCATCAGTACCCGCATTCCTGGCGCTCCAAGAAGCCGGTGATCTTCCGCAACACGCCGCAATGGTTCATCCACATGGACCGCGACATTGCCGGCGAGGGCGACACGCTGCGCGCCCGCGCGCTGAAGGCGATCGAGGACACCACCTTCACGCCCGTCGCCGGCCAGAACCGGTTGCGCGGGATGATCGCCAACCGTCCGGACTGGGTCGTCTCGCGCCAGCGCGCCTGGGGCGTGCCGATCGCCGTCTTCATCAAGCGCGAAACCGGCGAGGTCCTGAAGGATGAAGGGGTCAACCAGCGGATCGTGGAGGCCTTCCGCGCCGAGGGCGCCGATGCGTGGTTCGCGGCTGGCGCCAAGGAGCGGTTCCTCGGCAACGGATATTCCGTCGATGAATGGGACAAGGTCGACGACATTCTCGACGTCTGGTTCGATTCCGGCTCCACCCACGCCTTCGTGCTGGAGCAGCGGCCGGACCTGAAATGGCCGGCGGATCTCTACCTCGAAGGCTCCGACCAGCATCGCGGCTGGTTCCATTCCTCGCTGCTGGAAAGCTGCGGAACGCGCGGCCGCGCGCCCTATGACGGCGTACTGACGCACGGCTTCGTCATGGACGAGGAAGGCCGCAAGATGTCGAAGTCGCTCGGCAACGTCGTCACCCCGCAGCAGGTGATCGATCAGTCCGGCGCAGATATCCTGCGCCTCTGGGTGGTCACCTCGGACTATTCGGAAGACCTCCGGATCGGCCCGGAAATCCTGAAGACCAGCATCGATTCCTACCGCAAGCTCCGCAACACGGTCCGCTGGATGCTGGGCACACTCGCCCACTTCGATCCCGCGCACACGGTCGCGCCGGCCGAGATGCCGGAGCTGGAGCGGCTGATGCTGTCCGAGCTGGCCCGGCTCGATGGAGTGGTGCGGGAAGCCTACGAGGTCTTCGACTTCAAGCGCATCGCCTTCGCGCTCTTCAACTTCATGACGGTGGACCTCTCCGCCTTCTACTTCGATGTCCGCAAGGACGTGCTCTATTGCGATCCGGCTTCTTCGAAGACCCGGCTCGCGGCCCTGACCGTGGTTGACCGGCTCTTTGACACGCTGGTGGCGTGGCTGGCGCCGCTCCTGCCCTTCACCTGCGAGGAAGCCTGGCTCGACCGCCATCCGGAGGATCGCTCGGTTCATCTCACGCCCTTTCCCGACGTGCCGGCGGAGTGGCGCGACGAAGCCCTGGAAGGGAAGTGGGAGCGTGTCCGCACGGTTCGTCGCGTGATCACCGGCGCGCTGGAAGTCGAGCGTCGGGAAAAGCGCATAGGCTCCTCGCTGGAAGCCGCTCCGCGCGTCTTCATTGCCGACGAAAGCCTGCGTCAGGCGGTGGAGGGGATCGACCTCGCCGAGATGGCCATCACCAGCCAGTTGGTGCTGGAAGCAGGTGTCGGCCCGGCGGAAGCCTTCCGTCTTTCCGACGTGCCCGGCGTTGCCGTGGTGCCGGACAAGGCCGAGGGCCGGCGCTGCGCCCGCTCCTGGAAGGTCCTGCCGGAGGTAGGCGCGGATCCGGACTTCCCGGACCTGACGCCCCGCGACGCGGCCGCCATGCGCGAATATCAGGCGATGAAGCAGGCGGCGGAATGAAGCTTTCCTTCCGGGGACCGCAGGCTTGGGGCCTTCTCGTCGCGTTGGTCGGGCTTGCGCTCGACCAGTTGCACAAATGGTGGATGGTGGGATCCTTCGATCTCGCCGATCGCGGCCGCGTGGCGCTTCTGCCCTGGCTCGACATGGTGATGACGTGGAATCACGGCGTCAGCTACGGCCTCTTCACGCAGGATAGTACCGGCGGGCGCTATGCGCTGATCGCGGTCGGCGTTCTGGGCACGCTCGCCTTTCTCTGGTGGCTCGCCACGACGAATCGCGTGCTGCCGGCGCTGTCGCTGGGCCTGATCGCGGGCGGCGCGCTGTCGAATGCCATCGATCGGCTGCATTATGGGGCGGTTGCCGACTTCTTCCTGTTCCATGTCGGCAGCTTCCAATGGTACGTCTTCAATCTCGCAGATGTCTGGATTTGCGCGGGCGTCGTGGGGATGGCGCTGTCGTGGATGACGGAGCGCCGCGAAAACGCCACGGTCGCGTGACACCGCGGGATGGCATCGAAGCAGGCTCCGTCGCAGGTCGCGCGTCCGGAACGATCGTGCTATAAGGCCGCCGGCCTCGGGAAGGGGACTTGGAATGGTGCGTAGGATTTTGGCGCCGCAGGCGATGTCGCTCGCCGCGGTGCTCGTGACGGCAGCGGGTCTCGGCGGCTGCAGCAGTGGCTTCTCCACCTATGGTACGGGTGAGCGTCCCGAATCGGCGATCTTCCACGAAGTGGGAGGCACGCTGACCGGGTCGAAAAAGGCCAAGATCGACTATTCTCCCCGGGCGCCGCTGGTGGTTCCCCCGAGCGATCAGCTGCCTGCGCCGGCCGCGGCTCCGGAAACCGCCAATGCGCAGTGGCCCGACGATCCGGACCGCCGGGTCAAGAAGAGCCGTTACGACGAAGCGAACGTCGATATTCGCGAATCCTATGAGCGGACGAAGAACCTGCCGCGCGGGA
Source organism: Faunimonas pinastri (assembly GCF_900110915.1). Taxonomy (GTDB): domain Bacteria; phylum Pseudomonadota; class Alphaproteobacteria; order Rhizobiales; family Afifellaceae; genus Faunimonas; species Faunimonas pinastri. The sequence goes on from NZ_FOFG01000001.1 coordinate 195,654, forward strand.
CGAGCGACAACGACGCGAGCAGCAATCCCGGCATCGGTGCCGGCGGGCGCGCCTTCACCCGCCAGGACGAAATCGACGCCGCGCGCAGCCTGAATTCGCAGCAGACGCAGCGCAAGCAGTTCAAGGCCGCGCTCGCGCAGCAGAACAACGTGGCGAAGCACCGCCGCTACCTGACCGATCCGCCGGACACCCTGAAGCAGCCGGCCCCCGGCGCGCCGACGGACTTCAAGGACGTCAAGAAGCAGAATGGCGGGTTCTTCTCGCACCTCTTCTAGACGGCTCGAACCGAATATCCTGCACGGCGGCTTCGGCCGCCGTTTGCGTTTCGGCTTCCCCTCGTTTTGGCTTTAACTGAGGGCGGGACTCGGCGAGAACAGCGGAGAGCCCTCAGGGACGGATCTCTTGAGCATTCGCATTCTTCCCGACCACGTCATCAACCGCATCGCCGCCGGCGAGGTGGTGGAACGGCCTGCCAGCGTCGTGAAGGAACTGGTGGAGAATGCGATCGATGCCGGTGCGACTCGGGTCGAGGTCGCGACGGCGGGCGGCGGCAAGAGCCTGATCCGCATCTCCGACAACGGTTGCGGCATCCGCGAGCCCGATCTCGCGCTGGCGGTGGAGAGGCACTGCACCTCCAAGCTGCCCGAGGACGACCTCAGCCAGATCGGCACGCTCGGCTTTCGCGGCGAGGCGCTGGCCTCCATCGGCTCCGTGGCGCGGTTGTCCATCCTGTCGCGTCATGCCGAGGAGCCGCATGCCTGGCAGATCGCGGTGGAAGGCGGCCGGCGCAGCGAGACCGTCCCGGCCAGCCATTCCGGCGGCACCCAGATCGAGGTGCGCGACCTCTTCTTCGCGACCCCGGCGCGGCTGAAGTTCCTGCGCTCCGACCGCGCCGAGGCGACCGCGATCACCGAGGCGGTCAAGCGCCTGGCGCTCGCCCATCCCGAGATCCGCTTCACGCTGTCCGGCTCCGATCGCACGACGCTGGACTTGTCCGCGGCGCGGGGCGAGAGCGGCGCGCTTGAGCGAATGGCGCAGATCCTGGGCGCGGGATTTCGCGATAACGCCATGCCGATCGGTGGCGAGCGGGAAGGCGTTCTCCTGTCCGGCTATGCGGGGCTGCCGACCTTCAACCGCGCCAACTCGCTGCAACAGTTCATCTTCGTCAATGGTCGCCCGCTGAAGGATCCGGTGCTGGCCGGGGCGCTGCGCGCCGCTTATTCCGACGTTCTTGCCCGCGACCGATATCCCGTGCTCGCGCTCTTCATCGACCTCGATCCGGCTGACGTCGACGTCAACGTCCATCCGGCCAAGATGGAGGTGCGCTTTCGCGACCCCGGCATGATCAGGGGCCTGATCATCGGCACGATCCGCGATGCGCTGGCGCGGGAGGGCTTCCGCTCCGCGTCGACCGGCGGGCTCGCCACGCTGGACGCACTGCGCGACCGCGCCGCCGCGGGCAGCTTCACGCGGCCGCCGGAGCCGGGCACGAGCCCCGCGTGGCGGAGCTGGGCCGATCCCGCGCAGACCGTCGCGCCCGACGTCTCATCAGCCGCCTACGGCGCGTCCCCGGAGGCGGAGGCGCCCCGGCCGGCCATGGCGGAGGCCGGCTTCGCCGAGGCGCTTTCCGCCTTTGCGGTGCTGGACCGGCCCTCCGCCGATGCGCGGGCACACGTCCAGCCGGCGCCGGAGCATCTGCTGGCCCGTCCGCTCGGCGCGGCGCGGGCGCAGATCCACGAGAACTATATCGTCGCGCAGACGGGGGACGGGCTCGTCATCGTCGACCAGCACGCCGCGCATGAGCGGATCGTCTACGAGCGGCTGAAGGCTGGGCTGGAGGGCAGGGCGGTGCAGCGGCAGATGCTCCTCATCCCGGAGGTCGTGGAGCTGCCGGAAGAGGATGTCGGGCGGCTGCTCGCGCGGTCTGACGAGCTGGCGGAGATCGGCCTGGTGGTAGAGAGCTTCGGGCCGGGCGCGGTGGCCGTCACCGAAACCCCGGCCATTCTCGGCCGGGTCGACGCCCCGAAGCTCGTGCGCGACATCGCCGACGATTTCGCCGAATGGGATGCTTCCACCCGCATTCGCGAGCGGCTGGACCATGTGGCGGCGACCATGGCCTGCCACGGCTCGGTCCGCTCCGGTCGCCGGCTGAGGCCGGAAGAGATGGACGCTCTGCTTCGCGAGATGGAAGCGACGCCGCAATCCGGCCAGTGCAATCACGGCCGGCCGACTTACGTGGAACTCAAGCTGTCCGACATCGAACGCCTGTTCGGCCGACGTTAAGGGGCTGCGGCGTCCCGGAGGCGCAGCAGGAACATCTGGCTTTCGCCGACCTCGCGATGGTCGACCTGTTCGAACGCGGGCGGCAGCGCGACCTCGAGACCCGCCCGCTCCTCCAGGACGCAGACCGTCTCCGGCTTCAGCCAGCCGCCCGAACGCGCGCTTTCCAGTGCTCGCTCGCCCAGTCCCTTGCCATAGGGCGGATCGCAGAAAACGAGGTCGAAGGGCGTGATGGTGCCGGCTGCGCCGAGATCGGTTGCGTCGCGGCGCAGGATCTTTGCGACGCCGGAAAGCCCGAACGCCTCGACATTGGTGCGGATGATGCCGCGCCCTTCCGGCCCCGTCTCCACGAAGGTCGCATGCGCCGCGCCGCGCGAAATCGCTTCGACGGCGAGGGCGCCCGTGCCGGCGAAGAGGTCGAGCACGCGCGTTCCCTCGACCGGGAGGTCGTAGGAATGGTGGAGGATGTTGAAGAGCGATTCGCGCAGGCGGTCGGAAGTGGGGCGAATCTCGCCCGTCTTCGGTCCGGCCAGCGCGCGCCCCTTAAGACGGCCGCCGACGATCCGCATTGCCCGGCCTTCCGCCTCGTGTCTTGCCGCCACCGCCGCCGCCGCCTCTCGGCGGCCGATCGCCATTAGGGCCGCCCCTTGGGGGGCGATCGCCCCCAGGGCCGCCTCTCAACGGCCGGTCGCCGCCCCCGCCTCTCGACGGCCGATCTCCGCCGGGGCCGCCCCGTGGACCGTCTTCGGCGCCATTCCGGGGGTTGCTCCGTTGACCCGCACCGCGGGGGCTCTCGCTTCGGGAACCGCCGCGAGGCGCATTGCGCGGGCCATTGCCGCGCGACTCATCGCGCACGAGGCCGCCGCGAGGACCACGAGGAGCGGCCCGCCGAGGAGTCTCGCCCTCGGCCGCATCGTCGCGGTTTCGTCCGAATCTCGGTCTGGCAGCTGCCGTCTTTGTCGCTCCCGGTCTGGTCGCGCCGCGTCCGCTTGTTTCCGGCCGCTCACCGCCGAACCGATTCGCGCGCTGGGAGGCGGGCCCGTTCTCTTCGGTGCGCCGGTTTGAGCCGGCGCGCCCGGCGGTGTCCGACCGGTCGGGACGGCGAGGCCGGTTGCCGTTGTCTTCCGTTTCCCGGCGGGGAGTGTCCCGACGAGGGGCGTCCCACTGACGCGATTCGCGGCGTTCGGGCTCGCGTTCGGAGTTTCCGCCCGAACCGCGCCGGGCTCCCGGTCCCCCGAAATCCGGGCGATCGGACCGGCCCGTCACCGGCCGTTCCGCGCCCGCGCGTCTCACGCCGCGACGGTTGGCGGCCCCGTCATCAGCCGTTTCCGGCGCGAAGCGCAGGCCGGGTGCATGGCGACCGCGTCGCTTTTCCGGCACCTCGTCGCCGCCACGTCCGCGCGGCGAACGCTGCGCGTTACCCCGTCCCCCGTCCCGGTCGCCGTCGGCCTCCGGCGTTTCGCGGCGGCCTCTGGTCGATCGTGCGGCACCGCGAGAGCCGTCAACCGCCTGCCGGGGAGCCCCTTCGGGCCGCTCACCCGCCTTGCCCTGGCGGATCGGCGCCTCGAAATCGGCGTCGGCGGCTTCCGCCAGCTTTTCGCCCAGCTGGTCGCGGAGCACGCGGCCACGCACTTCGTCCACGGCGCCTTCCGGCAGGTCGTTCAGCTGGAAGGGACCGTAGGAGACGCGAATCAGCCGGTTTACGCTGAGGCCCAGATGCTCCAGCACCCGCTTCACCTCGCGGTTCTTGCCCTCGCGCAGGCCGACGGTCAGCCAGACATTCTGGCCCTGCTTGCGGTCCAGCGTCGCTTCGACGCCGCCATAGATCATGCCTTCGATGGTGACGCCCTGCTGCAGGGCATCCAGCTGCGGCTGCTCGATCGTGCCGAAGGCGCGAACGCGGTAGCGGCGCAGCCAGCCCGTGGAGGGCAGTTCCAGCACGCGGGCGAGCCCGCCGTCATTGGTGAGGAGCAGCAGCCCCTCGGTGTTGATATCGAGGCGGCCGATGGAGAGGACGCGCGGCATGTCGCGAGGCAGCGCTTCGAAAACGGTGGGCCGCCCTTCCGGATCCCGGTTGGTGGTGACGAGCCCGCGTGGCTTGTGGAAAAGCCAGAGCCGCGTCCGCTCGCGCGTGGCGAGCGGATTGCCGTCCACGGTGATCGTGTCGCTTTCCGTCACCGTCACGGCCGGTGTGGTCAGCACCTTGCCGTTCAGCGTCACGCGCCCGTCCTCGATCCAGCGCTCCGCGTCGCGACGCGAGCAGACGCCCGCCCGCGCGATCACCTTCGCGATCCGCTCGCCGCGCCCGTTATCACCGCTTTCGGCGTCGCCGCCGTCTTGTTTTTCAGTCATCTTGCCGCCACTCATTCCTTGCTCTTATCAAAGCCGCGGAACCGAAGCGAGAAGATGCGCAACAGGCCGAGCTTTATGGACATCGCGCTGGCCGAAGCGGCCGGGGCGGCAGCGCGCGGCGAGGTGCCCGTAGGCGCTGTGGTGGTCGCGGACGGCGCGGTGATCGCGCGGGCCGGCAACCGGACACGCGAGCTCAACGACGTCACCGCCCATGCCGAGATCCTGGCGATTCGCGAGGCCGCGTCGCGGCTGGCGGCGGAACGGCTGACGGAGTGCGACCTCTACGTCACGCTGGAGCCCTGCACGATGTGCGCCAGCGCGATCTCGTTCGCCCGCGTCCGGCGGCTTTATTTCGCGGCCCCCGACCCCAAGGGCGGCGGGGTCGAGCACGGCGTCCGCTTCTATGCCGCGCCCACCTGCCACCATGCGCCGGAGGTTTATTCCGGCATCGGCGAGGCGGCGGCAGCCCAGCTTCTGCGCGATTTCTTCGCCGGGCGGCGTGGATGAGGCGTCGCGGCGTCGTCGGGGATCTTGACCCGGAGCCAGCGGCAGGCGAGCAGTGGGCATGGTCAAGATCGCTCTCGCCGACCGGGTGCTTCCCGATGCCCGCCCCGCCAACTGGCTCGACCGCTACGCGCCGGACTGGCTGAAGCCTTATGGCAAGCTGGCGCGCTGGGACCGGCCGATCGGCTGGTGGCTGCTGCTCTGGCCGTGCTGGTGGTCGGCCGCCCTTGCCGCTATCGCCGGCGGGCAGGGCTGGCCGAATCTCTGGCATCTCGTGCTGTTCATGATCGGCGCCATCGCGATGCGGGGCGCCGGCTGCACCTATAACGACATCGTCGACCGCGATCTCGACGCGGGCGTCGAGCGCACGCGCATGCGGCCGATCCCCTCCGGCGCGGTGACGTCGCGGCAGGCCGTGCTGTTCCTGGTCTGCCAGGCGCTGCTCGGGCTGGTGGTGCTCTTGCAGTTCAACCGTTTCACGGTCTTGCTCGGCATCGGGTCGCTCGTCACCGTCGCGGTTTACCCCTTCATGAAGCGGGTCACCGACTGGCCGCAGCTGTTTCTCGGCTTCGCCTTTTCCTGGGGGGCGTTCCTGGGCTGGAGCGCCGTCTTCGGCCGGCTCGACTGGGCGCCCGTCCTCGTTTATTTCGCCGCGATCCTGTGGACCATCGGCTATGACACGATCTACGCGCTGCAGGACAAGGAAGACGATGCGCTGATCGGCATCCGCTCCACCGCGCGGCTCTTCGGCGACCGGAGCCGGGCGGCTATCGCCGGCTTCGATGCCGGGGCGATCGTGCTGCTGGCGGTGGCCTTCGCCCTGGCCGGGGCAGGGTCTGTGGCTTTCGCGGGGCTGGTCGTGGCCGCCGTCCATATCACCTGGCAGCTGGTGACGCTCGATCCGGAAAACCCGGAGAACTGCCTCTTCCGCTTCAAGGCCAACAGCCATACCGGCTGGATCGTCTTCGCCGGACTGGTGCTGGATGCGCTGATCCGCTTTTCCGGCGTGCTCTGACCGCCGGCTCGGCCGTCAGTGGCGGTCGAGGATGTCGGTGGGCTCGATGCGCTCGAAGCGGGCGGCTGCGTCACCGGTGCGGCGGCGGGCGAGGAAGCGGGGACGACGGGCCATGCCGCTCGGCCGGCGCGCCTCGGGAGCCGTGGCGATCACGCGGCCGATGCGACGCACGGATGTTTCCGCCGTGCCATCGGCGCCGAGCGCGGGAAGAGCCAGCGCGCGGGCCAGCCGCTCGCAGCGCTCGACCGCCTCGTCGGCATCGTCGGTTGCGAGCACGTCGACCGTGAGGCCGGGATCGCGATGGACGAGACGCACCACATAAAGGCCGTCTTCCTCAAGCAACCTGACGCCTTCGTAGAGGTTGGCGCCCACCCGCAGCATGCAGTTCACGCCAGCCACGGGGCGGACCAGCACCACGGTGCGGCGGTCGAAGGTGGTGAAGCACGCGGCGCCGTCGCCGCTGCGGGCGTTGGCCGGGTGGGGATCTCGTCCCGCGATGCCGTGGGCATTCAGGGCAAGGACGTCGTGCAGATCCGTCTGACGCATGGTTTTCTCGCGGGGTCGTTCGTTGCCGTCGCCGGCTGTTGTGACGAGAGATACGCCCCGGATTCACCGCGCCGGCTTAAGGATCGTAGTTAAGCAAATGCATCCGGCGATTACGGTAATCGAAGACTAAATGAGCCCCGGGGGGTGGCAAAGTCTGGTGATCGGGGCCATTGAAGCAGCATGACGTCCTATCAAGCCGATCGAGATCTCCTGCGTGACGCCGCGCTGAAGGCCGGCGAACTGGCCATGAGCTATTTCCAGAAGAACCCGAATGCGTGGTCCAAGGAAGGTGGTTCGCCGGTGACGGAGGCCGACATGGCGGTCGACGCTTTCCTGCGCACCGAGCTTCTCGCCGCCCGGCCGGATTACGGCTGGCTTTCGGAGGAGACGGTGGACGTGCCGGCCGAGCGGCAGAAGGACGCGATCTTCGTGGTCGATCCCATCGACGGGACGCGCGGCTTCATCGAGGGCGACCGGCGCTGGTGCGTCAGCGTCGCCGTGGTGCGCGAGACCCGTCCCGTGGCGGCCGCGCTTTTTGCCCCGGCGCTGGACGAGATGTACACGGCGGCGGCCGGAGAGGGCGCCTTCCTCGGCGACCGGCGGCTTGCGGTGCCCGGCAAGCCCGGCACCGATGGCGCCCGCCTTGCCGGCCCGCGCGGCTGGTTCAAGAGCGGCACGCTGGAGCGGGAAGGCTTTTTGCCGCAGCCGCATGTGCCGTCGCTCGCCTACCGCGTGACCATGGTGGCTTCCGGCGCCGTGGAATCCGCCTTTGCCAGCCCCAACGCGCATGACTGGGACCTTGCGGCCTGTGACCTTTTGGTGCACGAAGCGGGCGGCGTGCTGACAACACTCGACGGCAGCCAGCTCTGCTACAACAGGGAGAGCGTCAGCCACGACGCCGTGGCGGCCGCCAACGCGGATCTTCAGCCGAAGGTTCTGGCAGCCATCCGACGCGTCACCTCGGAGCGCGGCAGGGCAGGTTCCCGCACCTGATTGGATGAGGACACGGACGATGGCGAATTCGGTGACAGGCGGCAAGGAACAGCTTCTTCACCTGGTCTTCGGCGGCGAGTTGAAGGATCTGGATCACATCCAGTTCCGCGATCTCTCCGGGCTTGATATCGTCGGGATCTTCCCCAACTACGCGGAGGCCTACGGCGCCTGGAAGTCCAAGGCGCAGGCCACTGTCGACAATGCGGAGATGCGGTATTTCGTCGTGCATCTCCATCGCCTGCTGGAACCGGAGCTGCCGGGCAAGTAAGCCGGCGCAAGGAACAGCGGCGGATTCTGCTGGCGGGTATGATTCGATCTTTCTTGGATGAGATTGTAGGCAGCGAGAACGTGGGGCGGGCCGCCGGGCGGCCCCTCGGCGCATCCGGCTGCCAGCGCTGCCCGGTCGCGGTCCCGCATCTGTGAATCGCCTTCTCCGAATTTCGCAGCGCCTCGTGCGCTCCAGGTGGGTCGCCGCCGTGTTCGGCCGCCTGCTGGCGCTCTATCTGCGCTTTGTGCGGCGCACGACGCGCTTCGTCTATGAGCCGGCGGGCAGCGACATGCTGGCCGCCCATTCCCCGCTGATCATCACCTCCTGGCATGGGCAGCATTTGCTGATCTCGCTGATGCAGGCGCGCAAGCAGCCTCTGGCCGTGCTGGTTTCCCGTTCCGACGATGCGGAAACCACGGCGATCGCGGCGCGTGGGCTTGGCCTCAAGGTCATCCGTGGCTCCGGCGGCCGCAACCGGCGCAAGGCGGCAAAGAAGGGCGGGGCGCAGGGCGTCCTGCGCATGCTGGGCGAACTTTCCGAGGGCATCTCGGTCGGCCAGACGGCGGACGTGCCCCGCGGCAAGGCCCGGCGCTGCGGCCTCGGTGTGGTGACGCTGGCCAAGCTTTCCGGCCGCCCTGTCCTGCCTGCCGCCGCCGTGACCGCGCGCGGCGTCACTCTCGACAATTGGGACCGCACGCGGATCCCGTTCCCGTTCGGTCGCGGCGGCGCGGTGACGGGCGAACCGATCTACGTGCCGGCGGATGCCGACGACGAACTTCTGGAAATCAAGCGGCAGGAGGTTGAGGCGAGCCTCAACGCGGTTCAGGATCGGGCCGAATTTCTGGCGCGAAGGGGTCGTGAATCGGTGCGTGAATCTGCCTCCGACCGACGGGTGCTCGAAAAGGACGGCGCTTGACGGCCGGCTCGCCATGGATCGGCAGCGCGGCGCTCGGCCTCTACGGCATGACGGGCCGGCTGATTCGGCCGGCGCTTGGCGTTTTCCTGTCGCGCCGCGTCCAGCGCGGCAAGGAGGATGCGAGCCGCATCCATGAGCGTTTCGGCGAGGCGCGGCTCGGCCGCCCGGCCGGGGCGCTGGTCTGGGTCCATGCCGCCAGCGTGGGCGAAACCAATTCCATCCTGCCGCTGGTCGAACTGCTCTGCGAGCGCGGCCTTTCGGTTCTGCTCACCACGGTGACGGTCACCTCGGCCGGAATTGCCGCCCGCCGGCTGCCCTCCGGCGCGGTCCATCAGTTCGTGCCGCTCGACGTGCCATCGGCGGTTATCCCCTTTCTGAATCATTGGCGGCCGGATCTCGCACTCTTCGCGGAATCCGAACTCTGGCCGACCGCGATGCGCGAACTGCGCCGCCGCCGGGTGCCGCTGGTGCTCGTCAACGCACGGATGTCTGAACGCTCCTATCGCGGCTGGAAGCGCTTCCAGCCGCTGGCCCGCGCCATGCTGCGGCTCACCGACCGAAGCCTCGCGCAGTCGACCCGCGACGCTGGCCGGCTGAAGGCGCTCGGCGCGCCGCATGTCCGCACTACGGGCAATCTGAAGTTCGACGTGCCGCCTCCGCCGGTGGACGCGGAATCCCTGGCGGCGCTGAGCCGGCAGACTGCGGGGCGGCGGATCCTTTTCGCCGCCAGCACCCATCCCGGCGAGGAAGCGATCCTGGGCGAGATCCATGTCCGTCTCGCTCCCCGCTTTCCGGGATTGCTGACGGTGATCGCCCCGCGCCATCCCGAACGGGGGCCGGCCTTGGCCGACGAACTCGCCGCGTCCCTCGCGCCGGATGGAACGGCCTGCGTCCTGCGCTCGCGCGAGCCCGAAATCGTGCGGGGCACCGGCATCTATATCGCCGATACCGTGGGTGAGATGGGGCTCTGGTACCGGTTGGCCGATCTCGCCTTCATCGGCGGTTCTCTGGTCCCCCATGGCGGCCAGAACCCTATCGAGGCGGCGAAGCTGGGCGTCGCCATCCTGCATGGACCGCACACCGGCAACTTCGTCGATATCTATCGCGAGTTCGACGGATCCGGCGCCTCGCTGCTGATCGACGGCGCGGGCGAACTGGAAAGCCGTGTCGCCGAGCTTCTCGCCGATGCCGCCCAGCGGGAAGCGCAGGTTTCCAACGCGCGCGCCTGCATCGAAGGCCTGTCGGGCGCGCTGGAGCGAACGGTCGCCGAGCTTGCGCCCTATCTCGACGATCTCACGCCGGACCCCCGGAAGAACCTTGCCGCGCGCGCCTGACTTCTGGTGGCGGCGGCGCAGCCTGCGCGCGCTGGCCCTCGCACCCGCGGGCCTCCTCTACGGTCTCGCTTCGGGCCGACGCATGGGCCGGAGCGGGGCCGCTTCACCGCTTCCCGTGGTCTGCATCGGCAACTTCGTGGCCGGCGGTGGCGGCAAGACGCCGACCGCCATCGAAATTGTCGCGCTGTGCCGCGCCGAGGGGCTGAATCCGGGCTTCCTGACGCGCGGCTATGGCGGGCGGGAAGCCGGGCCGCTCCTGGTGGATCCGACCCTGCACGGCTTCCGCGAGGTTGGCGACGAGGCGCTGCTGCTCGCCCGTCACGCGCCCACCGTCGTGGCGCGAAGGCGGAGCGAGGGCGCGCTCCTGCTGGCGGAGATGGGCCTCGATCTCATCGTCATGGATGACGGCTTCCAGAGCCCGTCGCTGGCCAAGGATCTGTCGCTGGTGGTGGTCGATGCCGCGCGCGGGATCGGCAATGGCCGGGTCATGCCGGCCGGCCCGCTTCGCGCGCCTTTCAGGCTGCAACTCGGCAGGGCCGATGCGGTGATCGTCACCGGGCGCGGCGAGGCGGCGATGGATGTCGTGCGGGCTGCTTCCCGCGCCGGACTGCCGGTGCTGCGGGCGGGCGTGGTCACGTCTGCCCCGGCCGATGCTTTCCGGGGCAAGAACTGCCTGGCCTTTGCCGGCATCGCCGATCCCCGCAAGTTCGAGCGTTCCCTCGCGGAGACGGGAGCGAACGTGGAGCGGCTGATCGCCTTTCCCGACCACCACGCCTTTACCAATGGCGACGTGGAGCGGATCCTCTTCGAGGCCGACCGGCGAAAGCTCGTCCCGGTCACGACCGAGAAGGATCACGTCAGGCTGGCCAGCCTGGAAGGCGCCGGCGCGGCGCGGCTGAGGGAGATCTGCCGGGTGCTGCCGGTTCGGATGGTCTTCGATGACGGCCGACGCATGGTCAGCATGATCGCGGCGGCGCTGGAGCAGCGCCGGCTTCGATAGGCGCTCGGGACCAGGGACGCCAAGGAAAGGACGCTCGGGATGCAAGCAGGTCCTTCGCGTCCGAGTCTTGAAAACAGGCTGGACGCTTGCGCCGGTCTGAGGCTGGCGCGTGCCGCCCGGCTTAGCCGCCCGGTTCAGCCGGCCTGCTTCGGCGTGCGTCCCATCGCTTCCAGTTCGCGCGTCAGGGATGCCTTGGCATCCACATAGGGCTCCTGCCGGTCAACGCTCCAGTATCGAAGCTCGGAAAGCGGGATGCGCATCTCCGTCACCGCGCAAATGACGTAGGAGCCCGGCGAAAGGACCTGATAGTCCCCGTCGAGATAGCGGAGGCGAGCCTCGCCCTGCTGGACGATCCGTTCGTGTCTGTTCATGCCCCTATTGTAGGCGAGCCGAGCCGCTTCGCCAACCGTCTCCGAACGGTGAGGAGCGGGTTCCCGTCCTTACGGGTTCGGCTCCAGCTGCCGCTCAGGCTTCTCCGCCGCTGGTTCGGCGGATGGCGAGGCCGGGACCGGCGATCCATCGGCGGGCGGCGTGACCGTGCCAGCCGGGCGATGGCGCGCGCCGGGTGGCTTGGGGGGCATCAACGGCTCCGGCTGCACGACGACGGGCTTCCAGATCTCGCGGCCGGAGGTGAGATCGCCGGCGGCCTGCAAGGCCAGCCTCTCCGCGTCCCGCCTGCGCACGTCGGCCAGCGTCGCCTGTACGTCGGCGGGGGCGAAGCCCAGCCCCTTCAGCGTATCGGCCCCGAAGGCCAGGGCTGATTCGTAGGTCTCTCTGATCTCGTAGTGCACGCCTCGCCCGACCAGTTCCAGCGTGTGGGCCCGGTCCCAGGAGCGGACATACACCTTGGCGGCCGGAAACTCATCGAGGACAAGGTCGGCGATCTGGTTGGTGATCGCGGGCTGGTCGACGCAGATGCAGATGATGGAAGCCTGCTCGGCACCGGCCGCGCGCAGCATGTCGAGCCGCGTTCCGTCGCCGAAATAGATGCGGAAACCGAAGCGGGCCGCCTGACGGATGCGCTCGGGATTGGCGTCGATGATGGTCGCGTCGAGGCTTCGCGCCAGCAGGATCTGCGACACGATCTGTCCGAAGCGGCCGAAGCCGATCACCAGCACGCTGCCCCCGGCGCCTTCGAAATCCTCTTCGATCGTATCCTCCGCCTCGCCCCGGATCAGGAAGCGCCCGAGCCAGACGGACAGCGGCGTCAGCGCCATGGTGACCGTGACGATACCGGCCACGAGCGGCGTCTCGGAAGGCCAGAGGGTCCGGGCGGCGGTCGCCGAGGCGAACAGCACGAAGGCGAACTCTCCACCCTGCGGCAGGAGCATGGAGGTGCGCACGGCATCGTTGTGCGAGGCGCCGAAGAGCCGGTTCAAACCATAGAGCAGGGCGGCCTTGATCACCATGACGGCCGGCACGGCCAGCAGGATGCGCCACCAGCTGTGGGCGAGCACGTCTATGTTGATGGACATGCCGACGGCAATGAAGAACAGGCCGAGCAGGATGCCACGAAACGGCTCGATATTGGCTTCCAGCTCATGCCGGAAGGACGAATCGGCCAGCATGACGCCGGCGAGGAAGGCGCCCATGGCCATGGAGAGGCCGACCTCCTCCATCAGCATGGCCGCGCCGATCACCACCAGGAGCGCGGCCGCCGTCATGATCTCGCGGGCGCGGGCGAGCGCGATCAGGCGGAACAGCGGGTTCAGCAGGTAGCGGCCCGCGAGCACGAAGATCGCCAGCGCCGCCACGCCCTTCAGCAGCGCGACGCCGCTTGCGGAGGCAAGGCTGGTGCCGGTCATGGGCGACAGGATCGGCACGATCGCCAGAAGCGGCACGACGGCCAGGTCCTGCGCCAGCAGGATCGCCACGGACTTTTCACCGTAGGGCGTGGCGATCTCGTTGTTGTCCTGCAGGATCTGCATGGCAAAGGCCGTGGACGACATGGCCAGCCCGAAGCCGATGATGATCGCCGGCTGGATTGCCCAGCCCACGGCCCAGAAGACCGCCGTCAGCACCGTTCCGGTGAGGGCGACCTGCGCCAGGCCCAGCCCGAAGATGTCGGCGCGCATGGCCCAGAGCCGCGCCGGCTTCAGTTCCAGACCGACGATGAAGAGAAAGAAGACGACGCCCAGCTCCGACACGTCGAAGATCGCGCTGGAATCGGTGATGATTTGCGCCACCGGCCCGATCGCGACGCCGGCGGCGAGATAGCCGAGCACGGAGCCGAGGCCCAGCCGCTTGAAGATCGGCACGGCGATCACCGCGGCAATCAGCAGGATCAGCGGCTCGGTGAACAGTCCCGGTCCGCTCGTGATCGCTGAAGCCCCCGACATGGATACGCTCGCTTCCCTGTGTGTCGCCCCCGCCTAAAGGGGGCACGAACTGGGCGCGGGCATGGCAGAGCGGTACGCCGACTAAAAAATCCGGCGTGATCGTCCGTTCCCGTTCCCGTGCTCGGCGAGGCTCAGGGGAGGGCGTCGTAGCCTTCGCCGAAGCCCTTCAGCGAGATCGGGATGCCGATCCCTTCTTCCGGGGTCTGGAAGATGATGAAGGTCGCCTGCTTGCCGTTGCGCAGCTGGTTGATGAGGTTGTCGTCGAGAATCACCTCGGCGACGCAGCCGTTCGGCAGGCAGCGCACAAAGCCGGCCGAGCCCACGTCCTTGTCATCGATATGGAGACCCAGCCCGCGCGGCAGAAGGACGCCGAGCGGCGCCAGCACGCGCAGGATGCGGGTCTGCTGGTCGGCCGTCTTGAGCACGATTACCGTCAGTCCGACATTCTGGCGGTCTTCCGCCGTGACGAACTGCATGATGACGCATTGCTCCTTCTGCGCGCCCGGCGGGGTGTCGCAGCGCAGTTCCCAGTCGCCATGCGTGGAACGCACCGCTCCCTGCGAATAGGCGAGGCTTGGCGCCAGTCCGGCGATCAGGGCGAGAACACAAAACAAAGCGCGCAATAAATGGCCTCCGGCGACGGCAGACTGTCCGCGCGGCCGGTTTTTCCGAAAAGCGCTTTCCGGCGGCAGGCGGGTCGTCGAGAACCGGTAACAGACCCTCCCGTCGTGTCAAGAAAGTGGCAGGTACGATGCTGGACGCTGCCATGTTCCGCGTGCAATTATGCCGCATAAATACACAGTTCGCGCGCGTTGCGCCCTCCAGCTCTCTGTGGTTACTCGACAAGACGGGGAACAAGCGGGTAACCGCGGCCAGAGAAGAAGAGTGGACCCGTGCGGCTCTGAAATGACGGGGGGCGTCCGCGATGCGGGAAAGCCGTTTCATGGCGAAGTGGACGACGGGGTCTATTCTTTTTGCTGCCGGGTCGGTGCTGCCGCGCCTGGCTCACGCGGCCGACGTCAAGACCGGGCCCTATGCCTGGGAGACGCATTTCCAGCCCGCGGCCACCAAGGTGATGGCCGATATCACGTGGTTCGGCTGGTACACGCTGTCGATCATGACCGCGGTCGTGCTCTTCGTGACGCTGCTCATCGCCTACGTGGTCTGGCGTTTCCGCGAGCGCGCCAACCCGGTGCCGTCGCGCGTTTCGCACAACACGCTGATCGAGGTGCTGTGGACGATCATCCCGGTGCTGATCCTTCTGGCGATCGCGATTCCCTCGTTCCGCCTGCTCTATGCGGAATACGATCCGACCAAGCTCTACGCGGACTACAATCCGCAGACGACCAAGTTCCTGACCGTCAAGGCGACGGGCTCGCAATGGTACTGGAGCTATTCCTACGCCACCGATCAGGACAGCAAGGACAACGGGGTCGTCGACGCGGTGAATTTCGATTCGCTGCTGGTGCCTGATAGCGAGCTGAAGACCGATCAGCTTCGCAACCTCTCTGTGGATAACGCGATGGTCGTGCCGGTCGGCACCTTCGTGCGGCTGCAGGTGACGGGCGCGGACGTGATCCACTCCTTCGCCATGCCGCCCTTCGGCGTGAAGGTCGACGCCGTGCCCGGCCGCCTCAACGAGACGTATTTCCGCGCGGAGCGGGAGGGCGTCTTCTACGGCCAGTGCTCCGAGCTTTGCGGCAAGGACCACGCCTTCATGCCGATCGTGGTGCAGGTGGTCTCGCAGGATCAGTTCCGCCATTGGGCGGGGCAGGCGGCAACGGATCTCCCCGGTGCCAACAAGACGCTCGCCGAGGCGGTTCACGGCGGCAGCAACGAAAAGGTTGCCGTCCGTTGACGGCTGAGCATTGAGGCGAGGGAGCTGATCGCAATGGCCAACGCATTGGCACACGACTCACACGCCCATCCGACGGGCTGGAAGCGATACGTCTACTCCACCAACCACAAGGATATCGGCGTCATGTACCTGGTGTTCGCGATCATCGCGGGCATCATCGGCGCGGCGCTCTCCGTGGTCATGCGCATGGAGCTGCAGGAGCCTGGGATCCAGATCTTCCACGGCCTGGCGCAGATGGTCTACGGCGTCGATGCCGGGGCGGCGCTGGATGCCGGCAAGCAGATGTACAACACCTTCACCACGGCGCACGGCCTGGTGATGATCTTCTTCGTGGTCATGCCGGCGCTGATCGGCGGCTATGCCAATTACTTCATCCCGATCATGATCGGCGCGCCCGACATGGCGTTCCCGCGGCTGAACAACATCTCGTTCTGGCTGCTGCCGGTCGCCTTCCTGCTGCTGATCATGTCGCTCTTCGTGGAAGGCCCTTCCGGCCTGTACGGCACCGGCGGCGGCTGGACCATGTATCCGCCGTTCTCCACGACCGGCAATCCGGGCCCGGCGATGGACTTCGCGATCCTGGCGATCCACATCGCCGGCGCTTCCTCGATCCTCGGCGCGATCAACTTCATCACGACGATCTTCAACATGCGCGCGCCCGGCATGACCATGCACAAGATGCCGCTCTTCGCGTGGTCGGTGCTGGTGACGGCGTTCCTTCTGCTCCTGTCGCTGCCGGTGCTGGCCGGCGCGATCACGATGCTGCTCACGGACCGCAACTTCGGCACGACCTTCTTCGATCCGGCAGGCGGCGGCGATCCGATCCTGTTCCAGCACCTGTTCTGGTTCTTCGGTCACCCCGAGGTGTACATCCTGATCCTGCCGGGCTTCGGCATCATCAGCCACATCATCTCGACCTTCTCGCGCAAGCCCGTGTTCGGCTATCTCGGCATGGCCTATGCCATGGTGGCGATCGGCGTCGTCGGCTTCGTGGTGTGGGCGCACCATATGTACACGACCGGCATCGACGTCGACACGCAGGCCTATTTCGTCTTCGCCACGATGGTGATCGCGGTGCCGACGGGCGTTAAGGTCTTCTCCTGGATCGCGACGATGTGGGGCGGGTCGATCTCGTTCCGCACGCCGATGTTGTGGGCGATCGGCTTCATCTTCCTGTTCACGGTCGGCGGCGTCACCGGCGTGCAGCTCGCCAATGCCGGTCTGGACCGGTCGATGCAGGACACCTACTTCGTGGTGGCGCACTTCCACTACGTGCTGTCGCTCGGCGCCATCTTCGCGATCTTCGCCGGATGGTACTACTGGTTCCCGAAGATCTCGGGGTACATGTACAACGAACTGGTCGGCAAGGTGCATTTCTGGGTGATGTTCGTGGGCGTGAACCTCGTGTTCTTCCCGCAGCATTTCCTCGGCGTCGCCGGCATGCCGCGCCGTTACATCGACTATCCCGACGCCTTCGCCGGCTGGAACTTCGTGTCCTCCATCGGCTCCTACATCTCCGCGGTCAGCGTCCTGATCTTCCTCTACGGGGTGATCGAGGCCTTCCAGAAGAAGCGGGTCGCCGGCGACAATCCGTGGGGCGAGGGCGCGACCACGCTGGAATGGCAGCTGCCGTCCCCGCCGCCCTTCCATCAGTGGGAAGAGCTGCCCCGCATCCGCTAGAGCGGCTCACCGGCCTGCGACCTCAACGGGGGCTGCAAATGGCTCGGCGACCGGGTAGAAGGTGCCGGCGGACGAGGGTCCGCCGGATTGCCCCTTTGGGACAGACGGGATCGGGGCAACCGGACGAACCGGTTGCCGCTCGCGCTTCTGGCGCCGCAGACAGAGAAGGATGGGCCGGCTGAATGACCGATGCCAGGCTTGAACTGACGGATGAGCAATGGGGCGGCGCGGAGGTCGGCGATTATATCGCCCTTCTGAAGCCGCGCGTGATGTCGCTCGTCATCTTCACGGCGCTGGTCGGAATGATGGTCGCGCCGGGCGGCCTCCATCCGGTGCTGGCCGTCGTCTCGCTGCTCTGCATCTCCGTCGGGGCCGGCGCGTCGGGCGCGCTCAACATGTGGTATGACGCCGATATCGACGCGGTGATGAAGCGTACCGCGGGGCGTCCGATTCCCTCCGGTCGCATCCTGCCCTCCGAGGCGCTGACCTTCGGCCTGATCCTGTCCGTCTTTTCCGTGCTGGTGCTCGGCGTTGCCGTGAACTGGCTGGCGGCCGGGCTGCTCGCCTTCACCATCTTTTTCTATGCTGTGGTCTACACGGTCTGGCTGAAGCGCTGGACGGCGCAGAACATCGTCATCGGCGGCGCGGCCGGCGCGCTGCCTCCGGTGGTCGGCTGGGCCTGCGTCACGGGCGGCCTCAGCTACGAGCCGCTGGTGCTCTTCGCCATCATCTTCACCTGGACGCCCCCGCATTTCTGGGCGCTCGCCCTTTTCGCCTCCAAGGACTACGCCAAGGCCGGCATTCCGATGATGCCGAACGTGGCGGGAGACGCTTCCACGCGCCGGCAGATCCTGGCCTATTCCGTGCTGCTCGCCGGCGTCGGCCTGCTGCCCTGGGTGCTCGGCTTCGGCGGTCTGGCCTATGGCGTGATCGCCGCGCTGCTCGGCGCGGAGTTCATCCGCCGCGCGGTCGTGCTGCTACGACAGGGGGATGCCGACAATTACCGGGCGGCCAAGAAACTCTTCGGCTTCTCCATCGTCTATCTCTTCACCCTTTTCGCCGTGCTGCTGGTCCAGGCAGGCCTGTCGGCTGTCCTCGGAGCCTGACGGGTGCGCGGACCCGAACTGGTCAAGCTTTCGCCTCAGCAGGAGCGTGCGCGCCGCCGCCGATCCGTGGCAATGGGTCTCGCGCTCGGCGCTCTGGTCATTCTGTTCTTTATCATTACACTCGTTCGTCTCGGCGGGGCCGGCGTCACGCCTCCCAGCCACCTGATGTGACGGAAGGCCAGCCATGGTGAAACCCGCGCAGAAGAGCCGCTTCAACCTGGTCCTCGGGCTGGTGCTGGCGCTGGTCGGCGCGGGAATGGTGGGAGCGGCCTATGCGGCGGTCCCGCTCTACCGGATCTTCTGCCAGGCCACCGGCTATAACGGCACGACGCGGCGCGCGGTGGCGGCAAGCGGTACGGTGCTGGACCGGCGGATCATCGTCCGCTTCGACGGCAACGTGCAGGGCCTGCCCTGGAAGTTCATGCCTGCCCAGGCGGCGGTGAGCGTCAGGCTCGGCGAACCCACGACGATCTACTATCTCGCCGAGAATACGTCCGACCATGAAACCACTGGCTCAGCCGTGTTCAACGTGGCGCCGGATGCGGTCGGGCAGTTCTTCAACAAGATCCAGTGCTTCTGCTTCACCAAGCAGACGCTGAAGCCGCATGAACGCGTCACCATGCCCGTGACCTTCTTCGTCTCGCCGGACTTCGACAAGGAGCGGCAGCTCAAGGAAACGCGGGCGGTGACGCTGTCCTACACGATGTATCCGGCCGAAGAGCCGGGCGATACCAAGGCCGAGGGACAACCGGTCGCACAAGCCGGCAGCGCAGTGCTGCCGAGCAAGTTGTAGCATAGAACCGGTGCACCTTGCGCCGCCACTGGGGGATGGAAGACTTCGCTATGGCTGACGGGCACGTTAAACATCACGATTACCATCTGGTCTCACCGAGCCCATGGCCATTCATCGCCTCGGTCTCCGCGTTTCTCCTGGCGCTCGGCTTCATCGCCGGCATGCACCATTACGGCTATCTCTGGCTGATCCCGGGCGCCCTGGGCGTCCTCTACACCATGTTCGGATGGTGGCGGGACGTCATCATCGAGGGGCGCGAGGGTTTCCATACCCGCGTCGTGCAGCTGCATCTGCGCTACGGGATGATCCTGTTCATCGCTTCCGAGGTGATGTTCTTCGTCGCCTGGTTCTGGGCCTTCTTCAACACGAGCCTCTTCGTCGGGCAGGCGAACGAGACGGCGCGGCTGGCCGTCACCGGCGGCATGTGGCCGCCCAAGGGCATCGAGTCGCTGGATCCCTGGAACCTGCCGCTGCTCAATACGCTGCTGCTGCTTACCTCCGGCACGACGATCACGTGGGCGCACCATGCGCTGCTCCACAACAACCGGCGTGGGCTGAAGGCGGGCCTGGCGCTCACGATCGTCCTCGGAATCATCTTCTCCTGCGTGCAGGCCTATGAGTATCTGCATGTCGGCTTCCATTTCAGCGGCAACATCTTCGGCGCCACCTTCTTCATGGCGACCGGTTTCCATGGCTTCCATGTCATCGTCGGCACGATCTTCCTGATCGTCTGCCTGGTGCGGGCACAGAATGGCGGCTTCACGCCGGAGCACCATTTTGGCTTCGAGGCGGCAGCCTGGTACTGGCATTTCGTGGACGTGGTCTGGCTCTTCCTCTTCGCCAGCATCTATGTCTGGGGCTCGGCCGGAGTGGCGGCGACGGCGGGCTGAGGCGCGGGACGGTCCCGGCCGTCCCTCAAGCCCCGAGCCCACGCCACGCCCTGCACCATGCCGGACAAACCGACCTATTTTCCGCCGCTGAACCCGGTTTCGACCGGGCTGAGGGGCCGCTGCCCGCGCTGCGGTTACGGCCACATGTTCAAGGGCTTCCTGACGTTCCGGGAACGCTGCGAGGTCTGCGGTCTCGATTATTCCTTCGCCAACACGGCCGACGGGCCGGCCTTCTTCGTGATGACGCTCGTGAGCTTCATCGTCGTGGCGGCGGCCATGATCGTGGAACTCGCCTATTCCCCGCCGATCTGGGTCCACGTCGTGCTCTGGGTGCCGCTGATCTTCATCCTCTGCTGCGGCGGCCTGCGCCCGTTCAAGGGCGTGCTGATGGCGGTGCAATACACCAACAAGGCCGAGGAAGGCTCGATCGACCGCTCCGGCGATCCGCTATGACGTTGCGGCTGCGGGGGCTTGTGCTTCCGGCTATCCTGACGCTGCTGGTGGCTGGTGTGCTGGTCGGCCTCGGCAACTGGCAACTGCGTCGGCTCGCCTGGAAGGAAGGGCTGATCGCGGCGGCGAACGAGCGGCCGCACATGGCGGTGGCGGTGCTTCCCGCGCCGGCCGAATGGCCGGGGCTGTCGGTCGATCCGCTGACCTATCGGCCGTTCCGGATGACCGGCCATTTCCTGTTCGACCGCGAGGTGCCGGTCTTCACCAGCCTGCCGGACCCGAAAGGCCATTTCGGCGGGCCGGGATATTGGGTGGTGACGCCTTTCGCGCTTTCTGGCGGGGGCACCGTGCTGGTCAATCGCGGCTTCGTGCCCCAGGAGAAGCGGGACGCCTCCCAGCGCTCGGAAGAACCCGCGGGCGAGGTCACCGTCACCGGCCTCCTTCGCCCGGACGATTCGCACGGGTTCTTCACCCCGGCGCACAAGCCGGGCGAGATGTTCTTTACCCGCGAGATCGCCCCGATCGCCGAGGCGCAGAAACTGACCGGGCCGACCGCGCCGTTCACCATCGACCTCGTCGCGTCGGAAACGCCCGCCTCCGGCCTGCCGCAAGCCGGGGAAACGCGGATGCTGTTCGCCAACAGCCACCTGCAATATGCGCTGACCTGGTACGGGCTCGCCATCGGCCTGATCGCCGTCTTTGTCGGCTTTGTTGCCCGGCAGGTGCGTAATCGGGGCGACGCGGCTTGACGGCGCGCCCCTTCGCTTCCTAACTGCCGACCATGGGTGAGAGACCGAAGCGCGACATATATCTCTGTGCACCGCGCGGTTTCTGCGCCGGTGTGGAGCGGGCGATCCAGATCGTCGATGAAGCGCTCCAGCGCTACGGCGCGCCGGTCTATGTGCGCCACGAAATCGTTCATAATCGCTATGTCGTGGAGGGCCTGCGGGCCAAGGGCGCGATCTTCGTCAACGAGCTGGACGAGATCCCCGAGACCACGCAGCCGGTGATCTTTTCCGCCCACGGCGTCGCACGCGAGGTGGTGGAGAGCGCCGCGTCGCGCAACATGTTCGCGCTGGACGCGACCTGCCCGCTCGTTTCCAAGGTACACAAGGAAGCCGTGCTGCACCATCGCCGCGCCCGCGAGATCGTGCTGATCGGCCATGCGGGCCATCCCGAGGTCGCCGGCACCATGGGCCAGCTGCCCGTGGGCGGTGTCACGCTGATCGAGACGGCCGAGGATGCCCGGAGCTTCACGCCGCGCGACCCCGACAATCTCGCCTGGATCACCCAGACGACGCTGTCCGTGGACGACACCAGTGAGATCGTCGCCGTCTTGTCGGAACGCTTTCCCACCATCGTCGGTCCGCATCGCAACGACATCTGCTATGCCACGACCAACCGGCAGGAAGCGGTCAAGGCGATGGCCGGCAAGGTAGACCGCGTGCTGGTCGTGGGCGCGCCGAATTCTTCCAATTCCGTCCGCCTCTGCGAAGTGGCCGAGCGGGCCGGCTGCCCGAAGGCGTCGCTGGTGCAGCGGGCTTCCGACATCGATTGGACCGACCTCGACGAGGGCGTGACGAGCATCGGCATCACGGCCGGTGCCTCCGCACCAGAAGTGCTCGTCGAGGAAGTGCTCGACGCGCTGGCCGAGCGCTATGACTTCACGATTCATCTGGTGCAGACCGCGCATGAGGACGTGACCTTCAACCTTCCCAAGATCCTCCGCGACGCCGCAGCCTGACATGGCCGTTTACACCGATGTGACCGACGCCG
Source organism: Faunimonas pinastri (assembly GCF_900110915.1). Classification (GTDB taxonomy): domain Bacteria; phylum Pseudomonadota; class Alphaproteobacteria; order Rhizobiales; family Afifellaceae; genus Faunimonas; species Faunimonas pinastri. The sequence continues at coordinate 217,754 of NZ_FOFG01000001.1, forward strand.
ACCTGGTGGCGTTTCTCGAAGCCTTCGACCTCGGCACGCTGCTCTCCTTCAAGGGCATCGCGGAAGGGGTGGAGAATTCCAATTTCCTGCTGCGCACCGAGGCCGGCAATTTCATCCTGACGCTCTACGAAAAGCGGGTCAGGGAAGGCGACCTGCCCTTCTTCATCGGATTGATGGAGCACCTGGCCGCGCGCGGGCTTTCCTGTCCGCTGCCGGTTCGCGCCCGCGACGGAGAGGCGCTGCACCGGCTCGCGGGCCGCCCGGCCGCGATCGTATCGTTCCTGGAAGGCATGTGGGTGCGCCGGCCGCGCACGGCGCATTGCCACGCTGTCGGCGTGGCGCTGGCGCGCATGCACGAGGCGGCGGCTGATTTCACCATCACCCGCGCCAACGGGCTCGCCATGCCGAACTGGCGGCCACTGTTCGAGACGGCGCGTGCCCGGGCTGACGGGATCGAGCCGGGGCTGGAGGCCTTTCTCGCCGCCGAACTCGATTTCCTCGAGGCGAACTGGCCGACCGGCCTGCCGACGGGCGTCATCCACGCCGACCTCTTCCCCGACAACGTGTTCTTCCTGCGCGAAGAGTTGTCCGGCCTGATCGACTTCTACTTCGCCTGCAACGACCTCCTCGCCTATGACCTTTCCATCTGCGTCAATGCCTGGTGCTTCGAGCCGGACATGACGCTGAACGTGACCAAGGCCAAGGCGCTGATCGACGGCTATGAGAGCGTGCGCAAGCTGGAGCCGGAGGAGCGGGACGCCTTCCACATCCTGGCGCGCGGTTCGGCGATCCGCTTCCTGCTGACGCGGCTCTTCGACTGGGTGAACGTGCCGCCGGGCGCTCTGGTCACGCCGAAGGATCCCCTGGAATACGTCCGGCGCCTGCGCTTCCACCAGCGCGCGACGAAGCCCGGCGATTATGGAATGGAACTCTAGATGTCGGAACGCGTGATCATCCATACCGACGGGGCCTGCTCGGGCAATCCCGGCCCCGGCGGCTGGGGTGCCATCTTGGAATATAACGGCACGACCAAGGAACTCTGCGGCGGCGAGCCGGCGACCACCAACAACCGGATGGAGCTGAAGGCCGCGATCGAGGCGCTGACGGCGCTGAAATGGACGGTGCCGGTGGAGGTCCACACGGACTCACAATATGTCCGCAAGGGCATCACCGAGTGGATCCGCAACTGGAAACGCAACGGCTGGAAGACCGCCGATCGCAAGCCGGTCAAGAACGCCGAGCTCTGGCAGGCGCTGGACGCGCTGATGGCCGAGCACACCGTGACCTGGCACTGGGTCAAGGGTCACGCCGGCCATGACCTGAACGAGCGGGCCGACGAACTCGCGCGGCAGGGCATGCAGCCCTTCATGACGCGGCGGCCCCGCGCTTTCCCCGCGGCCTGAGGGCGCTATTCGACCGTAACCTGCTGCTCCACGGCTCGACCGCCGCCGGAGAGGATGCAGCGGAAGCTCTGTCCCTCCACTGCGGATGCGGGATTGCCTTCGGGCAGGGCTAGTTGGAAGCGAACTTCCGAACCCTGCTTGCGGGCGGGACCGGGCTGCCCCAGCGGCAGGCTCGCCGGCGGCTCGCACATCAGTTCCGCCTCGCCGCCGCCGCCGTCCGCCGTCGGGGGAACACGGGCCTGGAAGGCGATGGCGTCCCCCTCGACTTTCGCGGTCATGACCGAAAGACCGTTTTTGTCCGGCAAGCCGGGCAGGCGCGCGACATAGGTGGAAAGCAGGCTGTCGGTCAGCGGATCGGCCGGCTGGCCCGGGCCGCCATCGACCGAGGCGGAAGCCCGGACGGGCAGGCATGTGTCGGCGCAGACGCCGAAAAAGGCGTTGACGCGCAGCGTCACCGGGCGGGCCGGATCGGCCGGCTTGATCCTGAGCGGGAAGACCACCTCGTCCTCGTAGATCAGCGAGACGCTGTCGCCGTCCGTGTGGCGCTCAGGCGTGGGATAAAGCACCTCGACGGACGCGACGTTCTTCGATCCGGAGAAGTCGAACTCCGGCGCCATGCCCGCGTCGCCCGGAAAGCGCCAGTAGGTGTGCCAGCCCGACTCCAGCGCGATATCGATGCCGCCATCGATTCCGGTTTCGGGCGAGGCCGGCCCCGCCTCATTCGTCCTCGGCGATGCAACGAGGAGACGCATCTGGGCATTATCGATCCGCACCCATTGCGAGCGGGCCGCATGGGCCGCCGTGACGGAACCGGCAGCGATCAGGAAGGCAAGGACACGTGCGATCATTCGTCTATCCTGCCAGCTGGCCGCAGCCGGTATCAAGCCTCTCACGGCGCTTCCCGGCCCGTGCGATCAGCCGAAGGCGGCTTGTCCGGGAGGGGACGCTCGTTCTACGGTCGCTGCGATGAAGAACATGCTCCCGGATAATCCTTCGCTCGAAGGGCACCTGCTGCTGGCCATGCCCTTCATGGAAGACCAGCGCTTCGCCCGCTCGGTCGTCTACATTTGTGCCCATTCGTCCGATGGCGCCATGGGCATCATCGTCAACAAGCTCCTGCCGGAGATCGAGTTTTCCGAGTTGCTGGTGCAGCTTGAGCTCGTTCGGTCGGACCGTGTCGATACCCTGCCGCGCAAGGTTCGGTCGCTGAAGGTGCATAGGGGCGGCCCGGTCGAGACCGGTCGCGGCTTCGTGCTGCATTCCGCCGATTTCATCGTGGAGAACGCGACGTTGCAGATTTCAGGCGGGATCTGCCTGACCGCGACGCTGGATATCCTTCGCTCCATCTCGGAGGGGCGGGGACCGGACAAGGCGCTGCTGGCGCTCGGCTATGCCGGATGGGGACCGGGGCAGCTGGAAAGCGAGATCCAGGCCAATGGTTGGCTGCACAGCCCGGCCGACCGCCGCATCCTGTTCGAGGAAGCCGTCGAGCGCCGGTACGACACCGCACTCGCCCAGATGGGGATCGACCCCGGCATGCTGTCCGCCGATGCCGGCCACGCCTGAGCGGCGCTGACCCGCAGCGGGCCTTGGCGCTGTCCCTAGCTTGCCCGTGCGACGGGGCGGCGAACGAGTTGCTGCACCATCTGCGCCGTCATCGGCCGGCCGTAATAGAAGCCCTGCACGTATTCGCAGCCGAGCTGGCGGAGCTGTTCCGTATCGCTCTCCGTTTCCGCGCCTTCCGCGATCACTTCCATGCCGAGCTCGTGGGCTAGCGCGATGACCGAGCGCAGGATGATCGGCCGCGTCTGGGATTCGCCGCAATGCACGAAGCTGCGGTCGATCTTGATCGTGTCGAAGGGGAAGCGCTCCAGATAGGCGAGCGAGGAATAACCGGTGCCGAAATCGTCCAGCGACAGGCCGGCGCCCATCTCCTTGATGCGGGCCAGCACCTTGGAGGCATATTCCGGGTTCTGCATCACCATGGTCTCGGTGATTTCCAGCTTCAGCGTTCCCGGCGCGACACCGGTGCGCGTCATCACGGCCTTCACGTCGTTGATCAGATCGTGCCGCAGAAGCTGCTGGCTGGACACGTTGATGGAGACGAAAGGCATGTTCTCGCCCTCCACCATCGCCTGCCAGCCCGCAAGCTCACGCGCCGCGCGTTCCATGGCGAAGAGGCCAAGCTGCACGATGAGCCCGCTTTCCTCCGCGACCGGGATGAACTCGGACGGCGGGATCTTGCCGCGCGTCGGATGCTCCCAGCGCAGCAGCGCCTCGAAGCCGGCCGGCAGGCGGTCGGAGAGCTTGATGATCGGCTGATAGGCAAGCTCGATGCCGCCGCCGTCCAGCGCCTTGCGAAGCTCCGCCTCAAGCTCGAAGCGGCTGGCGCGGATATTGGTGGCAGCGGCGCCGGAATAGGTCTCGATCTGGTCGCCGCCTTGCCGCTTGGCATTGTAGGCGGCGGTTTCCGCGCCCTGCAACTGCGCCTCGGCGCTCTGCTGTGGATCGGTGAAACCCATTCCGACGGAAGCGCTGAGAAAGATGTCGTGCTCGCCGACGGAGATCGCCGTCTTCAGCGCCGACATCATTTCGGCCGCCACGGCATCCAGCCCGTCCTGGCTGGTTTCCGAGAGGATGATGGCGGCGAAAGCATCGCCCTGCAGGCGCGCCAGCGTGTCCTGCTCGCGCAAGAGGCGCGACAGCCGGCGGCCCACCGCGAGCATCACGGAATCGCCGACCGAATGGCCGAAGCGCTCGTTCACCGACTTGAAGCGGTCGAGCAGGAAGACGAGCACCGTGGGCTCCGCCACGCCTTCCGCGCGACTGCGGGCCAGCGCGAATTGCAGGCGATCCAGGAAGAGCTGGCGGTTCGGCAAGCCGGTCAGGTTATCGTGGATCGCATCCTGCATCAGGCGCTCTTCGGCGATCTTGGCGTCGTTGATGTCGGAGATCGTGCCGGTGCAGCGCATCACCTCGCCGTCGGTGCCGACGATGGGGCGGGCGCGGAGCGTGAACCAGAGGTAATGGCCGTCGGCTGAGCGCAGTCGGAACGCCTGGTTGATGCGGCCCCGACGCTGCGTCACCACGGCGTCCAGCACGGCGGTGAAGCGCTCCTGGTCACCGGGATGGAGCAGGCTCAGGAAATGCCGCGCCGGCCCCTCCAGACCGCCGGGCGGATAGCCCAGCGAGTGTTCGACCTGTCGGCTCGCCTCCACGCGGTCGCGGCTGACGTCCCAGTCCCAGACGGCGTCGCCGGCGCCCACCATGGCGAGCGCCTTCTGTTCGGCATCGCTGATCAGCCCCTGCGCAAGGGCACCGCCGGCAAAGGCGTGCTGCATGATGGTGAAGGCGATCAGCATAACGATCAGCACGAGGCCGCCGGCGATCGCGGGCTGCACGGCGCTGTAATGGATCTTGCCGGTGACGGCGAGCCAGGAGCCCACCACCCAGAAGACCAGTACTGCCCAGGCCGGGATCAGCATGATCGCACGGTCGAAATTGCGGAGCGCCAGGAACAGGATCACGGCGAGACCGACCACGGCGGTCAGCCCGAGCGACATGCGGGCGAGGCCGGCCGCCACCGAGGGATCGACCACGAGGATGCCGAAGGCGACGATCAGGCCGAGCAGCCAGAGGATGGCGATGTGGCTGTAGCGCACGTGCCAGCGATGCAGGTGGAGATAGGTGTAGAGAAAGACGACGAGCGCGCCGGCGAGCAGCACCTCCGTGCCTCCCCGCCAGAACTGCTCGTTGGCCGGCGCCAGCGCGAAGATGCGGTTCCAGAAGCCGAAATCGATCGAGGTATAGGCGAAGACCGCCCAGGCGAGAGCGGCCGTCGCCGGGAACATGGCCGTGCCCTTGACCACGAAGAGCACGCTCAGGAACAGCGCCAGCAGGCCGGCGATGCCGAGAACGATGCCGTGATAGAGGGTGTAGCTGTTGACGCTGTCCTCATAGGCGTCCGGCTGCCAGAGATGCAGCTGGGGAAGCGCCTCGCTGTGCAACTCGACGACGAAGGTGATGACCGCGCCGGGATCCAGCGTGATGCGGTAGATGTCGGCCTGCCCGCTCTGCACCTGCTCGGGAGGGAAGCCCTCGCTCGGCGTGACGGCGACGACGCGTTGCGAACCGAGATCCGGCCACAGGACGCCGGAGCGGATCAGCTGGTAATGGGGCGCGACCAGCAGCCGGTCGATCTGCTCGTCGGACGGGTTGGACAGCGCGAAGACCGCCCAGTCGGACGGACCGTCGGGCCGGCTGGAATGGACCTCGATGCGCCGCACGATGCCGTCCGCGCCGGGTGCGGTGGAAACCTGCACCTTGTCGGTCTGCTCGGAATGGCGTTCCACCGCGTGGGTGAGGTCGATCGTCTTGGCGTCCAGAGGAACGGAGATCGCCTCAAGCGCGACCGCGTGACCGCTCAGCCCGACCAGGAACAAAAGAACAAGAAGGCGTTTCACGATCGGGCCGACGTGCACCGCGAACTCCCGAATTGAGGCTGCTAAGAAGTCAGTAATGGTGTGGCAGCAGTATCACAAGCGAGGAAATTCCGCGCTCACAGCCTTGGGTCGTTGGCGAGGAGTCCGAAGACGAGATGGTCCTGCCACTGGCCGTTGATGCAGACCAGCCCACGGGCCAGTCCTTCGCGCCCAAATCCGACCTTTTCGAGGAGCCGGATGGAAGGGCCGTTATGCGGGAGGCAGGCGGCCTCCAGCCGGTGGAGGTGGAGGACGTTGAAGGCGAAGGGCACGACGGCCCTCAGCGCCGCGCTCATGTAGCCCCTGTTGGCGTGGCGGACGTTCATCCAGTAGCCCACCGTCGCCGTCTGCGTCATGCCACGGGTGACCGACGACAGCGTCAGGCCACCAAGCAGGGCGTGGTCGGCTTCGCGCAGCAGCAGGAAGGGATAGGCCCGGTCTTCCCTGATCTCGAAGTGATAGCGCCGGATCCGGCGCCGGAATGAGGCGCGGGTGAGGTCGTCCGCCGGCCAGGTGGGCTCCCACGGCGTGAGGAACTGCCGGCTTTCCTCTCGCGCCTGCGCCCATACGGAGTAATCCGTCAGGTTGGGCGCGCGAAGATAGACACCCTTCCCGGACACGACCGGCATCTCGTAGGACGAGGTGGCGCGCAGGAAGGCCATGGGTCAATGCGACTCTGCCTGCGCCATCTCGCTGGTGCGGAACTCGCGGAGCTGATGCGCGATCGACTCCATGTCCGGCAGCGGTGCGACCGGGCCGATCGCCGCCAGCGTCGGCGTGGTGCCGAGCATGCCGGCCGCCATCTCAGCGATATCCCGGGCGGTGACGGCCTCGATCTTGCTCACGATCTCTTCCAGCGGCAAAGGCCGGCCATGGATCAGGAGATGACGGGCGATCTGGCCCGCGCGCGCGATCGGGCTTTCCAGCGTCATCAGCAGGCCGGCACGAGTCTGCGCCTTCGCGCGCTCCAGTTCCTCCGCCGTCACACCGTCGGTGAGCTTGCGCAGTTCGTCGACGATGACGGGGACCATTTCACCCAGCACGTCTTCCGACGTCGCGGCGCTGATGCCGAAGAGGCCGGTATCGGCGAAAGGCCAGTGAAACGAACTTATCGAATAGCAGAGGCCGCGGTTCTCTCGCACTTCCTGAAAGAGCCGCGAGGCCATGCCGCCGCCCAGGATCGACGAGAGCAGGTGGGCGGGATGAAGGTCCTTCTCGCGGAAGGAGGGGCCGCGAAAGCCGAGCAGGATCTGCGCTTCCTGAAGCTCCTTTTCCTCGACCCACTGGCCGCCTTTGTAGACCCCGGGCTCGGCGGCGGGCGCAGGCTCGCCGGAAACGTCGCCCAGCGCCTTGACGATGAAATTCACCATCGCGTCGTGGTCGAGGTTGCCGGCCGCCGAGATGATGATCTGCGGTCCGCGATAATGCTCGCCCAGGAACTTGCGGAGATCCTTGGCGCGGAGAGCGCGGACGGAGTCCGGTGTCCCGAGGATGCTGCGGCCGATCGGCTGATCCGGGAACGCCGCCTGCTGGAAATAATCGAAGACGAGGTCCTCGGGCGTATCCAGCGCCGCGCCGATTTCCTGGATGATCACGCGCTGCTCGCGCACGAGTTCGCCCGGATCGAAGGTCGCGTTGCGGACGATGTCGCTGAGAACGTCGAGGCCGAGCAGCAGGTCGTCCTTGAGGAGCCGGACGTAATAGGCGGTGTGGTCGACGCTGGTTTCCGCGTTGATCTCGCCGCCGACCGCCTCGATGGCCTCGGCGATCTCGCGGGCGCTGCGCGTCTTCGTCCCCTTGAAGGCCATGTGCTCCAGGAGGTGGGAGATGCCGTGCTCGCGCAGCGTCTCGAACCGGGCGCCGGTGCCCACCCAGATGCCGAGCGCGACGCTTTCCAGATGCGGCATGTTTTCCGTGGCGACGGAGATGCCGTTGTCGAGCCGGGTGACCCTGACTGTCATGCCAACCTCAGTGGGTTTTAACGGCGCGGGTCTGCGCAAGAATGGCGTCCTTGATCCGGCCGAGTTCGGCGGGCAGCACGTCGTAGCGTTCGTCGCGGTGCATCATCGGCTCCGCCCATTCCGGCAGCGGCGGGTGGATGCCGCAGGCCGCCTTCACCGCGTCCGGGAACTTGGCGGGGTGCGCGGTGGAAAGCGTGATCATCGGGGTCGCCGGTTCGCGGTTCCGCTCGGCCACCGCGACGCCGACCGCCGTATGCGGATCGATCACCATGCCGGTTTCGGCGTGGACGCGGCTGATGGTGCTGGCGGTTTCCGCCTCGTCGCAGGCGCCGGACGCGAAGACCGGGCCAAGCGCCTCATGCGCGGCTTGGCCCAGCGTGAAGGCGCCGGACTGGCCGAGCCCCGCCATGTGACGGCGAACCGTCTCGCCTTCGCGCATCTCGGCCTCGAAGAGCAGTCGCTCGAAATTGGAGGAGACCTGGATGTCCATGGACGGCGACGAGCTCGGCACCACGCCACGGACCTCGTAGCGGCCGCTGGCGAAGGTCCGGTGCAGGATGTCGTTGGTGTTGGTGGCGATCACCAGCCGCTCGATGGGCAGGCCCATCTTCATCGCGACATAGCCGGCGAAGACATTGCCGAAATTGCCGGTGGGCACGGTGAAGGAGACGGGCCGGTGCGGCGCGCCGAGCGCCACGGCGGAATAGAAATAATAGACAGCCTGCGCGACGATACGGCCCCAGTTGATGGAGTTGACGCCGGAAAGATGCACTTCCTCGCGGAAGGCGAAGTCGTTGAACATCGCCTTCACCAGCGCCTGCGCATCGTCGAACGTGCCTTCGATGGCGATCGCCTGCACGTTGGAGTCCGCCACGGTCGTCATCTGCCGGCGCTGCACCGCCGAAACGCGGCCATCGGGGAAGAGGATCGCGATATCCACCCGCTCGCGGCCACGGAATGCCTCGATCGCCGCGCCGCCCGTGTCGCCGGATGTGGCGCCGACGATGGTCGCGCGCTGGCCGCGTTCGGCCAGGATATGATCCATCAACCGGGCCAGAAACTGCATCGCCACGTCCTTGAAGGCGAGCGTCGGGCCGTGGAAGAGCTCCAGCAGGAAGTGATTTTCCGCGAGCTGCGTCAGCGGCGTCACCGCCCGGTGGCGGAACGTCGAATAGGCGTCGTCCAGCAATCCGCGCAAGACGTCGTCCGCGATCTCGCCGCCGACGAAGCGGCTGATGATGCGGAACGCCACTTCCGGATAAGGCAGGCCGGCGAGGTCCGCGATCTCGGCCTTCGTGAGTTCCGGCCAGCTTTCCGGCAGGTAAAGGCCGCCGTCGCGGGCCAGCCCGGTCAGAACGACATCGCGGAAACCGAGAACCGGTGCTTCACCGCGGGTCGACACATATCGCAAGGGCGCAAACTCCCGAAATTTTCCCGTCATGTTAACGCCCGGCCGCCGGTGCGGCAAGCAACTCTCGGGCGGCGGGTGGTCCTGAATCGGCGGGACAATCGAGCGCGCCCTGCAACTTCCTCAGGGCCGGAACGTTTGACGGCAAACGGGAGATGACGATTGAGCGACGCGAAGAAAGAGGGCGTGATCCGGGTTCCGGCCGATGTCGGGGACCTCGCGCCCGGCGACGAAACGGCGGCAGGCACGATCGGCAGCGGCGAGTCGCTCTGCCCCGCCTGCAACGGCACCGGCATGGTGGGCACCGACGATCCCTGCCCGAATTGCGGCGGCACGGGCAAGATCATCGAGGGAATTGGCGGTGGCTGAGCGGAAGGGCTTGCCGCGCACGTTCAGCCTGATAAACCCGGCCCATGCTTATCATCTTTGACTGCGACGGCGTGCTCGTCGATTCCGAAATCCTGGCGGCGAAGGTCGATGCGGAGATCCTGACGGAAATCGGCTACGAGATTTCGGCCGTCGAGGTCAGCCACCGCTTCGCCGGCCTCACCAACGAGCAGATCTTCAAGATCATCGGCGTGGAGATGGGCATCGAAATCCCGGAGGAGAAGGTCCGCGAAGCCGAGCGTCGCGTCGATGCGCGACTGGATGCCGAGCTGGAGCCTGTCGCGGGCGTGCAGGAAATGCTCGACATGCTCGACGACCCCCGCTGCATCTGCTCCAACTCGCGGTCGGACAGGCTGCGCCTTTCGCTGACGCGCACCGGGCTCTACGATCGCTTCCGCCCCTATATCTATTCCGCGCGCGAAGTGGCGGAGGGGCGGCCGAAGCCGGCGCCCGACGTCTATCTCTACGGCGCCGCGCAGTTCGACTCGTCGCCGGCCGACACGATCGTGATCGAGGATTCCGTGCACGGTGTGCATGGGGCGACCACCGCCGGCATGCGAGTGATCGGCTTCACCGGCGCGTCGCATTCCTGGCCCGGCCATGCGGATGCGCTGACGGAAGCGGGCGCGGTCACCGTCATCAACCGGCTGGCCGAGCTGCCCGCCACCATCGAGGCGCTCAAGGCTTGGAACCCGCAGGCGGTCTGAGCGCCAACCAGCCTTTCGTCCTGACGCTGGAGCTGGATCCCCGCAGCTTCGGCTTTTTCGACGCGCTGCGGCGGGCGCATTTCCCCGCCGGGCGCAACCTGATTCCGGCGCATCTCACGCTGTTTCATCAGCTTCCCGCCGCCCGCGCCCGCGAGGTCAAGCATCTGCTGGCGCTCGCCGCCTCCGGGCAGGCGCCTATCGACCTGCGCAATGCCGGGCCGAAATCCATCGGCCGGGGCGTCGCCTTCAATCTGGTTTCGCCGGCGCTCCTGTCGCTGCATCGCCGTTTGCAGGCGGAGTTCGCGCCCTGGCTGGTGCCGCAGGACGGGGGCGGCCTGCATCCGCATGTGACGGTCCAGAACAAGGTTTCGCATCTGGAGGCGGAGGCGCTCAGGAAAACGCTGTCGGCCGAAAGCTGGCCGGAAACCGTGACGGGAACCGGCCTGCATCTTTGGCGATATCTGAACGGTCCGTGGGAAAGCGTGAAGCTTTTCCGCTTCGCCCGGTAATTTTTTCGCTACCATCCACCGGTATTCGGGCCTGCCGCCGCCGGTTAATAAGGCGACCTTAGAAAATAATTCTATTCAAAGACTCGAATCTTTCCTCCGAAAACACTAGGTTCTGTCTAGAGATTGTCACTCCGGAGCAGACGAAGAACCGCCCGGACGGCGAGAGGGAAGATGAAAATGGCTATGCGGAAGCAGGGCGAGACAGTGAGTGAATGCTCCATCCGGGACGTGCTCGACCGGATCGGGGACCGCTGGAGCCTCCTGATCCTCCAGACGCTCGCGCCGGGACGGCTTCGCTTCACGGTGCTCAAGCGCGAGATCGGGGATATTTCGCAGCGCATGCTGGCCCAGACGCTGCGCCGGCTGGAGCAGGACGGGTTCGTCACGCGCACGGTGCATCCGAGCATTCCGCCGCGCGTGGACTACGAGCTGACGCTGCTCGGCCGCTCCGCGCTGGGCCCGCTTGAGGCGCTGATCAACTGGGCCAAGGAAAACCACGACGCCGTCCGTGCCGCCCGCGAGGCCTATGTGCCGCCGCTGGCGCAGGAGCCGGTGCCGGAAGAAGCCTGAACCAGGGGAACCCAACCGACAGGTCCGGGTCCGTGCCCGGCGACATCATCGGAATATGAAAACGGCCGCTTTCGCGGCCGTTTCTGTTCTCAGTCGTTGCCGCGCGTGACGTCGGAGAACGTCACCGCCTTGGTCGACTTCGCGATCTTGCCGGTCGGATCCAGCCCGTGCGAGGACTCGTCGAAGCCGACATAGATCAGGTAGTCGCGCGCGTCGCCGGGGCTGGGCACGGTGACCTCGTGGACCTCACGGAAGACCGTGTTGCCGCCCGCCGCCAGGTCCGCCGCAACGGGGTAGATGTTGGAGGCGAAGACCTTCTCCTGGTACTTCACCACGGCCACGCGCAGCGGTGCGGACACATGCCCGGGCGTGCCCTTCGGCCCGGAGATGATACGGCCCGAAACGCCGATCCGCAGCGTCAGCGTGCCGTCGGGATTGTAGAGGCACTCGCGCACGGCGTCGCCGATGGAGGCCTGCCAGACCAGAGAGTTGGGATCGCCCTGCTTGCCCGTCGGGAAGCGCTGCAGGATCTGCGTGCCCTCGCGGATCTGCACCGCCGGGCAATAATCGGGACCGAGATAGGTACGCGGATCGACCTGCTTGTCCGCCGTCTTCGTCGGCGTCGCCGCGGTGCCGGTTCCGCCGCTGCCCATGCCCATGCAGCCCGCGAGCGACATCGCCATGGCCGCCGGAACGGCGACCTTCAGACCGGACAGGAGAACCGAATTCGTCTTACGCATGCACAGACCCCCGTGACATTCCCGAGGCTCTATATCAGCCCGCGTTCGGTATTTTAAGGCCGCTCCGTCATTAACTTTCTCTTTACCCTGTTCTTCAACCGATCCTTCACCCTGTTCGGTAACCATGCTCCTGTCACCACGGAGCCCAGAGTTCATGCGTTTCGAAGCCGTGCAGCGGAATGAAGTCACCGCGAATCCTCTTCTCGACACCATTCTTCAAGGCGATTGCATCAGCACGCTCGAGCGGCTCCCGGCCAACAGCGTGGACCTCGTCTTTGCCGATCCGCCCTACAATCTCCAGCTTGCCGGCGACCTGCACCGGCCGGACCAGTCCAAGGTCGATGCCGTGGACGACGAGTGGGACCGTTTCGCCGATTTCGCCACCTATGACGCTTTCACCCGCGCCTGGCTGCTCGCCTGCCGCCGGGTGCTGAAGCCGACGGGCACGCTCTGGGTCATCGGCTCCTATCACAACATCTTCCGCGTCGGCGCGATCCTGCAGGATCTTGGCTTCTGGGTGCTGAACGATATCGTCTGGCGCAAGACCAACCCGATGCCGAATTTCCGGGGCCGGCGTTTCGCCAACGCGCATGAGACGCTGATCTGGGCAGCACCCCAGCAAAGCGCCAAGCAGTACACCTTTAACTACGACGCCCTTAAGGCCTTCAACGACGACTTGCAGATGCGCTCCGACTGGGTGCTGCCGATCTGCACCGGCGAGGAGCGGCTGAAGGACGAGGCGGGGCAGAAGGTGCACCCGACGCAAAAGCCGGAATCGCTGCTTTATCGCGTGCTGCTCTCCACGACACGGCCGGGCCAGGTTGTGCTCGACCCGTTCTTCGGCACGGGCACGACCGGCGCCGTCGCCAAGAAGCTCGGCCGCCACTTCATCGGCGTGGAGCGGGACAGCACCTATATCGAAGCGGCCCGGAAGCGGATCGATGCCGTGGTCCCGGCCTCCGGCGCGGTCCTGAAGGTCGTGGAAGGCAAGCGCGCCGCTCCGCGCGTTCCCTTCGGCTCGCTCCTGGAAGCGGGGCTGATCGCGGTGGGCGATACGCTGACCGACCCCAAGAAGAAGCACAAGGCGACGGTGCGCGCCGACGGCTCGCTGGTTTGCGAGTCCGGGCGGGGAAGCCACGAAGGCTCCATCCATCGCGTCGGCGCGGCGGTTCAGGGGCTTGAGGCCTGCAACGGCTGGACCTTCTGGCACACGGAAACCGGCGGCGCCTTCCAGCCGATCGACGCGCTTCGCGAAGAAGTCCGCCGCGGCATGGGTCCCTGAACGCGGAGGGGACCGGCTTTCCTGTCGGTCCCGGCTTGAGCCTCAGCGCGGAAAACGTGCGCAGGAGGGCAGGTCCTGCGCTCTGGCCATCCAGCCGATCCGCTCGGCTACCTGCACCTGCATCATTTCCATGCCGCGAAACTGTTCGTTGGTGAAAAACAGGCCGGTGCCGCAGATGGACCGTCGGCCAATTCGTAGAGCTTCACCTCGTCAAGGACCGAAACCTGATCGGCCGGTATCGCCGCCCATGCGAGCATCGGTACGCCCGACTGCCGGCGGCGATCCTCGCGATCGCAGAGGGCCGCGGAGACCGCCTGATCCGGCACGTCGAACTGAACGGCGCCGCAATGACGGTGACCGTGCAGCAGAGGGCGTTCCTTAGATTGCGATGCCGTAGCGGGCGAGATCGCGGCGCAGGCCCTCGGGATCGGTGAAGACTTCCGCGTTCCACCCGGCGGCGCGCGCCGCCGCCACGTTTCGCTCCATATCGTCGAAGAACAACGTCGCGGACGGCTCCAGCCCGAATGCGCGGGCATGTTCTTCGTAGATCGCCGGATCCGGCTTGATCAGCCGCTTCTCGCCGGACACGGTCACGCCGCGGAAAATCCGCAGGAATGGATATTCCGGCACGGTGATCTGGAATAAGTCCTGGTTGAAGTTGGTGAGGGCCGTGACGTCGCGACCGTCCGCCACCAGTCGCTCCAGAATCTCCACCGTCCCCCCGATCGCGCCCGGCAGCATCTCCAGCCACTCCGTCTTGTATGCGCGGATCAGGTCCTCGTGCTCGGGATGCCTGGCGACGAGTTCCGCGATCGCCTCGTCCACCGGCACGCCTTCGTCGAGCCGGTGATGCCATGCATCGGAGCAGATTTCGGTGAGGAAGTGCCGCCGCTTCACCGCGTCCGGGATCAGCCGGCGATAGGGACGCTCGCGCTCCCAGTGCAGCAGGACATTGCCGATGTCGAAGACGATGTGGCGGATCTCGTTCATTTGGCTTTCCTGTTTGTTGCGGCCCTGTCGGCGAGGGGGCTTTGTGAGGGACGGGGGCGCGTCGCTCCGGGATAGGCTGCTTCGATGGCCTTCTTCATCAGGCTCGGCAGCGCCTCGTCCGGAGTGTCGGCGACAGGCGACCACCACGTGCCATCCGGCGCCGGGACGTCGCGATCGATCTCGGCGCGGTGAACCGTGAGGATCAGGTGGAAATGCGTGAACGTATGCTCCACCGTGCCGGCCACTTCCTGCCAGTCGACGCCAAGCGGCGGCTGCACCGCCTCGCCGTCGCTCCGCGCCGTCCAGTCCGAGCCAGGCACTTCCGTCATGCCGCCAAGGAGGCCTCGTCCCTCGCGCCGGCGCAGCAGCAGTGCGCCGTCCGTGCGCCGCGCGACGAAAGCGAGGCCGCGGCGCACCGGACGTTCCTTCTTCGCCGCCTTTACGGGATAGGCTTCCTCCTCGCCCGCGAGATGCGCCCGGCAGTTCGCCGACCAGGGGCAGAGAATGCAGGCGGGCTTGCGCGGCGTGCAGATAGTCGCGCCGAGATCCATGGTCGCTTCCGCGAACTCGCCCGGCCGGTCCTGCGGCACCAGCGGCTGGAGCAGCGCGCGGATCCCGGCCTTGGCCGCCGGAAGCGGCTCGCCCACCTCGAAGACCCGGCTGATCACCCGCTCCACATTGCCGTCGACCACCGCGATCGGCTCGTCGAAAGCGATCGCCGCGATCGCGGCCGAGGTATAGGCGCCGATGCCGGGCAGGGTGGAAAGGTCGGCGGCATTGGGCGGAAACGCGCCGCCGTGCTGTTCCGCGACAGTGCGGGCGCAGGCATGCAGATTGCGGGCGCGGGAATAATAGCCGAGCCCCGCCCACGCGGCCATCACATCGGTTTCCGCTGCGGTCGCGAGGTCGCCGACCGTGGGCCACCGGGTCGTGAACTTGAGGAAATAGGGAGCGACGGCCTTCACCGTCGTCTGTTGCAGCATCACCTCGGAAAGCCAGATCCGGTAGGGATCTGCGCGTTCGCCCGCCCGCCGCGCGGCGGGACCGATCCGCCAGGGCAGGGCCCGGGCATGGCGGTCGTACCATGAAAGCAGGTCGGCCGCTTTCGGCGGTGGGGGAGGGGGCGACGGCTTTCCCCGGGATCGGGCTTCCGCTAAGGTCGGGTTCATCCATTCCAGTAGGCGGCAGCGCAGCCTTAGCGCAAGGCCGCCCGCAAGGTTCGATCGTCGCTCCATGGCCAGTCCGCGTGCCCCTCAGTCCAAGTCGCTCGCCCAGCTGATCGGCGGCACGCTGGATCCGGTGATCCGCAAGCGCGGGCTGGCGCGCGTCGAGCTCCTGAGCTGGTGGCCGGATATCGTCGGTCCCGCTTATGCCGCGCATACGATCCCCGACCGCATCCGCTGGCCGCGCGACGGCAAGGCGGCGACGCTCACGCTGAAATGCGATCCCTCGCTGGCCCTGCAGCTTTCCTATGAGAAGGATCGCATCCGCGAGCGGCTGAACACCTTCCTCGGCTATCCCGCCGTCGGCGTGGTGAAGATCCTGCAGCAGCGCGTCGGGCGCAGCGAACCGCCGCCACCCAGGCCGCGCGTGCGGCCGGAAGACGAAGCACGGCTTGTCCGCGCCGTTTCAGCGGTGGATGGACCGCTGAAGGACTCGCTGCTGGAACTTGGCCGCGCCGTGCTGGCGCGCTAAGAGAACCGGCAATCCGGGGGCGCTGTGGCTAGAAATCGCCTTTGTTCGCTGCACAGATGCCGTCCGGGCCGGTCGATGCCGGCGGATCAGACAAGGATGAATCCATGAGCTTTCTTCATCGCCGGACCCTCTTCGCCGGCTGTGTCCTCGCCCTCGGCGCGGTCACCTCTCTGGTCGGCCCCGCCACGGCATTCGCCCAGGGTGCATCGACCGATGCGGCGAGCGGCGCGGCGACGCAGGCCCCCGGCGCGGCGCAGGGTGCCGATGCCGGCCAGGGCGGCAGCGATGTCGTCAGCACCACGGCGCTCTATTCCCCGAGCAAGCTCGGCGACAAGGTGCTGGGGAACGCGGACGCCAAGGTCACGGTCATTGAATATGCCTCGATGACCTGCCCGCATTGCGGTGACTTCTACCGAACCACCTTCGATAAGTTCAAGGAGAAGTACGTGGACAGCGGCAAGGTGAAGTTCATCTTCCGCGAGTTCCCGCTCGATGCCGGCGCCTATGCCGTCGCCATGCTCGGCCGCTGCGCCCCCGCCGACAAGTTCTATGAGATCGTTGACCTCTACTTCAAGAAGCAGAAGGACTGGGTCGTGGCCAAGGACCCCTATTCCGCGATCTTCGATATGGCCAAGCCTTACGGTTTTACCAAGGAAAGCTTCGACGCCTGCCTGTCGAATCAGGCACTCTTCGATGGCATGAATGCCGAGAAGGAACGGGCGAGCCAGAACTTCGGCGTTTCCGGCACCCCGACCTTCTTCATCAACGGCAAGCGCACCGTCGGGGAAATGACGATTGAGGACCTGGACAAGCAGATCCAGCCGCTGCTGCAGTAAGCGCCCGGTGCCCGGTCCTGCCGGCGAAATCCGGCGATGAAGTTCACCGGGCTCCGCATTCTCGGCTTCAAGACGTTCGTGGAGCCGACCCAGGTGCCGATCGAGCCGGGGTTGACCGGTATCATCGGCCCGAACGGCTGCGG
Source organism: Faunimonas pinastri (assembly GCF_900110915.1). GTDB lineage: Bacteria > Pseudomonadota > Alphaproteobacteria > Rhizobiales > Afifellaceae > Faunimonas > Faunimonas pinastri. The sequence continues at coordinate 234,866 of NZ_FOFG01000001.1, forward strand.
CAAGTCCAATCTGGTGGAAGCGCTGCGCTTCGTCATGGGCGAAAGCTCGTACAAGGCGCTGCGCGGCTCCGGCATGGACGACGTGATCTTTTCCGGCTCCGGCAAGCGTCCGTCGCGCAACAATGCCGAGGTGACGCTTTATGCCGACCGGGAAGGCGTGCGCTCCGCGAGCATCGCCCCGGATGCCGACGCGCTGGAGATCAGCCGGAAGATCGAGCGGGAGCTGGGCTCCACCTACCGCGTCAACGGCCGCGAGGTCCGGGCCCGGGATGTGCAACTGCTCTTCGCGGACGTTGCCAGCGGCGCGCGTTCCTCCGCCATGGTGCGGCAGGGACAGATCGCGGAACTGATCGCGGCCAAGCCGACCCAGCGTCGCAGCATTCTTGAAGACGCGGCCGGCATTTCCGGCCTGCATTCCCGCCGCAACGAGGCGGAAGGCCGACTGAAGGCCGCCGAGACCAATCTCGAACGCCTCGACGATGTGATGAGCGAGATCGCCGGCCAGCTGGACGGGCTGAAGCGGCAGGCGCGACAGGCGGTCCGCTACCGCAATCTGTCCGACGAGATCCGCAAGACGGAAGCGGCGCTCTTTCTGGTTCGCTGGCAGGCGGCCTGTGCCCGCGTCGGCGAGGCGGAAGCCGTGCTTTCCAGCCTCTCCGCCGATGTCGCGACGGCCACGGCCGCGCAGGCGGAAGCCGCCCGCAACGAGGCGGTTTCCGCTTCAAGGCTTCCGTCGCTCCGGGAAAAGGCCGCAGGCGCGCGTGCTGCCGTTCATCGCCTTCGATCCTTCCGCGAGGAACTGGACCGCGAGGAGACGCGGCAGAAGGAACGCCGCGCCGAGCTCAGGCAGCGGCGCACGCAAGCGGTCTCCGACCTCGCGCATGAAACGGAAATCGAGGACGAGGCGAAGGCTGCTGCCGGGCAGATCGATGCCGAGGAGGAACGTCTCGTCGCCGAGCGTGCCGGCCTCAAAGACCGGATGACCGAGGCCACCGGCCATTCCGACCAGGCGGCGCTCCAGCTTCGCGAAGGGGAAACCGCGCTGGCCGGGGCGACGGCGGCGCTCGCCTCCGCTGCCGCCGAGCGTGCCGCTCGCAAGCGTGCCCTGAGCGAGGCGGAAGCCAAGCTTTCCCGCCTGAAATCGGAAGGGGAAAGCGCCCGGCGCGAATGCGCGAAGATCGAGGCGGAGCGTGCCTCCGACACGGCACTGGAGCAGGCGAAAGCGCGGTTCGCCACCGCCGAGGAAGCGCTGGCCGGCCTTGAAGCCTCCCAGCAGGCATTGGAAACGGGGCTTGCCGAGGCTCGCCAGGCCGAGCAGCGGGCCCGTCCGGCAAAGGATGAGGCGGACCGGGCGCTTGCCGCGCTGCAGACGGAAGCCCGGACCCTGTCGCGCATGCTGGAAGCCGAGCGTCCCGGCCGCTTCGCGCCGGTGATCGATGCGCTCGACGTCGACGAGGGTTATGAACAGGCTCTTGTCGCGGCCCTCGGCGACGACCTGGAAGCCTCGCTCGATCCCGCCGCGCCGAGCCATTGGGGCCCGGTCGCCAAGGGGTGGCTCGACCGCAATCTGCCGGCGGATACCGATTGTCTGGCCGATCATGTCCGCGGCCCGGATGTGCTGGCGCGCCGCCTGAAGCAGGTGGCGGTGATCGACGACGCTCAGGCCGAGGCGCTGGTCGAGCAGCTCTGGCCCGGGCAGCGGCTCGTTTCGCGCGAGGGGGGGCTCTGGCGCTGGGACGGCTTCCGTGTCCGCGCGGGGGCGCCGACCGCCGCGGCGAGACGGCTTGAACAAAAGAACCGGCTTTCCGCGTTGATCGGCGAAATCCGCTCTGCCCAGGACAAGGTCAAGGAGGCCGGCGAGGCGTTCGAAGCCGCGCGTCAGGCGCGCGCCTCTGCCGAGCGGGGCGAACAGGAAAACCGCAACGCGTCGCGTTCGGCGCGTCAGGCTCTCGACGCCGCGCGGGCCCATCTGGCGGAGGCCGAGCGCCGCGCAGGCCGCTTCGGGGAGCGTCTCTCGGCGCTTGCCGCCGCGCTTGCCCGCATCGAAGCCGATACCGCCCGCGCGGAAGCCGATCTCGCAACGGCGCGCGAGGCGCTGGACGCCACGCCTGAAACCCCGGCCCTGGAGGAGGCGCGCCGTGCCGCCTTGTCCCAGGTCGAACAACTTCGGCTCAAGGCCGGCGAGGCGCGGCTGGCGCTCGACCGCCTTACCGGTGAAGACCGGGTGGCGGAGCGCCGTCTTGGCGATCTCGCGGCCGACCGGGAGCGCTGGAAGCAGCGGGTCGCGCGCGCCACCACGCGCGTTGCCGAACTCACCGAGCGCCTGACCGGTCTGGACACCGAGATCTTCACGCTCGACCGCGAGCCCGAGCTCTTCGACGAGCGCCGGCGGAAGCTCCTGACGGAAACCGGCACGGCGGAGCTTGCGGCCCAGCTCGCCTCGGAAGCCGCGAACAACGCCGAGAAGGCGCATAAGCAGGCGGTGGAGAAAGCGCGGGAAGCGCTGGAAAACCTCTCGCGAGCGCGCGAAAAGCGAGCCCGCGACGAGGAGCGGGCGGAATCGGCCCGCCAGCGCCGCGATGAGATCACGGCGCAGATCCACGGCGCCTTCGGCAAGGCGCCGCAGGAACTGGCGGCCATCGCAGACCTCAGGCACGACAGCGCGCCGCTGCCGGAGCCCGCCGGGCTGGAAGCCCGTATCGAGCGGCTGAAGAGCGAGCGCGAGAAGCTCGGCATCGTCAATCTTCGTGCCGAGGAAGAAGCGGCCGAAATCGACACGCGGCTTGCCACCATGACCAGCGAACGCGGCGATGTGGAAGCCGCGATCCGGCGTCTGCGCCAGGGAATTCAGGATCTCAACCGCGAGGGGCGCGAACGTCTGCTCGCCGCCTTCACCGAGGTGGACGCCCACTTCCGCAGCCTCTTCACCCATCTCTTCGGCGGCGGCACGGCGGAACTCGCGCTGACGGAATCGGACGACCCGCTGGACGCGGGACTGGAGATCATCGCCCGCCCGCCCGGCAAGAAGCCCCAGATCATGACGCTGCTCTCCGGCGGCGAGCAGGCGCTGACGGCCATGTCGCTGATCTTCGCCGTCTTCCTCACCAATCCGTCCCCGCTCTGCGTGCTGGACGAGGTGGACGCGCCTTTGGACGACGCGAATGTCGAGCGATTCTGCGCGCTTCTGGAGGACATGCGCAAGCGCACCGAGACCCGCTTCCTGGTGATCACGCACAACCCGATCACCATGGCCCACATGGATCGCCTGTTCGGCGTCACCATGGCGGAGCGGGGCGTCTCCCAGCTGGTCTCGGTTGACCTCGAGACCGCGGAAGCCTTTCGGGAAGCAAGTTGAACCGGTCTATCCCGCCCATTTTCTACAGGGTGGTTAATCCTGAGCGGAATCAGAGACTTAGGTGGGAGGCTCTTCTGCTTGACAGCCGTTCTGGGCGAAACTATGGTGCCGGCGGTTTCGGAAGGATCGCTTTCGCGCGACGCACTGGCCGCTCCCGTTTCGGGGCTCTTTAGGGATGCTCGGATGAACAGGGAACAGGGGCAGGCTGACGGCGCAGGGGAAGGGGCCCGTTCTTCCGACGCTGATCTGGCCCGGCGGCTGGAACGGCTCTCGCAGACGCTCGACGTGGAGCGTCGTGAACATGCGGAAGTCGCCAGGTCGCGAGAGACCGGTTCGGCCAGCTACGGCGCCGCCTATCGACTGGCGAGCGAGTTCGTGGCGGGTGTTCTGGTAGGTGCCGGCCTCGGATGGGGGGTCGACAGGCTGGCGGGCACTGCGCCTTGGGGTCTGGTGATTTTCCTTCTGCTCGGTTTTGCTGCCGGCGTGGTCAACGCCATCCGGTCGGCATCGAATTTGACGCAATCGTCCGCTGACGCGGACGGGCATGGCGGCGGCAAGCCGCACTGAACGGATGCCCTTCGGGGCTGAAAGAGGGTTGAGAGCGTGGACGAAGCAGTCGCCCAAGCAGTGGAATCGAACAAGGTCGACCCGGTTCACCAGTTCGGGATCCACGACATCTTCGGTCTCGGCAATTTCGGCCGCATCCATCTCGGATTCACGAATTCCGGCCTCTTCATGGTAGTCGTGGTGCTGCTGGTCATCGCCTTCATGCTGCTGGCTTCCAGCCGCCGCGCGGTGATTCCGGGCCGCCTGCAGTCGCTGGGCGAGATCGCCTACGAGTTCATCGCCAACATGCTGCGCGAGGCCGCTGGCCCCGAGGCGATGAAGTTCTTCCCCTTCGTCTTCTCGCTGTTCATGTTCGTGCTGGTCGGCAACCTCCTCGGCCTGATCCCTTATTTCTACACGATCACCAGCCAGATCATCGTGACGTTCGGCTTGGCTTTGTCCGTGATCCTGACCGTCATCATCTACGGCTTCTACAAGAACGGCGCGAAGTTCCTCGGCCTGTTCGTGCCCGCCGGCGTTCCCGGCTATCTGATCCCGATCGTGCTGCCTATCGAGGTCATCTCGTTCCTGTCGCGGCCGGTCAGCCTGTCCGTCCGTCTCTTCGCCAACATGCTGGCAGGTCATATCACGCTGAAGGTTTTCGCCGGCTTTGTCGTGACCCTCAGCGCTGCCGGCGCGCTCGGCACGGCCGGAGCGGTGCTGCCGTTCCTGATGACCGTCGCGCTCACCGCACTGGAAGTGCTGGTTGCTTTCCTGCAGGCCTATGTGTTCGCCATCCTGACCTGCATGTACCTGAACGACGCGCTCCATCCGTCTCACTGATGGTCGCCGGCTCGTAATCAATCCAACTTGATCTTTGAAGGAGTTAAACCATGGATCCCCAAGCCGCTGCCTTTATCGGTGCTGGTATCGCCTGTCTCGGAATGGGTGGCGCTGCTGTCGCTCTCGGCAACATCTTCGGTAGCTACCTGTCAGGCGCCCTGCGCAACCCGTCCGCTGCCGACAGCCAGTTCGGCCGCCTCGTGTTCGGCTTCGCCGTCACGGAAGCTCTGGGCATCTTCTCGCTGCTGATCGCGCTGCTCCTGATCTTCGCCGTCTAAGACCGAAGTTTTGGGTTGATTTCCGCCACCGGTCTTTCCGGTGGCGGGCCGATTTTGGAGACTCAGGTGGAGACATCCACGAACACGGAACCGGGCGCCGTCCCGGGAAACACCACGGCGGCTCCTGTGACGCACGAGAGCACCGCGGCCGAAGCGGGCCATCACGCGGCCTTTCCGCCGTTCGATGCCTCGACCTTCCCGTCACAGATCCTGTGGCTGGTGATCACCTTCATCGCACTCTACATTGTGATGAGCCGCGTGGCGCTGCCGCGCGTCGGCAAGGTGATCGAGGATCGCCAGGATCGGCTCCAGAAGGATTTTGCCGAGGCTGCCCGGCTGAAGCAGGAATCCGACGCCGCCGTTGCGGCTTATGAACAGTCTCTGGCCGATGCGCGCCGCCGCGCGCAGACCATCGCCCAGGAAGCCCGCGATCAGGCGAAAGCCGCCTCCGAGGCAGACCGCAAGCGCGCCGAGGGTGACCTCGCCGGCCGTCTCGAAGTGGCTGAAGCGCGAATTGCCGAGATCAAGGGCCGTGCGCTCGGTGACGTGGATGCCATTGCCCGCGACGCCACGGAGGCTCTCGTCTCCGTGCTAATCGGCGGCAACATCACCGCCGAGGAAGCCAAGCGTGCCGTCGCGAGTTCGGCTGCGAAAGGAAGCGGAGCATGAACAGCGCAACCGCATGGGCCACATTCTGGGCCCTGATGGGCCTCGTGGTCTTCATCGGCATCCTGGTCTTCATGAAGATCCCGGGCAAGATGAACAAGGCCCTGGACGATCGCTCGGCGAAGATCCGGGACCAGCTGAACGAGGCGCAGCGTCTGCGTGAGGAAGCTCAACAGCTTCTGGCGGAGTACCAGCGCCGGCGCGAGCAGGCCGAGATCGAGGCCCGCAACCTCGTCGAGCAGGCGCAGCGCGAAGCCGCCGCCCTTGCAGCCGAGGCGCAGACCAAGATGGCGGAATACGTGGAGCGTCGCACGCGTGCCGTCGAGCAGCGGATCGCACAGGCGGAATCGCAGGCGATCGCCGAAGTTCGCAGCCGTGCCGTGGATCTCGCCGCGCAGGCAGCCGCCAGCATCGTTGCCGAGAAGGCCCAGGGTCCTGTTGGCACCCAGCTCATCGACAATTCCATCGCTGCCGTCGGCACGAACCTGAACTGACGCTTCCGGCCCACCTGCCGGTAAGTTCTATCCGAACCGCTCCGTCTCGCGACGGGGCGGTTTTTTGTTTGGGCGGATGTGCGCGACGCGGCTCGGACCTAGCCGAGGCTAGTCGGACCTATCCGAGGCTAGCCGGGCGGCTTGCTGCCGGGGCCTCACCGAATAGCTCAGTCGCGGCCAGCACCGAAAGGAAGGCGTGAACGGGGCGTTTCAGTCTGGGAGATGCGGCGCGGCCGTCCTCAGGCGAAGAGAAGCGTCGGCTCTTCCGGAACCAGCACCGGCTCCATCTTTTCGAAACAGGCCCTGACTGGGGCGAAGCTGCGCCGGTGCAGGGGCGTGGGGCCGAGCGTCGTCAGCGCGCTCTGGTGCGCCTTGGTGGAGTAGCCCTTGTGCGAGGCCAGGCCGTAGCCCTCGTAGATCGTGTCGCAGCGGGTCATCAGCCGGTCGCGAATGACCTTGGCGATGATCGAGGCGGCTGCGATCGAAAGGCAGATCGCGTCTCCATCGATGATGGCCCGGGCGTCCACGCCGAGGCGTTTCGGCACGTCGCGGCCGTCGATGATCGCCATGTCGGCGCGATGGGAGAGGCCCTTCAGGGCGCGTCGCATGGCGGCGAGCGTCGCTTCCCGAATGTTGATGCGGTCCACCGTGGAAACGCAGCCGAAGGCGAAGGAGATGTCGGCGCAGTCACAGATCGCCGCGAACAAGGCTTCCCGCTGCTCGTGCTTCAGGAGCTTGGAATCGGCCAGACCCGGCGGAATGCAGCGCGGATCGAGCACGACGGCGGCCGCCACGACAGGTCCGGCGAGAGGGCCGCGCCCCGCCTCGTCGATGCCGGCCACCCTGCGGAAGCCATCGGCGTGTAGGCCGAGTTCCACGTGGAAATGCGGGTTCGCTCGAGATTGGGCAAGTGATTCGGCTGCTGCAACCATGCCACCCGGATAGCGCCGGAGCCTGCACCGGGCAATGCGACCGTTCAGATCAGGGACAATTGCCCGCCAACGGGCACGGGCGCCTTGAAGAGGTCGGTCCGCAGAGGATGCCGTTCCTTGTTGAAGCCGAGGCGCTTGGAAGCGAGCTCGAAGCGCCGCCCGATGGACCAGGCATAGGGGCCGGCCCCCCTCATCCGCTTGCCCCAGCTGGCATCGTAATCCTTGCCGTCGCGCATGGAGCGCATCACCGACATGACATGGGTGGCACGGTCGGGATAGTTCGCCTGCAGCCATTCCTGGAAGATGGGGCTGACCTCCAGCGGCAGGCGAAGGAGTACGTAGCCGGCGTTGCGCGCGCCCGAAACGTAGGCTGCCTCCAGCAGGCGCTCCAGTTCCATGTCGTTGAGCGCCGGGATGACCGGCGCCGTCATCACTGTGACGGGAATGCCGGCTTCGGAAAGCTCCTTCATAGCCTCCAGCCGCTTTGCGGGCGTGGAGGCGCGCGGCTCCATGGCGCGGGCGAGCTTGCGGTCGAGCGATGTCAGCGACAGCGCGACCTTGGCCAGCCCGCGTTCCGCCATCGGCGCGAGAATATCGATGTCGCGCGTCACGAGCGCCGACTTCGTGACGATGCCGACGGGGTGGTTGGCGTCGGAAAGCACCTGCAGGATCTCGCGCATCAACCGGTACTGCCGCTCGATCGGCTGGTAGGGATCGGTGTTGGTGCCGATCGCGATCGTGCGCGGATCGTAGCCGGGCTCGCCAAGCTCCTTCTCCAGGAGCCGCGCGGCATCGGGCTTCACGAAGAGCCTGGATTCGAAGTCCAGCCCCGGCGACAGGCCCATATTGGCGTGGGTCGGCCGGGCGAAGCAGTAGGAGCAGCCGTGCTCACAGCCGCGATAGGGATTGATCGAGCGGTCGAACGAAATGTCCGGTGAATTGTTGCGCGTGATGATGCGCTTCGCGCGTTCCACCTGAACGACGGTCCTGATCGGCGGCAGGTCGTCGAGCGAGTTCCAGCCGTCGTCGAGGGTTTCCCTCTCCTCGGTCTCATAGCGACCGGAGAGATTCGTCTGCGCTCCGCGTCCGCGTCGCTGTTCCTGCAGGATGTCGGGCTCACCGGGCGGACCGGCGCGTCTGCCCCGGAAGCTGGCGGGCGCCTGCCGGGCGGTCATCGGATACGCGTCGGTGCTGCGTTCGTGAAGCATGATCCAGACATAGGTCAAGATACAGAACAAAGCAAGAACAACAGCGTTGTTACTCTGGTTTTTTGTCCCTGACCCATTATCAATGCCGGAATGATCAGTTTGATCCTTCAGAGTACGGAAGACCCCGAAGCGCTGGCGCGTACGCTGGCGGGCTTCGTGCCGGCTGTCGTGGAAGGCGCCGTGTCGGACGCACTGATCGTGCAGGCGGCGGAGAGAGCCGAAATCGCCGAGGTCGCCAGCGCCGCCGGTGCGGCCTTGCTCACGGGCGCGCGTCCCGCCGAGATCATCGCGGCGACGCGGGCGCCGTGGATCCTTCTGCTCGAGGCCGGGTCAAGGCTGGAGCCGGGTTGGGTGGATAGTGTCCGGCACTGGCTGGAGGACGGGCGCGGCCCCGGCTGCTTCCGGCTCGAAGGCGGCGTGTTCCGGCGAGTGGTCCCGGGCCGCAGGGGGCTCGCTCAGGGTCTGCTGATCGAGCGGGCCGCGGCAATTGCGTCGGCGCGGCAGGCGGAAGACCTGGGCCGCCTCGCGCGCAAGGTCCGCGCGCGGCGACTGCCGGTGCGGATCAGCCGCTATCCCGCGCGGGTCAGGACCTGACGGACGCGCCGCGCTTCAGGTGTTCGTCGAGACGCGGCATGATTTCCACGAAATTGCAGGGCATGTGCCGGTAGTCGAACTGCTGCTTCAGGATACCGTCCCAGGCGTCGCGGCAGGCGCCGGGCGAGCCGGGCAGGGCGAAGATAAAGGTCGTGCCGGCGAGACCTGCCGTGGCGCGCGACTGGATCGTCGAGGTGCCGATCTTGTCGAAGGACACGCGGTGGAAGATGGCGGAAAAGCCGTCCATTCGCTTGTCGAAGAGCGCTTCCACCGCGTCCGGGGTGACATCCCGGCCGGTAAAGCCGGTCCCGCCGGTGGAAATCACCACGTCGACTTCCGGATTGGCGATCCAGTCCCGCACGATCTCCTGGATGGCGGGCACGTCGTCCCGGCAGATCGCGCGATCGGCGAGGATGTGGCCGGCGTCGCGGATGCGCGCGGTGAGCGTGTCGCCGGACTTGTCGTTCTCCCGGTTCCGCGTGTCGGACACCGTGAGCACGGCGATGCGGACGGGGATGAAGCTCCGGGCGGGATCCGTTTTCGACACTCTGGCTCCGTTGATGTTGCCCGCTTCCCTCACGCGCCGAAGCGGGAGGTGGGACGGTTTAAGAGGCGGGACAGCCGGTTGTAGGTGCCGAGGAATATGGGGCTTCCCGGCTGGTCCGAAAGGGCCGCGGGGCGGCGATAGGTGCGATAGACCGTGTAGAGCGCCATCGCGCCATGGCCGCCCGCCGTCACGGCGAAAAGACCGAAGGGCGAAATGGTCGACATAGCCCAGCTCGCCACCACCGGGCCGATGATGGTGCCGATGCCGTAGAGAAGCAGCATGGCGGCCGAGGTGCCGATGAAATTCTCGCCCTTGGCCAGGTCGTTGGCATGCGAGATCGCCAGCCCGTAAAGAGGGTAGCTCAGCGCCCCGTAGATCCCGACCAGCGCCAGCAGCAGCCATGGCGCATCGGGCCGCACCAGCAGGATCAGCAGGCCGGAAAATGCGGCGCCCATGCTGCCGGCCGCGATCACGGTGCGCCGGTCGAGCCTGTCGGAAAAGCGGCCGACCGGCAATTGCATGACGGCGCCGGCAACGATGGCGACGCCCATCATTGTGGCGATCAGGGTGGTGGAAAGCCCGACCTGCGCGCCGAAGACGGGGGCCAGCGTGCCGAACGCGCCGTTGACGAGGCCGACGAGCAGCACGGTGACGACCGCAACGGGCGACACCCGATGCAGCCGGCGGAGGTCGATCTTCACCGCTTCCAGCGGCTTGGGCGAGGCGGCCTTGCTGAGCGAGGTCGGCACGACGGCCAGCGAGAAGGCGATAGCGCCCAGCATGAAGGGCATCATGGTGCGGTGATCGGAAGCGGCGACCAGGAACTGCCCGCCCATGACGGCGACGTAGTTCACCGTGAGGTAGAGGCCGAAGATGGTGCCGCGGCTGGCATTGCTGGCGCGCTCGTTCAGCCAGCTCTCGATGATCATGAAGGAGGCGGCCATGCAGAAGCCGGAGACGACGCGGAGCGCGATCCAGAGCTCCGGCTGGACCAGCATGCCGTTCAGCAGGACCACCACGGAAGCGCAGGAAGCGGCGGCGCCGAAAGCGCGGACATGGCCGACGCGGCGCACGATCTGCGGCGTGAGGATGCAGCCGGCAACGAAGCCGACGGCATAGCCCGCGCCGAGCAGGCCGAGTTGCGTCGTGGTGAAGGCATCGGCCGTGCCGCGTAGGGGCAGCAGCAGGCCGTGCAGTCCGTTGCCGATCAGAAGAAAGGTGGTGCTGACGAGAAGGGCAAAGATCGGCAGGAGCTGTGCGGCCACGAGGGGCACTCCGGGAAGAAGGTCGAATCAGAGGGAACAAGCGATCCTTCTGCCCGGATTGCGGTCACACGATGACGCTTTTGACGCCAGATCAGCTTTGTTGTTCCAAAGCCGCCCTCAGCGTCAGAAGGTCGCGCCAGGCAAGTCGCTTCTGCAGCGGCTGGCGGAGGAGATAGGCGGGATGGAGCGTCGCCAGCGCCGGGATCTCGCGGTCGCCGGCGCGATAGGTCTTCCACTTGCCGCGCAGCCGCAGGATGCCTTCGCTGGTTTCCAGCAATTGCTTGGCCGAGGCGCCGCCGAGCAGAACCAGGAACTCCGGGTTCACGAGCTCGATCTGGCGCTGGATGAAGGGGCGGCAGATCTCGGTTTCCTGCGGGGTCGGCGTCCGGTTGCCCGGCGGCCGCCAGGGAATGACGTTGGCGATGTAGACCTTCTCGCGGTCGAGCCCGATGGCGGCCAGCATGCGGTCGAGAAGCTGGCCGGAGCGCCCGACGAAGGGCTTGCCCTGCAGGTCTTCCTCCAGCCCCGGAGCTTCGCCCACGAACATGACGCGGCCTTGCGGATTGCCGTCCGAAAAGACGAGATTGGTGGCGGTGTGGCGGAGATTGCAGGCCTCGAAGCGGGCGAGCGTCTCGCGCAGGGCCTCCAGGCTCGCGGCGGAACGGGCAGCTTCTCGCGCATCCTCCGCCGCCGCCTCGGAAGGAACGGTGACGGAACCGGTCTGGAAGACGGGGACGGCGGCCGGCTGAGCTGCCCGCTGTGGCTCGGAGCGAGGGGCCGATGGCCGGGGTTCGCCAGCGGGGGAAGGGGCACGATCAGGGAACCGGCGCTCCGGTTCTCCGCGCTCCAGGCCAGGTTCAGGCGCGGGTTCCCGTTCGTGCTCTGGCTGCAATGCGAGGCGGTCCAGCGCCTCTTCGGCCAGCGCGATGTCGACGCCCGCATCCCGATAGAATTCGAGAAGGGCGGCCAAAGCCTCGCGCACTTGAGCCTGCTGGTCCGACATGGAGCGCCATGTTCCACATCTGGCCGTCCGGGTGAAGGGTTCTTGCTCCGATTCCGCGCGAGCTTGGAAAGCCGGGCGGTGGACAGGCAAGCGCGGAGCCCCTAACCCTCGGGCAGCAAGAAAGGAGCCTGCCCCGGCAGGCAGAGCGGATGAGCGAGAACGAACAGCACGCGGGCGCCGAGCTTCCGGAGCGCGAAAGCATGGAATTCGACGTGGTGATCGTCGGGGCGGGCCCGGCCGGTCTCGCCGCCGCGATCCGGCTGAAGCAGCTCGACGAGACCCTATCCGTGGTCGTGCTGGAAAAGGGCGCGGAAGTCGGTGCGCACATCCTGTCCGGCGCGGTGATCGACCCCGTCGCGCTCGATCGTCTGCTGCCGGAATGGCGAACCGAGGAGACGCCGATCAGGACGGCCGTCACCGAGGACCGCTTCACCTTTCTCCGGCGTTCCGGCTCGGTGCGCCTGCCCAACGCGCTGATGCCGCGGCTGATGGGGAACCACGGCAATTACATCGTTTCTCTGGGCAATGTCTGCCGCTGGCTCGCGACCAAGGCGGAAGCGCTGGGCGTGGAAATCTATCCGGGCTTTGCCGGTGCCGAGATCCTGACGGATGCGGAGGGCCGCGTGACCGGTGTGGCCACCGGCGACATGGGCGTGCGCCGCAAGGGCGAGCCCGGGCCGGACTATGCGCGCGGCATGGCGCTTCTCGGCAAATACGTGCTGATCGCGGAAGGCGCGCGCGGCTCGCTCGCCAAGACGCTGATCGCCCGCTACGGCCTCGACGAGGGCCGCGACGCGCCGAAGTTCGGCCTGGGCCTCAAGGAACTCTGGGAAGTCGATCCGGCGCGCCACCGGCTCGGCCGCGTCGAGCATTCCTTCGGCTGGCCGCTCGATGCCCGCACGGGCGGCGGCTCCTTCATCTATCACCTGGAAGACAATCAGGTGGCGGTCGGCTTCGTCGTCCACCTCGATTATGCCAATCCCTATCTTTCGCCCTTCGAGGAATTCCAGCGTTTCAAGACGCATCCGGCGGTGCGCGACCTCTTCGAGGGCGGGCGGCGGATCTCGTATGGCGCGCGCGTCATCGCGGAAGGCGGTTGGCAGAGCGTGCCGAAGCTGGTGTTCCCCGGCGGCGCGCTGCTCGGCTGCTCGGCCGGCTTCCTCAACGTGCCGCGCATCAAGGGCACGCACAACGCCATGTTCTCCGGCATGATGGCCGCCGAGCATGCGGCGGCGGCGATCGCGGAAGGACGGGCGCAGGACGAACTCACCGGCTACGACGCGGGCTGGCGCACCTCGGAGATCGGGGCGGACCTGAAGCCGGTGCGCAACGTCAAACCGCTCTGGTCGCGCTTCGGCAGCTTCGCCGGCATCGCGCTCGGCGGCCTCGACATGCGGCTGGGCGAGATCTTCGGCTTCTCGCCGTTCGGCACGATGAAGCACGGCAAGCCGGACAGCGCGACGCTGAAGCCCGCCAGCCAGTGCAAGCCGATCGACTATCCCAGGCCCGACGGCGTGCTCACCTTCGACCGGCTTTCCTCGGTCTATCTCTCCAACACCAATCACGCGGAAGACGAGCCGGTGCATCTGCGCGTCGCCGATCCGGTGATCCAGAAGACCAGCGAGCACGACATCTATGCCGGGCCGTCGCAGAGATACTGCCCGGCCGGCGTCTACGAGTGGGTGGAGGAGGCGAGCCAGCCGCGCTTCGTGATCAACGCGCAGAACTGCGTCCACTGCAAGACGTGCGATATCAAGGATCCGAACGCCAACATAACCTGGGTGCCGCCGCAAGGCGGCGAGGGGCCGGTCTATCCGAACATGTGAGGGGGATGTCGTGGAAACGACGGATCAGGAAATCGAAGGCTTCAGGATCGTCACCGTGGAGGGAATCCTGGAGGATCTGGAAGTGCCGGACGTGTCCGCCCTGCAGGAGCGGTACGGTCCCGGCACCTTCGGCTGCCACGAGGCGCTGCATGTCTCATCGATCGAGCTGCAGTCCGTCTCGGACAATCTGATGTCGCACCCGGCGGTGGCGCTGAACTCCGAATGGTACCAGCTGGCATACCGGGCGCACGAAGCGCTGGTGGAACTCTATCAGGCGATCGGTGCCGAACACCTGGCGACCGAGGATGAGGCGGAAGAGGCGTAAGCCTCAGCGCTTCTTCGGCGTGTAGCGGCCGGTGGCCGGGTCGAGTTCCAGCGTGTCGGTCGGCCGCTCGCGCACGCTGGTCATCTCGCGGTCGACTCGCGTCATCTCGCGTTTCAGCGCCTTCCAGGCGTAGGCGCCGCCGGCGACGATGACGCCAAGCAGGATGAACTGGGGCATGGTTCCTCCTCTACAGACCGAAGCGCGAACGGCTGGCCCGCTCTTCCAGTTCCGTGACGAAGCCGTCCGCGAGAGCCTGCCCGGCCATGGCGGGGGCACCGGAGGAAAGGCCGAGGCGGCGGGCGAGGAAACCCTTTTCCGAGCCGATGACCTTCAGCCGGGCCTTCTTGCCGAAGCGCTCGTGCAGCACGGTGCGCATGTCGCCAGTCCGGTCGGCGAGGCCCAATGAGACGGCGGTGCGGCCCGACCAGAACATGCCGGAGAAGATATCGGGATTGTTGGCCAGCACGTCGCCGCGGCGCGATCGCACGAGGTCGATGAACATGTCGTGCACCTCTTCCTGGATCGCCTTGAGGCGCTGCACGTCTTCCGCCTTTTCCGGCTGGAAGGGATCGAGGATCACCTTGCTTTCGCCGGACGTGTAGACGCGCCGCTCGATGCCGAGCTTCCCGATCGCTCCGACAAAGCCGAAGCCGGCGGAAACCACGCCGATGGAGCCGACGATGGAGGCCGGGTCCACGATGATCTCGTCGCCGGCGCAGGCGATCATGTATCCGCCGGAGGCGCACACGTCCTCCACGAAGATCAGAACGCCCTTTTCCTTTTCCTCCGCCAGCGCGCGGATGCGGCGGTAGATCAGGTGCGACTGCACCGGCGAACCGCCGGGCGAATCGATGATGATGGCGACGCAGGGGGCGGACTTGATGTCGAAGGCCTTCTTCAGCGTCGCCGCCGTGCCTTGCAGCGTCAGGCCCGCACGGAAACGCCCGCCCTGTCCGATCGTGCCGGAAAGCCGGACCACGGGGATGACGGGCGCATCCTTGCCGCCCGGAAACCACGATCTCACCCGCTGCCAAAAGCCGTCCTGCACGCCAAGTCCTTCCGAAATCTCGTTTCTTCTCATGAAGATGACGCCCCGGTGCGGCTTTGGCTAGTCCCGCGCTCTACAGCGTTAACGAAGCCTCGCCGGCCAGCACCGGCCCGGCGGCTTCCGTCCATCTGCCGTCGCTCTCGTGCAGCACCAGCGGTGGCGCGAGGCGGAAGGGGGCGCGATTGCCCTTGGTGGCCGTCACCAGAACGCGGTTGGCCGGCTCGTCGGCATGCGGATGCACGGCAATGACCGCGATGGCGCCCCAGCCCTGACCCAGCGCCTGCAGGAGCCGCGGCAGGGCATCGGCCCGATGAACGATGCCGAGCCGGCCACCCTGGCCCAGCAGGCCGGATGCGGTTCGGATCCAGTTCGCCAGCGTGTCGGCGTCGCCCACATGCGCGGCGGCGCGGTGCGGATCGGGTGAGACGCGGCCCTCGTCCGGCATCGCAAAGGGCGGGTTCATGAGGACCCAGCACGCGCCGCCATCGGCCAGCCCGTAGGTTTCCCGTTCCGGCCTTCGCGCCGTGACGTCACCTTCAAGAAGGGTGACGCGGCCGGCGAATCCCGCATTTTCCGGCAGGTCGAGCGCGGCGCGGCCGAGCGCGATCATCGCCGGATTGTTTTCCACCCCGATCACTTTCGCGTGGGAGAGGCGCGCGGCCAGCGAAAAGGCGATGGCGCCCACTCCCGTGCCGAGATCGACGAGGAGGCCTTCCGTTTCAGCCGGAACTAGGGCCTGCAACAACGCCGCGTCGAGACCGACGCGGTGGCCCCGCCGGGGTTGCAGCAGGCGCACACGGCCGCCCAGGAAGGCGTCGGTCGTGGTATCGCCCGAATCGACGGGCTTCATTCCCGTCGCGCCGCGGGCAGTTCGGCGGCGAGGCCGGCTTCCTCGAGGATCCGGCGGGCGCGCGGAAGCTCATCCCGGGCGACGAGGCAGCGGCGCGGGATCACGCCGAGCGAGCCCTCGACGATGCTCATATTCTGGTCCGCGACGGCGAAGCGGATACCGGCTTCGGCAAGCAGGGCCTGAATGAAGGACAAGAGAACCGGATCGTTGGTGCGCAGAAGTTCGTCCATGAGCAAGCCTAGTCGGGAGAAGGGGTGCGGCGAAGTGCGTTTAGCCTTTGGACGCAACATTTGCACCCTTGACCCTCTTTATGCTGTTTATGTCGCCGATGCCGGGTCCGAGGGTCGCCTCGAAGGAGAATTGGTGTGGGAGTAGTGTTGTCTTTCGAGGATTCCGAGGAACGTCGCGCCTCCATCGAGCCGCTGCTGAAGGTCACCGCTGCCGGCATGGCAGAGGTGAACCGGATCGCCGTCGAAAAGACCGGCTCCGACGTCAAGCTCATCCCCGAAGTGGCGCGCTACCTAATCGATTCCGGCGGCAAGCGCCTGCGCCCGATGCTGACCATTGCCGCGGCCCAGGCCTGCGATGCGCCGGCGGATGCCGCGGTGAAGCTCGCGACGGCCGTGGAGTTCATGCACACCGCCACGCTGTTCCATGACGACGTGGTGGACGAAAGCAACACGCGGCGCGGCAAGCAGACGGCGCGGCTCGTCTGGGGCAACCAGGAAAGCGTGCTGGTCGGAGATTTCCTGCTGGGCCAGGCTTTCAAGATGATGGTCGAGGTCGGCTCGCTGGAAGCGCTGGACGTGCTTTCCACCGCCGCCTGCACGATCGCCGAGGGCGAGGTCCTGCAGCTCGGCACGGCCAAGAACACCGACACGACCGAAGACGAATATCTCGACGTGATCCGCGGCAAGACGGCGGCGCTCTTTTCCGCCGCGGCGGAAGTCGGCCCCATCCTCGCCGGGTCCGACCGTTCCGTGCGCGCCGCCTTCCGCTCCTACGGCGCCAATCTGGGCATCGCCTTCCAGCTCATCGACGACGCGCTGGATTACGGCGGCACGTCGGCGCAGCTCGGCAAGAATGTCGGCGACGACTTCCGCGAGGGCAAGGTGACGCTGCCGATCGTGCTCGCCTATCGGCGCGGCACCGCCGACGATCGTGCGTTCTGGCAGCGCAGCCTGATCGAGGGCTCCATCGAGGAGGGCGACCTTGAGCGGGCCATCTCTCTTCTCGACCGTACCAAGGCGATTGCCGACACGATCGAGCGGGCGCGCCATTATGGCGCGATGGCCACCGATGCGCTCGCCTGGCTGCCGGAATCGGCCAGCAAGTCCGCCCTTCTGGAGGCCGTCCGGTTCTCCATCGAGCGTGCCCATTGATGGGTGCACACCCCGGTCGGGTGACCCTCAGGCCAAGGGGCTGTTGCCCCACGGCCTTCTGAAGCTATTGTTCTGATCAAATGCAGCGGAGCGGAAAAAGAATGGGACGCGTCATGAGGGGGATGCGAATGGGCCGTTCAGTGCCGGCCATTGCCCTCGCCGTACTGCTGCTCGGCCATGCGGCCCACGCCGCCACCGTCGTCACCGAAGATTTCGGCGAGGAAACGCTGGCCGGCGATTTCCTGTCCGCGCTGAATGCCGATGCGGAGAAGGATCTCGACAAGGCATCCTTCTTCTATCAGCGCTCGCTGCATCAGGACCCCGACGATCTCCTATTCCTGGAGCGTGCGCTGGTTCTCAGCGCCTCCACCGGTGAGATGGCCGATGCGCAACGTTATGCCGACACGATGCTGCGCCGTGCGCCCGACAGTCGCGCCGCGCGCCTCGTGCTCGCCGTCGCCGACTTCAAGGAAGGCAAGTATCCGGATGCGCAGCTCGTGCTCGGGACGAAGGGCACGGATGCGCTGGGCGAGCTCACCAAGGGGCTGCTGAACGCCTGGGCCGATTTCGGGCGTGGCAACACCGACCAGGCGCTGGCCCGCATCCAGAGCCTCAAGGGGGAGGCATGGTTCGAGCCCTTCAAGCTGCTTCATTCCTCCTATATCGCGACGCTGGCCGGCCGCAGCGAGGATGCGCTCAAGCTCCTGAAGCAGGCGCGTGACGCCGACCAGAACGCCGTACGCATCACCGAGGGCTACGCGCGCGTGCTGGCGCAGTTGAACCGCCGCGACGAGGCGGTGCAGGTGCTGGACGAATATCTGACGCGCTTCCCCGACAATCCGCTGGCCACCGCCACGCTGGCCGAGATCAAGTCCGGCAAGCCCGTGAAGCCCTCCGTGGGCACGCCGGCGCAAGGCGCGGCGGAAGTGCTGGCGGGAATCGGCGCGGCGCTGGGCGACGATGGCGGCATCGAGGTGCCGACCCTGTTCCTGCGCCTCGCCATGCATCTCGACCCCAATGCTTCCGACGGCCTCGCCGCCGTGACGCTGGGCAGCCTGCTCGTCGACAATGGCAATGGCGATACCGGCATCAAGCTGCTTGAAAGCGTCGATCCGGCCGAGCCCTTCCGCTCGCTGGGCCTGCTGCGCGCGGCGCTGGCGCTGGACCAGATGGACAAGGCCGGGGAGGCGGAGACCGCCTTCAAGGCATCCATCGAGCGCAATCCGGACGACATCCAGGCGCGCATCGCCTTCGGCAACATGCTGCGCAGCCACGAGCGCTTCAAGGAATCGGCCGATCTCTACAGCTCCGCGATTTCCAAGATCCCCAATCCCGGCAAGCCGGACTGGACGATCTTCTATTTCCGCGGCATCGACTACGAGCGGGACAATCAATGGCCGAAGGCCGAGGCGGATTTCAAGAAGGCGCTGGAGCTCTTTCCCGACCAGCCGCTGGTCCTGAACTATCTCGGCTATTCCTGGGTTGATCGCGGCCTGAACATGCAGCCGGCGCTCGACATGATCCGCAAGGCCGTGGAGCTTCGCCCCAAGGACGGCTTCATCGTGGATAGCCTGGGCTGGGCCTTCTACAAGCTCGGGCGCTATCCGGAAGCGGTGGAGCAGCTGGAGAACGCGGTCGCCCTCCGGCCGGAGGATCCGACGATCAACGACCATCTGGGCGATGCCTACTGGAAGACGGGCCGGGTGCTGGAGGCGCAGTTCCAGTGGCGTCACGCGCGCGACCTCGGCGCCAAGGAGCCGGACCTCGCGCTGATCAACCGGAAGATCGCCGCGCGACAGCTGATCGAGAAGGATGCCGACCCGGCTCCGCAGGGACAGCCCGCCACGCCGCCGCAGCAATCCCAGCCGGCGCCCGGCAAGGCTTCGGCGGACGCGCCCCCGGCGCCCGACAAGATCTGATCCCATCCGATCTTGCCTGCGCTTCCCGCAAGGTGGCTTGCCGCCGCCAAGATCAACCTTGCGCTGCACGTCACCGCGCAGCGCCCGGACGGCTACCACGATCTCGAAAGCCTCGTCGTCTTCGCCGATCTGGGCGACGCGGTTTCCGTATCGCGCGCCGACACGCTGTCGCTTGAGGTCAGCGGCCCCTTCGCCGCCCATGCGCCGGGCGGCCCGGAAAACCTCGGCTGGCGTGCCGCTCTGGCGCTGGACCGTGCGGCGGGAAATGGCGGCCGAGGTGCCGCGATCGCGCTTTCCAAGGAGATCCCCGCCGGCACCGGTTTCGGCGGCGGTTCGGCCGACGCGGCAACGGTACTGATCGCGCTGAACACGCTCTGGGATCTCGGTCTCTCCAACCGGGAACTCGCCGGAATCGGCGCGCCTCTGGGGGCCGATATCGCGATGTGCGTCCATTCCCGCGCGTTGCTGGCCGGCGGCGTCGGCGATGCGATCGAGGCCGTTCCGGGCATGCCGCCGTTGTCGATGCTGCTGGTCTGGCCGGGACGATCCGTCTCCACGCCGGCGGTGTTTCGCGCGCTGACGGAGCGGAGCAACCCGCCTCTGCCGAAGCTCGGGGCGGATTGGCTCAGGACACCCGCGGCCGTCGTCGATTATCTCTCAGGCACCCGCAACGATCTGGAGCCGGTGGCCCGCTCGCTGGAGCCGGCGATTTCCGATGCGCTCGATGCCATCGCGGCGACATCCGGCTGCGCGCTCGCGCGCATGTCCGGCTCGGGAGCCGGCTGTTTCGGGATTTATCCGGACATGGATCAGGCTCGGGCGGCCGCCGTGGAAATCGGCTGTGCTTATCCTGACTGGTGGGTGCGGGCGACGCTCGCTTCCTGAGGACCGGGTGCCCGGTCGGCGACGCCGCTTCTTGTCGGGACGGTGACATCGAAACCGGCCCGGGGCGGGGATTGTCTTGACCCCGGCAACCCGGCATGGCACCCAAACTCCGAAATTCTGACCGGGGTCTGCCTTGAGCGGTTCGAGCCTTTCCGACATTCCGAGCCATATGGACCCGCGCCGGTCCTTCCAGGGCCTGATCCTGACGCTGCAGCGTTATTGGGCGGACTATGGCTGCGTGATTCTGCAGCCCTACGACATGGAAGTGGGCGCCGGCACGTTCCATCCGGGAACGACCCTGCGTTCGCTCGGTCCGCGTCCGTGGAAGGCCGCCTATGTGCAGCCGTCGCGTCGACCCACGGATGGCCGTTACGGCGAGAATCCGAACCGGCTGCAGCATTATTATCAGTTTCAGGTCATTTTGAAGCCGTCTCCTCCGGAGCTGCAGGACCTGTATCTCGGTTCGCTCGCCGCTATCGGCATCGATCCGGCGTTGCACGACATCCGCTTCGTCGAGGACGATTGGGAAAGCCCGACGCTCGGCGCCTGGGGCCTCGGCTGGGAATGCTGGTGCGACGGCATGGAGGTGTCGCAGTTCACCTATTTCCAGCAGGTCGCGGGTTTCGAGTGCGCGCCTGTCTCGGGCGAGCTGACCTATGGTCTGGAGCGTCTCGCCATGTATGTGCAGGGGGTGGACAGCATCTACGACCTGAACTTCAACGGCCGGGAAGGCGCGGAAAAGGTCAGCTACGGCGATGTCTTCCTGCAGGCCGAGCAGGAATTCTCGCGCCACAATTTCGATCACGCCTCGACGGAGATGCTGCTTCGCCACTTCGAGGATGCCGAGCGCGAATGCATGGCGCTCTTGGAAGCCGGCAAGCCGGAGCGCGAGGGCGGCCTGCATCGCATGGTGCTGCCGGCCTACGACCAATGCATCAAGGCGAGCCATCGCTTCAACCTGCTGGATGCGCGCGGCGTGATCTCCGTCACCGAGCGGCAGAGCTACATCCTGCGCGTCCGCACGCTGGCGCGGGCCTGCGGCGCGGCTTGGCTGCAGACGGACGCCGGCGGCCACACCGTCGTCGAGAAGGCGGCCTGAGGGACGTCAAAGGGGAGGAGTTGGTCCGGCCCGCCCTTCCGGGCCGCCTTTCGGGCGCTGAAGCCGGGCCGGTCAGACGACCTGAGCCGTGGCCTTTTCGGCAGTCTGCGCCAGCACCAGCGCGCGGGCTTCCGACGCGTTGACGGCGCGGCTGAAAAGATAGCCCTGGCCGAGCGCACAGCCATCGAGAAGCAGCGCCTGCTGCTGGTCTACCGCCTCGATGCCTTCCGCCGTGACGGTGAGGCCGAGACCCCGCCCGAGGCTCAGGATGGCGCCGACGATCGCCGCGCTGTCATTGCTGCCGCTCATGGTCTGCACGAAGCTGCGGTCGATCTTCAGCCCGTCGAAGGGGAAGTTCTGCAGCTGCGACAGGGTGGCGTAGCCGGTGCCGAAATCGTCGAGCGAGATGTGGATGCCGGCGGCGCGAAAATCGTCGAGGATGCCGCGAGCGCTGTCGATGTTGCGGACGAAGACGCGCTCCGTCACTTCCAGCTCCAGCCGGTTCGGGGCGAGGCCGCTTTCACCAAGGATACGCAGGAAGCGCAGGCCGATCGTCCGGTCGCGCAGCAGCACCGGTGAAAGGTTCACCGAAAGCTTCACATGCGACGGCCAGTGCCGCGCTTCCTCGCAGGCCCGGCGCAGGAGATCTTCCGTCAGCGGGCCGATTAGGCCGCAATCCTCCGCCAGCGCGATGAAGCGGGCGGCCGGGATCTCGCCCAGCGTCGGATGTTGCCAGCGGGCGAGCGATTCGAATTTGACGATAGAGCCGGTGGAAAGCTCCACGACCGCCTGGAAATGCGGGACGATCCCGTCGGTGCCGATCGCCTCCTGCAGATATTCCTGCAGGGCGGCGCGTTCCTGCAGCGCTGCGTCCATCTCGTCGTCATAGAAACAGATGCCGGATTTCATCTCCAGCCGCGCCTCATGCAGCGCGATCTCGGAGCGGCGAAGCGCTTCCTGAGCGGCCACGTCGCTCTTGGCCGTGCCGACTGCGGCGTTGGTCGAGGGCAGCATCACGATGCCCAGGGCCGTGCCGACCTCGTGCCGGGTGGAGCCGATCAGCACCGGGTCTTCCAGCCGGCCGATAATGCGCTTGGCGAGGTCCTCGGCCTGGTGGCGGTTGCCGAGGCCGGGGCAGAGCAGGGAGAATTCCTTGCTGCCGAGCCGGGCGATCAGGGTCGCCTCGTCGGAGAAGCGGTTGAGCCGCCGGGCCATGATCCGGAGGATCTCGTCGCCGACGGCATGACCGAAGACTTCGTTGATGGAACGGAAACCGGTGAGATCCAGCGTGTAGAGGGCCGCGGGCCCTTCGAGTTCGCCGGCGGCGAACTTGGCGTTCAGCACGTCCTCGAAGTGGCGCCGGTTCGCAAGGCCGGTCAGACTGTCATGGCAGGCCATCTGGCGGGCATGCAGTTCGGCCGCGACGCGAAGCGTCAGTTCGGCGCGCTGCCGCCGGATGCAGCGGATGGCGAAGACGAGAAAGGCCGCGCTGATGAAGCAGAGCGTCAGGACGAGCTCGTTGAAGCCGAGCAAACGGCGTTCGCCGGCCAGTCCGGAAAACGTCGGGGCGACGTCGCTGCGCAGCAACCACAGCCGAAGCAAGGCGGCCGCGCCGAAGATAATCACGAGATCGAGGTACAGGCGCCGGGACATGCGCGCCTGCCGCAGATCCTGAAACTCCGTCGCCAAAGACATGCCGCCCCCAAGCAGGCGCTTCTGCCCTATGCGCCCGTTCCATCACTATTCCCGGATTGGTTGAGGAAGGATGAACAGGCGAGAGCGTGACAAGTGCGGCCGCGCTTTGTATGGCAACGCTGCGAGGTGAAGATGCCTGAACTGCTGCTCGAACTGTTTTCCGAAGAAATTCCTGCGCGCATGCAGGAGAAAGCCGCCGACGATCTGCGCCGCATGGTGACGGACGGTCTGGTGAATGCCGGGTTGACCTATGAGGGTGCCAAGGCCTTCTCCACGCCGCGGCGGCTGGCGCTGACGGTGCAAGGCGTCACGGCCCGCTCCGCCGATGTGCGCGAGGAGCGCAAGGGTCCGCGCGTGGGCTCGCCGGAAAAGGCGCTGGAAGGCTTCCTGCGCGGTGCGGGCCTCACCTCGATCGAGCAGGCCCAGATCCAGTCCGATCCGAAGAAGGGCGAGTTCTACGTCGCGATCATCAACAAACCCGGCCGCCGTGCCGAGGAGATCATCGCCGACCTCGTGCCGGAGGTGATCCGCGGCTTTCCCTGGCCGAAGACCATGCGCTGGGGCGAGCGGTCCGCGCCGAAGGACACCCCCTATGCGGGGCCTGACGCGGAAGGACCGAACACGCTGCGCTGGGTGCGGCCGCTCCGCTCCATCCTCTGCACCTTCGGGCCGGACACCGAGGAGCCGACGATCATTCCCGTCGAGATCGGCGGCGTGACCTCCGGCAATCTGACCTTCGGCCACCGCTTCATGTCGTCGGGCGAGCCGATCCGCATCCGCCGCTTCGACGATTACCAGCCGAGCCTTGAGCGCGCCAAGGTCGTGCTCGATGCCGAACGGCGCAAGGCGATCATCGAGACGGAGGCCAGGAACCTCGCCTTCGCGCAGGGGCTGGAAGTCGTGGAAGACAAGGCGCTACTGGACGAGGTGGCGGGGCTTGTCGAGTGGCCGGTCGTGCTGATGGGCACGTTCGATCCGGCTTTCCTCGCGATCCCCGACGAGGTGATCCGGCTGACGATCCGCGCCAACCAGAAATGCTTCGTGCTGCGCGATCCCGCCACTGGAAGGCTCACCAACAAGTTCCTGCTGACCTCCAACATCGAGGCGCGTGACGGCGGCCAGGAAATCATCGCCGGAAACCAGCGCGTCATCGCCGCCCGGCTTTCCGATGCCCGCTTCTTCTGGGAGCAGGATCAGGCGACCCGGCTGGAAGACTGGGCGAAGAAGCTTCAGACCGTGACGTTCCACGAGAAGCTCGGCACGCAGGCGGCGCGCGTGGAGCGCATCGCGGCGCTGGCGCGAGAACTCGCTCCCGTGGTCGGAGCCGATGCCGACGATGCGGAGCGCGCCGCCCGCCTTGCAAAGGCCGATCTCGGCACCGGCATGGTCGGCGAATTCCCGGAACTGCAGGGGGTGATGGGCCGCTACTACGCAACGGCGCAGGGCGAAAAGGCCGCCATCGCCGATGCCGTGCGTGACCATTACAAGCCGCAGGGGCCGGGCGATGCCGTGCCGACGGAGCCTGTTTCGGTCGCCGTGGCATTGGCCGACAAGCTCGACACGCTGATGGGCTTCTGGGCCATCGACGAGAAGCCGACGGGATCCAAGGATCCCTTCGCGCTTCGCCGCGCGGCGCTGGGCGTGATCCGCATTTTGCTCGGAGCCGAGCGCAAGCTGCCGCTTCTCACCCTCGCCGCCGACAAGCAGACGCCCGAAGCGGCCCGCGATCTCCTCTCCTTCTTCGCCGACCGCCTCAAGGTCTATCTCCGCGACGAGGGTGCCCGGCACGATCTGATCGATGCCGTCTTTGCGCTACCGGGGCAGGACGATCTTCTGATGATCGTCCGCCGCGTTGAGGCGCTCGGTCGCTTCCTCGATACGGAGGACGGCAGGAACCTTCTCACCGGCTATCGCCGCGCCGCCAATATTCTGCGCGCCGAAGAAAAGAAGGACGGCGAGGGCGCCTTCGGCGGCGAGCCGGACGGCAAGCTGATCGCCGAAGCGGGCCTGCCGGAAGAAAAGCGGCTCTATGAGGCGCTGAGCGTGGAGGAGCGTGCCGCCCGCGCCGACGTGGAGCATGAGAACTTCGAGGGCGCGATGAGCGCGCTGGCGAAGCTTCGCCCGGTGGTGGATGCCTTCTTCGACAAGGTGACGGTCAATACCGACGATCCGGCGATCCGCCTGAACCGATTGAAGCTTCTCGACCGGCTGCGGCAGGCGACGCTGACGGTTGCCGACTTCTCCCGCATCGAAGGGTAGGACGAGGCGGCGCTCAGGTTCCCCGCGAGACCTGAGCGCCGCAACCGAACCGTCGCTTCACCGTTAGCTCCTCCAACAGCCATTCCCTGTCCGAGGAGCCGTCCATGTCCAAGCTGAAGAAAGTCGCCGACCAGGTCATCGTCATCACGGGAGCGACGAGCGGTATCGGTCTGGCGACGGCCCGGACGGCGGCGGAAAAGGGCGCCAAGCTCGTCCTGGTCGCGCGCAGCGAGGAAACGCTGAAGGAAATCACGCAGGAGATCCGCGCCAAGGGCGGCGAGGCGATCTACGTGGTGGCCGATGTGGGAGACGAGGGGCAGGTAAAGGCCGCGTCCACCGCCGCGATCGGCGAGTTCGGCCATTACGACACCTGGATCAACAATGCCGGCGTGTCGATCTTCGGCACCATCGAGGAAACCTCCACGGAGGATCTCCGCCGCCTGTTCGAAACGAATTTCTGGGGCCTCGTCTATGGCTCGCGCGCGGCGGTGGAGCATTTCCGCCAGCGCGGCGGCGGCAAGCTGATCAACCTCGGCAGCGTCGCCAGCGATGTCTCCATCCCGCTGCAGGGCATGTATTCCGCTTCCAAGCACGCGGTGGCCGGCTTCACCGACGCCCTGCGCATGGAAGTGAAGCACGAGCGCCTGCCGATCTCCATCACGCTGATCAAGCCCACCAGCATCGGCACGCCGTTCAAGGACCACGCCAAGAACTACATGGACAAGGAACCGACGCTGCCGCCGGTCGTCTATGACGTGCAGATCGTGGCCGACACCATCGTTTATGCCGCCGAGCACGACGTGCGCGACATGATGGTGGGCGGCGGCGGCCGCATGATGAAGGCGATGGCCGGCCTGATGCCGAAGTTCAGCGACTGGATGGGCTCGCGCACCATGCCTTCCGCGCAGAAGACCAACAAGCCCGCTCCCGGCGTGCAGGATCGCTCGCTCTACAAGGGCGGGGCGGATGGCAGCGAACGCAGCGACTATCCGCAGATCCGCAAGACCAGCGTCTACACGACCATGGAGATGCACCCGACGTTGACCGCGCTGGGTCTCGCCGTGGGCGCGCTGGTCGTCACCGGCCTGGTGCTGCGGAGCCGCTCGTCGTCGCGACCGCTGGTTTCGGCAAAGACGATGCGGCAGCTCGGCAGGCAGTTGCCCGACCGTTCCACGCTCGCCTCCTACATCCCTGACAGCTCGACGCTGCGTTCCTATGTGCCGAGCGCCCGAGACGTTCGCTCGCATCTGCCCAGCGCCCACGATGTCCGTTCCGCGCTGCCGAGCGCCTCGACGGTGAAGTCGCAGCTGCCGAGCCGCTCGACGCTCGCGTCCTACATCCCGAGTGCCTCCACGGTCGCCAGCTACATCCCGAGCGTGTCGGACATGCAGTCCACCGCCTCGGATCTCAAACGCCAGGGCCGCAAGGCGGCCGAGCAGCTGCCGGACAAGTCGTGGTTTGCGAAGCGTTGGGCCGCAGGTTCACGCGACGCGCACAAGCTCGCCAGCCACGTGCCGGACACGTCGTGGTTCGCGAAGCGCTGGGAAGAGGGTTCCCGCCGCGCCGAGAAGGCTGCCAAGCAGGTGCCGGATCGGTCATGGTTCGAGAAGCGTTGGGCGGAAGGGTCCCGCAAGGCCCGCAAGGCCACCGAGCGGACCGGCCTCTTCGGCTGAACCGAAGGCCTCAGGTCGAAGGGTGAAAGTGACCGGCTGGTCTCAGGACCAGCCGCCGCCCAGCGTCCGGTAGAAGACGTGACGGCCGATCTTGTCCATCTTCTCCATGGTGCGGGCCCAGCGCGGCTTCACGTAGACGGCATGGTAGTGGGTGGAATCGCCGACGTCGGCGATCCACGTCTTGCCGTCGGTGACTTCCTCGGCCACGCGCTGCGCCGTCTGCCAGGCGCCAAAGTCGTAGATGCGCTTGCGATCGCCGTCGCATGCGAATGAGAACTGGCAGTGGTCGCGCCATTCGGCGTTCTGGTAGACCACTTCGCAGATCGTGTTGGGATAAGCGGGGTTCTTGACGCGGTTCAGGATCACCTGCGCAACCGCCGCCTGACCTTCCTCCGACTCGCCCCGCGCTTCGAAATACACGCCGCGGGCGAGGCAGGCCTGCTCCTCCGGCTCGTGCACGCTGGCCGGCAGCACCGTCGACGTCCAGTCATGATAGTTGGGATCGAACTGCGCCATGCTGCGGCCGTCAAGCCAGGCGGTCAGCACGGTCTTGTCGGGCCGGTCGAGCGGAACGGCGACGCCGTTGGCGCTGGCCGCCTCGTCGGAGCCGCGCATCACGGCGGAGAAGGGCGCCTGGATTTCCGATTCCGGGTTGGCATAGGCGAGCACCGGTGCCTCGGCGTCGGCCTTGGCGAGGATCGCCGCCGGGCGGTCACCCTTGGCCAGCACGACGGGCGCGCCGGCGGTCTTCGCCGAGGCGACCCAGGGGATGGAGGCCGGTGGGGTGCCGATGCTGGCCCTGGCGACGCGAACCGGCGCATCGGAGGCCGGGTCGGCGCTCGGCACGAAGCTGGAAAAGGCGACCAGCGTGGAACGGAAATCGGCGTCGGGGATCGCGAAGGAGACGCGCGGCAGCGCCTTGTCGTCGGTCTGGTTGGAGAAGATGCTCTTCAGGTCGAAAACCTGGCCGGCGGATGGAATGCCGTTGCGGAAGCCGACGCGGGCGTTGCGCGTGATCTGCAGGTCCGACTTGCCGGCGCGGTTGACGTTGTTGTCCGCCATCTCCACCCGCGACCGGGCGGTGCGGGCGCGGATCGCGTCTTCGAAGCGGGCCAGTGTCGCGGAGGGCGTGTCGACCGAGATCAGTTGCAGATCGGCGGCGAGCCGCCTGGCCGGAGCGCCATCGCCGGAAAAATCCGGCCTGTCGTGGAACGAAGTCGCGGTCGTCGTTGTTGCCGTTACAGCAAGGGCCATGAAGCCAATCGCCGGAAGCGTTCCGAGCACACGTCTTTGCGGCTTCATTCGACCCATTACGCGGATACGCCCCTCGTGACTGGCGGACTGCAAGGCGCATGGCGAAAAGAAGGCCATGCGTTCGACAGAGGCCACTGAATCAAATCATGGTTGATAAGCGGTTAATGGTGCCCCCCAGGGCGTCGCCGCTCGCAACGAGGGTGTGTTTACCAGTGTTAATGGGGCGAGATTTGGACTGCGCGGCAACTTTGTAAAATCTTTGTAATCACTTAGCCGGCTTCTCCCACTGTCCGGGCCTCCCGCGCGGTCGCCAGGGCGGCCTGTGCCGCGGCCAGACGGGCGATGGGCACCCGGTAGGGCGAGCAGGATACGTAATCAAGCCCGATCTTCTCGCAAAACAGCACCGAGGCGGGATCGCCGCCATGCTCGCCGCAGACACCAAGCTTGATGTCCGGACGAACCTTGCGCCCCTCGTTCGCTGCGACCCGAATCAGGACACCCACCCCCTCTGCGTCGAGCGTGCGGAAGGGATCGGCCTCCAGCAGATTGAGGTCCCGATACGCTTCCAGGAAGGACGCCGCGTCGTCGCGCGAGATGCCGAAGGTCGTCTGGGTGAGGTCGTTGGTGCCGAAGGAAAAGAACTCCGCGCTTTCGGCGATCTCGTGAGCGCGCAAGGCGGCGCGCGGCAGTTCGATCATCGTGCCGACGCTATAGGCCGGGCGGGCGCCGCGCTCCACGGCGATGGCGTCCGCCGCCTGGTCGATCAGCTTCCGCACGCGGTCAAGCTCGGTTTTCATCGCGACCAGCGGCACCATGATCTCCGGCGCGATCGGCTCGCCTGTCTCCGCCGAGACGTCGGCCGCCGCCTCCAGGATCGCGCGCGCCTGCATGGTGGGGATCTCGGGATAGGTGATGAGCAGGCGGCACCCGCGATGGCCGAGCATCGGATTGCTCTCCGTCAGCGCGATGACGCGCCCGCGAAGCGCCGCTTCCGTCACGCCCATGCTGGCGGCAACCTCGGCGATCTCCGCGTCCGTATGCGGCAGGAACTCGTGCAGCGGCGGATCGAGCAGCCGGATCGTGACGGGCAGGCCGCGCATGATCCGGAAGAGATCGGCGAAGTCCTTGCGCTGCATCGGGAGGAGCCGCGACAGCGCGGCGCTGCGTCCTTCCGTCGAGTCCGCCAGGATCATCTCGCGGACGGACAGGATGCGGTCGCCCTCGAAGAACATGTGTTCCGTCCGGCAGAGGCCGATGCCCTCCGCGCCGAATTCGCGAGCGGTGCGCGCATCGCCCGCCGTCTCGGCGTTGGCGCGGATACGGAGACGGCGCACGTCGTCCGCCCAGCCCATGAGCTCGCCGAAATCGCCGCTGAGCGCCGGCTGGATCATCTCGACATAGCCGGCCATGATCTCGCCGGTGCCGCCGTCGATGGTGACCGGGTCGCCGGCATGGAAGACCCGGCCGCCGACAGTCATGGTGC
The DNA here is from genome assembly GCF_900110915.1 of Faunimonas pinastri. Taxonomy (GTDB): domain Bacteria; phylum Pseudomonadota; class Alphaproteobacteria; order Rhizobiales; family Afifellaceae; genus Faunimonas; species Faunimonas pinastri. The sequence goes on from NZ_FOFG01000001.1 coordinate 264,295, forward strand.
CGGATCTGACGTCGATCCGCATCGCGCCGGCGCCGCAGACGCAGGGCTTGCCCATGCCGCGCGCGACCACGGCCGCATGGCTGGTCATGCCGCCGCGCGAGGTGACGACGCCGCGCGCCGCCACCATGCCCTGGATGTCCTCCGGGCTCGTTTCGGCGCGAACCAGGATCGTGCTCCGCCCGGCGGCGGACAGCCGCTCCGCTTCGGCCGAGGTGAAGACGATCTCGCCCGCCGCGGCGCCGGGGGAGGCGGGCAGGCCGCGCGTGATGACGTCGCGATGGGCGTCGGGATCCAGCGTCGGGTGGAGAAGCTGGTCGAGAGATGCGGGCTCGACCCGGTCGATCGCCTCTTCTCGGCTGATCAGCCCTTCCGCCGCCATGTCCACGGCGATCTTCAGCGCCGCCCGTGCGGTTCGCTTGCCCGAGCGGGTCTGCAGCATCCAGAGTTTCCCATTCTCGATGGTGAACTCCATGTCCTGCATGTCGCGATAATGCGCTTCCAGCCGCCGCGCGACATCGAGGAAGCCCGCGAAAGCCTCCGGCATCAGCGCTTCCAGCGAGGGGCCGGGCGAGGCGGCGGCGATCCGTGCCTGCTCGGTCAGCTCCTGCGGCGTGCGGATACCCGACACGACATCCTCGCCCTGCGCGTTGACCAGGAACTCGCCATAGAGCTCCCGTTCGCCGGTAGAGGGATTGCGGGTGAAGGCGACACCGGTGGCCGAGGTCGCGCCCATGTTGCCGAAGACCATGGCCTGCACGGTGACGGCCGTGCCCCATTCCTGCGGAATGTCATGCAGCCTGCGGTAGGTCACGGCGCGCGAATTCATCCAGGAGCCGAAGACCGCGCCGATCGCGCCGCGCAGTTGCTCCACCGGATCCTGCGGGAAAGGCGCGCCCAGCGTTTCCTCGATCATTTCCTTGTAGCGGGCGACGACCTGCTGCCAGTCCTCCGCCGCCATGTCGGTATCCTGCTCCAGCCCGCGACGCTCGCGCTCGATCTCCAGGATCGCCTCGAACTCGCCGTGGTCGACGCCAAGCACCACGTCGCCATACATCTGGATGAAGCGGCGGTAGGAATCCCACGCGAAACGCGCGTCCGCCATCTCTGCGATGCTGTGGACGGTTTCGTCGTTCAACCCGAGGTTCAGAACCGTATCCATCATGCCCGGCATGGAGGCGCGGGCGCCGGAGCGGACGGAAACGAGGAGGGGTGCCGCGGGATCGCCGAAACGGCGGCCGGCTATGCGGCCGACTTCTTCGAGTGCGGCGGCGATCTGGCCGCGGAGATCGTCGGGATAGGCGCGCTCGTGGGCATAGAACCAGGTGCAGACTTCGGTGCTGATCGTGAAGCCCGGGGGCACCGGCAGGCCGAGGCTCGCCATTTCCGCCAGGTTCGCGCCCTTGCCGCCCAGGAGATCGCGCATCGCGGCGGAGCCCTCCGCCGCGCCGTCACCGAACGTATAGACCCACTTCCCCACGGCACTCTCCCGGTCTCCGCACGGCGGGGAGATGCCCAGCCGCGAGACTTACCTCGTTGTGCAATGCACAATGCGGTAAGCCGACGAAATGTTCCGGGAAGAGTCTACAGCGTGAAAGTCACCCGGCAAGACTTAAGCCGCCGGGCCGATTTATTCGTCTTCTGAACAAATTAACCTTCGCCGGAGAAGTAGATCCTCCGGCGAAGCGGTAGATCAGTCCTTGACGACGGAGATATCCGGCGCGTCGACGGCCTTCATGCCGACGACGTGGTAGCCCGCATCCACATGGTGGATCTCGCCGGTGACGCCCTTGCCCATGTCGGACAGGAGATAAAGCGCGGACTGGCCGACATCCTCGATGGAAACCGTGCGGCGCAGCGGCGCGTTGTACTCGTTCCACTTCAGGATGTAGCGGAAATCGCCGATGCCGGAGGCGGCCAGCGTCTTGATCGGGCCGGCGGAGATGGCGTTGACGCGGATCGCGGAGGGGCCGAGATCCACCGCCAGGTACTTCACGCTCGCCTCGAGCGCGGCCTTGGCGACGCCCATGACGTTGTAGTGCGGCATCACCTTTTCCGCGCCGTAATAGGTGAGCGTCAGGATGGAGCCGCCCTCCTTCATCAGCGGCTCGGCGCGGCGGGCGAGCGCCGTCAGCGAATAGCAGGAAATCTGCATCGACTTGGTGAAGTTGGCTTCGCTGGTGTCGATGTAGCGGCCGGTCAGTTCGTCCTTGTCGGAAAAGGCGATGGCGTGGACCAGGAAGTCCAGCTTGCCCCAATGCTTCTCCACTTCGGCGAAGACGGCGTCCATCGAGGCGGCGTCGGTGACGTCGCAATGGCCGACGACCAGTGCGTCGAGTTCGGCCGCCAGCGGCTCCACCCGCTTCTTGAGCGCATCGCCCTGATAGGTCAGCGCCAGTTCCGCGCCGGCGTCACGCGCTGCCTTCGCGATTCCCCAGGCAATCGACCGGTTGTTGGCAATACCCATCACCAGACCGCGTTTGCCGCGCATGATCCCGCTTCCGGCGTTCATCCAAAAAACCTTATCTTACGTCACCCGGCGGAGTCCGGAGCCTTCGGCCGGTAATGACATGAGAGGGGCGGCCCATCAAGCCGCTCGGCCACAAGCAGGACGCGATCGGTGCAACTCATCCGAAAGCGTTGCATAAAATTGCTAGAAAAAGCTCTGCTGGACCGGTTCGCGAGACGCGGGGGCGATTTTCGGCTCCTCGCGCGTCCACAGATCGGGCCCCTCATTGACGGCCGCGTTGACGCGAGCGGAGACGGGAACGCAGGAAAGCGCGTCGTCCGGAGCGGGCCGGAGCAGGCGAAGCGCCGCGTCGGTGTCCAGTTCGGAGGAAAGCCAGGCGTCGAAATCCTCCGGCGCGATGATCACCGGCATGCGGTGATGGATGCCGCTAAGCGCGGCATTGGCGTCCGTCGTGACGATGGCGGCCGTGTCGATCTCGCTGCCGTCCGCCCCGCACCAGGTTTCCCAGATCCCGGCAAAGGCGACGAGTTCCTCGTCGTCGCGGCGGATCCAGAACGGCTGCTTCTGCGAGGCGCCGGCCTTGATCCCGAGCGCCTGCCATTCGTAGAAGCCGGAGGCGGGCACCAGACAACGGCGGCGACGGATGGCGTTGCGAAAGGCGGGTTTTTCGGTGATCCCGTCGGCGCGGGCGTTGAAGAGCACCCGCATCTCGTCCGGCTGCTTGCTCCAGGCGGGGATCAGGCCCCAGCGCACCGGCATCAGCCTGCGCCGGCGCTCCCAGAGCGCGACGATCGAAATCGGCTGCGTCGGCGCGATGTTGTAGCGCGGCGGGACGAGCCGTTCGTCGAAGGGCTCCACGGCAAAGATGCGGCGAAGCGCTTCCATGTTGGTGACCAGCGCGTATCGTCCGCACATAATCGCTTTCCGGAACAGGTTTCGCACACGAGATGGGCAACGCGCCTGGAATGCAAGATGCCTCAGAATGACGCAGGCCGGCTCGTGGGCGCCAGCCTCATCCTGCTTTCGAGCCAGGCCGTCCTGATGGTCCGGCGCGGCAAGCCGCCCTTCGATGAACTCTGGAGCTTTCCCGGCGGTCATGTGGAGGCGGGCGAAAGCGCGGAAGCGGCGTCGCGGCGTGAGCTTCGGGAAGAGACGGGGCTCGTCGCCGGCGACATCGTTCCGATCGGGCGTTTCCAGCCACTGCCCGAGCGCTCGGCCCTGTGGCTCGACGTCTTTGCCGGCGCGCTGCCGGCGGGGGAGGCGGTCGCTGCCGACGATGCGCGCGAGGTGGCGCTGGTGCCATTCGGCCTCGTCGGGGGGCTCAGGACCACGCCGGGCGCGACCGGCTGGATCGCGCGCGCGATCCAGGCCCTGTGCCCCGGCTTGCCGGGCGGGGGGCCATGAAGTTCCTCTTGCGGGCAGGTGCCGTCCCGGCGCAGAGATCCGCCATGCTCATGCCAAGCGCGCTCCGGCTCCCGACCAAGATTCTGGCCTCTCTTCTGGCCGGCTGGCTTGCCGTCGGAGTTCCGGCGGTGGCCATCGCGGCCGGCAGCGGCAAGGGAAGTTCGGGAAAGCCGGCGGCTCCGGCCACGCCCGCTCCGCCGCCCCCACCCCCTGCGGAGCCGCCGCCGCCGGCCTACGAGAAATCTCTGCTCCGCCTTTCCGAGATCCTGGGCGCGCTGCACTTCCTCGGCGGCATCTGCAAGGTCGACGAACCCGTAAGCTGGCGCGACCGGATGCAGGCGCTCCTGGATGGCGAGAAGCCACAGGCGGCCGAGCGCGCGCGGCTGATCTCCAGCTTCAATTATGGCTTCGAGACCTACAACGCCGTCTATCGCACCTGTACGCCTTCGGCCGAACGGGCCATGGAACTCTACCTGGCGGAGGGGCAGAAACTCTCCACCGAGCTCCGCTCGCGCTACGCCCAATAGAGAGCCGTCGGAGCCCAACAGGCGCCGGCGTCACCGCAAGGAAGCGCGGGAAGCCGATTAACTATCGGTTCATTATCCTGTAAGGTGCCCTGGCACGCATGATAACCCCGGCGCGGGGCGCAACACGGGAACGATTCGTGACGGAACAGGCCGAACACATCGAGGAAGAGGAGCTCGGCTCCCAGAAGCGGGAAGTCTATGCCCGCTTCGCCGAAGTCTGGCGCGACGCCATCGAGGATGGCATCGATCCCGAGCTTTTGGCCCATGTCGCGCTGTTTGCCGCGTTCAACGATCTGATCGACATGTACGGCGAGGCCGCCGTGGTGCAGTTCGCCGCGCGCCTGCCGGAGCGGATCTCCTGCGGCGAGTTCACGACCCCAACGGTCCTGAACTAAGGCCCGGATTCGTAGGCCAGTATCGAAGGGCCGGAGCCGAAGGCCACAATCGAAGGCCGGCATCTTGGCCGGGCGGGGCCGAAGCCGGTCGGCGCTTAATTATTCCAGCGATCGAGGAAGTCCGATGTTGTCCAAGCCGGTTGTCGCGGCGCTTGCCCTGCTTTTCCTCGGTTCCTCCCCGCTGGTCGGTGTGGCTTCCGCCGCCGCGGTCGCGGGAACCGTTCTGGCGCAGACCGCTCCGGCGGCCGACAGCGTGACCGGTTCCGGCAATGCCAATCCGCAGGCCGATGACGACAACGGCGACGAAGGCCCCGACGAGGGCAAGGACAGCGCGACCCCGCCGGCCAAGCCGACGCCGACGCAGCCGGCTCCCGCTCTGTCATCCGGCAATGCCGCCACGCCTGACGGCTCGGGCAAGGCTGCGGCCACGCCACCCGTCGCTCCGGCCGCTCCTTCCGCGACCACGCCCGACCAGGCCGATGGAACGGACGCCGGCAAGGCCGCCCCGCCGCCGATCCTGCGCGCGCAGACCGACATGCCCGATCCCGTGCGCAAGACGTGGCAGGAACTCGTGGAGGCCGCGCAGTCTGGCGATATCGAGAAGCTGCGTCCGCTGATGCAGAAGCAGTCGGAGCCGCCGGCCGTGTCCTTCGACGAGGTGGGCGATCCCATCGAGTACCTCAAGAGCCTGTCGGGCGATCCGCAGGGCCGCGAGATCCTGGCGATCATGCTGGGCATCCTGCGCAGCGGCTTCGTCCATGTGGATGCCGGCCTGCCGCAGGATGTGTTCGTCTGGCCGTACTTCTCGCACTATCCGCTGGACAAGCTGACGCCGCCGCAGATGGTGGAGCTCTTCACCATCCTGACCTCGTCCGACTATGACGAGATGAAGTCCTACGGCAACTACACCTTCTTTCGCGTCGGCATCAGCCCCGACGGGACGTGGCGCTTCTTTCTCGCCGGCGACTGAGGAGCGGCTTCGCCCGCCTCCCGACGGACGGTCCTAATCAGCCGGCCGTTCTTCCGCGAAGCCGTCGCCCGATGGCTTGGCGAAGCGGCGGCGGAGCGCGGAAAGGGAAGGGCGGGAGGAAAAGATCGACGTTTCGACCCCGACCAGCCGGCGCACCGCGAAGGTCAGCCACACCGCGCGGATGGCGATAGCCAGCGACGTCGCGAGCGCCGAGCCTTCGATGCCGAAAGGGATGACGAGGGCGAAGTTCAGCGCGAGGTTCAGCACCACCGCGCCCACCGCCGTCCAGGCGGAAAAGCGGCCGTGTCCGGTCATGTTGAGGAGATCCTCGGCCGGCCCCGCCGCCACGCGGGCGATCATGCCGAGCGCCAGGATCGCCAGCGCGGGATAGCCGGGCGTGAACTCCCGGCCGAACATGGCGAGCAGCCAGTGGCCGCCCAGCGCCAGGATGCCGGTCACCACGAAGGCCAGCGCGAAGGTGAAGAAGCTCACCTCGCGCACGATGCGTTGCAGGCCCTCCCGGTCGCCGCGCGCATGCAGGGCGGAAAAGACGTGGGCCGTGCCGATCGTCGCGGCATAGGGGATGAGCTGCGTCACCTGCATGATGCGGGTCGCCGCGAAATAGACCGCGATCTCCGCCGGGCTGACGAAGAAGGACAGCACGATCACGTCGGAAAAGGTGAAGAGCTGCGAGGCTCCGTACATCACCGAGAAGGGGATGGAGCCGCCGATCCAGGAGCGGACCCGGAACTCGCGGGGGCCCACGGGCACCGTCCGCCTCACCCGGCCGGTGATCGCGAAGGTCTGGTAGACCGAGGAGATCACCAGTGTGCCGAGCAGGCAGAAGAGCGCGTTCACGGACGTCGGCGCGAAGCCGGTCCAGACCACGGCGATCATGCCCAGCATGAGCAGCAGGTGGCGCAGGATATAGGTCGGGAAGAGCGCCGGAACGGTCCAGAAATAGCTGCGTCCGACACCCTCGAAGAAGCCCTGCAAACAGCCGAAGGGGAGGGCCAGCGCCATGATGGTCATGGGCGCGAAATAAACCCCGTCGATCCAGGGATGACCGACCAGGAGCCCGATCTCGATCAGCGCCGCCGAACCGATCGAAGCCGCCAGCACGATCAGCGGTCCCGCACGCAGGAAGCCGCGCAGATGGTTCATCTCGCCGTGCTCGCGCATTTGCGGGATGTAGCGCACCGGCGAATCGGAGAAGCCAAGCGTGGAGAGCGACGCGAAGACCAGGAACCAGGCCCAGATATAGGCGAAGATGCCATATTCGTAGCTGCCCATCAGCCGGGCGAGCACGAGCTGGGCGATATAGGCGAGCGCGGCGTTGCTCAGGCGGATGCCGAAGGCGAGCGCGGAGGATCGACGCGCCACCGCGCGCTCGTCCGTCTGCGACAGGAAGGCCCGGGCCTGCGCGAAACCGCGTCGCAGCCGGCTGGGTCGGTGTCCGGCGGGATGACCGGGGGAAGCGCTCAACAGGAACTCCGCGCGGTCATTCCGCTCACCCGTGCATAGACCTTTGGACTTAAGATCGCGTAATCACATCTCAGGGGCATCCGCACGGTTCCGTGTGGCCCATGCCTCCGTTTCAGACCGAGAGATTCCACTCATGCCCGTGGCCCAACTCGACGATCGTGCCGTGATCCTCATCAGCGGAGAGGATGCCCACGCCTTTCTCCAGAACATCCTGACGCAGGACATGGACGATGCGGATCAGCGCGGCGCCGCCTATGGCGCGCTGCTCTCGCCGCAGGGCAAGATCCTGTTCGACTTCGTCGCCCACAAGCACCAGAGGGGCTATGCGCTGGACTGCCGGGCGGACGTGGCGGAAGCGCTGGCGAAGCGGCTCGGCATGTATCGGCTCCGCGCCAAGGTGGAAATCGCCGCCGCGCCCGATCTGGCCGTCTTCACCGCCTGGGACGGGGATGAGGCCGGGCGGCCGGCCGATCCCCGGCTGGAAGCGCTGGGCGCTCGCTGGATCGCGCCTGTGGGCTCGGTCGAGGCCAACGCCGGCGCCGACGACTATCATGAGCACCGCGTCGCGCTGACCATTCCCGAAGGCGGCCTGGATTTCGAGTTCGGCGACACCTTCCCCCACGACGCGGCGATGGATTCGCTGGATGGCGTGGCCTTCGACAAGGGCTGCTATATCGGCCAGGAAGTCGTGAGCCGCATGCGCCATCGCGGAACGGCGCGCCGCCGCATCGTCAGCATCCATGCCAACTGGCCATTGCCCGAAGCCGGGGCGGAGATCGTCGCCGGCGAGCGGCCGCTTGGCCGGCTGGGTTCGTCCAGCGAGGGCAAGGGGATCGGCCTCGTGCGCCTCGACCGGCTTCGCGACGCGCTGGAGGCGGGGCTTCCCGTCCGCATCGGCCCGGAAGAGGTCACCGTCGCGCTGCCGCCATGGGCGACCTACGTGTTTCCGCCGTCCGACGCTTCGGAAAGCTGAGATGTCGGACCGTCGCGGCGCGCCGCCGCGCGCCTGGCAGCGCATGCTTTCCGGCCGGCGGCTGGATCTTCTCGATCCCTCGCCCTTCGACATCGAGATCGCCGATATCGCGCACGGTCTTGCCCGCGTCGCCCGCTGGAACGGGCAGACCTCGGGCGACCACGCCTTCTCCGTCGCGCAGCATTCGCTGGTGGTGGAGCGCATCCTGTCGCTCCGCGATCCCACCGCGAGCCGGATGGCGAAGCTCGCCGCCATGCTGCATGACGCGCCGGAATACGTCATCGGCGACATGATCTCGCCCTTCAAGGCGGTGCTGGGCGAGGACTACAAGGCGGTGGAGCGGCGGCTGCTGGCCGCGATTCATATCCGCTACGGCCTGCCGACGCAGATTTCGGCGGAGCTGACCAGGCGGATCAAGAAGGCCGACCGGATTTCCGCTTATTGGGAAGCGGTGCGGCTCGCCGGCTTCGCCAGCACGGAGGCCGTTCGCCTCTTCGGCAATCCGGATGGGGTGGGGGAGGCGGAAATCGGCGATCTTCTGGATCCCTGGCCTGCGAAATCCGCCGAATCGCTCTATCTGGACCGGTTCGCCGCGCTGGTTGCCGCAGAGCCATGACCGATCCGGCGGGACGCGAGGAGTTTCCGATGAGCGCCATCTATGTCTGCCCGCTCGGCCGCGTCGCCGATCTCGTGAAGGAGACCGGCGCCAGTCACATCGTGACGCTGATCAACCGGGAAACCCTGAAGGACGTGCCGCGCGCGGTGCCGAAGGAGAATCATCTCCTGCTTGGCTTCAACGACATCGTGGAAGCGATGGACGGCATGATCCTGCCGGCGGAAGAGCATGTGCGGGAGCTCCTGGACTTCATCGAACGCTGGGACCGCAAGGCGCCGGTCGTGATTCATTGCTGGGCGGGCATCAGCAGGTCTACCGCCAGCGCCTATATCGCCTATTGCGCGCTCCGGCCGGATCTCGACGAGCGGGTGGTCGCGGCGCGGCTGCGCCAGCGCTCGCCGCAGGCGACACCCAACGCCCTGCTGGTGGCCCATGCCGACCGGTTGCTCGGCCGCGACGGCCGGATGATCGCCGCCATCGAAAGCATCGGGCGCGGCGCCTCCGCCTTCGAAGGCACGGTGTTTTCCCTCGCCCTCGACGAAGCCTGATTTTCCAACAGAACGATTGCCGGAGACCTCCCTTGAAGCACCTGCCGCTGATCTTTGTTCGCCATGGCGAGACCGAATGGAACCGGGGCGGCAAGCTGCAGGGCCATCGCGACATTCCGCTGAACGCCATGGGCCGGCGGCAGGCGGCGCGGAACGGCCGCGCTCTGGCCTCGCTCATCGGCCAGCGGGACTGGGATTTCTGGGCCTCGCCGCTGGACCGGGCGTCGGAGACCATGCGGATCGCGCTTCGCGAAGCCGGACGGCCGGACCAGGCGTTCCGCACCGACGATCGCCTGCGCGAGATCACCTATGGCGAGTGGGAAGGCATGACGCTTCCCCATCTCTTCGAGCATGAGCCGGAGCGGATGAAGCGCCGCGACCAGGAGAAGTGGCTCTTCCAGCATCCCGGGGGCGAAAGCTATTCCATGCTCTCCGACCGCGTCGCCGCGTGGCTTTCCGAGCTCCACGGCCCGACGATCGTGGCTGCCCATGGCGGCATCATGCGCGTGCTGCTGCACCTGATCGGCGGCATGTCGACGGATGCCGTGCCCTTCCTTTACGCGCCGCAGGACCGCATCCTTGTCTTCACCGCGCGGCAGGTCGCTACGATCTAGGTTTGACCGCGCCGGAATGGCTGCCTAGAAGACGGCAGTTTTCCGGCGGTCTCCATGTCTCACAACAGCTTCGGCCATCTCTTCCGCGTCACCACCTGGGGCGAAAGCCACGGGCCTTCGATCGGCTGCGTGGTCGATGGCTGCCCGCCCGGAATTTCGCTGACGGAAGCGGAAATCCAGGTGGAGCTCGACCGCCGCCGTCCCGGCCAGTCGCGCTTCACCACGCAGCGGCAGGAGCCGGACCAGGTCCGCATCCTGTCCGGCGTCTTCGAGGATGACAAGACCGGCGGCCCGGTGACGACCGGCACCTCCATCTCGCTGCTTATCGAGAATGTCGATCAGCGCTCCAAGGACTACTCCGACATTCGCGAGCGCTACCGGCCGGGACACGCGGACTACACCTACGACGCCAAATACGGGGTGCGGGACTATCGCGGCGGCGGGCGTTCCTCGGCGCGCGAAACGGCGATGCGCGTAGCGGCCGGTGCGATCGCCCGCAAGATCCTGAAGGGCGTCACGGTCCGGGGCGCACTGGTGCGCATCGGCGAGCACGAGATCGACCGTAATCGCTGGAGCTGGGATGAAGTGGGCAACAATCCGTTCTTCTGCCCGGACGCGGTCATGGCGGAGCGCTGGGCCGATTACCTCGACGGAATCCGCAAGGCGGGCTCTTCGGTCGGAGCCGTGGTGGAGGTGATCGCCGAAGGCGTGCCGGTGGGCCTCGGCGAGCCGATCTACGGCAAGCTCGACGCGGACATCGCCGCCGCGATGATGTCGATCAACGCGGTCAAGGGCGTGGAGATCGGCAACGGTTTCGAGGCCGGGAGCATTCGCGGCGAGGACAATGCCGACGAGATGCGGATGGGCAATGACGGCAAGCCGCTCTTCCTTTCCAACCATGCCGGGGGCGTGCTGGGTGGCATCTCCACCGGCCAGCCGGTCGTGGCGCGCTTCGCGGTGAAGCCGACCTCATCCATGCTGACGTCGATGCGCAGCGTGACCCGGAGCGGCGACGACGTGGACGTCATGACCAAGGGCCGCCACGATCCCTGCGTCGGCATTCGCGCCGTGCCGGTGGGCGAGGCCATGCTCGCCATCGTGCTGGCCGACCATTACCTCCGCAATCGCGGCCAGACCGGCGCCGACGCGCTCGCCTGATCGAGGCCCTCGGCTCGGGCCGAGGGCGCCTGTGGGACTCAGCCCGCTCGACGGAACGTCACGACTTTCGAGAAGAAGGCGTTGGTCGAGCTTTCCAGCGTGAAACCGGCCTCGCCGAAGATCGCTTCCAGATCTTCGCCGAGATAGCTCGTGTAATAGGGCTCGTGGAACAGCTGGGGGAAGAGCTCCAGCAGCCCGTCATAAGCGGGATTGTCGCCGGTCTGCAGCGATTCCACGAAGACGAAGAGACCGCCCGGCCGGATGACGCGGCCGATCTCGCGGGCCACCTCGCGCCGCACCTTGGGCGGCAGCTCGTGGAAGAGATAGATGCAACTCGCCATGTCGAGGCTGGCATCGGCAAGCGGCAGGGACTCCGCCTTGGCGACCACGCCGTGGGCGCGCGGCGCCCGGCCGACCCGCCGCCCGGCTTCCTGCACGTAGGGCTCCGACAAGTCGATGGCCAGCGAGGGCAGGCGGGGAAAGGCGCGACGCACCTGCGCCATGAACGAACCCGTGCCGCAGGCGATGTCGGCAAAGGCCATTTTCCGCTGGTCGCGGCCCCGAATGGCTTCCGCCAGCGGCACCAGCGCCTGCCGGCGCATGGCGTTGGCGGCGCCGTTGAACAGCACCTCCACCTGGGTGTCGTAGATCTCCGCCGATTCCTCCGTCATCCAGCCGCCGCTCTGGAAGTGGAAGTTCTGGAGATAATAGCGGGGCCGGTTGCCCGGCGCCTCTTCGTGCACCTCCTGATGCGCCCCGGTGCGGCGTCGGCGCGCCACTTCCGGCACGTCGCGGAAAAAGGCGCGGCTGCGGGCAAGAAGACCGGCGAGGCCGCCTTCCTCGTCCTGCGGCATGGGATAGAGCCCCGCCTCGACATTGGCGAGGTCGCGCTTCATCAGCGCCGCGACGTCGCGAAGCAGGCGCTGGAGGTTGGGCACGGGCGTTGTGGGCGGCCGGATCTTCGGCCGCTGGTCCGGCGCCTCCTTGTCGATCCGCCGGACCATGCGCCGCATCGCGACGCCCTGTCCCGCATACCACGCGACCCGGCTTCCCTGTCGGGCGGCGAAGGAAAGGCGCGTCGCCCAGCGCTCGAAATTCGTATCGGCCATCGGATCTACGTTGGTCCCCTACCCGCGCCTTTCAAGGCCGGCAACGGTCGCGCGCTTCAATTCCGCAAGAAGAGGCCGATGACCTCCGTCTCGGCGGAATAGACGAACTGATCGATCGGCACCACGCGCTCCAGCCGGTAGCCGCCGTCGATCAGCACGCGTGCATCGCGGGCGAAGGAGGCGGGATTGCAGGAGACCGCCGCGATGCGGGGCAGCTTGGAGCCGGCAAGCACCGCCGCCTGCTCCCTGGCGCCGACGCGCGGCGGGTCGAAGACGGCCCCGTCGAAGCCCTTCAGCTCCTTCACCTGCACGGGAAATTCGAAGAGGTCGCGCCGCTCCGTCTCGATCGCCTTCAGCCCCTGGGCACGGCGGATCGCGTCGCCAAGGGCCGCGAGCGCCACGGGGCTGCTTTCCACCGCGCGAACGGCGGCGGTGCGGGCGAGCGCCAGCGAGAAGGTGCCGAACCCGGCAAAGAGATCCGCGACCCGCTTGGAACCGGCAAGGTGCGGCAGCATCAGGTCGATCATGACCGCTTCGGCTTCCGCCGAGGCCTGGATAAAGGCGCCGGGCGGGGTCACCATCGGCGTGCCGGCAATCATCAGCATCGGCTCGGCGAAGGTGGCGATCATCTCGCCATTCACCGTGAGCCGGGCAAAGTCCGCCGCCTGCGTCGCCTGCAACAGCGTGCTCACCAGCCTGGACGGCACCTTCGGAGCCTCGGTCACGGAAACGTCGAGGCCGTTATCGGTGGCCAGCACGTTGATCCGCGCCGGTTTGCGCCCGAGCCCGAGCTTGCCGACAAGCGTGCGCAGATCCCCGAGCTTCGCCTGGATGGCGGGAACCGCGACCGGGCACTCCTCGACGTTGAAGATCTCGTTGGAGAGGCGACGGTGATAGCCCATCACCAGCTTGCCCTCGACCTGCGCGACCGTCAGCACCACGCGGCGGCGGCTGTCGACGCGCACCCCGATCGTGGGGGCCGCCTCGACCTCGATCTTCTGCTGATCCAGCGAATCCTGCACGAAGCTGCGCTTCAGGTCGCGCGTCTGCTCCAGCGGCATCATCTGCAGCGCGCAATTTCCGCAAATGCCGAAATGCTTGCAGATCGGGGCGACGCGGTCGGGGCTCGGCTCGACGATATCGAGGATCCTGGCGCGGTCGCCCTTCACCTCCGCCGAGATACGCTCGCCCGGCAGCGAGAAAGGCACATAGACCGGCCCACGCGCGCCCTGCGCAATGCCGTCGCCACGGTGGCCGATAGTCTCGACCGTCAGGATCTCAGGCATTTACCGCTCCAAGCAGGTATTCGTTGTTTCCGTCGCCGCCGCTGATCGGGGAGGGCGCGGTGCCGACGACGCGCCAACCCTGCTCTTCGCCGATCCAGCGCGCCATTTCCGCCAGAGCGGCTTCGCCGGCGGCGGGGTCGCGGACGATGCCACCCTTGCCGACGCCGTCGCGACCGACCTCGAACTGCGGCTTCACGAGTAGCACGGCCCAGGCGCCGGGCTTGGCCATCGCCAGGGCCGGAGGCAGCACGAGCTTCAGCGAAATGAAGCTGACGTCCGACACGAGCGCCTGCACCGGATGATCTTCGAGATCCTCCGCTACGAGGGCGCGGGCATTGATGCCGTCCTTGACGAGAACCCTCGGATCGCCGGCGATCAGCGGATGCATCTGGTCGTGCCCCACATCCACGGCCACCACGGACTGGGCGCCCCGCTCCAGCAGCACCTGCGTGAAGCCGCCGGTGGAGGCTCCCAGGTCGAGCATGGAAAGCCCCTCGGGCGAGAAGCCGAAAGTATCGAGCCCGGCGACGAGCTTCAGCGCGGCGCGCGAAACATAATGCTGCCCGGGATCGTCTACCGTGAGGGCCGCATCGGCGCCGACGCGCTGGCTCGGACGCGAAACGGTCGCGCCATCCACCCGCACCGTCTCGCGCAGGATCATGTCGCGTGCCCGCGAGCGGCTGGGCGCCAGTCCCCCGGCGACCAATGCCTCGTCCAGTCTAAGCTTTTCCAATCGGTATCCCCGTCCGCGAGCAGCGCGGCAGGGAGGTCTATGCCACGAGCCGCTTCAGCTTGGCGACCGCCGTGTCATCTTTCTCGTCATGCACGATCGTGCCGACGAGGCTGCCCTCGGCATCGAGCAGGAACACGGAGGCGGTGTGGTCCATGCTGTAGCCGCCGCTCTGGTCCGGCACTTTCTTGTAATAAACGCGGGACTGGTCGAGCATGGCTCGCACCTTGTCGGGCTCGCCGGAAAGCGCGGTGACCTTGCCGCCGAACGCCGTCAGGTACTCCTTCAGCACGGCGGGCGTGTCGCGCTCTGGATCGACGGTGACGAAGACGAATTGCAGCTTGTCGGCGTCGGTGCCGAGCTTGTCGGCCCAGATCGTCATCTCCGACAGCGTGGCGGGACAGACGTCGGGGCAGTGGGTGTAGCCGAAGAAGAGGGCGGTCGGCTTGCCCTGCAGGATCGACTGGTCGACCGGCTTGCCATCCTGGTCGACGAGTTGGAACGGCTTGGAAAACGGCTGGATCTTCGTTGCCTGCGCGTCCTGGTCGTTCTGGGGCGGCCCCTGCCGGGTCATGCCCATATAGCCGCCGATGAACATGCCGGCGGAAGCGATCACGGTCAGGACGATCAGCACCCACAGGCCGACGCGAACGGCTCGGTAGCTGTTCATATCTTCAGCATTCCCCCACGGATCTGCAGCATGCCATTGTCATCCATCCGCACGCGCTCCAGCCGGCAGACGCTTTCCGGGAGCGCGGGCCGCATCACGGCCATGTTGAACGAAATGTCTTCCTCGCCGCGCGGAAGCGGATCGGCTGAGGTGACGGCCCCGCGGACGAGCGACACCGCGGCCGTGATCGTCAAGGCGACGGCGAGGGTGACGGGCAGTAGCAGGCGCATGTCAGGTTCTCCAGGCGACATCCTTCTCCTGCCTAAAGGTTGCGGCGGCTTATGGGCAGATCCCCCGTCGCCGCGTGCTTTTTGGTCACGCCCCTCATGGCTTGCGTCCCTCAAGGATAGTTCACGCGGGCCGGGATGCGAAAGGCAGGACCTTCGGGAGCGGGCACGAAATCGTCCGGCGCCTCGCCCTGCACGAGATCGAAGCGGCCGGCCTTCCAGGCTTCGCGCGCGTCCTCGATCCGTTCGCGGCGGGAAGAAACGAAGTTCCACCAGATGTAGCGGCGGCTTTCCAGGGGGGCGCCGCCGAGGATCAGCAGGCGCGAATCCGTGACGGCCCGGATCGTGATCCGGTCGCCCGGCCGGAACACGAGCAGGCGGGGCGCCTCGAACCGGTCGCCGGCGATCTCTATCTCGCCGGACAGCACATAGATCGCGCGTTCCTCGAAGGACGGATCGAGCGGCAGGCTGTGCCCGGCCCGAAGCGCGGCGTCGGCATAGATCGTTTCGGAATAGGTGCGGACCGGCGAGGTCGCGCCATACAGGGATCCCGTGATCAGCCGAACCTCGGTCCCCCGGTCGCTGATGACCGGCAGCTCGCCGGCGCCGTGATGGCTGAAGGCCGGGGCGTTTTCCTCCGCGCCTTCCGGCAGGGCGACCCAGGTCTGGATGCCGAAGACGGAGCCCGGCGCGGCGCGAAGGCCCTCCGGCGTGCGTTCCGAATGCGCGACGCCGCGCCCGGCCGTCATCCAGTTCACGTCGCCCGGCCGGATCACCTGCTCCGTGCCGATGGAATCTCGGTGCAGGATCTCGCCGTCGAAGAGATAGGTGACGGTGGCAAGTCCGATATGGGGATGCGGGCTGACATCGAGGCCCGCGCCCAGCAGGAACTCGCAAGGCCCCATCTGGTCGAAGAACACGAACGGGCCGACCATGCGCTTGCCGACGGAGGGCAAAGCGCGTCGGACCTCGAAGCCGCCGATCTCGCTGGTGCGGGGCACGATCACGGTTTCCACCGCCTCGCAGGAGGCGGCGTTGCCGGCGATCGGGTCGTCTGTGGCTTCCCCGCTCATTCGCTTGCCCCCGTCGGTGTCTACTCCGCGTCGAACGGCTCTGCGCCTACCGCGCGGCCGTTCGGACCGGTGCGGATCTTTTCCACGCGCTCTTCCGCCTGCTTCAGCAGCGAATCGCAGCGCTGTTTCAGCGCTTCGCCGCGTTCGTAGATCGCGATGGATTCTTCCAGCGGAACGTCGCCGCGCTCCAGCCGCGTCACGATGGATTCCAGCTCCTTGAGAGCGTTCTCGAATGACAGGGTCGCCACTTCGGCGGTCGCGTTTTCGGACAAAACTCTCTCCTATGCCGCCATGAGCTGGCGGATATGGGCCGCCGCGGACGAGGCGAGACCCTGCAGATCATAGCCTCCCTCCAGCAACGAGACGAGGCGGCCATCGGCCGAGCGGTCGGCCTCATCCATGAGCTTGCCGGTCGCCCAGGCGAAATCGTCCTCGACCAGTTCGAGATTGGCGAGTGGATCGCGATGGTGCGCATCGAAACCGGCAGAAATCAGGACGAGATCGGGGCCGAAATTGCGCACGGCCGGCAGGATGCGCTCGCGAAAGGCCTCGCGGAAGCGGCTGCCGTCGTCGCCGGCAACCAGCGGCGCATTGAAGATGTTGCCGATGCCCGTCTCGCCCAGCGCCCCCGTGCCGGGGAAAAGCGGCATTTCGTGCGTGGAGGCATAAAGCACGGACGCGTCGGACCAGAAGATGTCCTGCGTGCCGTTGCCGTGATGCACGTCCCAGTCGACGATGGCCACGCGCTCGATGCCGTAGGTTTTCTGCGCATATCGGGCGGCGATGGCGGCATTGTTGAAGAGGCAGAAGCCCATAGCTTCCGAGACCTCGGCATGGTGACCCGGCGGCCGGCTCGCGACGAAGGCATTCGCCACCTCCCGCTTCGCGACGGCGTCCACCGCGCGAAGCGCCGCGCCCATGCCGCGCAGCAGCGCTTCCAGCGTTCCCGGCGAAAGGTTCGTGTCGGCTGAGAGCGCCACCAGCCCGCTGTCGGGGATGCGGTCGCGAATGCGGGCGACGTAATCTGCTGCGTGGACGAATTCGGCGACCGCAAGGTCGGCTTCCGGCGCTTCCTCCCGCAGGAGGCCGGAGAAATCCTCGTGGTCGAGCGCATCGTGCAGCGCGCGCATGCGATCCGGCCGCTCGGGATGACCGGCCGGGGTCAGGTGCTCCAGAAAGGCGGCATGATGCAGAAGCAGGGTCACGGCTGAACTCCGGGCCGGTTCGTGCGAAGCGCGTCTGCCATCAAATTTCCCTTTCCGGGCGCGGTGCGGCGGCCCGCATCAGCCTGTCATTGATGGCTTCGCCCAGCCCGTGCTGCGGGATCGGCATGACCGCGATAGCAACCGGATCGACGGAATCGAGTTCCGCCAGCCCGTCGAAGAGCCGGGCCGCCGCTTCCACGAGGTCGCCGCTCGCGCTGAGGTTCAGCGTCGCCGAGGCTTTCTCCTGACCGGGGAGGGGAGCCGGGCCGAACGCGAGCAGGGCCTCGCCGGGCTCCACGTTCCGCGCCTCCAGCCGGACGGGAACGCGCGGGGCATAATGGCTGGCCAGCATGCCCGGCGCCTGGATCGTCGCGCCCGGCGCCTTGCGCAGGAGCGGCCGGCCGAGATGCGCCTCGATGTCTTCCGCCGCGACGCCGCCCGGCCGCAGCAGGCGCGGCGCGTCCTCAAGCAGCGAGACGATGGTGGATTCCACGCCGACCGGGCAGGGGCCTGCATCGATCACCAGCGAGACGCGGTCGCCGAGCTGGTCAACCACATGTCCGGCGCGCGTCGCGCTGATGCGGCCGGAGCGGTTGGCGCTGGGCGCGGCCAGCGGACGGCCGAGTGCGGTGACGATCTCCCCCGCAATGCCGCGCGGCCAGCGGATCGCGATGCTGTCGAGCCCGGCGGTGACCAGCGGATGCGCGGCGGCGCCGGGGCGGAGCGGCACGACGAGGGTCAGCGGCCCCGGCCAGAAAGCGTCGATCAGCCGTTCGGCACGGGCGTCGAAGACGCCATAATCGGCGGCCATTTCGGGGCCGTCGACATGGCAGATCAGCGGATTGAAACGGGGGCGTCCTTTCGCGTCGAAGATGCGCGCGACCGCCTCGCCGTCGGTCGCGTCGGCCGCCAGCCCGTACACCGTCTCGGTTGGAATTCCGACCAGCTCTCCCGCGCGCAGACGCCCGGCCGCGAGCGCCACGATCTCGGCGGTCCGTTCCGCTTCCAGACGGATCACTTGAGGGCTAGGGGACACGGCGCTCCAGCAACTGGCGGGTTTCAAGGCATCGGAAGGCTTGCCATTCCGATTAAGCGGGTTGCGGCGCTCTCGCAAGGGCGGCGGGGCAGGTGGCGGAGAATGACCGCCCCGCCCGAAAGCGGCTAAGCAGGAAGCGGAGAGGAAACTGATTCGATGCGATTTTCCGTCGTGCTTGCCGGACTGCTCGGAGCCCTCATCGGGTTCGGGGGAACCATCGCGCTAGCGATCTCCGCGCTGCAGGCCATGGGGGCGGACCAGGCGCAGGTTTCCTCCGGCGTTACCGCGATCTGCCTGTCGCTGGCCGCGACGACCGCGTTCCTCAGCATCCGCTACCGTCAGCCGATCGTGACTGCGTGGTCGAGTGCGGGCTGCGCCCTCCTCGCCGCGACGCACGGCGTCGATATCCATCAGGCGGTCGGCATGTTCCTGGTAACGGGCCTGCTGGTGCTGATCACCGGTGCGATCCGGCCGGTCGCGAACCTCGTCCTCAAGATCCCGCCGACGCTGGCCGCCGCCATGCTGGCGGGCGTGCTGCTGCACTTCAACATCCAGATCTTCCAGAGCGCCGTGGGCGCGCCGGCGCTGGTCTATCCGCTGGTCGCCGCCTTTTTCGTCTTTCGCCTGTTCAATCCGGCTCTGGCCGTGGTGCTGGTGCTGGCGCTGGGCGTGGTGCTGAGCTGGGCGCTCGGCTTGATCGCCCCGATCGAGACGACCGCGCAGCTTTCCACCGTCGGATGGATCAGCCCGTCCTTGGACCTGCCGATGCTGATCGGCATCGGCCTGCCGTTCTATCTGGTCAGCATGGCTTCCCAGAACCTCGCGGGGTTCGCGGTGCTGAGGACCTACGGCTACGTGCCGCCGTCGCGGCCGATCCTCGGCATTCTCGGCGTGGCGTCGCTGCTTTCCGCCCCGTTCGCGGCCTCCACCACCAACCTCGCCGCGATCACCGCCTCCATCTGCGCCGGGCACGAGTCGCATCCGGACCCGCAAAAGCGGTGGCTCAGCGGCCCCTTCTATGCGCTGGGCTATGTGGTCTTCGGCGCATTCGGGGCGTCGCTGGTGTCGCTCTTCGGCGCGATGCCGCCGGCGCTGGTGGCCGCGGTCGCGGGCCTCGCTTTATTCGGGCCGCTGACCAATGCGTTTTCCACCGCGCTGAGCCGCGAGAACGAGCGGCTGCCGGCCATCCTGACCTTTGTGATCACGGCGTCCGGCATCACGATCTTCACCGTGAGTTCCGCCTTCTGGGGGCTGCTCGCCGGCATCGTCGTGATTGGCCTGCAGCATGTGGAGCAGCGGGTTCGCCGCCGCTCCCCGATCCCTCAGCCGGAAATCCCTCAGCCGGGATCCACTCGGCCGGACGCCGACCGGCCCGCCCGCTGAGGCTCAGGCGGCCTTCAGGAGAAGGCTGCCCCGCGCGGGCTCGGGCGGCCCGCTTCGCGCCACTTGCGCATCAGCGCGTCGAGCTCGGGTTCCGCGGCTTCCGGCAAGGCGACCTTCAGCGCGACGAGGAGGTCGCCCTGGCCGCTCGTGGTCGGCAGACCCTTGCCCTTCAGCCGCAGCACCTTGCCGTTGCCCGAACGGGCAGGGACCGTGATCTGCACCTTGCCCGAAAGGGTGGGCACGGGGATCTTGGCGCCGAGCACCGCTTCGTCCAGGCTGAGCGGCAGGTCGAGATGAAGATCCGCGCCTTCCACCCTGAAAAGCGGATGCGGCACGAACTTCACCGTCACCAGCGCATCGCCTCCGCGACCGGTCGCGGAGGGATAGCCCTGGCCCTGCAGACGGATCGTCTGCCCGTCGACGACGCCCTTGGGCAGCGTCAGCGCGACGGACTTGCCGGTCGGCAGGTCGACGCGTGATTTGCGCCCCTCGGCGACCTCTTCCAGCGTGACGGCGACTTCGGCCTTGGCATCGACGCCGCGGCCGGCGCTCGCACCCGCCGATTGCTGGCCCGCGCCACCGCTGAAGCCGGAGGAGGAGCGCGCCCGGCCGCCGCCGAAGCCGCCGAACAGGGAGGACAGGATGTCGTCGTCGGCTTCCTGGCCCTGCTGGTTGCGTCCGCCGCCGGAGGAGAACCGGAAGCCGCTCGCGCCGGAGCGCCCGCCTCCCATGCCTGCGAAGATGTCGGCGAAGTCCTCGGGGGCAAAGCCGGACTGGCCGTAGCCGGACTGGTTGTAGCCCTGGCCACCGGCGAAGCCCTGAAAGCGCGGCTTGCCTTCCGCATCGATCTCGCCACGGTCGAACTGGCCGCGCTTGTCCTTGTCGCCAAGGATTTCATAGGCGTTGTTGATCTCGGAAAAACGCGCCTGGGCGCCGCTGTCGCCGGGATTCTGGTCGGGATGGTTGGCCTTCGCGAGCTTGCGATAGGCTTTCTTGATATCGGAGTCGGCGGCCGACCGGCCGACGCCGAGCACGTCATAGGGATCGCGCATGTCACCTCTTCCAAGGGATTGCAGGAGTTGATGTCAATATGGTGAGTGCGAGGTCCTGCGTCCAGCGTTTCCGCGCGCCGGCGGCTTCGTGCGGCAGGCCCGGTCGGGCCCGGCGTCTGCCGGGAAAGATCAGGCCCCCGAAGGACCGATCAGGCCGGGTCGATCCGTACCACGGCGCCGGTGCCCATGGCGCTCTTGCAGATCGTGCCGGAATAATGATGGACGCCGCCGAAGCTGGTGACGGTGGTCTCGAAGGGCTTGCAGCCGGGCTCCGTCGCGGCGGTCTTATGGGCCTCCGGGGCCATGGTGCCGGACGAACCGGTTTCCGCGTTGATCCAGTCCTTCTTGGCGGTCACGTCGGCAGCGGCCCCGCTTTCGAACAGGATGGCGCTTCCCGCGGTGCCGATCTTCTTGGCGTCGGAGTAAGCGAGGGTCTGCGGCAGCGGCGAGCCGACTTCGACGGGGGTGGCGATCGAGCCGGTGACGATCGGATCGGGCTTGGTATCGTCGCTGGAGAGCTTCATCGAAATCGATGCGCAGCCCCCGAGCGAGACGCTTGCCCCCATCAGTGCCGCAAAAGTGGCGTTACGCCACTGGAGAGCTCTGGAATGTTCTTTATACTGATCAGCCACGATCTGCACACGCAACACTCACGATCGACACCGAGTAAGGTGCCGTAGGAGAGTTAAGAATGTATGAGTCGCTGAACGCGACCAATCCGTTTCTGCTTTTTGCCGACTGGTTGAAGGAGGCGGAGGGGAGCGAACCGAACGATCCGAACGCGATGGCGCTGGCGACGGTCGACGAGAGCGGCATGCCTGACGTCCGCATGGTGCTGCTGAAGGGGTTCGACGACGGCGGGTTCGTCTTCTACACCAATCTCGGCAGCGCCAAGGCGCGCGAGCTGGCGACGACGCCCAAGGCCAGCCTCTGCTTCCACTGGAAGTCGCTGCGCCGGCAGGTGCGCGTGCGCGGCATGGTGGAGCGTGTGCCCGACGGGGAAGCCGATAGCTATTTCGCCAGCCGACCGCGCCAGAGCCGTCTCGGCGCATGGGCGAGCCGCCAGTCCGAGCCTCTCGGCGCGCGCGGCGAGCTGGTGGAGGCTGTCGAAAGTTTTGCCGAGAGGTTCCCCGGCGAGGACATTCCCCGCCCGGCGCACTGGTCCGGCTACCGGCTGAAGCCCGAAGTGCTGGAATTCTGGCGGGACGGCGAGTTCCGTCTGCACGACCGGCTTGTCTTCCGTCGCAGCTGGACCAGCGAGGCGAGCCGCTGGGAGACGCTCTGGCTCTATCCCTGAGGGGGCAGCCCGGCCTCTCGGCCTGAGCTTCGTCCGGTCGCCTCGCTTCAACCGAAGAAGGCGCTCAGCAGCGACAAGACGATCGCGGTGAAGGCCCCGTTCAGGCCCATGCCGATGCCGGCGAACGTGCCGGCGATCTCGTTCACCTGGAAAGCGCGCGCGGTGCCGAAGCCGTGCGCCGCCAGCCCCGCCGCGAACCCCCGGGCCGCCGGATCGCTCACGCGCAGCAGGTTCATCAGCGGCGTCACGATGATGCTGCCGAAGATGCCGGTTACCAGCACCAGGATAGCGGCAAGACTGGGTATGCCGCCCAGCGTCTCGGCGATCGCCATGGCGATCGGCGTGGTCACGGATTTCGGCGCCACGGTTGCGAGGATTTCCGGCGGCGAGCCGAAGAGCCAGGCAATGCCGACCGCGCTGACCATGGCGGTGATGCCGCCGGCCACGAGGGCGCAGCCGAGCGGCACGAGCACGGAGCGCACGGTGCGGAGATTGCGCCAGAGCGGCACGCCGAGCGCGACCGTCGCCGGACCCAGCAGGAAGTTCACGAACTGCGCGCCCTTGAAATAGGTCTCGTAGTCCGTCCCGGTCGCCTCCAGCAGCAGGATCACCAGCGCCACGGCGATGACGACCGGGCTGGCCAGCGGATTGCGGTGCGCCTTGATCGAGATCCAGTCCGCGGCCGCATAGGCGAGCAGGGTCACGGTCAGCCACAGCAGCGGTGACGTGGAAAGGTAAACCCAGGTGCTGCTCAGCCCGGCGCTCATGGCGTCGCCTCCCGGTTCGGGCCCCGGCTTCGCGCCGCGCCCCGGTCGGAGATTTGCGGGTCGGAGATTTGCGGGTCGGGAATCGGATTGCGGCGGCGGGCGACGAACTGGAACACGAGCGCGGTCACCGCCAGCGTCAGTACGGTGGAAACCAGGATGGCCGTGCCCAGCGCCAGCCCGTAGCGGCTGAGATTGGCGCCCTGCCGGATGATGCCGACGGAAACCGGAATGTAGAGCAGGACCAGGTTGCGCAGGATGACGCTTGTCGTCGTCTCAAGCTCCGGCCCCGCCCGGCCGCGTACCGTCAGGATCGCCGCCAGCAGCAGCATGCCCAGCACCGGGCCGGGGAAGGGCAGGCGGAGGAAGCGGACCAGCGCTTCGCCCGCCAGCTGGCAAAGAAACAGAACGGTGATGGCCTGGAGCATGGTGCGGTCCCGCGTCGCGTCGCGCGAACATACGGGATGCCCACGGTTGCCCGAAAGGCACCTTACCGCATGGCCCGGTCGCGCCCGGCGCAGGGAAGGCGCAGAACCGCTCCGGGTCTAGCTAGAGGCGGCGGGCCCGGCGCAGCTGCTGCCGGATTTCACGCGCCGTCAGCTTCGGCGGCGGGGCGGGCTTCTTGCGCGACAGCAGCAGCCGGCCGATCAGCCAGCCCAGAAATCCCGCGCCCGCGACCGTGACGCTGCCGAGCGTGGAGCGTGGATGCTCGGACAGGAACAGAGCCGGCGAAAAAGAGCGGGCCCTGTTGCCGAACCGGCCGCGCGCACCGAAATCGCCGGGCACGGGCGCAAAGAGATTGTCGCCCCTCGGCGTTTCCGGCTCGCTGGTCATCTGGCCCGAATAGCCCTTCTTCGCCATCATGCGGTCGAGCAGGCCGGGCGCCACCTTCTGTCCAAGGATCGCCTGATAGGAGGACGAGCCGATCCAGTATTCGCGACGGCCGGGATGCAGCGCCGCGTAATGGATGCCGCTGGCCGCCACTTCCGGCTGGTAGATCGGCGGCACCGGCTGCTGGCGGAAGGGCATCTTGTTGCGCGCCCATTCGAATTGCGGCGTGTTCACCGCCGGCAGGTGCACCACCGTCAGCCGGACGCGCGAACCATCGTGGATGAGCTCGGAGCGCAGGGAATCGGTGTAGCCGACGATGGCGTGCTTGGCCCCGCAGTAGGCCGATTGCAGCGGAATGGAGCGGTAGGCCAGTGCCGAGCCGATCTGCACGATGGTGCCCCGGTCGCGCACCCGCATCCGCTTCAGCGCCGCCATGGTGCCGTGCACGTTGCCCAGGTAAGTCACCTCGGTGATGCGACGGAATTCCTCCGGCGACATCTCGTGCAGGGGGCCCAGCAGCGTCGCCATCGCGCCGTTGATCCATATGTCGATGGGGCCGAATTCCTCCTCCACCCGCGTGGCGGCGGCCTCTACCTGATCGTGGTCGGCGACGTCCAGCGGCAGCGCGAGCGCCTGCCCGCCGATGTGGCGGACCTCTTCGGCCGCCGCTTCGAGCCGCTCCGGGCCGCGCGCTATCAGCCCGATCGAGGCGCCGTCGCGGGCAAAGCGCGCCGCCACCGCCCGCCCCACGCCGGCCGAAGCTCCCGTAATCACCACAACCTTCGCCATCGACCCACCTCCTGCCCAAGACCTTGCGAGCTCTGATCGGAACCGCATGGACGCATCGCAGGTTCCCGGATCGATATGGGACCGGACACGAGGAGAGTGGCCTTGAAGTCGAAGCAGCTTGCGACAAGCGGGGACCGCGCCTTCGTGCTGGTCCTCGACAGCGGCGATGAGGTCCTGCAAAGCATCAAGGCCTTCGCCAGGGACAACAGGATCCTTGCCGGCCGCTTTACGGGGCTCGGCGCATTCTCATCCGTTGTTCTCGGCTTCTACGATTTCGAGACGAAGGACTATCACCGCATCCCGATCGACGAGCAGGTCGAGGTGGCGAGCTTCGTCGACAACATCGCGACGACCGACGAGGAGGTCTCCATCCACCCGCATATGGTCGTCGCCAAAAGGGACGGCAGCGCGTTCGGCGGGCATGTGCTGGAAGGCCGGGTCCACCCAACCCTGGAAGTGCTGATCGAGGACGCGCCCGCCCATCTCCGGCGCGTTCGCGACAAGGAGACCGGCTTGCCGATGCTCAAGGTGTGAGCGTCCGGCGCGGCGCCTCAGTTGTGGAGCACCGCACAGAAGCCGCCGACGGAATGGATGCGGTCGCAGAGCTCGTTGGCGTTCGTCCGGCTCTGCGTCGGCACGCGGATATTCCAGAAAGCGCGCCGACCCCGGTTGCGGGTGCGCACGATCATGGGATCCCGTCCTCCCAGGACGCTGGCATAACGCCCCTGCAGCCGGCGATAGAGCGAAATGGCGCGGGCCTGCGAGAAATTGCCGACGACCTGCACGCCCCAGGGACCATACGCCGTGCGGATACCCGTGGTCACGTTGCGGTCGGGCTGACGGAGAATGACGGCCAGCGCCTTGCAGTCCGACGGCCCGGCGGGATCGGCGGGCTCCGCGTCGGCCCGGCTCTTGGACCATTCCTCGACGGGATGGCCGGTGATCGCCATGACATAGTCGCGGGTTTCCCACGCAAGCTCGCCCTTGCCGGAGACCCAGTCGGCCACACGGCGCGGGCCGCCATTATAGGCGGCGGCCGCAAGGCCGAGATTGCCGAACTGGTCGGCGAGCTCGCGCAGGAAATGCGCCGAGGCGGGAATCGCCTTGACCGGATCGAAGGGATCGTCGAGGCCGCGCTCATCGGCCGTGCCGGGCATGAACTGGGCGATGCCCTGCGCGCCCGCCGGGCTGACGGCGCCGGTCTTGAAGCTGCTTTCCTTCCAGATCAGGCGCGTCAGGAAGGAAGACGGTAGCCGCTCCTGCTTCGCCGCCGCCTCGATCAGGTTGCAGATGGTGGTCGTCTCGGCATTCACCACCGGCTTGGCCTTGCCGACGGCGAGCGGGGACGCATCTGAAGCATCGGCCGACGATTGCGAGGGGGAGGGCGCGTTGGCCGGAGCTGGGGCCGAAGCTGGAGGCGTGGCCGGTCTGGCCGCTTCTACTGTCGACGGCGATGCGGCGGGTGCGGGATCCGCAAAGGCTTGTGCCGCCGGGAAACTGAAAAGAAGAAGGACGGCCAGAGCCCCAAGGGCGTTATGATCGCGCCCGGCTCCGACGGCGGCCCGCCATCGGACGGCGGCACTGGAAGGGGCATCGACAGCGCGCCGGTGCGCCCTGATCCGCGCAAGAAACTGAAGGAGAAAGAACAGCATGTCAGAAGGCAAGACGTTCCGGGTTCTGGCGATCGGCGGCAGCCTGCGCAAGGGATCCTACAATCGTTGCGTGATCAATGCCCTGCCGGAACTCGCGCCGGCCAATGTCGAGATCGTGATCGGGCCGTCCTTCGGCGACTTCCCGCTCTACGATTCCGACCTTCAGGCGGAAGGCTTCCCCGCGCCGGTGCGCGCCATGGGCGATGCGATCCGGGCCGCAGACGGCGTGGTGATCGTCACGCCGGAATATAATTATTCCGTCCCCGGCTATCTCAAGAACGGCCTCGACTGGATTTCTCGCCTGCCGGACACGCCGTTCTTCGGCAAGCCGGTCGCCCTGCAGTCGGCTGCAATGAGCATGCTCGGCGGCGCGCGGGCCCAATATCACCTGCGCCAGATCCTGGTCTTCCTCGACGTGCTGGTCTTCAATAAGCCGGAGGTCTTCATCACCTTCGCGCAGAACAAGATCGACGCGGAAGGGCGGCTGCACGACCAGCAGACGCGCGACTTCATCACCCAGCAGCTCACCGGTTTCGCCGCCTTCATGGATCGCGTCGGCGATACGAAGAAGGGCGCCTGAGCCGGCACCTGAGCCTTCAAAGGGCGCCGGGAGGCGCCCTTCATCGCGCCTCCCGGGCGTCAGGGCTTCGGAGCGGCCGACGAGCCGGCCTCTGCCTGGCTGTCGGCCGAAGTCGGGCCGGGTGCCGGCGCGGCGTTCACCGCGGGCGGGTTCTGCGCGGGCGCGGGCGTGGTCGGCGTGTTTTCCCGACGCTGGAACGCATCCAGGATGTGAGCGCCCAGAGCCTCGTAGTTCTCGTCGAAATGATGCCCGCCGGTGGTCTTGATCACCTCCATCTTGGAGGTGACGGAAGGCTCCGTGCAGATCGTGTCGTCGCTGTCTTCCTCGCCATAGACGCAGAGCACGCGGTCCAGCGGCAGCGTCTGCACGGCCGGCAGCACGTCGTGGTCGCCATCCTCGATGCCGATCCAGCCCTCGATGCTGACATGGAAGCCGACCTTGTGCTCCGGCGCCAGCAGGGCGATGAGCTTGACCCGGTCCTTGATCGCGGGATCGACGAGGTTCCAGGCGAAGGGGAAGACGTCCGCGCCATAGGAATAGCCGATGATCATGATCGGCAGCTTGCCCGTGGGATCGGCGGTGGCGACGATGCTCTTGAGGTCGTCGGCCACGGTCGGCGGCTCGCGCGACGTCCAGAAGGTCTCCATCGCGTCGACGCCGACCACATGGATGCCCTGGTGGGACATCCAGTCGCCGATGGTCTTGTCGAGGTCGGCCCAGCCGCCATCGCCGGAATAGATCACCGCCAGCGCCTTGGGATGGGCTGCATCCGGGCCGACCGCCGGCACATCGACAGTGCTGGCCGGCTCCACGTCGGACTGATCGGTTGCGGTATCGGCCGCATGCGCCGGGGCAACGGGCAGGCAGGCGCCCGCCCATCCTGCGACGGCGAAGGCGGCGGCGGCAAAAAGGGTCCCGAACTTGCTCATTTGCGCAGCATTCCAAATCGTCCCCTGGAAACCAGGGCTGTTACGTCCATCAGAACCTGGGGGATAACAAGGCCCCCCGGGCAGGCGATATATTGCGGTGTCCAGACCGGATCGAACTTCTGCTTGAAGGCTTTCAGCCCCTCGAAGCGATAGAAGTCTTCGCCGCGCCGGTAAAGCAGCGTGCCCACCCTGTTCCATGTGGAGGCGAGCGGATGATTGGAAAGGCCTGCTAGAGGTGCGGCGCCCAGATTGAACCAGCGATAGCCCTCGGCCTTCCCCCAGAGCAGGAGCTGGGCGAAGAGTGCGTCCATCAGCACCGACGAGCGCCCGGGCAGGTAGCGCATCATGTCGATGGAGAGCTCTTCCTTCTCCGCGCCGCGCCAGAGATTGGCGAAGGCGATGATTTCGCCGTTTTGCCGAAGCACCACGGCATCGGTCTCGGAAACGTAGGATTCGGAGAAGAAGCCCAGCGAGAAGCCTTTCTCGCTGCCCGATTTGCTTTCCAGCCAGGCATCGGAAACGCCGCGAAACTCTGTCATGTGAGCGGGCACGTCGGCCTTCGGCATGACCTCGAAGGTGATGCCCTCGCGCTCCGCCCGCTTGTTGGCATAGCGGAAATCCGCCCGCTTGCCGCCCGCGAGCGAGAACGTGGTGAGGTTCACCCGCGCCACTTCGCCGATCTTGAGGAGGCCGAGCCCCATGTCGAGATAGGTCGGGATATGCCCGGGGCCGACGCTGTAGAAGACGACGCGGCCCGCATTGCGGTCGGCAAGCTCGCGGAAGCGCCAGATCAGGTCCACGGCCGTGTCGTCCGGCCCGACGGGATCGCCCATGCTGACCCAGCTCTTGCCCGAGCGGCCATACATCAGGAAGGCACTCTCGTCGGCCGTCATCAGCATCTTCTTGTCGCCGAGAAGCGCGAGATAGGAATTGGTGTTGGGCGAGGCGGCGACGACGTTGCGGATGCGGTCGTCGATGGGATCGGGCTCGAACGGCAAGGCGAAGCGGCGGTTCACCAGCGTGTCGATGCCGATCCAGAGGATCAGGATGCCGACCGCCACGGTGGCGCGCAGGAAGCGGGAGGCGTTGCCGTGCTCGTGGGTGTGCCAGGCGAAGTTCCACCAGAGGTCGCTGGAATATTCCACGTGGCGGTAGGTGAAGAAGCCGAGCCAGGTCGCGGCCGCCACCGTCGCGATCACCATCACCAGCCAGGGCAGCGAGAGGTGCATGTCGGCGCTGAAACCGCGCCGGTAGAAAGCTGAACGGAAGGAGATGAGCGCCACGGCGATGGCCGCCATGATGGCGGCTTCCTCCCAGTCCAGCCCCTTGGCGAGCGACAGGAAGGCGCTCGCCGCCAGCAGCACCAGCGCCGCCACCCAGGCGAACTGCAATCGGCGCACCAGTCCGCGCCCGACGATCAGCAGGCAGACGCCGATGACGCTGGCCAGCAGATGCGACGTTTCCGCCGCTGCCAGCGGCACGAAATGGCGAAGCACACCGAGGCGGCCCTGGACGGCCGGGAGCACGCCGGAGATCAGCAGCACCACGCCGGCGAGGAACACGAGGGCCGCGGCGGCGATCGGCACGATCGGCCGCAGGATCGCCTGTGCGGTGCCGGCTGCACTCTGGATGCGCTCCTTGCGCCGCAGCCCTTCGGAGAGGACGAGGCCCACGGCCGTCACCCCCAGCGGCAGCACGTAATAGATGATGCGGTAGACGATCAGCGCGGCGATGACGTCGGCCCGGCCGCCGACGCCGAGGCCGGCCACCAGCGTCGCCTCGAAGGCGCCGACGCCGCCCGGCGCATGGCTGATCAGGCCGAGGATGACGGCGCCGACATAGACCAGCAGGAAATAGGGGACGCTGCCCACAGAGCCCGACGGCAGCAGCGCGTAAAGCACGATGGCGGAGGCGGCGAGATCGATCGAGCCCAGCAGGATCTGTGCGATCGCCATCTTGGCGTCGGGCAGGCGGAGCGACCAGCCGCCAAGGCGCACCGTGCGGGGCGTGCGGCCGAGCCAGACGACGAAGGCGACCAGCGCGGCCAGGACGACGATGCCCACGGCGCGATCCGCACCGCCGGTCATCCACTGGATGTCGGTGAGCGTGCCGGGCGCGAAGGTGAGCGTCAGGCCGAAGATGGAGACGAAGCCCAGCCAGAACGTCATCCACGAGGTCGCCATCACGCGGACGACGTCGGCGGCATCGAGACCCTCGCTGGAATAGATGCGGTAGCGCAGAGAGCCGGCGGTCAGCACGCCGAAGCCCAGGGCGTTCGACACCGCGAAGCCGGCGGAGCCAGCCGCGGCGGCGACCCACCACGAAACCCGGCCCGGCGCGGAGGTGCGCGTCGCCACGATGTCGAAGCCGGCGAGAGCGGCGAAGCTGACTGCGGTCGCGATCAGCGCGATCAGGATGCGGCCGGGCGGGGTGTCGTCGAGCGAATCGCGGATCTCGCCGACCGTGACGTCCTGCGTGAAGCGGTGCAGCACCCATATCGCCAGGCAGACGAGGGCAACGCTGACCAGCGCGCCGACATAGGGTTTCCAGCGCCCCCCGGATTTCCCGGGCGTGGGATCGAGCAGTTCCTGCGCATGCTGCGCCTGCTCCTGCGTGCCCGCCGCCATCTGTGCTCCACCCCGAACGGCCTCCCCAGCGGAAGCCGGCACGCTTGCTTTGTTCATGACCATTCTTACACAGGTCGACGACCGGACAACGAAGGGCGTGAGGGTGTGGGTTTCCGGTTGTCGGAAACTGCACAGTCCGAACACTCGAAGACGCCGGTTGACCTCAGCCGTTACACCGGCATGCTCAACCACGGAAAGTGGGCATTATGTTGGACATGCGCCACGCCCCTAGGGCTTCTCGCCGCAGGCAGGGCCGGGGAGGAGCGAGGGACAGGCCCAGGGAGGCCGATGGGCAGGCCACAGCACAGGAAACAGGATGATCCTTGTCCATTGACAGGCGTTCCTGCGTCCCGCAATCCGGTCGATGTTCTTTCCGGCGGCACTTGTCCGCCGCATCATGACTTGCCGTCCGCCGCGGAAGACGGCGGCGAACCTGCCAGGGAGATGGATGATGAAACGCCGTGACGTCCTCAAAGCCGCCGGACTGGGAATTGCCGGCGCATCGACGCTTGCCATGCCCGCGATTGCACAGGCGACGCCGGAGCTGAAGTGGCGGATGACGTCGTCATTCCCCAAGTCGATGGATGTTCTCTACGGCAATGGTGAGCTCGTCGCGAAATACGTTGCCGAAGCGACCGACAACAAGTTCCAGATCCAGCTTTTCGCGCCGGGCGAGATCGTCCCCGCGCTGCAGGCGCTGGACGCGGTCGCCAACAACACCATCGAGATGGCGCATACCTGCAGCTATTATTACTGGGGCAAGGATCCGGCCTTCGCATTTGGAACGGCGGTTCCCTTCGGCCTGAACTCCCGCATGCAGAACGCGTGGATGTATTATGGCGGCGGCATCGAGCTGATGAACGAGTTCTACGCCAAATTCGGCGTCGTCGGCTTTCCCGCCGGCAACACCGGGGCGCAGATGGGCGGCTGGTTCCGCAAGGAAATCAACACGCCGGAGGACCTGAAGGGCCTGAAGATGCGCATCGCCGGCTTTGGCGGCGCGGTGCTGCAGAAGCTCGGCGTGATCCCGCAGCAGATCGCCGGCGGCGATATCTACCCCTCGCTGGAAAAGGGCACGATCGACGCGGCGGAATGGGTCGGCCCCTATGACGACGAGAAGATCGGCTTCTACAAGGTCGCGCCTTATTACTACTATCCCGGCTTCTGGGAGGGCGGCGCCTATCTCCATGCCTTCATCAACAAGGCCAAGTACGACGCCCTGCCGGACAGCTACAAGCAGGCGCTGCAGATCGCGACCAAGGCCGCGACTTCCGACATGCAGGCCCGGTACGACATGGTGAACCCGCCGGCGATGAAGCGGCTGGCGCAGGCCGGCGCCAAGCTTCGCCCGTTCAGCCAGCAGGTGCTCTCTGCCTGCTTCGACGCGGCCCAGCAAAGCTACGATGAGCTGAATGCCAAGAACGCGGACTTCAAGAAGATGTACGATTCCATGATGGCGTATCGCCGGGATGCCTTCCTTTGGTTCCAGGTCTCGGAATATCCGGCCGACACGTTCCTCATGGTGCAGCAGCGCGAAGGCAAGCTCTGACCCCCCACCAGGGATTTCGCCTGAAATGGAAAAACCCGGCCGCGAGGCCGGGTTTTTCTTTGGACGATCGCTACTGCGCCGGGCCGCCGAAGCTTGGCGGCTGCGACAGGTCCGGAGTGGCCGTTTCCGGTGCGGGTGCGGTTTTCGCTGCTGGAGCCGGGGGCGGCGTAGGGCCCCCGAAACTTGGCGGCTGCGAAAGGTCCGGTGCGCCCGGCTGCGGTGCCGGAATTGTCGGCGCTCCGAAGCTGGGCGGCTGCGACAGATCCGTGCCGGCCGGAGCGGCAGTCTTTGCCGCCGGGGCAGGCTGGGTCGCCGGGGCGGGTTGGGCTGGCGTGGCCGGAGCCCCGAAACTCGGCGGTTGCGACAAATCGGGCGTCGCTGCCGGAGCCGCATCGCCCGGCGGTGACGCGGGTGCGCCGAAGCTCGGCGGCTGCGAGAGGTCGGGTGCTCCGCCGGACGCGGGCGCGGCCGGTCCGCCGAAGGAAGGCGGGGCGCTCAGGTCTACCCCGCCGCTCGTGGGCTGGCCGTAGCCGGCGGGCGCGCTCTGGCTCGCTGGCGCGGGCTGCGGCGCTGGCTGGCCCTTGTAGCGCAGCACCATGCCGGGAAACGCGATGGTGAGGGC
Source organism: Faunimonas pinastri (assembly GCF_900110915.1). Taxonomy (GTDB): domain Bacteria; phylum Pseudomonadota; class Alphaproteobacteria; order Rhizobiales; family Afifellaceae; genus Faunimonas; species Faunimonas pinastri. Next base: position 296,863 of record NZ_FOFG01000001.1, read on the forward strand.
GATCATCAGGATCTGGATGCCCACGAAAGGCAGCGCGCCGCGATAGATCTGGCCGGTGGTGACCGGCGCGGTCATCCGGCCGGTGATCTTGTCGCGATACGCCTCCTTGGGCGCGACGGAGCGCAGATAGAAGAGCGAGAACCCGAAGGGCGGGTGCATGAAGCTCGTCTGCAGATTGATGCCGAGCAGTACGCCGAACCAGATCAGGTCGATGCCGAGCTTGTCCGCCGCCGGTCCGATCAGCGGGATCAGGATGAACGCCACCTCGAAATAATCGAGGAAGAAGGCGAGGAAGAAGACGATGACGTTGACGACGATGAGGAAGCCGACCTGGCCGCCCGGCAGGCTCGTCAGCAGGTTCTCGACCCAGATATGGCCGTTCAGCCCGTAGAAACTGAGCGAGAAGACACGAGAGCCGATCAGGATGAACATCACGAAGGAGGAGAGCTTCGCCGTCTGCTCCACGGCCTGCCATGTGCGGGTGAAGCCGAGCCGCCCCTTGGCCGCGGCCAGGAGCAGCGCGCCGACCGCGCCCATCGCCCCGCCCTCCGTCGGCGTCGCGATGCCGAGGAAGATCGTGCCGAGTACCAGGAAGATCAGCGCCAGCGGCGGGATCAGCACGATGATGACCTGTTCGGCCAGCCGCGACAGCAGCTTCAGCTTCGACGCCCGGCTGGCGAGCGCGATGACGTAGGCGACGAGGGCGCCGAGGCTGATCGCCCAGATACCGGCATTGCCGACGCCCCCGGCTTCCATCCACCGGAGCGCGCCATATCCGGCGGCCGCGCCGATCAGCAGCGTTACCAGAAGCGACGTTACGCCGGAACCGAGCGTGCGCGCCTCCTTCGGTAGCGCCGGGGCGAAGTCGGGCGACAGCATCGACCGGATGAAGACATAGCCGACATAGAGCAGCGTCAGGATGATGCTCGGCACCAGCGCGCCGGAATACATGTCGCCAACGGAGCGCCCGAGCTGGTCGGCCATGACGATCAGCACCAGCGACGGCGGGATGATCTGCGCCAGCGTGCCGGACGCCGCGATGACGCCGGAGGCCATGCGCCGGTCGTAGCCGTAGCGCAGCATGATGGGCAGCGAGATCAGGCCCATGGCGATGACGGAGGCCGGGACCACGCCGGTGGTCGCCGCCAGCAGCGCGCCGACGAAGATCACGGCATAGGCAAGCCCGCCCCGGATCGGCCCGAAGAGCTGGCCCACCGTGTCCAGCAGGTCTTCCGCCATGCCGGATCGCTCGAGGATCAGGCCCATGAAGGTGAAGAACGGGATGGCGAGCATGGTGTCGCTGCTCATCACGCCGAAGATGCGGTCCGGCAGCGCCTGGAAGAGGTTGGGCGCGAAGAGGCCAGCCTCGATGCCGACCACGCCGAAGAGCAGGCCGGTGAAGGCCAGCGAGAAAGCGACGGGAAAGCCGATCAGCAGAAAGACGATGAGCGCGCCGAACATGATCGGCGCGAGATTGGCGATCATGAACTCAGGCACCGGGCTTGTCCTCCAGGATCATGTCTTCGTTGGCCGGGTGCGTATGCATTTCTGGCGTGGGATCGGCGATGGCGTCGTTGAGCACGCCGATGCGCTTGATGATTTCCGACAGGCACTGGAGGAACAGCAGGACGAAGGCGGCGAGGATCAGCGCCTTGGCCGGCCAGATGATGAGCCCGCCCGCGTTCATCGACATTTCCTGCTGCCGGAACGAGGTCAGGACGTTGGGCACCGCCTCGTAGACGATGAGGGCGGTGAAGGGCAGCAGCATCACGACGAAGCAGACGAGGTCGATCCAGTCGCGCGTCCGCTTGGACAGCCGGCTCGACAGGATATCGATGCGGATATGCTCGTTGCGCTGGAGCGTGTAGGCGGCGGCCAGCAGGAATACGGCGCCGAAGAGATACCATTGCAGCTCCAGCCAGCCGTTGGAGCTGTAGTCGAAGGCCTTGCGCACGATCGCATTGCCGGCGCTGACCAGCACGGTCGCCAGGATCAGCCACGACACGGCCTTGCCGACGAACGCGCAGATCGCGTCGACCGCCGCGCTGAAACTCAGAAGGGGCTTCAAGACATCCTCCTCGCGCCCGGGGAGAGCACGCTTGTTCTTGTCTTCCCGATTTTGCGGGCGGTATGGCAGTTGCCGGCCGGGATCGCAATGCTCGGCGGCCGGAAAAGGCCTGAGGTCTAGGCGCCCGCCTTGGAGGCTTCGGGGGAGGCGGCGGATGGCCCCGACCGGTGCGCGACCTCGTTGCCGGCTTCGGGGGAGAGCCGGGCGAAGTGGATCGAGGACGCCGCCACCAGGACGGAAATGCCGATAAAGGCGATGCCGAAGGCTTCCGGCGAGGTGGCCGGGGCAATGCCGGCTCCGCTCACGACATCCAGCATCAGGGCCGCGAGGCCGATGCCGATCGACTGCGAAAGCTGCTGCGCCATGGAGGCGAAGCTCGTCGCCGCGCTCATGCGGCGGTTGTCGACGTCGGCATAGGTGATGGAGTTGATCGCGGTGAATTCCAGCGAGCGGAAAAAGCCGCCCACCAGCAGGATCGCGAACATCACGGGCACGCTGGTCGCCGGCGAGAAGGTGGCGCAAAGGGCGATGAAGAAGGCCGCCAGAAGCGCATTCCAGATCAGCGTGCGCCGGAAGCCGAAGAAGCGGAGGGTCGGCTGGGCCGCGAACTTCATGGTGATCGCGCCGGCCGCCGCCGCGAAGGTGGTGAGGCCCGAGGCCAGCGCCGAGCGGCCGAAGCCCGCCTGCAGCATCAAGGGCAGGAGGAAGGGCACGCCGCCGATACCGACGCGAAACAACGAACCCCCGACGATGCCGGCGGAAAAGGTCGGGATCCGCAGGAGGTTCAGATTGATGATCGGCGCCGCCACCCTGCGGGCATGCTGGACGTAGAGCGCTATGGCCGCGCAGCCCGCGACCACGAACAGCGCCTCCACCGGGCGCGACAGGATATCGTCGCCCAGCGTCTCCAGAACGAAGGTGACGCCGGCGATCCCGATGCTGATGAGAGCGAACCCGCGGAGATCGATCCGGGGCACGTTCGGCTCGCGAACATCCTCCAGGAAGATGGAGGCGAGCACGATGCCGATGATGCCGATGGGCACGTTGATCCAGAAGACCCACGGCCAGCTGGCATAGGTGACGATCAGGCCGCCCAGCGGCGGGCCGAGAAGTGGGCCGACCAGCGCCGGGATGGAAACCCAGTTCATGGCGTTCACGAGCTCGGATTTCGGAACCGCGCGAAGCAGCGCCAGCCGCGCCACCGGCACCATCATCGCGCCGCCGATGCCCTGCACGATGCGCGCGGCCACGAGAGCGGAAAGGTTGGGCGCGAACGCGCAGGCGACGGACGCCAGCGTGAAGATGAGGATCGCCAGCCGGAACACGGTGCGCGTGCCGAAGCGATCGGCCACCCAGCCGGAGAGCGGCATGAAGACCGCGAGGCTGAGAAGATAGGCCGTCATCGCCATGTGCAGCCGGACGGGGCTGACGTGATAGGCGTCGGCGATGGTGGCGAGAGCCGTTCCCAGCACGGTGGAATCGATGCTCTGCATGAAGAGGGCGCAGGCGACGATGATGGCGATGATGCGATGCTGAGATGTCATGGACCGGCCCGGATCGGGCCGGCCATTCCGATGAACGCGCAGCCGATGCTCGGGAGAACCCAGGCGTTCAAGGCGGGAATCAGGCGGTCCAGCGGGCGGCGAAGCGGCCCCATGTCGTTCTAGATAAAGCAGAGTTCGCGAAATTAAAGAGCTAAGGGCTCCTTAACGGTCACATCGGCGAGAGTAACAGCCGGATCGCGTGTTCTTGAGCGCGCCTGTGCTGGTTTTCGCCCGGCGCAGACCCTCACGAACTTTCGGCCCCGTGGATCCGTATATCTCAAGAGGAAATACGTTTTGAGACCGGAGTCTCCCATGCTGAACAAGCGCGAATTTCTTTTCCGCAGCGCCGGCCTTGGCCTTGCCGTCCCGCTGGGGCTGAGGGCCGGATGGGTCGGCACCGCCGCGGCTGCGGCCTATTCCGTCAGTCACAGCGACGCGGAGTGGAAGAAGCTCCTGAGCCCCGCCGCCTATCACGTGCTCCGCCGCGAGGGAACGGAGAGGGCCTATTCCAGCCCCCTCAACGACGAGCATCGCAAGGGCGTCTTCGCCTGCGCCGGCTGCAACCAGGCGGCTTTCTCGTCCGATGCGAAGTTCGATTCCGGTACGGGCTGGCCGAGCTTCACCCGCGCCTTGCCGGGCGCTGTCGGGACCGGGCAGGACCACCGCCTGATGATGGCGCGGACCGAGGTGCATTGCAGCCGCTGCGGCGGTCATCTCGGCCATGTCTTCGACGACGGCCCCGCGCCCACGGGCAAGCGCTTCTGCATGAACGGGGTGGCGATGACCTTCAAGCCGGGCGCGACGGCCTAGTCGAATGACGTGTTGCGCATCTTCTTGGTTTCGGAGCGGCGGTTTTTCTGCTCCAGCCGCCGTTTTACGGAGGCGCGCGTCGGGCGGGTCGGCCGGCGCACCACCGGGCGGACGGCCGCGCGGCGGATCAGTTCCACCAGGCGCACGACGGCATCCTCCCGGTTGCGGTCCTGCGAGCGGAACGAGCGGGCGGTGATGACGATCACACCGTCCTTCGTGAGCCTCTGGCCGGCCATCGCCATCAGCCGTTCGCGGACGTCCTCGGGCAGCGACGGCGAGTTCCTCGCGTCGAAGCGGATCTGCACCGCCGTCGCGACCTTGTTGACGTTCTGGCCGCCGGGGCCCGAGGACTGGATAAAGCTTTCCTGAATCTCGTCCTCGTGCAGGGCGATGCGGTGGGTGACCGGGATCATCAGGCGGGGCCGGCCGGGAAGCGGAGGCGGCTGCAGACGGGAAGGTCGGGCATCATCCGTCTCCGCAACAAGCGGCCGAGCCGAAGCTCAGGCTGCCCGGGCCGCCTTCATCGTCTCGGCGCGCTCGCCAGCGTTCTGGCCGGCGCCTTGGGCGGAACGGGGGGAAGGCGCGCTCATGCGTTCGGGGAATTGCATGGCTACCCGCGCGCTGACGCCCGCTTCGATCAGCATCTGCGAGATCAGGACCGGCGAGACGGCCGTGTCGTTCAGCATGGCCATGATGCGTTTCGTCGTCCCGGCGACATCCAGAACCGAATCGTCACGGATGACGGCGCTGACGGCGCTGCGGATCTCTTCGTCCAGGATCGGATAACTCACGCGACTCTCCAACTCTCTGCGTGCCGAATCTTACTCGTTAGCCACACTGCTCGGCGGCAGTATCTTTAGCCGACCAAGAAGGGTCAAGCCCGACGGAGGTTCCGCCGGGCTGGAAGAATTCTCGTCATCGGGAGAGGTGTGGTTCGGCCTCCCCGCGCGCCAGTCCATCACACGACAGTGTGACGCATCTGCGACGAAGACGGGGAGGACGGCCGGGAGGAGCGAGCGCTGGAGGGAACGCCCGTATTCGCGGGCTTCAGTTGGGGAGAAGCGCGCTCAGATCGCCGAGCACGTTGACATCCGGCAGCACCTCCGGGGAAGGCTGCCGTGAGCCGAAGCGCGGCCGCGCGTCGACGAGTTCCTGCAGCGTGTGCTGGTCGAGAATGTCGATGAACGCCTTGAGCGCCTGCTGCAGGATGCGGTTCACGGGCGAGGCCGGCTGGATCGGGCAGCGTTCGGCCGCCTGGCCGAAGCAGTCCGCCTGCACATGCGATTCTTCCGTCAGTCGCACGATCTCGCCAATCCGGATCTCCCGGGGATCGCGGGCAAGGCGAAGGCCGCCATTGCGTCCGCGCGTGGTCCGCACGAAGCCGCCCTGCACCAGCAGCGGCACGATCTTGAGGACGTTGAACTCGGTGATCTGGTAGGCCCTGGCGATATCGCCGGCCCGCACCTGCTCATCCGGACGCAGCGCGCAATAGATCAGGATCCGGAGCGCGTAGCTCGTCTGCTTGGTCAGCCTCATTGCCGTCCTCCGGAGCGCGTGCCTGAATGATTTAGCATGGTTCTAATCTAGCGCTCTCTGGTTCGAACGGCAACCTGGCCCGCAAACCTTTTCAACGCGCCGGCATAGTGGCCGTGAGGAACCGCTTTGGCCAGTCTCCATTCATCGCTGCAGATGGCGGCTTCACCGGCGGGAGAGATCATGGCAGCGGAGCGGGACATGCTGAGGCTGGACGGGCAGGTGGCCGTGGTCACCGGGGCAAGCTCCGGGATCGGGGCGGGTGCCGCCGAGGCGCTGGCGGAGGCGGGAGCCGCCGTGCTCGTGAATTATCACAGCGACCGGGACGGCGCGGAGAAAACGCTGAAGGCGGTCCGCGAAGCCGGGTCCAGGGGCTTCGTCATGAAGGGGGACGTGGCTAGCGAGGCGGACGTGATCGCCCTTTTCGATGCGGCGGAAAAAGAACTCGGCCCGGTCGACATCGTCTTCTCCAACGCGGGCATCCAGAAGGACGCAGCCTTCACCGACATGACGCTGGACGACTGGAATACCGTGATCTCGCTCAACCTGACCGGCGGCTTTCTCTGCTCGCGCGAGGCGGTGCGCCGTTTCCGCAAGAAGGGGAGGCGCGAGGAGATCAGCCGTTCGCTCGGCAAGATCGTCTTCAATTCCTCCGTCCACGAGGTCATTCCCTGGGCGGGTCACGCCAATTACGCGGCCGCCAAGGGCGGGATCTCGCTGCTGATGCAGACGCTGGCGCAGGAAGTGGCGCATGAGGGCATTCGCGTGAATTCGGTGGCGCCCGGCGCGATCGCCACCGCCATCAACGAGGAAGAACGGCGCAAGGGCGAAAAGGAGATGCTGAAGCTCATCCCCTATGGCCGGATCGGCGACCCGCTCGATGTCGGTCGGGCGGTGGCCTGGCTCGCATCGGATGCCGCCGACTATGTCGTCGGCCACTCCCTTTTCGCCGATGGCGGCATGCGGCTTTATCCCGGCTTCATCGGCAACGGCTGAGCCTGCGCGCCACCCTATCCGTTCGATAGCCTGTCGATCGGGCGTGATGGTCCGACGCTCGCCGTCCCCGCGAAGGCGGCGAGATCGCCGGCAAAGGTCCAGCCCGTGTCGGGCATGGCAGCGGCCGTGCGCACCCGGTTGCGTCCGGCCGCTTTGGCCTCGTAAAGCGCACGGTCGGCATCGCGGACGAGGCATTCGATCGTGTTGCAGCGGGCGGACGACAACGACACGCCGATGCTGATCGTGGCTCCGATCGCCCGTCCTCCCACATCGTCGGCGGCGGCGGCGAAGCTCCTGCGCAGACGCTCGGCCAGCATTTCCGCCCCTTCCCAGTTGCTCATGGGAAGCACGATGCCGAATTCCTCGCCGCCCATCCGGCCCAGGATGTCGCTGCCGCGGATCATCCGCGTCGCCTCGACGCACAGGAGCTGCAGCACGCGATCGCCGACCTGATGGCCGAAGGTATCGTTGACCCGCTTGAAGTGGTCGAGGTCGATCAGCAGGAAGGCGATGCTGCTGCTTGTCCGCTGGGCCTGGGCGAGTGAGACCTGCGTGAACTGGAAAAGCCCGCGGCGGTTCAGGGTGCCCGTGAGCGGATCGGTTAGCGCCGCGGCCCGAAGCCGAACCTCGACCCTCTCCTTGGCCATGGCGAGCAGCAGGAACGACATGCAGATGGAATAGAGGATCAACTCCACCGCGATGATGGCGAGAACGCCATGGTTCAACACCAGCGAGGCGGCCGTGATCGGCGAAATCACCGCGAACGGCACCCGGGCCAGCAGCGCCACGCCGTGGATGAACAGGAAGACGACGGCCGGCCAGCGTGTCGCCAGCCGTCTGTCGCCGCCGCGCCAGAACTCGTAGGCGCCGCCAAGGCTGTATGGACCGGCCAGCAGCGCGGCACCGATGACGCGGAGGTTGATATCGCCGTAGAAGATCGGAATCCGGCAGAGCACCAGCCAGGCGATCGGCCCAGCCAGAAGCCACGAAACGCGGAAGGGCTTGCCGTTGAACGCCCGGACGCTGGACCAGATCAGCCCGTAATAAAGAATGACCAGCGCGTTCGCGATGTCGATGGACAGGACGTCCGGGACATGGCCGCGCAGGAAGAAAAAGCCGAAACCGGCTGCGCAGAGCAGATAGGACAGGCCCCACCAGCCAAAGGAATCGATCTCCCGATTCTGCACCCAGGTGGAGAGAAACAGGACTCCGATGATCGTCGCGATGAAGATCGTGATCGCAGCGAGAGTTGGCAGGTCGAGAAGCATCGCGGCGTTGTCGAAGAAGAAGCTCTGCAAGCCTGCATCTTCCGTAGAAGAAACCCTTGCGGGTTTCTTTTATCAATGTTCGATGGCAGTTGAAACGATCTTACGCCGCCACCCCGGAAAGAATATTGCCGGGGTGCGGCCGGCGTTCTGTTTCGTCAGCTGAAGACGACCGTTTTGATTCCGTTCAGGAAAACGCGTCTCTCGACGTGGTAGCGGACCGCGCGGGCCAGCACCCGGGCTTCGATGTCCCGGCCCTTCGCCACCAGCGATTCCGCGCTGTCGGCATGGGTGACGCGCTCCGCGTCCTGCTCGATGATCGGACCTTCGTCGAGATCCGCCGTCACGTAATGCGCGGTCGCGCCGATCAGCTTCACGCCGCGGCTGGAGGCCTGGTGGTAGGGCTTGGCGCCCTTGAAGGCCGGCAGGAAGGAATGGTGGATGTTGATCACCCGGCCGGACAGCGCCTCGCTCATCCGGTTGGACAGGATCTGCATGTAGCGGGCGAGAACGACCAGTTCGGCGCCCGTTTCCTCCACCAGCGCCAGGATCCTGTCCTCGGTTTCGGCCTTGTTGTCGCGCGTGACCGGCAAATGGTGGAACGGAATGCCGTTCGCTTCCGCCAGCGGGCGCGAATCCTCGTGATTGGAGACGATCGCGACGATGTCGATCGGCAGCGCGCCAAGGCGCTTGCGATAGAGCAGGTCCTGGAGGCAATGGTCGAACCTGGAGACCATGATCAGGACGCGGGTGTGCACCGCCATGTCCTTGACGGTCCATTCCATGGAGAAGCGCTTCGCCACCGAGCGGAGCGCCCCCTGGATATCCTCCACCGTGACGGCCTCCGGCGGCGCGAAGACGACGCGCATGAAGAAGAGGTCGGTTTCCGGGTCGCCGAACTGCGCGCTTTCCAGGATGTTGCAGCCGGAATTCGCGAGCGTGCCGGAAACGCCGGCGACGATGCCCGGCTGGTCGGCGCAGGACAGGTTCAGGACGAAGCGGCTCGAAGCCGGACGCGAGGCGGAGGGCGCCGCATCGGCGGCTTTCGTTACTGCATTCATGGCGGGTCCAGTCGAAAACGGACGGCGATCGCACAGGCGATGCCGATTGAACTCGGGGCCAGTCTTACCGGGGAACCCGCGAGCGGCCAAGCGCCCTCGGTGCATCGCATCATGATACGCCGAAAGGCGGGGCGAGACGCTCAGGACAGGACGAGCACGCCCTGGTGCTTGGCCTTTTCCGGCGGTTCGACATGGATGGTGATCACCGCTTCGCCCGTCTCCCTGCGGATCGCCGCCTCGATCCGGTCGCAGATGAGATGCGCGTCGCTAACCGCCATGGAGCCGGGAACCACGAGGTGAAACTCCACGAAGGTGACGCGGCCGGCGCTCCGGGTGCGGAAATCATGCGCCTCGATCGCGCCGTTGGCATGAACCGCGACGAGCTCGCGAAGACGGGCGGTCACCTCCGGGTCGGGCGCTTCGTCCATCAGCCCGCCGACGGAGGTGCGAACGAGGCTGTAGCCGGTCCACAGGATGTTGAGCGCGACGATGGCGGCCAGCGCCGGGTCGAGCCGTGTCCAGCCCGTAAGGGCCACCAGCGCGACCCCGACGATGACGCCCACGGAGGTGAAGACGTCGGCCATCAGGTGCTTGCCGTCGGCGCTCAGCGCCGGCGAACGCCAGCGGCGCCCGAGCCGCGTGAGGAAGACGGCCCAGCCAAGGTTTATGGCGGTCGCCAGAAGGTTGACGGCCAATCCGAGCACCGGCGCGTCGAGCGTCTTCGGCGCGAACCAGTCGTAATAGGCTTCCCGCAGGATCGAGAGCGATGCCAGCACAATCAGCACCCCCTCCAGCACGGCGGAAAGATATTCCGCCTTGTGGTGGCCATAGGGATGGTTCGCGTCGGCCGGCTTGGCGCTGACGGACAGCGCGATGACCGCCGCGATGGACGCGACGATGTTGATGATGCTTTCGAGCGCGTCGGAATAAAGCGCCACGCTGCCCGTCAGCCACCACGCCGCGACCTTGAGAAGCAGGACCACCACGGCGATCGCCACGCTGCCGAGGGCAGCTTTGATTGTGCGGCTCATGGGGCCTCGTCATGTCGGCAGGAGCCCGTTGCGTAGCCAGAACTCGCGCCCGGCGCAACGCGTTGCATTGTCCACCCACAGCAGCTTCACCGGCTCATGTCTTTCCCGGGCCGACCTCGGAACGGGTGCCCCTGTCAGCCGTTCCTAGCCACAGAAGCAGCGAGCGGCACCTCCAGGCCGTGCCGCTTCGCAATCAATCGAGGTGAGGAGAAATCCATGAAATCGATTCTTTTGGCGAGCGCCATGTTCGCTGCCGCCAGCGCCGTCGCCATTGTTCCGGCGAGCGCCCAGTCCGCCAAGAAGACGCACGCCGAAGCCGCCATGCAGCAGAAGAGCTCCTCCAAGACGGCGATGACCGCTCAGAAGTTCGTCGACATGGCCGGTCCCTCCAACCAGTTCGAGATCGATTCGAGCCAGTCGGCGCTGGAGAAGGCGAAGTCGCCGGAGCTGAAGCAGTTTGCCCAGCAGATGATCACCGACCACGGCAAGGCCGCCGACGACATGCAGATGGCGTTGCAGTCGGAACAGGGCGTGACCGCCCCGAGCGGCCTCGACAAGAAGCATCAGCAGGAACTGGATCAGGTCAACTCGGCCAAGAACTTCGACAAGGCCTACACCACCGCGCAGGTGAAGGCCCACAAGGAAGCCGTGGCACTCTTCACGCAGTATTCGGAGAGCGGCGAGGACGGCGCGCTGAAGACCTTCGCGGCGCAGACCCTGCCGACGCTAAAGATGCACTACAAGATGATCCAGGACATCGCGAAGAAGATGTCCTGACACCCGTCGAGGGTCGACGTTCGATGACAGGGAGCCCGGCAATCGCCGGGCTCTTTGTTTTTGTCGGCTATTCCGCGGCTTCAGGCACCTGAGGTGGCAGGCCGGGGCCGCTTTCATTCTCTCGGTTCCGGTTTCGCCCGGGGCGGTTCTCGCGCGGCAGGAGGTGCCGGAGACGGCGGCCGAGGTTGCGCTGCAGGTCGTCCATGAAGGTGTAGACGATCGGCACGTATACGAGGCTGAGCACGGTCGAGCTGAGCAGGCCGCCGATCACCGCGATCGCCATCGGCGCGCGTGATTCCGCGTCCGCCCCGAAGCCCAGCGCCATGGGCAGCATGCCGGCGCCCATCGCGACCGTGGTCATGATGATCGGCCGGGCGCGCTTGCGGGCGGCGTCGATCAGCGCCTCGTGCCGGCTGACGCCACGCTCCGCCTGCGCGACCAGCGCGTATTCCACCAGCAGGATGGAGTTCTTGGCCGCGATTCCCATGAGCATCAGCACGCCGATCAGCGCCGCGACCGAAAGGCTGGAGCCGGTGATCAGCAGGAAACCGAGCGCCCCGCCGATGGAGAGGGGAAGGGCGGTCAGGATCGTCACGGGCTGCACGAAGCCGCGGAAGAGCAGCACGAGCACCGAATACATCAGCAGCACGCCGGCACCGAGCGCCATGGCAAAACCGGTAAAGAGCTCCTTCATGTGTTCCGCGTCGCCCTGCTGCACTTCCTCCACGCCGGGGGGCAGGTTGCGCATGATCGGCAGCGCATGGATCCGCTGCGTCGCCTGGCCGAGTGTCAGCGATCCAAGCTGCGCATCCACGCTGAATTTGCGCCGCCGGTCGAGACGGTCGATCTCATTCGGACCGGAGCCGAAGGAAAGGTCGGCCACGGCCGAAAGCGGCACGGTGGCGGTGGTCCCGTGCACCTGCAGGTTGCCGATGCGGGCGAGGTCGTTGCGCGCATCGTCCTTCAGGCTGACGAGGATCGGGATCTGCCGGTCTTCCAGGTTGAACTTGGGGAGGTTGGTCTCCGCGTCGCCGAGCGTCGCGATATCGACCGTGGCGGCGATGGTCTGGGCGGAGATGCCCAGCTCCGCCGCGATGTCCTTCTTGGGAGTGACGTGCAACTCCGGCCGGGCAAGACTGGAGGTGGAAAGCGGATTGATCAGGCCGGGAATGCCGCGCATCTGGGCCACCAGCTTATCCGTAGCCCTGGCAAGTGCCGCCTGATCGTCGCCGGTGAGCGAGACCGAGACCTTGGAGCCCGACTGGCCGTCGGCGCCGAAGGCGATTTGCGCGCCGGGCACGGCCTGCAATTCGCGCGAGACCATCGCCTCGAATTGCTGCTGCGAGAGGCTGCGCTGGCTTTTGTTCACCAGATTGGCCGTCACCGTCGCGGTGCGGACCTCGGCGGCGGCGGAGATGCGGCCAAAGCCGGTCTGGCTCTGCGAGCCCTCCACGGCGTAGACGCCGGTCACCTCTGGATGGCGGCGCAGAATGTCGGTGATCTGCAGCACCGCCCGGTCGGTTTCGCCAAGCGTGGAGCCGGGCGCGAGCTTCACCGAGAGTACCGAGCGGCCGCGATCGGTGGCCGGCATGAATTCGCTCGGCAAAAGACCGGCGAGCATCATGGAGCCCACGAAGAAGCCGATGCCGAGGGCCAGCGTGATCCAGCGCCAGCGAAGCGCCAGCTGCAGGAGACGCAGATACGGCCCCATCCAGCGCGGGGCGTGTTCCCCGGCTTCCCCGCCACCTGCGTCATGGGCCTTCATGAAATAGGCGCCGACCAGCGGCGTCAGCGTGCGCGCGACGAGCAGCGAGAAGAACACGGACACGCAGGCGGCGAGCGCGAAGCTGCGGAAGATCTTGCCGGGAATTCCCGGCATGAAGGCGACCGGCAGGAAGACGGCGATGATGGTGGAGGTGGTGGCGACCACGGCCAGCCCGATTTCGTCGGCGGCCTCGATCGCCGCCTGGTAGGCCCGCTTGCCGCTTTCGCGCATGTGGCGGACGATGTTCTCGATCTCCACGATCGCGTCGTCGACCAGAATTCCGACCACCAGCGAGAGCGCCAGCAGCGTCATCGTGTTGAGCGATTCGTCGACGGCGTACATCACCGCGAATGTCGGGATCAGTGACAGCGGCAGGGCGATGGCCGAGACGATGGTGGCGCGGATGTCGCGCAGGAACATCCAGACCACGATCACGGCCAGCAGCGCACCGATCCACAACGATTCCAGCGCCGCGTCATAGCCCGCCAGCACAAAGTCGGTGGAGGTCGTGACCTCGTCCAGACGAACGTCCGGGTGTTCCTGCATGAAGCGCTGAACCCGGGCGCGAACGTTGCGGGTGACGTCCACCTCGCTGGAACCGACGGAGCGGAAGACGCTGACGGCGACCACCTCCTTGCCGTTGAAGCGGGCGCGCTGGCGCGGCTCCTCCCAGGTGTCCTCGACCTGGCCGAGGTCGGAAAGGCGGACGGAATTGCCGTTGGAGAGCGCGATCCGGGTGTCGGCCAGTCCCTTCACCGTCGCGACGCTGCCGAGCGTCCGGATCGATTGCTCGCCCGTGCCAAGCGTGGCGCGGCCGCCCGGCTGGTTGACGTTGACCTTGGCGAGCGTCTGGCTCACCTCCGCCGCGGTGACGCCCAGCGCCATCAGCCGGTCGGGATCGAGCTTCACGCGGATCGCCCGGTCCACGCCGCCCTCGCGGGTGATCTTTGAAACGTCGCCCACCGACAGCATGGCCTTGGCGATGTCGTTGTCCACGAACCAGCTGAGCTCGTCGGGCCGCATGCCGGGCGCCTCGACCACATAGGTGAGGATGGCGACGTCGGTCGCTTCCACGCGCTGGATGATCGGCTGGTTGGCCGCCGCCGGCAACGAGCTTTCCACGCTGGAGACGGCGTTGCGCACGTCGTTGGTGGCGCGGTCGATGTTGGTTCCCAGCGTGAACTGGATGCTGGTGGTCGATGCCCCGTCGGAAACGGTGGAGCTGATGTGATCGACATTGCCGAGGCCGGCCAGCGCATCCTCCACGATGCGGGTGACCTGCGTTTCCAGCTCGCTCGGGGCGGCGCCCGGTTGCGTCACCGTGACGACCACCACCGGCAGGTCGATATCCGGCATGCTGTTGGTGCGCAGGCGCAGGAAGCTCACCGCACCGGCGATCGTCAGCACCAGGAAGAGGACGATGGTCGGGACCGGATGCCGGATCGACCAGGAGGAAATGCCGTTCATCGGGCGGCGGCTTCGGCGGAGCCGCCGAGATCGGCATCGGCCACCGCGATCCGCACCGCGTCGCCGTCGTTCAGAAAGCCCGCGCCGGAAACGACCACCCGGTCTCCCGGCGAGACGTCGCCGTCGATCGCCACGCGGCCGTTCTGTCGTGCCCCGGTCGTGACGGGAAGGAGCTTGGCCGTGTTGCCGCTCGCGACCGCGAAAACGGAGGACGCGCCGTTGCGCCAGACCAGAGCGCTTTCCGGCACGGTCAGCGTGAGGCGGGGCTCCGTACTGATCTCCACCCGCGCGAACATTCCCGGCTTCATGGTCGTGTCCTGGGGCAAGGCGACGTAGACGGTGCCGAGCCGCGTCGCGGCGTCGACGACCGGGCCGACCTTGCGCACGCTGCCGGTAAAGGTATTGCCCGCCGCGTCCCTCGCCGTCGCAGACTGGCCGGCGGCGATGCCCGGCAATTCGGCTTCCGGCACCTTGGCCTGCACCTCCAGCCGGTTGTCGCGGATCAGGTGGAAGAGCTCGCCGCCGGCGGAAGCGACGGTGCCGATCAGGGCCTTGCGCTGGGAAACGGTGCCGTCGGCCGGCGCGACGATGCGGGTCTGCGCGAGCTTCGCCTGCAACTCCGATAACGAGGCCTGCGCCTGCTGAATCTTTGCCTGGCTGGTCTTCAGCGTCGCTTCGCGCTGCTGCATCGTCTGGCGGGAAATGTCGCTGTTGCCGCTGAGGAGGCGGGCACGATCGACGTCGGCCTCCGCGTAGTCCGCATTGGCCTGAGCCTCGGCGATCGCCGCCTGCTGCTGCGCGACCTGGGCGCGAAGCAGGGAATCGTCGAGCTCCGCCAGGACGTCGCCCTTCTTCACGGCGTCGCCGAGATCGGCATGGACGGCGGTGATGGCGAGGCCTCCCACTTCGGAGCCGATCGTGAGGTCTTCCCAAGCGGCGACCGTGCCGGTTGCCTCGACGGAATGCTGCAGCGGCTCGTGGCGGACAGGCTCGACGGCGACGGTCAGCGCGGCTTGCGACCGGGACGACGCGGCGGGCTCGCCCGCATCGGCGCTCTTCTCCCCCTTGGAGGGGGAGCAGGCCGAAAGCGCGGCGGCGAGCGCCACGGCGGTCATGCCGGCCGTCCTCCGCCCGAGCCTGCCCCTCAAACCGTCAACCCGCATTCCCTGGCTCCAGTGACGACCCCCCGCGGGATCAGATGCCGCTGGATTGCGCCCAACGGATTGAGGTTCCGCAAACAGAGCGGCGGAATAATGGTACCCGCCCGCGCTATCGACGAGCGGTCCTCATATGGGGTGCTCCGGGCAACTTTGAAATGACGGCGATCGAAGTCCGGCCATCAGGCCCCGCCGGCGAAGAGCTGCCGGGCCATGTCGCCGTGCTCCGCCCTCAGCCGGGCGAGGTCGATGCCGACGGGAAGCCCGTCCTCGACGCGCCATTCGCCGGCCACCATGACCCGGTCGGCCCGGTGCGCGCCGCAGAGTACAAGCGCGGCCAGCGGATCGTGGGCGCCGGAGAAGCGGAGCTCGTCGAGGGTGAAGAAGGCGCAGTCCGCCTGCATGCCAACCCGGATCGCGCCGACATCGCCCCGGCCGAGGCAGCGGGCCGAGCCTTCGGTCGCCCAGCGCAACGCATCCAGATGGGTGACGCTGCCGACCTCGTATTGCAGGCGATTGATCATCAGCGCGTGGCGCACGCCTTCCATCAGATTGGAGCTGTCGTTGGAGGCGGAGCCGTCGACGCCGAGCCCGACCGGCGCGCCCGCCGCTTCCAGCTCCTGCGTGCGGCAGAGGCCGGAGCCCAGCGTCATGTTGGACGTCGGGCAATGGCAGACGCCGACGCAGGCATGACCGAGCCGCTTCACCTCATCGTCGTTGAAGTGCACGCCGTGCGCCAGCCACGTGCGCGAATTCATCCAGCCGGTATCTTCCAGGTAATCGACCGGACGCATGCCGAACATCTCGACGCAGAACTGGTCCTCGTCCTTCGTCTCGCCGAGATGGGTGTGGAGGCGGCAATCGAAGCGCTCGGCGAGCGCTGCCGTTTCCCGCATCAGGTTACGCGTCACGGAGAAGGGGGAGCAGGGGGCGAGCGCCACCTGCGTCATCGCGCCGGGCCGGGCGTCGTGGTAGCGCGACAGCACGCGCTCGCTGTCGGCAAGGATCGTGTCCTCGTCCTGCACCACGGAATCGGGCGGCAGGCCGCCATCCTTCTTCGACAGGTTCATCGAACCGCGCGTCACGGTCATGCGGATGCCGAGCTTGCGCGCCTCGTCCACCTGGATGTCCATCGCGTCCTCAAGCCCGCCGGGGAAGAGGTAATGATGATCGGCGGCCGTGGTGCAGCCCGACATCAGGAGTTCCGTCAGCGCCAGCCGGGTCGCCAGCCGGTGCGCCTCGGGCGTCAGCGACTTCCAGATCGGATAGAGCGCGACCAGCCACGGAAACAGCGGCTTGTTGATCGCGGCCGGATGCGCGCGCGTCATCGTCTGGTAGAAGTGGTGATGCGTATTGATGAGGCCGGGCAGCACCACGTGGCGCGAGGCGTCGAAAAAGCGGTCCACCGGCGCGGGAGGCTCGCCGCCGCGCCCGACCAGTTCCGCGATCGTGCCATTCTCCACGACGAAGCCGCGCTCGGCGCCATCGGCCAAGATCGCCAGCGGGTCCTTGATCCAGATACGCATGTCCTACCTCCTGAGGCCCGCCTTGAAGCACAAAGATTTGCCTCCGGCGACCGCTTCATGGAAGAGGGACGAAATGAAGCGAGATCCTGAGCCGGGCGGGACCCGGTCCGTCTTCGACATGCTGGAAGGGCGATGGGCCATCGCGCGCACCGTGGAAGGGCAGGCGCGCTTCGACGGGGAGGCCGTGTTCACCCCGCGCGCCGACGGGCGCCTCGATTACCTGGAGGAAGGAGAACTCGCGCTGGAAGGCGGCGGCCGCTTCCATTCCGCCCGCTCCTATGTCTACGCGCGGCGGGAGAACGGCCTCGCCGTCTTCTTCGAGGACGGGGTTTCGCTCTTTCACGAGGTGAACCTATCGGGTCCGGGCGAGATCGCGAGCGGGACCGCCGAGCATCTTTGCCGGGCCGACACCTATCGGACGCGCTACGATTTCGAACCGGGCGGCGCGCGCTTCACCGTCACGCATCGCGTCACCGGCCCGCGCAAGGATTACGTCATGCGCTCGACCTACACCCGGCTCGGCTGACTCACGTACTCGCCGACGCGGCGGCCTGTTCGAAGAACGGTTGTCCGCCCCGCGCCTGATCGACCGGCTCGGCGGTTTCCAGCGGATAGACCTCGGTGCGACGGCGCGGCAGGGCGGAGGGGAATTCCCCCTGCAGGAAGGCGATCATCTTCTCGCGGACGAGGCAGCGGAGATCCCAGACGGTCGGGGAATTGCGCGCGCTGACCAGGCAGCGAAGCTCGAGGCTCTGCTCGCCGGCATCGGTGACCTGCAGGTTCACCACCTTCTTGTCCCAGAGCGACGACGCCTCCACGATCTCCGTCAGCTTCTCGCGAATGCGGTCCACCGGGACGGTGTAGTCCACGCGCAGAAGCACGGTGCCAATGACGGCGGCGCCTTCGCGCGTCCAGTTCTGGAACGGCTTCTGGATGAAATAGGAAAGCGGCACGATCAGCCGCCGCCAGTCCCAGAGGCGGATGACGACGTAGGTCGCCGTGATCTCCTCGATCCAGCCCCATTCGCCTTCGACGACGACGGCGTCCTCGATGCGGATCGGCTGCGTGATCGCAAGCTGCACGCCGGCGATCAGGTTGGAGAGCACGGGCTGCGCGGCCAGGCCGACGACGAGCCCGGCAGCGCCGGCGGAGGCGAGCATGCTCACGCCGTATTGGCGGACGGCCGAAAAGGTCATCAGCGCCGCGCCCAGCATCAGGAGCAGGATCAGCGTATCCACGGTCCGGCGCAGGATGCGAACCTGCGTGATGTGCTTGCGGGCAAGGAGGTTGTCCTCCTCGTCGATACGGAAGCGGCGCAGATAAACGTCGGAGAATACGCCCACCGCGGCCAGCGAGGACCACCCGATCATCAGGATGAAGGACACGAGAAGCAGGCGGGCAAGGATGTTCGTCGCGTCATAGCTGAGCGGCGTCAGCGGCAGCATCGCACCGAAAGCGAAAAGCACCAGCGCCATCCGTGTCGGCCCGGAGATGCGGGACAGCAGCGAACGGAGATATTCCGAGCGGGCCGCCGTCAGGCGTCGGATGAGTCGCACGGCGGCTTTGTGCGCTGCAAAAGCCACTCCCACGGCGACAAGCAGCATGATGGTGCCGACGACGCCGTTCGGAAGCCAGCCAAGCCACCGGAAAGCCCCGGTGACTGCGGTGTTGATCCGGTCCATCGCGATCTCCCCGGCTATCTCGCAAGTGCGAGATAAATCCCGTCACCGAGGTCCGGTTCCGATTTTTCGAAGGCTAAAGGCAGGCTTTCAGGCTGGCCGCACGCGGGAGCGGAGCGCGTCGACTTCGCCCTGCAGCCGATCCGCCTTTTCCTCAAGCTCGCGCAGCCTTGTCTCGAAGGCGCGGAGGCGGATCTCCGGAGATGTCTCGTCCGCCACGGCGCGTTGCTTCTGCTGGAAACGGATGGCGCTGGCCGCGCGCTGGTAGTCCTCGGCTATCTCGAAATAGCCCTGCAGCCGCCAGTGCGTCTCCCGCTGCTCGATCCAGTTCAGTGTTTCCGCGAGTTCCTGTTCCACGTCGCCCTCGCTGGTCGTCTACCGAGCCTCTCCCCTCAGGGGCGAGGCTGCGTGATTGCCGGTTGCCTGGTGGAAGGAACGTCGGTCGGGCAGTTTCGGCTCCAGACGATGCAGTCCACCCGGTCGGAATCCTTGGTTACGAGCGGAACGTAGGCATCCGCGAAATAGCCGACGAGGAAGCCGAGCAGGGCGGCAGGCAGGGCGCCCCGGAAGGCATAGTTGGAATGGCGCGAGCGGGAGGCGACGAAAAGCGCGGCGATGAAGACGAGGGCCAGCCGGCCCAGTTCGAACGCGGCTTCTTGTGAAAGGAAGACGGCGAGAAGCGCGACGATCCCGAGCACCAGAAGGGCGATCAGCGGCGCGGCGAAGCGCTCGCTTCGGCTCAGCGTCGGCCCGGCCCGAACGACGAGTTTGCGGCCGAACCTGCGGACAGGCTGTTGAAACTGGTCGATCAGGATGGCGATGATCGCCAGTTCCACCGCCAGCGGCACGGCCCCTTCCAGCCCAAGGCGGAGGACTCCGGAGCGGCCCGCCTGCTCGGCGATGAAGCGGGGAACGCCGAACCAGAAGCCTGTGATTTCCAGAAGCCCGAACAGCAGGGCCGCGACGGCAAGCGCCGCGATGCGGCGGCCCCGGTTGGGTGCGGGAAAAGGCGTTGCGTCGGCCGGGCTGGCCGGGTCCACCGGCACGTCCCCGGCCCTGCGCTCGTTCAACGGAAGGCCGGCTCGTCGAAGCCGCGCAGCTTGCGGGAATGCAGCGCGCTGGGTCCCCGCTCGCGCAGGAGCCGCATGGTTTCCAGCCCGACGCGCAGATGCTGGCTCACCCGCTCGCGGTAGAAGGCGTTGGCCATTCCGCCGAGCTTGAGTTCGCCGTGCAGCGGCTTGTCGGAGACGCAGAGCAGGGTGCCGTAGGGCACGCGGAAGCGGAAGCCGTTGGCGGCGATCGTCGCCGATTCCATGTCCACGGCGATGGCGCGCGTCATGTTCAGCCGACCGAACAGTTCGTTGAAACGAAGTTCCCAGTTGCGGTTGTCGACGGTGGCGACCGTACCGGTCCGCAGGCGCGTCTTGAGTTCCTGCCCGTGCAGGCCGGTGACGGTTTCCGTCGCCTCCTGCAACGCGACCTGGACTTCGGCGATGGGCGGCACCTGCACCCAGGCCGGCAGATCGTGGTCGAGCACCTGATCGTCGCGGACATAGCCATGCGCCAGCACGTAATCGCCGAGGAGCTGGCTGCGGCGCAGGCCGGCGCAATGGCCGACCATGATCCAGCAATGCGGCCGCAGCACCGCGAGATGGTCGGTGATCGTCTTGGCGTTGGAGGGGCCGACGCCGATATTGACCAGCGTGATGCCGTCGCCGTTTTCCCGCTTCAGGTGATAGGCGGGCATCTGCGGCAGGTAATGCGGCGCCACCCCACGCGGGGTATCCGCGTCGGTCGGCGTCGGCGTCACCACGTTGCCGGGCTCCACGAAGCCGGTATAGCCGTCCTGCCCGATCTGCGCGTGGCCGAAGCGGATGAACTCGTCGACATAGCGCTGGTAGTTGGTGAGCAGCACGAAGCTCTGGAAATGCTCCGGCGACGTGCCGGAATAATGCTTCAGCCGCGCCAGAGAATAATCCACCCGCTCGGCGGTGAAGAGAGACAGCGGACGCGGATCCTCGGGGCGGCGGACCTGCGTTCCGTTCGCGATGGCGTCGTCCGTGGCGCTGAGATCCGGCAGCGCGAAATGCTGCTGCAAGGCGCGGAGATCCGCCTCCGTGATGTCGATGACGCTTTCCTCGATCACGAAGGGCAGGGGAATGCGACGATCGCTGAGCCCGACATAGACCGGCACCCTGTGGTGCTTCAGCAGGAGGTCGATCTGCTCGCGATAATAGCGGGCGAAGAGGTCAGGCCGCGTCAGCGTCGTGCCGTAGGTGCCGGGCTCCAGGAGAACGCCGTAGGAAAGCCGCGCATCGACATGGAGGTCGGAATGCGTGGCGGAAATCCCGAGATAGGGATAGGTCGCCAGCACCTCGCGCCGCCGGCCGCCGGTCGCCACCTCGCGAAACGCGGTCCTGAGCGTAGCGACGCTGTCGCTGTAGATCTGCTGGATGCGTTCCAGCGCCGCATCGGCGTCGGTGAAGGGCTCGAGGTCGCGCGCGAGGTAGCCGGCGTTGATCATGCGGTATCCCGTCTCACGATCCGAAGATGTTGTTGAGCTGGGCGCCGACCATGACGAAGCTGGTCCGCTTGGGGACCTCCTTCAGCCGCATGGCGCCGATATAAGTCATCATGGAGCGCACGCCGCCGGTGATTTCCTGCATCGTGTGGGTGACCGGACCGCGATAGGGGACCCGCACGGTCTTGCCTTCGGAAGCGCGGTAGCCCGCGACACCGCCGGAATAGCGCTGCATGGCCGTGTCGGAGGACATGCCGTAGAAGGTCATGCCGACCGCGACGCGCTCGCCGTCCCGCTCCTCGTATTCGATCTCGCCTTCGCATTCGTCATGACCGGCCAGCATGCCGCCGAGCATCACGAAGTCGGCGCCGGCGCCGTAGGCCTTGGCGATGTCTCCCGGTACGGTGCAGCCGCCATCGGCGCAGACATAGCCCTTGAGGCCGTGCGCGGCGTCGGCGCATTCGATGATGGCGGAGAGCTGGGGATAGCCGACGCCCGTCATCTTGCGCGTGGTGCAGACGGAGCCCGGGCCGATACCGACCTTGATGATATCGGCGCCGGCGAGGATCAACGCTTCCGTCATGTCGCCGGTGACGACGTTGCCCGCCATGATCACCGCTTCCGGGTTCTCGTCGCGGATCTCGGAGACGAGCTGCACGAACTTCTCGGTGTAGCCGTTGGCGACGTCGAGGCAGATCTTGTCGATCCTGGCGTGCTGCTTGACGGCGGCGAGCTTCTCGCGGTCGCTCTCGGTGGTGCCGAGACTGAAGAAGACGTTGGACGTATCCTCGCGGCCGAAGAACTCGATCAGCTTTTCCACGGGGTAGTGCTTGTGCAGCGCCGTCATCGCGCCGAACGAGGAAAGGGCGACTGCCATGCCCATCGAGCCCGTGACGTCCATGTTCGCGGCGACCAGCGGAAAACCGGTCCAGTCGATGCCGCTGCGGAAGCGGAAGGTGCGGTTGATGTCGACTTCGCTGCGGCTCCCGAGCGTGCTCCGCTTCGGGCGGATCAGCACGTCCTTGAAGTCCAGCTTGAAATCAGTCTCGATACGCATGGGGTAAACTCTCGAATTCCGTCGGTCCCGGCGGGGCCTTCCCCACGCCATATGGTTCGCCTTGGCTAACACGCCAAACGGGAAATTGGGCGTAAAAACAGCGAAGCAAACGCTGCGTCGAAGTCGAAGCCGCATATGCCGGCCGGTAAAGACGGGTCCTTGAGGGAACTCGCCTCCACACAAGACCGTTGCCTTTCCATGAGGAAGCCGGGCGATGGCGTCCGGGTTTCAAGAACCCGCCTGCGGCAACGGGCAGCAGGCAGGGGCCAAACCCCTCAAGGAGAACGTCTTGAACAGGATTATCACCGCCCTTGTCGCAGGCTTCGTCGCGAGCGCCACGGTCGTCGCGGCCGCTTCGCCTGCCTTTGCGGACGAGCCGTGGATGCGTGGCAATCGCGGCGGTTTCGCCGGCGATCATGGTGGCCATCATGGCGGGCGCGACTTCCGCGGTCATGATCGGCATGGCGGCGGCTGGGATCGCGGCCACCACGGCTACCGGCATGGCTACAATCGACACGACTATTACCGTCATCGTCATCACGGCGACGCCGGCGCGGCCGCTGCCTTCGGTCTGGCAGCCGGCGCGATCGCCGGTGCCGCGGCCAGCTCCGCCTCGCATGGCTCGTCCTGCGCGGCGCGGTTCAAGTCGTACAACCCGCGTACCCACACCTATCTCGGCTATGACGGGCAGCGCCACGTCTGCCGCTGATCGAACTTTCGGTCAGAAGGAAGAGCAGGAAGCAAAAAGGGCCGGCAGATGCCGGCCCTTTCGTTTGCGCGTCCCGGGAGGGGCGATCAGGCCGGCGCCTGCTCCTTCAGCGTGGGGTAATCGACGTAGCCCTCCGCGCCGCCGCCATACATGGTCTGCTGGTCCGGCTGGACGAGCGGCGCGCCCGTGCGCAGGCGCTCCACGAGGTCCGGATTGGCGATGAAGGGACGGCCGAAGGCCACCATGTCGGCCCGGCCGGAGGCGATCGCCTCGGCGGCCATCTCGCCGTCATAACCGTTATTGGCGATGTAGGCGCCCTTGAAGCGGCGGCGGAGCTCGGAATAATCGAAAGGAGCGCCGGTGTCGCGCGGTCCGCCCGTCGCGCCCTCGATCACGTGGATGAAGGCGAGGTCTAGCTTCTGCAACTCGTCGACGGCGAGGTTGAAGAGCGGCTGCGGATCGCTGTCGGTGGCATCGTTCGCGGGCGTGACCGGCGAAAGGCGGATGCCGGTGCGGCCCGGGCCGATGACGCCGATCACCGCTTCCGTCACCTCGCGCATGAAGCGCACGCGGTTCTCGATGGACCCGCCATAGGCGTCGGTCCGCTTGTTGGTGCCGTCGCGCAGGAACTGGTCGATCAGGTAGCCGTTCGCGCCGTGGATCTCGACGCCGTCGAAGCCCGCCTCGATGGCGTTCTGCGCGGCCTTGGCATAGTCGGCGACGATGCCGGAGATCTCGTCGATCTCGATGGCGCGGGGCTCGGAAACCGGTTCGTAGCCGTCCTTGGTGAAGGTCTTGGTGGTTTCGGCCCGGATCGCGGAAGGCGCAAGCGGCTTGCCGTTGTTCGGCTGCAGCGAGGTGTGGGAGATGCGGCCCACGTGCCAGAGCTGCAGGATGATCCGTCCGCCGGCATTGTGGACGGACTCGTTCACGCGGCGCCAGCCGGCGATCTGCTCGGGGGAATGGATGCCGGGGGTCTTGATGTAGCCCTGACCGTCCGGCCGGATCTGCGTGGCTTCCGCGATGATGAGCCCGGCCGAAGCGCGCTGCTTGTAATAGGTGACGGCGAGATCGCTGGGAACATTGCCTTCGCCGGCGCGGCTGCGCGTCAGAGGCGCCATGGCGATGCGGTTGGCGACGGGAATGTCGCCGATGCGGCCGGCCTGGAACAAGGGATCGAGATTGGACGTCATTTGAACTCCGGGTCAGGGTTTGAAGAACGCAAGCGGTCCTTCGCGCCGAGCCCGGTATCTAATGCGTCCCAACCTACGGACAAGTACCGGAGAAATGCGGGAAGGGACTGCCCGGCCTCAGGAGTTGCCCACGCGGATGCCGCCCGCCGGCACGCGCCGCCGCTCCAGGCTTTCCGACAGCAACGTCAGGATCAGCGCCACGCCGGCCACGGCCGCGCCGATCAGCGGCAGGGAGCCGTAGCCGATCCCCGCATTGATCGCGAAGCCGCCGAGCCACGCGCCGGTGGCGTTGCCGAGATTGAAGACGCCCTGGTTCATGGTGGAGGCGAGATTGCTGGCGCCGACGGCCTTGTCGACGATGCGCAACTGCAGGGGCGGCACGACCGAGAAGGTGAGAATGCCCCAGGCGGTCACCGTCACCATGGCAGGCACGCCGGAATGACTGGTCCAGGTGAAGGCAAGCAGCACCAGCGCCAGAACGAGAAGGCAGGCCATCAGCGATTGAGCGCCCTTCCAGTCGGCCAGACGTCCGCCGAGAAGATTGCCGATCGTCATGCCGACGCCGAAGAGGAGCAGAATGCCGGTAACCGCGCGCGGGGTGAAACCGGTCACGTCTTCCAGGATCGGCGTGATGTAGGTGAAGACCGTGAACAGGCTGACGGAAACCAGCATGCTGATCAGGAAGTTGAGGAGGACCATCGGCCGGGCGAGGATGCGGAACTCGCGGGCGAGGTTCGGCACCTCCATCTTGAGGTTGGCGGGCAGCAGCACCGCCAGCGCCGTCTCCGAGATCAAGCCGATCAGCACCACCGCCCAGAAGCTGACGCGCCAGCCGGCGATCTGGCCGAGACCGGTGCCGAAGGGCACGCCGAGGATGTTGGCGACCGTCAGGCCCGCGAACATCATGGAAATCGCCTGCGCGCGCTTGTTCTGCGGCACGAGATCGGCGGCGACCACCGCCCCGATGCCGAAGAAGGCGGCGTGACAGAAGGCGGTCAGCATCCGCGCCAGCATCAGGAGCCAGTAATTCGGCGCGACCGCGCAGAGGAAGTTGCCGACCGTGAAGATGCCCATCGCCACCAAGAGCGCGAGCTTGCGCGGCATGCGCGCCGTGATGACGGCGAGGATCGGCGCTCCGATGAAGACGCCCAGCGCGTAGCCGGAGACGAGCAGCCCGGCGCTCGGGATGCTGACGCCGAGATCGCGCGCCACGTCGGGCAGCAATCCCATGATGACGAATTCCGACGTCCCGATGCCGAAGGAGGCGACGGTCAGGGCAAACAGGGCCAATGGCATGAGGCGATCCCGGGACATCGAAGCAGGGAGAGACAGCGAGCCATAGAGGTCGCTCGCACGCCCGGCAATCCGTCAGATCGCCCGGCAGCCCTGCCGGTTCAAAGAAGCATCGGCTGTGGCCGGGCCGCATCTCGCCCGAGCTTCGCCTGCTCTTGCCGAAATGTTAACCATGATCCGGCAGAGCGTTCACGAAGGACGAAGAGGGGCCGCTGTTGTTTTACGTCTTGTCCAAGCTGGCGTGGCTGCTTCTCGACCCCGGCAATTTCCTGGTCGCGCTGCTTGTCCTCGGGCTCCTGATCCGGCTCTACCGTCCGCTCCGTCGCTTCGGCATGGGGATCTGCGTTCTCGCGACGGTGTGCTTCGTGCTGCTGACCATTTTCCCGCTCGGCTCATGGTTGCTGGAGCCATTGGAAAACCGGGTCGCCGCGCCCGTTACGATGCCGGAGCGCGTCGACGGGATCATCGTGCTCGGCGGTGCGACGGACAACGAGGTGAGCCTGCGCCGTCATCAGACGGACCTCAACGCCGCCGGCGAGCGCCTGACGCAGACGCTGGTGCTGGCGCGACGCTATCCGGAGGCGAAGATCCTGCTTTCCGGGGGCACCGGCGACGCCAACGGCGTCGGCAGCGACGCTGCCGTCATGCAGCAATTCATGCTGGAGCAGGGGATCGATCCCGCGCGGCTGATCATCGAGAATCAGTCGCGCAACACGCGGGAGAACGCGGTCTTTTCGCAGCGGATCGTGCAGCCGCGGGCGGGGCAGACCTGGCTGCTGGTGACCTCCGCTTTCCACATGCCGCGTTCGCTCGGCTGCTTCCGGAAAGTGGGCTGGGCGGTGATCCCGTATCCCGTCGATTTCCGCACGCCGGGCGATCACAGCCACCATCTGGTGGAGAACCTGAAGACGCTTTCGACGGCGGAAAAGGAGTGGGTGGGGCTCGCCGCCTATTATACGACGGGCAAGATAGAGACGCTGTTCCCCGGCAACGAGTAGCTCCCGGGCGGATCGACCCCGCCCGGGCCGTCTCGCCCCGGCTCAGCCGCCGAAGCAGCGGAAGACGTTCTCGCGCTGGCCGGTGACTTCGGTCGCGATGGCATAGAGCCCGCCGGCCAGCCGGTCGCTTTCGGGGGCCTCCAGCCTCGCGGTGGTGACGAAGAGCGTCTTCAGATCCGGGCCGCCGAAGGTGCAGGTGGTGATGTTCTGGACGGGCATTTCGATCACCCGGTCGATCTCGCCGGAGGGCGCGACGCGGACGATGCACCTGCCGCCGAAGCGCGCGTTCCAGAGATAGCCCTCCGCGTCCATCGCCGAGCCGTCCGGCCCGCCGCGCTCGAAGCCCTCGAAGAAGGTCTGCCCGCCCGAAATGTCGCCGTTTTCCGCCACGTCATAGACGCGGACGATGTTGGGAATGCTGTCGCCGAAATAGAACTTCCGGCCATCCGGGCTCCAGGTCAGCGTGTTGGAGATGGCGAGCCCGTGCACCCATTCCGTGACGTCACCGGAGGGGGTGATGCGATACAGGATGCCCTCGGTGCCGCCGGCCTCGCCCGAGGTCCCGTCGGCGCGGACATTGTTGCGCATGGAGCCGATCCAGAAATTGCCGAGCGGATCGGGGCGGCCGTCGTTCAGCCGCACATTCGGCCAGCCCGGCAGGCGGAAGCCATGATCGCGGCGGGCGTCCGTCGCCGGTTCCCAGAAGAGCAGGCGCGAGCCGATGGCGACGAGCAGCGTGCCGTCCCGGTCGGTCAGGGCCAGCGACACCACCGGCTCGTCGAAGAACCAGGACTGGACGCTGTTGTCGGCAAGCTTGATGCGGTGGATCAGGAAGCGATTGACGTCGGTCCAGTAGAGGGCGTTCTCCGCCTCGCACCAGAGCGCGGCTTCACCGCAGACGTCGCCGACCGGCGCCAGGCAGACCGGTTCTCCGATAACGCTCATTCCTTGCTCCCAGATCGTCTTGCGTCAGACCAGCACCGCGCGGCGCACGCGCCCGGCGGTGCCGAAGATGTCGAGATAGCGGTCGATCTCGGTCTTGTCGCCGGTCACCTTTTCCGGATTGTCGGAAAGCTTCACCGCGGGGTGGCCGTTGACGCGCGTCACCTTGCAGACCAGCGAGATCGCCTGCAGCCCGTCCAGCGGCTCGGGCGCGCAGCCCTCGAAATCGTTGGTGAGGTTTGTGCCCCAGCCGAAGCTCATCCGGGTGCGCCCGGCGAAGTGCTTGTAGGTGGAGACGATCGTGTCCGCGTCGAGCGCGTCGGAGAAGACGATCAGCTTGTCGCGGGGATCGTGGCCGCGCGAGTGCCACCAGGCGATGATCTGCTCGCCACCCTCGATCGGCGGGAGCGAGTCCGGGCGGAAGCCGGTCCAGTCCTCCACCCATTCCGGGGCGTGTCGCAGGAAGGTGGTGGTGCCGAACGTATCGGGCAGGACGACGAGGAGGTTGCCGCTGTAGAGCTTTTCCCAGTCCTTCAGCACGCGATAGGGCGCTTCGCGCAGCTCGTCGTCGTTGCGGGCAAGCGCCGCCACCACCATCGGCAGTTCGTGCGCATTGGTGCCGATGGCTTCCAGGTCGCTGCCCATGGCGAGCAGCACGTTGGATGAGCCGACGAAGGATTCGCCGAGACCTTCCTTCAGCGCTTCGACGCACCAGCGCTGCCAGAGATGGCTGTGGCGCCGCCGCGTGCCGAAATCGGCGATGCGCAGGTCCGGCAGCTGCTTCAGCATTTCCACCTTGTTCCAGAGCTTCGCCTTGGCACGGGCATAGAGCACGTCCAGCGCGAAGCGGCCCATGCCGCGCAGCGCGGAGCGGGAGCGCAGCTCGTTGACGATGGCCAGCGCCGGGATCTCCCACATGCTGACCTCGGCCCAGCTGCCGGAGAATTCCAGCGCATACTGGCCGTCCTCGCGGTGCAGCTCGTATTCCGGCAGGCGGAAGTCCTTCAGCCAGGCGAGGAAGTCCGGCTTGAAGATCTGCGAGCGGCCGTAGAACGTGTTGCCGGCCAGCCAGATCATTTCCTTGTGCGAGAGGCGCAGCGATCGGGCGTGATCGAGCTGGTCTCGCAGTTCCTTCTCGTCGATCTCCTCGGCGATGCGGACGCGCCGGGTGCGGTTCACCAGCGAGAAGGTCGCCTGCACATCCGGGTAAAGCTCCCAGATCATCTGCAGCATCAGGAGCTTGTAGAAGTCCGTATCGAGCAGGGAACGGATGATCGGATCAAGCTTCCAGCTGTGATCATAAACCCGCTTGGCGATATCGATCGGTGGCATGCTGCTTATCCTGCCGCTTTCCAGCGTGAACAGCCCTAATGTCGAAAACGCGCTTTGACCAGCGGCCTTTATCTCTTTCGCAACTGGGCGGCAGGAAGATTCTTCTGGCATGGCGGAGCATTTTCGCGCGGCGCCGATTAACGGGAAAACGACAGGTTTTCCGATTGCTCCAACGCACCGAAACGAGGACCGGGTTCGCGAACGACGGGCGTTGCGCAGGCGCTGCCGCGAGCGGCCCGGTGAGCGTGCCGGCAAGTGCCGCCGCGCCAGAGCCTGAGTCCGGCCTCCTCCTCCAGCCCGGTCAAAACGTCTGGCGGGTCGCGCGTGCGGAGCGCGCGGCGGTGCTCGTGGATGCCGCGAACTATTACGGTGCGCTCCGTCAGGCGATGATCAGCGCGCGGCGGTCCATTCTGATCGTGGGATGGGACATCGACAGCCGGACGCGGCTGGTCGGGCCGGGCGGCGAGCCCGGGGACGACCTGCCCGCGACGTTCTCCGCCTTTCTCTCCGCGCTGGTGGAGCGCACCCCGGAACTCTCCGTCAAGGTCCTGCTCTGGGACTATTCCGTCCTCTATTCGCTGGAACGCGAACTGCTGCCGGTCATGCGGTTGCGCTGGAACACGCCGCGCCAGGTGGAGATGTGCCTGGACGACATGACGCCGGTCGGCGCGGCGCATCACCAGAAGGTGGTCGTCATCGACGACAAGCTGGCCTTCGCCGGCGGGCTGGACCTCACCATCCGTCGCTGGGACACGGGGGACCACGAGCCGCACAATCCCGGACGGGTCGATCCGGCCGGCAAGAGCTACGGCGCCTTCCACGATATACAGATGATGGTGGACGGCGATGCCGCGATGGCGCTGGGCGATCTCGTGCGCAACCGCTGGAAGCGCGTGACCTGCGAGGGCGGCGAACCAGTGCGGCTGGAGGATTGCCCGGTGCCGTGGCCGGAAACGGTCGCGCCGGATCTCCGCGACGTGGATGTCGGCATCGCGCGCACGCAGCCGCTCTACGGCAACGAGGAAGAGGTGCGCGAGGTCGAGACGCTGTTCCTCGACATGCTGGAAACCGCCGAGCGCACCATCTACATCGAAAACCAGTTCCTGGCCTGGACGGCCTTCGCCGAGCGGCTCGCCGCGCGCCTGAAGGTTCGGCCGAAGCTGGAAGCGCTGCTGGTGGGGCCGCGCACCCATCATACCTGGCTGGAACACCGGACCATGCGGAACGGCCGCATCCGCTTCCAGCGCATCCTGACGGAAGCGGGGGTATGGGACCGGGTGCGCATCATGCATCCGCAGGTGAGGGAACATCGCGCCGCGCATGAGGTGATGATCCACGCCAAGCTGATGATCGTCGACGACCGGGTGCTTCGCGTGGGCTCCGCGAACCTCAACCATCGATCCATGGGGACCGACACGGAGTGCGACCTGGTGGTGGCGGCGCGAACGGAGGCGGACCGTCAGGGCATCGCCGCCGTGCGCAACCGGCTGATCGCGGAGCATTGCGGCACGACGCCTTCGGAGGTCGCGGAGAAGCTTGCGGCGACGGGGTCGCTGCTCGCGGCCATCAGCGAACTTTCCACCCGCAAGCGCGGTCTCGCGCCGATCGAGGACGGCGAGCCCGACCCGGAGGAGATCTCCAGCCGGGTGGAGATGGTCGCCGATCCCGATCGCCCGATCGCGCCGAGCGAGTTTTTGGCCGATTTTACCGAGGAATTCCCGCCGACCCGGCAGCGCGTCCCGACGCTGGTCAAGGCGGCGGTCGCCATCGCGGTTGTGGTCGGGCTGGTGCTCGCCTGGAAATACACGCCGCTGGCGGAAATCGCGAACCCCTCCAATGTCCGCCGGTGGCTGGCGGATCTGGGTGGCGGCCCTTGGGCGGCCGTGGTGGTGATCGGCGTTTATGTGCTCGGCGGGTTCGTCATGTTCCCCATCATGGTGCTGATCGCCGCCACCGCCGCGGCTTTCGGCGGCTGGATCGGCGCCGCCTATGCGATAAGCGGCGCCATGGCGAGCGCGCTCGTCACCTACTGGATCGGGCGGGCGGTGGGGCCGGACGTGCTCCGCGACATCCTCGGTCCGCGCATC
The DNA here is from genome assembly GCF_900110915.1 of Faunimonas pinastri. GTDB lineage: Bacteria > Pseudomonadota > Alphaproteobacteria > Rhizobiales > Afifellaceae > Faunimonas > Faunimonas pinastri. Next base: position 327,674 of record NZ_FOFG01000001.1, read on the forward strand.
AACCGCATCGCCCGCAACTTCGCCCGCAAGGGACTGGTGGCGCTGACGGCGGCACGGCTGGCGCCGATCGCGCCCTACAGCCTGTTCAATCTCGTCGCGGGAGCGGCGGGCGTCGGCTTCGTTGATTTCACCATCGGCACCGCGCTGGGACTGGCGCCCGGACTGATTTTCATGTCGAGCCTGGGCGACCAGCTTTCCGATGCGATCCGCCATCCGACCCTGGCCCGGATCGCCGTGCTTGTCGGGATCTGCGTGGTCTGGATCGGCGTGACCTACGCGCTGCAGAAGCTCATGACCCGGATCCGCGGACGGCAGACGTGACGGACGACCGATTCCCCGCGCCCGACACGCTGCGGCTGATGACCTGGAATATCCATGCCGGGATAGGGCCGGACGGCGTGCGCGATCTCGCGCGCATCGTCGCCCTGATCCGGCGGCACGACCCGGATATCGTGGCGCTGCAGGAGGTGGATTCCCGCCACGACGCCCCGGGCGAGGAGCCGGCCTTCGCCTTTCTGAAGCGCTCGCTCGGACTTCATGCGGTGGAGGCGAGGGCGATCACCGTGCCCGATGGCGATTACGGCCACATGCTGATCAGCCGTTTTCCGGTTTGCGGGATGCAGGTGCACGACATTTCGATCGCCCGGCGCGAGCCGCGGCGGGCGATCGAGGCGCGGGTGGATACGCCGCAGGGACCGCTCACCGTCGTCGCCGTGCATCTCGGCCTCAAGCTCCGGGAACGGCGGCAGCAGGCGGAGCGGCTCGCCGACATGGTCCGTCGTGCGGAAGGGCCGGTGGCAATGCTGGGGGATTTCAACGAGTGGCAGGGGCTCGGCGCGGTGCGGCGGCTGGCTGCGGCGGGCCTGCCGGAGCGAACGCATCACCGGACCTTTCCCGCCTCGCGGCCGATGCTGAAGCTCGACCGGATCTTCGCCCGGCCCGCAGGGCTGCTCGTCTCCACCCGGACCGATCCGGCGGGGCGGGGCGCTTCGGACCACCTGCCCCTGATTGCGGATATCCGCCTGCCGGGGGCGGCGCGGCCCGGAAGGCCGCCTGACGGCCGAGCCTGAAAGCCCCTGACGGAGAGCCGTTAAAGAAAGGGCCCCGGCTGGAGGAGCCGGGGCCAAGTTGGGACTGTCTGGATCGGGGAAGGCGTGCCGGGCGGCCTTAATGGCCGCCGCCGCCTCCGCCCATGGCTGTGGGCTTCTTCAGGATCACGATGAAGCAGGCGGTGAGCCCGAACATGCAGGTGAGCAGGAAGAAGGTGTCGGCGAAGGACATCACGGACGCCTGCTGGCGGACAAGCAGGCTCATCTGCTTCAGCGCCGCCGTCTGCGCCGTATCGCCGAGCGACGAGAAGGCGTTCTGCAGGGTCTGCATGTATTCCAGCGTATAGCTCTTGCTCCAGTTCGCACCGTCGTGGAGGCGCTGCAGATGGAGGTCGAGCCGGGCATTGTACGCCGTATTGATCAGTGCCAGCCCGACGGCTCCGCCGAGGTTGCGCGTCAGGTTGAAGAGCCCGGAGGCATTCTTCATCTCCGCCGGGTTGAGCGTGCCCAGCGCGATGTTGGTGATCGGCACCATGGACATCATCAGGCCCATGCCGCGCAGGACCTGCGGGAGGAAGAGCTCCCAGAAATCCCAGTCCTTGGTCAGTCCCGTCGCGACCCAGGTGCCGCTGGCGAACAGGGTCAGGCCCACGAACATCAGGATGCGGAGATCTATCTTGCGCGACAGGATGCCCGTGATCGGCGCCATGAAGAACATGGTGAGACCGCTGACGAACATGGTCTCGCCGATCTGCAGCGAATTGTAGTGGCGGACGATGCCGAGATATTGCGGATAGACGTAGGTCAGGCCGTAAAGGCCGATGCCGAGGATGAAGGAGAAGAGGGAACCTGTCGCGAAATTGCGGTCGCGGAAGGCCGACAGGCTGACGATTGGGTTCGCGGCGGTCAGCACGCGCCAGAAGAAGAACAGCCCCGACGTGATGCAGATGATCGTGCAGATCAGCACCGGCCGGTCGGCGAACCAGTCATTGTTGGGTCCTTCCTCCAGCGCATATTCCATGCAGCCGAGGAAGCCCGCCATCGAGATCAGCCCGTACCAGTCGAAGGTCTTGAACAGCGAGAGGTTCGGCTTGTCGAAGTCGATCAGCAGCCCCGTCGTGATGGTCACGATGATGCCGGGGATGATGTTGATCAGGAACAGCCAGTGCCACGACATGTATTCGGTGAGATAGCCGCCGATGGTCGGGCCGATGGTCGGCGCCAGCGTGGCGACCAGGCCGATGATCGGAGAGACGATCGCCTGCTTGGAGCGGGGAAAGATCGTGAAGGCGGCCGAGAACACGCTCGGGATCATGCCGCCGCCGATGAAACCCTGGATCGCGCGATAGACCATCATCTGGTCCATGCTGGTCGCGGTCGCGCAGAGGAAGCTGGATATGGTGAAGCCCGCGGCGGCCCCGGCGAAGAGCCAGCGCGTCGACAAGAGCCGGGCGAGGAAGCCCGACAGCGGAATCATGATCACTTCCGCGATGAGATAGCTGGTCTGGACCCAGGAAATCTCGTCGGAGGAGGCGGAAAGGCCCGCCTGAATATCGGACAGCGACGCCGAGACGACCTGGATGTCCAGGATCGACATGAACATGCCGAAGACCATCGCGAAGAACGCGATGATCGTCTGGGTCTTCATTGGCGGATCCACCGGACGCGCGGTGCTTCCTCCGGTCGGACCCACGCCGGCTCCCGCAGTGGCCGCCTGTGCGCCAGCCATGGCCTACTCTCCGGGGCGGTCGGCGCCGGCGGGCGTCGTGCGGGTGTCAACGTCGGCGACGACCGAGAGGCCCGGCCGCAGATGGTATTTCTCCGCGTCGGCAGCCGAGACCGCGATGCGGACCGGCACGCGCTGGACGATCTTGGTGAAGTTGCCCGTGGCGTTCTCCACCGGCAGCAGGCTGAAGACCGAACCGGAAGCCGGCGCGATGCTCTCCACGTGGCCCTTCACGGTGACCTTGCGGACGGCGTCGATGCTGAGCTCGACCTCCTGGCCGGGCACGAGGCTGGCCAGCTGCGTTTCCTTGAAGTTGGCGGAAACATACAGCGTGCTGGTCGGCACCAGCGCCATCACGCGGCTGCCCGTGGTGACGTAGGAGCCGACATCCACGGCGCGGTTGCCGACGGTGCCGTCGGCCGGAGCCCTGATCTCGGTGAAGGACAGGTCGCGCCTGGCCGATTCCAGCGCGGTCCTGAGCTCGGCGAGGGCGGCGCTCGCCTCTTTCTGCTGCGCCCGGGTCACGTCGATGTTGGCCTGCGCCTGGGCCAGCGCGGCCTGCGCGCTCGCCACGCCCGCAACCGCGCTGTCGCGTGCCGCGCGGGCGGCGTCCAGCGCCTGCTTGGAGCCGAAGTCACGGGCCGCCAGCGCCTGCGCGCGCTCGAAATCGGCCTGGGTGCGAACCTGTGTGGCCTGCGCGGAGGTCACCTGCGCCTGCGCCTGCTGGACAGCCGCCTGGCTGGCGGGGATCTGCGCGGCGATCCGGTCGATCGTCGCCTGCTCGGCATCGATCTTGTTCTGCGCGGACTGAACGGCCAGCTGGTAGTCGATCGGGTCGATCTGGGCCAGCACGTCGCCGGCCTTCACCCTGGAATTGTCCTTGACCGGGATCTTGGCAACGTAGCCGCTAGCCTTGGCCACCAGCGTCGTCACGTCGGCCTGGATATAAGCGTCGTCCGTGGAGACCATGAAGCGGCCGACGGTCCAGTAATTGTAGCCGAAATAGCCGATACCCGCGAGCGCTGCGAGGCCGATGATGGGCAGGAGGATGCGCTTCTTGGAGCCCTTCGGCTTTTGCGGCGCGGCGACGGGAGGCTCGGTGCGAGCGGGCGCATCCTCTGCCTTGCGGGATTCCGCGGGACGCAGCGAAACCACCTCGTCCTTGTGAGCAGAAGCCGGCGCGGGCGTGGTCTGGTCCTGATCTGCGCGTGCGACCTTGGTCATTCTCTGCTCCTGCTCGGACCGCAGAGACGTAGAGTTCTCCGGGCGGCATTCAAATCCCATTGACCGAACCGTTCGGTTCGATCGGCGATTGACATAGTAGAGCGGGCTGACTACGTCAAGATCGAACTGAACGGTTCGGTCAGTACCGTTAGCGAGGATTGTTGGAATGTCGGAGGTGGCCTCGAAAGACACAGGCGCGCACGGCGGCGACGAGCACGTCCAGGGCAGCGACCCCCAGAAACGGCTTCAGATCGTGAACGGGGCCATGCAGGTCTTCATGACCTCAGGCTTCGCCGGCGCCAGCATGGGCGAGATCGCGCGGGTCGCCGGTGTCTCCAAGGGAACGCTCTACGTTTATTTCCAGAACAAGGAGCAGCTGTTCGCCGAGTGCATCGACGAAAAGCGTCGCGCTTTCGTCGAGCCACTGCTGGATTTCGAAGCGGCCGGCACGCTGGAGGAAGCGCTGACGCGTTTCGGGCTCGGCTTCTCCCGGTTCACGGCTTCCGCGCAGGCCATCATGGCGGTGCGGACAGTGATCGGCATCGCCGAGCAGATGCCCGACATGGGCTGCCGCTTCTACGACAAGGGTCCCCACAGCCTGGTTCCCCGCTTTGCGGACTATTTGGAGAAACAGGTGGCGGCAGGCCGGCTGACCGCACCGGACGCCACGCTCGCTGCCGTCCAGTTTCTCGACCTTTGCCAGAGCACGCTGTGGAAGCCGCAGCTCTTCGGGGCGAGTGTCACGCACGAGGAAATCCAGGACCGGTCGGAACGCGTGGTCGCCTCGGCGGTCCATATGTTCATGAGCGCCTACGGGGTGCCGGCCGCAGCCGATCCCGCGTAGACGGGGCACCCGGCATGGCCGGATGCCGCTTGCTCGTCAGACGTTCAGGAGGTCGTCCAGCCGGATCGGCAGATCGCGAATGCGCTTGCCGGTGGCGTGGAAGACGGCTGCCTGGATCGCGGCCGGCGTCCCGACATTGCCGAGTTCGCCCACCCCCTTGACGCCCGCCTCGTTCACCTCGTGGTCTTCCTCCGGCACGAGGATCACCTCCAGCTGGTTCACGTCCGCGTTCACCGCGACCATGTATTCCGCCAGATCGCGATTGACGTAGCGCGCCGCCCGCGGATCGATCTCGGTCGCCTCCAGCAGGCCCGCGCCGATGCCCCAGATCATGCCGCCCATCAGCTGGCTGCGGGCGGTGCGCGGGTTCATGATGCGGCCGCCGGCGAATGCGCCGACGATGCGGGGAATGCGGATCTCGCGCGTGCGGCTGTGGATGCGGACCTCCACGAACTCGGCGCCGAAGGCGAAGCGGATCTTGTCGCCCTGCGATCCGCGCTTGAACGAGGATTGGCCGGAATAGAGCTTGGCCATGGATTCCGGCGGCATGCCTTCCGGCGTGTGCTCCACATATTCCTCGATGACGCCCGAGCCCATCTGGCCGAAGAGGTCGGCGAGCTTCACCGAAGCCCCGTCCGCCGCCACGATCATGCCGCCCTTCATGCCGAGGTCGCCCGGATTGCGTCCGGCGAGCGGCCCGTCGTTCGAGGTGACCGCCGCGCGGAACAGCCGGTCGCGGATGCGGTTGGAGGCGACCAGCACGGCGGAGCAGACGCTGGCCGTGGAGTTGGAGCCGCCGGCGACGGGGGCGGGGGGGAAGTCGGTGTCGCCGGTCTCGACCGTCACCATCTTCATGTCGAGCCCGAGCGGCTCTGCCGCCATCTGCCCGGCAACCGTGCGAATGCCCGTGCCGATCTCGTGCGCGGCGGTTTCGATGCGGACCTCCCCCTTGGGCGACAGCCGCACGCGGACGGCGGCCGGACCGATATTGGTCGGGTAGATCGCCGTGGAGCAGCCCATGCCGATCAGCCAGTCGCCGTCCCGCATGGAGCCGACCGCCGGGTTGCGCTTCTTCCAGCCGAAGGCTTCCGCCGCCTGATCGTAGCATGTCATCAGCGAGCGGCTGGTATAGGGGCGGCCCTTGATCGGCTCCTTCTGCGTGTCGTTAACGCGGCGAAACTCCACCGGGTCCATCTTCAACGCCGCGGCCATCTCGTCCATGGCGCTTTCCAGCGCGTACATGTAGGGCGTCTCCGGCGGGGAACGCATGTAGCCGGGCGTGTTGCGGTCGGCCTTGACGATCTGCACCCTGGTGCCGACCGCGCCATAGGCGTAGACCAGCGACGTCGTCTCGGTGCCGCCGACCACGTAATTGTCAGGGCGGGACGTCACTTCCCAACCCTCGTGGCTGTAGGCGACGATCCTGCCGTCCGGCGTGGCGCCCATGCGGATGTGGTGGCGCGTCTCCGCCCGGTAGGTCGCGGTGGTAAAGCCCTGCATGCGGCTCACCACGCAGCGGATCGGCCGGTTCAGCGCCCGGGCGGCATAGGCGACCACCGCCGTGCGCGGCGTCATCGGCCCCTTGGAGCCGAACGCGCCGCCGATCAGCGGGCTGACCACGCGGACATTCGCGGGATCGACGCCAAGCTGCTCGGCAACGCCGTTCTTGTAGCCGTAGACGAACTGGCTGGGCTCGTAGATCGTGAGCTTGTCGTCCTGCCACGAGGCGGTCGTGGAGAAGAGTTCGATGGGATTATGGTGCTGCGTCGGCGTGGAATATTTCACGTCGATCTTCACCGGCGCGGTCGCGAGCGCCGCTTCCACGTCGCCGAGCTTCGGGTCCTCCTTGTGGGACTCCGTGTTGCCGACCGCGTCCAGCGTCTGCGAGCCGGGCGAGTCGAAGGTCGCCGAAGGCTTTGTTTCGTCATAGCTGGCGCGCAGGCGATAGGCGGCATCCTCCGCCGCCTCGTGCGTGTTGGCCACGACGAGCGCCAGCATCTGCTCGTCGTGCCAGATCTTCGGGCCGTTGAAGGGCTGCACCGAACTGGAGTTGCCCTGGCCGAATTTCGGGTCCTTGAGGCCCTTCACGTTTTCCTGCGTGAAGATCTCGATCACGCCCGGCACCGCGCGGGCGGCTTCGAGGTCGAGCGACTTGATGCTGCCGGCCGCGATGGCGCTGGTCACCAGCACGCCGTGGGCGAGATTGTTGAGCGGAAAGTCGGCGGAATAGCGGGCTTCGCCGGTCACCTTGGAGCGTGCTTCGAGGCGCGCGACCGGCTGGCCCATGTTTTCCTTCGGCGGGGGGACGGCGACGTTCATTTCACGCCTCCATGTTCTTGGTTTCGAGAAGCGCCCGGATCACCGTTTCCTTGCCGAGCGGGATCTTGAACGCATTGTATTTGCGGGGCTTCGCGCCGGCGAAGGCGGCGTCCGCCGCAGCAGACGCGGTTTCCGGGGTGAGCGGCTTGCCCTTCAGCGCGTCCTCCGCCTCGCGGGAACGCCAGGGTCTGGTCGCCACGCCGCCAAGCGCGATGCGAACGTCGCGCACCGTGTCACCGTCGAGGTCGAGCGCCACGGCGGTCGAGGTCACCGCGAATTCGTAGGACTGACGGTCGCGGATCTTCAGGTACATCGACCGCCTGGTCCAGGCGCCGGAGGGCACGGTGATGAAGGTGATGAGTTCGCCGGGCTCCAGCACCGTTTCCACGTTGGGCGTGTTGCCGGGCTCCACATGGAGGTCGGCGAAGCGGATCTTGCGGTTGCCCTTCGGCCCCTGCGTCTCCACCAAGGCGTCCAGCGCGATCAGCGCCTGCGCGAAGTCGCCGGGATAGCTGGCGATGCACTGGTCGCTGGTGCCGAGAAGCGCGTGCCGCCGGTTGATGCCGTCCATGGCCGAGCAGCCGGAGCCCGGCTCGCGCTTGTTGCAGGCCCAGGTGGCTTCGCGGAAATAATCGCAGCGCGTGCGTTGAAGCACGTTGCCGCCCAGCGTCGCCATGTTGCGGATCTGCTGGCTGGCCGCCAGTTGCAGCGACTGCGCGATGACCGGATACTTCGCCTTGACCGCCGGATGCTCCTCCGCTTCCGCCATGCGCACGAGATGGCCGAAGCGGATGCCGCCGTCGAACTCCTCGATGCGGCCGTAGCGGTTCCGGTCGATGCCGTTGACGTCGACCAGGATCTCCGGGCGCATCACGTCCAGCTTCATGTAGTCGGTCATGTTGGTGCCGCCGGCGATGAACTGGCCGGGGGCCTGCACCGGCGGCAGGTTGGCGGTCACCTTGCCGCGCGCCGCGCGAACGGCGTCCTCGGGGCTCGTGGCTCTCTCATAGACGAACGGACGCATCTCAGGCTTCCTTCATCTCGGTCTTGGCCTGCTGGACGGCCGCGACGATGTTGGGATAGGCGGCGCAGCGGCAGAGATTGCCGCTCATGTATTCGCGGATCTCGGCGTCGGAGCCGGCATGGCCCTCGTTGACGCAGCCGATCGCCGACAGGATCTGCCCGGGCGTGCAATAGCCGCACTGGAAGGCGTCGTTGTCGATGAAGGCCTGCTGCATCGGATGCAGTTCGCCGTCGGGCCTGGCCAGCCCCTCGATCGTGGTGATGTCCTGGCCCTGCGCCATCACGGCCAGCGTCATGCAGGACAGCACCCGCTTGCCGTCCATCAGCACCGTGCAGGCGCCGCACTGGCCGTGGTCGCAACCCTTCTTGGTGCCGGTCACACCGATATGGTCGCGCAGCGCGTCGAGCAGGCTGGTGCGGCTGTCGAGGCCGAGGCGCTGGTCCTGCCCGTTCACTCGAAGCGTCACGTTCATCTTTCCGTCTCCGTCCGGGGCTTCGGCACGCTGGGCCGGCGTTCCGGCCAGCGCGCGCCCGGCGATGAGGGGCAGGGTCGCGGTGGTCGCGCCGGCGGAAATGAAACCTCGGCGCGTGAAGCCGCTCTGTCGTTCCGCCGAGCCGGGCTCTCCGTTGTTCACAGCCATCGTGAACCTCCAGGCATGTTCGAGATTGAGGGGTTCCGGACGCGGCCGGACGTGCTAGCAAGCCGGAAGCGAAGAAGGCCGTTCCTCTGACTTTTTTCGTCAAGTTCACGATTGGGCGAGCAACTCGCCCGGCACGGGGATGCGCATGATCGTCGTTTTCGGCTCCGTTAACATCGACCTCGTCACGCGGGTCCAGCGTCTGCCGACTGGCGGCGAGACGGTGCAGGGCAGCGACTATTTCCTCGCGCCCGGCGGCAAGGGCGCCAACCAGGCGCTGGCGGCCCGTCGCATGGGGAGCGAGGTCGCCATGGTCGGGCGCGTCGGCCGCGACGCCTTCGCCGACCTGGCGCTGGCGCTCTTGCGCGAGGGCGACGTCAACCTTTCCGCCATGGCCCCGTGCGACCGCCCGACGGGCGCCGCCTTCATCACGGTGGAAGCCTCCAGCGAAAACCAGATCGTGATCGCGCCCGGCGCCAACGGCGAGGCGCGCGCCGATGCCCTGGACGCCCTCTCGGTCGGAGCGGGCGACACGTTGCTCCTCCAGCGCGAGGTGCCGGACGCTGAAACGTGGAAGGCCGTCGGCTGGGCCAAAGCGCGAGGCATGCGCACCGTCCTCAACCTCGCCCCGGCGGGCGCGGTGCCGCTCGACGTGCTGCAATCGCTGGACATTCTCGTGATGAACGAGAGCGAGGCCGGGATTCTCGGCGCTGAACTCGGCATCGCCGGCTCCGCGGACGAGATCGCCGGCGAACTCGCCGCCCGCTTCGGTCTTGCCGTGGTCGTGACGCTGGGCGGGGAGGGGGCTCTCGCCGTCACGCGCGACGGTCGGTTCCGGATCGCGAGCTTCCCGGTTTCGCCGGTCGACACGACGGCCGCGGGCGACAGCTTCGTCGGCGCTTTCGCGGCGGGTCTGGACGAAGGTTTCGGCTTTGCATGGTCGCTGACAGCCGGTTGTGCGGCCGGCAGCCTCGCCTGCACCGTTGAGGGCGCGCAGCCCAGCATTCCGGTCCGTTCGGAGGTACTGCGGCTGGTGGAATCCCGCGAGATCGGCGATTCGTAATGCCGGCGGGACAAATTCGGCCGCGACCCGGCCGGGCTACTTCCTTCCTGTCTTCAACTATGCAATGGACAGGCGCGCGCTCAGGATATTGAAAAGCTTTCGATGCCATTCTCCCGGCGCCTCTATGGTGCGATCTCCCTTTCGCTGATCACCGCCGGATTCCTGATCCTGGCGCTTCTCGTGTTCGCATCGCTCTGGTTCTCCAATCAGATCCGTGTCCACAATCACCAGGTGGTGCTCAACGAGAGCGCAATCTCCTCCGCCAACAGCGCGCTTGCCCTGATCGAGCGCACCGAAGCCGCCCGCCGCGGCTTCCTGCTCAGGCAGACCGAGGGCTACGCCCGTGTGGTGGACATGGCGCAGGACCAGATCAAGGAGCCACTGGGCAAGCTGAAGAATGCTCTGACCACGCTTGGCCTGGGCGATCTCTACACGACGGCCGAAACGCTGACGGACCGGCGAATGGCGGAGATCGACGCCTCCATCCAGATGGTCCGGTCGGGCGATCTTGAGGGCGCGCGCAACGCCTTCGGCCAGACGGACGGACAGGCCGATCTGGTCAGCCTCCGCAAGACCATCGCGGACATTGTCGGCCAGGAAGAAGCGGAGCTGCAGGGCGGTCTCGACCGGGCGGCGAACAGCGCGCAGTACTTCTTCATCACGGCCGTGCTCGTGGTCATCGTCATGCTCGCGCTGGCGGTCGCCTTCTATTTCCTGATCCGGCGCTACACGGCCGAGCTCAACTCCTCCGCCGCGGAACTGGAGCGACTGAACCTGGGGCTCGAGGACGCGGTGCAGGAGCGCACCGCCGACCTGCAGCACGCCAACAGCGAGATCCAGCGCTACGCCTACATCGTTTCGCACGATCTGCGGTCGCCGCTGGTCAACATCATGGGCTTCACCAGCGAGCTCGAGACGGGCCTGAGCGACGTGCAGGCCATGGTCGCGAAGATCGAGGAAACGGACCCGGAGGTCGTCACGCCGGAAGCCAAGGTCGCCGTGCAGACGGACTGGCCGGAAGCGATCGGCTTCATCCGCAAGGCGACGGATAAGATGGATCGTCTGATCAACGCGATCCTGAAGCTTTCCCGCGAAGGCCGGCGCGTCTTCACGCCCCAGCGGCTTTCCATGACGGAGTTCGTCACCGCTCTCGCCGATGCGACCCGCCATCAGGCCAACGAGGCCGATGCGGAGATCAAGATCGAACCGCTGCCCGACATCATCAGCGACCGGGTCGCCATCGAGCAGATCTTCAGCAATCTGATCGACAATGCGGTAAAGTACCTGAAGCGGAACGAGGCCGGGCTGGTCAAGGTTTCCGCCAAGGACCTCGGCCGGAACATCGAATTCGTGGTCCGGGACAATGGGCGGGGCATTCAGGCGAACGATCTGGACCGGATCTTCGATCTGTTCCGCCGTTCCGGCGTCCAGGACCGGCCGGGCGAAGGCATCGGTCTGGCGCATGTGCGCGCCGTCGTGCGCCGCCTCGGCGGCACAATCACTTGCGAATCCGTCCTCGGCGAGGGCACAACCTTCCGGGTCGTACTGCCCAAGGTGCTGAGACACGAAGAAAGAGAGCGGGAATGACGCAGCCTGTTACGATCATCATGATCGAGGACGATGAGGGGCACGCCCTCCTCATCGAGAAGAACATTCGCCGCGCCGGCATCTACAACGAAATCAAGCATTTCACCGACGGCACCTCGGCGCTGAACTTCATCTACGACACCAAGGACGGCCCGCTGTCCGGCCTGCCCGTGCTGATCCTGCTCGATCTCAACCTGCCGGACATGTCGGGCACCGACATCCTGGCCAAGGTGAAGAACGAGGAAGGGCTGAAGCGCACGCCCATCGTCGTGCTCACCACCACCGACGACAAGGTGGAGATCCAGCGCTGCTACGATCTCGGCTGCAACGTCTACATCACCAAGCCGGTGAATTATGACTCGTTTGCAACCGCAATCCGTCAACTTGGCCTGTTTCTGGCCGTGATTCAGGTTCCAGATACGGCCGAATGAGCGAATCGGGCGCGCCCTCTCCATCCAGGATCCTGTACATCGACGATGACCTCGGTCTCGGGCGGTTGGTGCAGCGTCATCTTGCGCGCCAGGGTTTCGAAGTCGTCTGTGCCGAAAGCGGCGAAGCCGGCCTTCAGCTGATGAATCAATCGCAGTTCGACGTGGTGGCGCTCGACCACCATATGCCGGGTATCGGCGGACTGGAAACGCTCACGCGCATCTGCAGTACGCCCACTCATCTGCCCGTCATCTACGTCACGGGCGCGGAAGACAGCCGCCTCGCGGTGTCCGCCCTCAAGGCGGGCGCGTCGGATTATGTGATCAAGGCCGACGCGCATGTGTTCTTCGAGCTGCTTCAGGAAGCGGTTCGGCAGGCCATCGAACGGGTGGAGAGCCAGCGGCGCAAGGAGCAGGCGGATCTGGAGATCCGGCTCGCCAACGAGCGGCTGGAGGCGCTGGTCGCGCGCCAGGACGTGATGATGCGGGAGGTCAACCACCGCGTTGCCAATTCGCTGATGATGATGTCCTCGCTGGTGCGCATGCAGACCACGGCCGCGACCAACGAGGATGTGCGCAACGCGCTGATCGATACGCAGAACCGCATCGAGGCGATCATCCAGGTGCACCGCAGGCTTTACACGTCCCCCGATGTGGAGGTGGTGGAGCTCGGCCAATACCTGTCCGGCCTCGTGGGCGAGCTCCAGCATTCGCTTGGCGCGACGGAGCGGCACGTCACGCTGGAAGCGGACGTGCAGGAAGCGCCGGTTCCGACCGATACCGCCGTCTCCATCGGCGTCATCGTGGCCGAGCTCATCACCAACGCCTTCAAATATGCCTTCCAGGACCGCCCGGACGGCCGCATCCTCGTTTCCCTGAAGCGGGGCGATGCCGGCGATCTCACGATCGCCGTTGCCGACAACGGCGTCGGCATCATCGATGGCGACGCGAAAGGCACGGGGCTCGGCTCCACGGTCGTGCGGGCCATGTCGCGCAGCGTGGGCGCCGAAGTCGTGACCGATACCGGAGCGACCGGCACCACGGTGTCGCTGAGCATCGCGGCGCCGGAAGTGTCGGAGGAGCCGGCGGAAGGCCTGCCGCCCGCCGCCCGCCGCGCCTGATCGAACCTCCTTGTTAGATCCGCGCCGCCTCAGCCGGGCGTGAAGGTGGCGACCGGGTTGGCGAAAGCCTTCTCCAGCTCGTCCCGAAGTTCCTGTTCGCGCTCGAAATAGCGCGCGGAGAAGTGGAAGGGGATGGCTCGATTGACACCGGCCTCCCGGGCGATGATGCCTGCTTCCGCAGCCGTCAGGTGGCGGTGCCCGTGGGCGAGCGCCGCATCCTCGTTGAGAAAACCCGCCTCGATGAAGAGCTGGTCGGCCCCGCGTGCGAGGTTGACGGCACGTCGGCGGTTCTCCGGCTGAAACGCCATGTCCACGAGATAGGCGATGCGCTGGCCCGGTCCCTGCCGGAAGACGTGCTCGCGTAGCTCGCCGAGCGGCACCTCCCAGCCGGTGGCCACATGGATCGACGTTTCGTCCGGCAGTTCCTGGCGCGCGGCACGCTTCGCCTCGTTCAGCCAGGGGCCGACGGGAAGCCGCAGCCGCGTCAGGCCGGGCGTCCAGACGTTCACGCTGATCTTCTCCTGCAATGCGAAGGAAAGGCTGGGGATCGCGTGGTCGAACTCCGCCGCTTCGACGGAGAAGGCCTCTTCCTGCAGAACCCGGGAGGGCGGCAGGTCCGGCGGGTCGAGTTCGCGACGGCGGAAGGCCTCGCGCGCCCGGAACTCCGCCCGCGCGGTCACGCGGTCGCCGCTGAATTCCTGGACGACGATCCGGAAGTCGACCGAGTTCCCGTCGAGCAGGTTCCAGCTATAGCCGCCGAGCCGGCCTTCCACCCGCGCGATGAAGCCGACGGGACCGGTGATGTTCACCGGCCCCGGTCGATGCAGGAGATGACGGAGCATCCGGTCGAAACCGATGAAATGATCGACATGCGCATGCGAGACGAAGACGTCGGTCACCCGCATGATCTCGCGCGTGGAAAGCGGACCGAGATCGCCGAGGTCGAAGAGCAGCGCGCGCCGGCTGAAGCGGAAATCGAGGAAGAGACCGGGATCGTCGAAGGGTTCGTTGATCAGTCGCGCCTGGATAAGCCGGGTCATGCCGGCGGTCGCGGGTCTGCGGAACGAAGCCGGATCACAGGAGCAGCGACTCGCCGCCGTCGATCCAGACCGGCGTCCCCGTGATGTGCCGGGAGCGGTCGGAAGCCAGGAACAGCACGAGATCGGCGACCTCGTCGGCACTGCCGGCCTCGCCATTCTTCAGCGGGATATCGCCTTCCGGATATTCGACCGGAATCTTCACGGATTCCACGTTGCGGGCATGCGTGTTTTCCTGGATTTCCGTGTCGATCTTGCCGGGACAGATGACGTTGACGCGGATCTTCGCCTTGGCGAGCTCAAGCGCGATCATCTTGGTGAAGGCCACCTGACCCGCCTTGGTCGTGGCGTACGCGGTCGCGCCGGAATTGGTGAAGGTTCGCGTCCCGTTGATGGAGGCGGTGACGATGATGGAGCCGCCGCCGGCCTTCTTCAGGTGGGGAACGGTGAAGTGGGCCGTCAGGTAGGTGCCGCGCAGATTGGTGTTGATCGTGCGGTCCCATTCCTCCGGCTTGAGGTCGTCGATCGGGGCCCAGACGCCGTTGATGCCGGCGTTGGCGAAAACGATGTCGAGCCGGCCGAATTCCCCCACGGCCTGCGCCACGGCCTTTTCCATCTGACCGGCGTCGGCGACGTCGGCCACCACCGGCAGCGCCTCGCCGCCGGCCGCCCTGATCTCGTCCGCCGTCCGTCGGATTTCGTCCTCGGTGTGGCTGAGGACGGCGACCTTGGCGCCTTCCGCCGCGAGCTTCAGCGCGGCCGCCTTGCCGATGCCAGATCCTGCGCCGGTGACCAGCGCCACCTTGCCTTTGAGTTCCATGATCCGCCCCGTATCAGGTGTTGTGTCCGGTGTCTCGGCCCGCTCTTGCGGATCAGGCGCCGCCGCGCGGCTGGGTCGCCTGCGGCCGCACGTTGAAGCCGGGCGTCGCGACCGTCGTGGTGTCGTTCGCGCGCAGCCCGAAGAAATAAGGCTTGCCGTTCCGGGCGTTGCCGGGGACCTGCACCTGCGCCTTCACGCCGCCCCTGGCGTCGGACTTGGCCGTCCCGATCGGCGCGAGGTGCCGCTCGTCCTGCCCGCCCATGATCTGGACGTCGGAATTCGAGCCGATGCCCGTGCCGCTCAGCCGCACCGTGGATCCCGCCGACCCCGCCCCCGGCTGCATGTTCACCTTTGCGGCGGGCGCGGATTGCGCGGCAGCGGCGCCCTGCCCGAGGACTGGCAAGCCGATGAGCGGCAGCGCGGCGAGGCTGAAAGCAAGCAGGACGGCAGCGGATCGCTTCTGTAGCGACATGGTGTTTCCCCCGGCATGTGTCTGGTGCGTTTGGGCCGTTAACTCCAGCTCCAAGCCGGCGGTTCCTCCCTTTGCCCCGCGCTTTCGGCTGAACTTGGCCGTTATCGGTTTCAGCTTTGTCGGAACATTCGCCGCCGCTCTCTCATTTCGCCCGCACGGCCAAGGGCAGCAGCGGAGACGAAAACGCATGACGGATCTCAGCCGGACGATCGAGCTCGACAGGAGCGAGGAGAGCGAAGGCAAGGAATTCCTGGTCGCCAACGGCCTGGGTGGCTTTTCCTCCGCCTCCGTGACGGGGGAGCTGACGCGGCGCTATCACGGCGTCCTTGTCGCGGCCCTGTCCTCTCCCGCCGGGCGCGCCGTCATGTTGAGCCGGCTGGACGAGACCTTTATCGCGGCCGATGGGACGTCCGTCCCCTTTCAGCAGGCGCTCACCGAATTCCGCCTCGAACTCGGCCTGCCGGTCTGGACCTGCAAGATCGGCGATACTCTGATCGAGAAGCGGCTCGTCATGCGTCACCTGCAGAACACGGTGGACGTGCTCTATCGCCGTCTCTCCGGCAAGCCCGTTCATGTCGTGCTCCGGCCATGGGTCGGCTTTCGCGGGCTGGAGGACGCGGTGGATCGCGGCGGCGACGATACCTATTCGCTGCTGATCCAGGACCGTCACCACGAGATCCGTGCCGGCGACGCCTATCCGCCGCTTCGCATCGTGGTGGAAAGCGAGCAGGCGACGCTGGAAGTGAAGGGCGGCGAGCGCATCGACGTCGATTATCCGGTGGAGTCGGAACGCGGTTACGAGGGGCGCGGCAATCTCTGGAGTCCCGGCTCCTTCCGCGCCCGCATCGACGGTGGCGAGGGCGTCCTTTTCATCGCGTCGGTGGAGCCGTGGCACGCGATCGAGGCGCTCTCCTCGGAGGACGCGCTGGTCTACGAGCAGCAGCGCCGCGAGCGTCTGGTCAACACCGCGCGGCCGAGCCTCGGGCAGGGCTGCGCGGCGGAACTGGTGCTGGCAGCCGACAGCTTCATCATCCACCCGGAGGCGCGTGTCGCCGATGCGGCGCGGGCGCGGGCCGCCGGGGACGAGGCGCGCACGGTGATAGCGGGCTACCACTGGTTCACCGACTGGGGGCGCGACACCATGATCAGCCTGGAAGGGCTGACGCTCGCCACCCGGCGCGGCACCGAGGCCGGCTGGATCCTGCGCACCTTCGCGCATTACATCCGCGACGGGCTGATCCCCAACATGTTTCCGGAAGGGCAGAGCGAGGGGCTCTACCACACGGCGGACGCGACGCTCTGGTTCTTCCATGCGGTCGGCCGCTACGTCCGCGCCACCGGCGATACCCATACGCTGCAGGCGATCCTGCCCAAGCTGCGCGACATCGTCCGCCACCATGTCGAGGGCACGCGCTTCGGCATCGGCGTCGATTCCGGGGACGGCCTGCTCCGGCAGGGCATGGAGGGCTACCAGCTCACCTGGATGGACGCAAAGGTCGACGGCTGGGTGGTGACGCCCCGGCGCGGCAAGGCGGTGGAGATCAACGCGCTCTGGTACAACGCGCTGCGGCTGATGCAGGGCTGGCTGGAAACCGAGGGAGACCTTGAGGGCGCGGCCGAGATGGAAAAGCGGGCAGATCAGGCGCGCGCCTCCTTCAACCGTCGCTTCTGGAGCGACGAGCTCGGCCATCTCCTCGATATCGTCGATGGCGAGACGGGGGACGATCCTGCCTGCCGCCCGAACCAGCTTTTCGCGGTGTCTCTCGACAATCCCGTGCTGGACGAGAGCCGCTGGGCGGCTGTGGTCGAAACCGCGCGGTCGCGACTCCTGACGCCGGTGGGGCTCCGCTCGCTGGCCCCCGGCGAACCGGACTACAAGCCGCGCTATTTCGGCGATCTGCGCACCCGCGACGCCGCCTATCATCAGGGCACCGTCTGGGGGTGGCTGATCGGGCCTTATATAGATTCCTTCCTGAAGGTCGATCCGGGCGCGACGGCGGAGGGCAAGCGCCTGCTGGAGGGGTTCTATCCGCACCTCTCCGACGCGGGCGTGGGGTCGATCAGCGAGGTCTTCGACGCGGAAGCGCCGTTCACGCCGCGCGGCTGCATCTCGCAGGCGTGGAGCGTGGCGGAATGGCTGCGCTGCTGGGTGAAGGTATCGGAAGACATCGCCATGGGCTGAGGGCCGACGCGGAGCGAGGGTGGGAGCAGGAAATGGCGCGACAAGGTCCGCCGCCGGCACGCGAGGAAGACGAGTCCGCACTTGTGGAGATGCTTCGCCACTCGGCCGAGCATCTCCCCGCGCCGGAAGACGAAGCCTTCGGCGCCTTCTTCGATCGCTTCGCCGGCGCCCGCGTGGTGCTTCTGGGCGAGGCGACGCATGGCTCCAGCGAGTTCTACCGTGCCCGCGCCGCGATTTCCCGCCGCCTGATCGAGCGGCACGGCTTCAACATCGTCGCCGTGGAAGCGGACTGGCCGGATGCCAGCCGCATCGACCGCTTCGTGCGCCACCGCGAGCCGGAACTCGATGAGGAGCGGGCCTTCAGCCGGTTTCCCACCTGGATGTGGCGGAACCGGGAGGTGCACGATTTCATCTCTTGGCTGCGCCGGCACAATGAAGGGGCGGCTCGGGAGGATCGAGCCGAATTTCGCGGGCTGGACGTCTATTCCCTCGGCAGCTCCATGCGCGCCGTGCTCGATTATCTCGACCGTGTCGACCCGGAAGCGGCGCGGGAAGCCCGCTCGCGCTATCGCTGCCTGACGCCGTGGCAGTCCGATCCCGTCCGCTACGGCCGCGCCGTGCTGATGGGGCGGCAGGATTGCGAGGATGAGGCGGTGCAGCAGCTGACGGAGCTGCTGGATCGGCGGCTGGAGGATCGCCGGCGCGATCCTGAGGGCTGGCTCGACGCGGCCCAGAACGCCCGCATCGTGCGTGCGGCCGAGCAATATTACCGGCTGATGTATCGCGGCTCGACGGAATCCTGGAACCTGCGCGATCGCCACATGTTCGAGACGCTCCGCCAGGTGATGCAGGTGCGGGGGCCGGACGCCAGGGCCATTGTCTGGGCTCACAATTCCCATATCGGCAACGCATCGGCGACCGCCATGGGCTGGCAGGGCGAGTTCAATGTCGGCGAGCTCTGCCGCAACCATTTCGGCGAGGAGGCCGCGCTGATCGGCTTCGGCACCGATCGGGGCACTGTGGCGGCGGCCGACGACTGGGACGAGCCGATGCGCGTGAAGACCGTGTTGCCGGCCAGGGACGACAGCTACGAAGCGCTGTTCCGCCGCACCGGTATCGCGCGGTCGCTCACGGATCTCCGGGTGGGGCACGCGGGGAACTTGCGCGAGGCGCTGTCCCCGCCACGGCTCGAGCGCGCCATCGGCGTTGTCTACCGGCCGGAAACGGAGCTCGCCAGCCATTATTTCCGCTGCGAGCTGCCGCAGCAATTCGACGCTTATGTGTGGTTCGAGCAAACGCGCGCGGTGACGCCGCTGGGCAACGAGGTGCCGGAAGGCGTGTTGGAGACCTATCCCTTCGGAGTGTAGTCGATGCAGCAGGGAGATGTCCGAATCGGCGCGGAGGGGCTGTGCGGGATCCTCACCGTCCCCGACCGGGCCGCCGGTCTGGTGATCGTCGCCCATGGTAGCGACGGCAGACTGGCCCCCCGCACCGCGGAAGTCGCCCGAACCCTGAACGATCGCGGCTTCGCGACCCTGCTTCTGGATCTGCGGCGGCCGGAGGAAGAGGCAGACCGCGTCATCGTCTTCGATATCGCGCTGTTCGCCTCGCGTCTGGCCTCAGCCGTGTGGTGGGTACGGGGCGAGGAAGCGCTTCGGGATCTCCGCATCGGACTTTTCGGAGCCAGCACTGGAGCCTGCGCGGCGCTGCTGACCGCCGCGCAGCCGAACATGGAAATCGACGCCGTGGTCGCTCGTGGCGGGCGGCCGGATCTTGCGGGCGCTGCACTGGAGAAGGTGGAAGCGCCGACGCTGCTGATCCTCGGCGGCGATGACGGGCCGGCCGTCGCGCCAAGCCGAGACGCCTTCCGGCATCCGCGCGAGCCCAGTGAACTGGTGGTCGTGCCGGGCGCGACGCATCTCTTCGAAGAGCCGGGCGCGCTGGAAACCGTGTCGAAGCACGCCGGCGACTGGTTCTGCCGCTACCTTTCGCCGGGAGGCGAGGCGGATCCCGGGCAGGACGAGCCCGTCCCGTTCCGCGACCGGCGGGATGCCGGACGGCTGATGGCGGCGGCGCTCATGCATCTGGTCGAGGATGATCCGGTGGTGTTGGCCCTGCCGCGCGGCGGCGTGCCCGTCGCCTTCGAGATCGCGACGGCGCTCCGGGCGCCGCTGGACCTGATTCTCGTCCGCAAGCTGGGCGCGCCGCACGAGCCGGAACTCGGCATCGGCGCGATCGTGGAGGGCGACTGCCTCGGCCGCGTGCTGAATGAGGAAATCGTCCGGGAGCTTCGTGTGCCCGACGCTTACATCGAGGCGGAGACCCGGCGGCAGCTGGAAACCATCGAAGCGCGGCGCCGGGTTTATCTCGGCGGTCGCCCGCCGGTTCCGGTCGAGGGGCGGACCGCCATCGTGGTGGATGACGGCATCGCCACCGGCGGCACCCTGCGGGCGGCGCTGGAGGGGCTTGCCCGCAGGCGGCCGGCCCGGATCGTGCTGGCCGTGCCGGTAGCGGCGGCTCGCGTCCTGGAGAGCTTCCGGGGCGAGGTCGACGAGATCGTCTGCCTGTCCGCGCCCGGGCGCTTCTATTCCGTCGGCCAGAGCTACCGCGACTTCACGCAGACCCGCGACGAGGAGGTGATCGATCTCCTGGCGAGGGCGAGGGCGCGGGATGCGGGTTGAGCCTCAGAGCTCCGGTTTGCGGCCGTCGCTCCAGGTGATCAGCCGCGCGCCCTGCTGGTACGTCATGTAGCGCCACAGCCATTGCAGCGAAACGAGCGCACGGCGCTCGAAACCGACCAGCAGATAGACGTGAACGAAGCCCCAGAGCATCCAGGCGAACCAGCCGCGAAGCCGGCGCTTGCCGAAATCGAAGATCGCGGCATGGCGGCCGATGACGGCGGTGTTGCCGCGATTTTTGAAGTGGAAGGTGCCGATCGGCTTGCCTTCAAGAAGGTTTGCCGCGAGCGCCGGACCGAGGAACTGGCCCTGCTGCTTGGCCACCTGTGCCAGCGCGGGCAGGGGCTTGCCCGCCTCGTCCGGCGTATGCGCGACATCGCCCATGGCGAAGACGCCGTCGAGCCCCGATACGGAAAGATCCCGGCCGACCATGATGCGGCCCGCCCGGTCCGCCTCCACGCCGAGCCACTTGGCGGCCGGCGTCGCCTGGACGCCGGCGCCCCAGATGATCGTTCCGGCGCGGATAAGCTGGCCACCGACGGTGACGCCCTCGCGGGTGATGGTTTCCACCGGCTGGCCCGTCATCACGGTGACGCCGAGCTCCTCCAGGGCGTTCAGCGCATAATCGCCGAGCTCCTCGGGGAAGGTGTTCAGGATGCGCGGCAGCGCCTCGATCAGGATGACGCGGGAATCCTGGGGGTCGATATGCCGGAAGTCGCGCTTCAGAGCGTGCCGTCCAAGCTCCGCGATCGCGCCGGCGATTTCCACGCCGGTCGGCCCGCCGCCGACGACGATGGTCGTCGTCAGCGCGTGCTGCTCGTCCGGATCGCGGCTGGTCTCGGCGCGCTCGAAGCAGGAGAGCACGCGGGCGCGGATATGGCGCGCATCCTCGATGCTCTTGATGCTGGGCGCGAACTCCGCCCATTCCGGATGGCCGAAATAGGAATAGACGGAGCCGGTCGCGATCACGAGGCGGTCGTAATGAAGGTCCGGCAGGCCGGCGAGCTGGACGTGCCGGGTCACGGGGTCGATGCCGCGCACCTCCGCCATCAGCACCTCGATATTGTCGTGGCGGCGCAGGATCTGGCGGATCGGCTGGGCGACATCGGCCGGCGACAGGGCGGCCGTTGCCACCTGATAAAGCAGCGGCACGAAGAGATGATAGTTGTGGCGGTCGATCAGCGTGACCCGCACCTTCTTGCCGCCGAGCCGGGACGCGGTCTCCAGTCCGGCGAAACCGGCGCCGATGATCACGACGTGCGGCATCGCCGCTTCCTCTGCCGGAGGATTGGTGAAGGCGGGGGTGAGGGGCTTCTGGTTCTCTGCCATGATCGGGACCTAGGCGAGCGGCGTGCGCCTGTCGACCTGCTGAAAGGCGCGGCAGGGTTGCGCAGAAGTCGCATCGGCACGGGCGACGCAGACGATCCTCGCCGTTCTTCTTCCATTTCCTTCGATTTTCGAAGTAAATAGGTTCAAGGGACGGAAACGAGTGGCCGTAAGGCCTGAGGGGAAAGCCATGTATGTGGCTCGATTTGTCGCAGCGGCTTTGGGGCTGCTGGCGATCGGAGCGGCGCATGCCGCCGATACGGGAGCGCCCGCCAACGGGGCACCGGTGAAGGCCGGGACGGAAACGGTCCTTCCGGCAACGACGCCGCCCTGGAGCGAGCGGGTGCTCGTCCAGCATATCGACTTCGACGCCTTCGCCGGATCGCTCGACGCAGAGCGCATGAACGAACTGGCGGCGCTGGGGCTGAAGCTCTTCACCGCGAAGTTCACGCTGGCCGATGGGGCGGGGCGGCCGCTTTCCACGCAGGCGATCGTGCCGACCAACCGCAAGCGCCCGGTGGCGGACCTCTTCTCGCGCACGGCCGGCATGGACGCCAACGCCTGCTCGTCCTGCCACAACGATCCGGCCCCCGGCGGCGCCGGCGACTTTACGCAGAACGTCTTCGTCTCCGAGGGCTTCGACACACCGGATTTCGACTCTCTCGACCCGCAATTCTCCAACGAGCGCGGCACCAAGGCGATGAACGGCTCCGGCCTCGTGGAGCTTCTGGCGCGCGAGATGACGGCCGATCTCCAGGCGGAGCGGAAGGCGGCGCTGCACGAGGCGCGAGCGAGCGGCACGCCGGTGAAGGCGGGCCTGCACAGCAAGGGCGTCGATTTCGGCACGCTCACCGCCAATCCCGACGGCACGGTCGATCTTGCCGAACTGGACGGCGTCGACACCGACCTGATCATCCGCCCCTTCAGCCAGAAGGGCGTCTTCAACTCCATCCGCCAGTTCACGATCAATGCGCTGAACCAGCATCACGGCATGCAGGCGACGGAACGCTTCGGCAAGCGCTGGACCGGCACTGACGATTTCGACGGTGACGGCTTCAAGGACGAGATCTCGCCGGGCGACGTCTCGGCGCTGGTGGCGTTCCAGGCGACGATGAAGATGCCGAGTGTGCGCGCCGACCTGCCGCGGGAGTGGCAGGACGCAGCGGCGACCGGCGCCGCGAACTTCACCAGGATGGGCTGCGCGGCATGCCACCGCCCGGCGCTGCCCCTGAAGAGCCTTTCCTTCGCCGACCCCGGCCCGATCGACGCGGCGGGCACGCTGCGCAATGGCGAGGTGAAGCAGGGGATCTCCTTCGATCTCGGCCAGACCGAGTGGGGCAAGTCGCTGAAGCGCGACGCCGACGGCAACTATCTCGTGCCGCTCTTCGGCGACCTGAAACGCCACGTCGTGGCGGACGCGCAGGTGGCGGCGCTCGGCAACGAACTGCTCGGACAGCGGTTCGTGGAGCGCGACGTGTTCCTGACGGCCGAGCTCTGGGGCGTCGCCTCGACCGCGCCCTACGGGCACCGCGGCGACAAGACGACGATGGACGAGGTGATCCGCGCCCATGGCGGCGAGGCACGCGGCGCTCGCGATGCCTATGTCGACGGGTCCGATGCCGACCGCCAGTCCATCATTGCCTATCTCAAGACGCGGGTGATCGAGAAATGAGCCGCTTTCTCTCGCTGATGCTCGCGGCTTTCATAGCGATCGCGCCCCTCGGCATCGCGCGCGCCGACGACGCGCCGCCGGTGCCGACCTCCGACATTCCCGACATGCACGAGGAGGCGAAGGCGGCGGGGATCGACCAGACCTATGACGGGCCGTGGGAGTTCTTCGTCGGCGGCGGCGTCGCGGCGCTGGATTGCAACGGCGACGGCAAGCCGGACCTCTTCATCGCCGGTGGCAAGAACCCCGCGAAGCTGCTCATCAACACATCCACCGTGGGCGGCCCGCTCTCCTTCAAGGAGAAGGTGCTGGACCTGCCGGCGCAGGATCTCGTCAATGTCACCGGAGCGTACGCGCTCGATATCGATGGTGACGGGCATCTCGATCTGGCGGTGCTGCGCGTCGGGCGCAACCTGCTCCTGAAGGGCGGCAAGGACTGTTCCTTCGAGGTGGCGAACCGCGCCTGGAACTTCGACGGCGGCCGCGCCTGGACGACCTCCTTCGCCGCGACCTGGGAGAAGGGCAACAGGTTCCCGACGCTGGCCTTCGGCAATTACGTCGACCGCTCCGCGCCGGGCTCGCCATGGGGCACCTGCAGCGACAACGACCTGTTCCGGCCGCAGGCGGCCTCCACTCCGGCTTCGGCGGCGGGCGGCGCGGCTCCGGCGAGCGCGCCGCCCGCCGTGCCGGACAGCGCGTCCGACAAGCCCGATTACGGCGAGCGAACGGTGCTGACCCCCGGCTATTGCGCGTTGTCGATGATCTTCACCGACTGGGACCATTCCGGCGAGCCGGCGCTGCGCATCGCCAACGACCGGCAATATTACCGGGGTGGCGAGGAGCAGATGTGGAAGGTCTCGCCCGGCCAGCCACCGCGCCTCTACACCACCGCCGATGGCTGGCAGAAGGTGATGATCTGGGGCATGGGCATCGCGGAGGCCGATCTCGACGCCGATGGCTACCCGGAATACGCCATCACCTCGATGGGCGACACCAAGCTGCAGACGCTGGACAAGGACGCCGAGGAGGATCGGCCCGTCTACCGCGACGAGGCGTGGGAAAAGCACGCGACGGCACACCGGCCCTATACCGGCGGCGATTATCGCCCCTCGACGGGCTGGCATTCCGAATTCGGCGACGTGAACAACGATTCGCTGCTGGACCTCTTCATCGCCAAGGGCAACGTGGAGGAAATGCCGGATTTCGCCTCCTACGATCCGGACAATCTGCTGCTTGGCCAATGGGACGGCACCTTTGCCGAATCCGGCGACAAGGCCGGCATCGCGCTCCACACCAAGGGGCGGGGCGGCGCGCTGGTGGATCTCAACCTCGACGGCAATCTCGATCTCGTGGTGGTCAATCGCGGCCAGCCCGTTTCCGTCTTCCGCAATCTCGGAGCCAGGACGGACTGGGGCCACAAGCCGCTCGGCAACTGGATGGAAGTGAAGCTGCGCGAGAAGGGCGGCAATCCCGATGCGGTCGGCGCGCGCATCGCGGTGAAGATCGGCACGCGCACGCTGGTTCGCACGGTGCAGGTCGGCGGCGGCCACGCCTCCGGCCATGCCGGCTTCGTGCATGTCGGTCTCGGCACGGCGGAACGCGCGGAAGTGCGCGTGCAATGGCCGGACGGGGAATGGAGCCACCCCTACCGCGTTTTCTACGACCAGTTCGTCACCATCGAGCGGGGGACGCCGCAGGCCGGCTACTGGTATCCCGACGATGACGGCGAGAGCGCGGCAGCGACACCGCCGGAGAAGGCGGCGCTGGCCACCCGTCCGGCCGCGCCCACGCAGAGCGCCGCAAAGTAAAAGCCCCGGCGCGGGGCCGGGGCTTGGGTATCGACGTCGCGAAGGGGGGTTGCGATCAGGGCGTCATGACCACCTTGATGCAGCCGTCCTTCTTGTCGCGGAAGGTATGATAGAGGTCGGGACCGTCCTCCAGCTTGGCGCGGTGGGTGATGACGAAGGACGGGTCGATCTGCCCGTCCAGCACCCGGTGCATCAGATCGTCGATATAGCGGTTCACGTGCGTCTGCCCGGTGCGGATGGTGAGGCCCTTGTTCATGGCCGCGCCGAAGGGGATCTTGTCGAGGAGCCCGCCATAGACGCCCGGCACCGAGACGATGCCCGCGGGCCGGCAGGCCATGATCGCCTCGCGCAGAACATGCGGCCGGTCGGTGCCCAGCATCGCGGCCGCCTTGGCCTTGTCGATGACCGCGTCGATGGAGCCGCCCGCATGGGCTTCCATGCCGACGGAATCGATGCACTTTTCCGGCCCGTGGCCGTGCGTCATCTGGTTCAGGCGCTCCAGGACGTTTTCCTGCGACGAATCGATGGTCTCCGCGCCGGCTGCTCGCGCCATGGCGAGGCGTTCCGGCACCAGGTCGATGGCGATCACGCGCTCCGCGCCGAGCAGGATGGCGCTCTTGATGCAGAACTGGCCGACCGGACCGCAGCCCCAGACGGCGACCGTGTCGGTGGGCTCGATCTCGCAGTTCTTGGCGGCCATCCAGCCGGTCGGGAAGATATCGGTCAGGAACAGGAGCTGCTCGTCCGGCACCCCGTCCGGAGCCTTCACGGGCGCCACGTCGGCGAAGGGTACGCGCACATATTCCGCCTGCCCTCCGGCATAGCCGCCGGTCAGGTGGGAATAGCCGAAGAGGCCGGCGGCCTGATGGCCGAACATCTTCTTCGCCATTTCGCCGTTGCGGTTGCTGCGCTCGCAGACGGAGAAGTTGCCGCGTTTGCACTGGTAGCATTCGCCGCAGCAGATGGTGAAGGGGACGACGATCTTGTCGCCGACCTTGAACTTCTTGTGGTCGCGCCCGACATCCACGACCTCGCCCATGAATTCGTGGCCGAGCACGTCGCCGCTTTCCATGGTGGGGATGTAGCCGTCCATGAGATGCAGGTCGGAGCCGCAGATCGCGCAGCTCGTGACCTTGATGATGACGTCGCGCCCGTCCTCGATCTGCGGGTCGGGAACGGTGTCGTAGCGGATGTCGCCTTTGCCGTGCCAGCACAGTGCCTTCATGTGGATCTCCGGGGTTTGGCGGCCCGTTCGCCGTCGTTTTCGGAACCTTCGTCGGGGGGAGGGGTTCCGAGCCCGGCGCCCGAATTTGGTTCGCCGGAAAAGCGCGTCGTTCACGGTTTGAGGAACGCTGAAAAAGACTATTGATTGTGAAGGGCGAAGCACCTAAATCCGCCCTTGCCCAAATTCGCACGTGCCTGTGGTCCCCGGTTCCGATCGGCAGACTTAAAGCAACGACGGTGGCGGGCTTTTTTAGTCTCAGTCGGCCCGTCCAAAGGTCGGCGACACTGAAGAGGCACACCTTCTTTGCCGGACGTGCGGACGGGGAACTCCCCTTCCAAGCGATGGCCTTCCCAGACGGGTCCCAACCCGGTTGGCAGGCCTTTCGGCGCGAACCCATTCGGTCCCAGGACCGGTTGGGGGGATCCAGGGATGCTGGCACCCGTCTCCATCGCGGGCTGGCATCGGCGCAGGACTCCCTTGGCTGTAACCGCTTTGAATGACGGGAGATCACCCATGATCACCGACCGTATACGCTCGTTCCTCGATGAGCGACGACCCGAAGGCCCTTGCCTCGTCGTCGACCGTGACGTCGTGCGCCGCAATTACGATGCGCTCCACCATGCGCTGCCGGACAGCCGTATCTTCTACGCTGTGAAGGCGAATCCCGCGCCCGAGATCCTTTCGCTCCTGGCCGAGCTCGGCTCCTCCTTCGACACCGCCTCGGTGGCCGAAGTGCAGATGGCCATTGCCGCCGGAGCAACGCCGGATCGCATTTCCTTCGGCAACACGATCAAGAAGGAACGCGACATCGCGCGCGCCTTCGAGCTCGGCATCGGCCTCTACGCCGTCGACAGCTTCGAGGAAGTGGAAAAGGTGGCCCGTGCCGCTCCCGGCGCGCGCGTCTTCTGCCGCATCCTGACGGATGGCGAAGGGGCCGAATGGCCGCTCAGCCGCAAGTTCGGCTGCGAGCCCTCCATGGCGGTCGATGTGCTGACCCATGCCCATACGCTGGGCCTGAAGGCGCACGGCGTTTCCTTCCACGTGGGCTCGCAGCAGACGAACCCCGGCGCCTGGGACCGTGCGCTGGCCAGCGCCGCGGAGATCTTCCGCGACTGCGCCGAGCGCGGCATGACGCTGGGCATGGTCAATCTCGGCGGCGGGTTCCCGACGCGCTACCTCAAGGACGTGCCGGCGGCGGAAGCCTACGGGCAGGCGATCTTCGATTCGCTGCGCGCCCATTTCGGCAACCGTATCCCGGAAACCATCATCGAGCCCGGCCGTGGCATGGTCGGCGATGCCGGCGTGCTGAAGGCCGAAGTGGTACTGGTGTCGAAGAAGTCGCCGACCGACGAGATCCGCTGGGTCTATCTGGACGTAGGCAAGTTCGGCGGCCTGGCCGAGACCATGGACGAGGCCATCCGCTATCCGATCCGCACGGAGCGGGACGGCACGGAGACCGCGCCCTGCGTGCTCGCCGGCCCGACCTGCGACAGCGCCGACGTGCTCTACGAGAAGAAGCCCTACGACCTGCCGATCTCGCTTACGATCGGCGACGAAGTGCTGATCGAGTGCACCGGCGCCTACACCACGACCTATGCGTCGGTGGCCTTCAACGGCTTCGAGCCGCTCGCCTCCTACGTCATCTGAACGCCATCTGATCACCATGGCCGGCGGCGCGAGCCGCCGGTCGGGGCCGGGGCGGATCTTCTGCCCGCCCCCCCAGGCGCGTCCCTGCGGCTTGACGCCGCCAACCATGCCCGCCACCGTGCGGCTGCGACGCGCTCTCTCAATTTCAACAACGGACGAGCAAGACCACGAGACCTTCCGAACAGATTGCCGCCGACCGGGCCGCCTCGGGCCAGTCGGAGACTTCCTTCTCCAAACGCATGGGCAGCCTCGCCCACCTGCCGCGCTTCTTCGCGCAGGTCTGGCGCACCAGCCCCTCGCTCACCCTTTCCTCCATCGTCCTTCGCCTCATGCGGGCGCTGCAGCCGCCGCTGGCGCTCTATGTCGGCAAGCTGATCATCGACGAGATCGTGCGCCAGACGCATGTGGCCTCTCCCGGTCCAAGCTTCTCCGACTGGCTTTCCAGCGGGCGGCTGACGCATCTGGCCCAGCTGCTGCTCTTCGAACTCGCCCTCGTCGTCGCCTCCGACGTGCTGGCGCGGGCGGTGTCTTTCGTGGACGGCGTTTTGTCGGAGCTTCACACCAACATCGTCAGCACCGAGCTGATGCACCACGCGGCGAGCCTCGACCTCAAGCATTTCGAATCCAGCGAGTATCAGGACCGCCTGGAGCGCGCGCGACGGCAGGCGGCGGGCCGGAGCGGCCTCCTCAGCCAGCTCTTCGGGCAGGCGCAGGACATCGTGACGGTGGCCGTGCTGGTCGCCGGGCTCGTCAGCTATGCGCCCGTGCTGATGATCATCCTGCTTATCGCGCTGGCGCCGGCCGTCATGGGCGAGGCGCATTTCAACGCCGAAAGCTACCGCCTCTCGCGCGCCAAGACGCCGGAACGCCGCGAGCTGGAATATCTCCGCTACATCGGCGCCAGCGCCGAGACGGCCAAGGAGATCAAGCTCTTCGGCCTCGGCGGCTTCCTCGCCGCACGCTTCCGGCGCCGCGCCGACGAGATCTTCATCCTCAATCGCAGCCTGGCGCTCCGGCGCAATCTCTGGGGCGGGCTCTTCGCCTCGATCGGCACGCTCACCTATTACGTGGGTTATGCCGTGATCGCATGGCGCACGGTGACCGGGCAGTTTTCCGTCGGCGATCTCACCTTCCTGGCGGGCTCGTTCCTGCGCCTGCACGGGCTTTTCCAGAACCTTCTCGTCGGCTTCACGCAGGTCGCCGGGCAGACCATGTTTCTCGACGACCTCTTCTCCTTCTTCGACGTCACGCCCAGCATTCTGTCGCCGGCAAAGGCGCGGCCGTTTCCTTCGCCGATCCGGCAGGGCATTGCGTTCGAGAATGTCGGCTTCCGCTATCCCGATACGGATCGCTGGGCCGTGCGAGGGCTGAACTTCCGGCTCGGGGCAGGGGAGACGGTGGCGCTGGTCGGCGAGAACGGCGCGGGCAAGACCACGATCGTGAAGCTGCTCACCCGTCTCTACGACCCCGACGAAGGCCGCATCCTCGTGGACGGTGTGGATCTCCGCGGTTTCGCGCTGGAGGATCTTCGCGCCCATATCGGCGTGATCTTCCAGGATTTCGTCCGCTACAATTTCAATGCGGGCGAGAACATCGCGGTCGGCCGGGTGGAAGCCGCCGACGACCAGCCCCGCATCGTCAGTGCGGCGGAGCGGAGCCTTGCAGATGCCGTGATCGAGAAGCTGCCGATGGGCTATGAGCAGCCGCTCGGCAAGCGCTTCGTCAACGGCCGCGATCTCTCCGGCGGCGAGTGGCAGAAGGTGGCGATCGCGCGCGGCTACATGCGCGACGCCGATCTCCTGATCCTCGACGAGCCGACGGCGGCGCTGGACGCTCGCTCCGAGGCGGACGTGTTCGAGCGGTTCAAGGCGCTCAGCCACGGCAAGACGGCGGTGCTGATCTCGCACCGCTTTTCCACCGTGCGCATGGCGGATCGCATCCTCGTGCTGGAAGGCGGTCGCGTGCTGGAAGCGGGCAGCCATGCCGACCTCCTCTCCGCGCGGGGCCGCTACGCCGAGCTCTTCGAGCTACAGGCCTCCGGCTACCGCTAGGTTGCCCCGGTTTCCCCCGCGAAGGGGGCGATCACCCGCTGCACCATGCCGGGCTTCAGCCGGGCGTGGGTGACGAGGATCATGGTCCGCCCCCGCGCCACGCCGGCGAGATCGGAAAGGAAAGCCTCTTCCGTGTCCGAGTCGAGCCCGCTGGTCGGCTCGTCCAGCACGAGAACCGGGGCCGGGCGAAGCAGCGCGCGGGCAAGGCAGAGGCGGCGGGCCTGCCCGGCCGAGAGCGTCATCCCTGCTTCCCCGATCCACGTATCGAGCCCGCGCGGCAGGGACGCGATGAAGTCGCCAAGGCGGGCTTCCTCCAGCGCGTGCCGCATCGCCGTCTCATCCGCCCGCGCGCCGCCGATCCGCAGATTGTCGCGGATGGTGCCGAGAAAAACCGGCGTTTCCTGGCTGAGCCATGCGATGCGGGCGTGAAGATCGGCCTGCGCCGCGTCGCGGATGTCGCAGCCGCCGAAGCGCACCGCGCCGGCCTGCACGTCATCGAGGCGGAGAAGCAGGTTGAGAATCGTCGACTTGCCTGCGCCGCTCGGACCGACGATCGCCACCCGCTCGCCGGGCATGATGCGCAGGGAAAAGTCGCGCAGGACCGGCCGCTTCGGATCGTAGCCGAAGGTGACGCGGTCGAACGTGATCGCACCGGTTTCCTGCAGCGGAACGGGTGCCGCTCGGTCGCGAATGTCAGGCTCGCTGCCGGCGAGGTCCTTCAGCCGGCGCGCGGCGGCGGAGGCCGCGCCGAGCCGGCCGGCGCCGCGCATGATCGGGCCGGTCGCCTCGAAGACGGCGAGGCTGCCGAGCAGGATGCCGGCCAGCACCGGCCCGCTGATCGTCGCGGCTTCCAGCGCGCCGAGCCCCACCCAGAGCTGCCCGAGGAGACAGAGGCCGGCAAGCGCCTGCACGATGGCGGTGCCGGTCGCGGAGATGCGGACCTGCCCGGCTTTGGCCCGACCCATGCGCGCCGTCGTGGAGCCGAACCGGGCCTTCGCGGCTGCGATGCCGGAAAAGGCGAGGAGGTCGGCCTGCCCCTCGATGCTGTCCAGGATCGCGGTCCGCATGTCGGATGCGGCGGCCACGAGATTACCGCCGGGCTTGCGGCTGGCGGCGATCACCAGCGCCGGCACGACCAGCGCGGCGGCGGTGGCGGTGCCGGCAAGGATCAGCGCGGCTGCCGGTAGCACGATCCAGGTCGTCGCGACGACAAGCCCCCCGGCCAGCAGCACGGTCGCGATCGGCGCGATGGCATAGAGGAAGACGGTGTCCAGCGCTTCCACGTCGCCGGTCACGCGGGAGACGACGTCTCCGCCGCGCAGGCGGCGAAGCCGCGAACCGGCCAGCGGGATCATGCGCGAGAAGGTCCAGACGCGCAGGTCCGACAACAGCGCCAGGGTGGCGTTATGGCCGGTCAGCCGCTCGCCGTAGCGGGCGAGGATGCGGACGAACGAGAAGCCGCGCACCAGCGAGGAGGGGCCGAACAGGTTGAACGCCATGCCGGCGGGCGTCAGTGCCGTCGCGGTGATGAACCAGCCTGACGTGCCGAGGAGCGCGACGCCGGCGAGCAGCGTCACCACGGAAAGGAAGAGGGCGAGGAGAAGGCCGCCGGCGCGCCGTGCGAAGAAGCCTCGAAAATAGAACAGCGAGCTCATGCGGCCTTCTCCCGTGCGACGACGCGGTCGTGCAGTCCGCTGTAGGGGCGGTCGTGGGGGATGATCGTGGCGGAAGGGGCAGGCGAGAGCCGTCCGTCCGCGATACGCAGGACCCGGTCCATGAGGGCCGCCACGGCGGGCGAATGCGTGACCACGAGAAGGGTTCGTCCTTCGGCGAAGCTTTCGATGCCCCGGAGCACGCGCGCTTCGGTTTCCTCGTCCAGATGCGCGGTCGGCTCGTCGAGCAGGATCAAGCCGGGGTCGGTAAGGAACAGGCGGGCCAGCCCGACCCGCTGCGCCTCCCCGCCGGAGAGGCCGAAGCCGCGCTCGCCGACAGGCGTGTCGAGGCCGAGCGGCAGGCGCTCGGCGAATTCCCCGACGCAGGCGAGCCGCGCCGCTTCCCGGACCTCCGCATCCCCGGCTGCAGGATGGCCCAGACGGATATTGTCGGCGATCGTGCCGTGGAAGAGATGCGGCCGCTGGCCGACAAAGACCATGGGCCGAAGCGGGGTTTTCGCATCGCCGTCGTGCTCTCCGGTCGTCACCTCGCCGGTGAAGGTGCGCATGCCCGCCAGCGCCTCCAGCAGCGTGGATTTCCCGATCCCGCTCTCGCCGACGATCGCGACATGCTCGCCGGCTTCCAGCGCGAGGACGGCGCCATCGAGGATCGCGGCATCCTCGCCGGACTTGGTGACGCGGAGTGTCGCCCGGAGCGGTAGCGCCCTTTTGGCGGGAAGGGTTTCGGCTGTCGGGATGGCCGAGGTGGTCGCCAGTTCCGGCAGTCCGTCGAAGGCGGCGGCGAGCTCGGCCACGGCCGCGTTGGCGGCGGCGCGGTCGTGATAATGGGCGGCGAGCTGGCGCAGCGGCATATAGACCTCCGGCGCCATCAAAAGGCAGAAAAGGCCGGTTCTCAGCGTCAGCGACAGGCCGAAGACATGGAGGTAGCCCAGGTAGGTCAAGCCGACATAGAGGGCGACCCCGGCGACGCCCAGCGCTGCGAAGAACTCCAGAACGGCGGAGGACAGGAAGGCGATGCGGAGCACGGCGAGCGTGCGCTTGCGGATCTCCTCGCTGGTGGCGTGGACGAGAGCGACCTCGGCGTCGGCGCGGCCGTAGAGCTTCAGCGTGAGGAGACCGCGCAGTCGGTCGGCGAAGAAGCCGGACAGCCGGGCGAAGGCCTGCATCTGCTGGCGGCTCGCCGTCTCCGCGCCCCAGCCGACCAGCGCCATGAAGACGGGGATGAGCGGCGCGGTGAAGAGGAAGATGAGGCCGACGATCGGCGCGACCGGCAGGACGAGGATGGCGAAGGCGAGGGGCAGGAGGACGGCTGCAATAATCGCCGGCATGTAATGGGCGAAGAAGCCGTCGACGGCTTCCACCTGCTCGACCATCGCGCTGGCCAGCGCCCCGGAGGCGCGCTGCCGGGTCCATTCCGGCTTCTCGTTCATGACGCGGGAAAAAAGCGCCTCGCGGATCGTCGCCTTGATCTTTTCCGCCGCGCGGCTGCCGGCGCCTTCGCCGATGCGGGACAGGACGGCACGGGCGGCGACCAGCCCGGCAATGCAAAGGATCGGTGCAAGCAGTGTTTCGCGCGCGGCGTGGCCGACGACCGCGCGGTCGAGCACGCTGGAAAGCAGCCATGCCTGCGCCACGAGAAGGGCGCCGGCGACGAGCGGGCAAAGGATGGCGACCGTGACGGCGCCGCGTGCCGAGGCGCTCAGCCCCCGCATCCAGGCCCGCTCACCCGGGGAAAGCTTCAGTCCCGACCTCGCCGGATTGTGTTCGATCGCGCTCATAAGCTCTCCACCATCGGTGGGGCTTGTCGCCGGAGAATCCCTCTTTTTCATTGATATCGATCAAAGCGGCACCTTCCTTGGACGGATAGGGAAGCCTCGAAGCCGGTTCGTCCTGCCGGTTAGAGGCTACACCGATGATCAATCTCGACGTGGTGGACCTGTCGCGGCTGCAATTTGCTGCCACCGCGCTGTACCACTTCCTTTTCGTGCCGCTGACGCTCGGCCTGTCCTTCATGATGGGCATCATGGAAAGCGTCTATGTGCTGACGGGCCGCGAGGTCTGGCGGCGCATGACGTTGTTCTGGGGCACCCTGTTCGGCATCAACTTCGCCATGGGCGTCGCCACCGGCATCGTCATGGAATTCCAGTTCGGCACCAACTGGTCCTATTACAGCCATTACGTCGGCGACATCTTCGGCGCGCCGCTCGCCATCGAGGGCCTGATGGCCTTCTTCCTGGAAGCGACCTTCATCGGGCTCTTCTTCTTCGGCTGGGATCGTCTCTCAAGGCCCGGCCATCTCGTCGTGACCTGGCTCGTGGCGCTGGGCGCGAACTTCTCCGCGCTCTGGATCCTGATCGCCAACGGCTGGATGCAGAACCCGGTCGGCGCGACCTTCAATCCCGACACGATGCGCATGGAGGTCCAGGACTTCACCGCCGTGATCTTCAATCCGGTCGCGCAGGCGAAGTTCGTCCACACCGTCAGCGCCGGCTACGTCACGGGCGCCATGTTCGTGATTTCCATCAGCGCGCTGTTCCTGCTGGGCCGTCGCCACGTGGAACTCGCCAAGCGCTCCATGGCGGTCGCCGCCGCCTTCGGTCTCGCCTCCGCGCTCTCCGTCGTCGTCCTGGGCGACGAAAGCGGCTACATGGCCACCGAGCACCAGAAGATGAAGCTCGCCGCCATGGAAGCCATGTGGCACACCGAAGACGCTCCGGCGAGCTTCAACCTCTTCGCGGTTCCCGGCACGGCGGCGCAGAAGAACACCTACGAACTTCGTGTTCCCTACGTGCTCGGCCTGATCTCCACCCGTTCGCTGTCCACGCAGGTTCCGGGCATCGTGGAGCTGGTCGATCTCGCCAAGACGCGCATCCGCGACGGCATCGTCGCCTACGACGCGCTGCAGAAGGTCAAGGCCGACCCGAAGGATACCGCTTCCCGGCAGGTGCTGCAGGCGCATTGGCGCGACCTCGGCTACGCCCTGCTCCTGAAGCGCTATCGTGAGGACGTGGTCAACGCCACCGACGCCGACATCGCCAAGGCGGCGGCCGACACCGTGCCGAATGTTCCGACGCTGTTCTGGACCTTCCGCATCATGGTCGCCTGCGGCTTCTACTTCATCGCGTTCTTCGCGCTGTGGTTCTGGAAGGCGAGCCGGCACGTCCTGGAGAACAACCGGGCGCTGCTCTGGATCACGCTGTTCAGCCTGCCGCTGCCCTGGGTCGCCATCGAATCGGGCTGGATCATCGCCGAGTTCGGCCGCCAGCCCTGGATCATCGAAGGCGTGCTGCCGACCTTCTACGCGGCTTCCGGCCTGACGCTCACCGATCTCTCCATCAGCCTCGGCTTCTTCCTGCTGCTCTACACCGCCCTGCTGATCGTCGAGATCTTCCTGATGGTGAAGGTCATCAAGCAGGGTCCTACCGACAAGACCCTCATCTCCGAAGGCCTGACCGGCGGCGCGTTCGTGCCGGAAGGTGCTGCCGCGGACCTCAATCGCTGATCCCAGCCACTGGATCTGGAAATCTCATCATGGATCACATTCCTATCGACTACCCGACCCTCCGGGTCATCTGGTGGCTGCTCCTCGGCATCCTGCTGATCGGCTACGCCATCATGGACGGGTTCGACCTCGGCGTCGGCGCCCTCCTGCCTTTCGTCGCCCGCAATGACAGCGAGCGGCGGGTGGTGATCAACACGATCGGCCCCGTCTGGGAAGGCAACCAGGTGTGGCTCGTTCTCGGCGGCGGCGCGATCTTCGCCGCCTGGCCGCCGCTCTACGCCGTCTCGTTCTCCGGCTTCTATCTCGCCATGATCCTGATCCTGCTGGCGCTCATCCTGCGCCCGGTCGGCTTCAAGTTCCGCGGCAAGGTGGAGAACCGCGCATGGCGCGAGATCTGGGACTGGTGCCTGTTCATCGGCGGCTTCGTGCCAGCGGTCGTGCTGGGCGTGGCGGTCGGCAACGTGCTCCTCGGCGCGCCCTTCGCTATCGACGACAATATGCGGCCCTCCTACAACGGCAACTTCTTCCAGCTGCTCTCGCCCTTCGCGGTGCTCTGCGGCCTGGTCAGCCTCTGCATGCTCGTGACCCACGGCGCGGCGATGCTGAACATGAAGACGGAAGGCCCCGTCGCCGCCCGGTCCCGCCTCTATGGCCGCTATGCGGCTCTGGGCACGGTCGTGCTCTTCGCGCTCGCCGGTCTCTGGGTCGCCTTCGCGCTGAAGGGCTATACCGTCACCAGCACGCAGGACATGGCCGGTCCCTCCAACGTCCACTTCAAGCAGGTCACCACCGAAACCGGCGCCTGGATCGGCAATTACGGCCGTCATCCCTGGATGATCGTCGCCCCGGTGCTGGGCTTCCTGGGGTCGCTGGCTTCCTTCGTCCTCCTGTCGGGACGGCGCTCGGTGCTGGCGTTCCTCTGCTCCGCGGTCGCGATCCTCGGCGTCATCTCCACGGCGGGCCTGTCGCTCTTCCCCTTCCTGCTGCCCTCCTCGATCGATCCGCAGGCGAGCCTCACGGTGTGGGACGCTTCCTCCAGCCACACGACACTCTGGATCATGCTGTTGGCGACCTGCTTCTTCCTGCCGATCATCCTGCTCTACACCGCGTTCGTGTACCGCGTGATGCGCGGCACGGTCACCGCCGACAGCCTCGGCCGCAACCCCAACGCCTACTGAGCCCCGCTCACTGAAAGGGAGACATCTCCATGTGGTACTTTTCCTGGATCCTCGGCGTCGGGCTTGCCTCGTCCTTCGCGGTCCTGAATGCGCTCTGGTTCGAGCTGCGGGACGATCGGCGCATGCAGGACGCGACCCGCGATCTGCGGGAGGATTCGGTCCTGTGAGCGAACTCGATCTCGTCCGCCGCTACGGCACCCGCCAGGTTCCCCGTTACACGTCCTATCCCACGGCCGTCGAGTTCTCGGCGTCGGTGGGGGCGGCGGAGCACCAGGCCTGGCTCGGCAACCTGCAGGCCGGGCAGAAGGTGTCGATCTACCTTCACGTGCCCTACTGCCGGGAGCTCTGCCATTATTGCGGCTGCCACACCAAGCTGGTGCACCGCGAGGATATGGTGTCCGCCTACGGGCAGGCGCTGCGGACCGAGATCGAGATGACGGCGCGCTTCATTCCGGAAGGCGTGACGATCGCGCGGCTCCATTGGGGTGGCGGCACGCCGACCATCCTGGGAGGCAGGGACATGGCGGCGGTTGTCGCCACCCTTGCCCGGCACTTCACCTTCGACGGCGGCACCGAGCACGCCGTCGAACTGGATCCGCGCCGCCTCGGCGCGGATCTCGCCCGCCAGCTGGCCGACCTCGGCGTCAACCGGGCCAGCCTCGGCGTGCAGGATCTCGACGCGCGCGTGCAGGAGGCGATCGGCCGCGTGCAGCCGCTGGAAGTGGTCGCCCAGGCGGCGGCCGACCTTCGCCAAGCCGGTATCGAACGCCTCAACCTCGACCTGATCTACGGCCTGCCGCACCAGACGTCGGACTCGATCAGCGAGACCGCCCGCCAGGCGATCGGCCTCGATCCGAGCAGGATCGCCTGCTACGGCTATGCCCACCTGCCGAGCCTCAAGGCGCATCAGCGCCTGATCGACGAAACGGCGCTGCCGGGTCCCGACGAGCGCTTCCTGCAGTCGCGCACGATTGCGGAAAGCTTTGCGCAAGCGGGTTTCCAGGCGATCGGCATCGACCATTTCGCCCGCGCCGACGACAGCCTCGCCGTCGCCGCTCGCGAAGGCCGTCTGCACCGCAATTTTCAGGGCTATACGGACGACGACCTGCCGGTGCTGATCGGCTTCGGCGCCTCGTCCATCTCCTCGCTGGCCGATGGCTACGTCCAGAACATCTCCGACGTCATGGCCTATCGCCGCGAACTGATGGCCGGCCGCCTGCCGACCGCGCGTGGTTACCGCCTCGACGAGGACGACCGCCGCCGCGCGGGCATGATCGAGCGGCTGATGTGCGACTTCCGGCTGGAGGCGCGCGGCGAGGCTGAACAGCTTCTGCTGCGCGACGCCGCGCCGGTGCTGGCGCCGCTGGAAGCCGACGGCCTCATCGTCACCGACGAGGATACGATCACCGTGACGGATCGGGGCCGTCCCTTCGTCCGCCTCGCCGCCGTCGCCTTCGACGCCTATCGCCAGGGCGCAGCCATGCGCTTCAGCCGCGCGGTGTAAGAGGCTTCAGTTCAGGGGAAAAAGCCCGGCTTCGGCCGGGCTTTCGTCTTTGTGGGAGAAGGAGCGTCCGCAACCGGGATCGTCACCTGCCCAGGAAGAAGCTCTCAAGCGCGTTCGTAAATTCGACAGGCTTGTCGAGGTTGACCACGTGAGTGGCGTCGACCTTCAGATATTTGCCCTTGTGCAGGAGCGACATGGCCCGGTCGGCCTCTTCCTTGCTCATGGCGCCGTTCAGCGTGCCGTCCGGAAGCTGCGAGGTGTTCGCCTGCATCAGCAGCACCGGGCAGGTGATCGTCTTCAGCGCCTCGGCGTGGTCGAAGCCCTTGTTCCAGGTGCCGTCGTAAAAGGCCGCGCCGAAGCGGGGATCGTACCGATCGAGCCCCCGCAGCAGCATCCGCACCGTGTCGTTCTTCACCACGCCGATTTCGACAGGCTTGCCCGGATTGGCTCTCCGATAGGCTTTCACCGCCTGCGTCAGGATGAACGGCGTTCCGGGGCCGATGTTCTTTCGGAAGAACGGCGCGTTGCCGTGGGTCCAATACAGCAGGAAGTCATCCGGATGGTCCTGAGTTGCCGCCGCATAGCTCGTCCTGAAGGCGCGGTCCGCAATGGTTTGCTTGATGCGCGGGTATTCCGCCGAAAACAACGGCGGATCTTCCAGCAGTGCCGCCTTGATCAGCTTGGGTCGGTGGGCCGCCAGCCACGTAGCCAGCAATCCTCCGGAAGAGTTGCCGGTGACAAAGACCGGGCGACCGATGTGCTTCTCGATGAAATCACCGAGATCGGCTCCGATCTGATTGGCCGTCATCGGATAGTCCGCCGGAGTGATCGTCTGGCCGTGGCCCGGATAATCGATGTCGTAGACGTGGAACGACTTCGCGAGCTCCGGCAGGACCCGGCTGTAGCTGAACCAGTCCAGAAGCTGAGCATGAAGCAGGACGAGCGGCGGCCCGTTGTCCGGTCCCTCGACATAGCTGAGCGTGATCCGGTTCACGCGAACGCTCTTCTGAACGTAGCCGGCGGCCTGCACTTTGGCATGGTAAGGGTCGACATAGGCTCCGACGGCCGCAAGTGGCCCCGCAATCGCGGCTGTCGTGGCGAGAGCGGCGAGCCCAAGGAACAACCCGCCGACGATGCCTCTTCTTTTCCACCGGGCCTTCGGGTGCCGTTCGCGGTGTCTCAGCTGTTGCGGAAATTGGCTGCGGTTGTCGGTCATACTGCCTCGATCGATCAGGTGAGGAGCCGCCCATGGTGCCAGCGGCTGCTGAACCGAATATGTTGAGCAAAGCTCAGTTTTCGTACTCGCTTTTGCCGCCCCGGAGCCAGTCACCATGCCAGACGACCAACCGGCTGCTACAACACGGAAAAATCCGACGCAGAATCGCGCGAAGCAGACCATGGAGACCATCCTGGAAGCGACGGCTCAGATTCTGAGCGAGCATGGCAGCGAAAGGCTGACGACGAATTTCCTCGCGAGGAAGGCGGGCTTCTCTGTCGGTACGATCTATCAGTACTTCCCGAACCGGGAGGCCATCGTGTTGGCCTTGATCGCCCGGCAGCGCGAGGAAGTTGGCCGGCGTATCCGATCGGCGCTCGAGAATGATCAGAAGCGGACGGCGGAGGAAAAGATCGGGCAGATCGTCCACGTCTTGCACGAAGCCTTCAACGTGCATCGCATGCCGCACCGTCGTCTGGTACAGGCCCTGATGCGCGTGGCCGCGGCGCAAGGTCTGCCCAGTCCACCCCATATCGCCGCGCAAGCCATCATCGAGGTCTGGAGGGAGGCTGGAGAGGACGCGGCGCAACCGCCCAACGAGAGCGAAGCGTTCGTTCTGAGCCGATCGGTGATCGAGGTGTTACGACAGGCCACGCTGGAATCGTCGCCGCTTCTCGGCACCGCTGAATTCGAGCAGGCGATATTGCGGCTTGTCCTTGGCTTTCTTCGAGAAGCCGGGGCGGGCTGACCTCGCATGAGGCCGCCGACCGGGTCCGACGGAACGTCGAGATGCAGGGACCACGCCAGCGAACCGGACCGGTCGAACTTCGATGCCTCGAGAGAAACTCGGGCGATGTCGCGAACGGCGGCGACCGCCGGCTTCAGGAAGCGTCGGCTTTGAACCTAGACGGCCTCAGGAATCCAGCCGGTGCAGTGCCTTGCGGTCGCGCAGGACGACCTGGCGGGAGGAGGGGAGCTGGATCGTGCCGCTCTTCTCCAGCTGGGTCAGCATGCGGGACACGGTCTCGATGGTGAGGCCGAGATAGTCGGCGATGTCCTGCCGGCACATCGGCAGTTCCAGCGTTTCCTCGCAGGAAAGCCGCTCCGCCATTTCCAGAAGGAAGTGGGCGAGCTTCTCCTGCGCGTTCTTGCGGGCGAGCAGCAGCATGTGGGACTGGGCGCGCTGCAGGTCGCGCAGGGTTTCCGCCCAAAGGCCGCCGGCCGCGGACGGTTCGCGCTCCATCAGGCCGAACAGCGAAGAGCGCT
The DNA here is from genome assembly GCF_900110915.1 of Faunimonas pinastri. Lineage (GTDB taxonomy): Bacteria > Pseudomonadota > Alphaproteobacteria > Rhizobiales > Afifellaceae > Faunimonas > Faunimonas pinastri. The sequence continues at coordinate 367,950 of NZ_FOFG01000001.1, forward strand.
TGATCACGAGGATCGTGCTGTCGCCGATGGCTTCGGCGGAGAAGCGGTGCTCGCCGCCCATTTCCAGGCCGAAGATGTCGCCCGGCAGGTGAAAGCCGGCAATGTGGCGGCGGCCGTCGCGAAGCAGGGTGCAGGAGCGGACGGCGCCGCTGACCACCACGTAGATATAGTCCGCGGCTTCGTTCTCGCCGAAGATCTCTGAGTTGCGCTCATAGTGCATACGAGCGCCGGCCATGGAGAGATAGGTGTTGAGGTCGCCGGGAGCCTGGGGTGCGCGAGCGAGCGGAGCGCCGATGGCTTCATCGTTCAGGAATTGTCTCAGCACCGGTCCGGTCCTTCATGGAGTTGACGAAGATCAAATAACTTCACCGCCGGCCGTCCGACATTCGGGAAATCTCCCTACGTAGAATCCCGTAGGTCGCCCGCGCCTGCATGCCGGGACATCGGAAGGTCGTTGCTTTATGTCTGTCGTCGCCGCCGGAAGAGGCTGGCGGCGGGTACGGGAACCTCGATGATCGATCTGCCTGCCGGGACGGAAAACAGGGGCGCATCGCACGCCGCCAGGACGGCGCGGCGCTATGCGGTCGCGGTGCTGGCGCTGACGGCGGCCTTTCTCGCGCGCATCCTGCTGACGCCGTTTCTGCAGGACCATTCCGCCTACATGCTGTTTATCCCGGCCGTCATGGTGGCGGCGGCCTTTGCCGGCTTCGGCCCGGCGATCGCCGCGACGCTTGCCGGACTGGTGCTGGGCTTCGACGTGACCAACGGCGTTGTCACGGTCACGCAGGCCGCCGTGTCGAGCGCCGTCATCTTCTTGCTGATCGGCTTCGGCATCGCCTGGTTCGGCGACAGGATCCATCGCAACCGGCAGACGGCCGCCGAGATCAATGCCGACCTGAAAGCCCGCGAGGCGCACCTGCAATCGATCCTCGACACCATCCCCGACGCGATGGTGGTGATCGACGAGGGCGGCAACATGCAGTCCTTCTCCAGCGCGGCGGAACGGCTCTTCGGCTACCGGGCGGAGGAGGTCATCGGCAAGAACGTCCGCATGCTGATGCCGTCGCCCGACCGCGAGGGGCATGACAACTATCTCACCCGATATCGCCGGACGGGCGAGCGGCGCATCATCGGCACCGGGCGGGTCGTGGTGGGCGAGCGGCGCGATGGCTCGACCTTCCCGATGGAACTGGCCGTCGGCGAGATGAAGTCCAGCAACCGCCGCTTCTTTACCGGCTTCGTGCGCGACCTGACGGAGCGGCAGCAGACGGAAGCGCGCCTGCAGGAACTCCAGAGCGAACTCGTCCACATGGCGCGCCTGACCGCCATGGGAGAGATGGCCTCCACGCTGGCGCACGAACTGAACCAGCCGCTTTCCGCCATCGCCAATTACCTCAAGGGCCTTCAGCGGCTCTTGAAGGGCGGCAGCCAGGATATCGCGCGCCTGCAGGATCCTGTGGAGAAGGCGGCCGAACAGGCACTGCGGGCCGGGCAGATCATCCGCCGCCTACGCGATTTCGTGCAGCGCGGGGAAAGCGAGCGGCAGGTGGAAAGCTGCACGAAGCTCGTGCAGGAGGCGAGCGCGCTGGCGCTGGTCGGCGCCAAGGAACACGACGTGCGGGTGCGCTTCCGCCTTCATTCCCCCGTCGATCTGGTGCTCGCAGACCGCGTTCAGGTCCAGCAGGTGCTGCTGAACCTTATCCGCAACGGCATGGACGCCATGGAGGAGAGCGACATACGCGAACTCGTCATTTCCACCGAACTCGTGCAGAACGATATGGTGGAAATCAGCGTGGCCGATACGGGATCGGGAATCAGCGAAGAGATGAAGACGCAGCTATTTCAGCCATTCGTCACGACGAAGCGGTCGGGGATGGGGGTGGGGCTCTCCATTTCGCGCACCATCATCGAGGCGCATGGCGGACAGATCTGGGCCGAGCCGAATGGCGCGCGCGGCACGATTTTCCATGTCACGCTGCAGGCGATCCTCGACGACGCCATGACCGATGGCGCGACAGGCGACGGGGCGACAAGTCACGGGACCCTGAACCACGGGACCTCGAGCCACGGGGCGCCGACCCATGGCGAGTGATCCGCAAATCCACGTCATCGACGATGACGAGGCAGTTCGCGATTCCATCGCCTTCCTTTTGGAAACGGCCGATCTGCCGGTGAAGACGCATGAGAGCGCCAAGGCTTTCCTGGCGAGCCCCGCTTCGCTGCGGGCGGATTGCATCATCACCGATGTCCGCATGCCCGGCATCACCGGCATCGATCTCCTGCGCAAGCTGCGCGAACAGGGCGTGGGAGCCCCGGTCATCGTCATTACCGGCCACGCCGACGTGCCGCTGGCGGTGGAGGCGATGAAGCTCGGCGCGGCGGATTTCCTGGAAAAGCCCTTCGACGACGAGGCCTTCCTCGCCTCGGTGAAGCGCTGCCTGAACCAGCGCAGCGAGGGTTCGCGCAACGAAGCGGAACGGCTGGACTTGCAGGAAAAGCTTTCCGGCCTGTCGCAGCGCGAGCATCAGGTGCTGCTCGGGCTGGTTGCGGGTCATCCCAACAAGACCATCGCCTACGATCTCGGCATCAGCCCGCGGACGGTGGAGGTCTACCGCGCCAACGTCATGTCGAAGATGCGCGCTTCCAGCCTTTCCGACCTCGTCCGTATGGCGATGGTGGTGGACGCCGCCCGCCTCTGACGAGCATCCCTGTTTGAGCTGGATCAAAGTCCGATGCTTCCGATCCTGCGATAAGGGCCTCTGCTCGGACAGTCCCGGGTGCAGAGGCGCGTCATGGCAGAGATAGGCGGCGAAGCGAACGGGATCGGCAGGGTGCTGGTGGTCGACGACGACCAGGCCGTGTTGAGTTCGCTGAAATTCGCGCTGGAACTGGAGGGCTTCACCGTCCAGACCTACGCCTCGGGCACGGAAGTGCTAGGCGATGCGCTGCTGCCGGGCGCCGGCTGTCTGGTCATCGACTACAATCTTCTCGAAATGAACGGCCTCGACCTTCTGGACGATCTGCGAAGGCGGCACGTCGAACTCCCGGCGATCCTGATCACCACCCATCCGAACCGCGCCTTGCGCGCCCGCGCGGCCGGCGCCTCGGTGCCGATCGTGGAAAAGCCGCTGCTGGGAAACGCCCTGACCGTGGCGATCCGGGCAGCACTCGCCGATCCTCGCGGGCCGGGCCTCGGCATGGACGCGCCGACCACGCATTGACGACGTTTCCGTCGCGGGTCTCGCCCTTGGCCTCACCCACCGCTTGAGCTTGGCGGGCGAGAGCTTATTCTATCCAGCGATGCTCGCTTCCAAACCCGCCGCACCCGCTCCACAGAACCCCGATCCCCTCGAGGTTCCGCAAGTCCACGATCCCGTGCGGGTAGTGCGGCGCGATCTTTGGCGCGATGGCGTGTCGACGCCCGGCGAGCGCGGCATTCCCGAAGAAACCGCCACGGCGCTCACCTACAACGCGGCGAGCTTCGCGGTGATGATGGCGACGCCGCGCGATCTTGAGGATTTCGCGCTGGGCTTCAGCCTGACGGAGAAGGTCGTCGGCGATGCCGGCGAGATCGAGGCGCTGGACATCGTGGAAAGCGAAGCGGGCGTTGAACTCCGCATGTGGGTGCCGCTGCAAACGGAGCAGCGGCTTTCCGCTCGCCGCCGTCAGTTGGCCGGGCCTACCGGCTGTGGTCTCTGCGGCATCGACAGCCTGATGGAGGCGGTGCGCGCGCCGCCGCGCGTGGAAAGCACCGCGACCTTCACCTCCGGCGACATCGCGGCCGGACTGGACGCGCTGGCCTCCGGCCAGGCGCTGCACCGCGAAACGCGCGCGGTGCACGGCGCGGCGTTCTGGCGACCGGGGAGGGGCCTCGTCGCCATCCGCGAGGATGTCGGCCGGCACAATGCGCTGGACAAGCTCGTCGGCGCGCTGGCGCGGAGCGGGGAGCACGCCGGCGAGGGACTTCTCGTGATGACCAGCCGCGTTTCGGTGGAGCTGGTGCAGAAGGCGGCGGTGCTGGGCGCGCCCGTGATGGTCGCCGTTTCCGCGCCGACCGCGCTGGCCGTGCGCACGGCGGAAGCCGCAGGGATCACGCTTGTCGCGTCCGCCCGGGGCGGCAGCTTCGAGGTTTTCACGCACCCGGGCCGTCTCTCGGCCTGACCGGGCCTGCCCGCTCGCCGGTCTGGTACGTTCTGCCGCATCTTTCGGCGGAACCAGAGCCCGCTGGCTGAATTGGCCATCGACCAGCTTCGTTCCAGAAACGCGAACGCGCGCGGCGTCGCTGGCTGTCGAGGGAGGGTCGGACAGGCTCATGCGAGAGATGACGGGCATCATCACCGTGGTTCAGGAAGGCCGCTTCCGGCTGGTGGCGGACGACGGCCGGTCCACGCTGTTCGTGCTGTCGCCGAGCGCCCGGCTCGAGCCGCAGGACCTTACCGGCCTCCAGCAGGCAGAGCGGCGCGTCACCGTGCGCTACCGCGACGACCGGGGCCGCATCGCCGGTCTAGCCCACGACATCGTTCCTCCGAGATCCGGACCCACGAGATCACAGGCCGCCGCCTGATGGTCGGGAGAACCGCATGACGATCAACCGCCGAACGCCCGGCAAACGCATCGCTTCCTTTGTCCGGGACTGGTCGCTGCCGCGGCAGCTCGCCGGCGAGCCGTCCAAGTCGACGGCCGCGAAGAGCACGACATCCGAAAAGCTGCAGCCGCGCCTGAAGCTCGCCGACAAGGTCGGCACCTCGATCTGCCCCTATTGCGCGGTCGGTTGCGCGCAGCTGATCTATGCCAGGAACGGCAAGGTCATCCACGTGGAAGGCGATCCGCGCTCTCCCGTGAATGGCGGCCGGCTCTGCCCCAAGGGCGCGGCGACGATGGGCCTCCTCAACAATCCCGAGCGGCTGACGACGGTGAAGTATCGCCGCCCGCACGCGACGGACTGGGAAGAGGTGCCGCTCGACTGGGCCATGGAGCGCATCGCCCGGCTCACCAAGCAGACCCGCGACGAGACCTTCGTGGAAAAGCTGGCGGACGGCACCGTTGTCAATCACACGCTCGGCATCGGCGTGCTCGGCGGCGCGACCCTCGACAATGAGGAAAACTACCTCATGAAGAAGGTCTTCGGCGGCGGTCTCGGCGTCGTGGCGATCGAGAACCAGGCCCGTCCCTGACATTCGTCGACAGTCCCAAGTTTGGGCGCGACAGTCGGGCGAGGGGCCGCCACCATGTCCCAGTGGGATCTCGTCAATTCCGACGTGATCCTCGTCATGGGCTCCAACATGGCGGAGAACCATCCGATCGCCTTCCGCTTCGTCGTGGAAGCGAAGCAGCGCGGTGCCACGATCATTCACGTCGATCCGCGCTTCACGCGGACCTCGGCGCTGGCCGACATCTATGCGCCGATCCGCTCGGGCACGGACATCGCGTTCCTCGGCGGCATCGTTCGCTATCTGCTGGAGAACGATCTCTGGTTCCGGGAATACGCGCTCCCCTACACCAACCTTTCCACGATCATCGAGGACGGGTTTCAGGCGCCGGAGGAATTCGACGGCCTCTTCTCCGGCTGGGACGAGGAGAAGCACTCCTACAAGATGGACAGCTGGCAGTATGAAGGCATGGTGGTGCCGACCGCCAATGCCGATCATTCGGTCGAAGTCAGCGATCCCGAGAAGAAGCACGAGATGACGAAGCGGCCGCCGCGCCGCGACGAGACGCTGCAGGATCCGAACTGCGTCTACCAGATCATGCGCCGGCGCTTCGCCGCCTATACGCCGGAGATGGTGGAGCGCGTCACGGGCTGTCCGAAGGAAAGCTTCGTCAAGATCGCCGAAGCGATGGCGAAGAATTCCGGCCGCGAGCGCACGGGCGCTGTCTGCTATGCGCTCGGCTGGACGCATCACACGACCGGCTCGCAGATGATCCGCGCGGCGACGATCATGCAGGGGCTGCTCGGCAATATGGGCCGCCCCGGCGGCGGCGTGCTGGCGCTGCGCGGTCACTGCTCCATCCAGGGCTCGACGGATATCCCGACGCTCTACGAGATGCTGCCGACCTATCTGGCGCAGCCCAAGGCCGCCAAGCATCCGACGCTGGAGACGTACCTGGAGGAAGAGACGGTCCCGACCGGCTGGTGGACGAACCTGCCGAAATACATGGTGAGCCTGCTGAAGGCCTGGTACGGCGAGCATGCCACGAAGGAGAACGAGTTCGGCTACCAATGGCTGCCGAAGATCGTCGGCGACCATTCCCAGTTCCCGATGACCTTCGCGATGACCGACGGCTTCATGCGCGGCATGTTCGTGATCGGCCAGAACACGGTGGTCGGCGGCATGAACGCCAAGCTGGTGCAGAAGGGCCTTGCCGGGCTCGACTGGCTGGTGGTGCGCGACAGCCACGAGGTGGAAACGGCGACCTTCTGGAAAAAGGGCACGCTGATCTCCGAAGGCGAGATGAAGCCGGAGGATATCGCGACCGAGATCTTCCTGATGCCGGCCTCGCTGCCGGGCGAGAAGGCCGGTACCTTCACCAACACGCAGCGCCTCGTCCAATGGCACGACAAGGTGGTGGACGGGCCGGGCGACAGCCGCTCCGATTTGTCCTTCGTCTTCCATCTCGCCAGGCGGTTGAAGGAACTCTACGCCGAAAGCACCGAAAAACGCGACGAGCCGATCCGAAAGCTGACCCTGGATTACCCCGTCATCGGCCCGCTGGAAGACCCGGATTCGGAAGCCGTGCTGCAGGAGATCAACGGCTATACGACGGCGGACCGCAAGCTCGTCAGCGGCTTCAAGGCCCTGAAGGACGACGGCTCCACGGCCTGCGGTGGCTGGGCCTATTCCGGGCTTTTCCCGGAGGAGGGGAAGAACCTCACCCGCTCGCGCAAGGCCGATGGCCCCGATGGCAACGGCGCCCATCACGGCTGGGCCTTCGCCTGGCCCTCCAATCGCCGCACGCTCTACAACCGCGCCTCGGCCGATCCTGAGGGCAAACCCTGGTCGGAGCGCAAGAAGATGATCTGGTGGGACGAGGCCGAGGGCAAGTGGACCGGGCTCGACATTCCCGATTACGTCGAGGACAAGGCCCCGGGCTACCGGCCCGACTGGTCGAAGGAGCAGACCGGCATGGATGCCATTTCCGGTTCCGATCCCTTCATCATGATGCCGGACGGGCGCATGGCGCTGTTCACCCCGGCCGGGCTGAAGGACGGGCCGCTGCCGGCGCATTACGAGCCGGTGGAAACGCCGGCGAAGAACGCGTTCTACAAGGCGCAGTCAAACCCGGCTGCAAAGCGCTTCCACCGCAAGGGCAACGCCCTGCACGAGGTGGCCGACAAGCAATATCCCTACGCGCTGACGACCTATCGGCTCACCGAGCACCACACGGCCGGTGCGCCGACGCGCGGCGTTCCGACGACGGCGGAACTGCAGCCGGAAAGCTTTGCGGAGATCCCGCCGGAGCTCGCCGAAAAGCTGGGGGTGCGAACGCTGGACTGGGTGGTACTCTCCACCAAGCGCGGCGAGGTGGAGACGCGGGCCATGGTGACGGAACGGCTCAGGCCGCTGACCATCGATGGTTCCACGGTTTACGAGATCGGCATGCCCTGGCATTTCGGCTGGGCGGGCTACGCCACCGGCGACATCGCCAATATCCTGACCTCGATCGTCGCCGATCCCAATGTTTCCATGCACGAGGCCAAGGCGCTGACCTGCAACTTGCGAAAAGGGCGGCTCCGCCGCCATCATGAAGGGGTCGAGGCATGACCGAGGCCTGGGACACTGCCAAGCCGTGGATCTCGAAATCCGCCGGCATGATCGAGGGCTCGCTGCATCCGCGCGTCCTCGATTACACCGACTCCTTTATCGACGAGGTGATCCCGAACGAGTCGGAACTCACCGCCGGCGTGACGATCGAGCCCGGCAAGAGCTACGGCTTCTTCACCGACACGACGCTCTGCATCGGCTGCAAGGCCTGCGAGGTCGCCTGCAAGGAATGGAACCAACTGCCCGCCGAAGAGCAGGGCATGTCGGGCATGAGCTACGACAATACCCGCGGGCTCTCTTCCTCCACCTGGCGGCACGTCACCTTCGTGGAGAAGGTCGATCGCGAGCACACCGACGACATGCAGCCGTTCCAGTCGAACTGGCTGATGATGAGCGATGTCTGCAAGCACTGCGCCAATGCGCCGTGCCTGGAAGCCTGCCCGACGGGTGCGCTGTTTCGCACCGAGTTCGACACGGTCGTGGTGCAGCAGGACATCTGCAACGGCTGCGGCTATTGCGTGCCGGCCTGTCCATTCGGCGTGGTCGATCTCGATATGAGCGACGGCAAGGCGCACAAATGCACGCTCTGCTATGACCGCCTCAAGGGCGGGCTGGAGCCGGCCTGCGCCAAGTCCTGCCCGACGGATTCCATCCAGTTCGGCGAGTGGGACGACCTCTACGAGCGCGCGCAGGAGCGGGTGGAGGACCTGCACGAGCGGGGCGCCACCAACGCCTATCTCTACGGCACGCCCGGTGCTCCCGGCGCGACCGGTGGGCTGGAGCGGCTGCAGGCCTTCTTCCTGTTGTCCGACCGGCCGGAGGTCTACGGCCTTCCCGCCGCGCCCACCCGTCCCTCGCGGCGCGTCGCGCCGGCACTCGGCACGGGCCTCGCCACGGCGGCGAGCCTGGCGCTGGCGGCCATCTTCCTGTTCTCCGGCAAGCGGCGCTGATCCCATGACCCTGGTAAACGACGTTCCCTTCGACCGGCGCGAGCGCGGCACCCGCAAGGCGGAGCGCCAGCCCGGTGGAGCGAAGGACACGCCCACCTATTACGGCCATCCCGCGCTGAAGGCCGCGCCCTGGGGCTGGCTCGTCTGGTCCTACATCTTCGTGGCGGGCACGGCGGGTGCGGCACAGGTCATCGGCACGGCGGCGCAGCTTTCCGGCCGGGAAGACCTGAAGCCTGTCCGCGACAACGGCCGGATCATCGGCATGCTCGGTGCGCTCGCCGGCGCGCCGCTGCTGATCGCCGACCTCCACACGCCGAAGCGCTTCTACAACATGTTGCGCATCTTCCGTTCGACCTCGCCGATGTCGATCGGAACCTTCACGCTGCTCTCCTTCAGCGGCTTCACGGGTCTGACCGTGCTGCCGCAAGCGTTGCGCCGGTTGTTTCCCTTCTGGCGGGGGAAGAAGGCCGTCGAGACGGTGGCCGACGTCGCGCAGTTTCCGGCCGCCGTCGCCGGACTGGGCATGACGAGCTATACGGCCGCGCTGCTGTCGGCCACGAGCAGTCCGCTCTGGGCCGCCGCGCCAAAGGAGCTGGGCGGGCGCTTCGCGGCGTCATCGGTCGCGTCCGGGGCGGCGGCGCTCGCGCTGGTGGAAGAACTCAACGACCGGCCGGCCAATGCGCGGCTGCTTGGCAAGCTCGCCCTCGTCGCGACGGCGGCGAACCTCGTCTTCTCCCGCCTTTCCCGGCTGAAATACCGCGAGCGCAAGGTGGAAGCCGCCATCGACGCCGATCCGGCGACCGCCACCGCCTATCGCGCGGCGACGGTGATCGGCGTCGGCGTCCCGCTCTTCTGCCTCGGCGTCAGCCTGCTGTCGGGCCGACATTCGCGACGCCTGTCGCTGACGGCCTCGCTGGCGACCCTCGCCGGCGGCCTCCTGATGCGCAAGGCCGTGATGCAGGCCGGCGAGAACTCCGCCAACAATTCCGCCATTTCGCTCACCTTTGCCCGCGAGGACGGGGGCAGGGGCGAGCTGCCGCCGGGCGCGCGTCCGCTCATCCCGGCCGAGGACGGCACTCGCCGTCGCCGGCTGCACTGAGGACGCGCCATGGCCAAGCCCGTCTCCTCGCACGCCATCGCCGAGAAGGTCGTCACGGATCTCGATGCGATCATCCGCAATAAGCCCAAGGAGCTGCACGAGCCGCTGACGGACGCGATCCGCCCGCTGCTCCGGGTCCGCGAACGGATGATCTACGCCTTCCGCGAAGGTCCGACACCCGGGACGCGCGCGCAGCTCGACGATCTGAACGCGCTGGTGAGTCTCGCCTACGGCGCGGAATATCCGCAGGTCGGCGTCGACTGGGAAAAGATCCAGGACACGCGGGACGAACTGCGGAAATTCCTGGAGAAATACCCGGTTCTCGCCGAAGCGGAAGAAAAGCGGTCGCTTCCAGAGTTCTAGGCCGCACGCGCCTGTTGCCCGGCCTTCCAGCCCGGCCCCCCTCCGGCTACCGGGTCCGACCCTGCCGTTCGGCACGCCTGCCGAACGATATTCCGGGCTTTCGGCCAACAACGCAAAGCGCTTTCTCGGGATTGGCGCCAAGTCTGGTTAGACCGGAGAGAATGAACCGCAAGGCGCTCGATCGCGCCGCCGGAAAGGACTGCCATGCCTCAACTTTCAAGCAAGATCCTGGGTCTCGTCGCCGGTACGGCGCTGGCTCTCGCTTCCTTCGTCCCTGCCTATGCGGCTGAAAAGCTGAAGCTCGGCGTGATGGGCGGCGAGGAAGAGGAAATCGCGGAGGTCGCCAAGCAGGTGGCGGCCAGGAACGGCCTCGATCTGCAACTCGTGACCTTCTCCGATTATACGATCCCCAACGAGGCGCTGGAGCATGGCGACCTCGACGCAAACGCCTTTCAGCACAAGCCCTATCTGGATGCTCAGATCCAGGCGCACGGCTACCATATCGTCCCGATCGGCTACACGATCGTGGAGCCGATCGGCCTTTATTCTTCCAGGCACAAGAGCTTCGACGACATTCCGCAGGGTGCGCAGATCGGCATCCCGAACGATCCCAGCAATGGTGGGCGCGCGTTGATCCTTCTGGCCGAACACGGCCTGATCAAGCTGAAGGACGGCACCGGCCTGACGCCGTCGGTGCTCGATATCAGCGAGAACCCGAAGAAGGTGCAGATCCGCGAAGTGGACGCCGCGCAGATCTCCCGTTATCTGCCGGATCTCGATGGCGCGGTGATCAACACGACTTACGCGCTGGGGGCCGGGCTCGATCCGACGAAAACGCTGATTGCGGAGAAGCGGGTCGGTAATCCCTACGGCAACCTCATCGCGGTGCGCGAGAGCGACCGCGACAAGCCGGTCTTCAAGACGCTGGTCGCCGCCTACCAGTCCAGGGAAGTGGCCGACTTCCTGAAGACGCGCTTCAAGGGTGCTATCCTGCCGGCCTGGTAAGGCCCATTTCCGAGCGCAGGAACGTCAGCGACAGATGAGGCGGGGCAATCCCGCCTCATTTGCATTTGGGGATTGAAAACGGGGGGAGGGATTGGCGGAGGCGGATGGGAATCGAACCCACCACACGCGTTTGGCGTGTCTCTGGTTTTGAAGACCAGGAGGGCCACCAGACCCCTGTCGCCTCCGCAAGCAGGCCCGGACCATACGGGCCACCCGGCACGCACTACACCGGTTCCGGCAGGCGGTTCAAGCCTCGCCGGAATACCGGATCGTGCAGGGCCGGATCGTCAGCTCTTGATGCCGAACCGGTTGAGACCGAGGGCGCTGCTCCGGGAACCCACCTTCAGCGGGTCGCCGGCACGCGCCCTGGAGCCGGAAGACGGCGCGGAGGCAGCCCGTTCGGCCGTGCTGGCGGGAATGATCCCCTCGGCCAGCAATTCGTTGCGGGCCTGCTTCCGGCACATGTCCTTGGACTGCGGCTCGGCGGCGGTTTCGTCCCGCTTGATGCTGATCTTGCTGCGGACTTCGGGAAGATCCCACTTGCCGCGGCCGTTTTCGCGTTCGAAGATCTGCTGGGCTCGACGTTCGACCAATTGGTCATAAGGAAAAACTGCCATCGTCGATGCTCCTTCTGCGATCCTCGCACCTTACGCTTTTGCGGGAGAGAAGCCCGTTTTTTCTACATCCGGACGGCCGGAGACTTGCGAAAAGCCGGGCTCTGACCGGAGCAAGAGTGAGATCCGGGGCAAATTTCCCGGCCACGAGCCCCGTGATTCCATCAACATGCCTGGATTTTCCCGGAACGATTCCGCCGCAGCCGCGTCATATTCGTTAACAAATGAGGGAATACGGAAATGTTGCGGGTGCTGATCGTCGAAGACGAGCCCATTATTGCCCTCGACCTCTCGACTATTCTCGAAGACGCCGGCTATGCGGTGGTGGGGATCGCATCCACCATGGCGAAGGCGCTGAAGCTGGCCGACGATCACGGGATCGATCTGGCGCTCCTCGACGTGAACCTTGCCGGCCGTCATGATGGCGTGGAGACCGCCAAGCACCTCTGCAAGGATTACGGCGTTCGCTCGCTCTTCGTCACCGGTGCGCTCGACCAGAGGCTTGAGGCCTCCGTGGCCGACTGCAACCCGGTCGGCTTCATCGGTAAGCCCTACCGCGAAAAGCACATCCGCGAGGCGCTGGCCGGGGTGAACGACAACCTCGCATGCGTTCGCGCCGGCTGAGGGGCTGGTCCCGGCGGCCCCGTTAAAGCGGGCCGATCCCAGCGGCGCGATCTTGCCGGCGAACTCTCAGTCGTCGTCCCCCTGCAGCTCCTTCGGGAGCTCGCCGCCCTTGAACAGGATCACGGGATCCTCCCAGTTATCCACGTCGGGATTGCCAGTCACCGAGAAGGCGACGGCGCCTGCCTTGCGGTCGGATAACCGGCGCGCGGTGTCGATGGCCGCCTCCGGCGTCTTGTGCGACTGCTGCGGATCGGCGACGAGGCGCCTGCCTTCCTTCCGGAAAGCCTGGCTGATGAAGGCGGTAACGGTGCTCATGCGGTCTTTCCAGTATCAAGGACATTTCGAAGCAGGGGCAACTGCTCGCTGAATCCTGCGGCATCGATAAGGCAGCGGAGATCGAGCAGCACCTGACCCGCCTGGATGCGGCCGATCACCGGCTTCGGCAGCCGGCGGAGCGCCGCCGATAGCGCGTTGACGGAGCCGCCCGCTAGAGGCGTCAGGGCAAGGCCGGCGCTCGGCAGGAGGTCGGTCGGCAAGGCGCCGCTGCCGATCTGGCTGGCGCATTCCACCACCGCGACCTCGAACATGCCTGCCAGCGCCTCCGAAACGCGTGGCGCGATTCCGCCGGCCAGAAACGCGATCTCCTCGCGGGAACGGGTGAGGAGGCGCAGCGACGGCAGCCTTTCCCGCAGGCGCGGCACGTCGGCATAGAGGCGCAGGATCACGGAAAGGGCCGCGATCGTCATCTTGTCGCAGCGAAGCGCCCGTTTCATCGGGTTCTGCTTGATGCGCGCGATCAGGTCCTTGCGGCCGACGATGATGCCGGCCTGCGGGCCGCCGAGCAGCTTGTCGCCGGAAAAGGTCACGACGTCGGCCCCGGCGGCGATCGCCTCGCGCGGCGTCGGCTCGTGCGGCAGGCCGAACTGGCTCATGTCGATCAGGCTGCCGCTGCCGAGATCCTCGATGAAGGGCAGGCCGTGTTCATGGGCAAGAGCCGCGAGCTCGCGCTGCGGCACCTCCTTGGTGAAGCCCTCGATCTTGTAGTTGCTCTGGTGCACCTTCATCAGAAGTGCCGTTTCCGGACCGATCGCCACCGCGAAATCCTTGCGGTGCGTCCGGTTCGTGGTGCCGATTTCGCGCAGCCGCACCCCGGCGCGCGCCATGATTTCCGGCACGCGGAAAGAGCCGCCGATCTCCACCAGTTCGCCACGCGAAACCGGTACCTCGCGCCCGGCGCCGAGGCTGTTCAGGGTGAGCAGGACAGCCGCCGCATTGTTGTTGACGACCGTCGCCGCTTCCGCGCCCGTCAGGCGGACGAGCCAGTCCTCCAGATGATCGTCGCGGTCGCCGCGCTTGCCGGTCTCGAGGTCGAATTCTAGGTTCGACGCCCCGCGCGAGACGGCGACGACGGCCTCCAGCGCTTCCTCAGGCAGGGGCGCTCGGCCGAGATTGGTGTGCAGCACCGTGCCGGTTAGGTTGAAGACAGGCTTGAGGCTGTGGGCGTGGAGGGCGGCCAGCCACTCTCCGGCCGTCCGGACAAGCGCCTCCGTATCGGCCACCGCATCCTTGCCCGCCGCCAGCTCCGCCCGCGCGGCCGCCACGCTGCCGCGCAGCGCTTCCGTCGCCATGTCGCGGCCATGCCGCTCGATCAGCCGATGGGCGGCCGGGGTCTGCAGAAGCTGTTCGATGGCTGGAAGGCGCTGCCGGCGCGCATCGTCTTGCATGGGGCGGGATCCCTGTTCCTGTCCTCTGGTAGAGCGGCGACCCGTTACCCGCAACCACTCCCGCAACTACCCCCGCAGCCACCTCGCAGCGGCACCGGCAACCGCCACCGACAGGGGATGCATGCGAGAGGCCGGGGGCCAGCTCTGGGCTGGATCGCGCTCGTTTGTCGCTGAATGTCGGAAGCGATGCATCCTATCGGCGCGATCCGCGTTTCCGCAGTGCAATTCTGCGAGTGACCCCAGAGGGAGAGCATCATGGCGAATACCGACGACGTGAAGTCCGGCATCCAGCAGGCCGCGAGCCGCGCACAGGACGCGGTGAACAATGCCTCGGACTATTATGACAACGCCGCCGACATGACGCGCTCGGCGCTCGACAATTTGTCGGACCGCGTGCAGGAGCAGCCGATGACCATGCTCCTCGTCGCCGCCGGCATCGGCTACATCGCCGGGCGGCTGCGCCTCCTCTAAGGCGAGCGCCGACAAGACTGCCGCGTTTCCGCGCGGCAGTCTTGCTTTGTCCAAGCGGGCTTTGTCCGGGCGGGACTGCGCTGCCTGTCTAACCTGATCCTGCGGGAAGGCGCCCCGGTTTGTCTCTCGACCCCAGCAGCCGCATGATGCTGAAAGCCATCGGGCGGAACCTCGATCCCGATCTGCTTTCCGATATCCCGCGCCTTCGCGATCTCGCCAACCGGCAGATGACGCCGCGCTGGTTTTCGCGCCTGCAGGTTCGATCGGTGCGGGCCACGACCGTTCCCGGCGCGGACGGCCCGCTCCCGGCCCGCATCTATCGCCCGAGAACTTCCCGTCCCCTGGGCGTGATCGTCTATTTTCACGGCGGCGGCTTCGTCCATTGCGGGCTTGATTCCCACGACAACATCTGCTGCCGGCTGGCCCGGATTTCCCGCTCCGTCGTGGTGTCCGTCGATTACCGTCTGGCGCCCGAGCATCCGTTTCCCGCCGCGCCGGACGATGCCTATGCCGCGACCGTCTGGGTGGCGGAGCATGCGGCGGAACTGGCCGGGGAGGGCGCACCCATCGGGGTTGCCGGCGACAGCGCCGGCGGCAATCTCGCGGCCGTCGTCTCTCAGATGGCGCGTGATCGCGGCGGCCCGGAGATCGCGTTCCAGCTGCTCTACTACCCCACCACGCACGGGCTGGCGGACGTCCCCTCCCGCCGCGAGAACGCCGAGGGCTATCTTCTCACCGGCGAGATCATGCAATGGTATCTCGACCGCTACGTGCCGGATGAGAAGGACCGCCGCGATCCTCGTTTCGCGCCCTTTCTGGCCGAAAGCCTGGCCGGACTGCCGCCGGCGCTGGTCGTCGTCGCCGGCTACGATCCGCTCCGCGACGAGGGGATCGAATATGGCGAGCGCATGCGCCGCGCGGGCGTGGCGGTGCGTCTCGCGCGCTTTCCCGCCACCTTCCACGGCTTCGTGAACTTCTATCCCGTCATCCCCGCCGGGCGGCAGGCGATCTCGCAAGGCGCCATCGCGGTCCGCAAGGCGTTCCTGCGCCGCTGAGGCGACCGCGAATCATACGGATGCCTTGTTTTTCCGGTTGCCATCGCGCCGCCCGGATTGAATGCTCCAAGCGTTGATCCGGCCCCGCCGGACCGATTCCAGATTTCCTGACGACCGAGATCCGCGGATCTCCCCCCTTTCCGGGCAGGACGGACATGTTCCATTTTCTTGAAAACCGTATTCCGTCCACCGCAAGGGGGATGCCGGGCCAGCCGCCTGAAACGCTCTGGTCGTTCTACTGGTTCTTCCTGCGGCAGGTGCGCTGGTACTTCGTCGCGCTGCTCGTGGTGGGGCTCGGAGCGGCGCTGATCGACGTCGCCGTTCCCGTCTTCATCGGCCGGCTGATCACGCTGCTGGCGCCTGTGGAGCCGCGCGATCTCGTCGCCAGCCATTGGCATGTGCTGGCCGGCATGGCGGCGTTCATCCTGATCGCCCGGCCGCTCGTCATCTTCGTGCAGGCGCTCGTCACCAACCAGGTGATCGCGGGCGGCTTCACCAACATGATCCGCTGGCAGAGCCACTGGCACATCGTGCGGCAGAGCTGGTCCTTTTTCCAGAAGGACTATGCCGGACGCATCGCCACGCGCGTGATGCAGAGCGGCGTGGCGCTCCGCGACAGCGCCGTCGCCTCGATCAACGCGGTCTGGTACATCGCGGTTTATGGCACCAGCGCCATCGTGCTGATGCTGCGTGCCGATCCATGGCTGGCGCTGCCCACGGCGGTCTGGTTCTGCGCCTATGTCGTGCTGCTCCGGGTCTTCGTGCCGCGTCTGCGCTTCCGCTCGGTGCAGATGTCGGAAGCGCGATCGCTGATCACGGGGCGCATCGTCGACAGCTACACCAACATCCTGACCGTGAAGCTCTTTTCCCGCGCCCGCGAGGAGGACGACTATGTCCGCGAGGCCGTGGATACCCACTCCGAGGTCTTCCAGGGGCAGCTGCGGCTGATCACCCTGTTCGGCGTCATCCTCGCCGCGCTGAACGCGCTGCTGCTGGTTTCCACCGCCGGCATCGCGCTCTCGCTCTGGCGCGCCGGGCTGGTGCAGGCCGGGATCGTCGCGATGGTGCTGCCGCTCACCTGGCAGATCGCCAACATCGCCGGCTTCGTGGCCCAGCAGGTGACCTCGATCTTCGAGAACATCGGCGCGGTGCAGGAAGGCATGATGTCGATCGCGCGGCCGCTCCGCGTCACCGACAGGGCGGAAGCGAAGCCACTGAAGGTGGCGGCCGGCGAGATCGTCTTCGACCGCGTCACCTTCAATTACGGCCGCAAGGGCGGCATCATCGAGGATCTCAGCCTCCACATCCGGCCGGGCGAGAAGATCGGGCTGGTCGGCCGCTCCGGCGCGGGCAAGTCGACGCTGGTGAACCTGCTTCTCCGCTTCTTCGACCTGGAAAGCGGCCGCATCCTGATCGACGGGCAGGACATTGCCGCCGTGACGCAGGAAAGCCTGCGCGAACAGATCTCGGTCGTCACGCAGGACACCTCGCTGATGCACCGCTCAATCCTGGAGAACATCCGCTACGGGCGCGGGGAGACGAGCCGCGAGGGCGTGCTGGAAGCGGCGCGTCAGGCCCATGCGCACGAGTTCATCGGCGGGCTGGAGGACTGGGCCGGGCGGCGGGGCTACGACGCCCATGTCGGCGAGCGTGGCATCCAGCTTTCCGGCGGCCAGCGCCAGCGCATCGCGATTGCCCGCGTGATCCTCAAGGACGCGCCGATCCTGATCCTCGACGAGGCGACCTCGGCGCTGGATTCGGAGGTGGAATCGGCCATCCAGGATCAGCTCCAAAGGCTGATGGAGAACAAGACGGTGATCGCCATCGCCCACCGGCTTTCCACCATCGCCCGCATGGATCGGCTGATCATCCTCGACCGTGGCCGCATCATCGAAAGCGGCAGCCACGAGGAGTTGCTTCGCCGGAATGGGGTCTATGCGTCATTATGGCGTCGTCAGTCCGGCGGATTTCTGGGCGACGAAGCGCCTCGGGAAAGCGCCGCCTGATGGATGGGACGAACGGATGAGTGAGAACGACCGGGAAGAAAGCCCCGCCACCGGGGCCGGCGAAGCGGGGATCGTGGCGGGGGCGGAATCGTCCGCCTCGAAGAAGGCGCGCTGCGCCGTCAGCGGCAAGGAGCGCCCGCGAAAGGACATGGTGCGGCTGGAGCATCTGCGCCCGGCGCTGGCCGACCGCATCCGCCAGGCGCATCCCGATCTCGCCGACGACGCGATGATCAGCCGGACCGAGGTCAACCGCTTCCGCAACCTGTACGTCGAGGACCTGCTGAAGGCGGAGCACGGCGAATTCTCCACGTTGGAGCGGGAGGTGGCCGAAAGCATCGCCAACGAGCAGCTGATCGCGGAAAACGTGGAGCAGCAGTTCGACGAGAAGCGCACCCTCGGCGACCGGCTGGCCGACGGCATCGCCACCTTCGGCGGCTCCTGGTATTTCCTGATTTCCTTCGGCGTGGTGCTGGCGGTCTGGATGGCGATCAACGTCATCGCCGGCGCGACCCGCGCCTTCGATCCCTATCCCTTTATCCTGCTGAACCTGGTCCTCTCCTGCCTCGCGGCGGTACAGGCGCCGATCATCATGATGAGCCAGCGGCGCCAGGAAGAAAAAGACCGCATGCGCTCGCTCAACGACTATCAGGTCAACCTCAAGGCCGAACTCGAAATCCGCCACCTCCACGAAAAGGTCGACCACCTCATCAACCGCCAATGGCAGCGCCTGGCGGAAATCCAGCAGATCCAGATGGAGATCATGCAGGAGGCGAGGCGGCGGAGGTGAGGGGTGTAGCTGTTAATGATGGAAGTGATTTGGCGTTCACGAAGGGCAAAGCGAAGTCCCAGTACGTTCAAATAGATTACTTTTCCTGATCAAGAAGATGTTGCCGTACAAAATGTAAGCATTAACATAGTCGATTAGAGCTCTTGAGGCGCTAGTGGGGCGAGGATGGCACGTAGACCGGGCGGTAAGTTGGAGCGGTGGGAAGTAGCCATGATCAAGGTGATGCTCGAAACCAATCGCTACAACGATCAGGACATTCTTGCGCATTTTACACGCCCGACACGCTCCATCAATCACCGCGAAGTTGGCGAGATCCGGAATGGAACCCGGCATCGATCAGTTCGAGCTGCCACGCCAGACCAGTTGACAGCTTTCCTTTCTTCTTGGCCGGACCACGATCCCGAGACCGGTTTACGAGTGCCGGGTGATGAACTGCTGATCAAAGCGCGAGAGGCGATGATAGCGGCAGTGCACACCTTCAATGGTGCGGGACTGACATTCCGGACAGAAATTTTCATCACAACAGCGATGATCGCATGGACATACTTGCTCCACGAATGGTTTCGCCGTGAGCAGATAGATTACAGATATCGTCAGGGCGGTGAGATCAAGAAAACCAAGAACAACGCAGATATATATTGGGACCTAGGTAAGTGCTTGCGGCATGATCGATCGCCTCTGTCAGAAGGGACACGCCATAATTTGGAATTCCTGCTGGAAATCCGACACGAGATTGAGCATCGCTTTACAAACAGGATTGATGAGGCGCTTGGGGCAAAGCTACAGGCATGCTGCATCAACTTCAACTCGGCCATATGCGAGCTCTTTGGTGAAGGGTTCGGTCTAGAGAAGCGCCTTCCGCTTGCTCTGCAATTCGTCACATTTGATGTAAGGCATCAACTGGTTCTAAAGGCCGGACACGAACTGCCCCAGAATCTTGAGACTATGATTGATCACTTCCATGAACGTCTGACCGACGCACAACAGAGCGACCCTGCCTTCGCGTATCGCGTTGCCTTTGTTCCAAAAGTGGGAGGAAAGGCGAGCCGGTCTGATGCTGCTCTGAAGTTCGTTAAACCGGACACTGAAGAGGCTAAAGAGATCAGCCGTATCTTGCTGAAAGAAGTAGATAAGCGACGGTACACCGCCACAGAGATTGTCCGGGAGATGCAAGCAGACGGGTACGATCGTTTCAATCAAACAGCGCACACCAAGCTTTGGCAGGCGCTAGATGCTAAGCGGGCAGATAAGGGGTTTGGTCGGCCGGGGGACTACGATAGAACATGGGTATGGTTTGACACATGGCTGGCCCGTGTACGTGCCCACTGCCAAGAGAACGCTGAGCGGTACGCTCCATGATCCTCTCCACCCTCTCCGTCCTGACCTCCACCCGCTCCATGGAAGCCAAGCTCGTGGATGGGTTGCCGGAGGGGAAGGGGTGGCAGTTCGAGCCGAAATGGGATGGCTTTCGCTGCCTGGCCTTCCGCGCGGGCGACGAGGTGGAGCTTCACGCCAAGTCCGGCAAGCCGCTTGGGCGTTACTTCCCGGAAATCGTCGCGCTGCTGAAGAGCCTGCCGCAGGAGCGCTTCGTGCTGGATGGCGAACTCTGCATTCCCGTGGGCGATACGCTCTCCTTCGACGCCTTGCAGATGCGGCTGCATCCGGCGGAAAGCCGCATCCGCAAGCTGTCGGTCGAGACGCCCGCCGTGCTCGTGCTCTTCGATTGCCTGATGGACCCGGCCGGCGAAAACCTGATGCCGCGTCCGTTCGCCGAGCGGCGCGAGGCGCTGGAGCAATTCTTCGCGGCCGCCGGCGGCATGGCCAAGGGCCTTCGCCTCTCGCCCTTCAGCCGCGACCGGGATGAGGCGCAGGGATGGCTCGACCGTGCGGGCGGCGCCATCGACGGGGTCGTGGCCAAGCGGCTCGCAGATCCCTATCAGCCGGAAGAGCGCGCCATGCTGAAGGTGAAGCGCATGCGCACGGCCGATTGCGTGGTCGGCGGCTTCCGCTACGAGACGAAGGGGCGGCAGGTCGGCTCGCTGCTGCTCGGGCTCTATAACGAGGCCGGCACCCTCGACCATGTCGGCTTTACCTCAGGCTTTGCCGATCAGGATAAAGCGGAGCTGACGGCGCGGCTGGAAGCCATGCGGGGCGGCCCGGGCTTCACCGGCAACGCGCCGGGCGGGCCGAGCCGCTGGAGCACGGAGCGTTCGGCGGAATGGGTGCCGCTGCGGACGGAGCTCGTGGTGGAAGTGCGCTACGACCACATCACCGCCGACCGCTTCCGCCACGGCACGAAGATCGTCCGCTGGCGGCCGGACAAGGCGCCGGAGCAATGCACGCTGCAGCAGCTGGAACGCGAGGCCCGCCCCTCCGAGGTCATTTCCCGGGTGGTTGGGGCGCCGGCGGTGGAGGCCGGCGGGCGGGGGTGACCGCCTCCGAACTCTCGGCCCCCGAAGTCTCGGCCCCCCGGACTGCCTGTTCAGTCCGGCACTTCTTCCGAATTGCACTCCACGTCGACCGTGCCCGGCGCGAACTTGCCATCTCGCACCTCATCGCGCCAGATGTCGTGCTTGTGGGCCCAGGCTCGCACGGCCTTCTTCGACTCGCCCGTGTTGAGCGCCAGCACCGTGCGGCGGCCGCGGCTCTCGCCGTGATCGAAGAATTCCGGGTGGAGATTGGCGATCAACTCGTCGCGCTCCGCGCCGCAGATCGCCTTCACCGGCAGGCCCTCGACGCTGAGCGCGCCCTTGATCTGCCAGCAGGTCTCATGCTCCAGCTTCTTGCCCTCGGCGGGCACGATCAGGTTCTTCTTTTGCAGGAACTGCAGCACGGCTGTGGGGTGTGGATCCTCCCGGCAGCGCAGTGCGGAAAGGATGTGACGCTCCAGCGGCGACCGGTCAGCGGCCTCCGCCGCTCCGGTGAGGGCTACCCCGGTCAGGGAGATGAGGCAGCATAAAGCCAGGCTGGTCTTTCGCATCGAGGGCTCCGGGACGTTCCGGCCGCAAGCGCCGGCTGATTTGACCCTACCATTTCGGGCGTCCAAACATGTCTTTTTCTGGTCGGCGGCGCCCGAAGGCTTGCGTCAGAATGTCTAAGTGACTACGCGCGGCACAGGTCGGTCCTGTTAAAACGTGGGAGAGACATGCTTTTTCGCATCGTAGCGCGTGCAGCCTTGGTCGCGGCGGCCTTTCTCGCGGCGAGCGCCATGGAACCGGCTTTCGCCGCCCGGACCGCCGTGGTCGTCGGCATCTCCAGCGAACCGCCGGGGTTGGACCCGACGGTCGCCGCCCCCGCCACGATCCGCGAGCTGACGCTCTGGAACGTCTATGAGGGCCTCGTCCGGCTGGACGAGAAGGGCGATGTGCAGCCGCTGCTGGCGCGCGACTGGACGATCTCGCCGGACGGGCTCACCTACACGTTCCACCTGCGGCCCAACGTGCATTTCCATAACGGCGTGGCGTTCGATTCCGGGGTCGTGAAGTTCACGCTGGACCGCGCGCGCGGCACCGATTCCACCAATGCGCAGAAGCAGTTCTTCGAACCGATCGACCGGATCGAGACGCCGGACCCGCTGACGGCGGTCATCGTCCTGAAGAAGCCGGCCGGCAACCTCCTGTACTGGCTGGCCTGGGGCGATTCCGTCATGGTGGAGCCGAAGAGCGCCGCCACGGACCGCACCGATCCCGTGGGCACCGGGCCTTTCCGCTTCAGGGACTGGGCGCGGGGCGATCATGTCGATCTCGTCGCCAACCCCGACTATTGGGGCGCGAAGCCGGAGCTGCAGACCGTGACCTTCCGCTTTATCAGCGACGCGCAGGCCCAGGCGGCCGCGCTGAAGGCCGGCGATATCCAGGTCTTCCCGGATTTCCTCGCGCCCGAACTCTTCGGCGATTTCCAGAAGGACAAGCGCTTCGGCGCGCAAGTCGGCACGACTTCGCGCAAGGTGGTGGCGGGAATGAACGCGGCGCGGAAGCCCTTCGACGACGTGCGCGTGCGTCAGGCGCTGATGCAGGCTGTCGACCGCAAGGCGGTGATCGAGGGCGCCTATTCCGGCTTCGGTACGCCGATCGGCAGCCATTACGCGCCGAGCGATCCCGGCTACGTCGACCTCACCGGCGTGCTGCCCTACGATCCGGCGAAGGCCAAGGCGCTGCTGGCCGAGGCGGGCTACCCGAACGGCTTCACGGCGACGATCAAGGTGCCGCAATGGTCGGAGACGACTCGCAGCGCCGAGATCCTGCAGGCGATGCTGGCGCAGATCGGCGTGACGCTCAACATCGTGTCCAGCGAGTTTCCGGCGCAATGGCTGCAGGACGTCTTCAAGGGCGGCAATTTCGAGATGACGATCATCGATCATGCCGAGCCGATGGACATCGGGATCTACGCGCGGCCGGACTACTATTTCCACTACCGCAACCCGGCTTTCGACGACGTGATCGGCAAGGCGGAAGCGACGGCGGATGCGGGTGCGCGCAACGCGCTCTACGGCGACGCGCAGACGATCCTCGCCCATGACGTGCCGGCGCTTTATCTCTTCGACCTGCCGCGGCTTTCCATCGCCGACGCCAGGCTGAAGGGCCTCTGGAAGAACGAGCCGATCCCCTCCATCAACCTTGCCGACCTGCGGTGGGAGGACTGATGCGCGGGGGCGGGGGCCAAGGCGGCGACGGGCGCGCGCCGGGGGACGGACGGGCTTGATCCTCTCGCCCGTCCTGCGGCGGCTTCTCGTCTTCGCGGCAACCCTGCTTGCCGCCTCGCTGGCGATCTTCATCGTGATGGACGTGCTGCCGGGCGATCCGGCGGCGATCATGCTCGGCACCTCAGCCCGGCCGGATACACTTGCGGCGATGCACCATCAGCTCGGGCTCGACCGGCCCGCCACCGTCCGTTATCTCTCCTGGCTCGGCGGCATGCTGCGCGGCGATTTCGGCACGTCGATCACCTATGGGGTGCCGGTTTCGCGGCTCTTCGCCGACCGGCTCGCCCTGACGCTGCCGCTGGCGCTGCTGGCGGTCGTGGGCTCGACGCTGGTGGCGCTCGGGCTCGGCATGGCGGCGGTGGCGAGGCTTGGGCGCGCGACGGACCACGCGGTCGCGGTCTTCTCGCAGCTCGGCATCGCCGTTCCGGATTTCTGGCTGGGGCTGATCCTGATCCTTTGCTTCGCCACCGGGCTGCACTGGTTTTCCGCGATCGGCTTTCCCGGCTGGTCGGGGGGCTTCTTCCCGGCGCTGAAGGCCCTGCTGCTTCCGGCTGTCGCGCTCGCGGTTCCGCAGGCTGCGGTGCTCTCGCGGGTCACGCGGGCGGCCCTGCTGGAGGTGACCCATCAGGATTTCGTGCGGACGGCTCGCGCCAAGGGCCTGCGAGGCTCGACGATCATGCTTCGCCACGTCCTGCCGAACGGCCTTGTGCCGGTTCTCACCATCGTCGGGCTGCAGTTCTCGTTCCTGATCGCCGGGGCCGTGCTGGTGGAGAATGTCTTCGCCCTGCCCGGGCTCGGGCGGCTTGTGTATCAGGCGCTCGCGCAGCGCGATCTGGTGGTGATCCGCAGCGTGACCATGCTCTTCGCCGCTTTCGTGATGCTGGTGAACCTTGCCGTGGATCTCGCCGGCCTGCTGCTGGATCCGCGCCTGAGGGCGGCCCGGTGAATGTCGCCGCCCCGACTGGGGGGAGGGATGTTCCCAGGCGCCGCCGCTGGCCGCCGAGGCTGATCGCCGGCAGCGCCATCATCGCCATTGGGATTGTAACGGCGCTGCTCTCGCTCGCCTGGACGCCGGAGCCGCCGATCCAGATCCGTATCGCGCTTCGCCTGAAGCCGCCCCTCGTCGCGGGCCTGCTCGGCACAGATGCGCTTGGTCGCGATGTGCTGTCCCTGCTGATGCTGGGCGCGTGGAATTCACTGACGATCGCCTTCTCGGCGATCCTTCTCGGCTGCCTTTTCGGCACGGCGCTTGGACTACTGGCGGCGGCGCGACGCGGCTGGCTGGACGAGCCCATCATGCGCGTCGGTGACGTGATCTTCGCTTTTCCCGCGCTGATCTCGGCCATCGTCATCGGGGCGCTGATCGGGCCGGGAAGGCTTACGGCGATCCTGGCGATCGGCATTTTCAGCATGCCCGTCTTCGCCCGCGTGGCCCGCAACGCTGCGCTGCAGATCTGGGCGCAGGGCTATGTGCTGGCGGCGCTTGCGCTCGGACGGAGCCGCGGAGGGGTGGCGCTTGGCCATGTGCTGCCGAACATCGCCGGTACGGTCGCGGTGCAGCTTTCCATCCAGCTCGGCCTCGCCATTCTGGTGGAGGCGGGGCTCAGTTTTCTCGGGCTGGGATTGCCGCCCCCGGCACCGAGCTGGGGGCGCATGCTCGCCGATGCGCAGACCTATTTCGGTCAGGCGCCCTGGCTGGCGCTGGCCCCGGGCGGGGCCATCGCCTTTGCGGTGCTCGGGTTCACGCTGCTTGGAGACGGACTGCGCGACCTTCTCGATCCGCGGTCGCGCTAGGCCGTTTCAGTTCGTCAGCCGCACGGTGCTGGTGTTCCGAGCGTCATCGGGGCAGCTGAAGCTGTAGCTCATGTCGTTGTAGTCGTTGTCGTCCGTGGCGCCGCCATTGTCGTCCCAGTACTGGGTGACGGTGCTGGAGACGCAGCTTGGGAAATCCTGCTTCACCGTGCATGAGAGATTCGCGGTGTATGTTGTCGTCGTGGTGCAGTTATTGTTTCTGCGTCCGGTGCAGGTTGTTGATGATGAGCTCGATGTCTTTGCCGCGCCGCAATTCGTGTGGCTGCTCGCGTAACTTGCGATCTTGCTGGCGGAAGTCTTGCTCAATCCACTCCCGGTACACGTCCATGTCTTGCTGCTGGCCGTATAGCTGCAGCTGACATAGGAGGAGATGCTCGACGAACTCCCTGCAGGGTTGCTGCCGTCGGGATCGCTGCTGACATTTTCGGGGTTGCTGAAGCCGCTCGCGGGATTCGTGACCGAGAAGAAGTAGCTGGTCGTTCCGGAGGTCGTCTTCGACTTCCCCGAACCCTTGGTATAGTTGCCCTGCACGTTGACGAAGAGCATCCCGACCTGGCCGTCGGCGTCGGTCGTGTTGAAGGGGATGGCCGTACCGTTCTTCAGCGCATCCACCGTCGAGTCATACTGCGAATCCGTGGTGCCGTTCCGGTCCGTCGAACTGGTCGTCAGCACTTCCTGATAATCGTCGGGATTGGGTATGCCCGAACCGTCCGTCGTCTTCTTGCCGTTCGCGTCATAGAGATACGGACGCTTGTTGGTGCTGTCGTAATCGGGATAGCTGCCGTCCGACGTCAGATTGAAGCTGTAGATGCGGTTGGTGTCGGACGCATCCATGTTCACAGAGTTCAGGTCCATGCTGACCCGGCGCACGAGATCGCCGCGATAGGCCGTGGCGGTGACGGCGACCGGGAATTTCTGCCCGATGATCGAGGAAATGCCGCCGCTCATGGAATAGCTGGTGCTGACCGTGACGTAGTCGGATGAGGTATCCGCCTTGACGGTCGGCGTCGGCGTCGGGCTGAGAGACAGGCGGCCGATCGCCCCGTTGAAATAGTCCGTCGCCGCAGTTGCGCTGAGGGTGCTGTCGCGTGTGGCTCCCGCCAGCGCCGCCGCGTCCGCGATGCTTTGCAGCTGTGCGCGAACGCCGGAAGCCTGCGTGTAGTCGATCGCGAAGCCGGCCGCTCCGATGAGCGGGACCGCGGCAAGGGCGAAGATGAGGGCCGCGTTGCCTGCGGTGTCGAGGCCGAAGCGACGCAGTGATCGGAGGATGGCTGAGGTCATGGGATCTAAGGTGGAGATCAATTGTCACCAGTTCTAGATCAACAGCCATGCGACTGGGAATAATTGTTATGCATCAGCATGAAGATTTGTGAAGTACTTAAAAATGTCCTCAAATTTGTGATCAATCGGAAGTGACTGGGCATTCCGGAAAAGCTGGCCGTCCGCAGGGAACGGCAGTGAATGGAGGGCGTTCGTCGGGTGGGGCAGGACAACAGCAGTGAGGAACTCTGATGAAGAAAACGCTCATGCTGGGAGCGGCTTTCGCTCTCGCCAGCACCGCCGCCATGGCTCAGACCACGCCTCAGACCCCTCCGCCCGCGCCGCCGGCCCCGGCGGCCAACGCTCCGGCGGCGGCACCTGCGACTTCCACGCCGCAGACCGCCCCCTCCGACAGTCAGGGAGCGAGCAACGCGGGTACCCCTTCCGACAACAAGGCGGCCAAGCCTGGCGATCACGCCCCGAAGCCTGACGATCAGGCCCAGAACGATGACGATGGCGCCGATGGCGGTCGGAACGCCGAGAACGACTACGCCGACGCGGACCAGGACGGCGGGTGGCATCACTTCCACCATCATTTCCATCGCTTCGGCGATGAAGGCGAGGGCGGCCACGGCTGGCAGGGCGGCTGGAACGGCAAGCATGGCGACTGGCAACAGGCGCAGGGCTGGGATGGCGACTGGAACAGCCAGGGCATGAACGGTCCCGGCTCGGCGGCGCAGGATAGCGACGAGGAAGACGAGGGAGATCGTCCCGGCGCCCCGTCGGAGGGTCGTGGCTTCGGTCCCGGCGGCCCGCATGGCTTTGCTGGATACGGACAGGGCGGTCCCCGCAACCAGGGCGCAATGAACGCGGGCCCGATGAATGGAGGGACGATGGATGGTGGCCCGGAACTCGGGGACCAGGAACACGGTGGCCCGGAACACGGTGGCCCGGAACACGGAAAGCCCGGTCCCGGCGGTCCGGGGAATTGGGGCCCGATGCACAAGCCCGGCATGGGCGGTGCGCCCTTCGAGTGGCATCGCGCGATGATGGGTCCCCACGGCATGGGGCCTCACGGCATGGGTCCGCACGAGGGGATGGGCGCCAGGGGTGCGCACTTCGTGATCGGCCATGGCGGCGGCTTCACGATCGACATCAAGTGCGCCGATGGCGATTCCACCAAGGACTGCGCCGAGGCGGTGACGCCGATGCTGGACAAGATCCTGTCGGTGCACGAGCCCATGGGGCAACCCCCGGCGGGACAACCGCAGGCTGGCGCGCATCCGCACCCCGGCGATACCTCGGGCACCGGCACGCCGCCGACCCCCAGCGCTCCGTGATCGCGATCGCGGCTTCTTGAAAGAACGACGGGGCGGCCGAGGCCGCCCCGTTTGCATCACGGCCGTACGGCCGTAAGCGAAACGGCCGACAGAAGGGGCTGTTTGCCTCAGAGGCTGAAGCGTGTTCCTTCCGGCACGCTGGCCGGTGCGAAGATGTTTCGCCATTGCCCCGCGAGTTCCGTTCCGCCGAATGCGGGGATGACCGTCCGGGCGCCCGTGCTCCTCCCAAGCTCCACGCGCTCGGCAAGCGGCGGATGCACCGACCAACGACACCAGCTGGCCCGGCCCGACTGCACCGCCGCCTTGGCGACGCCTTCCACATGGCCGGTGAAGACGATCGCCGGCTCCGGTTTCGCAGACCAGCGCCGCAGGAGGTCGGCGGCAACGCCGTGGGCGACGGAGGCCGGCGTCACCAGCATGACGCCGCTGGGCCGCTCAGGATCGATGTCGCGGATGCCAGGCAGGATACGGCGGAGTTCGTCCCGCACGCCGTCACGGAAGACGCCGGGGAAGTCCTCGATCAGATCCCGCATCGTCTCCCGCACGGCCGAGTCGGCCGACACGTCGAGTCCAAGATCGCGAACGGCATGCAATGCGATGTCCAGCGCGCGCCCATCCGCCGGCACGGGCAGGATCGTCGGGCCGAGTTTCAGTCGATCGCCGAGCGCGGCTATCTCCGCGTCGAAGTCCGGCTCGTCCAGTTTGTACGAGGCGTCGAGGATCAGGATATCGGTCGGCGGTGGCGGATCGGCGGCGTAAACCGGCGAGCGCGCGAAATGGTCGCCCATATAGGTGAGGCGCCGCGTGCCCTCGAACGCCATCCAGATGCCGCCCGGCGCATGGCCTGAGCGGCCGGTTTCCACGATAATTCCTTCGACCGGGGTCCGGCCCCGCAGCGGCAAGGGACGGACCTCGACACTGGTGCGGAGCTTATGAGCGACGTATTCGGAGCCGTAGACGGGCGGGCTGCCGATCCGGTCCCGCAGCTTCAATCCATCGACATGGTCGCCATGGCCGTGGCTGATGAGGATCGCGTCGACGGGGCCGACGCCGCGCAGGTCCGGCAATTCGCCCGAGGCGCCTTCGCCGAGATCGAGAAGCAGGCGCTTGCTACCCGTCTCCAGAAGAAAGCAGGCCGGCGCCTTGTGCTCCAGCCCGGAAATGCAGGTGAGCCGCAGCATCAGATCGTATCGCCGTCTTCCGGCAGAAGCCAGCCGTCGTCGATCCTGAGCCCCACCAGCTGCCCGATTTCCGGCAGTTCGCCGGAGGCCACGGCCCGAAGTTCCGTCGTGTCGCCGGCCGGGCCCTCCGGCATCAGCGTGACGAGGGTGGTCGCGCCGCCGAACGAGAGATCGGTGACGCGGCAGCCGATGGTCCCCGGCGCGTCGGCAGCGACCACGGTCAGGTGCTCTGCGCGGAGAACCACGCCGCGCGTCGCGCCGATCGGGGCCGTGCCCCGCACGCAGAGGGGCGTGCCGAAGAGATCGACCATCACGCTGCCCGGACGCGGTGCCGGGGCCGTGACGCGGACGGGGACCACCATGCCGCGGCCAATGAAGCGCGCCACGCTGGCGCTGGTCGGCTCGCGATAGAGGGTCTGCGGCCGGGCGACTTGCCGGACGACGCCTGCTTCCATCACGGCTATCCTGTCGGCAAGCGCCATAGCCTCTGACTGGTCGTGGGTGACGTAGATGAAGGTGGTGGCCACCTGCCGGTGCAGGCGATGGAATTCGCGTTGCATCGCTTCGCGAAGATGCGCGTCGAGGTTGGCGAGCGGCTCGTCCAGAAGCAGCACGCCCGGCCGCGCCGCGAGTGCCCGCGCCAGCGCCACGCGCTGTCTCTGGCCGCCGGAAAGCTCGTGCGGGCGCCGTGCCCCGAGATGGCCGAGGCCCACGAGCTCCAGCATCTCCGCCACGCGACGATGCCGCTCCGGGCGGGGAACGTGCTTCAGCTTCAGGGCGAATCCGACATTGCCGGCGACGCTCATGTGCGGCCACAACGCATAGGACTGAAAAACCATGCCGATGTTGCGCCGCTCGGGCGGAACGGAAAAACCCGGCGCTCCGACGAGTTCGTCGCCGATGCGGATCTCGCCCCGGTCGGGGTACTCGAAGCCCGCGATCATGCGCAGCAGTGTGGTCTTGCCGCAGCCGGAAGGGCCGAGCAGGGCGACGAACTCGCCTTCGCCCACCTGCAGCGATACGTCGGAAACGGCGTGGTGGCCGGCAAAGGCCTTGCCGACGCGGGCGAAGCTCACGCTTGCCATGGTACGATCCCCTGCGGAAGCCTGCGGCCGAAAAGCGCCAGCAACCCGGCAAGCGCTATGGTGACGAGGACGGCGGCAACGGCCAGAGCGGAGGCCGCCGGCGAATTGCCTTCATGCTGGAGCGAGAAGACCATGACACCCAGCGTCTCGTGCCCGGTCGACCAGAGCAGGGCGGATACGGTCAGCTCGTTCAACGCGCTCATGAAAATCAGGAGGGCTCCCGCCGCGGCCGCGGGGGTCGCCATGGGCAGGATGATGGAAAAGAGCCGCCGCATCGGTCCGGCTCCGGCCACCTGAGCCGCTTCGTCCACCGCCTTTTCCATCACTTCCAGCCCCGCCATCGTCGGCCGCAAGGCCAGCGTGAGGAAACGGCCGAAATACGCGGCGAGCAGGATCCAGATCGTGCCGTAGATGGAGGCATGGAGGAAGGGCAGCGGGCGCAGGAAGGTCAGGATGACGCCCGTCGCCAGCACCGTGCCGGGAATGACATAGGGGGCATCGGCAATAAGGTCGATGATGCGAGCCAGCCGCGAGCGGCGGATCACCGCCAGATAGGCGAGGCCGACGCTGGCGAGGCCGCTGGCGACGGCAGTCGCGAAGGCGAGGAACAGGCTGTTGGCGAAGGCGCGCCGCGTCGCCTGCTCGGCGAACAGCGCGAAGCGATAATTGTCGAGCGTCAATGTCCGTCCGTTCAGGGGAACGCCGAGGGCGGGCGCGAGCGAACTCGTGACCAGCGCCACGAGCGGCAGGATGGCGATCAGGACCAGCAGGACCCACGTGGCCGCCTCGACGGGCAGGCGCCAGCGTCCAAGCTGGAATCTGGGCAGGATCGCGCTCGTTGCTTCCACCACCATGCGGGTGCGCCGGGCGGCGAAGGCCCGCACGGTCAGGCCTGCCGCGGCCAGCACCGACAGGATCAGGGCCAGCGCCGCGACGCTGCCCAGAGCATCCGGTCCGAAGCCGCTCAGCCGCTGATAGATCAAGGTCGTGATCATGGGATAGCGCGCGGGGATGGCGAGCAGCGCAGGCACGCCGAAATTGCCGATGGAGGAGACGAAGGCCAGGGCAGCGCCGGCCAGCACGGCGGGCCCGGCCAGCGGCAGGACGACGGAAACCGTGCTGCGGAGCGGGCCGGCGCCAGCCAGCCGGCTCGCCTCGACGAGATCTCGCGGCACGCGCCTGAGCCCGGCCCGCACGGTCAGGAAAACCAGCGTCGCATGTTCCACGCCCATCACGGCGGAAATGCCTGCCATGGAGTAGATGGGGTTCTTCGTGCCGGGATCGGGTGCGGCGCCGAGGAGCAGCAGGATCGGGCTCTGGGGCCCCGTCATCTCGATCCAGGCCAGCGCCGTGATCTGCGACGGGATCAGCATCGGCAGAAGCAGAACGAAGACGAGGGGCGAGCGCGCGCGAATGTCGGTGATGCCGACCAGCAGCGCCATGGCCGTGCCGATCACCAGCGAGATCAGCGTGGAAAGGGCGCCGGCCTTCAGCGTGTTCCAGAGCGCGCGCTGCACGGCGACGCTCTGCCACTGCTCGCGTATCATGCCGAGGAATTCGCCGGTCTCGCCTCGGCCGAATGCCTTGGCGAAAAGCAGGGCGAGCGGCGTCAGGGCGAACAGGCCGACATAGACGAGGAGAACGGCGAGAAGGATTTTCTCGCCGTCCACCTGCAGGCCGCGACGCCGTCCAGGGAGAGCCGGGACGGCGGAAAGCGAGGTATCAGCCACCAAAGAGCTCGGTGAACTTTTCCTTCATCGCCTTGTCGTTCTTCAACATCTCGGAGGGATCGGCCTTCATGATCTTCACGTCGGAGACGGCGGGATAGCCGGCCGGCGACTTGATGTCGGAAAGGATCGGGAAATAGCCCTGGCCCACCGATTGTTCCTGTGCCGCGCGCGAGAGCTGCCAGTCGACGAAGGCCTTCGCGGCTTCGGCGTTCTTGGTCGTCTTCAGGATCGCGATGGGCTGGGTAACGTCCGAGATGCCTTCCTGCGGGAAGACGAAGTCCACCGGCGAGCCCTTGGCCTTGGCGTTGTAGGCCATGTACTCGACGATCATCCCATAGGCCTTCTCGCCGCGCGCAACGGCATCGAGCACCGAGCCGTTGCCCGTGCCGGCCACGGCGCCGTTCCTGGCCAGCGTCTCGAAGTATTTCCAGCCGAAATCCGGCTGCTGCAGCAGGGTGCCGACATGGATCACGGCCCCGCCGGAATAAAGCGGGCTCGGCATGATGGTTTGCGCCGCGTTCTCCGGCGCGAGCAGATCGTTCCAGGATTTCGGCGGGGTCTTCACCAGCCTGGTGTTGTAGACGATGCCGGTGGTGATCAGCTTGGTGCCGAAGAAAGTCTTGTCCGGATCGACCAGCGCCGCCGGAATGCCTTCGATCTTCGCCTCGGGATAGGGCAGGAGCTGGCCCGCCTTCTTGAGGCCGCTCATGGCCACGGCATCGGCGATCAGCAGCACATCCGCCTGCGGAGCGCCGGCGGTGAACTCGGCCTGCAGCTTGTTCATCACTTCCGTGGTGCCAGAGCGGAAGAGCTGCACGTCAACCTTGGGATAGTCCTTCTTGAAGGCCTCCACGACGGCCGCCATCTGGTCGCTCGGCTGCGAGGTGTAGACGGTGATCTTGCCGGCGGGCTCTGCCCGGGCGGTGCCGAAGGAGGCGAGCGCCAACGCGGCTGCCGCGAAAAGGGAAAATTTCATGGTCTGCTCTCTCGTCGGACGTTTCCACCGTGCGCTAGCAGTGCTGCATGACAAATCGTTGACGGCCGCCGCGCTTGATGCCTGAGAGGACTAAGGCAGGGCTCCGCGCTTGCCAAGGCTGTCATACAGGTGTCACACATAGGGGCTTTCGATGGAGAGCCCGCATGGGATTGCGGCCGCCGTTGAACACCAGGGGGTGCCTTGTGAGCCAGTCTTCGAACCTTTCGGGGAGCGTGAGAACGCTTCTCGCCGCCCGCGACTTCAACCGCCGCTCCTTCCTGAAGAGCGCAGCCTCCGTCGGCGTCGCGGCTGCCGCCGGTCCGTTTGTGATGCGCAGCGCCTGGGCCGCCAGCGGCGAAGTCCGGATCTTCGCCTGGGCCGGCTATGTCAGCGACGAGATGCTGAAGGACTTCACCGACAAGACCGGCGTGAAGGCGACCCGTACCGAATACGGCACCAACGACGAGCTGCTGAACCAGCTTCGCGCCAACCAGGGCGGTGGCTTCGACATCATCTGGCCGACGGTCGACCGCGTGCCGAACTATGTCGAATTCGGGCTGATCCAGCCGCTGGACGAGAAGAAGGTGAACTGGGACGGCGCCATCGCTTCCACGGTGGAAGGCTCCGCCGACATGGGCGGTGTCGTCAAGGGCGCACGCTATTTCGTGCCGTCCGACTGGGGCACCGAGGCCATAGCCTTCAGCACCGCCGATGCTCCGCTCACCTTCGGGCAGGCGAGCTACGGCGATCTCTGGGACGACAAATATGCCGGCAAGGTAACGGTCCGGGCACAGTCCGCGCTGGTCGGCATCGGCCTCTGGCTCGACAGCCAGGGCAAGCTGCCGCATCCGATGCGCGACAGCTTCAAGGACGAAAAGACGATGACGGACAATTACGACGTCATCATCAAGACCGCGATCGCCAACAAAGCCAAGGTCGGTCAGTTCTGGTCGAACGAAAACGAAGCGCAGGGCGCGTTCCGGCAGAATGGCTGCGTGATCGGCCAGACCTGGGACTCCACCGCCGCCGCGCTCGCCAAGGAAGGCCAGCCCGTCGGCTTCGTCGCCCCCAAGGAAGGCGCGCTCGCCTGGATGGAAGGCATGTGCATTCCCAAGGGCGCCGCCAATGTCGACAACGCCTATGCCTTCATCAACTGGTATCTGACGCCGCAGGCCGGCGCGATGCTGGCCAACAAGCTCGGCTACAACACCACCGCGAAGGGCGCGGAGGCCTATCTCAGCGACTTCAACAAGAAGTTCTTCCAGGCCGCCTATCCGGGCGATGCGCTGCAGAAGCTCTGGTGGTGGCCGATCCAGGACACCTGGTTCGTGTCCAAGCGGAACGAGTACCAGGACAAGTTCCTCTCCGCCTGATGACGGCAGGCGCGGGCGACCGCGCCATCCCTTCCCGCGAGATGGACGATGAGGATCAACCGCCGATGAGCCCCCCTCTATGAGTCAGGGAGTCACGCTCGACCGCGTTTCCATGCGCTTCGGGTCTTTCACGGCCGTGGACGACGTCAGCCTCGATATCCGGCCGGGTGAGTTCTTCAGCTTTCTCGGCCCGTCCGGCTGCGGCAAGACCACGATCCTGCGGCTGATCTCCGGCTTCAGCGAACCCACCTCGGGGCAGGTGCTGATCGGCGGCAAGGATATGCGCGGCGTCGGGGCGAACAAGCGCCCGACCGCGATGATCTTCCAGAACCTCGCGCTCTTTCCGCTGATGAGCGTGGCCGAGAACATCGCCTTCGGGCTGGAGGTGCGCGGCCTCTCCAGGACGGAGCGCCGGCGCAAGGCGGATGAACTCCTCGACCTGATCGCGCTGCCCGGAATCGGCGACCGGGCGGTGGCGGAACTCTCCGGCGGCCAGCGGCAGCGCGTGGCGATCGCCCGGGCGCTGGCCGTGGAGCCGACGGTGCTGCTGCTCGACGAGCCGCTTTCCGCGCTCGACCTCAAGCTGCGCCAGCACATGCGGACCGAACTTCGCGCCATCCAGAAGCGGACGGGCGTGACCTTCATCTACATCACCCACGACCAGGGCGAGGCGCTGACCATGTCGGACCGCGTCGCGGTGATGAGCCAGGGGCGGATCGAGCAGGTCGGCGCGCCGCAGGAGATCTACGAGAGCCCGGAAACGGCATTCGCCGCGGGCTTCGTCGGCGAGACGAACGCCTTTCCCGGCATCGTCCATGCCGCCGACAGCGAGATGGCGGTGATCGATACGAAGCTCGGTCAGCTCCGGGCGCGCAACTGCGCCGGGCTGTCCGGCGGGGAGGCGGCGGTCGTCTTCGTGCGGCCGGAGCGACTGCTTCCGGCCGACGACGGCATCCTCGTCCGCGTGCGCGAGAAGACCTTCGAGGGCTCCTTCATCCGTGTCGTCGGCGAGGGGCAGGACGGCGTGCCTGTCGTGGCGCAGATCACCAATGCGGGAGACCTGCCGGATCTCCGGATCGGTTCCGAGACGCGGCTTCGCTTCCATCCTCGGCAGGCGGTTGCGCTGAGGCCCGCGCCCCATGGCTGAACTCAGCCGTCGGCTTGGTGGCCCGATCGCGGCTCTTGCCGTCGCGGCGGTGGCGATCTGGCTGGTGCTGCTGGTGGCGCTGCCGGACCTCCTGATGATCGACTATTCGCTGCGGCCCAACCTGCCGCCGTCCGAGATCGGCGGACCGCAGGATGTGCACAGCCTTGCCAATTACGCGGTGCTCTGGTCCAACAAGATCCATCTCGGCATCTTCTTCCGCACCATCTGGGCAAGTTCTCTCGTCACGGTGATCACGCTGGTGGTCTGCTATCCCGTGGCCTTCTATCTCGCCAAGGTGGCGAAGCCGTCCAATGCGGCGCTGCTGGTTCTGCTGCTGATCATCCCGTTCTGGATCAACGAGATCCTGCGCACCTTCGCCTGGTACATCGTGCTCGCCTATAACGGACCGCTCAACCGCGTGCTCACCGGCCTGGGCATCATGGCGAGGCCGATCCGCTGGTATGGGACGGCGGGCGTGATGGTCGGCATGGTCTACGCCTACATCCTCTTCATGGTCTTCCCGCTGACCAACGCGATGGAAAGCCTCGACCGCAACCAGATCGACGCGGCGCGCGACCTTGGCGCCTCGCGCTGGCGCATTCATCGCCGCATCGTCATCCCGCATGCCAAGCCCGGCATCGCCACGGGTTGCGTCATGACCTTCATGCTCGCGGCGGGCTCCTACGCCGTGCCTTCGCTGCTGGGCTCGCCCAGCAGCCGCTGGTTCACCGAGATCATCTACAACTGGTTCTTCGAGGGCGGGAACTGGAACCTCGGGGCGGCCTACGCCTTCCTGCTGCTCCTTCTCTGCATCGTCTTCATCGCGGTCATGATGCGGCTCTTCCGCGTCAGCCTCGCCGATATCGCCAGATGAGCGTGCGATGACCGGAAACCGCTTCTCCGCGATCCTGCTCAGGGCCTATCTGGTCCTGTTCTTCCTCTATCTCTTCGTGCCGCTCGCGATCATGGGCGCGGCGACCTTCAACGACAGCCGTTTTCCCACCGTCATGCCTTGGCAGGGCACCACGCTGAAATGGTTCGACGCGCTCTGGGCCGATGGCCAGATGTGGAACGCGCTGGGCATCACCGTCGTGATCGGCCTTCTCGTCGTCCTGATCTCGGTGCCGATCGGGCTCGCGGCGGCGCTGCTGCTCGGCTCGCTGCATGCGCGGGCACGGAGCTTTCTCTACGCGCTGATGATCTCGCCGTTGCTGACCCCCGGCGTGATCATCGGCATTTCCACGCTGGTCTTCTGGCGGCGCTTCGATGTGCCCGGCGGCATC
This sequence comes from Faunimonas pinastri, assembly GCF_900110915.1. Classification (GTDB taxonomy): domain Bacteria; phylum Pseudomonadota; class Alphaproteobacteria; order Rhizobiales; family Afifellaceae; genus Faunimonas; species Faunimonas pinastri. The sequence continues at coordinate 404,300 of NZ_FOFG01000001.1, forward strand.
GGCCTCAGCGTGCTCGCCCAGTCCAGCTACATCGCCGCCTATGTCATGCTGATGGTGACGGCCCGGCTGCAGCGCTTCGACCGCTCGCTGGAGGAGGCGGCGCTGGACCTGGGGGCCAGCCACATCCAGACATTCCGCCGGATCACGCTGCCCTATCTCCGGCCGGCGCTGATCGCGGCCGCCTTCATCGCCTTTCTGCAGAGCTTCGAGAACTACAACACGACGCTCTTCGTGCGCGGCATCCGGCAGACCCTGACGATCTATATCGCCACGAAGGTCCGCACCGGCGTGACACCGGCGGTGAATGCGCTGGGGCTCGTGCTGATCGCGGTCACGGTCGTGGGCGCCGCCGTCTACGAGATCCTGCGTCGTCGCCAGCTCCGCGTCGACGCCGCCCGGGCAAGCCGGGCGGCGGAGATGGAGGCCCAAATGCAGGCCGGGGGCATTCCCACCCGAACGGCCGCCGACGAGCTTGGCGCCGGGGCGGTTCCGGTCGCGCTGATGGGCGCGACGGGTGCCCCGGAAGGGCGCTGACCCTTAGAAGCGCTGTTCTTCGCCGCCGATCCAGACCTTGCCGACATCGCGCGCATCCGTGATGTGGACGATATCGGCGCGGCTGCCCGGCCGCAGGCAGCCATGATCGCCGTCGATGCCCAGGAATTCGGCGGGATAGAGCGAGGCCATGCGGATCGCTTCCTCGAAGGACTGGCCGAGCCGGTCGGCGGTGAAGCGGACTGCGCTCATCATGTCGAGGTCGGAGCCCGCAAGCGTGCCGTTGTCCAGCGTCAGCCGTCCGTCCTTGCGATAGACCGTGCGGCCGTTCAGCTCGAAAGTCTGCGCCTCGGAGCCGACCGTCGACATTGCGTCGGTGACGAGGAAGAGCTTGCCCGGCCCCTTCTTGGCGCGGATCGCGACTTCCAGCGCGACGGGGTCGACGTGGAAGCCGTCGGCGATGATGCCGCCCCAGAGCTCGCCGGAATTCAGCGCCGCGCCGACCACGCCGGGCGCGCGATGGCCGAGCTGGCTCATGGCGTTGAAGAGGTGCGTGACGCTGCGGGCACCGGCTTTCTGCGCTTCCAGCACGGTCGCGCAATCGGCATCCGTGTGACCGATGCTGACGATCACGCCATCCGCCGTGAGCCGACGGATCGCTTCCGGCGGCACGGTTTCCGCCGCCACCGTCAGGAGCACGATGCCGATGCCGGTCTTGCCGACGAGGTCGAAATCGCCGGGTCCCATCGGGCGGATCAGGTCCTCGCGATGCGTGCCCTTGCGGGCGCGGGCGAGGAACGGGCCTTCGATATGAATGCCCAGGCAGCCGGCCACGTTGGCGGCGATCGCCTCGCGCACGGCGCGGACCGCGTCGGCGGTCACTTCCGGCACGTCGGTGATCACGGTCGGCAGCAGCGCCGTCGTGCCGAAGCGGGCATGCGCGTGGCAGAGGGTGCGTACGCCTTCCACGCTGCGGTCGGCGTTCAGGAGCGCGCCGCCGCCGCCATTCACCTGCAGGTCGATGAAGCCGGGCGCGATCAGCCCGCCGGAAAGCGCGATGCGCTCCGCCCCGGCTGGAATGCCGCTCGCCGGGACGATGGAGGCGACGCGGCCGTTCTCCACCAGCAGGGCGGAACCGGAATGCCGCGTCTCTCCGTCGAAGATATCGGCACCGGTCAGGGCGAAGGAAGGGGGCAGGGACGAGGGCGTGCTCATAGAGTCTCCGTCACCTTCTTGAGGTGGCGCGGCTTGTCGGGATTGAAGCCGCGCTGCACGGCGACCTGCTCGACGAAGCGGTAGAAGGAGAGGATCGTCGCCAGCGGATCGGTGAGCGGATGGCCGGTGCTGGCCACTGGCAGGCGGATGCCGGCACCCGGCCTGGCGGAAGCGGCGAAGACCTTCGCGCCGCGCGCCGCGAGTTCCGCCACGACCTTTTCCATGCCCTCGCTTGCGGCGTCCTGCGGGATCAGCGCCAGCACGGGGAAGGAACCGTCGACCAGCGAAACCGGGCCGTGCTGCACTTCCGCGCCGCTATAGGCTTCGGCGTGGAGGATCGCGGTCTCCTTGAACTTCAGCGCCGCTTCCGATGCCATGGCAAAGCTCGGGCCGCGACCGAGCACGTAGAGGGATTCTGCGGCCACGAAGGTTTCCAGCGCGCCCGACCAGTCGCAGCTCAGCGCCTCGTCCAGCGCGTCCGGCAGGTGCTGCAGCGCCGCCTTCAGCACCTCGTCCTCGTTCCAGGCGGCCAGCACGGCGAGCGCGGCAACGGCGGAGGTGATGAAGCTCTTGGTCGCGGCGACGCTGAGTTCCGGCCCGGCGCGAAGCGGCACCACCTGCGAGCAGGACGTGGCGAGCGGCGAATCCTCGACATTCACCAGCGCCACCGTATCCGCCCCGCCGGCGGCGGCGCGCGCCACCAGCGACAGGAGGTCCGGGCTCTTGCCCGACTGCGAGATCGCCAGCGCGGCGGCGCCGGCGAGCCGGAGCGGCGCGTCGTAGACGGAGGCGACGGACGGGCCGATGGAGGCGACCGGCGTGCCCCGGCTGATCTCGCAGACATATTTGAAGAACGTCGCGGCATGGTCGGAAGAGCCGCGCGCCACCGTGATAACCACCGGCGGATCGAGCCGGCGCAGCGCCGCGCCCGTTGCCTCGATAGCCTCGGTCGACTGGCTGAGCAGGCGGCGGACCGCCTCCGGAGCCTCGTCGATCTCAAGGCGCATGCGCGTCGTCTCTGGGGCGCTCATTCTGCGTTCAACTCCTCGGAAAGCGTGAGTTCGGCGACGAAATCATAGGCGTCGCCACGATAGCTGGATCGGGTGAATTCCACGATGGCCCCGTCCTGAAGATAGGCTACGCGCTCGATGCTGAGCGCGGCGGAGCCGGCCGGCACGCCAAGAAGCGCCGCATCGTCGGCGCTCAAATTCTCTGCCCTGAGCCTCTGCAAGGCGCGCACGGGGCGAAAGCCGCGCTGCTGCAGCGTCTCGTAGAGCGAAGCGCCGATGGATTCCGGGTCGGGCAGCACGCGTGCGGGCAGGGTGGCTCGCTCCACCGCCATGGGCAGGCCGTCCGCCAGGCGCAGGCGATGAATGCGCGTCACCTGTTCCTTGGGGGAAATGCCGAGCACCAGCATCTCGTTCGGCGTCGGCGGGGCGACGGAGCGTTCCAGCCATTCCGTCGTCGGGCGGCGGCCGCGGATCTGCATGTCGCGGGAAAAGGAGGTGAGGCGGGACAAGGGCTGCTGAACCCGCTCTGTCCGGGGGGTGACGAAGGTGCCGGAGCCGTGCCGCTGTTGCAGCAGGCCTTCGGCTACCAGACCCTCCAGCGCCCGCCGGATGGTCACGCGGGAAACGCCGAGCTGGACCGCCATTTCCCGTTCCGGCGGCAACGCGTCCTCGGCCTTCAGCCGGCCGTCCTCGACGGCGCGCCGGATACGACCACGCAGCCGCAGGTAAAGCGGCCCGTTTTCCCCGCCGATGGCATGGATTTCGTCGGGGTGGATCCAGTGCGGGCCGGGCCGGTTCACGGGGTGAAATCCTCCCGAAGCGCGGTACGGGCGAGTTCGATCGCGCCCTCCATAGCATCGGCGACCGGCTCGCTCACCCGCTCCAGCAGGTCGGGACGGAGGAAGCGTCGGTAATGGGGCGCAAGGCCGCCCATCAGCGCGACGCGGGGCGCGCCGAGGGCGAAGACGCGGTCCAGCGTAAGCTCGATCGTCGCGAGGCCCTCCCGCAGGATCGCCAGCGCGGCGGGGTCGCACGCTTCGATATGCTCCACGAGGAGCGGGCCGAACGTGCCGTAGTCGCGCGGCAAAGCGGAAGCGGCAAAGCGCACCATACGTTCGGGGTCACCCTCGAAGCGGTCCAGCAGGGCGCGGAGGAACGGCGTCGCGGGAACGATGGCGTCGAGTGCGAGCAGGGCATCGGCCATGGCGCGGCGACCGAGCCATGCTCCGCTGCCGTGATCGGAAATCTGCGAGCCCCAGCCGCCGAGCGAGGTGAAGCGGTCGCCCGTCTTGACGACATAGGCCGTCCCGGTGCCGAGGATCGCGATCGCCCCGTCCGCACCGGCATGGGCGCCACGGCAGGCGACGAAGGCGTCGCTCTCGATTGCCACGGCGCGAAAGGGAAAGTCGAGGCTGCGGAAACTTTCGGCAAACCCGGGCACGTTGGCGCCGGCGAGACCCAGGCCGACGACGCAGGCGGCAAGATCGTCGGCCCTCCGCCCGCCAGCCGCGAGCGCCCGGGTGACGGCCGCCAGCACGCTGTCGCGCGCCAGTTCCTGTCCGGCCAGGATGTTCGCCGTGCCGGAGGAGGCTTCACCGACAAGGGGGCCGTCGGCCAGGCGCACGCGCGCCCGGCAGTTCGTGCCGCCCCCATCCACACCGACCAGGAAAACAGGTCCCATGCGCCTCACCGGATTAATACCAATACAATACCGCTTTGATGAGGAGACGGCAACCGCATCTCCCAAGGGATTGAGAAACAGTTGGAAGGTCGGCTTCTGGCAAGGTGTATTTCAGCCTCAGGGTGATTTGACCACGATTTCTGCGCGGAAAAGTGCATTGCTGTCCACGTGGGCACCGAGGCCTTGACGATTTGGTATTGTGTTGGCATCGTTCGCTTCGAAGCCCGATCAGAGCGGGCTCGGGATGCCGCTCACGAGTGGCCGACGGATGCGGGCAGGGAGAGCGCGCAGGCTGGCGGTGCCGGCATCTGGTGGGGATGTTCGCGCCATGTGTGCGGGCAGGGGCATCGCGCCCCGTGAGACTTGGAGAGGGCCCCGCGAGGGGATCAGGAGGATCACTGATGACGAAGACTTATCTGAAAGCGTCGCTGGCGAGCGTCGCCGTTCTCGCCTCGCTGGCGAGCTTCGCCTCCGCCGGGGCGGAAACGGTCACGCTGAACATCGAGAGCTGGCGCAACGACGACCTGCAGATCTGGAACGAGAAGATCATCCCGGCCTTCGAGAAGGCCAATCCGGACATCCACCTCGTCTTCCAGCCGACGGCGCCGACCGAGTACAACGCCGCGTTGAACGCCAAGCTTTCTGCCGGCACCGCCGGCGACATCATCACCTGCCGCCCGTTCGACGCCTCGCTGGACCTCTTCAAGAAGAACCAGCTGACCTCGCTGAACGACCTGTCGGGCATCGACAAGAACTTCAGCGAAATCGCCAAGGCGGCCTGGAGCACCGACGACGGCAAGACGACCTTCTGCGTGCCGGTCGCGTCCGTGCTGCACGGCTTCATCTACAACAAGGACGCCTTCGACAAGCTGAAGCTCACCCCGCCCAAGACGGTGGCGGAGTTCTACCAGGTGCTCGACAAGATCAAGGCCGACGGCACCTACATCCCGATGGCCATGGGCACCAAGGACCAGTGGGAAGCCGCGACCATGGGCTACCAGAATATCGGTCCGACCTACTGGAAGGGCGAAGAGGGCCGCAAGGCGCTGGTCGCCGGCAAGGAAAAGCTGACGGATCCGGAGTGGGTGAAGCCGCTTCAGGAACTGGCGAAGTGGAAGGACTATCTGGGCGACGGCTATCAGGCGCAGGCCTATCCGGACAGCCAGAACCTCTTCACCCTCGGCCGCGCCGCGATCTATCCCGCCGGCTCGTGGGAGATCTCGCAGTTCAAGTCGCAGGCTGATTTCAAGATGGGCGCGTTCCCGCCGCCGGTCGAGAAGGAAGGCGACACCTGCTACATCTCCGACCATCCCGATCTCGGCATGGGCATGAACGCCAAGACGGCGCACCCGGACGCGGTGAAGAAGTTCCTGGCCTGGCTCGCCACGCCTGACTTCGCCACCATCTATTCCAACGCGCTGCCGGGCTTCTTCTCGCTGCAGAGCGCGAAGATCGACGTGAAGGACCCGCTTGCCCAAGAGTTCCTTTCCTGGCGCGGCAAGTGCAAGTCGACGATCCGGTCCACGTACCAGATCCTGTCGCGCGGCACGCCGAACCTTGAAAACGAGACCTGGGTCGCCACGGCCAACGTGATCAACGGCACGCAGACCCCCGAGGAAGCCGCCAAGCACCTGCAGGACGGTCTCGACAGCTGGTACAAGCCCGACCAGAAGTAACGTCGCGTCTCCGGTGCCGGGTCGCCTCGCGTGGCCCGGCATCTTTCTTGCAGCGGGTCCGGCAATCGCCCGGCCCGGCATCATGCGCCCGGAACGGGCGCGGGAAGCGAACCCGGGAACCAGTCATGTCCGACATCCAGGTGGCGCGCAGGCAGCGACGCTGGCACATCGCCGTTTTCCTGTTGCCGGCGCTGATCGTCTACACCGCGATCATGATCGTCCCGCTGGCGCAGACGCTGAACCTGTCGCTCTTCCATAACGATGCGCAAAATGCGGTTCATTTCGTCGGTATCGAGAATTTCCGCACGCTCTTCGTCGAGCCGCGCTGGGCGGCGCAGTTCTGGAATGCGCTGCGCAACAATTTCGTCTTCTTCCTGATCCACATGGTCGTGCAGAACCCGATCGGCATCGCGCTGGCGGCGCTCCTGTCTATCCCGAGGCTGCCGGGCCGGGCCTTCTATCGCACTGCCTTCTTCGTCCCCACCATGCTGTCCTTCGTTATCGTCGGCTTTGCCTGGAAGCTGATCCTGTCGCCGATCTGGGGCGTCACGCCGTCGATCCTGGGTGCGGTGCATCTCAAGTGGCTCTTCGCACCGTGGCTGGGCAAGGAGAGCTCGGCCTTGATCACGGTCGCGCTGATCTCCGTCTGGCAGTTCGTCGGCATTCCGATGATGCTGATCTACGCGGCCCTGCTCGGCATCCCCGACGAGGTGATCGAGGCGGCGGAGATGGACGGCGTCGTCGGCCCGTCGCAGTTCTGGAAAATCAAGCTGCCGCTGATCCTGCCGACGATCGGCATCGTCTCGGTGCTGACCTTCGTCGGCAATTTCAACGCCTTCGACCTGATCTATTCGGCGCAGGGCGCGCTGGCCGGCCCGAACTTCTCCACCGACATTCTGGGCACGTTCCTCTACCGGACGTTCTTCGGCTTCCAGCTGCAGCTCGGCGACCATTATATGGGCGCCACCATCGCCACGGTGATGTTCTTCATCATCCTCGCCGGTGTCTGCGCCTATCTATTCCTGATCCAGAAGCGCATGCGGCGCTACCAGTTCTGAGGGCGCGATGAGACCTGCACGTTCCTCCCCCGCCCGCACCGGCCTCGTCCATCTCGCGTTGATCGTCTGGACGATCGTCGCGCTCTCGCCGGTCATCCTGATCCTGATGAATTCGTTCAAGAGCCGGGCCGGGATCTTCCGCGAGCCGCTGATGCCTCCCACCGGCAGCACCTTCAGCATGATCGGCTACCAGACCGTGCTCGGAGAGGGGCACTTCATCCGCTATTTCGGCAACAGCCTGATCGTGACGCTGGTGTCGATCTTCTTCGTGCTGCTGTTCGGGGCGATGGCGGCCTTCGCGCTGTCGGAATACCGCTTCCGACTCAACACGGCGCTCGGCCTCTTCCTGGCGCTCGGCATCATGATCCCGATCCGGCTTGGCACCATCGGCATCCTGCAGATGATGGCGGCGAGCGGTCTCGTCGACACGCATCTGGCGCTGATCCTGGTCTATACGGCGCAGGGCATTCCGCTTGCCGTCTTCATCCTCGCGGAGTTCATGCAGCAGGTTTCCGCCGACCTGAAGAACGCCGCGCGCATCGACGGGCTTTCGGAATACACGATCTTCTTCCGGCTGGTGCTGCCGCTCGTTCGCCCGGCCATGGCGACGGTGGCCGTGTTCACCATGATCCCGATCTGGAACGACCTCTGGTTCCCGCTGATCCTCGCGCCCGGCGAATCCACCCGCACGGTCACCCTCGGCGCCCAGCTCTTCCTCGGCCAGTTCGTGACCAACTGGAACGCCGTCCTGTCGGCGCTTTCGCTGGCGATCCTGCCGGTGCTGATCCTCTACTTCATCTTCTCGCGGCAACTGATCCGCGGCATCACCGCCGGAGCTGTCAAATGAGCGGGGACGCGCCGGAGGCGCCGCTCCGGGTCGGGATCATCGGCCTCGGCCAGATGGGCAGGTCGCACGCGCTGGCCTACCACGCCAATCCGGGCTTCGAGATCGTGGCCATGGCGAACCGGTCGGCGCCGGATCTGCCGGGGGATCTGCGAGCCTATCCGCTCTCCACCGACGTGGACGCCGTTTTCGCGGCGAAACCGGACCTCGTTTCCGTCAATACCTACTCCGACGCCCATGCCGATCTCGCGATCCGCGCGATGGAGCAGGGGGCGCATGTCTTCGTGGAAAAGCCGTTGGCGCCCAATGTCGCCGATGCGCGCCGCGTCGTGGATTGCGCCAGGGCGACCGGGCGCAAGCTCGTGATCGGCTATATCCTGCGCCACCATCCGTCGTGGATCGAGTTCATCGCCCGCGCGCGGGCGCTCGGTGGCCCCTATGTTTTCCGCATGAATCTGAACCAGCAATCGTCCGGCCCCGCCTGGGAGATCCACAAGCGGCTGATGGAGGCGACCTCGCCCGTCGTGGATTGCGGGGTGCATTATCTCGACGTCATGTGCCAGATTACCGATGCGCGGCCGGTCCAGGTGCGCGGCATGGGCGTGCGGCTTTCCGACGAGATCGGGCCGGACATGGTGAATTACGGCCATCTGCAGGTGCTCTTCGACGATGGCTCCGTCGGCTGGTACGAGGCGGGATGGGGGCCGATGATCTCGGAAACCGCCTTCTTCGTGAAGGACGTGATGAGCCCGGCCGGCTGCGTGTCCATCGTCATGGACGAGGGCGCGGCATCCGCCGATATCGACACGCATACCAGGACGGCGCGCATCCGTATCCATTCCGCCGAGCGGGGCGCCGATGGCCGCTTCGCCGAGGCGGACCGTTTCGTGTCCATGGAAGGCGAACCCGGCCATCAGGATCTCTGCGACCGCGAGCAGGCTTTCGTGCTGAAGGCGATCCGCGAGGACATGGACCTGACGCGCCACATGGAAGACGCCGTACGTTCGCTGGAAATCGCCCTCGCCGCCGACCGCGGCATGCGCGAAAACCGCGCTATCGACCTTTAGACATGAGACCACCCGGAGACGCATAGTGGCATCACTCGCCCTGGAAAAAGTGACGAAATCCTTCGGCAAGACCGATGTGATCAAGGGCGTCGACCTCGATGTCCGGGAAGGCGAGTTCATCGTCTTCGTCGGCCCCTCCGGCTGTGGAAAGTCCACGCTGCTGCGGATCATCGCCGGGCTTGAGGACCAGACCTCCGGTCATGTCCGCATCGGCGACCAGGTCGTTGACGCCGTGCCGCCGGCCAAGCGTGGCATCGCCATGGTGTTCCAGTCCTACGCGCTCTACCCGCATCTCAATGTGCGCGGGAACATGGGGCTGGCGCTGAAGCAGGAAGGGATCCCGAAGGCCGAGATCGAGGCGAGGATCAAGAAAGCCGCCGACATTCTGGCGCTCGACGCTTTGCTCGATCGGCGGCCGTCCGAGCTTTCCGGCGGCCAGCGCCAGCGCGTCGCCATCGGTCGCGCCATCGTGCGCCAGCCCAAGCTCTTCCTCTTCGACGAGCCGCTCTCCAACCTCGACGCGGCGCTGCGCGTCAACACCCGCATCGAGATCGCCAAGCTGCACCGTCTGCTCGGCGCCACGCTGGTTTACGTCACGCACGACCAGACGGAGGCGATGACGCTGGCCGACAGGATCGTGGTCCTCAATGGCGGCCGGATCGAGCAGGTCGGCTCGCCCATGGAGCTTTACAAGAATCCCGCCAACCTTTTCGTCGCCGGGTTCATCGGCTCGCCCAAGATGAATTTCATCGGGGGCGCGATCGCGGCCGAACATGGCGCGCAAACGCTGGGCATACGGCCGGAGAACCTGGAAATCGCCGCCGACGGACCTTGGAGCGCCATGGTGAGCCATGTCGAGCATCTCGGCTCCGACACCTATGTCTATGTGGAAATGGCCGAACATGGCCTGATCGCCGCGCGCATCGTCGGCGAGGCGCTGCATCAGCCGGGCGAGATGGTCCGGCTGAAGCCAGTGCCGGAATTCCTGCACCTTTTCGATGAAAACGGGCTCGCGCTTCCCCGGCCAGCCTGATCCCGGCAGTCGGAGAGGTAGCCTCACCGGGAAACCTCAGGGGGGCAGCGACATGCGACAAAAAAGGCCGCCCCGGGGGCGGCCTTTTCTCATTCAGGCTTGCGCCGCGGTGACGACCGAACTCGGGCCGATTTCCGCGGAAGGGGCCGGGGAAACCGGGTGCGGCAACGCTTCGCCCGCGGTCGCATTGTGGCTCCTGCCGTCGCGGGGCAATGCGGAAAGCTGCTCCACGAGGATGCGGCTCGAAGCGATATGCAGCCGCTCCTTGCGATGCAGCCAGCCAAGCACCTCTTCCAGATCGTTGCCCTCGCGGATTTTTTCCGCCGCTGTCAGGTAGTCGGCTTCCGGTTCTCCGCGCTTGCGGGGCGGGGCGGGGGTGCTGCGTTCGAAGTGCAGGTTGCGGGAGGTTTCGTCCGTCGCGATCGCCGCGATGGCGTCCACCGGCAGGGGAGGGGCCTCCGCCTCCAGTTCCTCGCGCCGCGCGAAGATCGCGTCGGGAAACGCTTCCTCGGGAATACGCAGCAGCGTCAGGCGCCGCATCGCGCCGCCGAGGCGGGAACTGCCGCTGATCAGCGAAAGCGGGATGGAGAAGATCAACCCGAGCAGCACGGGGGAGAGCCAGGCCAGGATCGCGGGCGTCAGGAGCACGCAGACCAGCATCAGGAACACGCCGAACAGCGTGTGCCAGCGATGGTGGAACCAGGCTTCGCCCCAGCCGGTCTGCGCGTTTCGGCGCTGCGCCGACCAGCCGGAATCCCGCCCGGCGAGAATATCGATCACGTGGCGCGTATGGACCAGCATCATCACGGGCGCGTAGAGCGCGGACAGGATGATCTCGACGAGCACGCTGACGACAAGCCCGATGGGGCCGCCGGCGGCCCGGCGCAGGTCTCGGTGGAACATGGCCCGGACCATGCCGAAGATCTTCGGCAGGAAGAGCACCAGCATGGTCAGCATGAACAGCCGGATCATTCGCGCGGAATCGAAGCTCGGCCAGGTCGGGAAGAGCTGGAAGTTCGAGCTGAAATATTCCGGGCGGATGAACTGCGCCTGCGCCGACAGCGAGAGGCCGGCGATGATCAGCGCCAGCCAGAGCGGCGAGGCGAGATAGCTCATGATACCGGTGATGAAATGCATCCGGCTCGCCCACACGAAGCCGCGCGTCGGGATCACGCTGGCATGCTGCAGGTTGCCCTGCGCCCAGCGGCGGTCGCGGACCGCGACGTCGATCAGAGACGGGGGGCTTTCTTCCCAGGAGCCGAACAGGTCGTTCGCCATCTCCACGCGCCACCCGGCGCGCCGCATCAGCGCCGCCTCGACGAAATCGTGCGACATGATGGGGCCGCCGAAGGGCTTGCGTCCCGGCAGTTCCGGCAGGCCGCAGCAGGCAGCGAAGGCGGCGGTGCGGATGATCGCGTTATGGCCCCAGTAATTGCCGTCCGAGCCCGACCAGGACGCGAGCCCGCGCGCCACGATGGGCCCGTGGATGCGCCCAGCGAACTGCTGCATGCGGGCAAAGACGGAGGTGCCGCCGGCCAGCGCCGGAACGGTCTGGAGGATACCCAGCCGGGGGTCGGCTTCCATGCCGGCGGCCAGCGCGATCAGCGTTTCCGCCGTCATCAGGCTGTCGGCGTCGAGCACCAGCATATGGTCGTAGCGACCGCCCCACTGCTCGACGAAATCCTTGATGTTGCCGGCCTTTTTGGCCGTGTTGAACCAGCGGCGGCGGTACCAGACGGGCATGACGCCGGAAAGTTGTTCGGCCAGCCGGCCGACGGCGATGGTTTCGCGGATCCAGGAATCGGGATCGGTGGAATCGGACAGGATGACGATTTCGAAGGCATGGGCCACGCCCTTGGCCGCGATATCCTCCGCCATCGTGCGGAGCGTCGCTGTCGTGCGGATCGGGTCCTCATGGTAGACCGGCATGACCAGCGCGGTGCGGCTCTTCAGCCCTTCCGGCGGAAGTTCGCGCGACACGCGGCGCGGCGGCATCAAGGCTCCCGCCAGCGCGGTCGTGGCTGCCATCGCGATCCAGCCGAAGGTGATCGCGAAGAGGCCGGTCATGATCCATTCCAGGATCGTGATGCCGCCGGGCGAGACGACCTCGATCATCTCCTCGATGCCGTAGCCAAGGAGCAGGATCGCGCCGACGAAGGTGATCAGGCGGGCGATGGCGACGCGGCTGTCGATCGCGTCGAAGCGGACGCCCGCCGGAGCCTTTCGCAGCCTCTGGACAGGCATGTCCAGAGGTTCCCGTGCGGGCATCGCCATTCCTGGGCGGAATGTCAGCCCGGCGTCCTTGGTCATCTTTTGGTCCAGCGGTAGAGCCAGGTTTCGCTGATGGCCTTGTTGTCCGCCATCAGGCGAACGCGAAGCTCGGCAAGCGGCTTGTTGTCGTTGTCCAGTTCGAACGAGACCCTCAGCGTCTGGTCGTATGGATTGCTCTGCAGGACGGGGTTCAGGATCTTGCCGACCGAGGTCGTGACGTCGATCGAAACGCCCTGCGGGGACGCCGCATTCTTGCCGGCGAAATCGATCTGGAAAATCCGTCGCTTTCCGTCGATGGTCAGGCCGGCGCGGGTGGCGGCCACGGTCATGAGCTCCGGCGGCGGGTTAACCGTGTTCAGCCAGCGCGTGCGGTAGGAGAAGGTGAACGGACCGCCGGCGCCTACCGGATTGTTGGGCCGCCAGTAGGCCACAATGTTGTCGTGGATCTCCATCTGCGTGGGGATCTCGACGAGTTCCACGCGACCTTCCGCCCAGTCGCCGATCGGCTCGACCCAGAGGCTCGGTCGACGCTCGTAGCGGGCTTCGAGATCCTCGTAGTCCTGGAAGCGGCGGCTGCGCTGCATCAGGCCGAAACCGCGCGGGGATACGTCCTGGAAGGCGGAGATCTGAAGTTCCGCCGGGTTGGCCAGGGGCCGCCACAGCCACTCGCCCGCGCCGGTCTGCATTTGCAGGCCGTCGGAATCATGCACGGCGGTGCGGTAATCGTCGAAGCTGGCGCGGTAGGTGTCGTCGAACAGGAACATCGACGTCAGCGGCGCCATGCCGAAGCTGTTCAGCGCGCTGCGCGGATAGATGGCGGCTTCCACGTCCACGTTGGTTTCGTCGCCCGGGCGCACGGAGAAGCGGTAGGCGCCGGTCGTGGACGGGCTGTCCAGCAATGCATGGATGACCAGCACCGGCGAGTTGCCGGCCGGGCGCTCGATCCAGAAATGCGTGAAGGCCGGGAATTCCTCGCCCTCGGGCTCCGCCGTCTTGAGGGCGAGGCCGCGCGAGGAAAGTCCGTAGGTCTGGTTCTTGCCGACGGCGCGCATGTAGCTGGCGCCCTGGAACACCAGGAATTCGTCCCAGACATTCGGGTTGTTGATCTGGCTGCGCACCCGGAAGCCGGAAAAGGCAAGGTTCTGCGTGTCCGTCGGCTGCTTTACCGACGGGCCGAAGGTGAAGAGATTCGGCGAATACTGGATCGTCTGGGCCATGCCCTTCTCGACCAGCGAGATCTCGACCCGGTTCTTGAACATGAACCCTTCATGGAAGAGGTCGAGCTCGAAGGGGAGATTGTCACCGGCCCAGATGCGGGCTTCCGGCTTGAAGCGGATATCGCGATACTGGTCGTAGGAGAGATCGCCCAGGGCGTCCGGCAGCGTGCTGGCCGGGTCCTTGTAGGGCTGGGTGGAAAGTTGCTGGGCCTGCCGCAGCAACCACGCATGGTCGAACGGAACCGCCTGCCCGAGACCCACCTGGACCGGCGAGGGGGTCTGGGCGCGAGCCGATGTCACAGTCGCAAGCGTTCCGGCCGCGGCCAGACTCGCAACGCCCTGGACAAAGGTACGGCGATCCATCTGTCCGTCAGGCATCTTCGAGATTTCATCGCTCACGATCAGCTTACCCAATACAAGCACGTTACCCGGCTTCGCATGAATCGGTTCATGCGAACAGATTGCAATAGCCGTATGTATCCGAAAGTCATCAATCCTGGACTGAGACCGATCCGATACGCACAGCGTGTGTCTGGCTGGAAACGGTTAATTCTCCATGTCCAGGTCGCCCCCGCGGCTGGATCGTCGTGCCGAAACGTATATGGATGAATGGAGTTCCTGCCCCGCTCGACCTTCTTTGCTCTGGACGCTCTTTCTGGCCTCCAATTATGGCTGCGCGAGGACGCCCGCGTCCGCATCATTGTGTCGCAGCGGAATCTTCGCTCCCGCCCTTCGCCGTTTACCATAACGTCACGAAGGCACCCTTTCCGACGGATTGGCGCGTGAGCTCTGGTTAGCGAATTGCTAAGACATTGGCGGCAGCGCAACCGGTGGGACAGACGTGAGCGAGGGAGACGGCAAGACGGTCCGGGACCTTCATTCGGCGATCCGAGAGATCCGCATCGCCCAGGCGGAGCGTACCGACGCCGCCGTGGAACTGCGCGACGCCGAGCAGGCGCGGCTGGACCTCCTGGCCGAGGCGTTGCAATCCGTCGCCGACGACATTCCCGAAAACCTCGATCAGTTTTCCCTCGCGGTGCTGCCCGGCAACCCGCCACGCTTCTGGGTGGACGCCACGAGCTTCGTCATGCTGGCCCGCGACCGGCGTACCTATCGCTTCCTCCGCGACACCCGCCTTGGCCGTTCCATCCTGGTCGAAAGCCCCCAGATCGACGTGATCGCCGACGCCGTGACGGCCTACGTGGCCGAGCGGATCGTGGAGGGCGAGCAGGCGATCGCTGCCGGCTGGACGCCCTCCTTGCGAAAGGACGCTGTCGCCGCGCCCATCGTTGCTCCGGCAAAGCCGCAGGACATGCGCAGCGTCCTCTGGGGCTTCCTCGGCTTCGCGCTCGGTATCGTCGGCGGCATCCTGCTGCTGCTGGCTTTCGCCTGGATCACCGCGAGCTAGTTCTTCACGCCTCAGCGCACCGCTCGTCGCGCAGTTTCATCGGGCAATCGTGTAGCTCGATCGCACCGTTTCCTCGATCTCGCCCGCGCTGTTGTAGCCGCGATGGATCACGGTCACCTCGCAACCCCGCTTGCAACCGCCGATCTCATGAATGGCGTAGCCCCCCGCGCGCGGGCCGCCGATGGCCGGGCCGCTGCCGGCCGGCACGCCCACCACCGGGATAGGGCCGCGCGGGCCGGGAATCGCCGTCATGGAGCGGATATGCTCGTGCCCGTGGACGATCAGCTCGGCGCCGGTTTCCTCGATCATGGCGCGGAAGCGCTTGCCGTCGGTCAGCCGCCGCCAGGTGCTGCGGGGATCGATCAGCTTGGGCGGATGATGGATCAGCACGACGCGGAAAAGATCTTCCTCGCGCGCCTGCTCCAGCAGGATCCTGAGGCGATCCGTCTGCCCGCTTCCCACGCGGCCCGTCGCCATGAAGGGGGCGGAGGCCACGGCGGAAGACACGCCGATGATCGCGACGTCGCCCTTGCGGCGCATGAAGGGAAAGAGCGCCTCGTCGACGCGCACCGCGTCGTCTCCCAGCATGTAGGGCGCCCACAGGCGGCGGAAGCGGCGGCCGGCATTGGGAACATAGGCGTCATGGTTGCCGGGAATGACGGTGACGCGGTCGGGTTCGCCCAATTCGTCCAGCCAGCGACGCGCGGCGACGAATTCCTTGAGGAGCGCGATGTTGGTGAGATCGCCGGTGACGGCGATATGGTCCGGCGCCTGCGCCTCCATGTCGTCGACCAGCCGGTTCAGCGTTTCCGCCGTCATCGCGCGGGCCCGATTGCGGCGCCAGTTGGTATAGCCGATCGCGCGCTTCGACATCAGCTGCCGCCAGGTCGGCTTCGGGATCGGGCCAAGGTGAATGTCGGAAATCTGTGCAAGGCGAAACATGGCTGCCGGGTTAGAACGGGCTGGTCCCTGCCGCAACGTTTCGGTGGCATAGTTTGTTCATGTCGCCCTTCGGGTGCCAGGAGATCCGTTCCGTCCGATGCCCGTGGTTAGCCTCCCCTTTCTCCGTTCCGTGCTGAAACCGGGCCTCTTCGCCTATTGGCAGATGGTGCGCGGCATGACGCTGGGCGTGCGCGTGATGCTGATCGAGGAGGGGCAGGTCCTTCTGGTGAAGCATTCCTACATGCCGGGCTGGTATCTGCCGGGCGGCGGCGTGGAGCGCGGCGAGACCATCCACGATGCGGCGGCCCGCGAGATTCACGAGGAGGCGGGGGCGGTGCTGGGCGCGCCGCCGGCGCTTTTCGGCTTCTACTATAATGGCCGCATGCATCCACGCGACCACGTGGCGCTGCTGGTTGCCCGCGAGTGGACGCAGCCAGTGACGCCGAAGGTGCCGAACCGCGAGATCATCGCGCTGGATCGATTTCCGCTCGACGCGCTGCCGGCGGATGCGACGCCGGCCACCCGGCGCCGCATCGATGAGGTGCTGAACGGCAAGCCGCCCAGCCCGCTCTGGTAGAACCGCTCCGGCAGGCGCCCCCGGCAGAGGCCCCCGGCAGGCATCTGGGCCGAACTCAGGCCGCGATGGGACGGGGAATGCCTTCACCACGGAAGCGGTCGCGGTCGTGCGGCGCGTCCAGATGCATCTCCGGGCCGAGCGGCACGATCCGCGTCGGGTTGATGGTGGCGTGGCTGTAATAATAGTGCTGCTTGATGTGCTCGATACTCACCGTCTCCGCCACGCCCGGCACCTGATAGAGGTCGCGGAGATAGTTGGAGAGGTTCGGGAAGTCGGCGATCTGCTGCCGGTTGCACTTGAAGTGACCGAAATAGACGGGATCGAAGCGAAGCAGCGTGGTGAAGAGCCGCCAATCCGCCTCCGTCAGCCGCTCGCCCATCAGGAACCGGCCCTTTGAAAGCCGCTGCTCAAGCATGTCGAGCGTGCTGAACAGGCCGCGATAGGCCTCCTCATAGGCCTCCTGCGTGGTGGCGAACCCGGCCTTGTAGACCCCGTTATTGACGGTATCGTAGATGACCAGGTTGATCTCCTCGATGCCGGTCCGAAGCTCTTCCGGGTAGAAATCGAGCGACGCGTCGCCGAAAGCGTCGAACGCGGAATTCAGCATCCGGATGATCTCGGAGGATTCGTTGCTGACGATCGTCCCCCGCTCCTTGTCCCAGAGCACCGGAACGGTGACACGGCCCGTCATGTCGGGCAACGCGCGGAGATAGACGTCGTAGAGGTGGGGCGACCCGAAGAGGTGGTCGGGATGGCGCTCGCTGAACTCCCAGCCGTTTTCCAGCATGTGCGGCTCGACGACGGAAACGCCGATCGCGTCCTCCAGCTTCTTCAGGCTGCGGAAGATCAGGGTGCGATGCGCCCAGGGACAGGCCAGCGAAACGTAAAGATGGTAGCGGCCGGGCTCGGCCTTGAAGCCGCCCTCGCCGGAAGGGCCGGGCGAACCGTCGGCCGTCACCCAGTTGCGGAATTTCGCCGTGCTGCGCACGAAGCGGCCGCCCGACGCGGAGGTGTCGTACCATTGGTCGTGCCATACGCCGTCGACGAGCAGGCCCATTGTCTTCTCCGATGATCCGGCGCCCCTGCGCCCTCCCGCTGACCCTTAAGGATCTGCCGCACGCCCGCAACGGCGTGAAGGAAGTGTTCCGCTTTGCTGAACGATGGCCCGCTCGCGCTTGTTCCGCTTGCGGCTGTCCCGCGCGCATGCTAGGCGCCCCGGCATGGTTCTTACCCCCTGCCCAGTTCCGCAGCTTCCAGTCTGGCTGCGACGAGGAGAGCGACGCTCTCGCGCCTTGCGCGCGCCTATCCTCTAGCGGGCCGGACGGATCTTCTCTGGCGCCCGCCTGTTACCCCCGAGCCTCGCGGGACGCCATGACTGACCAGACGCAATTCATCCGGCCTGAGCGGGCCTCCGACATCCCGGCCGTGGAAGCCCTGCAGGCGGCGGCCTTCGGGCCCGGCGCCTACACCCGCGCGGCCTTCCGCGTGCGCGAGCAGGCGGATCACGATCCCGGCCTCTCCTTCGTCGTGGAGCATGACGGCGCCCTCATCGCCTCGGTCTGGCTGACGCCGGTGCGGGTGGGCGCGGACCGCGGCACGCTGCTGGGTCCGCTCGTGGTCCAGCCGGAATACAAGAGCATGGGTTTCGGCCGGGCGCTGATGCACCATTGCCTCGCGGCGGCGAAGCACGCCGGTTGCCCCTTCGTGGTGCTGGTCGGCGACGCGCCCTATTACGGCCAGTTCGGCTTCGTGCCGCTGTCGATCCAGCGGGTGCAGATGCCCGGACCGGTTGATCCCGCCCGCCTGCTGGTCGCGGAGCTGGAGCCGGGCGTGGCCGCGCGGCTCCAGGGAATGGTGGTGGGGGACGCCGAAGGGCGGCCCCGCTGAGGGCGACCCCGATCTAGTCCGTCAGCCGGTTGCGCCGGGTTTCCCGCACGAAGAAGAGGCCGATCACGAAGGTCAGCGCCGCCACGATCACGGGATACCAGAGGCCGGAGTAGATGTTGCCGTTGGCCGCCACGATGGCGAAGGCGACCGGCGGAAGGAACCCGCCGAACCAGCCGAAGCCGATATGGTAGGGCAGCGACATGGACGAATAGCGGATTCGCGTCGGGAACATCTCCACCAGCATCGCCGCCAGCGGCCCGTAGACGATAGTCACGTAGAGCACCAGCACCCAGAGGATGATCGTGGTCATCACCTTGTTCATCTGCGCCGGGTCGGCCTTGGCGGGGTAACCGGCCTTTGTCAAAGCCGCCGTGAGGGTTTGGGTGAAGGCTGCCCCTGTCGCCTTGGAGTCGGGCGCGGTCGCGTCGTAGCTCGGGATCGTCTGGCCGCCGATGTGTATTTCCGCCGCGCCGGCGGGGCCGGACTGGTTGGAATAGGGAATGCCGCTCTTCACCAGCGCCGCCTTGGCGACATCGCAGGGACTGGTGAATTTCGACGTGCCGACGGGATTAAACTGCACGGAACAATCGGAGCGATTGGCGACGATGGTGACCGGCGAGGCCGCTTCGGCGGCGGCGAGCGCCGGGTTGGCCGCGTTGGTCAATGCATGGAAGAGCGGGAAATAGGTCAGCGCGGCCAGGAGGCAGCCCGCCAGGATGATCGGCTTGCGGCCGATCTTGTCGGAGAGCCAGCCGAAGAACAGGAAGAAGGGCGTGGCGAAGAGCAGCGCGATTGCAAGCATCACGTTGGCGCTGACCGCGTCCACCTTCAGCGTCTGCGTCAGGAAGAACAGCGTGTAGAACTGCCCGGCGTACCAGACGACTGCCGAACCGGCGGTCAGGCCCAGGAGGGCGATGATCACCACCTTGAGGTTGCCCCATTCGGCGAAGGATTCCGTCAGCGGCGCCTTCGACTGCTTGCCCTCGGCTTTCAGCTGCCGGAACAGCGGCGATTCATGCAGTTGCATGCGGATCCAGACGGATACGGCGACCAGGATGATGGAAACGAGGAAGGGTATGCGCCAGCCCCAGGTGTCGAAGGCGGCACCGGTCGCGGAGCGGCAGAGCAGGATCACGATCAGCGACAGGAACAGGCCGAAAGTCGCCGTGGTCTGGATCCAGCTCGTCATCAGCCCGCGCTTGTCGCTGCGGGCATGCTCGGCCACGTAGGTTGCCGCGCCACCATACTCGCCGCCGAGCGCCAGCCCCTGAAGGAGGCGCAGCAGCACGAGGATGATCGGGGCGGCCATCCCGATGGAGGCGTAACTTGGGAGAAGGCCGACCAGGAAGGTCGAGAAGCCCATGATCAGGATGGTGACGAGGAAGGTATATTTGCGCCCGACGATGTCGCCGAGCCGGCCGAAGACCAGCGCCCCGAAAGGGCGGACCGCGAAGCCGGCGGCGAAGGCCATCAGCGCGAAGATGAATCCGGCCGTGGGATTGACGCCGGAGAAGAACTGCTTGGAAATCGTCGCCGCAAGCGACCCGTAGAGATAGAAATCGTACCATTCGAACACGGTGCCGAGCGAGGATCCGAAGATCACGCGCCGTGTTTCGCTGGATGTGAGTGTCTTGACCGTGTACCGGTCCGCAGCAAAGTCAGTCATGGCAACCCTCAGGGCATGACCGGCCGTCGCGAGAAATCTCTCGCCCCCTCCGATCGGCGTTTCCTCTTGCGCGTCGCTTCTCGTTATTTCCCGGGCAGGCGGGATGGAAGTCGATCACGCAGCTTCAGCGGCTAAAGCGAGCCGAAGCAGGAGCGCAGGCTAGCATTGCGCCGCCGATTTAAAAGCGAAAATCTTCATCATTACGGGAAGACCCGGATAGCCTCGTCCGGAAAGCTTTGCCCTCAGCGGGATTCGCGGAACCAGAGAGCGGCGAAGGCGCCGAGCAGGATGGCGAGCCCGAGAAGGCCGCTGAAGAGCGGCAGGCGGTCGACACCCTTCAGAACCGAGGCGGCGGAGCGGCGTAGGCCGATCCAGCCGCTGCCGGCGGCCGGCGCATCGGCGGAGACGGTTGAAATGCGGGGCAGGGTCAGCCGACCGTCCTCGGACACGCGGGACACGGAGCCTCCGGTCGCATTGGCGATCGGCCCCAGCTTCGCCGTGTCGCTCAGCACGTCCTGGAATTCGATGGGGTTGGCGGGGCCGACATGGGCGAGTGCGGTCAGCGACCCGTCCTCGGCTCGGTGCAGGCCCAGCGGCGCATTGGGGATGGTGCCGCGCCAGAGGCCGGGTTCCGCCTGTTTCAGCGTTACGGCTTCCGGCTTGCCGGAGGGGTCGGTGACCTTCACCGTTGGGGCTGTGTCGGACAGCGTCTGCCGCTCCACGATAAGGGTGCGGCCGTCGGCCCGGGCCCGCAGCGCTTCCTCTTCGAGGTCCGGCTCCTTCATGAGCCAGTGCAGCACGCGGCGGAGCAGAGCGGCATGGGGCCCGCCGCCTTCGAAGCCGCGCGCCCAGAGCCATTCGTGGTCGGAGAGCAGCATGGCCGCGCGCCCTTCGCCTTCATGCGCGAGCTGAAGCAGCGGCAGATCGTTCGGCCCGGTCATCACGGTCTGGCCGCCGGTCGCCTCGCTGTCGATCAGGCGGAACCAGTGGCTCCATTTTGGCGGATTGGTATCCGAGCCCGGCAGGTCGCGCGTCACCGGATGGCGCCGGCCGATGTCGCTGACCATCGGATAGAAGGGCTGCTCGGTCGTCTCCCCCGTCGGCACGGCCGGCAGCACCGAGCCCAGCGGTGAATTGTAGAGGCTGCCTTCGCCCGCATATTCCGGCCCGGAGGCGACGAGAACGGCTCCGCCCTGGCGCACGTAATTGGCGATGTTGTCGTAATAGCTGACCGGCAGCACGCCGCGTTGCTCGTACCGGTCGAAGACGATCAGGTCGAACTGATCGATCTTCTGGTCGAAGAGCTCGCGGGTGGGGAAGGCGATCAGCGAGAGTTCGTTGATCGGCGTGCCGTCCTGCTTCTCCGGCGGGCGCAGGATTGTGAAGTGGACGAGATCGACGGCCGCATCGGATTTCAGCGCGTTGCGCCACGTCCGCTCGCCCGCATGCGGCTCGCCGGAAACCAGCAGCACGCGGAGATGCTCGCGCACCACGTCCATCTCCGCCACGGCGACATTGTTCTGCGCGGTCAGTTCGCCCGCTTCCGGCTCAACCTCAAGCTCCACGATGGTGTGGCCGGCATGGCGGAGCGGCAGGTCGATGGTCCTGACCTCGCCGACTTCCGCGCGGTCGGTGGCGACCTCAACCCCGTCGACCCGCATCTTCACGGTGAGCGGGGTGCCATCCGGCAGCGCGGAATCGAGCACGGTGTAGTCGATGGATTGCGGCTCGCCGAGGATCGCGAAGCGCGGCGCGCGGCGCAGCACGATGCGGCGGTCCTTGTCGGTCCGTTCGCCCGTTACCAGCGCATGGACCGGCGCGCGGAAGCCGAGCTGGCCGGCATTGGCGGGAATGTCGTGGACCTGCCCGTCCGTGACGAAGATCGCGCCGGATATCTGCTCGGGCGGCACATCGTCCAGCGAGCGCGTCAGCGCGGAAAAGAGCTGCGTGCCTCCGCCGGACTGGCTGTCGCCGACATGGATCTCGCGGAGATTGAAGCCGCCGAGCGCCGCGATGCGCTGCTTGATGCCGGCGACCGCGTCCTGCGTCTGCTTCGTGCGATTGCCGAGCGTCTGGCTGCCACTGTCGTCGACCACGAGCGCGACGACGCCGGGCAGCATGTCACGCTGCTCGCGCTGCGCCACGGGATTGGTGAGCGCCAGCACCAGCAGCGCGCAGGCGAGCCCGCGCAGCCACGCGCCGCGCATCCGCCGCCAGAAGAGCAGCGCGGTGACAACGGCCAGCAGCACGGCCAGAACCGCAATGACCGGCCACGGCAGGACCGGCTCGAAGGAGAGGCTGTAGCCGTTCACTGCCCGAGCCTTTCAAGCAAGGCCGGCACGTGGACCTGGTCGGCCTTGTAGTTGCCCGTCAGAGTGTACATCACGATGTTGACGCCGGCGCGGAATGCCATTTCCCGCTGCCGGGGATCGGCGGGCACGGTCGGATAAAGGAACGTCCCGTCAGCAGAGACGGCCCAGGCGGCCGCCATGTCATTGCCGGTGATAAGGATGGGCGAGACGCCGTCCCCGCCGCGCGCGGGCCGGTTCCGCTGCTGCGGATCGGCGGCAAGAGCCTCCACCCAGAGCGGGGAGGTGTCCCAGCGGCCCGGAAAATCCTGCAGGAGGAAAAAGGTCTTGGTCAGCACGTGGTCGGCGGGCACCGGCTGCAGTGGCGGCACGTTGACGAATTTCAGGATGTCGCGAAGCTTCTGCGTTTCCGGGCTGACCCCGGTCGGCGAGAAGCTGCCGCCATCGCGCGTATCGAAGAGAATGGTGCCGCCGTTCTGCATGAAGGCGTCGATGCGGGCCATGGTTTCCGGCGGCGGCACGGGCGCGTTCGGGTCGATCGGCCAGTAAAGCAGGGAATAAAAGGCGAGTTCGTCGTGCGCGATATCGACTTCGGCGGGTTCGCCCGGCTCCAGCGACGTGCGCTCGCCGAGCACGGTCGTCAGGCCCTGAAGTCCGGCCTTGCTGGTATCGTCGATCTCGGAATTGCCGGTGCGGACATAGGCGAGCCGGGTGGAGAGCGCCGATTGAGGCGCGCCCCCCGGATTGTCCTGCGCCAGCGCCGGGCGACCGGGCGCCAGGGTGAAGAGGCCGGCCAGCAGGAAGAGGGCCACCGCAGCGGCCGCACGCGCCGCGACGGGGCGGCGAAGCCGGCCGGAAAGCAGCAGCACGGCGAGGCCATCGAGGACGGCGAGCACCGCCGCGCCGGCCAGGAGCCACGGCCAGATCGGCTTGTTCTGCTGCGGTTGCAACGTCGCCGTCGCGCCCTGCCATCCCAGCGAGGCGGGCGTCAGCAGCTTCAGCGCAGCGGCATTCTCCACCGTGTTCAGCGCGCGGATCGTACCGGCCTGATCGTAGATGCCGGGCGGGGTTTCCGCCGAGGGCCGCGTGCGGGCGATGTCCGCGACCAGGGTCGCGCCGGGATCGGGCGGGGTGAGGTGGCCGAAGCCGTCCAGCACCTGCACCGGCTTCCACGGTGCGGCCTTGCCCGAGGTGTCGGGCTGCGCGCCGGGGGAAGCGGGTGCGTTGCCCTTGGTCGGCGCGTTGACCTTGCTCATGTCGACCAGCCCGGCTGTATCCACGACCGTGTCGAGCATCTGCACGAAGGAGCCGGAGATCGGCAGGTTGGACCAGCGGGGATCGGCGGTGACGTGGAACAGCACGATGCGGCCGGCGCCGGCACGGCGTGCGGTCACCAGCGGCGTCCCGTCCTTCAGCTCAGCCCAGACCGCCGCGCCCTGCAGCGATTCCGGATCGGCGAGGATCTGGCGCTCGACGCGAACGTCCTGTGGCACGGCGAGGCCGGCGAAAGCGCCGCTGGCCGGGAAGGAGCCGATCGCCTGCGGCTGTTCCCAGGACAGCGAGCCCCCGAAATCGCGCTCGCCTTCGCGCAGGCGGACCGGCAGCAACCTTGCGTCGCTGGCCGAGAGGCGGGGGCTGGCGAAGCGGACGAGCGTGCCGCCGGCCTCGATCCATCGCAGCAGCCTGTCGGTGACCTCAGGCGCGAGATTGCCGATATCGGTCAGCACCAGAATGGAAGCTCCGCGCCCGATCAGCCCATCGACCTCTGCCCCGATATCGTTGCCGGTGGGGTCGAGGATATCGACGTTGGGCGCCAGCGCGCGGCGGACATAGGTGAGCGGGGAAAGCAACGGCTGCGCGTCGTTGTCGCCGGTGCCTTCGACGAGCCCCACGCTCTTGCGCCGCCAGCGATTGTCGAGGAGCTGCACGGCTCCCGCGCTGTCCTCACCGAGGATCGCGAAGCGGGTCACCTCGTTGCGCAGTTCGGCCGGCAGGCGGATCTCGGCTTCGCCATGCAGTCCATCCGTGAAGCGAACAGGCCCATCGAGAATGCGCCGGCCCTCCTTGTCGAAGCCCGCGACCTGCATCGTCTCGCCGCTGGGGGGCAGGGGGACCGTGCGCACGAGCGGCACGCGGATCGCGTCGGCGGCGTTCCGAGGCGGCAGCAGCGCCGTCAGCGGGCGGGAGGATTGAAGGAGCTTCGCGTCGGTGGCGATGCGGTCCAGCGCATCGTGCAGCGCACCCGAGCCCGGCGTGTCCAGCGTGCCGGCGATCCAGAGCAGGCTCGCGGAATGCTCGCCGAATGCCCCGGCGAGCCGTTTCGCCAGAGCGGCGCGATCCGGCAGGAAAGGGCGGGGGCGGAGCGCGGAAAGGCGTCGTTCGGCTTCCGTCGCGGCACCCGGCGTGATGCCCTCGGCACTAGGTTCGGCGCTCGCGACAAGCGCCACCGGGCGGCTGTCGCGCTCGGCTTCCTGGATCGCGGCGCGGGCCGCGTCGAGCCGTTGCTGAAAATCGGGCGCGGCGTCCCAGCCGTTGTCGAGGAGAACGAGAAGCGGCTGCTTGCCGCCCGTGGTAAGCCGCGCTTCGGGCCGGAGCACCGGCTCGGCCAGCGCCGCGATGATCAGTCCGGCCAGCAGCAGGCGCAACGCCGTCAGCCACCAGGGCGTGCGCGCCGGCGTCTGCTCGCGGTCGTCAAGGCCGAGCAGGATGCGGGTCGGCGGAAAGTCGACGCGCCGCGCTTTAGGCGGGGTGACGCGAAGCAGCAACCACAGGAGCGGCAGCGCCGCGAGCGCCGCGAGGATCCAGGGCGACAGGAAGCCGAAGCCCATCATGCGCGGTTCGCCGGGGCTGCACCGGAGCGCGTCAACGGCGTGCCGGACAGGCTGGAATGCAGGAAGAGCAGGCCCTCGGAAGCGGGCCGATCGGTGTGGTGGACGCCGAAGGTGGAGCCGGCCTTGCGGGCGGAAAGCGCGATTTCCCCCCGGTGCGCGGCAAGGCGGGCGATGTAGCGTTCGCGCAGCGATCCCGCGCTTTCCGAAAGCCACAACGCACCGCTTTCCGGATCGCGGAACTCGAAGCGCCCGTCATAGGGGAAGCTTTCCTCCGCCGGATCGGTCACTTGCAGCAGGTGCATGGTCGCGCCGATATCGGCGACGGCCCGGCAACGATTGCGGATCGTGTCGATCTCGGAAAGGCAGTCGCTGACGATCACGAGCTCGGAAAACCGCTTCACCCCACGGATATCGGGCCAGTCGGGCAGGTTTTCCGCGCGCGCGAGTGCGGCCGCGAAACGGTCGGCGGCGTTGCGGCCGAGCTGCGGCTCGACGAGGCCGGGCAGCCCCACTCGCTCGCCGCCGCGCGCCAGCATTTCGGCGGTGGCCAGCATCAGGACCACGGCGCGATCGAGCTTGCTGACGGGAGAGAGGTCGGAGCGGAAATCCATGGAGGGCGACAGATCCGCCCAGAGCCAGACCGTCTGCGAGGCCTCCCATTCGCGCTCGCGCACATAAAGGTGCTGGTCGCGGGCCGAGCGTCGCCAGTCGATGCGGCGGGCGGGCTCGCCCGGCATGTAGGGACGGAACTGCCAGAAGGTCTCGCCCGAGCCTGCGCGGCGGCGGCCATGCACGCCGAGAAGCACGTTGGCCGCCACCCGCCGCGCCGCCACCAGCAGGTCCGGCAGGCGTGCGGCAAGGCTGCGGGCGTCGTCGGCGCGCGCGGTCGTCGGGGAATGTCGGCTGGGGGAGGTGGACAGGCCGGTTGCCGCCATGCGTGTGGGCGTGCCTAGAGGCAGCGCGCCGTGGCGCGGCCGATCAGGTCGCGAACGGTGATCCCCTCGGCGCGCGCGCCGAACGTCACGGCCATGCGATGCTGCAGCACGGGAACGGCGAGGGCCGACACATCGTCCAGCGAGGGGGCGAGACGGCCACCCAGCAACGCGCGGGCGCGGACCGTGAGCATCAGCGCCTGGCTGGCGCGTGGGCCGGGCCCCCAGGCAAGTTCGCTGGCGACCTCCGGTAGCGCCTCGCCCGGACGCAGCGCGCGCACGAGGCGGAGGATCGCTTCCACCACCTGCTCGCCCGCCGGCATCCGACGCACGAAATTCTGGATGCCCAGAAGCTCGGCGCCGTCGAGCGCCTGTTGCGGACGGCTTTCCTCCGCGCCGGTCGTGTCGAAGAGCATGCGGCGTTCGGCGTCGAGATCGGGATAGAGCACGTCGATCTGCATCAGGAAACGATCGAGCTGTGCTTCAGGCAGGGGATAGGTGCCTTCCTGCTCCAGCGGGTTCTGCGTCGCCAGCACGTGGAAGGGCGCGGGCAGATCGTGGCGCGCCCCGGCGACCGTCACATGCCGCTCCTGCATCGCCTGCAGGAGGGCGGACTGGGTGCGCGGGCTGGCGCGGTTGATCTCGTCGGCCATCAGCAGCTGTGCGAAGATCGGGCCGCGCACGAAACGGAAGGAACGCCCGCCGCCCGGCGCTTCCTCGAGGATCTCGGAACCCAGGATGTCGGACGGCATCAGATCCGGCGTGAACTGGACGCGGCCGGTATCGAGGCCGAGCACGATGCCGAGCGTTTCCACCAGCTTGGTCTTGGCAAGGCCGGGCAGGCCGACCAGCAGGCCGTGGCCGCCGGCCAGCACGGTCGTCATCGCGCGCTCGATCACCACATCCTGGCCGTAGATGACCTGGCCGATGGCGGCGCGCGCCGCCTTCAGGGTCGTGGTGATCCGGTCCGCATGCTCGACTGCGGCGTCCGCCGCGGTGATGCTGGGCTCGAATGCGCTCATGAAGTACCCTATTTCCCGGTCGTGCCGTCAGGTGTAGCGCCGATGGCAACTGAGTGCGACCGTTTCATTGTCGTGGCCGATTGTGTCAGCGCGCGGGCAGGGTGAAAAGCGGCAGGCGAGCGAAGGTGCAGGTTTGGAAGCCGGTGACGTGAACGCAAAGGAGGCCGTGCGGCGGGAAGCGGGGATCGCGCGCGCCGCGAAGGCCGGGGAACGACCGCAGGCATCGAGCCCGCAAGACTTTTCGGCCGCCGACTTCCGCCGCCGCGTCGCCGACAGGCTCGCGGATCGCGGCGAGGCGGTGGGCGACCATTCCTTCAATCCCGGCTGGGACGCGGTGTTCCGCGAGATGAAACGTCGGCCTGCCGCCGTGCTGGTGCCGGTGGTGGATCGCGGCGCGGAGGCGACGATCCTGCTGACCCGCCGCACCGCGACCCTGCGCTCCCATGCCGGGCAGATCGCCTTCCCCGGCGGCGGCATCGACGCGACGGACGAGGGGCCGGAGGCGGCGGCGCTGCGCGAGGCGCAGGAGGAGATCGGCCTGTCGCCGGAGTTCGTTGAGCCGCTCGGTCTCGCCGCGGATTATCTCACCGGCTCCGGCTACCGC
The DNA here is from genome assembly GCF_900110915.1 of Faunimonas pinastri. Classification (GTDB taxonomy): domain Bacteria; phylum Pseudomonadota; class Alphaproteobacteria; order Rhizobiales; family Afifellaceae; genus Faunimonas; species Faunimonas pinastri. The sequence continues at coordinate 432,042 of NZ_FOFG01000001.1, forward strand.
ATCGCTCCGGTGCTGGCGGTGGTGCGGCCGGGCTTCACGCTGACGCTCAACCCGGACGAGGTGGCCGACGTCTTCGAAGTGCCGCTTTCCTTCCTGATGAACCCCGCCAACCATCGCCGCAACAGCCGGGAATGGCAGGGCATGACGCGGTTCTTCTTTGAAATGCCCTATCGGGACTGGCACATCTGGGGCATCACGGCCGGCATCCTGCGCATTCTCTACGAGCGCCTTTATCTCGATCCAGAAGCGGAAAGTTCTTCATGACTGCGCAAACACGCACGGTGCGATCGCTCGCTGATGCCGAGTTCCTGGGCTGGCGCTCCACCCAGGCCGTCTTCTTCGCGCTGGGCACGACCGGCATCGTCCGCGTGGTCGGCGGCTCCGTCCGCAACGCGCTCCTGGGCGAGCCGGTGACCGATATCGACCTCGCAACCGTGCTGCCGCCACAGGAAGTGATCAAGCGCGCCGAGGCCGCAGGGCTGAAGGCGGTGCCCACCGGCCTCGACCATGGCACGGTGACGGTCGTGGCCTTCGGCCGTCCATTCGAGGTGACGACCTTGCGCGCCGACGTGGAAACCGACGGCCGCCATGCGGTGGTGCGCTTCACCACCGACTGGGCGGAGGACGCGGCGCGGCGGGACTTCACCATGAACGCGCTCTACTGCGATCACGACGGTGAACTGTTCGATCCGCTCGGCGGCTACGACGACCTCGTCGCCCGGCAGATCCGCTTCATCGGCGATGCCGAGGATCGCATCCGCGAGGATTACCTGCGCATTCTCCGGTTCTTCCGCTTCTTCGCCTGGTACGGTCACGGCCGGCCTGATGCGGAGGGCCTGAAGGCTTCCGCGCGGCTGAAGGGCGGCATCGCGACGCTTTCCGCCGAGCGCATCTGGGCGGAGATGAAGCGCCTCATGGGGGCGCCCGATCCGACGCGCGCCATGCTGTGGATGCGCACCACCGAGGTGCTGCAGCGCGCTCTGCCGGAAAGCTGGGGCATCGACGCACTGCACGGGATGGTCGAGGCGGAAAAGGCGGAAGGCTGGATCGCCGATCCGCTGCTTCGGCTGGAATCGATCCTGCCGCCGCATCGCGCCCGGATCGATGCACTGGCGCAGCGCCTGCGGCTTTCCCGGGGCGAGCAGGAGCGGCTGCTCGACTGGGCCGACGCGGAGACGGCCGCCCCCGATCTCTCCGAAGCCGAGCTTGCCCGCCAGCTCTACGGCACGAGCCGCAACGGCGTGGTCGATCGCCTGAAGCTGGCGCTCGCTTCGGAGCGGGCGAAGGGTAACGAGGCTTCCGTGGAAGGATTTCGCCGGCAATTGAACACGGCGGAGGACTGGCAGAAGCCGGTGTTTCCCGTCACGGGCAAGGACCTGCTGGCGCGAGGCGTGAAGCCCGGCCCGGAGATGGGGGAGCGTCTCAGGGAGATGGAGCGGCGCTGGATCGACAGCGAGTTCACACTTGACCGGGATACGCTGCTCGGAGCCTGAGGACACGGGATGCTGCGTTCTTCCATTCTTTCGGTCGCCGCCGCCTTCGCCACTCTTCTGATTTCCCCGTCCGCCCGCGCCGAAACACCATTCCTCTGGGGCACGTCGACGGCCGCCTATCAGGTGGAAGGCGGCTGGCAGGCGGACGGCAAGGGCCTGTCGAACTGGGACGTCTACACCAACCAGGTGAAGGTCGTGCAATCCGTCTCGGGCCGCCCCGAGACGGGCAATGTCGCCGACGATTTCTACGACCGCCCGCGCTATCTCGGCGATATCCAGCTGATGAAGAAGCTCGGCACCAATGCCTTCCGCTTCTCCATCGCCTGGTCGCGCATCTTCCCTCACGGCACCGGCACGCCAGACGAAGCGGGGCTGAAGCATTACAGCCAGTTCATCGACGATCTCCGCGCCAATGGAATCGAGCCGGTCGTCACGATCTACCATTGGGACATGCCGCAGGCGCTGGCCGACAAAGGCGGCTGGGCCAACCCGGATTCGGTGCGCTGGTACGCGCTCTACGCCGACACGTTGTTCCGGGAATTCGGCTCGCGGGTGAAGACCTTCATCACCGTCAACGAGCCCTTCGTGGATCTCTTCATGATCCAGCCGGCGGTGCAGAGCGTCGTCAAACGCGACCCGAGCGTCGGCCTCCTGACCACGCGGAACTACAGCCGGCAGGCGATCGCCGCGCATCACATCCTGCTCGCCAGCGCCACGGCGATCCGCGACTATCATGCCCAGAAGCTCGACGGCCGCGTCGGCATCACGCTGAATTTCACGCCGACGATCCCGGAACAAGGGGACGATCCGGCCGACCGGAAGGCGGCGGCGATGGAGGACGAGGCGCAGAACCGCTGGTTCCTCGACGCGATCTACAAGGGGCGTTATCCGCCCGACGTGCTGCAGGCCTATCAGGCGGCCAATCCGGAATTTCAGCCCTCAGCGGCGGACATGAAGCTGATCTCCGACAATCCGCCCGATTTTCTCGGCGCGAACTATTATTCGCCGGCCTATGTGCGAGCCGATCCGAATGCCGCGCTCGGCGCCAATTGGCTCTCGACGAACCCGGACAAGGTGCCGTCCTTCAACGGGCCGGTGCGGCCGGAATACCTGACGGAACTGCTACTTCGGTTTCGCGACCAGTACGGGAATCCGCCGGTGCTGGTGACGGAGAACGGTGCCGGGTTCGGCGAGCGGGACGAGCAGGTGGCGGGCGATATCGTCCGGGATCCGCTGCGCGCCGACTACATTCGCCGCCATGTCGAGGCCATGCTGAAGGCGCGGCAGGAAGGCGCGAACGTGCAGGGCTACTTCCTCTGGAGCCTCCTGGACAATTTCGAGTGGACGGCTGGCTACGGCAAGCGCTTCGGCATCGTCCGCGTGGATTTCGACACGCAGAAGCGCACTCTCAAGGAGAGCTTCTTCGGGTATCGGAAGCTCATCGCCGACCATCCGGACGGGCGCTAGACCGCGTCATGGCCACTTCACCAAAGGCGGCATGGACGACAGGATGGAGTTGACGTTGCCGCCGGTCCGCAGCCCGAAGATCGTGCCGCGGTCGTAGAGCAGGTTGAACTCAACGTAGCGGCCCCGGCGGATCAGCTGCTCGTCGCGCTCGGCCTCCGTCCAGGGCTGGCCGAAGTTCCGCCGCACCAGTTCCGGATACACGCGGAGGAAGGCCTCGCCGACATCGCGGGTGAAGGCGAAGTCCGCGTCCCAGTCGCGGGAATGCAGGTAATCGAAGAAGATGCCGCCGATGCCGCGTGGCTCGTTGCGGTGCGCCAGCCAGAAATAATCGTCGCACCAGTCCTTGTAGCGGTCGTAGTCGACCTGCCCGTGCGGCTCGCATGCCGCCTGCATCGCCCGGTGGAAGGTCATGGAATCCGGGTCATCCTGCGTGCGCCGCCGGTCGAGAACCGGGGTGAGGTCCGCGCCGCCGCCGAACCATTGGCGCGTCGTCACCACCATGCGCGTGTTCATGTGGACGGCGGGAACATGCGGGTTCCAGGGATGCGCGATCAGCGAAATGCCGGAGGCCCAGAAGCGCGGATCTTCTACCGCGCCCGGCATCTGCGCGCGAAACTCCGGCGCGAACTCGCCATGGACCGTGGAGACGTGAACGCCGACCTTTTCGAAGACGCGGCCCTTCATCACCGACATGACGCCGCCACCGCCCGGCGTGCCCGCGTGATCGACGCGATCCCACGGCGTGCGCACGAAGCGGCCGGCGGGCTGATCCGAAAGCGCCTGCCCGGGCGGCAGGTCGTCCTCCGCCGCTTCGAATGCCGCGCACATCCTGTCGCGCAGGCTTTCGAACCACGCCCGTGCGGTCGCCTTCTTCTCTTCCACGCCTTCGGGCAGCCCCATCGCGGAAAGATCGGGGCGGTAGGCGCTCTGATTTTTGCTCATGCTGGCGCTTAACTCATCCTGTTCCCTTGCGAAAGTCGCGGCTCACGCAAGGTGTTGCATCGTGATCTGATGCCGGGCTTGAAACCGGGAACGATGCTCGTCCATTGAATGTGAGAGCCAACAGGAGTTTCTCAATGCTGATGCCAAAGCTTTCGCCGGAACACGAGCACCTGCGAATGCGCTGGGGCTGGTTCGTCGCCCTCGGCCTCATCATGCTGATCGCCGGGATCGTCGCGCTCGGGAGCGTCCTTGTCGCCACGGTGGTGAGCGTGCTCCTCGTGGGCTGGATGATGATCTTCTCCGGCCTCGCCGAGATCGTTCACGGCATGGGGATGCGGAACTGGAACCGCTTCTTCTTCTGGGTGCTGATCGGCGTGCTCTATCTGCTGGCCGGCATCTTCGCGGTGATGAACCCGCTGCTTGCCTCCTCGGTGCTGACGCTGCTGATCGCGTTCGGCCTGATCGCCGCCGGCATCGCCCGCATCGTGCTGGGCACCAGCATGCGGCGGGGCAGCGCCTGGGGCTGGCCTGTCGCCTCCGGCATCATCACCCTTCTGGTCGGCGCGATGATCCTCTTCGGCTGGCCGGCTTCCAGCCTCTACACGCTGGGCACCTTCCTCGGGATCGATCTGATCTTCACCGGATTGGCGTGGCTCGCCCTAGGCATCGGCTTGCGCGGCGCGGCGCGGCAGGAGCCGGTCTCCCGCACCCGCGTCTGATCCCGCGCCCGTATCGGAGCGCGTTCAGGGCGTTGCGGCCGGCCAGAGACCGGTCTGCCGCAACGCCTCGGCCAGCGCGATGCCGGCCGAGATGGCGACGTTGAGCGATCGCGCGCCGGACTGCATGGGAATGCGCAGCCTCGCGTCGCAGGCGGCATGAACGTCGTCCGGCAGCCCGGCCGATTCGCGGCCCATCAGGATTATGTCGCCGTCGCGGAATGCGAAATCGTGCAGCGGCTGCTCCGCCTTGGTGCTTAACGCGACGAGCCGCCGGCCGTGCGCACGCCGCCATTCGTCGAAGGCATTCCAGTCGTCATGCTGCCTGAGGGCCGCCATCGCGATGTAATCCATGCCCGCGCGCCGCATTTTCTGGTCCGACAGGATGAAGCCGGTCGGCCGGATCACATGGACAGGCACGGCCAGGCAGGCGCCGAGACGCAGGATTGCGCCAGTGTTCTGCGGAATATCCGGCTGAAATAAAGCGCACTCGATCAAACGGCTCTCCCCGAACTCTTTTGCATTGCACAAAATCCAAGCTCACCGCTGCGCGGGTTCTTGCTGCAATGCAACTCATGTCTGAAAATTTGCGACATAGTGGCCTTGTTGTACCCGCTCGACTGGACAGGTCTTCTTATCAATGAGAAAAGCGGCAGACGGGGGATCTAAGAAAGACTGGGGTGCCATGCGCTCGAGGGTCCCGCGCGAACCTGCACAGGCGACGCGAGGCGCCTGCGATCCGCGAGAGGGCGAACCTTGGCCGACACCACGACCCCGCATCCGATCACCGTCCCGACCGATTCGCGTCACGTCGAGCCGGGAGAGGCAGGCGCTCCCGATCCGAGCCGCCGCGATTTCCTGCTGATCGCCACCGGTGCCTTCGCGGTGGTCGGCGCGGCATCGTTCGCCTGGCCGCTGATCGACCAGATGAACCCGGATGCCGCGGCGCTGGCGCTGAGCTCCGTCGAGGTGGACGTTTCTTCCATCCAGCAGGGGCAGTCGATCACCGTGATGTGGCGCGGCAAGCCCGTCGCCGTCCGGTATCGCAGCGACAAGGAAATGCAGGAAGCCAAGGCCGTGGCCCTGGGCGACCTGAAGGACCCGATCGCGCGCAACGCCAATCTCAAGGACGACGCGCCGGCGACGGATCAGAATCGCACCGTGCCGGGCAAGGAGGCGTGGCTGGTGATGATCGAGGTCTGCACGCATCTGGGCTGCATTCCGCTGGGCCAGCAGGGCGCCTATGGCGGCTGGTTCTGCCCGTGCCACGGTTCGCAATACGACACGGCGGGCCGCATCCGGCAGGGGCCTGCGCCGGAGAACATGGCGATCCCGCCATTTCAGTTCATCAACGAAAAAACCGTCCGGATTGGCTGAGGCTGGGGCAGCAGACACATGGCCGAACACACTTCCACCTATGAGCCGCGGACCGGAATCGAGCGCTGGGTGGATGCCCGGCTCCCGCTGCCGCGTCTGCTCTGGGATTCCTTCGTCACCTATCCCATCCCGCGCAACCTGAACTACGCCTATACCTTCGGCGCGATTCTGATGATGATGCTGGGGGCCCAGATCATCACCGGCGTGGTGCTGGCGATGCATTACGTGCCGAGCGGCACGATGGCCTTCGTCTCCGTCGAAGCCATCATGCGCGACGTGAACTACGGCTGGCTCTTGCGCTACATGCACGCGACGGGGGCCTCGATGTTCTTCATCGCGGTCTATGTCCACATCTTCCGCGGCCTCTATTACGGCTCCTACAAGGAACCGCGCGAGATCCTGTGGCTCCTCGGCGTCATCATCTTCATCCTGATGATGGCCACGGCCTTCATGGGCTACGTGCTGCCCTGGGGCCAGATGAGCTTCTGGGGTGCCACCGTCATCACCAACCTGTTTTCGGCGATCCCACTGGTCGGCAGCGCCATCGTGACGTGGCTGTGGGGCGGTTTCGCCGTCGGCAGCCCGACGCTGAACCGCTTCTTCGCCCTGCATTACCTGCTGCCGTTCATGATCGCCGGCGTCGTGGTGCTGCATGTCTGGGCGCTGCACGTGGTCGGCCAGACCAATCCGACCGGCATCAACATCAAGGCCAAGCAGGACGCGGTGCCCTTCACGCCGCACGCGACCATCAAGGACGCGCTGGGCATGGTCGTGTTCATGATCGTGTTCGCCTACTTCCTGTTCTACGTGCCGAACTATCTCGGCCATTCCGACAACTACATCCAGGCGAACCCGCTCGCGACCCCGTCGGAGATCGTGCCGGAATGGTACTTCCTGCCGTTCTACGCGATCCTGCGCTCGATCCCGTCCAAGCTCGGCGGCGTCATCGCCATGTTCGGGGCGATCGTGATGCTGGCGCTGATGCCGTGGCTCGACACCTCCAAGGTGCGCTCCGCGGTCTATCGCCCGCTTTACCGCCAGTTTTTCTGGATCCACGTGCTGGTCTCGATCGGCCTCGGCTATATCGGCTCCCAGCCTCCCGCCGGCGGCTTCATCATCGTCGGGCGGATCCTCACCGCGTATTACTTCATCCATTTCCTGGTCATCGTTCCGCTGCTCGGCCTGCTTGAGACGCCGAAGCCGCGCCCCGCCTCGATCACGGAAGCGGTGCTGGAGAAGCACGGGCGAGGCCTCGCCTTGCCGGAGCGCACGGTCTCCAACACGAAGGTCGGCGGCTGACATGCGGTTCAAGAACGCTGAGGGGCAGATGTCCGGAATGTTGTGCCGCCTGACCGCGGCCCTGTTCGCCGTCGGCATGGCGAGTTCTGCGGCCTGCGCCGCCGATCAGCCTGCCAACGCGACGCCGCATTATCCCCTGAAGGAGCCGCACGAGCTCAGCTGGAGCTTCTCCGGCCCGTTCGGCTCGTTCGACAAGCAGCAGTTGCAGCGCGGCTTCAAGATCTATCACGACGTCTGCTCGAACTGCCATTCGCTGAACCTCGTGGCCTTCCGCAACCTCGGCGACCAGGACGGGCTCGGCTTCTCCGCCGAGCAGGTGAAGTCGCTGGCGGCGGAGTACAAGATCCAGGACGGGCCCAACGACCAGGGTGACATGTTCGAGCGCCCCGGCCGTCCGTCCGACCACTTGCCCGCGCCGTTCCCCAACGAGCAGGCGGCGCGCTCGGCCAATGGCGGGGCACTGCCGCCGGACCTTTCGCTGCTGGCCAAGGCGCGCGGGCCGGAACGCGGCTTTCCCTGGTTCGTCTTCGACGTCTTCACGCAGTACGAGGAATCCGCCGGGCCGGATTACATCTATTCGCTGCTGACGGGCTTCCAGGATCCGCCGGCCGGCGTGCAGGTGCGCGAGGGGCTGCACTACAATCCCTATTTCATCGCCAGCGACGCGCTCGCCATGCCGCCGCCGCTGGCCGATGGAGCCGTCGATTTCCCGCAGAACGGCGACGACGACAAGACCAACGACGTGCCGCAGACGGTCGACCAATATGCGCGGGACGTATCGGCTTTCCTGATGTGGGCGGCCGAGCCGCATCTTGTGGAGCGCAAGCGGATGGGCCTGACGGTCATGGTTTTCCTGATCGTCTTCGCCGGCCTCGTCGGCTACACCAAGCGCCGGGTCTGGGCGAACACGCCGCACTGAGCGGCCGGCGAGCTCATCGAGGGCCCCTTCGGGGGCCCTTTTCGTTTGCGCTGGAGGCAAGGATGACACAGGCGGTTCTCGGCATCATCGGCGGTTCGGGGCTCTACGATCTGCCGGGGCTGGAGAAGACGGAGTGGCGGCAGGTCGGGACGCCCTGGGGCGAACCGTCCGACGCGATCCTCTTTGCCGAACTCGACGGCATGCCGCTGCGCTTTCTGCCGCGTCACGGGCGCGGTCACCGCATCTCGCCGTCCGGCATCGATTACCGCGCCAACATCGACGCGATGAAGCGGGCAGGGGTGACCGACATCGTTTCCGTTTCGGCCGTCGGCTCGCTGAAGGAGGAACTGGCGCCCGGCGATTTCGTGCTGGTGGACCAGTTCATCGACCGCACCTTCGCCCGCGAGAAGAGCTTCTTCGGCACCGGGCTCGTGGCCCACGTCTCCATGGCCGATCCGGTCAGCCCCGGCCTCGCCGCCCGGATCGCGGCGGCGGGCGCGGCGGAAGATATCTCCTGCCGGCGCGGAGGCACCTACCTCGTGATGGAGGGACCGCAATTCTCCTCGCGCGCGGAAAGCGAACTCTACCGGACCTGGGGCTGCGACGTCATCGGCATGACCAACATGCCGGAGGCCAAGCTCGCCCGGGAAGCGGAGATCTGCTACGCGACGATCGCCATGGTGACGGACTACGATTGCTGGCATCCCGATCACGGCGCGGTGGACGTGTCGCAGGTGATCCGCGTCATGGGCGAGAACACCGCCCGGGTGCAGCGCCTCGTCGCCCGCCTCGCGCGTGACTTCCCCCGCGAGCACGAGCCTTGCCCCGTCGGCTCCGACCGCGCGCTCGATCACGCCATCATGACGGCGCCGGGGGCGCGCGATCCGGGATTGATGGCGAAGCTCGACGCGGTCGCCGGCCGCGTGCTCTCCCGCTAGATCCGCCGGAGCCGCATCGGCCGTTCGGCCGGAGGTGCTTGCGTGACAGCCGTCGGCTTGCCAAAGATGCACCCAAGTCGCGACATCGAGGCCGGTGCGCACCCTTTACTGACACGACAAGCGGGTCTCCGGCCCGACAGGAGATTGACGGAATGGCGGATATTGCCTCCGAGCTCGATGCTGCGATCAGGACGATCCCGAATTATCCCAAGCCCGGCGTCGTGTTTCGCGACATCACGACCATGCTCGGAAACGCCCCGGTCTTTCGCCGGACCGTGGACGAGCTCGTGGCGCCCTGGGTGGGTGCCGGCATCGACAAGGTCGCGGGGATCGAGGCGCGCGGCTTCATCCTCGGCGGCGCGGTCGCGCACCAGCTCCGCGCCGGCTTCGCGCCGATCCGCAAGAAGGGCAAGCTGCCCTACGACACCGTCCGCATCGCCTATTCGCTGGAATACGGGGTGGACGAGATGGAGATGCACCGCGACGCCATCGAGCCCGGCGAAAAGGTGATCCTGATCGACGACCTCATCGCCACCGGTGGCACGGCCGAGGCGGCGGTGAAGCTCCTGCAGCAGATCGGCGCGAACGTGGTCGCCGCCGTCTTCGTCATCAACCTGCCCGATCTGGGCGGCGCCGCCAAGCTGGAAGCGCTGAACGTTCCCGTGCGCACGCTGGTGGAGTTCCCCGGCGACTGAAGCGCCTCGTCGCCGGACGGTGCGGCCTCGGCTTGGCGTGTCCGGCGATCTATGGTCGGATGGGCGCAGTGAACAAGGAACCTCCCATGCCGCGTCTGCCTCGCATTCGTCCGTACCTCGCCGCATACGTCTCCGCGACGGCCTTCGCGTTCGGTTCGTTGCCGGGAGTGGCGGCCGCGGCCGACACCGTTCCTCAGAACGATCTCCTGAATGCCGAGCTCTGGATGCAGAAATCGGTGGAGTACAAGGCGAATTCGTTGGCGGTCTACGCGCTGGCGAAGGTGCGGCTGGACGAGGCGCTGGCGGACAAGAAATGGACCGCGGCGACCGAGCAGAGCGGCGATTACGGAAACCTGCCGCCCGCGATCATCCTCGATGCCGACGAAACCGTGGTCGACAATTCCGCCTATGAGGCCGGATTGATCACCTCAGGCGCGGATTACAGCTCCAAGACCTGGGATACATGGACCAGGGCGGAAAAGGCGCTCGCCGTGCCGGGCGCGGTGGAGTTCACCCGCTACGCCGATTCCAGGGGCGTCAAGGTGTTCTACGTCAGCAATCGCGAGGCCGATCAGGAAGACGCGACGCGCAAGAACATGGAAGCGCTCGGCTTTCCGATGGGCGGGAATGTCGACACGTTCCTGATGTCGAAGGAGCAGCCGAACTGGGGCTCCGCCAAGGGGTCGCGCCGTGCCTTCGTCGCCAGGGATTACCGCGTACTGCTGCTGCTCGGCGACAATTTCGGCGACTTTACCGACAATTTTCGCGGCAGCGACGAGGACCGGCTGAAGGCTTTCCGGTCCATGCAGGCTCATTTCGGGCATGACTGGCTGATGCTCGCCAATCCGGTCTACGGCTCCTTCGAGTCGGCCCCCTTCAACGGCGACTACAAGCTTCCGGCGGACGAGAAGCGGCGGAAGAAGATCGAGGCGCTGGAGCCCTGGACGCCCCCGGCGAAATAGACGCCGGACTGCGGAACCGAGGCCGGAACTGTCGCGGCGAAGAGCCGTTCTCCGTACCCGTCTGGTGGGTGACGGCTTTCGCAACCGCTTCAGGTGTTCACCATGTCGTTCGCTCTCTTCCGCCCGGCGCTGCTGCGCGCGGGTCTCATCGGCTCGCTCCTCCCGGCCGCCCTCGTGGCGGTTCCCATGGCGGCCTTCGCGCAGGACGCTGCTCCGACCCGCATTCGCGGCACCATTGGCGAGTTTTCCGGGCAGACGCTGACGGTGAAGACACGCGAGGGCAAGGACGTCCAGATCAAACTGGCGCCCGGCTTCACTGTGTCGGCGGTCAAGAAGTTCAACCTAGCCGACATCAAGTCGGGCGATTTCATCGGCTCGGCCGCCAAGAAGGGACCCGATGGCAAGCTGGAAGCGATGGAAGTCACGGTCTTCCCGGAAAGCGCCCGGGGCACCGGCGAGGGGCATTATGGCTGGGACGCGGGCCCGAACAGCAGCATGACCAACGCCACCGTCGCCAAGGTCGATGCCGCGCCGACCGGACGGACACTGGCGCTCACCTACAAGGGCGGCAGCGTCAGCCTCGATGTGCCGGAGGATGCCCCGGTCGTTACCTTCGAGCCCGGCACGCCCGACATGCTGATGCCGGGCAAGGCCGTCTTCGTCGTGGCGAAAGCGGCGGCGGATGGCGCGATCTCCGCCAACCGGGTGGCGGTGGAGCATGACGGCGTCAAGCCGCCGATGTAGGCGGGACTGGAAGCGGCCGCGAACAGGGCGGCCGCTTTCGCGTGACTGGCCGGATCAGGTATTGAAGCGGAAGTGCAGGACGTCGCCGTCGCGCACGACATATTCCTTGCCCTCGTCCCGGGCCTTGCCCGCTTCCTTCGCGCCGACTTCACCGCCGAGCGCGATGTAATCCTCGTAGCCGATCGTGAAGGCGCGAATGAACCCGCGCTCGAAATCCGTGTGGATGACGCCAGCAGCCGCGGGCGCCTTGGTGCCCTTCAGGATCGTCCAGGCGCGTGCTTCCTTGGGGCCGACGGTGAAATAGGTGATGAGGTGCAGGAGATCGTAGCCGGCGCGGATCAGCCGGTCGAGGCCGGGCTCCTCAAGGCCGATCGTCTCCATGAACTCCGCCTCTTCCTCGTCGGAAAGCTGGGCGATCTCGGCTTCGATGGCGGCGGAGATGACGACGAAGCCAGCGCCTTCCGCTTCCGCCTTGGCGCGAACGCGCTCGCTTTCCGCATTGCCCGTCGCGGCGTCTTCTTCGGCGACGTTGCAGACGTAAAGAACCGGCTTGGATGTCAGGAGGTTCAGGCCGTCAAGGATGACGCGATCATCCGGCGAGCAATCGGCCAGCATGGCGCGGACAGGCTTGCCGTTCTGCAGCAGCTCCAGCGCCTTCTCCATGATCGGCGCGATCGCGGCGGCTTCCTTGTCCTTGGCGGCGGCCTTCTTCTTCAGCGCGGGGAGGCGGCGCTCCAGGCTGTCGAGATCGGAGAGCATGAGCTCGGTTTCCACCGTGTCGGCATCGGCGATCGGGTCGATCTTGCCTTCAACATGGGTGATGTCCTCATCCACGAAGCAGCGCAGCACGTGGGCGATGGCATCCACCTCACGGATATTGGCGAGGAACTGGTTGCCGAGGCCTTCACCCTTGGAAGCGCCGCGCACCAGGCCGGCGATGTCGACGAAGGTCAGCCGCGTCGGGATGATGTTGCCGGATTTCGCGATCTTGGCGAGTTCCTTAAGGCGCGGATCGGGAACGGCGACCTCGCCGGTGTTCGGCTCGATCGTGCAGAAGGGATAGTTCGCCGCCTGCGCCGCCGCCGTGCGCGTCAGCGCGTTGAAGAGAGTGGACTTGCCGACATTCGGAAGTCCCACGATACCGCAACGAAAACCCATGAACCCTGATCCCTGAACGGCTGGCCGGACATCCGTCTGGACGAAATCCGCGCCTTTGAAAAGAAGTGCCGGCTCCCGAGCGGGCCGGAGATGCTGCCTTCCGGCAGCTGATAAGTCAGTCGCGCCCGAGAAGCTTCTTCAGGCCGTCCGCCAGCGCTCCGCCCCGCGACTCGGACGCCTTCTGCGGGTCGGCGCGCACGAAAGCGCCGGGCTTCGGACGGTTATCGGTGGTGGCGGGCACCGGGGCGGGCGAGGGGGCTTCCCGCTTCGGCTTTTCCGCCGCCTTGCCGTCCCTGGAGCCCGAAGACGCGCCGCCTTCCACGTCGAGATGGACGCGGTTCATGAAGCGCGAATCGGCATCCGCGCCTTCCGCCAGCATGGGCGCGTGGTCGGCGATGGAGCGCAGCAGGGGCTCCAGCCAGCTTCCGTCCGCCTTGGAAAAATCGCCCAGCACATGGCCGAGGACGAGCTCCTTGTGGCCGGGATGGCCGATACCGAGGCGCAGGCGGCGGTAATCCTTGCCGATATGGGCGTCGATGGAGCGAAGACCGTTATGGCCGCCATTGCCGCCCCCGGTCTTGACCCGGAACTTGCCGGCGGCGAGATCCAGTTCGTCGTGCATCACGGCGATGTCGGCGGGCGTGATCTTGAAGAAGCGCATCGCCTGGCCAACGGACCGGCCGCTCTCGTTCATGAAGGTGGAGGGCTTGAGGACGATCGCCTTCTCGCCACCCAAAACGCCTTCCGAGACCTCGCCGTCGAAACGGCTGCGCCATGGGGAAAAGCCATGGCGGCGAACGATCTCGTCCGCCGCCATGAAGCCGATATTGTGCCTGTTGTTCTGGTATCGCGTTCCGGGATTGCCGAGACCGACGATCAGCAGCATGGCAGGCTCCGTAATGTCCGGCGGGAGGCTTACGCCTCGCTCTCGCCTTCGGTCGTCTCAGCTGCACCCGCGGCGTTCTCTTCCGAGGTCAGCGCGGCCGGAGCGGCGATCGTGGCGATCGTGAAGTCGCGATCGGAGATCGTCGGGCGCACGCCTTCCGGCAGGTTCACGGCGGAGACGTGAATGCTGTCGCCAACGTCATGGCCGGCGAGATCCACGGTGATGGATTCCGGAATCGCGTCGACGGGAACGATGAGCTCCAGGTGGTGGCGGACGATGTTGAGGACGCCGCCGCGCTTGATGCCGGGGGACTTCTCATCGTTGACGAAGTGCACGGGCACTTCGACGACCAGCGTGGCGCCTTCGGCGATGCGCAGGAAGTCGATGTGCATCAGCGTGTCCTTGATCGGATCCAGCTGATAGTCCTTCGGGATCACGCGGATGGCTTCGCCGCCGACTTCGATCTCGATGATGTGGGTGAGGAAACCGCCGGCATGCAGCTTCATCGTCACTTCCTTCTGGGGAAGCGAGATGGCGAGCGGGGTCTTCTTGTCACCATAGATGATGGCCGGGACTTTGTTCGCACGGCGAACGGCGCGAGAGGCCCCCTTGCCAACTCCGTCGCGAGCCTCAGCCTTGAGCTGGGTAACTTCGCTCATGGTCAGTTCTCCTGATTGGAATGAAAAAAGCCGCACATGCGGCTTCCAGCGCGGCCTCCAAGGGTGCCGACACTGGCGCCCCTATACAGGACTTTTCCCCTGAGCGCAAATTGCGGGACGGCCGCTTCCGGTGGCCGTATGGAGGGGGAAGCGACATGGACGAGGCCAGAACGATCGGGGTTTTCATCGCGCGAAACTGGCGCGACGTCTACGATATGGCGTGGCGGCCGGAATTCTTCCCTCGCTGGGCGTCGGGTCTGAGCGAGGCGGGGTTACGGCCGGACGGCGACGGCTGGACGGCGCAGGGGCCGGAAGGGCCGGTGCGGATCCGCTTCTCTCCCCACAACGCGTTCGGCATCATGGATCACTGGGTGGACATCGGCGCGGGCCGCATCGTCTATGTGCCGCTGCGCATCGTGGAGAACGGAAGCGGCGCGCAAGCGATGCTCACCTTGCTCCGCCAGCCCGGCATGAGCGATGCGAAATTCTCGGAAGACGCCGGCTGGGTCGAGCGGGATCTCCGGGCGCTGAAGGCGCTGGCCGAGGGCTGACATTGCCAACGAAGAGAGGCGGCAGCGCGTGCCGCCTCCCGTGTCGGTTCCGGCTGCGCTCAGGCCGGGATGGAGGCGACGTCCCGGTCGAAGAAGCGGTGCTGCTTCATGGCTTCCTTCAGCGCATCGAAGACGCCGGAAACCCCGGCCGAGCCGGGCGCCACGATCAGACCCTTGTCGCTGGTGACGGAGCTGGCGGAAGAGGAGAGCCCCTCGATCGCCGTCTTGCCCAGCACTTCCACGCCTTCACCCATCGCCGCGATCGGCTTGCCATGGGCGTAGGCCTCGTTCAGGAAGTGGATCGCCGCACCCATCTTGGCGACCGTTGCGGCGCTTTCCGCGCCGCCGGGAACAAAGACGGCGTCGTAGATCACGGAAGCGGCGTTCGGAGCCGCGCGGTCCACGGCCACGGCCTCGCCGTTCCGGCCCTTGATGGTGCCGTTGGTCTTGGCGATGACCTCGGCCAGCGCGCCCTCGGCGAGAAGCTTCTTCTTGAGGCCGGTGACCTGGTCTGCATCGACGCCGTCGGCGGCGAGGATCGCGACCTTGCGGCCGGTGATCGCATCGGCCGGCTTGTCCATGCTCAGCGCCGGTGAGGACTTGCCATGGTTCGGCTTGGACGCAGCGGTAACCTGGAGGCCGATATGCTTGGCGACGCGGCTCGCCAGTTCGCCGTCGACATTGGCGAGGAGCTCGTTGACCACGCGTTCCTGGATCGCCTTGGTCTCCACCATGTTCAGCTCGAAGGAGATTGCGGCCACGATGTGGTCCTTCTCCCATGTCGCCATGCTGTTCCAGAACAAGGTCGCCTGGCTGAAATGATCGCCGAAGCTCGGGCTGCGCTGGCGAATCTTCACGCCGTCGATCTTCTCGGCATAGCTGACGAAGGCCTTCATGCCTTCCGGTGAATGCGCCGGGCAGCCGTTGCCCAGCGAGTTCGGGAAGTAGGAAACGCGGCCCTTGTTGATCGTCTGCCGCGCCATCGCGTCGCGCTGGTTGTTATGGACCGGGCAGACCGGCCGGTTGATCGGCAGTTCCGCGAAGTTCGGTCCGACGCGACGAAGCTGCGTGTCGATATAGGAGAAGAGCCGGCCCTGCAGCAGCGGGTCGTTGGAGAAGTCGATGCCGGGCACCACGTGGCCGGGATGGAAGGCGACCTGCTCGGTTTCGGCGAAGTAATTGTCCACGTTGCGGTTGAGCACGATCTTGCCGAGCATGCGAACCGGCACGTCCTCCTCCGGGATGATCTTGGTCGGATCCAGGATGTCGAAGTCGAACTTCATCTCGTCTTCTTCCGGCACCACCTGCACGCCGAATTCCCATTCCGGGTAGTCGCCGCGCTCGATCGCGTCGAACAGGTCACGGCGATTGAAGTCGGGGTCCTTGCCCGCGATCTTCTGCGCCTCATCCCAGACCAGCGAGTGAATGCCCTTCTTGGGCTTCAGGTGGAACTTGACGAAGGACGACACTCCCTCCGCCGTGACGAAGCGGAACGTGTGGATGCCAAAGCCCTGCATGGTGGCAAGCGAGCGCGGCAGCGCGCGGTCGGACATCACCCACATCAGCATGTGCGTGATCTCGGGCGTCAGCGAGGCGAAATCCCAGAAGGTATCGTGGGCTGACTGGGCCTGCGGGATCTCGTTATGCGGCTCCGGTTTCACCGCATGGATGAGATCCGGGAACTTGATCGCGTCCTGGATGAAGAAGATCGGGATGTTGTTGCCGACGAGATCCCAGACACCCTCGTCGGTATAGAACTTCATGGCGAAACCGCGCACGTCGCGGGGCGTGTCGGCCGAGCCGCGCGAGCCCGCCACGGTGGAGAAGCGGATGAACATCGGCGTCTGCTTGCCCTTCTCCGAGAAGAGGCCAGCCTGGGTTATGTCCGTCGCGGAGCCGTAGGACTCGAAGTAGCCGTGTGCCGCGACACCGCGCGCATGCACAACGCGTTCGGGAATGCGCTCATGGTCGAAATGCGTCATTTTCTCGCGGAAGTGGAAGTCTTCCATGAGGGTCGGGCCGCGCAGGCCCGCCTTCAGCGAGTTCTGGTCGTCGCTGACGAGCAGTCCCTGGTTGGTGGTCATGCGCTCGCCGGGATCGACAAGGTCGCGCTGCAGGTCGCGGTCCTTGCTCGTGGCGTCGACGGGGCTCGCGGCGTTCGCGGGGCTCGTAGCGTTGGCGGGGGGACGCTTCACCGTTTCGCTCATGTCCAGGCTCTTCCTATGGTGGATGAGCGGCTAATTCCACCAGATTGGAATGGTTCCATATCCAACTAACGGAAATCGGGAGCCGCCCTTCAGCCCGGCAGAAGGGTCAGGGCAGGGCGGAGGCGCTCTGGATGCGGGCGGCCGTTTCGTCGATCGCGACCTGGTTCAGGCGGACCGGTCGGTCCTCCGCCAGCCGCTCGCGATAGACATGCAGGAGGTCGGCGCGGATCTCTCGGGCGAGCTGCCGGTTCACCGCACGCGCTTCCGCCGGATCGTCGGCCATTTCCGGCCAGTTCACCTCGTCGACCCGGAGAAGGGTGCGGGTCTCGGGATGCGGGCCGTTCGCCAGCGCGACCGTGCCGCGCGGACCGATGAACCCCTTGGAGACCGCCTCCGGGGTGAGCTCGCCGGGATGCGATCCGCGCCGCAGGTGGTCGGCCGTCTTCACCTCCGCGCCGATCTCCGAAGCCACCGCATCCAGCGCCCGGCCCGATGCGAGCTGCTGGAGAAGCTGCCTCGCCCGCTCCGCCACGCGCTTCTGGTTTTCCTGCTGGCGCCAGGCGGTCAAAACGCGGTCATGCGCCTCTGTCAGCCCCTGCTGGTGCGCCGGCGTGCTGGAAAGCACCTGATAATAGACGAACTTGTCCTGCTGCATCAGGGCTTCGTAGAAGGCGTAGCCGCTCTGGCGAAGGCGCAGCGGATCGGGGTGGTCGCCGGGCTTGGCGGCGAAGACGGCCTGAACGAGATCCCGGCCGCCCGGCAGGTCCTGCGGCGTGCCGCTCGGGGCGGAGCCGTCGCGCTGCAGGCCGAGCACCCGGTAATCCAGCGAGAGGGTTTGCGCGATCGTTTCCAGCGACTGCCCGGCAGCCTCGCCCGCCTCGATCTTCCCGCGAAGCTCGGAGATCATGTTGCGGCCCTTGGTGCGCGCGATCTGGGCGCGCAGCCGCAGCGTGGCCTGGGCGATCGGCAGCACGCGCTCCGGCTGGATCGCGGTGACGCGGATGACGACGGGGCCAAACCGGCCGTTGGGGACGAGGACCGGCTTGTTCGCCTTCGCCGAGAACGCCGCATCGGCGATGGCCGGATCGTCGAGCCCGGATTTCGGGATGAAGCCGAGTTCCAGGCTCGGACCCGAAACCCCCTGGTCGCGGGCGATCTCCTCGAAGCTTCGCCCGCTCCTGAGGCTCTTGATCGCGGCTTCCGCTTCCGCCGAGCTGCCGAAGGGAATGCGCTGTACGGAGCGGCGCTCCGGCCGGGTGAACTCGGTCTTGCGCGCCTGGTAGGCGGCTGCGACTTCCTCGTCGCTGATCGCCTGCGGCTTCACCAACTGGTCCGGATCCAGCACGACGAGGCCGCACGTCCGGGTTTCCGGCGCCTCGAAAGCCGTTTTGTGGCTGTCGAGGAAAGCTTGCAGGACGGAATCGTCGGGGTCGGGGAAGGGCGCCAGGGCAGCCGGCCCGACCAGCACGTAGGAGAGGTTCCGCTCTTCCTTGCTGTATTTGTAGAGGGCGTCGGCGAGGAGGTGCGGCGCGGAGGGGCCGGCCAGGACGGCGCTGGTGAGCTGGCCCGTCACCAGCTGCGAGTTCAGCGCCCGGAAATAATCGCCGCTGCTCAGGCCCGCATTGCCGAGCGCGCTCTGGAAGATGCCGGCATCAAAGGATCCCGTCATCCCGCGAAAGGCGGGGTTGGCCGCCAGGAACCGGCCGAGGATATCATCCGAGACGCCAAGACGGAGCCGCTGCGCCTCGTCGGCGAGCGCCGCCCGCGTCACCAGTTCGTGCAGCGTCTGCCGCGACAGGTCGGAAGGATCGAGATCTGCCGGACGGCCGGGTAGGTGGGAGAGGCGACTGGTACGCTGCTGCAGGAGATAATCGAACTGGCGGGCGCTGACCCTCTCCCCGCCGACGGTGGCGATCGCGGCGGAATGCCCGATAAAGACGGCGATCAGTCCCCACCCCGCGAACAGGGTCGCGACCAGCAGGACGAAGGCCTTGCCCGGCCAGCCGGTGGCGACCCGCCGCAGTGCATCGCTCACCGGCCGCCGATCAACCATGAACCGCCAAGCCATCTTGCATCGGCAAGCCACCTTGAACCGAAGACCAGGCTTGAACAAACCGGCGTTGCCCCGCGTCCCTTGCGTCCGCAAGAAGAGTCTTGCTGAAGGCTTTGGTAAGGCCGCAGCCGGTTTCCGGCAAGGGAAGGGCGCCGGCCGGGGAAGCCGCCACGGGATGGAAGTCTCGCCGCGCTGGTGTGCAGGGGAACCCGTTCATGCCCTTTGCTTTACCTGCAAAAGTGGTCGCTTGATGGTCATGCCGCCATCGGAATGGTAGAAGGCCATCGATCGGGTCACGCAAACGCTGAAAGAGGGACGTGCATGAAGAAACTCCTGCTCGCAGGTTTCGCCGCCGCCGGTCTCCTGGCGCCAGCCTGCGCCTCGGCCAAGGACACCGCCAGCGCGGCCATCCGCGGGCTGCACGGCGAGGACTACGGCACGGTCACGCTGACGGACACGACCGGGGGCGTCCTCCTGAAGATGGAGCTCAAGGGTCTGCCGGCAGGCGCGCACGGCGTTCACATTCACGCGACCGGCAAGTGCGACGCGCCCTTCTCCTCCGCCGGCGCCATCTACAACCCGGACAACGCCTCGCACGGCTTCATGTCTGAGGATGGACCGGAAGCGGGCGACCTGCCGAATATCCATGTCCCGGAAAGCGGCGCGCTGACCGTGGAAAGCCTCGCCCCGACGGTGTCGCTGGACGAGGACGAGGACGGCACGCTGTTCGACGATGACGGATCGGCCATCGTGATCACCGCCGATGCCGACGATTACAGCTCCGACCCGGACGGCAAGTCCGGCGCGCGCATCGCCTGCGGGATCATCAAATAGCGGACCCGCATGTGCCGGGTTGCATTGTTATAACATAACGGGTACGTCGCTGGTCTCGGAGATCGGGCGCGTCTGCAGCCGCAGGGGAGCTCGCCTCCGCCAAGGAACCGAGTGAGCCAGAGGTCCCGATGAAGCGAATTCTCACCCTTGCCTGCGCCGTGCCGCTGCTGGCCTGTTTCACCGGCCTGGCGATGGCCAAGCCCCTGCAGGTCGTGGCGGCCGAAAGCGTCTATGGCGACATCGCCCGGCAGGTCGGCGGCTCGGACGTGGAGGTGACAAGCATCCTGAGCAATCCGGATCAGGATCCACATCTCTTCGAGACGAGCCCCTCCACCGCGCGTGCGCTGAGCGGCGCCGACGTCGTGGTCTATAACGGCGCGGATTACGATCCCTGGATGGACAAGCTGGTGGCCGCGAACAAGGGCAGGAGCGGCCGGGCGATGCTGATCGTGGCCGACCTTTCCGGCCACAAGACCGGCGACAATCCGCATCTCTGGTACGAAGTCGATGCCGTGCGCAAGACGGCGGCGGCGCTGGCCGATGCCTTCGTCAGGCTCGATCCCTCGCACGAGGCGGCGTTCCGCAAGCGGGCCGAGGAATTCGACGGCGCGGTGGAAGCGCTGGATTCGCGGATCGGCACGATGAAGGCCCGTTTCGCCGGAGTACCGGTGACCGCGACGGAGCCCGTCTTCGGCTACATGGCCGAAGAGCTTGGACTTGAGATGCGCAACGCCCGTTTCCAGATGTCGGTGATGAACGAGACCGAGCCGAGCGCCTCCGATCTCGCGGCCTTCCAGGACGATCTGAAGGGCAGGAAGGTCCGGGCGCTGATCTACAACGATCAGGTTTCCGACCAGATGACCTCCTCGCTTCTCGATCTTGCCAAAACGTCGGGGATCCCCGTCGTGGGCGTCACGGAGACCGAGCCGTCGGGTCTCTCCTACCAGAACTGGATGGCGGGGCGGCTTGATGCGCTGGAGCAGGCCCTGAAAGCGAACCCGCAATGACCGAAGCCGTTGTGCTCGACAGGCTCGGCCTGCAACTCGGTGGCCGGGCGATCCTGCGGGATGTGAGCCTTGCCATCGGGCGCGGCGAGTTCGTCGGCGTGCTCGGCTCCAACGGGGCGGGCAAGACGACGCTGATGCGGGCCCTGCTGGGGCTCGTTCGGCCTTCCGCCGGCTCGATCCGCATCCTGGGCCGGCCGGCGGAACGGGGCAACATCGCCATCGGCTACATGCCGCAGATCCGCGCCACGCTGGGCGCCGTGCGGGTCAGCGGCTGGGACTTCGTCGCCAGCGCCGCCCGGGGCGAGCGCTGGGGACTACCGCTGCTGGGCGCCGAGGCACGTCGGCAGGTCGACGGCGTGCTGGACATGGTCGGCGCGCGCGATCTCGCCCGCCGGCCGCTCAACGAACTCTCCGGCGGCGAGCGCCAGCGCCTGCTCATGGCGCAGGCGCTGCTCGGCAGGCCGGAGATCCTGCTCCTGGACGAACCGCTGGCGAGCCTCGACATCAACCATCAGCATGCCGTGGTGTCGCTGGTGAAGGAACTGCAGCGCGACCACGGCCTGACCGTGCTTTTCACCGCGCACGAGATCAACCCGCTGATCGGCGTCATCGACCGCGTGCTTTATCTCGGCGGCGGCGACGCGGCGCTGGGCGGCGTGGACGAGGTGATCACCGGGCCGACGCTGTCCCGCCTCTATGGCGCGCCGATCGACGTGGTGCGCGTGGACGGCCGGATCTTCGTGATGGCGGGTGCGCACAGCCTCGAGCGCGACTGCCATGGCCACGATCATGGGCATGGCCACGATCTTGGTGGCGGTCGCGGCCATGGTCCCTACGTGCGGGCCCAGGCGGCGGGGCCGCGCGGGGAGGGGCGCTCCCATGTTTGAATACGACTTCATGCTGCGCGCCTTCGCGGCAAGCGCGATCGTCGCCGTGGTCGTCGGCGTCGTCGGCTATTTCCTCGTGCTGCGCGGCCAGACCTTTGCCGGCCATGCGCTGTCGCATGTGGGTTTTGCCGGCGCGACGGGCGCGGTGCTCGTTGGCGTCTCGCCGCTTGCCGGGCTGGTCGGCTTCACGCTGATCGCCGGGATCGGCATGGGCCTCATGGGCGAGCGGCTTTCCGGCCGGGACGTGGCGGTCGGCATGATCCTGGCGCTGTCGCTGGGCTTCGGCCTCCTGTTCCTGCATTTCTACACGGCCTATGCGACGCAGGCGACGTCGCTGCTCTTCGGCAATATCCTCGCGGTTTCCGCCTCCACGCTCTGGGCGCTTTCCGGTCTCGGCCTGCTCTGCCTCGCCGCGCTCGCGGTCCTCGCCCGGCCGTTGCTGTTCGCGACCCTGCAGCCGGAACTGGCGGAAGCGCGCGGCGTGTCGCTGCGGCTGGTCGGCACGCTCTTCCTGGCGGTGACCGCGCTGGCCGTCGCCGCGAGTTCCGAGATCGTCGGCATCCTGCTGGTCTTTACCCTGCTGGTCGGACCGGCCGCCGCCGCCAACCAGATGACGACGCGGCTGCCGCTTGCCGTTCTCCTCTCCGTCGTCTTCGCGCTGGCGGAAGCCTGGGGCGGCATCACGCTGGCCTTTTACACGGACTGGCCGACGAGCTTCTGGATCACCGCTCTCGCCGGTTTGATCTATCTCGCCGCCTCGCTGTTCCGCGTGGTCTGGCTGAGGCGGAACCCGGCGCAGGTGCCGGCCACCCCTTTCACGGCGACCGATGCGGCTCCGGCGCTCGATCCCGGCGACGCGTTGCCGTGACCTCGGACGGCATGAAGACGGTCCTTCGCCATCTTCATGCCCTCGTCGTCGACAATGCCCGATGAAGCGACGGCGCCCGAATCCTCGACGGCAGGACGTGGCCAGGACAGGAGCAGCAACGGGATGCGATATTGGCCTCACGCTCTCGCGGCGCTCGTCGGGCTTTCGGCGCTGGGGGGAACGGCCGAAGCCCATCCGCACGTCCTCACCGACGTGCAGGAGGTCGTCGTCTTCGACAAGCAGGGCCAGGTGACGGGGCTGAAAAGCATCTGGCGCTTCGACGACGCCTTCTCCGCCTATGCGGTTCAGGGCTATGACGACAAGGGGAAGTACACCAGGGCTTCGTTGCAGCCGCTGGCGCAGATCAACGTCGATTCCCTCGCCGACTTCAAATATTTCACCTCGCTGAAGATCGGTGACCAGCAGATCCCGATGGCGAAGAAGGCCACGGATTACTGGCTCGCCTATGAGAACGGCGTGCTGACGCTGCATTTCACGCTGGCGACCTCACGGCCGGTGCCGGCCAGGGGCAGGACCTTCGAGTTCGATATCTACGATCCCGATTATTTCGTCGCCTACAGCTTCATGACCGACCGGCCGCCGGTGCTTCTGGCCGATGCGCCGGGGGAATGCTCCATCAAGGTGAACCAGCCGGACGCGCTGGACGCGCAAACGGCGATCCTGCTGGCGCAGATCCCGGCTTCGCAGCGAAGCGTGCCGGATTCGCTGAAGATGATCACGTCCAAGCTCAATAACGGCTTCCGGGTGACCTGCCCATGAGCCGCGCGTTGAATGGAGGGGCAGGCCGGTCGGACCAAAAGAAGCGCGGGGAGAGTGCCGCCGGACGCATGCTCCGCCGCTATCCCGCGCTCTCCCTGTTTCTCGCGCTGATCGCCGGGATCGCTCTGCTTTCCCTCTCGCTGAGCGGCAGCGCCCATGCGGCACAGGCCGTTTCGCCGTTCGGCGTCGGCCTGCCCGACGGCGGCGGCGGGGGAGGCTGGTTCCCGGGCATCTTCGCCTATATCGCCTCGCGGCAGGCGATCTTCTATCGCCAGCTCACTGCCAGCATCCGCTCGCTGAAGGAAAGCGGGCACGCCTTCTGGTTCCTGGCGGGGTTGTCATTCCTCTACGGGGTCTTCCATGCCGCCGGGCCCGGCCATGGCAAGGCCGTGATTTCTTCCTACCTGCTGGCGAACCGGCAGACGGTGCGAAACGGCATCGTCCTCTCCTTTATCGCCTCCTTCGTGCAGGCGCTGGCGGCAGTCGTGCTGGTTGTCGTCGCGGCCCTGATGCTGCGGATGACGAGTTACGGCATGACGCGGGCGGCCTACCATTTCGAGGTGGGTTCGTATGTGCTGGTCGTCCTGCTCGGGTTCTGGCTGGTCTGGAGCCGGGTGCTGCGGCCGATGTTCTCCGGTGCCGGTCATTCGCACGGGGAACTGGCCTCCGCGTCGGTCGGAAGCGAGCATCACCACGATAATCACGCGAATGGTCATCCCCACGAACACCGTCATCAAGGGTATTCTCACGGGGCGGATTGCGGCTGCGGACACTCTCATATCCCCGCGCCGGAACTGGTCGCCGGCTCGCTGGACCTGAAGCGCGCCTGGACGGCCATCGCGTCGGTCGGGATGCGCCCCTGCACGGGGGCGGTGATCGTGCTGGTCTTCTCCCTGTCGCAGGGATTGTTCGCGGCCGGCATCGCTTCCGCGTTGATCATGGGGATCGGCACCGGCCTGACGGTGGCGACGCTGGCGACGCTGACCGTTGGCGCGCGCGGGCTGGCGCTGCGGCTTGCGGGACGGGAATCGACGCTCGGCCACCGCATTCATCGCGCGGTCGAGATCGGCGGCGCCGTCGTGGTGCTGCTCTTCGGGCTGACGCTGCTCACCGCCACGCTCGGCTGGGGCGGTGCATGAAGGCGGGCTTTCGCGCCGGCTTTCGCCCGGGCCGAAGCTGCCCTATATCTCCTTCATGGATGCGGACGTGAAACTGACCCGAAACCAGGACGTGATCCTGGGCGTGCTTCGCCATGCGCGGAAGCCGCTCAGCGCCTATCAGATCCTGGAACAGACGGTCGCCTCCGGCATCAAGGCCCCGCCCCAGATCTACCGGGCGCTGGAAAAACTGATCGAGCACCGCCTCGTCCACCGGATCGAAAGCCTCAACGCCTATCTCGTCTGCGACCATGCCGGGCACATGCACGATGTCGCCTTCGCCATCTGCGACAGCTGCGGCGGCGTGGAGGAAATCCCGCTGCAGACAATGGAGCCCGCGCTCAAGGGGTCCATGGCCGAGCACGGCTTTTCCGTCCGGGAGGCGCATGTTGAACTCCGGGGCGACTGCGGCACCTGTCACGCCACGCATCGGCATTAGGGCAGGGCTGGGTGGCCGGGGTGCGGCCGGGCGCGCGGCACGTCGCTCCCATGCGACATGCTTGCCGATGGACGAAGCGCTGTTCCCGGATCATAGACCGGGCCGCCAACATGTGAGGCGGAGCCGATCTTGCTGCTTTCCTTTTCCCGCTCGACCACGCTGGTCGCGGCCGCGTTCCTGAGTTTCCTTTCCGGCGGGGCCGCCCTTGCCGGGCAGCGCCTCGTGCAGCCGACGCTGGAGATCAGCGACGTGCCGCCCGGCAAGCGCGAAGTGGCGATCACGCTCGATGCCTGCAGCGGCGAGTTCGACAGCCGTATCGCTTCCGCGCTGATAGACGGCCACGTGCCCGCGACGATCTTCGTCACCGGCCGCTGGCTCCGCCGCAACGGCGAGGCGCTGGCGCTGCTTCTCGCCCACCGCGACCTTTTCCAGATCGAGGACCACGGACAGGAGCACCTGCCGGCGGTGACCGGCAACGAGCCCATCTATGGGGTCGCGCCCGCCGGCGATCTTCCCGCGATCCGGCGGGAGGTGCAGGACGGGGCGCAATCCGTGCTGACGGCCACCGGCGCCGCGCCCCATTGGTATCGCGATGCCACCGCGCTCTACAGCCCCGAGGCTCTGCCCGCGATCAAGGCGATGGGCTTTTCCGTCGCGGGCTTCTCGCTGAACGCCGATCAGGGCGCATCGCTCCCGGCCCGCACCGTGGAAGGCCGGATCGCGGCGGCAAAGAGCGGCGACGTGATCATCGCCCATGTGAACCAGCCGCACCGGGCGAGCGGCCAGGGCGTGGCCGACGGTATCCGGGCCTTGCAGAAGCAGGGCGTGACCTTCGTGCGCCTCGATCAGGTCCAGACCCGGTCGAAGGAGCGCATCACGGTGCTGCATCCGCCCCGGGTGGCGAGCCGCCACCTTTCGGGTCAGCCGAAGCATCGCACGCTCTGATCGGTCACAAATCTGTTGAAGCGGGCGTACCGGGCCGGGTGGGGTAGGCGCGACGGCGCTGCTCGGCTATGTCCAGCCGACCGGTACGGCCGGGCCGATCGGCAAGCGGGCCGGACGGCGGGTCAAGCAATCGGGGAGTGCGGTTCTGAAAGTCCTGATCGTCACGGCCGATGATTTCGGAGTTTCCGAGCCCGTCAACGAGGCTGTGGAGATCGCTCATCGCCGCGGCATCCTCACCGCCGCCAGCCTGATGGTGGGCGCCCCGGCCTTTGCCGACGCGGTGGAGCGCGCCCGCGCCATGCCCGGGCTCGGCGTCGGCCTTCACCTGACCCTGGTGGATGGTGCGCCGGTGCTGCCGCCTCGCGACATCCCCGACCTCGTCGGCTCCGACGGACGCTTCTCCACCGATCCCGTGAAGATGGGCGTCGGGCTCTTCTTCCGCGCCGCCATGAAGAGACAGGCGGAAGCGGAGATCCGCGCGCAGTTCGAGCGCTTCCGCCAGACCGGTCTGTCGCTCGACCACGTCAACGCCCACCAGCATTTCCACATGCATCCGACCGTGCGGGATCTCGTGCTCAGGATCGGCCGGGACTACGGCATGCGGGCGCTCCGCATTCCCGCCGAACCGTTTCGCGTATCGTGGCGGGCAGCCGGCGACCGCCCGTTCGGTCGTGCGCTGAACCGTGTTTTTCATGCCAATCGAAACCGGGCGATGCGGGGCAGGGCGGCGGGCGCCGGCATGCGCCTCAATGACCGCGTCTTCGGCTTCAACGACACCGGAGCCATGGTGGAAGCGCGCTGGCTGGCGCTGCTGCCCCGCCTGCCCGACGGAGTGACCGAGATCTATTGCCATCCCGCGACCCGGCGCTGGACAGGCGCCGATAACCTGCCGGGGCATTATCGCCCGGTCGAGGAATTCCAGGCGCTGGTGAGCGCGGAGGTGCGACGTGCCGTTGAGCTTTGCGGCGCCAGGCTTGCCCCCTTCGCGGCCCTTCCCTTCGGTCAGGCCGGAGTTGCCCGATGAAGCTCACGCTGGCGCTTCTGGCCGTGGCGGGCGCGGCGGCCATTGCCTTGCTGGTCGTTTATTTCGGGGCCGGCGCGGTGAAGCACGCCATCGCCACGGCCGGTTGGGCCAGCGTCTTCGCCGTCTGCGTCGCCCATATCCCGTCCTTCCTGCTTTGCGGGGCCGCCTGGCGCGTGCTGCTGGTCGGCCAGGCTTCACGGGGCTGGATCTGGATGAGCGGGCTCCGCTGGGCTCGCGAAAGCGCCGGCACGCTGTTGCCCGTCGTGCCCTTCAGCGCCGAACTCGTCGGCGGCCGCATGATGGTGCTGTCCGGCATCGGTGGCGGCACGGCGACGGCCTCGATGGTGGTCGATCTCACGATGGAAGCGCTGAGCCAGGCCGTCTTCACGATGGCCGGTGTGATCGCGATGCTGGCGCGCGGCCTCGATCCGCGCATCGCGCTGTGGACGGTCGGCGCGATGGTGATCATCGTCCCGGCGCTGGTCGGCTTCCTCATGGCGCAACGGGCCGGCATGTTCGGCTCGCTGGAGGGCATGGCGCGGAAGATGGCCGAGCGCTGGAACCGCCCGGAGCTTGCGGGTGAGGGACTGGAAGAGGCGATGAACGCCATCCACGCCCATCGCGGGCGCGTGGCGGCTGGCTTCGTCTTCCACCTCGTGGCGTGGTTCGAGGGCATGCTGGAGACGGGTCTCGTGCTCTGGCTGATGGGGCATCCGCTGTCGCTGGCCGATCTCCTGGTGCTGGAAAGCCTGACCACGGCGATCCGCAGCGTCGCCTTCTTCATTCCCGGCGCGCTCGGGGTGCAGGAGGGGGCTTTCCTGGCGATCGGCGCGCTGGTCGGGCTTCCCGCCGAGGCCGCGCTGGCGCTGGCGCTGATCAAGCGGGCGCGCGAAATCATTCTCGGCGTGCCCGGGCTCCTGCTCTGGCAGTGGCAGGAAGGCCGGAGTTCCGCCCGCCTCTGGGCCTTCGGACGTCGATCCCCGTGAATATCCCGTCCTGAAGCAGGAAACAGCAGTTCCGGCCGTTGCGGCGATGGGACGTCATCTGGATAATCGAGCGATGCAAGCTGAATTCAAAGATCGTCTGAAAGGAAATGCCGAGGCCGTCGAGGGCGTGCTCGACGCGCTGCTCGCCCCGGAGCGGCTGCCCGGCGAGATCGCCCGGCCCGAGCGCCTGATGGCGGCGATGCAACACGCGACGCTGGCCGGCGGCAAGCGGCTGCGTCCGTTCCTCGTGATCGAGACGGCGCGGCTCTTCGGCACCGAAGGCGAGGGCGTTCTGCGAGCCGGCGCGGCCCTCGAATGCGTCCATTGCTACAGCCTTGTCCATGACGACCTGCCGGCCATGGACGACGACGATCTGCGTCGGGGCAAGCCCACGGTGCACAAGGCGTTCGACGAAGCCACCGCCATCCTCGTCGGCGACGCTCTGCTGACGCTGGCCTTCGACGTCCTGGGCGAGGAAGCAACGGCGGCCTCGGCCGAGACGCGGATCGCACTGGTCACCTCGCTCGCCCGCGCATCGGGGATCGGTGGCATGGTCGGCGGCCAGCTGCTCGATCTCTCGGCGGAAGGACGCTTCACCGCCGAAGGCCACCCGCTGGCACTCGACGAGAGCGACATCCTCCGCCTGCAGGCGATGAAAACCGGTGCGCTTCTCTCCGCCGCGGTGGAGATGGGCGCGATCCTCGGCGATGCCGACGGAGACGAGCGGCGCGCGCTTGCCGCCTATGGGCGGGCGCTTGGGCAGGCTTTCCAGATCGCCGACGACATCCTCGATGCCGAGGGCGACGCGGCGACGATGGGCAAGGCCGTCGGCAAGGACATGGCCAAGGGCAAGGGCACGCTGGTGCAGCTCTGGGGACTCGATGTCGCACGCGGCCGGCTGGGCGATCTCGTGGCGCAGGCGGAGGCAGCGCTCGAAATGTTTGGCGAACGCGCCGGAATCCTGCGGGCAGCCGCGCGTTTCGTGGCGGAACGGCAGAGCTGACCGGGCGTTCATCGCCATTCGAGCTGCGATTCCTTCGCTCCCGCCACGATCCGTTGGCGCCATTTTTTCGCTTCCCTCGTCCCGGCAACGGTGCAAGATCGAGGGGGCTCAACAGTGCGAGAAGCTTTTGACGGTTTCTACTCCCCTGCTGGACCGGATCGGCGATCCGGCCGACCTGCGCAAGCTTTCGGAAGGTTCGCTGCGGCGGGTCGCGGACGAGTTGCGGGCCGAGACGATCGACGCGGTTTCCGTGACCGGCGGGCATCTCGGGGCGGGCCTTGGCGTTGTGGAGCTGACGGTTGCCCTGCACTACGTTTTCAACACGCCAGACGATCGTCTGGTCTGGGATGTCGGCCATCAGGCCTATCCGCACAAGATCCTCACCGGTCGGCGTGATCGTATCCGCACGCTGCGGCAGGGCGGCGGCCTTTCCGGCTTCACCAAGCGCACGGAAAGCGATTACGACCCGTTCGGCGCGGCGCATTCCTCCACGTCCATCTCGGCCGGTCTCGGCATGGCGGTCGGCAGCGAGTTGAAAGGCGAGCGGCGCAATGTCATAGCCGTCATCGGCGACGGCTCGATTTCCGCCGGCATGGCCTATGAGGCGATGAACAATGCGGGCGCCACCGATACGCGCCTGATCGTCATCCTCAACGACAACGACATGTCGATCGCCCCGCCGGTCGGCGCCATGTCGGCCTATCTGGCGCGGCTGATCTCCGGCAACACCTATAACGAGCTTCGCGGGGCCGCGAAGAGCGTCGCCCGCCGCCTGCCGAACTTCCTTTACGAGGGCGCGGCCCGGGCGGAGGAATTCGCCCGCGGCCTCCTGACGGGCGGCACGCTCTTCGAGGAACTCGGCTTCAACTATATCGGCCCGATCGACGGCCATAACCTCGACCACCTGCTCCCCGTGCTGCGCAACGTGCGCGACATGGAGGAGGGCCCGGTGCTGATCCATGTTGTCACGCAGAAGGGCAAGGGCTACGGCCCGGCGGAAGAGGCGGCCGACAAGTATCACGGCGTCAGCAGCTTCGAGGTGATCACCGGCGTTCAGGCCAAGCCGAAGGCCAATGCGCCCAGCTATACCAAGGTGTTCGCCGAAAGCCTGATCAAGGAAGCGCGCGAGGACGACCGCATCGTGGCCATCACCGCCGCGATGCCCGGCGGCACCGGGGTGGATCTCTTCGGCGAGGAATTTCCGACGCGCACCTTCGATGTCGGCATCGCGGAGCAGCATGCCGTCACCTTCGCGGCAGGCCTCGCCACCGAGGGGCTGAAGCCCTTCATCGCGATCTATTCCACCTTCCTGCAACGCGCCTACGACCAGGTCGTGCACGACGTGGCGCTGCAGAACCTGCCGGTCCGCTTCGCGCTGGACCGCGCCGGCCTCGTCGGCGCCGACGGGCCGACCCATGCCGGTTCCTTCGACCTCGCGTTTCTCGGCGCGCTGCCGAACATGGTGCTGATGTCGCCGTCCGACGAGGCGGAACTCGTGCACATGGTGACGACCGCAGCGGCCTATGACGAAGGTCCGATCGCCTTCCGCTTCCCGCGCGGCGAGGGCGTCGGCATCGACATGCCCGCGCGCGGCTCGGTGCTGGAGATCGGTCGCGGGCGGATCATCAAGGAGGGAACGCGCGTGGCGCTGCTGTCCTACGGCACCCGGCTCGGCGAGGCCCTCAAGGCGGCGGAAAACCTGGAAGCCGCCGGCCTTTCCACCACGGTCGCCGACGCGCGCTTCGCCAAGCCGCTCGACCGTGAACTCGTCGCCCGGCTGGCGCGCGAGCACGAGGTGCTGCTGACGATCGAGGAAGGCAGCATCGGCGGCTTCGGCACGCAGGTGCTGCATGCGCTTTCCGACATGGCCCTGCTCGACGGCGGGTTGAAAATGCGCTCCATGATCCTGCCTGACAGCTACATCGAGCACGACAAGCCCGAGCGCATGTACATGGAAGCGCAACTCGACGCCGCCGCGATCGCCGGCAAGGTCTTCCAGATCCTGGCGCTCGACACGGCGCACCTGCCGGTGCGCGCCTGATCCGCTCATGAGGCAAACCTCCGAATTCGGCCCGGGCCGGGTTCTGGTCACCGGGGCTAGCGGGTTCGTCGGCTCCGCCATCGCACGGCTGTTTCACGCGGAGGGTTTCGCCGTCCGCGTGCTGGTCCGCGCATCGAGCCCGCGCACCAATATCGAGCCGGACTTCGAGGTCGCGACCGGCGATCTCCTCGACCGCGCGTCGCTGGCGACCGCGATGCGCGACGTACGCTACGTCATCCATGCGGCGGCGGATTACCGGCTGTGGACGCGCCATCCCGAAGAGATGGTCCGTACCAATCTGGAGGGCACCGCCCACGTCATGGAAGAGGCGTTGCGGGCGGGCGTCGAGCGGATCGTCTATACCAGCAGCGTCGCTGTGCTGAAGCTCGACCCCGGCGGCAAGCCCGCCGATGAAGGCCGCTTGCTCGGGGCGAACGAGGCGGTCGGCGCGTACAAGCAGAGCAAGGTGCTGGCCGAGGCCCGCGTGCGCGAGATGGTCGAGCGGCAGGGGCTGCCGGCAGTGATCGTCAACCCGTCGACGCCCATCGGCCCGCGAGACGTGAAGCCGACGCCCACCGGCCGTATCATCGTCGAGGCCGCATCCGGGCGCATGCCGGGCTATGTCGATACCGGGCTGAACCTCGTCCATGTCGACGACGTGGCGGCCGGTCATCTTGCGGCTCTCCGGCACGGGCGCGTGGGAGAGCGCTATATTCTCGGCGGCGAGAACGTCCTGCTCTCCACCATGCTGGCCGATATCGCCGGTCTTGTCGGTCGCAAGCCGCCGCGCATCGAGTTTCCCCGCCAGGCGATTTACCCGATCGCGCTGGTGGCGGAGGGCATCGCCCAGATCACCGGGAAAGAGCCTTTCGTGACCCGCGACGGGCTGAAGATGGCGCGCTACCGCATGTTCTTCGACGACGCCAAGGCGCGGCGCGAACTGGGCTACGCGTCGCGACCCTACCGGGAAGGTCTCGCCGACGCGCTTGGCTGGTTCCGTCAGGCGGGAATGCTGAAATGATCGCGCTCGGCCTCTCGCTCCTGTCGCTGGCGATCTGGATCTATCTGCTCGTGGGACGTGGCTTCTTCTGGCTGGCCCGGGAGCGCGACGACGATTTGCCGGCGCGCGCCGATCTCGCGAACTGGCCGAAAGTGACGGCGATCGTCCCGGCCCGTGACGAGGCGGAGGTGGTGGCGGAGAGCGTCGGCTCGCTCCTGTCGCAGGATTATCCCGGCGCGTTCTCGGTGCTGCTCGTCGATGACCAGAGCTCCGACGGCACGGCGGCAATCGCGCGAGAGGCAGCTGCGGCGCTGGGCCGGCCGGACCGGCTGACTGTGCTCTCCGGCAGCAATCTGCGCGGCGGCTGGACGGGCAAGCTCTGGGCGATGCGGCAGGGGCTGTCGCATATCGACGCGGAAACCGAGTCGTCCGGCTTCGTGCTCTTCACCGATGCCGATATCGCCTACGAGGCCGATGTGGTGACGCGGCTCGTCTCCGGCGCGCTGGCCCGCAACGCCGTGCTCGTCTCGCTGATGGCCAAGCTGCGCTGCCAGAGCTTTGCCGAGCGCATGACGGTGCCGGCCTTCATCTTCTTCTTCCAGATGCTGTATCCGTTCGGTCTCGTGAACCGGCCGGCCAGCAAGGTCGCGGGCGCGGCCGGCGGCTGTATGCTGGTGAAGCGTGAGGCGCTGCACGCCGCCGGCGGCCTGGAAGCGATCCGCGGCGCGCTGATCGACGATTGCAGCATGGGCGCGCTTCTGAAACGTCAGGGTCCCGTCTGGCTCGGCCTGACGCATCGCGTGACGAGCCTCCGGCCTTATCCCGATTTCGGCGATATCCGCCGCATGGTGAACCGATCGGCCTATGCGCAACTCGGCTATTCGCCGCTGAACCTCGCCGGCACGGTCGTCGGCATGATGCTGACCTATCTGGCCCCGCCGCTTTTCGCCCTTTTCGGGCATGGCTGGGCGCAGGCGGCGGGTCTCGCGGCCTGGCTCCTGATGGCGATCGCCTTTGCGCCGACCCTCCGCTTCTATCGCGCCTCGCTCGCCTGGGGGCTGGCGTTGCCGGTCATCTCCGCGCTTTATACGGCCTATACTCTGGATTCGGCCTGGCAGCACTGGCGCGGGCGCGGTGGCGCATGGAAGGGCCGCTTTCAGGCCTCGCACGCAGGGGCCGGAACGGGACACGGGGCAGGGGAGGCGTCCGAAACATGATCACGGCAAGCGAGGCGCGCTCCGGGAAGTCCGACCGCGACGAGAATTTTCCGGTCGCCAGGCTGATCGGTCCGAAGCACCGGGAAGCCGTGCTCGCCTTCTACCATTTCGTTCGCGCCGCCGACGACGTGGCCGATCATCCGACGCTGAGCCCGGCCGAGAAGCTCGCGTTGCTGGACGGTCTGGAAGGCGCGCTCACCGGAGCGGGACCGAGGGACCCGGAGGCAGAGCCGCTTCGCAACGTGCTGGTCCAGTACGGACTGCCCCCGCGCCATGCGCTCGATCTCCTTGCCGCCTTCCGGCTCGACGTGGAAAAGCCGCGCACTGCCGACTGGGGCGAGCTGATGCATTATTGCTCGCTCTCAGCCATGCCGGTCGGCCGCTACGTGCTCGACATCCATGGCGAGAGCCGCGACACCTGGGCCGCGTCGGATCCGCTTTGCGCGGCGCTGCAGGTGATCAATCATCTGCAGGATTGCGGCGAGGACTACCGGGATCTCGACCGTGTCTACCTGCCCGAGGACGTCCTCGCCGCGCATGGAGCTTCCGTCACGGATCTCGGCGCGGCCAAGGCCGGTCCGGCGCTGCGGGCGGCGCTCCGCGATCTCGCTGGCCGCACCGGCGACCTGCTTCGCCAAAGCGCCGTCTTCCCCGGGCAGGTCCGCGATTTCCGTCTCTCCATGAATGTCGCGGCGATCCAGAAGCTCGCCGAAAACCTGAACGAAGGGCTGAAGAGCCGCGATCCGCTGGCCGATGTCGTGCATCACGACAAGATGCGGTTTGCCCTGATCGCCGGGGTCGGCATGGCGGGCGCCCTCGGTCGCAGGCTGTTCCGGCGCAGCCACAGCCGGGCGAGGGCCGCGTGATGAGCATGACGGCGGAAGCACCGGCAAGCGCGCCGGTCGTCGCGAGCGGCAGCTCGTTCTACACCGCGATGCGCATCCTGCCGCGCGCCCAGCGCGAAGCCATGTATGCGGTCTACGGCTTCTGCCGCGTGGTGGACGACGTTGCCGACAGCGACGGGCCGCGTCCGCCACGCCTTGCCGAACTGGAAGCGTGGCGGGGCGACCTCGACCGTTTTTATCGCAACGGAGCCACGACCGCCCGCACGGCAACGCTCGCCGACGCTGTGCGCACCTTCCGTCTGCGGCAGGAGGACTTTCTCGCCGTGATCGACGGCATGGAGATGGACGTGCTGGAGGACCAGCAGGCGCCGGACTGGGCGACGCTGAACCTGTATTGCGACCGCGTGGCGTCCGCCGTCGGGCGGCTGTCCGTCCGCGTCTTCGGGATGGAGGAGGGAGCCGGGATCGCGCTTTCCCATCATCTCGGCCTCGCTTTGCAACTCACCAACATTCTGCGCGACGTGGACGAGGATGCGGCGATGCGGCGGCTCTATCTGCCGCGCGAGGCGTTGCGCCGCGCCGGCATCGAGGCGACCGCACCGGACGAGGTGCTCGCACATCCCGGGCTGGCGAAAGCCTGCGATGAGGTGGCCGCCGAAGCGCGGCGGCATTTCACCGAGGCCGAACTCATCATGCGCAATGCACCTCGCAAGGCCGTGCGCGCGCCCCGCCTGATGGCTACGGCCTATCGCTCGGTCCTGGACCGCGTCGTGGCGCGCGGCTTCGCGGCACCGCGCGAACGCGTCGGCGTCGACAAGGTGCGGCTGATCCTGTCGGCCCTGCGTCACGGCATCCTGTGAGGGGACCGGGCGTGGTGAAGAAGGCGGCAACGGTCCATGTGATCGGCGCGGGTCTCGCGGGGCTGAGCGCCGCCGTCGCTCTTGCCGATGCCGGGCGGCGCGTGGTGCTGCACGAGGCGGCCCGCTTCGCCGGCGGCCGCTGCCGCTCCTACCACGATCCGGCGCTCGGCACGGTGATCGACAATGGCAACCACCTGCTGCTCTCCGGCAACCACGCGGCGCTGGCCTTTCTCGATCGCATCGGCGGACGGGGCGCGCTGAGCCGGCCGCTTGCCGCCGAGTTTCCCTTCGCCGATCTGGCGAGCGGCGAGCGCTGGACGCTGCGCCCCAACGACGGACGCCTGCCCTGGTGGGTTCTGCTCGCGAACCGTCGCGTGCCGGGCACGCGGGTGAAGGACTATCTGGCGCCGCTGGGCGTTCTGCGCGCGAGAAGCGGCACGATCGGCGAGGCGATGGATTGCTCCGGCCCCCTCTGGGACCGGCTCTGGCGGCCGCTGCTCCTCTCCGCCCTGAACACGGAGCCGAGCGAGGCATCGGCCCCGATGGCCGCCGCGCTTCTGAAGGAAACGCTGGGCGCGGGGGGAAAAGCGTGCCGTCCGCTGGTTGCCACCGGTCACCTTGGCGCGGCCTTTGTCGATCCCGCGCTGGTGGCGCTTCGGGCAAAGGGAGCCGAGATCCGCTTCGGCGCGCGGCTGCGTGGACTGGAGACGGATGGCGAGCACGTCCGTGCCCTCGCCTTCGGTGACGGCGCGGAAGAACTCGGGGCAGGGGACGCGGCCGTGCTGGCCGTTCCCGCCTGGGTCGCCGCCGAACTGCTGCCGGGGCTTACCGTCCCCGACCGGCACCACGCGATCGTCAACGCGCATTTCCTCGTGCCCCCGCCCGCGGGGTTTCCGACGATCCTCGGCGTCGTCAACGGTCTGACCGAATGGCTCTTCGCCTATCCCGACAGGCTCTCCGTCACGATCAGCGGTGCCGACCGGCTGCTGGACGTGCCGCGCGAGGAGCTGGGCGCGAGGATCTGGCGCGAGGTGGCGACGCTGACCGGCCTTCCCGGCGAGCTCCCCCCCTGGCAGGTGGTGCGCGAAAGGCGCGCGACCTTCGCCGCCACGCCCGAGCAGGAAGCGCGCCGCCCTGCGGCACAGACGCGTCATCGCAATCTTGTGCTTGCCGGCGATTGGACGGCAACCGGCCTCCCCGCTACAATCGAAGGCTCGATCCGGTCGGGAAACACGGCCGCAAACCTCCTTGTGAAGAACTCCCGCGCACACTGATTTCATGCTGAAGACCGAATTTCCGTCCGCCCGCCCGCAGCCCCACTCCGCGGTTCCGCCGTCGCTCGACGAAGTCGAGCGCCGCGTCGCGACGGCAACCCGTTCGTTGCTGGATGAGCGACGCGACGAGGACCACTGGTGCTTCGAGCTGGAGGCCGATGCGACGATCCCGGCGGAGTACGTGCTGCTCCGCCATCATCTGGGCGAGGAGCCTTCGCCTCACGAGGAGAAGATCGGCCGCTATCTTCGCCGCATCCAGGGCGAGCATGGGGGCTGGCCGCTCTATCACGGCGGTGCGCTCGACATCAGCGCGACGGTGAAAGCCTATTTCGCGCTGAAGATGATCGGCGATCCCGTGGACGCGCCGCATATGGTCCGCGCGCGCGAGGAGGTGCTGAAGCGGGGAGGGGCGGCCAACGCCAACGTCTTCACCCGCTTTCTGCTGGCGCTCTATGGCGACCTGTTGTGGAACGCGCTGCCGACCATGCCGGTGGAGCTGATCCTGCTGCCGCGCTGGTTTCCGATCCATCTTTCCAAGATGTCCTACTGGGCGCGAACCGTGATCGTGCCGATGCTGGTGCTGCAGGCCCTGAAACCGCGCGCCCGGAATGCTCGCAACGTCCATGTTCCCGAGCTCTTTCTGTCGGGCCCGTCGCCGGTCCAGCACCGCGCCGGCCACCAGAAGCGTCTCTGGGCGGCCGGTTTCCACGGTATCGACAAGGTTCTCAAGGCCGCCGATCCGATCTGGCCGAAGTCGGGACGGCGGAAGGCGATCGAAAAGGCCGTCGCGTTCGTGACGGAGCGGTTGAACGGCGAGGACGGGCTGGGCGCGATCTATCCTGCCATGGCCAACGCCGTGATGATGTACGACATCCTCGGCTATCCCGAGGATCACCCCGACCGCGCCATCGCGCGGCAGTCGGTGGAAAAGCTGCTCGTCGTCGGCGAGGACGAGGTCTATTGCCAGCCCTGCCTGTCGCCGATCTGGGACACCGCTCTTGCCTCCCACGCGCTGCTGGAGACGGGCGATCCGGAAGCGGAAGCGCAGGCTTTCCGCAGCCTTGAATGGCTGCGCCAGCGCCAGGTGCTCGATGTCAAAGGTGACTGGGCGGAGGAGCGGCCGGACGTCCGGCCCGGCGGCTGGGCCTTCCAGTACAACAACGCCCATTATCCCGATCTCGACGATACCGCCGTCGTGGTCATGGCGATGGACCGGGCCAGGGCGAAGCTTGCCGACGGTGCCGCATACGATAAGGCGATCGCGCGCGGGCGGGAATGGACGGTCGGCCTGCAAAGCCGCAATGGCGGCTGGGGCGCCTTCGACGCCGACAACTCCTATCACTATCTCAACAACATTCCCTTCGCCGATCACGGTGCGCTGCTCGATCCGCCGACCGTGGACGTGTCCGCCCGTTGCGTGAGCATGCTGGCGCAGTTGGGCGATACCGACAGCCCGCAGATGAAGGCGGCGCTGAAATATCTCGAAGACGATCAGGAGGCCGACGGCAGCTGGTTCGGCCGCTGGGGCGTCAACTACATCTACGGCACCTGGTCTGCGCTCTGCGCGCTGAACGCGGCCGGCATCCACCCGCAAGCGCCGATGATGCGCCGTGCGGTGGACTGGCTGGTCTCCATCCAGAACGCGGATGGCGGCTGGGGCGAAAGCTGCGACAGCTACAGCCTCGACTACAAGGGCTACGAGCCCGCGCCGAGCACCGCCTCGCAGACAGCCTGGGCGCTGATCGGCCTGATGGCGGCGGGCGAGGTGGATCACCCGGCGGTGGCGCGCGGCATAGCCTATCTGGCGCAAACGCAGGCCGATGACGGACTGTGGCCGCAGGAGCATTATACCGGCGGCGGCTTCCCGCGCGTCTTCTATCTCCGCTATCACGGCTATCCCAAGTTCTTCCCCCTCTGGGCCATGGCCCGATATCGCAACCTCAAGCAGAGCAACAGCCACGCTGTCGCCTACGGCATGTGATGGCGCGGCTGCTGGTCCTTACCGGCATGCGGGCGGAGGCGAAGATCGTCGCCGGCCCGCAAGTGACGGTCTTGTGCAGCGGCGGCAATGTGGAAAGGCTGCGGGCTGATCTATTCGCATTGAAGCAGCCCGTGGATGCGGTGCTGAGCTTCGGGCTCGCGGGGGCGCTCGATCCCGAACTTCGGCCAGGCGATCTGCTGGTCGGCACCGTGGTGCTGGGCCGCAAATGGCTCGCCGCCGACGAGGGCTGGACGCGGGGGCTCATCGCGGGGCTGCGGACGCGGGGGACCCGGGTGCAGGAAGCCGTGGTCGCGGGATCGGACGAGGCGATCCTGACGGTGGTGGGCAAGGACCGGCTTCGGAACGCCACGGGCGCAACAGCGGTCGACATGGAATCCCACATCGCGGCGGACTATGCGGAGGCGAGGGGGCTGCCGTTCGCAGTGTTGCGGGCCGTCTCCGACGCGGCGGACCGCGCCTTGCCACCGCTCGCCGCAAAAGCACTCGGCCCGGACGGTCGCGTGGACCTCCGGGCCGTGATGGGAGAACTCAGGCGCGAGCCGCGCCAGCTTCTGCAGATGGTCGGAACGGCGCGGGATGCCCGCGCCGCCATGCTGTCCTTACGCCGCAGTCGCGCGCTTCTTGGACCGCTCGTCGGCTTCGGCGGCCCGCATCTCGGCTAGGTTCTGCTGGACGTTGCGGGAGAAGACGAATTCCGCCGGACGCTGGTTTTCCAGGGAAATTTCGGGAGCGGTCGGGCCGGTGGTCCTGATGCCGCGCAGCGCCACGGCAGCGGCCTTCCAGGGTTTGCGGACGGAATCCACGACGGCCGTCGCCTCATAGCCGCAATGGACCATGCAGTCGGCGCACTTCTCATAATTGCCGGTGCCGTAGGAATCCCAGTCGGTCTGCTCCATCAGTTCCTTGAAGGTCGCGACATAGCCTTCGCCGAGGAGGTAGCAGGGCTTCTGCCAGCCGAACACCGTGCGGGTCGGGTTGCCCCAGGGCGTGCAGTGATAGCTCTGGTTGCCGGCGAGGAAATCGAGGAACAGGCCGGACTGGTTGAAGGCCCAGCGCTTCCCCTTCTTGCCGCGCTCGAAGATGCCGCGGAAGAGTTCCTTGGTCGCGCTGCGGTTCAGGAAGTGCTGCTGGTCCGGCGCGCGCTCGTAGGCGTAGCCCGGCGACACGGTGATGCCGTCGACGCCCATCTCGGTGACGGTGTCGAAGAACTTCGCCACGCTTTCCGGATCGGCGTTGTTGAAGAAGGTGCAGTTGATGGTGACGCGGAAGCCCTTTTCCTTGGCGAGCTTCAGCGCGGCGACCGCGCGGTCGTAGACGCCCTGCTGAGACACCGACTTGTCGTGCATCTCCTGGTCGCCGTCGAGGTGGATCGACCAGGTGAAATAGGGGCTCGGCTTGTACTGGCCGATCTTCTTGGACAGAAGCAGCGCGTTGGTGCAGACGATCGCGAACTTCTTGCGGGCGATGATGCCCTCGACGATCTTCGGCAGATCCTTGTGGATCAGCGGTTCGCCGCCGGCGATGCTGACCACCGGGGCGCCGCACTCGTCCACCGCCTCCAGCGCGTCCTCGACCGAAAGCCGGCGATCGAGAATCGCGTCGGGATAATCGATCTTGCCGCAGCCCTGGCAGGCGAGGTTACACTTGAAGAGCGGCTCCAGCATCAGGACCAGCGGGTAGCGCTTGTTGCCCTTGAGGTGCTGGCGCAGAACGTAGCTGCCGATCATTGCGACCTGGCGAACTGGAATACCCATCGACAGCGTCCTTTCGGTGAATTCGATTGAATGAATAACGGGTCAGGCTGTGGCGAGTTCGGCCGGCAGCTTGAAATTGATGCGTTCTTCCTTGCCGTCCAGCACGGAAACCTCGATGGGCTTCACGCGGCCGAGCGCGGCGATCACGTCGTCGACCAGCACGTCGGGCGCCGATGCGCCGGCGGTGAGACCCACCACCTCGGCATTGGCGATCCAGGCGGGGTTCACCTCGCTGCCGTCGGCCACGAGGTAGCTGGGCAGGCCGGCTTCCTCGCCGATCTCCCGCAGGCGATTGGAATTGGAACTGTTGGTGGCGCCGACCACGATGATCACGTCGGCGACCTGGGTCAGTTCGCGCACCGCCGTCTGGCGGTTCTGCGTGGCATAGCAGATGTCGCGCGTCTCCGGCCCGATGATGTCGGTGAAGCGCGCCGTCAGCGCCTCCACGATGGCGCGCGTGTCGTCGAGGCTCAGCGTCGTCTGCGTAACGTAGGCGACCGGCGTATCGATCGGCAGCGGCAGCGTTTGCACGTCGGCGAGCTTCTCCACCAGGTACACGGGTCCGTCCACCTGGCCCAGCGTACCTTCCACTTCCGGGTGGCGGGCATGCCCGATCAGGATCAGCGTCCGACCCTGAGCGATGTAGCGCCGTCCCTGATTGTGCACCTTGGTGACCAGCGGGCAGGTGGCGTCGAACGTCAGGAGGTCGCGACCGCCGGCCTCGGCCTCCACGCTGCGCGGCACGCCATGCGCGCTGAAGATCGCGACGGAGCCGTCGGGGATCTCGTTGAGTTCCTCGACGAAGCGGACGCCCTTGGATTCAAGGCTCTGCACGACATGCCGGTTATGGACGATCTCGTGACGAACATAGATGTCGCGGTCGTATTTGGTGAGGGCACGCTCGACGATGTCGATGGCGCGAACCACGCCGGCACAGAAGCCCCTTGGCTGTGCGAGAACAATCTTCATCCGCACCTCGTCGTCGGCGAGCCCGATCGCTCCGGGAGAGAGTAAATCCATACCGTGAAACTCAGGAAAAGAGAAGGAGACAGCCCGTCGCGCCCGCACTCGAGCGGCGCGACGAACCGAAGCATGGCTGCGGGGCTCAGGCGACCAGCTGCCGCCGCTCGCGCAGGAAGTGGAAGAACTCCACGCCTTCGCGCAGGCGACGCTTCATCATGTCGGGGCTGCGCACCATCTCGCCGACGATGGAGGCGATCTTCGGCGCGCGGAAGTAGAACTTCCGATAGAAGTCCTCCACGGAGGTGAAGATCTCCTGGTGCGACAGATGCGGGTAGTGCAGCGGCGCGACCTGCACGCCGTTCTCGTCCACCAGCTCGGCATTGGCCTCGTCGAGCCAGCCGTTCTTCACGGCCTGGTCGAACAGGAAGGTGCCGGGATAGGGCGCGGCCAGCGAAACCTGGATCGTATGCGGATTGATCCGGGTGGCGAACTTGATCGTCTCCTGGATGGTTTCCGTCGTCTCGCCGGGCAGTCCGAGGATGAAAGTGCCGTGGATGGCGATACCGAGTTCGTGGCAGTCCTTGGTGAACTTCTCCGCAACCTCGATCCGCATGCCCTTCTTGATGTTGTGAAGGATCTGCTGGTTGCCCGACTCGTAGCCGACGAGCAGCAGGCGCAGGCCGTTGTCCTTCAGCACCTTCAGCGTCTCGCGCGGCACGTTGGCCTTGGCGTTGCACGACCACGTCACGCCGAGTTTGCCGAGTTCGCGGGCGATCTCTTCCGCGCGTGGCAGGTTGTCGGTGAAGGTGTCGTCGTCGAAGAAGAATTCCTTGGTCTGCGGGAAAGCCTGCAGGCAGTACTTGATCTCTTCGATCACGTGGCCGACCGAGCGGGTGCGGTAGACGTGGCCGCCCACCGTTTGCGGCCACAGGCAGAAGGTGCAGCGCGATTTGCAGCCGCGGCCGGTATAGAACGAGATGTACGGGTGCTTGAGGTACCCGATGAAGTAGTTCTCCATCACCAGATCGCGCTTGTAGACGGAGGTGACGAAGGGGAGCTTGTCCATGTCGTGCATGACCGGGCGGTCTTCGTTATGCACGATCACGCCTTCGGAATTGCGGAAGGACAGGCCCTTGATGGTGGAGAGGTCGCGGCCGTCGGCCACGTCCTTGATGGTGAAGTCGAACTCGTTGCGGGCGACGAAATCGACGGCGGGCGCATTGCGCAGGCTGCCGTCCGCGTCCACCGCGACCTTGGCGCCGATGAGGCCGACCTTGAGGTTCGGGTTCTCGGCCTTGAGGGCCTCGATGGCGGCGACGTCCGACTTGAAGGACGGCACCGAGGTATGCAGCACGGCGAGGTCGAAATCCTTCGCCTGCGCGGCGACCTCGGCGAGCTTCACCTTGTGCGGCGGCGCATCGATCAGCTTGGAGTTCTCGATCAAGGCCGCCGGTTGGGCGAGCCAGGTCGGATACCAGAACGACTTGATCTCGCGGCGCGCCTGATAGCGCGAGCCGGCGCCGCCGTCGAAACCGTCAAAGGAGGGAGCTTGAAGAAACAACGTCCGCATCAGACCGATCGGCTCCAGCTTGAGTTAGGGTGCCGCCCGACACCAGAAATGCATCGCTCTTCCAGCGAACAGTTTTGCCGAAAAAACTCGCCACAAACAATCCGAAAGAGAGTAGGTCGCGGAACGGCACAAGCAAGATCTGGTGATGTCGCAGGTTGAAGCGCCGCGCTCCTGCGCAGCCGATCGCCATGCGGCAGCAAATCGCCAGAAGGCACAAGGCGCCACCCGGCCAGACCGCGACATCCGCACCGCCGAATGCCGTTTGGGTGCCAAGAAACCAGCCAAACAAGGCGAAAGGAAGGGGATGGGTCAGGAACGACCCGGCGTGACCTGCCGGATCGACGCTGCGAATGGTCCGTTGCCAGCGCAGTTCGTGATGCCAGAGCTCATTGGCGGTATGCTCCGAAGAGACATGGCCGACCGCGAGCCCCGGGACCGCCACGCGGCCGCCGAGTTGCCGCAGCCTTTCGCCAAGCTCGTAGTCGTCCGCGAGACTGTCCGCCAGGGGGCGGAAGCCGCCGATGGCCTCAAGCGAAGGGCGGGTGAAGGCGACGGTCGAGCCCATGCAGGGGTTCGCCATGCCGAGGGAGACGCCGGTGACGACATTAGGCAGGAAGTGCGTGTCCACCGCGAGGGCGGAGAGCCGCGCCCAGAAACCGCCGATGGGCAGGCCGTGATAGAGGCAGGTGACCCCCTTCACGCCCGGCTGCGAGAGTTCGGAAACCACGCGGCGGAGGTAGTCCGGCTCCACGGCGATGTCGCTGTCGGACAGGACGAGCACCTCATGGACGGCTGCTTCGCCGATATTGATCAGGTTGGAAACCTTGCGATTGCGCCCGTGCTGCCGGTCGCTGACGACGAGGTCGAGCCGCCGCTCGGGAAAACGCCGCTGCAGTTCGCGCACGATCGCGATGACCGGGTCCGCCGCGTCCTGCACGCCCAGCACGATTTGGACGGCAGCCGGATAATCCTGCTCGCAGAAGGACCGGAGATTGTCGAAGAGGCCGGGTTCGTCGAGGTGCAGCGGCTTGAGGATGGAAACGGCCGGGAAAACCGCAGGCGCCGGCGGCTCGTCGCGCCGGAAG
Organism: Faunimonas pinastri; assembly: GCF_900110915.1. Classification (GTDB taxonomy): domain Bacteria; phylum Pseudomonadota; class Alphaproteobacteria; order Rhizobiales; family Afifellaceae; genus Faunimonas; species Faunimonas pinastri. The sequence continues at coordinate 475,649 of NZ_FOFG01000001.1, forward strand.
CGCCAGACGAGGACGGCGCTCAGGGCGAGATAGAGGCTGCCGATACCCGCCACGACGAGGCAGAGGACGGAAAGCCAGAAGGAGAGGGAAGCGAGCCAGGCCATCGATCGAGACATAGCCGCCTCGAACCGGCAGCGGAATGGTCAATGGCCCTCGCGGTCTTCGCGCCGGCTCCCGCGCCTCGCAAACCTGCGTGATTTCCGGCCTCTCCCGCCGGGAATGACGCTTTCCGACCTCGGCTTTCCTTGATCGGGAGCGGGCCACCCGCTACGACGCTGCCACGAAACGTCGCAGGCAACCGGCTCTGCGCGAAAGGCAGAGCTTTGATCGAGACCCTCGTCAGGACCTCCGTGAGAAGGCCGTGGATCGTGATCGCGTTGTCCGCGGTCATCGTGCTGCTGCTCCTCTATGTCACCGTGACCCGGTTCGCCATCAACACGGATACGACGCGGCTGATCTCGGCCGACCTCCCCTGGCGGCAGAACGAGATCGCCTTCAACAAGGCGTTTCCGCAGAACAGCGACCTCATAGCGGTGGTGATCGACGGCGACACGCCGGAACATACCGATGATGCGGCCGACCGGCTGGTCGCGGCTCTGTCGAAGCATTCGGACGTCTTCCGCTCGGTGCGGCGGCCGGATGCCGGGCCTTTCCTCGCCAGGAACGGCCTCTTGCTTCTGCCGACGGACGAAGCCCGGGCGCGCGTCGAGCAGATGCTCCGCTCCCAGCCGCTCCTGGCGCCGCTCGCCGCCGATCCGAGCCTGCGCGGGCTGATGACGGCGATCCAGGGCAGTCTGCAGATGATGGCGCAAGCCGGTGCGGCGGGAAGTCCCGCGTCGCAGGCCAATCCTCAGGCGCAACCGCAACCGCAAGGCTCCGCTCAGGTCGCTCCAGCCAATTCCCAGGCCAGTTCCCAGGCCGACCCCCAGGCAGACCCTCGCGCGGCGCAGGCCGCGGGGCTGCAGCAGTTCGGCCCGGCGCTGGAGCGAATCTCCGTCGTGCTGGACCGCGTGCTGTCCGGCGAGCGGGCGCGCCTTTCCTGGCAGGGGCTGCTTTCCGGCCAGCCGAGCGAGCCGGCGGATCTTCGCAAGATCGTGCTTGCCCAGCCGGTGCTGGACTTCAACGCCTTGCAGCCCGGCGCCGCCGCGACCGACCTCGTGCGCCAGACCATCGCGGATCTCGGCATCACCGGGGAAAACGATCTCCGGGCCCGGCTCACCGGCGACGTGCCGCTGGCCGACGAGGAATTCGCCACTGTCGCTGAAAACGCCGGGCTCAACGTTTCGCTGACCGTGCTGGCGATCGCTGTGATCCTGTTTCTGGCGCTCCGCTCCGGCCGCGTGATCTTCGCCGTGCTCGTGACGCTCTTCGCCGGGCTGATCGCGACCTCCGGTGTCGGCCTGCTGATGGTGGGCGAACTCAACCTGATCTCTGTCGCCTTTGCCGTGCTCTTCATCGGCCTCGGCGTGGACTTCGGCATCCAGATCGCGGTGCGCTACCGGGCCGAGCGCTTTGCCGGCAACGAGCTTCGTCCCGCGATCGTGAAGGCGGGCCGCATCGTGGGCTGGTCGCTGACGCTTGCCGCCGTCTCGCTGCTGGCGGGCTTCCTCTCCTTCCTGCCGACCGAGTTCAAGGGCGTTTCCGAACTCGGCCTGATCGCGGGCGTGGGCATGATCATCGCGTATCTCGCCAGCCTGACGCTGCTGCCGGCGCTGCTTGTCGTGCTGCGGCCGCCGGTGGAAACGGTATCCGTCGATACGCAGGCGCTGGTGCATGTCGACCGCTGGATCGAGCGCCATCGCTGGCTGGTCATCGCGGTTACCGCGCTGGTGGTGATCGGCGGCATTCCGTTCCTGATGAAGCTGCGCTTCGACGCCAATCCGATGGACCTGCGCAGCAAGAAGGTGGAATCCGTCTCCACCTTCCTCGACCTGTCACGCGATCCCGACACCAGCCCCAACACGACCGACGTGTTGCGGCCCAACCTCGCGGACGCCGACGGGCTCGCCGGCAAGCTGGCCGCGCTGCCGGAAGTGGCGCGCACCCTGACGCTCTCCACCTTTATTCCCGACGATCAGGCCGAAAAGCTCGCGATCATCCGGGAAGCGGCGGCGCGGCTCGGGCCGGTGCTGACGCCCGGCCAGACAGCGCCCGCCCCTACAGATGCGGAACTCGTGCAGTCCCTTTCCGCCACGGTGGCGGCGCTTCGACAGGCATCGCAGGGGGGAGGCAGCGCTGTTCCCGCATCCTTCGGCCATTTCGCCGACGATCTCGATAGCCTCGCCCGTGCCGATGCGGCCAAGCGCAGCGCGGCGCAGGCGGCCATCGTTTCCGGCCTGCCGACGGTGCTGTCGCAATTGCGCACCTCTCTGACCGCCCAACCGATCACGCGGGAAAGCCTGCCGGCCGACTTCGCGGCGGAGTGGATCGCCGGGGACGGCCGGGCCCGCGTGCAGGTCTTCCCGAAAGGCAATTCCAACGACGCCGCCGTGCTTGACCGCTTCACCGCCGCGGTGCGCGCCGTGGCGCCCGATGCGACGGGAGCGCCGATCGCCATCGCCGAATCCGGCCGCACCATCGTCCGCGCTTTCATCGAGGCGGGCATCTTCGCCCTGGTGGCGATCTTCATCATTCTCGCCGTGGCGCTTCGCCGGCCGGTGGACGTGATCCTGGCGCTGGCCCCGCTTGTTCTGGCGGGGATCATGAGCCTGGAATTCGCTTATCTCATCGGACTTCCGCTGAACTTCGCGAACATCATCGCGCTGCCGCTGATGTTCGGCGTCGGCGTCGCCTTCCACATTTATTATGTCATCGCGTGGCGGGCGGGGGTCGCCGACATGCTGGCTTCCAGCCTGACGCGGGCGATCTTCTTCAGCGCGCTGACGACCGGCACGGCCTTCGGCAGCCTTTGCTTCTCCAGCCATCCCGGCACGGCAAGCATGGGCGAGCTTCTGGCCGTCTCGCTGTTCTTCACGCTGCTGGCGGCCTTCATCATCGTGCCGGCCTTTCTGGGGCCTACCCCGGAATTCACGGACAAGCCAAAGGCCGGCCTGCACTGAGGCGGGGGAGAAAGCCGCTAGAGCGGCGCCTGCCCGGGCAGCCCGACCGGAACGGCGTCCCCGATCGGTGACACCCCTGTCGGTGACGCTTCCGTCGGCATTTGCCGTGGGAGCACGAGCGTTTCGAGATACGCCTCCAGTTCGGCGACCTGCTGGCGATCGAGGCGAAGGCCGAGCTTGGAGCGGCGCCAGAGAATATCCTCGGCCGAGCGCGCCCATTCCCATTCCATCAGGAAGCGCACTTCCGCCTCGCTGAGGCCGCCGCCGAAATCCCGACCGAGGCCCGAGAGCCCCGTCGCCGAGCCGAGAATGCGAGCGGCATCCGTGCCGTAGGAGCGGAGCAGGTGGCGCAGGAAGGGCACGGGGAAGCCGGGATAGGCGGCTTCGAAACCCGTGACCAGCGCCTCGAAGCCGTCGATCGGGAAATCCCCGCCGGGCAGCGGCTCCTCCGACGTCCACGGCATGCCGCGGGGTCCGAGCACCGTGCCGATCCGCGTCAGCGCCGCTTCCGCCAGTTTCCTGTAGGTCGTGAGCTTGCCGCCGAAGACGTTGAGGATGCGAGGCCCAGGCCCGGCGTTGTCCGGCCCCTCCGGTCCGTCCAGCCGCAGCACGTAATCGCGGGTGGCCTCCTGCGCGATGCTGGCGCCATCGTTGTAGAGCGGCCGCACGCCGGAATAGCTCCAGACGACGTCGCCAGCCTCGATGTCCCGGTTGAAGTACTGGCCGGCCGCGGCGCGGAGATAATCGACCTCTCCCTCGGTGATCCGGACATTGGAGGGATCGCCGGGGTAATCGAGGTCGGTGGTGCCGATCAGCGTGTAGTCGCCCTCATAGGGTATGGCGAAGACGATGCGCCCGTCGGCGTTCTGGAAGATGTAGCAGCGATCGTGATCGAAGAGCTTGCGGACCACGATGTGGCTGCCCTGGACGAGGCGGACATTGTGGGTGCTCTCGGCCCGGCCCATCCCGGCCAGCAGGGTGTCGACCCAGGGGCCGGCAGCGTTCACCGCCATGCGCGCCCGCACTTCGCTGATCTCGCCGGTGCAGCTGTTCTGCAGCGTGGCGCGCCAGCCGCCCCCGTCCGGCGCCAGCGAGGAGACGCGGGTCCGCACGCGGATCGTCGCCCCGTGCTTCGCGGCGGACCGGGCATTCAGGACGACGAGGCGGCTGTCGTCCACCCAGCAGTCGGAATATTCGAAGGCGCGGGTGAAATGCGGCTTCAGCGGCCCGCCCGCGACGTCGCGGCGAAGATCCAGCGAGGTGGCGGGGGGCAGGAGCTTCCGGCCGCCGAGATGATCGTAGAGAAAGAGGCCGAGCCGCAGCAACCAGCGCGGCCTGAGCCCGGCATGGTGGGGCAGCACGAAGCGCAACGGCCAGATCACGTGCGGCGCCATGCGCCAGAGCACCTCGCGTTCCCGCAGCGCCTCGCGGACCAGCCGGAACTCGTAATGCTCAAGATAGCGAAGGCCGCCATGGACGAGCTTGGTGGACGCGGAGGAGGTGCCGCTGGCAAGGTCTTGCGCCTCGCAAAGCAGCACGGAGTAGCCCCGGCCTGCCGCGTCGCGCGCGATCCCGGTGCCGTTGATCCCGCCACCGATCACGAGAATGTCGAACTCGCCGCCTGCCATCGTTTCCCACCGCTGCCCAAACGCCGACAGGATCAAAACGTAAGCCCCCGGCACGCTTGCGCAACAGAAAAACGGCGAAGAAAGGTACATTGCACCCGGACGGGACCTGCGGGCCGGAAGGGCCTTGCTTGGTGCAACTTTCCCGAGCGTATAGAGTTCAGCCAAATCGAGGCCGGCACGTCGTTCCGGCCGGACAAACTGGCAGGACTGATCCCTTGACCCTTTTCCGGCTCCGCCCCCTTTTCGCCGCCGCCTGCGTGCTGCTGGCGTCCTCCCTCGCCATCGACGCCGCGAGCGCCGCCGATCGCCTCGATGAAGTGAAGAGCCGGGGCGCGCTGGTCGTCGGTCTCGAAGGCACCTATCCGCCGTTCTCGTTCCAGGACGAGAGCGGCAATCTCGTCGGGTTCGAGGTGGATCTCTCCAAGGCGCTGGCCGACAAGATGGGCGTCAAGGCCCAGTTCCAGCCGACCAAGTGGGACGGCATTCTCGCCGCCCTCCAGTCCGGTCGCCTCGACGTCGTGGTCAATCAGGTGACGATCACCGACGAGCGCAAGAAGACCATCAGCTTCTCCGATCCCTATACGGTGTCCGGTATCCAGATCATCGTGCGCAAGGGCGAAGAGTCGAAGATCAACAAGCCGGACGACCTGCAGGGCAAGGCGGTCGGCGTGGGCCTCGGCACCAATTACGAGCAGTGGCTGCGTCAGAACGAGCCGAAGGCCGAGGTCCGCACCTACGACGACGATCCGACCAAGATCTCCGACCTCGTTTCCGGCCGCATCGACGCGGTGCTGAACGACCGGCTGGTCGCGGCCGACCTCGTGAAGAAGTCGGGCGGCACCATCGTCGGCGCCGGCGAGCCCTTCTCCAAGCAGGAAGCCGGCATCGCCATCGCCAAGGGCAACCCGGAACTGCTGGCGGCGGTCAACAAGGCGCTGGGCGAACTGCGGCAGGACGGAACGCTCGCCGAGATCTCCGACAAATGGTTTGGCACGGACGTGACCAAGTAGGCGGTTCGTTCCGATGGATCCCCAGCTACAGCTGGTCCTGCAATCCGCCCCCTTCCTGCTGAAGGGGGCGATCTATACCGTAGGCCTCAGCATCGGCGGCATGGTCTTCGGCCTGCTGATCGGGTTTGCGCTGGCGCTGATGCGCCTGTCGCGCGTCTGGCCGCTGATCTGGATCGCGCGGATCTACGTGTCCTTCATCCGGGGCACTCCGCTGCTGGTGCAGCTCTTCCTGATCTATTACGGCCTGCCGGCCTTCGGCGTGCGGCTCGATCCCATCAGTTCGGCGCTGATCGGCTTCTCGCTGAACATGGGCGCCTACACGTCCGAGATCCTGCGCGCGGCTATCGGCTCCATCGATCGCGGCCAGTGGGAAGCGGCCTATTCCATCGGGATGACCTCGGCGCAGGCGATGCGGCGCATCGTGCTTCCGCAGGCGGCCCGGGTCGCCCTGCCGCCGCTCGGCAACAGCTTCATCAGCCTGGTCAAGGACACGTCGCTGGCCGCGACGATCCAGGTGCCGGAACTCTTTCGCGAGGCGCAGCTGATTACGGCCCGCACCTTCCAGGTCTTCACGATGTATCTCTCGGCCGCCTTCCTCTACTGGGTGCTGTCGAGCCTGCTCGCCTGGGTGCAGTCGGCGCTGGAGGCGCGGGCCGGGCGGCACAGCCGGGAGGCGCCATGAGCGCGGCGGCGAACTCTCCGCGCCCGATGATCGACGCGCGGGGGCTGACCAAGAGCTTCGGCACGAACGAGATCCTGCGTGGCATCGACCTGGCGGTGGAGCCCGGCGAGGTGCTGGCGATCGTCGGCCCCAGCGGCTCCGGCAAGACGACCCTTCTGCGCTGTCTCAACTGCCTGGAAGCGCCGACGGCGGGCACCATCCGCGTCGGCGACATCACCATCGACGGCTCGCGGCCGCTGCGGCGGCAGACGCGGGACGTTCGGGCGCTCCGCCAGCACGTCGGCTTCGTGTTCCAGAACTTCAACCTGTTTCCACACAAGACGGCGCTGGAAAACGTCGTCGAGGGACCGTTGATCGTGAAGGGCGAGCCGCGCGCGAAAGCCGAGGCGAGGGGGCGCGACCTCCTTGCCAAGGTCGGGCTCGCGGACCGGGTGGACAGCTATCCCTCGCGTCTTTCCGGCGGCCAGCAGCAGCGCGTCGCGATCGCCCGCGCGCTCGCCATGCGGCCGGACGTGATCCTTTTCGACGAGCCCACCTCCGCGCTGGATCCGGAGCTTGTCGGCGAGGTCCTGGCGACGATCCGCGATCTCGCGCGCGAGCGGCGGACGCTGGTCATCGTCACGCACGAGATCAGCTTTGCCCGCGACGTGGCGGACCGGGCGATCTTCATGGATCGCGGCGTGATCGTGGAGCAGGGGGACGCGCGTGCCGTGCTGACGACCCCCCGCGAGGAGCGGACGCGACTGTTCCTGCGCAAGTTCCTGGCCGGGCAGGTTCCGGCGGCAGGAAGCCTTCCGGCCTGAGCCTCTGCTAGTTCCCGTCCGGCTCGCCGGGCTGGCGGATGTGGAGCTCGATCACCCGCTTCAGCGCGGCGGCATCGCGCCGGCGGATCGCCTCGATCATCGCGTGATGCTCGCGGGCTGATTTGGCGACCCGCGCGCGGCTCCGCCATTGCCCGGCCGGAGCGGGCGAGGCGCGAGTGCGGAGTTCGGCGACGAGGCCGACCAGTTCCCGGTTGTCGCAGAGCCCGAGCAGTTCGCGGTGGAATTCGAGGTTCACCTCGTATTGCTCCAGCAGCGCGCCGGCATCGAGCAGGTCGTCGAAGCGGCGGGCAAGGCCCTCCAGCCGAAGGAGCGCCGCCTCGTCGGCCAGCGCGACGATGCTGTCGGCCGCCGCCACCTCCAGGATGATGCGGACGTCGCGCACCTGCTCGGTCTGCCGTCCGTCCGGTTCGTGGACGCGGTAGCCCCGGTTCGGGATATGCATGACGACCCGCTTCTGCGCGAGCAGGTCCAGCGAGCGCCGCACCTCCGGCCGCGTGGCATTGTAGCGGGTCTGCAAATCGATCTGCTTCAGCCACAGGCCGGGCGGCAGCGCGCCGGATCGGATGTCGCGCGCGATCCGGTCCGTCACTTCCAGCCAGCTGAGCTTTGAGTTCGCTTCGTCCATGTCTTCGCTCTTGCCGCAACGCGAGCCGATCGGCCAGCCCTTGCCTTTGTTCAAATTGAGCAAATTTTCCGCAGGGATTCGCCCCGGACGCGGAATCATTCGGCAGCGCCGCTCTTGTGCCCGCGAAAGCTTCCGCCGATATTGGCGCCAATTTTGATGAGGCCGCGCGCGGAATGCAATCCAGCGGCGGCTGCAGCAGAGCGGAATATCGCGTGAAAAACAGCGCTGAGATCTGGGACCTCGTTGAAGCCAAGCGTGAGCAGTTCTTTGAGCTCAGCGATCGCGTGTGGGACACGCCCGAGCTGAACTATCAGGAAAAGCGCTCGATGGCCGAGCACCGCTCTATGCTGGAGCGCGAGGGCTTCCGCATCACCGAAGGGCTTGCCGGACTGCCGACCGCCATCATGGGCGAGGCGGGCGACGAGGGACCGGTCATCGCGATCCTCGGCGAATACGATGCGCTGCCCGGCCTCAGTCAGGAAGCGGGCGTGGCGGAGCATCGTCCGGTCGAGGACGGCGGCAACGGCCATGGCTGCGGCCACAATCTGCTGGGCGCCGGTTCGCTGATGGCGGCGACCGCGGTGAAGGATTTCCTTGCCGCCCACGGCATCAAGGGCCGCGTGCGCTATTACGGCTGCCCGGCGGAAGAGGGTGGCTCGGCCAAGGGCTTCATGGTGCGCGACGGCGTCTTCGACGATGTCGATGTCGCGATCTCCTGGCATCCCGCTCCGTTCGCCGGCGTCAACAATCCGATCTCGCTCGCCTGCAATGAGCTGAGCTTCCACTTCACCGGCCGCTCCGCCCACGCCGCCGCCTCGCCGCATCTCGGCCGCAGCGCGCTGGACGCGGTGGAGCTGATGAATGTCGGCGTGAACTACATGCGCGAGCACATGCCGAGCACGGCGCGTGTCCATTATGCCGTGACCGATACCGGCGGCTCCGCGCCCAACGTGGTGCAGGCCAAGGCGACGGTGCGCTATCTCATCCGCGCCCGCGACCTGACCGACCTGCATGCGCTGCTCGCCCGCGTCCGCAAGATCGCCGACGGCGCGGCGCTGATGACGGAGACCTCCGTCGAGGTGAAGGTGCTGAGCGGCGACGCCAATCTTGTCGGCAACACGCCGCTGGAAAGCCTGATGCACGGGAACCTGGAGCGGCTCGGACCGCCGGCCTTCGACGAGAAGGACCGCGCCTTCGCCGAGGAAATTCAGAAGACGCTGCGCTGGGACGACATCAAGGCCTCCTTCGACCGCTTCGGCCTGAAGCCGCGCAAGGACGTGCCGCTCTGCGACGTGATCTTCCCGCCGGAAAGCGGCGACGGCACGCTGGTGGGCTCCACCGACGTGGGCTCCGTCAGCTGGGTCGTGCCGACCGTGCAGATGCGCGGCGCGACCTATGCCGTGGGGACGCCCGGCCATTCCTGGCAGCTGGTGGCGCAGGGCAAGCTGCCGGCCGCCCACAAGGGCATGGAGCATGCCGCCAAGGTCATGGCCGCGACTGCGCTGGATCTGATCGCCGATCCCGCGCTGATCGAGGCCGCCAAGGCCGATTTCCGCGACCGGCTCGCCGGCTCGCCCTTCGTCAATCCGATCCCGGACGATGTGGAGCCGCCGCTCGACATCTCCGCACATTCCTGAGGCGGGCCATGGACCAGATGACATCGGGAAATCCGGGGCAGGACGCCGCCACCCTGGAGCAAATTGCCGACGAGGTCGATCGCGAGCGCCTGATGGCGCATATGCGCGAGTTCGCCCGCCGCGTGAAGCTCTCCGGCACGCCGGAGGAGCTTGAGAGCTTCCTGTATCTGCAGGAGCAGATGAAAGGGTTCGGCTATCGCACCGAGCTGCTGTCGCACGACGCCTATATCAGCCTGCCCGGCAAGTCCCGTGTGGAGGAGGGCAGCCGCGAGATCCGCAGCATCACCCATTCCATGTCGGTGCCGACCGCCGGCGGCCCCGTCACGGCGGAACTGGTCTATGTAGGCGAGGGTACGGAAGAGCTGATTTCCCGGCAGGACGTGCGCGGCAAGATCCTGCTGATCGACGGCATCGCCTTCGAGGACGTTGCCGCCGCCGCATCGAAGGCCGGCGCGCTGGGCGAGCTTCATGTCAGCCCGACCGAACTCCTCTACGAGATGTGCGTGTCGCCCGTTTGGGGCAGCCCGTCCCAGCATACGAAAGCTCAGCTGCCGTCCACGGTGATCTGCACGATCTCGCGCGACGACGGCGCGGCGCTGCGGGAGCGCGTGCAGGCCGGCGAGAGCGTCTGCGTCACGCTGGAGACGGAAGTGGATACCGGCTGGCGCAAGACGCCGCTGCTGGTCTGCGAGATCGGCGCGCGCGGGGGCGAGCACGGGGGCGACCTGGAGGGCGGGGCGTCCTCCGATCCCTTCATCCTTTTCTCCGGGCATCACGACACCTGGCATTTCGGCGTCATGGACAATGGCGGCGCCAACGCCACCATGCTGGAAGCCTCCCGCATTCTCGCGGCGCACCGGCAGGACTGGCAGCGCGGCCTGCGCGTCTGCTTCTGGTCCGGCCATTCGCACGGCCGTTATTCCGGCTCCGCCTGGTACGCCGACGACTACTGGCACGATCTGGAGCGCCGCTGCGCCGCGCATGTGAACGTCGATTCCACCGGCGGCGCTGGAGCCGACGTGCTCGGCCATTCCGGCGTGATCGACGAACTCAAGGCGCTTGCCGCCGACGAGATCGCGGCGGTCAGCGGCCAGCTTCACGAAGGCCGGCGGCAGGGCCGCGCCGCCGATCAGTCCTTCTGGGGCGTCGGCATTCCCTCCATGTTCGGCAGCCTCAGCCATCACCCGCAGGGTGCGCTGAAGATGCCGGTGGCGCTCGGTCCCTGGTGGCACACGCCGGAAGACCTGATCGAGCACATCGATCCGGACAATCTCGTCCGCGATACGAAGATCGCACTTCGCGTGCTCTGGCGTCTCCTCGCGGAAACGGTGCTGCCGCTTCGCTACACGGCCTACGCCCAGGCTTTGGCCGACGAACTCGACCGGATCGACGGCGCCCTGGCCGGACGGCTCCCCCTCGATGACCTGAAGCGGGCGGTCGGCGAAATCCGCCACCTCGCGAGCGAGATCGAGACGGGCGCGGAAAGCCTGTCCGGGGCTGCGGCGCGAAAGGCGGACGCGGCCTTGATGCGGGCATCGCGCGCGCTGGTGCCGCTGAACTACACGAGCGGCGAACGCTTCCACCACGATCCTGCCGTCCCGTCCCCCGGCTGGCTCGGCCTGCAGGGAATCCGGGATCTGGCCGGGCTGGAAGCCGGATCGCCGGAGACGCTCTTCTACACGGTGCACGCGCGCCAGACCCGCAACCGGGTGGCCCATGCGCTCCATCAGGCGAGGGAAGCGCTCGCCGCCGCGCTCTAGGGAAACGAGAGGCAAGGGCAAGAGCCCAGGCCCCCCAAGGGGGCGAGAAGGGGAACCGGAATGCGAAAGACTGGAATGTTTTCGGCGCTCGTTGCCGGCATGCTCGCGCTCGCCGCAAGCATGGGCACGGCAGAGGCCAAGGACTGGACGCACGTCAATATCGGTATCGAAGGTGCGTTCCCGCCGTGGAACATGATCGACAGCGACGGCAAGCTGGCCGGCTACGATGTCGATCTGATCAACGATCTCTGCAAGCGCGCCGAGATCAAGTGCGACCTCATCGCCGGTGAATGGACGAGCCTGATCCCGAGCCTCAATGCCGGCAAGTTCGACATGGTCATGTCGGTCGGCATCAACGAGGCGCGCAAGAAGGTCGTCGACTTCACCGTGCCTTATGCGAGCGGCGCGGCCACCTTCATCGTCGCCAAGGACGGCACCGTCGCCGACATGCCGATGGCGAACGAGAGGCTCAACCTCAACGACCACGCCAAGGCCGATCCGGTCATGGCGGACATGGCCAAGATCCTGAAGGGCAAGACGGTCGGCGTGGTGGGATCCTCCAGCCACGAGCAGCTGATGCACGCCTATTTCGGCAACGACGTCGATGTGCGCACCTACAAGGGTTCGGCCGATCGCGATCTCGATATCGCGGCCGGGCGCATCGATGCGGGCTTCGACAGCGGTGTCTATGCCGCTTCCATGCTGGGCAAGCCCGGCAGCGAGGACCTGAAGGCCACGGGACCGCTGATCAAGGGGGCGATGCTGGCCACCGACGTGGCGATCGCGCTGCGCAAGGGCGAACCGGATCTGAAGGCGAAGTTCGACGCGGCGATCAAGGCCGCTGCCGCCGACGGCACCATCCGCAAGCTTTCGGTCAAGTGGAGCAAGCTTGACTTGACGCCGGAATTCGGGCCGGAGCAGGCGACCAAGTGAAACCGGACCGGCGGCGCCAAGCCGCCGGATCCTCTTGCGGGAGTGCGGCATGCGGCTCGTTTGTGACAGTGAGGCAGTGTGAATAGGCCCGGCTTTATCGAGCTGATGGGCTTCGGTGAGCATGGCTGGGGGGCGACCATGCTCCACGCCGCGCTGATCACCCTTGCCGTGGCGATCTGCGGCTTCCTCGTTGGCGCCGTCATCGGCGTATTCGCCGCCTGGGCCAAGGTGCAGGGCGGCCCCGTGCTCCGCCGGATCGCGGATGCCTACACGACGGTGCTGCGCGGTATTCCCGATCTGCTCGTCATCTATCTCTTCTATTTCGGCGGCAGCTCGGTGCTGAGCACGCTCGGCCATCTCTTCGGCCAGAGCGGCTTTATCGGCATTCCGGGCTTCCTGGCGGGGGCGCTGGCGGTCGGCGTCGCGTCGGGCGCGCACCATACGGAGGTCTTTCGCGGCGCCTATGCCGCCGTGCCGAAGGGCGAGATCGAGGCGGCCATGGCGATCGGCATGTCGCGCCCGTTGCGCTTCCGCCGCATCATCGCGCCGCTGACGCTCCGGACCGCCATTCCCGCGCTCGGCAATGTCTGGCAGCTCGTCCTCAAGGAATCTGCGCTGGTGTCGGTCACCGGGGTGGTCGAGCTGCTCCGCCAGGCGCAGATCGGCAGCGGCTCCACCCGCCAGCCCTTCGACTTCTTCCTGGCCGCCGGCATCCTCTATCTGGTGATCTCCACGATCTCCGGCTGGATCATGAGCCGCGCCGAGCGGCACTATTCGCGCGGCATGAGGAGGGCCTGATGGATTTCGCTTTCCTCTACGAGACGCTGCTGACGATCCTGCCGGGCGTCCCGCTGACGCTGAAGCTCGCGGTCGGCTCGGCGCTGCTCGGCCTGGTGCTCGCGCTCATACTCGCGCTGATGCGGCTGTCCGGCGTGAAGCCGCTGGAATGGGTCGCGCGCCTCTATGTCTTCGTGCTTCGCGGCACGCCGCTGCTCGTGCAGATCTTCCTGATCTATTACGGCCTCGGGCAGTTTCCCGCCGTGCGGCACAGCCTTCTCTGGCCGTTTCTGCGCGAGCCGGTCTGGTGCGCCGTGCTGGCGCTGACGTTGAACACCGCCGCCTACGGCAGCGAGATCATCCGCGGCGGCCTGCTTTCGATCCCCGGCGGGCAGATCGAGGCGGCGCGGGCCTGCGGCATGTCGCGGTTCCTTCTGTTCCGGCGCATCGTGCTGCCGCTCGCCATCCGGCAGGCGCTGCCCGCCTACGGCAACGAGTTCATCTCGATGGTGAAGGCGACCTCGCTCGCCTCCATCATCACGCTGATGGAGATCACGGGGCTTGCCGCCAAGCTGATCTCGGAGACCTACCGGGCGATCGAGGTCTTCATCGTGGCGGGAGCGATCTATCTCGCGATCAACTTCGTACTGACGCGCATCATCCTCTTCGCCGAATACCGGCTCACTCCGCACCTGCGCGAGCGGCCGGGCGGCGTGCCTTCCATAGACGACCGGCTCGACCCCGCGGCGGCCGCCGCGGAGGGACTGCCGGGCGGCAAGGTTCACTGACGGCGGACGGGGCCGGTTGCCCGCATATCCGAAAGGAAGACATCGTGAAGATCGCAAAGTTCCTGGCCGCAGCGCTGCTCGGTCTTTCCATGGCCGGCGCGGCGCACGCCGACGAAAAGAAGTGGACGAAGATCAATATCGCCACGGAAGGCGCGTTCCGTCCGTGGAACTACACCAATGCGGACGGGTCGCTCGGCGGCTTCGAGGTCGATCTCTACAAGGATCTCTGCGCCCGCATGAAGGTTGAGTGCACGATGACGGCGCAGCCCTTCGACAGCCTGATCCCGGCGCTGAACGCGGGCAAGTTCGACGCCATCATCGCGGGCATGTCGGCGACGCCGAAGCGCGAGCAGGTGATCTCCTTCTCCGTGCCCTACGGCACGACCGGCCAGACCTTCGCGACGCTGAAGGACAGCGATCTCGCAAAGATGCCCGATAAGGGAGAGGTGTTCTCGCTGGCCACCAACGAGGCGGGCGCCGCCGCCGAGGTGGAGAAGCTGAAGCCGCTGCTCAAGGGCAAGGTCATCGGCGTGCAGACCGCGTCGATCGCCGAGACCTGGCTCAACAAGTACCTCAAGGACACCGTCGAGATCCGCGAATACAAGACCACCGAGGAGCACGACCTCGATCTGCTCGCCGGTCGCATCGACCTCACGATCGCTTCCATGGCGTATCTCTCGACCGCCGCCGCCAAGCCGGGCAACGAGGACATGGTCGTCGTCGGTCCCCGCTTCCAGGGCGGCATGCTCGGGCGGGGCAGCTCGGTCGGCATGCGCAAGGGCGATACGGAACTGAAGGCCATGTTCGACAAGGCCATCGGCGAAGCCCAGGCAGACGGCACGATCAAGAAGCTGTCGGCCAAGTATTTCGGCTTCGACGTCACCCCGCGCTGAGGCTTCGCCTCGAAGACAGCGCCGGCCGGGTCCCCGGCGGCGCTGTCGTCTCGCGGTAAAGCCGGGCCTGATTGGCAGCTCTGCCGAAACCTGACTTGCTCCGGCAGGAAACGGCATCTATCTCATCGGGAACCGTTCGGCCTGCATTTCGCTTTCGGCGCCGGATCTTGCCAAGCCACGGAGCCGGAGTTCTTGCCGACGCCTGAAACATCCGAAACGCCCTATGTCCGGATCTCGCGCCAGGCGTTCCGCGACGCGATGGCCCATGTCGCGGCGCCCGTTCATGTCGTGGCGAGCGATGGTCCCGCCGGTCGGGTCGGCGTGACGGCCACGGCGGTCTGCTCCGTGACCGACGATCCGCCAACCCTGCTGGTCTGCCTGAACCGCCGCGGCAGCGCCACGGAGGCGGTGCGCGCCAATGGCGTCATCTCCGTCAATACGCTGGGCCACGGCGACCGCGAGCTCTCCGCGATCTTCGCCGGCCAGCGCGGCGTTCCCATGGCGGACCGCTTCGGCCACGGGACGTGGACGACGCTCGTGACCGGCGCGCCGGTCCTGGAGGGCGGCCTCGTCTCCTTCGATTGCGTGATCGACGATACGGCCGAAGTGGGCACGCATCTGATCTTCTACTGCCACGTCGTCGGCGCCGAGTTCCGCGAGCACGGGACCAACCTGATCTATGTCGGGCGGCGCTACACGACCACCGCTTGACCCTGAACAATCCGGGAGCAGCGTTGGATCGGGGGTCGACGTGTTTAGATCAGTCCTTCAAAGATGAACGGGCGATCGCTCCGACCAGCAAGCCCGGAACGACATGAGGACTGGATGATCTCGAGAACGACGCTGCGGGCCGGATTGGTGGGAACCGGTGTCCTGGGCCCGGTCCTTGCCGCCCCGGCGCCCGCCTTCGCGGCCTCCGCCGAAGGGGGCATCAACGGCGCCGGCCTCGATCTCCTCTGGATTATCCCCTTCGCCGGCCTGCTGCTGTCCATCGCGCTGATGCCGCTGGTCGCGGCCCGCATCTGGCACCATCATTTCGGCAAGATCGCCGCCGGCTGGGCCGTGCTCTTCGTGGTTCCCGCGATCCTCTCCTTCGGGGCGGGCACCACCGCCGACGCGCTGCTGCACGCGCTGATCGGCGAATACATCCCCTTCATCGTGCTCCTCTTCGCGCTCTTCACGGTTGCCGGCGGCATCTACATCAAGGGTAACCTTCATGGCGCGCCGGCACTGAACACCGGCATCCTGCTGCTCGGCACGGCCTGCGCCGGCATCATGGGAACGACGGGCGCCGCGATGCTCTTCGTGCGGCCGCTGATCCGCGCCAACGACGACCGTCGGCACAGCGCCCATGTAATGGTCTTCTTCATCTTCCTGGTCGCCAATATCGGCGGCTCGCTGACGCCGCTGGGCGACCCGCCGCTGTTCCTGGGCTTCCTGCAGGGCGTCAGCTTCTTCTGGCCGACGACGCATCTGCTCGGGCCGATGGCGCTGGTCTCCCTGATCCTGCTGGTCTTCTTCTTCGCTATCGACCGTTTCCTTTATATCCGGGAAGGGCGAACGCGGCCCGATCCGACGCCGGACAGCCGCATCCGGATCCACGGCCTGGCCAATGTGCCGCTGCTGATCGCGATCGCGCTGATCGTGCTCGGCACGGGGATCTACAAGTCGCCGATCGTCTTCCATATCGGCACGGTGGAACTGGCCTTCCAGGACCTCCTGCGCGATGTGCTCCTGATCGGCATCGCGCTCCTGTCGCTGGTCCTGACGCCGAAAGCGACGCGCGAGGCGAATGGCTTCGAGTGGGGACCGATCGCGGAAGTGGCCAAGCTCTTCGCCGGTATCTTCATCACGATCATCCCGGCGCTGGCGATCCTCAAGGCTGGGCAGGAGGGAGCGCTTTCCGGCCTGCTCGATCTTCTCACCAACGCGCGGGGCGAGCCCTCAAACGCCATGTATTTCTGGCTGACGGGCATCCTGTCGAGCTTCCTCGACAATGCGCCGACATATCTCGTGTTCTTCAATGCCGCCGGCGGCGACGCGCAGCACCTGATGGGGCCGCTGGTGAAGACGCTGGAGGCGATTTCGATCGGCGCCGTTTTCATGGGCGCCAACACCTATATCGGCAATGCTCCGAACTTCATGGTGAAGGCCATCGCGGAATCCAACGGCATCCGCATGCCCAGCTTCTTCGCCTACATGCTGTGGTCGGTCGTCATCCTGGTTCCGTGCTTCGTTCTCATCACCCTGATCTATTTCCTCGGGTAAGAATTTTCCATTTGGCGAAACTTTGCGCTTGAGACTCGAGGCTCGCCTCCTACTTTCGTCGGCTTGTTGACGTTGTCCTGGAAAATACGGTTCGTGAATGCCTTCCGAGCGCAATTCTGATGCCGCGTCGTCAGGCAGGCCGATGATTGCACCTTCCCGGTTTGCCCTGCGCTCGCCCGTTATCCCGCTGGCCGTGGGATTTGCGCTGCTTGCGGCCGTAGTCATCGCGACCGGCTGGTTCATCGAGCAGTCCAAGATCGACAGCCGGGCGATCCGCAACATCGTCTCCATCGAGGATGGCCTCGCCCGCACGCTGACGCTGGTGCTTGACGCGGAAACCGGCCAGCGCGGCTATCTCCTGACCGGGGACGAGAGTTACCTCGCGCCTTTCAATGCGGCGTTGAAGGATCTGCCCGGCCAGCTCGCGAACCTGAAGGCCAAGCTCGCTGGCGATTCCGGCCAGCAGATGAGCTACGCCTTGCTGGAGCCGCTGGTGCGCGACGAGCTCGTCGAGCTGCAGCACACGGTCGGGCTGAGACAGGCCGGCAAGGCGGATGATGCCATGGCGATCGTCCTCGGCGGCAGCGGCAAGGCGGGGATGGATCGCATCCGCTCCCTTGTCGGCGCGATGAAGAGCCGCGAAGCGCTGCTGATGGAAGCACGACAGGCGCGTGCCGAACGGACGGCGAGCCGGTTGGAGGCGGGCGGGCTCGCGGCCATCGTCCTGGTGCTGCTCATTTCGAGCGCCGCCCTGATCGAGGCGCGCTTACGTTTCCGCGACCTCAAGTTCGCCCGCGACACGCTTCACAGCTCCAACCAGCGGCTGCAGGTGGAAATGCTGGAGCGGCAAAAGGCGGAAACCGCGCTGCGCCAGGCCCAGAAGATGGAGGCGATCGGCCGGCTGACCGGCGGTGTGGCGCACGATTTCAACAACATGCTCGCCATCGTCATCGGCAACCTGCAACTGGCGCAACGGCGGCTGCGCAAGGGCGTGGTCGACGTCGACACCTTCCTGACGCATGCGGCGGAAGGGGCGAGCCGCGCGGCGATGCTGACCTCGCGCCTGCTGGCTTTCGCCCGTCGCCAGCCGCTTTCGCCACAGCCGATCGAGGTCAACAAGCTGGTCGGCGGCATCTCGGAGCTGATGCGGCGGACGCTTGGGGAGGAGATCGCCATCGAGACGGTGCTGGCCGGCGGGCTCTGGCGGATCCATGCCGACGCCAACCAGCTGGAAAGCGCTCTGCTGAACCTTGCCCTGAATGCCCGGGACGCCATGCCGTCCGGCGGGCGGCTGACGATCGAGACGGCCAACGCCGATCTCGACGAGCGCTATGCGGCCTCTCACAACGAGGTGACGGCCGGGCAATATGTGATGATCGCCGTCACCGATACCGGCGAGGGCATGACGGAAGAGGTGAAGGCGCAGGCCTTCGAGCCCTTCTTCACCACCAAGGCTTCCGGGCACGGTACGGGGCTCGGCCTCAGTCAGGTCTATGGCTTCGTCAAGCAATCAGGGGGCCATGCGAAGATCTACAGCGAGGTCGGCCGGGGCACGAGCATCAAGATCTACCTGCCGCGCTTCAGCGGCGCGGACGAGGCGACGTCCCTCGTCCAGCCCCTCCTGCAGGAAACCGGAGCGCCACGGGGCACGGTTCTCGTCGTGGAGGACGAGGAGGCGGTCCGCCGCATCAGCCTGGAAATCCTGCGCGAACTCGGCTTCCGCACCCTTGAGGCGTCAGGCGGCCGGGCAGCTCTGGAACTCCTGGACGCCAACCCGGATATCTCGCTGGTCTTCACCGATGTCGTGATGCCGGAGATGAACGGGCGCAAGCTGGCCGACGAGATCAAGCGGCGCTTTCCCGAGATGAAGATCCTCTTCACCAGCGGCTACACCCGCAACGCCATCGTCCATAATGGGACGCTGGATCCGGGCACGGCCTTCATCGCCAAGCCGTTCAGCCACGAACAAATCGTGGCAAAGTTGAACGAAATCCTTCATTCGAGTTAGGGGCAAGTCTTCGGGAGCTATGCTCCTGATTCACCCTGTCTCATCTGCGCTGCTTTTCTTTGCTCGTTTCCGGCTCTACATACTGCGTTGGGCGCGCATCGCGCGGATTGTTCTCCAGAGGCCTCCTGGCTTCGACCTGATCGGCACTGGCGAGGCAAAAGCTGCCTTAATCATTGCGAAAGAGGGGCGGGATAATCTGCGATGCGCCCGTAGCGGCTCAGGGATCCGGCGTTGAACTCTCGCATGTTGAAGACATGATGCTGTCACAGGATTGGCGCCGCTTCACCGAGAGCCTCCCGAACAACGTCTATGCGTCCGTCGTCAACTCCCTTTTCGACAACCTCAACACGCTGATCGCGGGCATGGTGAGCGCCTCGATCGCGGCGTTCATCACGGCCTGGAAGACGAGCAGTCGACCGCTGCTGATATGCGCCATCCTGCTGACGGTGATCGGCATCTGCCGGTCCATCGACATGATCGGCTATCGCCTGCGAGGCGACGTCTCGACCAAGCGGGCGGCCAAGCGCTGGGAGGTCCACTACGCCATCGGTGCCGGCGCCTATTCGGCGGCGCTGGGGTTCTGGTGGCTGATCAGCTTTCTCACCACGTCCGACAGTTTCGTCCAGCTTCTCTGCGCCGCCATAACCATCGGCTATGCCTGCGGCACGTCCGGCCGCAACTACGGCGTGCCGAACGTGGTCACACTGCAGATCGTCTGCACCTGCGTGCCGCTCGCCTTCGCGATGCTGGCGCGGGGCGACGTCTACTACATCATCCTCGCCTGCTTCATCCTGCCCTTCTTCTTCGCCCTCAAGAAGATCGCTTCCAGCCTGAACCAGACGCTGCTGAAGGCGGTCATCTCGGCGGAGGACGTGACGCTTCTGGCCGGGCGGCTCGATGCGGCTCTCAACAACATGCCGCAGGGCCTCTGCATGGTGGGCGGGGATTCGCGCATCGTCGTGGCGAATGGCCAGTTCGCGCAGATCCTGGGCCTCGATCCCCAGGTGCCGCGCGTGGGCGCGCGCATCACGGAAGTGCTGGTCGAGTGCATCCGCTCCGGGCTCTTTTCCGCCAGCGCCGCCGGTCGCATCGTCTCCGACTTCAAGGCGAACATGGAGCAGCGCACGAGCGGACGGATGCATGCGGAGACGCAGGCGGGGCGGACCTTCGCGGTCACCTTCCAGCCGACAGGCAACGGCGGCTCCGTACTCCTCCTGGAAGACATCACCGAGCGACGCAGCGCGGAAGCCAAGATCAAGCACCTCGCCAGCTACGACGCGTTGACCGGCCTCCCGAACCGCACGTTTTTCCGTTCCCAGATGGACCGCGCTTTGTCGCTGATGCGACGGAGCACGGACCAGTCGGCGCTGCTCTTCGTCGATCTCGACGAGTTCAAGCAGATCAACGACACGATGGGGCACCCCACGGGGGATGCCCTGCTTTGCGCCGTGGCCGACCGGCTGCAGCGTATCGTGCGCGAGACAGACGTGATCGGCCGCTTCGGCGGCGACGAGTTCGTGGTGCTGCAATCCCCCGTCGGAGCGCCCGAGGAAGCCGCCGCGCTTGCCAAGCGGGTGGTGGAGACGCTGAGCGAGCCTTACGAGATCGAAGGGCACCAGCTCATCGTCGGCGCCAGCATCGGCATCGCCATGACCGGCCAGCACGAGGTCGACGCCGACCACCTCCTGCGCAATGCCGACATGGCGCTCTACCGCGCAAAGGCGGAGGGAAGGGGCACCTGGTGCTTCTTCGAGCCGGAGATGGACGTCACCGCCCGCGCCCGCCGCACGCTGGAATCCGATCTCCGCAAGGCGCTGGCCGATGAGAGTTTCCAGATCTTTTTCCAGCCGCTGGTCAATATCCGGACCGGCCGCGTCTCCACTTGCGAGGCACTTTTGCGCTGGACGCACCCCGAGCGGGGGATGGTTTCCCCGGCGGAGTTCGTGCCCGTCGCGGAGGAAATGGGGATCATCAACGAACTCGGCGTCTGGGTGCTGCGCAAGGCCTGCCAGGAATGCGCGGCCTGGCCGACGGACGTGCGCGTTGCGGTGAACCTGTCCTCAATGCAGTTCCGTCGCGGCAACATGACGGGAACCGTGCGCGAGGCGCTGTGGGCGGCCGGACTGCCGGCGGAACGGCTGGAGGTGGAGATCACCGAATCCGTGCTGCTGCAGGATACGGAGGCCACGCGCGTGACGCTGACCCAGCTGCACGATCTCGGCGTCCGGATTTCCCTCGACGATTTCGGCACCGGCTATTCCAGCCTGAGCTATCTCCACAGTTTCCCGCTGCAGAAGGTGAAGATCGACCGCTCCTTCCTGCAAGGCATCCAGAATGGCGGGCGATCGTTGACGCTGCTGCGCGGCGTTGCGCGCATGAGCGACGAACTCGGCATGTCGGTCGCAATCGAGGGCGTGGAGACGCAGGAGCAGCTCGACCTCGTGGCGGCCGAGCCGAGCATCACCGAAGTCCAGGGCTTCCTGTTCAGCCCAGCCGTCTCCAGCAGCCGCATTCGCGAGTTGCTGCAATCGGACATGACGGCGGCCACCAAGGTCGCCTGACGACCGGCCGGTTGCCCCGAGAGGCGGCCTTTCCTCGTTCCTTCCATCTTCATCTGGACGTGGCGCACCGTCGCCCTGAACCCTGTCGGCCGACCGATCTGCGGGGGTAGCGTTCTCCCGCGTTAACACTTCCGGCGAAACCGTCCTTCGGAATTCCACCTGAAGCTGCGCATTTTTTGCGCGCATATAGGCTGCTGAATTCTTTGGCAACGGCCCGGAAAGCCGCGGCCGAGGCTGCTTTTGGCGCGTTCTTCGACATCTTCCGCAACGCTCGCACACAGCTGCTGCTCATCTTTCGCGCGGCTGCAACCATTTACGCATGGTAAACATTTTGATAAAAATGAGAGGTATTCTTTAGACATTCTTTAGTTAAAGTGGAGGTGGGTCATGAGCGCTGCGGCTTTGGCTTCGGGGCCCAGTCTGGCTGAACGGGTTACGGATCTTCTGGAGCGGGTCGACTATCGGCTCGCGGTCACGCCGGAGGAGAAGGAAGCCGTCTACCGGCTGCGCTACCAGGCCTATCTCCGGGAAGGCGCGATCGGGCCCTCCTTCGTCAAGAAGCTGGCCGATCGCTTCGAGGATTCTCCGAACGGCTACACCTTCGGCGTCTATATCGACGGAGAACTGGCGAGCTCGCTGCGCATCCACGTCGCCTCGCAGGAGAATTCCGACACCCCGGCCGTCGACGCCTTTGCCGATATCCTCATGCCGGAGATCGAGGCCGGCAAGACGATCATCGACAACAACCGCTTCGTCGCCGACCACAACTTCTCGCGCGCCTTCCCGGCGCTGCCCTACGTGACGGTGCGTCTCGGCTACATGGCATCGAAGTTCTTCGACGCGACGCTGGGTCTGGCGACCGTCCGCAAGGAGCATCAGGCCTTCTACAAGCGTTTCTTCGGCTTCACCTCGCTGGCCGAGCCTCGCTTCTATCCGACGCTTACCAAGCCGCTCGGCCTGATGAGCATCTACCAGCCGGAAGTGCGCGACCACGCGGCCAAGCGCTATCCCTTCTTCTGGTCGTCCTACACGGAACGGCGGATGCTGTTCGAACGTCCGGTCCCGATGCATCGCATGCCCATGCCGCAGCGTCCGCATCTGGTCCACGAGGATGCGCGCCTGAACGCCTGAACAGGCTGCAGGAGCGCGCGCCGGTGCGGAGGAGGAGGCCGCACCGGCGTTCCCTTGAGGGATGCCCGACCCCGGCGGGGAAGGGCGTCCCTTTTTCTTTGGGCCGCCCGGTTCGCCCATGTGATGATCTCACCGGATGACGCCGCCGCCGGCACCGGCCGCCCTTGCCGGAACTCGCGCTCCCGCGCGCCTTGCCTTGATTTCCTCGCGGGAAAGGCGAAAAAGGGAAGGTCCCGGGACCACGGGGAGGCGAGGGGGAATTCATGAGAAGGTTGCTTTGTACGGCCGCAGGGTCGGTCATGCTTTTGACCGGGGCAGCGAGCGCCGCACCGCTTTCCGTCGATATCACGGCCATCGTGCAGCATCCGGCTCTCGATGCCGTTCGCGAAGGCGTCAAGAAGGGCCTGGCGGATGCCGGCATGAAGGAAGGGACGGACGTCACCTTCGCCTTTGAGAGCGCGCAGGGTAGCCCCGCCACCGCCGCGCAGATCGCCCGCAAGTTCGTGGGCGAAAGCCCCGCCGCCATCGTCGCGATCTCCACGCCGTCCGCCCAGGCGGCAGCCGCCGCCACCAAGAGCGTGCCGATCGTTTTCTCCGCCGTGACCGATCCGGCCGGCGCGCAGCTCGTCAAGTCCGTCGAGAAGCCCGGCGGCAACGTCACCGGCGTCTCCGACATGCTCCCGGTCAAGGACCAGGTCGCATTGATCCATGAGATCACGCCCGACGTGAAGCGGGTCGGCTTTATCTACAATCCGGGCGAGGCGAATTCCGTTTCCTCGCTGAAGGCGTTCAAGGAAGCCGCTGCCGCTTCCGGCCTGAGCGTGGTGGAAGGCCCGGCGACGCGCTCGGCGGACGTGCAGGCCACGGTCCGGTCGCTGGTCGGCAAGGTCGATGCGCTCTACGTGCCGACCGACAACACCATCGTCTCCGCCTTCGAGGGCGCCGTCTCCGTGGCGAACTCGGCCAAACTGCCCTTCTATGCCGCCGATACCGATACGGTGAAGCGAGGCGCGCTCGCGGCTGTCGGCTTCAACTACTTCGACGTCGGCGTCGAGACCGGCCAGGTCGTGGCGAAGATCCTGAAGGGCGAGAAGGCTGGCGAGATCCCGGTGGTGTTCGCGAAGGGCACGGACCTGCAGGTCAACAAGACCACGGCGGCCAAGATCGGCTTGACGATCCCCGAGGCCGTGCTCGGCCGCGCCAAGGTCGTCGAATAACGGGGCGTTTTCCCATCCGAGGAGCCGGCCGTTCCGGCTCCCGAACCTTTTCGGACGGAGCGGCCGCGGCAGCTCCGTCCGCCTGATCTGGAACGTTGATGTCGGCCATTGCCTTCTTCGGTGCCGTCGAGCTCGGTCTCGTCTATGCCTTCGTGGCGCTTGGCGTGTACCTGTCCTTCCGTATCCTGGATTTCCCCGACCTGACGGTGGACGGGTCGTTCCCGCTCGGTGCGGCGGTCGCGGCCGTGCTGATCTCGGGCGGCTATAATCCGTGGCTGTCGACACTCGCGGCGATGCTCGCGGGTGCGCTTGCCGGCTTTGCCACGGCCTTCATCTCCATCCGATTCCGGATCCTGCATCTCCTGGCGTCGATTCTGACCATGATCGCGCTTTTCTCCGTGAACCTCCGCGTCATGGGCCGCCCGAACGTGGCGCTCCTGAACGAGGACACGGTGCTGACGCCGTTCTACCGGTTCGGCCTTGCCGATTATCTCACGCGGCCGCTCTTCCTGCTGGTGCTGGTCGCGATCGTTTCCGCGCTGCTGATCGCCTTTCTCGCAAGCGATCTCGGCCTCGCAATGCGGGCGACCGGCGCCAATGCGCGGATGGCGCGGGCACAGGGCGTGCGTGTCGATCGCCACGTGATGTCCGGCATCGCGCTTTCCAACGCGCTGGTCGGGCTGGCCGGCGCGCTTTTCGCGCAGACCAACGGCTTTGCCGACGTGACCGCCGGCACCGGCACCATCGTGGTCGGGCTTGCCGCGGTGATCGTCGGAGAAACCTTCATGCCGCGCGGCCGGCTGGCTTTCGCGATCGTCGGCTGCATCCTGGGCTCCGTCCTCTATCGCCTGGCGATCCAGCTGGCGCTGAACCTCGACGTTCTCGGCCTGCAGGCGTCCGACCTCAATCTGATCAGCGCGCTCCTTGTTCTGGCGACCCTGGTGCTGCCAAGGCTTCGCAAGTCGCGGAGGGCTTCCGCATGATCGAGATCGACAAGCTCGCCGTCGTCTTCAACAAGGGAACGCCGCTGGAGCGCCGCGCGCTCAGGAACGTGTCGCTGACACTGCGCTCCGGTGAGTTCGCCTGCGTCATCGGCTCCAACGGTGCCGGAAAATCGACGCTTCTGGGCGCATTGGCGGGCGATGTCCCGGCAGAAAACGGCCGCATCGTGCTTTCGGGCCGCGACGTGACCAAGCTGCCGGCGGAAGCGCGGGCGGGGCTCGTCGCGCGCGTCTTTCAGGATCCGCTTGCCGGCAGCTGCAGCGCGCTCACCATCGGCGAGAACATGGCGCTCGCGGCCGCGCGAGGGCGGCGGCGGGGGCTCTCCCCCGCGCTGCGTCGCGAGCGGCTCGACGCCATCGTGGAGCGCGTGCGGGAACTCGGCATCGGGCTGGAAAGCCGGCTCGGGCTGCCCATGGGCTCCCTTTCGGGCGGGCAGCGACAGGCGCTGGCGCTGGTCATGGCGACGCTTTCGCCTTCCAGCATCGTGCTTCTCGACGAGCACACGGCGGCGCTCGACCCGGCCAACGCGGAATTCGTGCTGGAGCTGACGGCGAAGCTGGCCGAGCGCTTCAAGCTGACCGTGCTGATGGTCACGCATTCCATGCGGCAGGCGCTGGATTACGGCACGCGCACGCTGATGCTGCATGACGGCGAGATCATCTTCGACGTGGAAGGCGAGGGCCGCAAGGATCTCACCGTCGAGGACCTGATCGACCGCTTCCGCCGCGTGCGCGGGCAGGAACTCTCGGAGGATCGCCTGCTGGTCGGCTGACGGCCGGCCGCCGCCGACGCTCGCGCCCCGCCTTCAGGATGCGGCGGGATCGCGCGGAATGGGGCGGGCATGCGGGCCGTGGTCGAGGCTGTCGGCAAGCGCCGTTTGCTCGAACCGGCGGGCATAGCGCCGGGCCAGCACCGCGCAGACCATCAGCTGCATCTGGTGGAAGATCATCAGCGGCAGCACGGTGACCCCGACCGTTGCGCTGGGGAAGAGCACCTTGGCCATCGGCACCCCTGTCGCCAGCGACTTCTTGGAGCCGCAGAAGACGATCGCCACCTCGTCCTCATGGTTGAAGCCGAGGAGCCGGCTGCCATAGGTGGTGGCGAGCAGGACGATGGCGAGGATCACCGCGTCCACCACCAAGATCATGGCCAGGCCCTCCAGCGGAATCTGGTGCCAGAGCCCCTGCACGACCGCCTCGCTGAAGGCGGTGTAGACGACCAGCAGCACCGATCCGCGGTCTGTCAGCGACAGCATCTTCTTGTTGCGTTGTGCCCATGCGCCGATGAAGGGCCGCAGCAACTGCCCGAGGCAGAACGGCACGAGCAGCTCCGCCACGATCTTCCAGATGGACGAAGCGGAAATGCCGCCATGCAGACGCAGGACGACGCCCACCAGAAGCGGCGTGATCAGGATGCCGAAGATGTTGGAGGCGGTTGCCGAGCAGATCGCCGCGGGAACGTTGCCCCGGCCGATCGAAGTGAATGCGATCGATGACTGCACCGTGGAGGGCAGGGTGCAGACGAACAGGATGCCGAGCCAGAGCGGCCGGCTGAGAAGGTTCGGGAATGCCGTGTGGAAGATGACGCCGACGATCGGGAAGAAGATGAAGGTCGACGCCAGGATCGTCAGGTGCAGCCGCCAGTGCGTGATGCCGGCGACCACCGTCTCGCGCGGCAGGCGCGCGCCCTGCAGGAAGAAGAGCAGCGCGATGGCAGCGGTGGAAAGCCATTCGAAGATCTGTTGGCCGACGCCGCGGCAGGGCAGGAAGCTGGCCACCACAATGGTGGCGATCAGTGCCGTGATGAAGGCGTCGGGACGGTAGCTCAGGATACGTCGCATCATCTTTTCCGCTCAGTCCGCCAGCGCCGCATGGGCGGCGTTCCGCACATCGTCGGAGCGCAGCGGCTTCTCTTCCATCAGAAGCAGGAAAACCCAGGCCAGCGCAAACCCGATCGCTGCGGCAAGAAAGACCCAGCGGAAGACCCCGCCGGCTTGCGACATCGCGGCGGTGCGCGCCAGCGTTTCCACAGAGCCGCCCACGCTGCCGAGCGCTCCGCTTTGCCCAAGCACGATCGCGCCGAAAACGGCGACGATCACGGCGCTGCCGAGCTGGCGGAAGAAGTTCATCGAGGCGGTCGCGGTGCCGAGCTGGTGACTGGCCACGGCGTTCTGGACCGAGACGGTGGCGACAGGCAACAGCGTGCCAAGTCCCATGCTGAGCACGAAGAGCACCGCTTCCACGACGACGAAGTGGAGGCCAGTCGGGCGAGCGAAGAGCAGGAGGCACCCCACGACCGCGACGAGAAGCCCGGCGGTCGGCATGCGCTTGTAATGCCGGGAGTGTGACATGGCCCGGCCGGACAGGTTGGCGCCGATCACGGTTCCGATCATCAGCGGAATGACCGCCATGCCCGAATCGCTGGCGGAAAGCCCCACCACCGTCTCGAAATAGATCGGCGTGTAGATCGTCAGGCCGATAAAGGTGCCCATGCAGAAGGAGGCGGCCAGCGTGCCCATGCGCACGATCGGATTGGCGAGCACGGAAGGCGGGATCAACGGCTCGGCCGCCATCCGAAGGCGCAGGCCGAAGAGCATGCTGAGGATCGCGGAGAGGACCAGCAGGCCGATCACCGGCGTTGACAGCCAGGGATAGGTGACGCCGCCCCAGTTCAGCATCAGCATGAAGGCGACCGTCGCGGCGGCAACCAGCACGGCGCCCAGAATATCCAGCTCGTGCCGACGGTCGTTGCGGGGCAGGTGCTTCAGCGCGCCGTTGGCGAGCCATAATGCCATCAGCCCGAGCGGCACGTTGATCCAGAAGATCACCGACCAGTGCAGATGTTCGGCGAACACACCGCCGAGCACCGGGCCGGCGAGGCTGGAGGCCACGAAGACGCTGGCGATATAGACCTGGTACTTGCCGCGCTCCTTTGGCGCCAGGATGTCCGCGATGATGGTCTGGGCAAGCGAGATCAGCCCGCCGCCGCCGAGCCCCTGCAAGGCGCGGGCGAGGATCAGGACCAGCATCGTCGGCGCCAGCGCGCAGGCGATGGATCCCATCACGAAGGTGGCGATGCCGATCAGCAAGGTGACGCGTCGGCCGTGTATGTCGCTGAACTTGCCGTAGAGCGGCGTGACGGCGGTCGCCGTCAGCAGATAGGCGGTGACCACCCAGGGCATGTGCTGGAGGTCGCCAAGCTCGTGGCCGATCGTCGGCAACGCGGTCGCCACGATGGTCTGGTCCAGCGCGGCCAGAAACATCGCGAGCATGATGCCCCAGATGATGGAGCGGATTTCGGCCGGGGAAAGCGGGCCGGCGCTGGGGCGAGCGTCGTGAGGGGCGTTCATCGGGATCTTCGGTGCAGCACGCTGGTCCCGCCGTTCGCCAGCGAAGCCGGAAGAGAATGCGGGAGGAACCCGGGAGATAGCGCCGCACCCGCCCCTCGGCAATCCTCCGAAAGCAAAGAAGCGGGTGCGAGCCCGGCGTTAGAGGGTCAGCCGGTAGCGCGCGAAACCGCCCGCGCCCTCGCCCACATAGTCCACCTTGACGCCCTTGAGTTCCGCCAGATGATCCCGGGCCTTGGGGCCGGTCTCGAAGATCGCCGTCGCACCGGAAACGGGGGCGAGGCTCCAGTTGCCGTCGGCGGTCGGGTTGATGGTCTTCTGCTCCACGATGTAGCGCACGATCACGTCGCGGTTGGTGTCGGGGCCGACATAGACCACCGCGTCCTTGTTGACGCCCGGGAAATCGCCGCCGCCGCCAGCGCGGTAATTGTTGGTGGCGACGATGAACTTCTGCGCGGGATCGATCGGCTTGCCGTCGAACTGCAGGTCCACGATCCGGTGCGCCTCCGGGTGGGCGAGCTTGCCGTTGGCGTCATAGCGGGCGGGCTGCGTCAGATCGATCCGGTAGGTCACGCCGTCGATGACGTCGAAGTTGAAGCTGGCGAAGGTCGTGTCGATCAGCGGCTGGTCGGGCTTGCCCGGCTCAAGCCGGTTGAAGAGCCCGGCCGAGCGTTCCAGCCATTCCTTCACGGTCGCGCCGGTCACGAGCACCGCCTGCACCGTGTTCGGGTAGAGATAGAGGTCGGCGACGTTGCGGATCGCGATCGGCCCGGCCGGCACGTCGGTGTAATAGTCCGCGCCGTTGCGCCCGCCCGCCTTGAAGGGCGCGGCGGCGGAGAGCAGAGGCAGGTCCTTCCACTCCGTTTCCTTCAGGATTTCCCGGAGGTACCAGGTCTGCGCCTGGTTGACGATCTGTACGGAGGGATCGTCGGCGACCAGCGCGAAATAGGAATAAAGCGGCGCGGAGGTCTTGCCGACGGGCTTGCGGACATAGGTGAGCGTGGCCTCGTGGTCGAGTTCGACGGGCAGCACCACGGTGCGGTCGCTCTGGACGAGCGGGATCACCTTCTTCTCCTCGCGCCGGAAGATCGGCCGCGCCTCGCTGGTGAAATCCGCGACGCGCCAGCCCTTGTCGCCGCGTTCGAGCAGGAGATCGACCAGCCCCATATGCGAGCCCCAGAAGCCGCCCATGACGGCGGGCTTGCCCTGCAGCGTGCCTTTCACCGTGTCGACGCCCGCCATGTTCTGGAAATCGGTCGGGCCGGGGAACACGAGATGCTGGTGCCCGGTCAGCAGCGCATCGATGCCTTCCACTCCGGCGAGGTAGAGCGCGGCGTTCTCCATGCCTTCCGAATGGCCGCTGGCGTCGATGCC
Organism: Faunimonas pinastri; assembly: GCF_900110915.1. Lineage (GTDB taxonomy): Bacteria > Pseudomonadota > Alphaproteobacteria > Rhizobiales > Afifellaceae > Faunimonas > Faunimonas pinastri. The sequence continues at coordinate 505,172 of NZ_FOFG01000001.1, forward strand.
GGAATGGGAAAGCGCGATCACGATGTCAGCGCCGTCCTCCTTCATCTGCGGCACCCAGGCCTTGGCCGCCTGCACGATGTCGCGCGCCATCACCTTGCCTTCCAGGTTCTTGGCATCCCAGATCATGATCTGCGGCGGCACGAAGCCGATCAGCCCGACCTTGATCGGATGCTTCTGGCCGGTCCCGTCGGTGATTTCCTTGTCCAGGATGATGTAGGGCTTGAGATAGAGCTTGTCGTCGCGCGGATTGCTGGCGAGCTCGGTGCCGCGGATCAGATTGGCGCAGACGAACGGGAAGTTCGCCCCGGCCAGCACCTTGTCCATGAAGTCGAGCCCGTAATTGAACTCGTGGTTGCCGAGCGTCGAGCACTCGTAGCCCAGCACGTTCATGGCCTTCATCACGGGATGCACGTCGCCGGGCTTCATCCCGCGCTGATAGGCGATGTAGTCGCCCATCGGGCTGCCCTGCAGCAGGTCGCCATTATCGATCAGCATCGAGTTGGTCGATTCCGCCCGCACGTCGCGGATGATCGTGGCCGTGCGGGCCAGCCCGAACGTGTCGTTCGGCTTGTCCGCGTAATAGTCGTAGGGGACGAGATTGACGTGGATATCCGTCGTCTCGAGGATGCGGAGATGCGCCTGGCCGGCGGCGGCAAAGGCGGAAAAGGGGTGCAACGTCACGAGCGTCGTTGCGGCTGCGCTTCCTGCCAGGAAGCCGCGACGGGACAGCTTGGGCGGGAAGGGCTTGGGCGGAAGGAGGGGCTGGGGCATGGCAGGCGGCTTCTCCTCGGCTGGCCGATGACGAGTCGGCAAAGAAGGTATCGTAGCCTTGCTTTATGGAAATCGCGAGGTGGCGATGCGGCCGGCGCGTGTCTTGCCTCGTGGCGTCGTCACGAAAAGGGCGGGAAATCGCTTCCCCGCCCCGCCCCGGCCGCGCCTCGTTTCCGTCAATCCACGTTGGACTTCAGCGACGATACCTTGCGCCAGAGGTCGATGCCGCCCTCCTGCGCATGGCGGTCGATCTCGTCCAGTTCCTCGCGGGAGAAGTCGAGCGTCTTCAGCGCATCCAGCGAATTGTCGAGCTGCTCGACATTCCGCGCCCCGATCAGGGCGGAGGTGACGCGCTTGTCGCGCAGCGTCCAGGCCAGCGCCATCTGCGCCAGCGTCTGGCCGCGGCGTTCCGCGATGCCGTTCAGCTTGCGGATATGCTCGAGGTTCTGCTCCGTCAGCAGGGTCTGGCTGAGCGAGCCGCCCTTGGAGGCGCGCGAGCCCTCCGGCACGCCGTTGAGGTACTTGGAGGTCAGCATGCCCTGCGCCAGCGGCGAAAACGCGATGCAGCCGACGCCGAGGTCTTCCAGCGTGTCCAGCAGCTGCTCCTCGATCCACCGGTTCAGCATCGAATAGGAAGGCTGGTGGATGAAGAGCGGCGTGCCCATCGAACGCAGGATCTCGTGCGCCTTGCGCGTCAACTCCGGCGAATAGGACGAGATGCCGACATAAAGCGCCTTGCCGGAACGAACGATGCTGTCCAGCGCGCCCATGGTTTCTTCCAGCGGCGTGTCCGGGTCGAAGCGGTGGGAATAGAAGATGTCGACATAGTCGAGGCCCATCCGCTTCAGGCTCTGGTCGAGGCTGGCGATGAGATATTTCCGCGAGCCGCCATTGCCGTAGGGCCCCGGCCACATGTCCCAGCCGGCCTTGCTGGAAATGATCAGCTCGTCGCGGTAGGGGGCGAAATCCGCCGCGAAGATGCGGCCGAAATTCTCCTCCGCCGAGCCGTAGGGCGGGCCGTAATTGTTGGCGAGGTCGAAATGCGTGACGCCGCGGTCGAACGCGCGGCGCAGCACGGCGCGGCCGGTCTCATAGACGTCCTCGCCGCCGAAATTCTGCCAGAGGCCCAGCGAGATGGCCGGCAGCGAGATGCCGCTGCGGCCGGTGCGGCGGTAGGGGATCTGCTCGTAGCGATCGTCGGCGGCGGTCCAGGGTTTCTGCACGGTCTCTCCCTCAGTGCTTGTTGTTGTTTTCAGCCCTCGCCCGGCGCGGACGCGTTGATGAGGTCCGGCGGCTCGATCGGGGGCAGTTCCTGCTTTTCGCTCTGGTCAGCATAGCGGCTGCGGGCGACCGGAGTCACCTTCTCCGGCCGTCCGCTCGCCAGGGAACGCTCGATCGCTTCCATGATGACCACATCCGCGAGGCCTTCCTCGCCGCCGGGCTCGGGGTCGCGGTTATTGATGACGCAATCGGAGAAGTACTTGAGTTCGCCGCCGAACTGGTCGGTCGGGTCGAATTTCTTTTCCGATTTCTCGTCGCCCACGGTCAGCTTGTGGCCGATCGGAGCGCCGAACGTAAAGCCGGGCGTGACTTCCAGATCGCCCTTGGTTCCGACGACGCGGTATTGGCCGACCTCGTTGGCGCCGTAGCTGACGGTGAATTGCGCGAGCCGGTCATCGGGAAAGCGCATCGTTACCGAGACGGTGTCGTCGAAATTGAAGGGCAGGTCCGGCCGGCGCGTGCCGACGGCGAAAACCTCGGTCGGCTCGGCGCGGAAGACGTTGCGCGCCGCATTGATCGGGTAGGGGCCCATGTCGGTGACCGGCCCGGCCCAGTAGCCGTGGCTGGCGCGGTGGTTGGAGGCGGCGACATGCTGGCAGAACACGGCGGAGAAGATCCGGAGATCGCCGATCTTGCCGGAGCGCAGGAGTTCCAGCGCGGCGAGGGTCGCCGGCTCGAAATGCAGGCGGTAGGCAATCATCAGCCTGGCGCCGGATTTCTCCGAAGCGGCGATGATCTCGCGGCATTCCTGCTCGCTGACGGCCATCGGCTTTTCCAGAAGCACGTGGATGCCGGCCTCCAGCGCCCGCACGGCGAAGTCGCGATGCTGGTCGTTGGGCAGCGCCAGATAGATCGCGTCCACCTCGCCCGACCTGAGCATCTCGTCATACTGGTCGTAGCCGTAGGTGTGCTCGATCCCGTATTTCGGTGCGAGTTCCCGCGCCTTGACGGGATCGCCGGTGACCAGCGCCGTCATTTCCGAATTGCCGGTGTGCTCCACGCCCGGCATGAAGGCGGCCTGTGAGATCCAGCCGCCCGCGACGACGGCATAGCGGACCTTGGAACCGGTGATCTCTCTGGCTGGCATGTGCGCTCCTCTCGTTCGCGAAGGGAACGCGGCAGGCCGTCCTTTGATCCTTGCGCGATTGCCCCGATCGCGCCTCCGCCCGGCCCCTGGACAAGGCGATCTGGCCTACGCGGGCCGGATCACCGGAAAACGCGATTGCAGGCGGATGCCGGCGCGTTCGCGGATCGCGTCGGCGCGCTCCTGCACCTGGCTGAGGATCACCTCCTCGTCCACTGTCAGCACCTTGCGGTCGCGCATCAGCCAGCGTCCGTCGCACATGGAGGAGACGACCGAGCGGGAATGCGTGGCGTAGACCAGCGTGGAGACGAGATCGTGGATCGGCAGCGTGCCGATCTCGCGCGGGTCGATCATGATGAGGTCGGCCTTCTTGCCGGTCTCCAGCGAACCGATTTCGTTTTCCCAGCCGAGGCACTTCGCGCCGTGCACGGTCACCATGTCGAGCACGCTTTCCGCCGGCATGATCGTCGGATCGACGCGCTTGCCCTTGTGGATCAGCGCGGCGAGGTAGATCTCATCGAAGATGTCGCTGCGGTTGCAGCAGGGCGGGCTGTCCGTGCCGATGCCGACGGCCACGCCGGAGGCCAGCAGCTCCGGGATCGGCGCGAAGCCGAGCACGCGCATGTTGGCGGAGGGGCAGTGCACCACGGGCGCGTCGTTTTCGCCGAAAAGCTCGATCTCGCGCGGCGACAGCCAGACGCAATGGACCGACAGGAGGTTGGGCGCGAGCACGCCGAGCCGCGCCAGATGCTCCACGGTCGAGGCACCGCGCGTTTCACGGGCGAAGCGGTTCTCCTCCGGGATCTCGGAGACGTGGATCTGCACGGAGGTGTTGCGCCGGTCTGCTTCCGCCTTGGTGCGCAGGATCAGGTCGTCGGAACAGTTGAAGATGGTGCGCAGCCCGAACCAGTGGCGGATCCGCCCGTCGGCCGCGCCGTGCCAGCGCTCGTTCTGCTCGATCTGCCGCTCCAGCACGGCGTCGGTGGGCAGGATCCAGCCTTCCGGCAGGCCTTCGCCATTGTCCATGGAGGACTGGCAGAGCGTGGCGCGCAGACCCAGATCGCTGACGGCATGGCCCATCGCATCGACATGCTGGCCGCCGGCTTCGGAGAAGGTCGTGACGCCGCTCTTGATCATCTCCACGCCGATGGCCGATGTGGAGACGTACTGGTCTTCCGGCGTCAGCTGGCTCTCGAAGGGCCAGATCCGCTCGCGCAGCCATGTCAGGAGATCGACGTCGTCGGCGATGCCGCGGCCGAGCTGCTGCGATGTGTGGACATGCGAGTTGACGAGGCCGGGCATGACGATCAGCCCGCGCCCGTCCACGATCTCGGTGCCGGGCGGAACGGCGTCGACGGCGACGCGGCCGAGTTCGGCGATCCGGTCGCCGGAGACCAGGATATCCGCTTCCACGAGGATCTCCCGGCGGCGGTTCATGGTCAGGATGGTCGCGCCGCGGATCAGCGTATCGGACATGCGGAAAGCCTCGAAGGTTCAGCCGGGGGCCGGTTCGGCGCGATCCTAGGCAGGCGGGCCCGGCCGCTCCAGCCCAAAGATCGGCCTGTGGAGAGAGGTGCCGGTCAGGCCAGGGTGCGGAAGCGGACGAGACCGAGCCGCTCGCGCATGATCCACCGCGCCGTCATCAGCACCGCGAGAATGCCGATACCGGTCGCCAGCCCGATCCAGATGCCGATGCCGCCAAGTCCCACCTTGAAGGCGAGAAGCGCCCCCACCGGCAGTCCCAGCCCCCAATAGCCGACCGCCGCGAAGATCATCGGAATGCGCGTGTCGTGCAGGCCGCGCAGCACGCCGGCGCCCATCACCTGCGCGGCGTCCAGAAGCTGGAAACACCCGGCGCAGGCGAGGAAGGTCACGGCGAGATCCACCACCTCCCGGTTCTTGGGATCGGTCGTGTCGAGGAAGCCGGAGATCAGCGTGCGCGGCGCGAGGAGCAGCACCGAGGCCGCCACCGCCATGATGGCCACGCCGAGGAGATACCCGGACCAGCCCGCCACGCGGATGCCTTCCCGGTCGCCCGCCCCGTAGGCAAGGCCGACGCGCACGGTGGAGGCCTGGCTGATGCCGAGCGGGATCATGAATGAGAGCGCGGAGATCTGGATCGCGATGGAATGGGCCGCAAGCTGCGTCATGCCGAGCACGCCCATCATGAAGACGGCGGCGTTGAAGACCGTCACCTCGAAGGCCAGCGTGAAGGCGATGGGCACGCCCAGCCGGAAAAGCTCGATGAAGCGCGGCCAGTCGGCGCGCCAGAAGCGCCCGAAGACATGAAAGCGCCGGAAGGGCGGCCGGAACTGGACGATGGCGGCAAGTGCCGCGAACATTACGAAATTGGAGATCGAGGTCGCCAGTCCCGAGCCGGTGAGGCCCAGCGGCGGGCAGCCGAGATGCCCGAACATCAGCACCCAGTTCAGCCCGACATTGAGAACGATGGCGGCCGCGACGATCCACAGCGCCCAGAGCGGCCGTTCCAGCGAGGAGATGAAGGAGCGCAGCACGGCATAGGCGAGCGCCGGAAAGAGCGCCCATTGCAGCGCGTGCATGAATGTGGCGGCGGATCTGGAAAGATCCGGCTCCTGTCCGATGGCGAGCAGGATCGCCTCGGCGTGCCAGAGGACCAGCCAAACCGGGATGGAATAGGCCAGTGCCGTCCACAAGCCCTGCCGCACGGTGCGACGCACTTCCCGCACCATTCCCCGCCGCCGCTCGCCCAGCGCGCGCGCCAGCATAGGACCGGTCGCGATGGTGAGACCGATGCCGAAGATCAGGAAAGCGAAATAGAGATTGCCGCCGAGCGTGCCGGCGGCAAGCGTCGCCGGTCCCAGCCGCGACATCAGGATCACGTCGGTCGCCCCGAAGGCGGTCTGGGCGAAATTGGTCAGGATCAGCGGCCAGCTGAGCAGGGCGGTGCTGCGGATCTCCGCGATCCAGGCGCTACGCGTTGCCGTGGGCTGCACGACGGCATCCACCATGGTCTTCCTGCCCTGCCTGTCGGCGCGCCCGGGTGGCGTGCTCTCGTTGCCCTGCTCTAGGGGGTCCGCCCGGACTTCTCAAGCAGGGACGCGGATCGCGCTTCAGAGAAGCTCGATCGGCTGGGCGCGGATCACCACCTCCTCCTGCCGAAAGCGTTGCTCCAGGCTTTCCCTGTATTCGGCCCACCAGGAGCGGTCCAGTTCCTCCACCATCACTTCCAGCGTGACGATGTCGTCGCGGTAGCTTCGGTCGCTGCCATGCCAGAGTCCTTCGGCCGGGGCGCGGGTGAAGGCGGTGAGGCCGCCAAACCGCTCGCTCATCTCGTGGCGGACCGTTCCATAAAGCTCATGGGGCAGGGGCTTGCCGTGGTTGTCGCGAAGGGGAAGAAGGATCTGGACGAGGTACATGGCACTTCAACAAAGCTCGGTTATCTCCTGAACTCCGTGGACCCCGGGGAGTTCACGTCCGACGATAGGCAAGATCAGGAGCCTGCCTTGCCCGGCCTCTCAGGACTGAGCCTTTCCGGAATTCGTGTGGCGGCGGGGCTGCTCGGCCGGGCCCTCATCGCCGGAGCGCCGCCTTCGCGCACGCTGGCGGAACGGCTCGCCATGCTGCGGACCCGCGGCTTGCCGCTGCAAGGACCGGTCCGCATCCACTGGAACGAGCATCAGGTGCCCTTCATCGAGGCAGAGACGGACGACGACCTCGCGGTGGCGCTGGGACTCGTCCACGCGCATCTCCGGATCGGCCAGATGGAGATGATGCGGCGGCTCGCCACCGGGCGGGTGGCGGAACTGGTGGGGCCGCTCGGCGTCGAGCTCGATCGTGCGCTGCGGCTCTTCGACTTTCCGCGCGCCGTGCCGGAGATCCTGGCATCGCTGCCGGAGGAGACGCGGCGCTGGGCGGAAGGCTTCGTCGCCGGGGTCAACGCGCAGCTGCTCGGCGCGGCCGAACTGCCGCCGGAGTTCCGTCTGCTCGACATTCCGCGCGAGCCCTGGACCTTGCACGACCTCTTCGCCGTGGCGAAACTTGCCGGGGCCGACGTGAGCTGGCTCTCCTGGCCACGACTCCTGAAAACGCGCGACGCGCTGCCGCCCGATGAATGGGGGGACGTCTGGCGCGAATTGCTGCGCGCGGCGCTGTTCTCGCAGGAACTGACCGGGGTGGCTGGGTCCACTGTCGGAGAAGCGCTGCGAAGCGGCAGCAATTCCGCCTGCGTGGACGGCCGCCGCACCGGGACGGGCGCGGCGATGATCGCCAGCGACCCGCATCTTTCCATTGCGCTGCCCGGCCTTTTCCTGATCGCCGGCTACCGCTCGCCCGGCCACCACGCGGTGGGGCTGATGATCCCCGGCCTGCCCTTTATCGGGCTCGGCCGAAACCGCTCGGTGGCCTGGGGCGGCACCAACCTTCACGCCGCCGCGAGCGATCTCGTCGATGTCTCGACGCTGCAGCCCGCCGCTTTCGGCACGCGACGGGAGGTGGTGAAAGTGCGCGGTGCGGCCGATGTGGAGTTGTCGCTGCGGGAGACGCGCTTCGGGCCGGTGGTCACGGACGGGATGATCCTCCGGAGCCGCGCGCCCGCCGCGCTCCGCTGGATCGGCCACAGCCCGAGCGACGAACTCACCGCCATGCTGCGCGCCAGTCAGGCGGAGACTGGCCCACCTTCCGCGCTGCCTTCGCGTCCTATGCCGCGCCGGGGCTGACCATGACCTATGCGGATGTCGGCGGCTCGGTCGGCCGGACGATAGCGGCGCAGCTGCCGCGCCGTTCCCATGACGAGCCGCGCGACATGCTGCTGTCGCCGGAGGAGGCGCTGCACTGGGACGAGGTCGCGACCGGCCTCGACATGCCGTGGCGTTTCGGGCCGGAGGAAGGCTTCATCGCCTCCGCCAACGACCGGCCGCCCCCCGGCGAATTTCCCGTCGGCTGGTTCTTCTCGCCGCATGACCGGGTAAGGCGCATCGCCGAGCTGCTGGGCGGGGACAGGCGCATCGGGCTCGACGACCTCCGCGCGTTGCAGCGGGACGTCAGTCAGCGCAGCTCGCTCACCTTGCGCGACATTCTGCTGCGTGGCCTGCCAGAGAGCGAGCGATTGAGCGGGCGCGAGCGGCAGGCGCTGGCCGCGATCCGCGACTGGAACGGCTCCTATGCCGCGACCTCGCAAGGTGCGCTCGCCTTTGAGCTGCTGCTGGCCGAAATCGTGGAACGGATGAAGCGGAAAGGCATGTCGCCCCGGAAGCCCGCGTTCTGGTCCGCCCGCGATCTCGTGGCCGAACGGCTGGCGGCGCTTTCGGAAGCGGAGCTGGCGCAGGTCACGGGGCCGGCGCTCCGCCGCGCAGCGCGGGGCTTCGGGCGCTACCGGAACTGGGGCGGCATGCACCGGCTGCGTCTCGCGCATCCGCTCGGCCGCCTGCCGGTGATCGGCCGCCGCTTTCGCTACGGCGACTTCCCGGCCGATGGCGGCAACGACACCTTGAACAAGACGGCCTTCGGTCTTGCCCGCAAGCGCCATTATGCGACCTACGGCGCCTGCGCCCGCCACATCTCGGATCTGTCCGATCCCGACGCCAACTTCTTCGTGCTGCTCGGCAGGCAGGACGGCTGGAGCGGCAGCGCCAATGCGGTGGATCAGGTTGCCCTCTGGCGGCGCGGCGGTTATGTCACCGTTCCCCTGCGGCTGGAAACGGTGCGGACGATGTTTCCGCACAAGACCGACCTTCAGCCGGCAGGCTGACGCGAGGAATCCGATGTTCGACGCGACGCCGCTGCTGCGCCTTTACGCCCGCCGGCGTCTCGCCCGCCTTGCCGCGCAGGACCCCGCCGCGACGCAAGGTGCCGAACTCCTGAAGCTCCTGCGCCGCGCCGCCGGCACCCGCTTCGGGCAGGCGCACGGCTTCGGCGCGATCCGCAACGTCGCGGAGTACCAGAGCCGCGTGCCGCTCCGCTCCTACGATGCCTTCTGGGAAGAGTGGTGGAAGCCGGCGTTCCCCGTCCTCCGCGACGTGACCTGGCCGGGCCTCATCCCCTATTTCGCCGCAAGCTCCGGCACATCGACGGGTGCGACCAAATACATCCCGGTGACGGCGGAGATGTCGGCCAGCAATCGCCGCGCCGCCTTCGACCTGCTGGTCTTCCATCTGGCGAACCGGCCCGAAAGCCGGGTGTTCGGCGGGCAGAGTTTCCTGCTCGGCGGCAGCACGGCGTTTCGCCAGCTGGCGTCCGGTGTCGAGGCCGGCGATCTCAGCGGCATCGCCGCCGTCAGCGTGCCGCGCTGGGCGCGGAGCCGCCTGTTTCCCCCGGCCGAACTGGCGCTGCTTTCCGACTGGGACCGCAAGGTGGACGAAATCGGCCGGGCGAGCCTCCTGCAGGATATTCGCAACGTTTCGGGCACGCCGAGCTGGATGCTGCTCTTCTTCGAGAAGCTGCGCGACCTCTGCGCCGACCGCTCGTCGCGCCTTGTCGACTATTATCCGAACCTCGAACTCGTGACGCATGGCGGCGTCGGCTATGAGCCCTATCGCGCCCGCTTCGACGAATGGCTGGAGGGGAGCCACGCGGAGACGCGCGAGGTTTACCCGGCCAGCGAAGGCTTCATCGCGATGGCCGATCGCGGTTCGGGCGAGGGGCTCCGCATGGAGCTCGACAACGGGCTCTTCTACGAATTCATCCCAGTGGACGAACTCGGCCGCACCAATCCGACCCGGCACTGGATCGGCAATGCGGAACCCGGCGTGAACTATGCGCTGGCATTGTCCTCCAATGCCGGACTCTTCTCCTACTTGGTCGGCGACACCGTGCGGCTGATCGAGCGCAGCCCGGCACGCCTCATGGTGACGGGCCGCACGTCCTATTCGCTCTCCGCGTTCGGCGAGCACCTGATCGGCTCGGAGATCGACACCGGCATTACCGAAGCGGCCGAGAACATCGGAGCCGACGTGGCGGATTATTCCGTGGGCGCGGTCTACCCGCAAGCGGGTTCGCCGCGCGGCGGGCATGTCTTCGTCGTGGAATTCGGCCGGCCGTTGCGCGAAGGCGAAACGGAGCGCTTCGCCGCCGTGCTGGACGAAACGCTGGCGCGCCTCAATCTCGATTATGCCGATCATCGCCGCGACGATTTCGGCATGATGCCGCCGCGCATCCTCCTCGCCTCTAAAGGCACGTTTGCCGCCTGGATGGCGAAACGCGGCAAGCTCGGCGGCCAGAACAAGGTGCCGCGCGTGATCGGGAACGATGCCCTGCTCGCCGACTTGATCGCCTTCGTTCAAACCTTTCCGGAACAAGGGTCATGACGCTCTCCCCTATCGATGCCGCGGTGATCGGCGGCGGTGCCGCCGGTGTGGCGGCCGCCCGCAGATTGCACCAGGCCGGCCTCTCCACGCTGATCCTGGAAGCGCGAGACCGGCTCGGCGGGCGCGGCCATACCGTGCAGACGGAAGCGGGACCCGTCGATCTCGGCTGCGGCTGGCTGCATTCCGGCGACGTCAATCCATGGACGGACATCACGGGAGAGCGGGGCTTCACCGTCGACCGCACGCCGCCGCCATGGGGCGTGGAACGGGAGGAGCCGGGCTTCCCCATCGCCGAACAGCAGGAATTCGGCGACGCCTCCGACCGCTTCTACACGCAGTTGGCCGTGGCGGCGGGACGGCCCGAGGATGCGCCGGCCAGCACCCTTCTGGAGGCGGGATCGCGCTGGAACGGGCTGCTCCACGCTGTCAGCACGTGGATCAACGGCGTCGAACTGGAAGGCGTGTCGATCGAGGATCTCCACGCCTATGCCGACACGGAAGTGAACTGGCGCGTGGCGGAAGGCTATGGCGCGCTGATCGCGCGACACGGCGAGGGCCTGCCCGTCTCGCTTCGCACCCCCGTCACCACCATCGACCACAGCGGAAAGACGATCCGTATCGACACGCCGCGCGGGACGGTGGAAGCGCGTGCGGTCGTGCTTACGGTTTCCACCGGCGTGCTCGCGGCGGAGGGCATTCGCTTTACGCCCGCGCTGCCGGAAAAGCTGGAAGCTGCGGCCTTGTTGCCGCCGGGGCTTGCGGACAAGCTCTTCCTCTTCGTGGACAGTGCCGCCGGCGACCTGGAAAAGGACAGCCGCGTCTTCGGCGCGACGGACACGGCGCGCACGGCGAGCTTTCACATCCGCCCGTTCGGCCGCCCGCTGGTCGAGTGCTATTTCGGCGGTGTCATGGCGCGGGAGCTGGAAGGGCAGGGAGAGGCTGCATTCGCCGATTTCGCGATCGGGCAGCTCGTCGAGCTTTATGGCGCGGACTTCCGCCGCCGGCTGACGGTCGGCCCGATGCATGCCTGGGGCACCGATCCCTATGCCTTCGGCTCCTATTCCCATGCCCGGCCGGGCCACCACGACAAGCGCGCGGTTCTCGCGCGGCCCGTGGACGACCGCCTGTTCTTTGCCGGGGAAGCCTGCTCGGAGAATGACTTCTCCACCGCGCACGGTGCCTATCGCACCGGCCTGGCCGCCGCCGAAAAGGCAATCGATGCTTTGACCGCGAGCGGCGTCGGCGTCAGGCGGGAACGGCCCGGTGGCGGCTCGTCCGGCTGATCGCGATCGCGAAGATACGGTCGAACAGGATCGCCAGCAGCGCCACGGCCACGCCGCCCTGGAGGATATAGGCCGTGTTGTTGGACTGTAGCCCGGCGACGATGATCTCGCCGAGGCCCTTGGCGCCGACCGTGCTGCCGATGGTGGCCGTGCCGAAATTGATGATGGTGGAAATGCGGATGCCGGCAAGGATCAGCGGCGCGGCGAGCGGCAGCTCCACCTCGCGCAGGATGCGCCCCCGGCTCATGCCCATGCCGCGAGCCGCCTCGATCGTCTGCGGCGGCACGCTGCGAAGCCCCGCCACGGTGTTCTCGAAGATCGGCAGCAGGCCATAGGCGAAGAGCGCCACGAAGGTCGGCCGGAAGCCGAAGCCCAGCAGCGGCACGGCAATCGCCAGCACCGCCACCGGCGGGAAGGCCTGCCCGAGATTGGTGAGCGTGCGGGCAAAGGGCATGAACTCCGCGCCGTCGCGTCGCGTCACGACGATCCCGAGCAGCACCGCGACGATCGTGGAGACAAGCCCGGCGGCAAGCACGATCTCGAGATGGTCCAGCGTCAGGCTCCAGAGCGAGGCGCGGTCGTAGATCGCGGTCGCCCCGAGGGGATTGACGGTGGCGAAGAGCGGCCGGAAGAGCTGCGGCGCGGCAAGCAGCAGCACCAGAACCAGCACCGCGAGCGCCAGCGGCAGATGCCGGAGCAACGAACTGGCGCGCGCGCGCGTCACCGGCTGCCCTGCGCCCAGATTTGCGAGGCCAGCACCTCGCCGACCACGTGCCCCCCGGCATCGACGGCGGGCAGCACGTCGGTGTTCTCCCAGATGATGCGGGAAGCCGCCTCGCGCATGGTGTCGCCCGGGCGGACCGGAGCGACGGGCTTGCCGGTCGTCCCATCCAGGATCGCTCCGTCCGCCTCGCGCCAGCGGCCGGGGGCGGCGGGCCGCACCGCCTCGTCGACTGTGCGGAGCGACAGGAGCCGGATCACACGGTCGTCGAGGCCGATGAAATCGCTGACGAAGCCCGGCTGCGGCCGGCGCAGCAGGTTCTCCGGCGTCTCCACCTGCAGGACGCGGCCCTTGTCCATGACGGCGATGCGGTCGCCCAGAAGGAACGCCTCGTCCATGTCGTGCGTGACGAAGATCACGGTGATCTTCTGCCGCTTCTGGATCTGCGCGAACTCCATTTGCAGCCGCGCGCGGGTGATCGGGTCCAGCGCGCCGAAGGGCTCGTCCATCAGCAGGATCGGCGGTTCCGCCGCGAGCGCGCGGGCGACGCCGACCCGCTGCTGCTGCCCGCCGGAAAGCTGATGCGGATATTTGCGCGCGAACTCGCCGGGCGCGAGGCTGAAGAGGTGCAGCAGTTCGTCCACGCGCTCCGCGATGCGGCCCCGCTTCCAGCCGAGCAGGCGCGGAACGGTCGCGATGTTCTCCGCGATGGTCCGGTGCGGAAAGAGGCCGATGCCCTGGATGACGTAGCCGATGCCGAGGCGCAGCGCCTGCGGGTTCATCGCCATGACGTCGACGCCGTCGATCTGGATGGAGCCGGAGGAGGGCTCGATCAGCCGGTTCACCATGCGCAGCGTCGTGGACTTGCCGCAGCCGGAGGTGCCGACGAGAGCCCAGAGTTCGCCGTCCGGGATCGTCAGGCTGACATCGTTCACGGCTTTGACGCCGCCATAGATCTTGGTGAGATTCTGCAGGGTGATCATCGTTTCCTCGAATCCACCGCGTCGACCAGCGCGTCCATCAGCACCGTCGCGACGAGCGCCAGGATGATGATCGGCCCCGCGCCGAGCAGGACGAGGTCCATCGCCGTCTGCCCCATGCCGCGAAAGACCAATGTGCCGAGCCCGCCCGCGCCGATCAGGGCGGCCACCGCCGCAAGCCCGATATTCTGCACCAGCACGATGCGGACGCCGGTCAGGATCACTGGCAGCGCGAGTGGGATTTCCAGCTGGAAGAGCCGCTGCCGGCGCGTCATGCCCATGCCGCGCGCCGCCTCCACCATGGCGGGATCGACGCCCGTGAACCCGGCAATGGTGTTGGTGACGATGGGCAGCAGCGAATAAAGCACCAGCGCGATCAGGGCCGGCGCGGAGCCTATACCGTGGATTCCGATGCGCGTGAGGCCGGGCCAGGCGGCGATCAGACCGGCCAGCACCGCGATCAGGATGCCGAACAAGGCGATGCTGGGCGTCGTCTGGAAGATGTTGAGGACGGGGATCAGCACCCGACGGACGCGGCGCGACTGGAAGCCGAGGCGACCCAGCGGCAGGCCGATGGCCAGCGCCGGGATCAGGCTGCCTGCGACCAGCACCAAGTGCCAGCCGAGCGCTGTCCAGAACACGTCGTGGTTCGTCCGGTATTCCCGCATGATCGAAAGGTTGCGGGCGACCCCGCTGCCGAGAATGCCGAGAAGGATCGCCAGCGCCAGCACCACCAGCGCGATGCGCACCAGCGGCCGGACGCGAAGCCGCACAAGGGCATTGGTGACGAGCAGGCCCAGCCCGAAGAGCGCGATCCAGAAGCCGCTGCCGAGCGATACGCGGGCAAGCGGCTTGTCCGGCGTGATCAGCGTGGAAGCGGCGAGGCTGGCGGAAAGAAGCAGCGCCACGAGGCCCACGCTTGCCGCCAGCGCCTTCAATCGCTGGTCCGGGACGGTCAGCGACACCGTTCCGCAGGCGATGAGCAGGAGCGCCGACCCGGCGCCCAGCCACATGTCGGGCAATTGCCAGAGCCGGTAGCCCACGCCGCTCAGGATCCGGTTCGGCTGGAAGGCGAGGAAGGGCAGGGCCACGGTGCCGATCGCCACGAAAGCGAAACAGAGCAGGCCCACCCGGTCGCGGAGAAGACGGTTCATGGAAAACGGCGCGCCCGGATGGGTGAGCGCGCCCACGATCACTTCAGGAAGCCGTGCTCGGTCAGCCAGCTCTTCGCCACGTCCTGCGCCGCCTCGCCGCCGATGGAGATGCGGCTGTTCAGTGTCTGCAGCGTCTTGAGATCCAGCGCCTTGAAGACCGGAGCGAGGAGGTCCGGGATCTTCGGGTTGGCCTTGAGCACGGCCTCGCGGATGATCGGCGTCGGCGCATAGACCGGCTGGACGTGCTTGTCGTCGTCCATCACCACGAGGCCGACATCGGCGATGGCACCGTCGGTGCCGTAGACCATGGCGGCATTGGAGCCGCCGGTCTGTTCGGCCGCCGCCTTGATGGTCGCGGCCGTGTCGCCGCCGGACAGCACCTGCAACTGGTCGGGCTTGAAGGTGAAGCCGTAGGCTTTCTGGAAGGCGGGCAGGGCGGCCGCGGAGTTCACGAATTCGGAGGAGGCGGTCAGCTTGATGTTGCCGCCGCCGGCCACGAACTTGCCGAGATCGGACATGGTCTTGAGGTTGTTCTTCGACGCAACTTCGCCCCGCACGGCGATGGCCCACGTGTTGTTGGCGGGCGAGGGGGTCAGCCAGACGATCTTGTTGGCGTCGTAGTCGAGTTTCTTGACCTCGTCATAGCCCTTCTGCGCGTCGCGCCAGACGTCGGAATCCTGCTTGTTGAAGAAGAAGGCGCCGTTGCCGGTATATTCGGGATAGAGGTCGATCTCGCCCGCGGTGATCGCCTTGCGCACGATAGGCGTCGCGCCGAGGCTGATGCGGTCCGTCACCTGGATGCCGTTCTTTTCCAGAACGAGCTTGATCATGTTGCCGAGCAGGCTGCCTTCCGTATCGATCTTGGAGGATACGACCACCGGCGCGGCCGAAGCCGGCGCTCCGTTCACGGTGACGGCAGCGGCGAGGCCCAGCCCGATCAGGGCCGCGCGGGCATAAGTCTTCAACATGGCGATCCCCCAACCGCGGCGCCTGAACCGCAGGCGCGTAAGATCTGGAAAGCACGAGTGTTCCAGACGGTTCCCGGCCGCAGCGAAAAATTTCACGTGGCCCGGCGCATCTCCCGTTGATGACGATTTGAGGATCTTTCTCTGGCTCTTTGCCGTTCCTTTGGTAATGATGGCAAAAAAGTGATCATGAGGAGGACAAGAAATGATCAGGGCTTTACTGGCCGCCACCGCGCTGACCTTCGGCTCTCTTGCAGTATTGTCGTCCGCGCAGGCCGAAGGCGTCACGGTCGCCATCTCCTGCTCCTCCCTCGGCATCGAGCTTCAGCTCTGCCAGACCGGTGCGGATGCCTGGGCCAAGCAGACCGGCAACCAGGTCAAGCTCGTTTCCACGCCGCCGGATGCCAATGAGCGGCTTTCGCTCTACCAGACGCTGCTGGCCGCCCATTCCAAGGATATCGACGTCTTCCAGATCGACGCGGTGTGGCCGGGCATCCTCGCCACCCACTTCATCGACCTCGCCGACGCCGTCCCTGCCGACCAGAAGGGCGACTTCTTCCCGACCCTGATCGCCAACGACACCGTCGACGGCAAGCTCGTGGCCGTGCCGTGGTTCGCCGATGCGGGCCTCCTTTATTATCGCAAGGACCTCCTCGACAAGTATCACAAGCCGGTCCCGACCACCTGGGCCGAGCTCGCCGACACCGCCAAGGCGGTTATGGACGGCGAAAAGTCCGCGACCCCGGATATCCAGGGCTATGTCTGGCAGGGCCGCTCCTATGAGGGCCTCACCTGCAACGCGCTGGAATGGGTCTATTCCTATGGCGGCGGCACCATCGTCGACGACAAGGGCAAGGTGAGCATCGACAATCCCCAGGCGATCAAGGCGCTGGAGCAGGCCAGGACCTGGATCGGCACCATCTCGCCGGCCGGTGTGCTCAACTATTCGGAAGAGGAATCGCGCGGCGTCTTCCAGTCCGGCAAGGCCGTGTTCATGCGCAACTGGCCCTATGCCTGGTCGCTGGCCAATGCCGGCGACAGCCCGATCAAGGACAAGGTCGGCATCGCCGTCCTGCCTCAGGGCGACGGAAGTGACGCCAAGCATGCCGCCACGCTTGGTGGGCAGCAGCTCGCCGTCTCGAAATATTCCGTCCATCCCAAGGAAGCCGCCGACCTCGTGCGCTATCTGACCGGAGCGGACGAAGAGAAGCGGCGGGCGATCCAGGGCTCCTTCAATCCCAGCCGCAAGAGCGTCTATTCCGACAAGGACGTGCAGGCGGCGAACCCGTTCTTCTCCGGTTTCCAGCAGATCCTCGAGAACGCGGTGGCGCGTCCCTCCACGGTGACGGGCCAGAAGTACAACCAGGTTTCCAGCACGTTCTTCCAGGCGGTGCATGGCGTGCTGTCAGGCCAGTCGGATGCGAAGTCCGCGATGAGTGGAGTGGACAAGACGCTCGATCGCGTCAGTCACCGCGGTCGCTGGTGATCCCATGCCCCGCGAGCCCGCCACCGTTCCCGCAGTCCGGCCGGCTGCGGGGCTAGTGGGCGCCCAGCCGGGAGGCGGCGATGCCGCGCCCCGGCGAACCGGCCTCCCTCCGACACCCGGTCCCACGGCCGCCAGCGCGCCCCGGCGCTCCAGCCTGACGCTCGCGCAGCAGCGCATCCGCTCCGCCTGGCTCTTCCTCGCGCCGATGCTGATCGTGCTCCTGCTGGTGGCCGCCTGGCCGCTTCTCCGCACGGTGTTCTTCAGCTTCACCGATGCGAACCTGTCGGACATGTCGGGTTGGCAGTTCGTCGGTCTCGACAACTACATCTCGCTGGTCGAGGACCCGGTCTGGTGGCGCTCCGTCGTCAACACGCTGATCTTCGCGGTGATCTCGGTGGCGATCGAGACGGCGCTGGGCCTGATCATCGCGCTGACGCTGGATGCGCATATTCCCGGTCGCGGCCTCGTTCGCGCGGCGGTGCTGATCCCCTGGGCGATCCCGACGGTCGTTTCCGCCCGCATGTGGGCGTGGATGCTGAACGACCTCTACGGCGTCATCAACGCGGCGCTGCTCTCGCTGGGGCTGATTTCCAAGCCCTATGCGTGGCTGGCCGACCCCTTTCTCTCCATGGTGTCCGTCATCGCCGTCGATGTCTGGAAGGCGACGCCCTTCATGTCGCTGCTCCTGCTGGCGGCGCTGCAGGTGCTGCCGCGCGAGATCTACGAGGCGGCCCGCGTCGATGGGGTGAGCCCGGTCAAGGTGTTCTTCCGGGTGACGCTGCCGCTGATCCGCCCGGCGTTGCTGGTCGCGGTGATCTTCCGCATCCTCGATGCGCTGCGCGTCTTCGACGTGATCTACGTGCTGACCGGCAACAACCAGAACACCGCGTCCATGTCGATCTATGCCCGCCAGCAACTCGTGGACTTCCAGGACGTCGGCTATGGCTCGGCGGCGGCGACCTTCCTGTTCCTGATCGTCGCGCTGGTCACGATCGTCGTCATCACCTTCGGGCGGGTGAATGTCGCAGCTGCGGGAGACGGGCGATGATCGGTGCAAGGCGTCTCTTCGGACGCATCTTCTTCTACATCCTGATCGCGGTGATCATCGTCTACACGGTGTTCCCGTTCTACTGGGCGATCGTGTCCTCGCTGAAGACCGGCACCTCGCTCTTTACCGTGGAGTTCATCCCCCGCCATCCGACCTTCGAGAACTACGTCGCGCTCTTCAAGGAGCAGCCCTTCGCGTACAACATCCTGAACTCGCTGATCGTCGCGGCCTCGGCCACGATCATCTCGCTGTTCCTGGCGCTGACGGCGGCCTACGCGCTGAGCCGCATCCGTTTCCGTGGCCGCTCGGCCATGCTCTTCGGTATTCTCAGCGTCTCGATGTTCCCGCAGATCGCGGTGCTTTCCGGCATGTTCGAGCTGATCCGCCTGCTCGGCCTCTACGACACGCTGATCGGCCTCGTCCTCTGCTATCTCATCCTGACGCTGCCCTTCACTGTCTGGGTGCTGACCTCCTTCATGCGGGAATTGCCGCGCGAACTGGAGGAGGCGGCGATCGTGGACGGGGCGAAGCCGTGGCGTATCCTGACGCGGGTGTTCCTGCCGGTCATGGGGCCGGCGCTGGCCGCCACGGGGCTCCTCGCCTTTATCGTGGCGTGGAACGAGTTCCTCTTCGCGCTCACCTTCACGCTCTCCAACGAGCACCGTACGGTGCCCGTCGCCATCGCGCTGATCACGGGCGCCAGCGCCTACGAGCTGCCGTGGGGGCGCATCATGGCGGCTTCCGTGATCGTCACCGTGCCGCTCATCCTCCTTGTGCTCATTCTCCAGCGTCGGATCGTCTCGGGTCTGACCGCCGGCGCCGTTAAGGGATAATCATGGCTGAGGTCGTTCTCCGCTCCGTGGACAAGACCTTCGGGTCGGTCCGTGTCATCAAGTCCGTGGATCTCCACATCGCCGATGGCGAGTTCTGCGTCTTCGTCGGCCCGTCAGGCTGCGGCAAGTCCACGCTGCTGCGGCTGATCGCGGGGCTGGAGGAGGTCACCTCCGGCGCCGTGGAGATCGGCGGCGAGGATGTGACCCGGCTACCGCCCGCCTCGCGCGGCATCGCGATGGTTTTCCAGTCCTACGCGCTCTATCCGCACATGACGGTGGCCGACAACATCACCTTCGGCCTCAGGACGGCGGGAGCGGAAAAGGCCGACACGGCCCGCCGGCTGGAACATGCCTCGAAAATGCTCGAACTGGACACGCTGCTGGACCGCAAGCCCGCGCAGCTTTCCGGCGGCCAGCGCCAGCGCGTCGCCATCGGCCGGGCGATCGTGCGCGACCCGCAGGTCTTCCTGTTCGACGAGCCGCTGTCCAACCTCGACGCGGCGCTTCGCACGCAGATGCGCATCGAGATCGGCGGGCTCCACAAGGACCTCAACACCACGATGATCTACGTGACGCACGATCAGGTCGAGGCCATGACCATGGCCGACAAGATCGTCGTGCTGCGGGCGGGGCAGGTGGAGCAGGTGGGCGCGCCACTCGATCTCTACAGCCGGCCGGCGAACCTCTTCGTGGCGGGCTTCATCGGCTCCCCGAAGATGAACTTCCTGGAGGCGCGGGCGGAAGCTGCCGGCGACGTCGCCACCATCCGCCTGCCGGGCGGCGGCGAGCTTCGCATGCCGCTGCAGGGGCAGGCCTTGTCATCGGGGCAATCCGTGATCCTTGGTGTACGGCCGGAGCACCTCTCGCTCCAACACGGCGGCACCGGCGGCATGGCGGAGATCTCCGGCACGGTGCGGCTGGCGGAGCATCTGGGTGCCGAAACCGTGCTTTACATCGATGTGGCCGACGGCGCGCAGCTGATCGTGCGGGCGAACGGCATCATGCGGGAGCGGACCGGCGACGCCGTGCGCGTCGTGGTCGACCCCGCCGCGTGCCATCTCTTCGCGCCGGAGGGACCGGCTCTGGTGAATGCCACGCTAAGCTGATAGGCCGGGGGCATGACCAAAGCCAATGTCAACGGTCCCCACCAGGGGCTGCCCGTGCTGCATGGCGGAGCCCCGTTCCAGCTCGCCAAGGCGGCGATGATCCTGCTCCACGGCCGCTACGCCTCGGCGGAGGACATTCTGCGGCTGGGCGACGGGATCGGGCGCAAGGACGTGCTCTATCTGGCCCCGCAGGCGGCGGACCACGAATGGCTGCCGCACACGTTCCGCGAGCCGGCGGAGCGGCAGGAGCCGAAGCTCACCTCGGCCCTCGCGGTCGTTGGCGGGCTCGTCAACGCGCTCGGCGAAGTCGGCTTTCCGCCGGAAAAGATCGTGCTTTCCGGCTTTTCTCAGGGCGCCTGCCTCGCCACGCATTTCGCGGCGACGCATCCCCGCCGCTATGGCGGCGTAATGGCATTCAGCGGTGCGTTGATCGGCGATCCCGTCCGCGCCGGAGACTTTTCCGGCTCCCTGGAAGGCACGCCCGTCTTCATGGGTTGCGGCGACGCCGACGATCTCATCCCGCTTGACCGGGTGCACGGCACGTCGGAAATCCTCCGCGGGCTCGGCGCCGAGGTGACGGAGCGGATCTATCCCGGCATGGGCCACACCGTGAGCGACGACGAACTCGGCGAGGCCCGTCGCCTGCTTAGCCTTCTGACCGAGGCCTGACGAACCCTTCTTCTCACCGGAAATATCTGCTGCACGGACCCCTTGTCATGCTCCGGACTTAGTCTCATGCTGCACTGCACAAATGAGCAAGAGACCGGGAATGCCCTCGACCCAGGCCGGGCAGACGAACGCGGGCACGTCCGACGGGGCGAACACGGTCCGTCGTGACGAACTGATCGCGGACGGCATCGTCCATGCGGTCGGCCTGGTCGGCGCGATCGCGGGCGGCGTCACGCTCTGGCTGCTGCTGAACCGGCGCGGCGAGACGGAAGCGCAGGCCCCGGTCCTCGTCTACATCTCCGCCATGATCGCCATGCTGGCCTTTTCCGGGCTCTACAACATGGCGCGGGCGGAAGGCTGGCGAAACATCTTCCGCCGCTTCGACCATGCCGGCATCTTCGCGATGATCGCCGGGACCTACACGCCGTTCACGGTGCTCCGGCTGGACGGCGCGTGGAGTTGGGGGCTCACTGCATTCGTATGGACTGTGGCTGGCATCGGCATCGCCATCAAGATCTGGAAACCAGAGCGCTTTTACTGGTTCTTCCTCGCCATCTACCTTTTGCTCGGCTGGGTGGGGCTGGTCGCGATCGGGCCGCTGGTGGAGGCACTGACGCCCTCGACGCTTGTGTTGCTGGGTCTCGGCGGGCTCGTCTATTCGGCCGGCGTGGTGTTTCACCTGCGCGAGCGCATGCGCTTCAACAAGGCGATCTGGCACAGTTTCGTCGTGGCGGCGGCCGCTATCCACTTTGCCGCCGTGCTGCACGAGACGCTGTCGATGTGAGATGCCGGCCGTTCGGGGCCGCCGCTCACTTGAAAGAAGTCGCTGCAGGGAGAATAGTGCGTCTTCCCGCCTGAGTCCCGATTGCCCGAGACATGCCCGACCGAGATACCCCCGCTTCGCAACGCAAGCGGATCATCTATGGATTTCTGCTGACCGGCGTTGCCGGGTGGGTCGACGCGATCGGATTTCTCCGTCTTGGCGGCCTCTACACCTCCTTCATGAGCGGCAACACGACCCAGCTCGGCATTGCCCTGAGCCATGGCGGCAATGGGCTGGCCGTTGCGGCTTTCGCGCTCGTCATGCTGTTCGTCGCCGGATCCTTCGTCGGCACCATCCTGATGCTGAAGGTGAAGCCGCGCCCCGTGCCGATGCTGCTGCTTCTGGAAGGCGTGATCCTTTCGGTGGCCGCCGCGCTCTCGGTGAAGACGGGCGTGCTCGTGGGCATGCTGCCGCTCGCCTTCGCCATGGGCCTGCAGAATTCGACGCTCGGCTCGGCCGGTGACGCCCATCTTGGGGTCACCTTTGTCAGCGGCACGCTTTACCGCTTCGGTCGTGACATCGCCCGGCGGGTCGTCGGCGAAACCGGCGGCTGGGAATGGACCCGCAACGGCCTGATCTGGCTGTCGCTGATGGTCGGCGCGCTTTGCGGCGCCTTGTCCTATGCCGCTTTCGAGGTCTATGGCCTCGGCTTCCCCGCGGTCATTGTGCTCATGCTGGCGCTCTGGGCCACGCGCTTCGCTTCCGCGACGACTGTCCGCGACCACTAGGGTCAGGACTCATCGGTCATAGCCAGAAGATGTCGGTGGCAGCGAGCGCGATGGCGGAGAAGAAGACCGTGGGGCATCGGTCGTAGCGGGTGGCAACGCGCCGCCAGTCCTTCAGACGGCCGAACATGATCTCAATACGGCCGTGGCGCTTGTATCTGCGCTTGTCATACCTGACGGGTTCGTTGCGGGATTTCCGGCCTGGTATGCAGGGTTCGATGCCCTTGGCTTGCAGAGCGTCCCTGAACCAGTCGGCGTCATAGCAGCGGTCGCCGAGTAGCCACTGCGCCTTCGGTAGATCGTCCAGCAGAGCTGCCGCACCGGTATAGTCGCTGACTTGCCCTGCGGTCATGAAGAAGCTGAGCGGGCGACCATTCGCATCGGCGACAGCGTGAAGCTTGGTGTTCATGCCCCCTTTGGTGCGGCCGATCAGCCGCCCGAGCCCCCCTTTTAACCCGCAGGCTGGATGCCGTGCGGTGCGCCTTCAGGTAGGTCGCGTCGATCATGACAGTCTTTGGCTCGGCATCCGTTGCAGCCAGCCCTTCCATCATCCTGACGAACACGCCCATCTCACCCCATCTTTTCCAGCGGTTATAAAGCGTCTTGTACGGACCATAGTCCTTGGGTGCATCCCGCCATCGCAGCCCATTGCGGTTGACGAAGACGATGCCGCTCAACACCCGTCGATCATCAACCCGAGGCCTGCCATGGCTCTTGGGAAAATACGGGCGCAGGCGAGCCATCTGCTCATCCGTCAGCCAATACAGGTCGCTCATGGCCAGTCTCCTCGCGGAGCCTGAATCAGATCGCGCCTCTCACATCAATGGGTCCTGACCCTAGGCTCCGTGCCGCCACATCTCCCGCTCAGCCGGCGCCGTTTTCCGGCATCGGTCCTCGCGTGACATCCGTGCCGCTGACCGGCTTGAGCTTCACCGCCTGTCCGGTGCGCGCCGACTGGTAGATCGCTTCCACCAGCATCTGGTCCTGCAGGCCTTCCTCGCCGGGCGTGCGGGGCACGCGGTTCTCCATCACGCAGGTGGCGAAATGGTCCATCTCCAGCGCGAACTGATCCTGCTGCTCGATATTCGGCACGACGTCGGCGTCGCTCTTGCCGATCTTGTGGCTGATCTGCAGCCGCTGGCCCTTGTAGGGGAAGGCGTGCTCCATGAGGTAGTGCGCCTCGGCGGTATGCACTTCCAGCGTCTGCGCACGGTGGACGCCATAGGAGCAGGAGAGTTCCGCCAGCACGCCTGAGGGGAAGCGGAGCTGGAAGGACACGCTTTCCTCCACCTCCTTGAAGCGCGGGTCGTTCGGCGGCGTGGAGATCTGGGCGAAGACTTCCACCGGCTCCTCGCCGGTGATGTAGCGGGCCGCGTTCAGGCAGTAGATGCCGACGTCCGGCAGCGATCCGCCGCCCGAAAGCGCCTTGCGCAGCCGCCATTGGTCGATCGCGCCGACATCCTGCCCGTTGACGGCGCGGACCAGCCGCATCTCGCCGAAGTCCTTCTTGCGGACGCTGTCCATGAGATAACGGTGATGCGGCTCGTACTGGCAGCGATAGGCGATCATCAGCTTCACCCCCGCTTTGTCGCAGGCGTCGATCATCTCCCGGCAATCGGAGGACGATGTCGCCATCGGCTTTTCGCAGAGCACGTGCTTGCCGGCCTTGGCGGCGCGGATCACGAACTCCTTGTGCATGGCATTGGGCAGGACGATGTAGACGACCTTCACGTCCGGGTTTTGCGCGATCCGGTCGAAGCTCTCGTAGTCGTAGACCGCCTCCGGCTTGATGCCGTATTGCGACGCGATCACCCGGGCCTTGTCCGCGCGGCCGGAAACGAGCGCGACGGGCTTCGCCTTCCTGGACGAGCCGAACCCCGGCAGGATCTGCTGCACGGCGAGGTGGCCGAGGCCGACGATGGCGAAGCCGACGCGCCGGTCGGGCGGCAGCAGGGCGGAAGGCGGCGAGGACTCGCCTTCGCTGGCGTCCTGCAGGCTGGTGAAGGACACTTTGTTGCCCTCCACCTTGCCGAGATCGATCGGGTTCGGGCCGGGCAGGCTGGCCGTCTTCACCGGGGGCGACACCTGAACGTCCGTCTGCGCGGGCAGCACGGTCTGCGCATCGGCAACCGCCATCGCCGACGCCGCGGCCAGGCCCGCCACGCCGATCCCGCCCGCCTGAAGCAGGCTGCGGCGGGAGAGGTTGCCCCCGTGGTCGCCGCCACGGGCGCCATCGGGGTCACCCGCGCGTTCGTGCCTGGGATCGTTGCTCCGGTTCTCGCTCATGGGGCGCCTCGTCTCGACGTGGTGTCTCGCTGTCGGGACGAAGGAACTGGGGCGGGCGGCGGTTTCGGCCAGATGGCACCACGCCCGGGGACGATCACGATCCTGTTGGCGTATCCGGGACGACCGAGCGGACGATGGAGGCGTCCAGCGCCTCGTAATCGGAATAGCCGATCGTGTCGTAGAGCTCCTGCCGGGTCTGCATGCGATCCAGCAGGGCGCGCGTGCTGCCGTCGCGGACGACCGTCGCGTAAAGCTCTTCCTGGGCCTTCGCCGCGACGCGGAGGCTGGAGACCGGCCAGATCACCATGCGGTAGCCCATGGCCTCGAACTCGGAGGCCGTGAAGAAGGGCGTGCGGCCGAACTCCGTCATGTTGGCGAGGAGCGGCGCGTCGACACGGGCGGCGAATTCGCGGAACATCTCCGCAGTCGTCAGCGCCTCCGGGAAGATCGCGTCGGCACCGGCCTGGAGGTAAAGCTTCGCCCGGGCGACGGCGCCGTCCATGCCCTCGCTCGCGGCCGCGTCGGTGCGGGCGATGATGAAGAGGTGCCGCCGCGCCTTCGCCGCCGCCGCGACCTTGGCCGCCATGTCGTGCGGGTCGGCAAGGCGCTTGTCGTTGAGGTGACCGCATTTCTTCGGCAACAGCTGGTCTTCCAGATGCAGCGCCGCCGCGCCGGCCTCCTCGAAGGTGCGCACGGTATGCATGACGTTGAGAGCCTCGCCGTAACCGGTATCGGCATCGACCAGCACCGGCAGGCCGGAGGCGCGCGCGGCCTGGCGGATGAAGAAACAGGCGTCCTCCATCGTCAGCAGGCCGAGATCGGGCAGACCCATGGAGGCCGACATGGCCGCGCCGGAGAGATAAAGCGCCTCGAACCCCGCCGCCTTCGCCTGCAACGCCGCGAGCCCGTTCTGCGCGCCGGGAATGCGCAGGATGCCGGGCCGGGCCAGGAGATCGCGGAAGCGTCGGCCAGCCGGCACATCGGGACAATCGGCGGCGACGAGATAGGGCATCGGCTCTCTCCTGACGCAAACGTGCGCGCCGAACGAGATAAGGGGCTGGACCGAAGGCGCAACGCCCGGCCACACTCCGACGCTGCCGCCTATCGTCGCGGACGATTGTCAAAGACGGGCCGAAAGGCTTCAAGAGCGGCGTGGCGGAAACGTTCAGGGTGATGGTTTTGCGGAAATTCGGTCTTTCTCTGGCGGCGGCGCTCGCTTTGTCGGTCGCGGCGATCACGCCGGCCTGCGTGCTGGCGGCGGAGCAGGGGGAACAGCAGGGACGTCAGGGTGGCCGCCAGGGGGGGCATCAGCAGGAAGGCCCCGGCATCCTGAGCCTGCTGCCGGAAGCCTCGACCACGCAGCACAGCATCGCGCTGCCGACCGGCTCGCTCAGCTACACCGCCAAGGCCGGCACGCTGCCGCTTCGCGACGGCTCGGGCGAAACCAAGGCGCAGATCTTCTACATCGCTTACACCGCCGATGCCGATGCGAAGCCCGTTGCCGCCGCGACGGGCGGCGGGGCGAACGGCCCGGCTCCGGCGCAGCCGGCCGCCCGGGCAGCGACGCGCCCGATCACCTTCGTCTTCAACGGCGGCCCGGGTGCCGCTTCCGCCTATCTCAACCTCGGCGCCATCGGGCCGCGCCGGCTGGTCTTCGCCGCCAATGGCGAGATCGCCCCTCCGCCTTCCAAGCTTGAAGACAATCCAGACACCTGGCTCGTTATGACGGATCTCGTCTTCATCGATCCCGTCGGCACCGGCTACAGCCGCGGCGCCGACCCGGAGGACGAGAAGAACTTCTGGGGCGTCAAGCAGGACGCCGACGCCATGGCGGCGTTCATCCGGCTGTACCTCGCGCAGTCCGGCCGCATGACGTCGCCGGTCTTCCTCGCCGGCGAAAGCTATGGCGGCTTCCGCGCGGCGCTCCTCGCCGATCGCCTGCAGGGCGACAGCGGCATCGCGCCGAGCGGCGTCGTGATGATCTCGCCGGCCCTTGAGTTCTCCTTCCTCGACAGCGATCCGCTGCGCCCGCTCTCCACCGCCATGTACCTGCCGGCGATGGCGGCGACGAACCTGGAGAAGCAGGGCGTCCATGGCCGCGAGGCGCTGGCCGCGCGCATGGGCGACATCGAGCGTTTCGCGCTCGGCGATTACCTCGTCGGCCTCGTCGCCGGCTACCGCATGAGCGACGACATGGATCGCCGCGTCGCCGACCTGATCGGGCTGCCTCTCGACGTCGTCCAGCGCCAGTTCGGCCGTGTGTCGCCCTCCGTCTTCGTCAAGGAGTTCGACCGCAAGGACGGTCGCGTGCTCAGCCGCTACGACGGAACGGTCAGCGGACCGGACGACGATCCGGCCGATCCGCATCCCCGCGCGCCCGATGCGATTCTCGACCGCTCCGTGCCGGCCTGGACCAGCGCGTTCGTCGGTTATGTCCGCGACGAGCTCGGCTACAGGACCGACATCAGCTTCCGCCTGCTCAACCGCGAGATCGCGGGCAAGTGGGACTATGGCACCAGCGAGCACGATCAGGGCTATGCCGGCGTCATGGACAATCTGCAACGCGCGCGGGCCCTCAATCCGGCGATGCGGGTGATGATCGCGCAGGGCTACACCGACCTCGTGACGCCCTACCTCACAACGCGCTACCTGATCGACCATGTGCCGCCGGTGGCGGGCGCCGCGCCCGTCGAGCTGAAGCTCTACGAGGGCGGTCACATGCTCTACACGCGCCCGGATTCCCGCCGTGCGCTGAGCGAGGACGCGGCGGCGCTTTACCGGGACGCGCTCGGGGCCCCGGCCGCGCCCTAACCACGGGAACTGCTCCTCCTTCTTCACGTTTGAAGATCGCCCGGAAGTGTCGGCCTGAGGGGGGCGGCACCGGGGACTGATCGGTCTCCCCGGATCGATCATGGAGGGGCGAGCATGGCCGACAAGATTGAGCAGGGCGCCCAGAAGCTGGCTAAATCCGCCGAGCGGATGAAGGACAGCACGGAGCAGATGGAGGACAGCGCCGATCGGCGCACCCAGCTTGCCGCCGACCGCACCGTCTTTGCCGCCGAGCGCACCTATGCGGCGTGGGTTCGGACCGGGCTCGCGTCGCTGGCCAGCGGCGTCGGCGCGAAGAGCCTGCTCGCCGGAGTGATCCCCAATTGGAGCATCATCGCGGTCGGCACGGTGCTGGTCCTCTTCAGCGGCTTCTGCTTTGCCGCCGCCGTCTACCGGCAGATCAATCCCGGCCCGCCGCCACCGCGGGCCGACGCGCATCGACTGCCGGGTTACCTGCTTCTCTTCGTCAACGCGTTTCTGTTTCTGGTATCCCTCGGCGCGCTGATCGGTATCTGGTTCGGCCGCACGGGTGCCTGACTTCCTCCTCTTTCAGGATTTTGCATGAAGACGAATTTGTCCGCCGCTTCGTCGCGGAAGCTTTGCCGGAGCGCGGGATCGCTGCTGCCGCTCGTCGGCCTCGGCACGACGCTGCTCGTGGCATCGTTTCTCGTGATCTCTCCCGCCTTGGCGGCAGCGGCAGCGGGGGGCGGCAAGCCCGTCGGCGGCATGAGCGCGGAGATGCTGCTTCTCCTGCAGATCATCGTGCTCGTACTGTTCGGGCGCATCCTCGGCGAGATCATGCAGCGCCTCGGCCAGCCCGCGGTGATGGGACAACTCATCGCCGGTCTGCTGCTCGGTCCCTCCGTGCTTGGCGTGCTCTGGCCGGATCTCCAGCATTTCATCTTTCCGGCCGCGAAAGAGCAGAAGGCCGGCATCGACGCGATCTCGAACTTCGGCGTGCTGATGCTGCTGCTGCTCGCCGGCATGGAGACGGACCTGTCGCTGGTGCGTCGGGTGAAGCGGGCAGCCTTCAGCGTGTCCATCACCGGCATCGTGCTGCCCTTCGCCTGCGGCGTCGCCCTGGGCGAGTTCCTGCCGCAGTCCATGATCCCGGAATCCAACGAGCGACTGATCACCTCGCTGTTCCTCGGCACCGCGCTGTCGATCTCGTCGGTGAAGATCGTCGCGATGGTGGTGCGCGAGATGAACTTCGTGCGCCGCAATGTCGGGCAGGTGATCCTCGCCTCCGCCATCATCGACGACACGATCGGCTGGATCATCATCGCCATCACCTTCGGCCTCGCCTCCAGCGGCAAGGTGGAGGTGCTGCCGCTGGTCAAGAGCATCGGCGGCACGCTGCTGTTCCTGGGCCTGAGCTTCACGGTCGGCCGGCGCATCGTGTCCAAGCTGATCCGCTGGACCAACGACACCTTCATCAGCGAGGGCGCGGTGATTGCCGTGATCCTGCTGATCATGGGCGCCATGGCGCTGACGACGGCCGCGATCGGGGTCCACACCGTGCTGGGCGCGTTCGTCGCGGGCATCCTTGTCGGCGAATCCCCGATCCTGACGCGGCAGATCGACGAGCAGATCCGGGGGCTCACCATGGGGCTGTTCCTGCCGGTCTTCTTCGGCATGGCGGGCCTGCAGGCGGATCTCACGCAGATCGCGACGCATATGGACCTGGCGCTGCTGACGCTCGGCATGATCCTCATCGCCAGCCTCGGCAAGTTCGGCGGCGCGTTTACCGGCGGCTGGCTCGGCGGACTGAGCGTCCGGGAATCGCTGGCCCTTGGCACGGGCATGAACGCGCGTGGCTCCACGGAGGTCATCGTCGCCACGATCGGCCTCTCCATGGGCGTGCTCAGCGAAAACCTTTTCACCATGATCGTCACCATGGCGGTGGTGACCACGCTGATCATGCCGCCGACGCTTCGCTGGGCGCTGGCCCGCCTGCCGCTGGAAAAGGAAGAGAAGCAGCGGCTGGACCGCGAGGCCTTCGAGGAAAAGGGCTTCGTGCCCAATCTGGAACGCATCCTGATCGTGGCCGACAACAGCGCCAAGGCGAAGTTTGCCTCCCGTCTCGTCGGCTATCTCGCGGGCCCGCGCGGCAAGCCGGTGACGTTGCTGGAGCCCCTTGCCGCAGCGCCGGAGAGGACGGGGGAGGACGGCGACCCGCAGGCACCCGCGCCCGGCAACAACGATGCGCTGCTGGCCGCCGCCGCCGAGGCGCAGGTGCCGGCCAGCGACCAGGACGCCGGAAAGCCGGTGCTGGACATCACTCGCCGCACCGCCACGGGACCGCTCGGCGAGGCGGTCTCCAAGGAGGCTGAGAACGGCTACGGCATGCTGGTCGTGGCGCTCGCGCGCATGGCTTCCGCCAAGGGCGGCTTCGACGACGCCGTGACGGAGGTCGTGGATAGCTTCGACGGACCGCTGGCGCTGGTGGCGGGGCGGGGGCGGCACCTCACCAACCCCGAAACGGGCGACCTCAGCATTCTCATCCCGATTACCGGGACGGAGATCTCGCGCCGCGGCGCGGAGGTCGCGCTGGCGATCGGCCATTCCGCCAATGCCCGCGTGACCGCGCTCTTCGTCACCAACAGCGACCGCAAGAACTCGCGTCAGCGCGTCGGCGCGACCCGGCGCGACCACGAGGCCGTGCTGGCGGAAGTGCAGAACATGGCGAAGCTTTACTGCGTGAACCTGCGCACGGTGGTGCGGCTCGATATCGACGCGGAGGATGCGATCCTGCGCGAGGCGCGCCTCGGCGGCCATAACCTCATCGTCATGGGCGTCGGCCGGCGCGCGGCCGAGGGCCTATCCTTCGGCAAGGTGGCGGCGGCCGTGCTGGAAAGCTCCGACCGCTCGCTGATGTTCGTGTCCAACTGAGGAGAAGCCGGCGCGCGCCGGCTTCCGATCAGGCGAGCAGGCCCCGCATGAACTCTTCGACCAGCCTGTCGCGGTCGATCCTCATCGCGACCTTGACCAGCGGACGCGGCTTTTCGTCGACGTTGCGCTGGGGCGGCCGGCGGTCGGCGACCGTCATGCCGCGCGTATGCTCGCCACGGCGGTCCACTCGCACCGGCACCGTCTCGTATTCCGCGAAGCTCTCGTCGGCGGCGATGATGGCGGCGGCCGGATCGTGCAGCGGGCAGCCGACGACGCCGTGAATGCCGTGATAGAACTTCAGGTAGAACTGCAGGATGTCGAGGGCGAAGCGGGCCTTGGGCGTGCCGCGGGCGGCCATGCGGTCCAGCTCTTCCTGCCCGATCCAAGCCTGCATGGTCACGTCGAGCCCGACCATCGTCACGGGCCATTCCGCCTCGAAGACGGCCTCCGCCGCCTCCGGATCGTGCCAGATATTGGCTTCCGCGACGGCCGTCACGTTGCCGGGAGCCGCCGCCGCGCCGCCCATGATGACGACCTTCTTCACCAGCTTCGGCAGGTCCGGCGCGAGCTTCAGGGCCAGGCCGAGGTTGGTCAGCGGGCCGACGGCGAGGATCGTATATTCGCCGGGCGCGGCGCGAGCGAGGCGGATCATCTGCTCGGCGGCCGTTTCCGGCTGGAAAGCCCGCACCGGAGCCGCGGGGCCGAAGCCGCCCAGCCCGTCCTCGCCGTGCACGTAGGGGCTGATGGAGAGTTCCTGCGCCAGCGGCTCGGCCGCGCCGATCGCGATCGGCACATGGGAGAGGCCGACGAGGTCGAACACCTTCTGGCAGTTCCGCCCGGCGAAATCGGAATAGGTGTTGCCGTGAACGGTGCCGACCGCCACGACCTCAACGCCCGGCGTGCCTGCGAGATAGAGCATGGCCATGGCATCGTCGATGCCGGTGTCGCAATCCAGAATGATCTTTTGGTCAGCCATGTGAGCGCCCTTGTCCTCGGCCCGTCCCCGGCTTGCCAGCCGCGTCGCAGTTCCGTGCGGCCCGGATTAGGCGAGGGGTGGGCGAAGCGCAATCGGCTTCGCACGCGGAGCGCGGCACGTTCAGTGCCGGGCGTCGGCGTCTTCCTCACGCAGCGTGTTGTGCATGTGGGTCGCGGCGACTGCGGCATGGCCGAAGGCGACGGATAGCTGGTTCAGTTCGTTGACCACGTCGCCGGCGGCATAAAGGCCGGGCAGGGAAGTCTGCTGATGCGCGTCCGTGACGATGCAGCCTTCCTTGTTCACTTCGGCGCCCAGCGAGGCGGCGAGGCCGGAATTCACCTCCGCGCCCATGGCGGGATAGAGAATTTCGATCTCGCAGCGCTCGCCATTCTCCAGAAGGGCGGCGACCTCCTCGCCATCCACCGCCAGATCGGCGACGGGGGAGGACAACACGCGGATGCCCGCCTCATCCAGTCGACCGCTCATGTCGTCATCCAGCGTCAGATCCGGCCCGAGCGGAAGCACTGTGATGGCGCTGGTGAAGGTGCGCAGGAAAAGAGCCTTCTTCGCCGCCGTCGCGATAGGCCCCAGCACGGCGATGGACTTGTCGATCGCCTCGTAGCCGTCGCAGATCGGGCAGATCCTGACATGGCCGTCCCGCACGACGCGCTTGATGTTGTCGATGTCGGGCTCGCGGTCGACGATGCCGGTCGCCAGCAGCACCTTGCGGGCGCGCACCTCGCCGCTGTCGACATGGGCGAGGAAGCGGCCGTCCTCGGTCTTCTTCAGGCCGGAGATCTCGCCATGCTCCACCGCGACGCCGTAGCGGCCGGCCTGCTCGCGCAGCCGCTTCAGGAGGTCGTTGCCGCTGATCCCCTCGGGAAAGCCCGGGCAATTATGCGACAGCGGGATCCACGAGGCGCGGCTGTCGCCCCGGTCGACGACCAGCAACTCGCGACGGTAACGCGCGAGATAGGTCGCCGCCGTGAGCCCCGCCGGACCGCCGCCGACGATCAGGCAATCCACATCCCTGCTTTTGATCAAGACGCTGTCCCCGCTCCAGACCACTCTATGCGCGAAAGCCCGGGGAGGTTCCGAGAAAAGCGACGGAGGGCCGGGAACGAGGAAGGGCCCGGAGACGGGAAGGGGCCGAGGCGGGCGCGCTACTCGGTGAAGGGCTCCACCGTGATGCGCCGGCCGGACATGAAGGCGTCGGCGACCAGCCGGAAGGGCTGCTCGTCCACATGGGCCTCCCGGCGGTTCAGGAGTTCGTCGAACCGCTCGTAGATGCCCTCATATTCTTCCGACGCCCCATCCACGACGACCTCGCCGTCGATTGTCAGCATGCGGCCGCCGCGCGTCAGCTTCAGGATCGAACCGTCGGAGGTGCCGACCGTCATCTCCCATTTCTCATCGCCCGTCTCGCGCCAGTCGAATTCGGCGCGGCAGTTCGTCGTGACGTCGCCGATACGGAAATCGAGATTGGCGGCGATCGGCGCGTCGCGATTCTCCGGGAAGAAGAGCTCCGCTTTTGTGATGAAGAGCGGCGAGGGCATGATCCGGGTCGCGACGGACAAGCCGTTGATGCCGGGATCGAAGACGCCGAAGGAGCCCGCGTCCCAGATCCATTCCTGACCGGGATGCCATTTGCGCACGTCTTCCTTCCACTGGATGTCCAGCGAGGTGACGGTGCGGGGGGCGAGGTATTCGCGCGCCTTTTCCACGCCCTCATTGTACTGGGAATGCCAGGTGGTGAAGAGGACGAGGCCACGCTCGCGGGCGTAGTCGGCAAGGTCGGTCAGCTCGCTCAGCGTCGCCGCCGGGGGTTTTTCCAGAAGCACGTGCTTGCCTGCCGCCAGAATCTCGCGCGCAATGGCGTGGCGCACTTGCGGCGGCGTGCAGATCGCGATGGCGTCGATGTCCGGCACGCCTTCCAGCATCTCCGTCTGGTTGCGGAAGGCATGCGGCACGCCTTCCACGGTGAGGCCACGGGTGGAGGCCACCGCGACGAGATCGAAAGCCCTGTTCTTCCGGATCACCGGGATATGCTGGTCCTGCGAGATCTTGCCGATCCCCACGATGCCGATCTTGTGCCTGGCCACCCTTGAATCCTCCCGTTCACGTTGAACGAGATCGCAATATGGGAGCGCCGCGCCGCTGGCTAGGGGGATTGCATCGAGGCGCGGAGTTCCAGCCCGAGACGGGCAGGTCAGCCGGCGGCTTCCGGTGCCGGCTCGACCTTGGGCGCGCGGGCGCGAAGATCCTCGATAAAGGCGTGCGCCATGGTGTGGTAGAGCGCCTCCGGATTGATC
Source organism: Faunimonas pinastri (assembly GCF_900110915.1). Lineage (GTDB taxonomy): Bacteria > Pseudomonadota > Alphaproteobacteria > Rhizobiales > Afifellaceae > Faunimonas > Faunimonas pinastri. The sequence continues at coordinate 538,679 of NZ_FOFG01000001.1, forward strand.
AGCCGCGACGTGCCGTAGCCGAGGATCGCGGAGATCATCACGGGGATGACCATGGTGTGGTTGGATGTCATCTCGATGATGATGACGAAGGCGGTGATCGGCGCCTGCACCACTCCGGCGAAATAGCCCGCCATGCCGAGCACCGCGAGCGCGCCCACGGAGCCGCCGAAGGCCAGCGTCAGCGCCCCGCCGAGGCCCGCGCCGACGGCGAGAGACGGCGCGAAGATGCCGCCCGGAATGCCGGACAGGGTCGAGGCCAGCGTAGCGATGAGCTTCAGCGGCGCGAAATACCAGGTGACGCCGGTGCCTTCCACGGCCGCGCGGGCCTGCTCGTAGCCGGTGCCGTAGGTGGCGCCGTGGCTGAGCAGCCCGGTGATCGCGACGACGAGGCCGCAGGCGGCGGCGATCATGATGGCGCGGAACGTCGGGGCGGGGGCGATCAGCCGGCGGAACGTCGTGCCGCCGATCAGCACAAGGCTGCTGAACAGGCTGCCCAGCGCGCCGCCGCCGACGCCGGCTACCACCACCATCGCCCAGTCGCGGAAGCCGTGCAGCTCGGCCTGCGTAACGCCGAAATAGCTGTAGTCGCCGATGATCGCCAGCGAAGCGAGGCCGGACAGGATGACGGCGGAAAGGACCAGGCCGCTGGTCCTGAGCTCGAAGGCGCGGCCCATCTCCTCGATGGCGAAGACGATGCCGGCCAGCGGCGTGTTGAAGGCGGCGGCGATGCCGGCGGCCGAACCGGCGAGGATCAGTCCCCGCTCGCGTCCCATGCCGCCCCAGCGCGCGACCTGCAGCATCAGAGACGCGCCGACCTGCACCGTGGGACCCTCGCGGCCGATGGAGGCGCCGCAACCGAGGCCGACGCAGGTCAGCAGCACCTTGCCGGCCGTCAGCTTCAGGGACAGCAGCGCCTGCCGCCGCCGGGAATCGCGGAAATGCCGGGCGGCGATCGCCTGCGGGATACCGCTGCCCTGCGCGCCCGGGAAATAGGTGCGGCAGAGCCACGCCGAGAGCGCGAAGCCGATCGGACTGATGGCCAGCGCGAGCCAGGGCGAGATGGCAAGCACCCGGTCGAAGACCGCTTCCGACTGCCTGGCCATGGTCGCGAAGGCGATGCTGATGAGCCCCACCGCGAGCGCGCCGCTGAAGAAGACAAGGCGTCGCTGCCACATCCGCCGCGACAGCCAGATAGCCTGGGAGCGCCGGAGGCGGCTGTGGGAATGAGAACTCATGGGGAAAGGGGTCCGGAGCGTCGGTTACGCCTCTGGTTAGTCCGATGGGAGGGGCACCGCAACCCGCGCCGGGTGCGGCCCCACGGCGCATTTGGCCGGAGAGTGGGCAAACCATGCGGCGCGCCTGTTCAAGGGCGGGCCTGACGGGCCATAATGGGGCAAGACCAAGGGAGAGAAACATGGACGGAAAAGTCGCCTGGGGCGTGCTGAGCACGGCGAAGATCGGAACCGGCAAGGTCATCCCCTCCATGCAGAAGGGCAGCCGGACGGCGATCCAGGCCATCGCCTCGCGCAGCGAGGGGCAGGCGCGCGAGGTCGCCGACCTCCTCGGCATTCCGCGCGCCTATGGCAGCTACGAGGAACTGCTCGCCGATCCCGCCATCGAGGCGATCTACAATCCGCTGCCGAACCACCTCCATGTGCCGTGGACGATCAAGGCGCTGGAGGCGGGCAAGCACGTGCTGTGCGAAAAGCCGATCGCGCTGACGGCCGGGGAAGCCGAACAACTGGTGGAAGCGCGGGACCGCTCCGGCAAGCTCGTCGCGGAAGCCTTCATGGTGCGCTTCCATCCGCAATGGAGACGCGCCCGCGAGATCGTCCGCAGCGGCGAGATCGGCGAGCTCCGCGCGATCCAGACCTTCTTCTCCTACTTCAACGACGATCCCGGCAACGTCCGCAACATGGCCGATATCGGCGGCGGCGGGCTCTACGACATCGGCTGCTACGCCATCGCGTCCGCCCGTTTCATCATGGAAGCGGAGCCGGAGCGGGTCGTGGCGGCGCTGGACCGCGATCCCGCCTTCGGCACGGACCGGCTTTCCAGCGGGCTCGCGGTGTTTCCCGGCAACCGTCACCTGACCTTCACCTGTTCCACGCAGCTCGTGCCGTACCAGCGCGTGCAGATCTGCGGAACGAAGGGGCGGATCGAGGTGGAAATCCCGTTCAACGCGCCCCTGGAAATCCCGTGTCGCCTCAGGATCGACGACGGCAAGGACCTGTCCGGCGCCTCGGCGCGGGTGGAGGAAATGCCGGTCGCCGACCAGTATACCCTGCAGGGCGACGCCTTCTCCCGGGCCGTCCTCGGCGAAGAGCCGTGGGAGTTCCCGATCGAGGACGCCGTCGCCAACATGCGCATCATCGACGCGCTGTTTCGCGCCGGCAACGGTGGCGGCTGGCAAACGGTCTGAGGCGCGGAGCCTAGCGCGAGGCGACGTTCTCGTTGGCGGGGGAGCGCCTCCGCCGCGTCGTCACGACCGTGGAAAGCGACACCGGGCGGAAGTCCCAGACATCGACGCCGACATCATACTGGCCGGTGATCTTCTTCAGCTTGCCGTGGCTGTGGCCGTGCAGATCGAGACGGCCGCGGCTCATGCCGTTCCAGGTGCGGAAGGCGTAATGGCAGAGAACGAGGGGGCGGTCGTCCACCTCGATTTCCGCATAGTGCCCGATGCTTTCCCAGCCGGGCGCGGCCAGCGTGTCCGGTCCGTCATTGTTGCCGACGATGAGGTGCTTGCGGCCGTTCAGCGCAGCGAGGATTTCCCGGACGCGCTCCTGCGGCGGTCCCAAAGCGAAGTCGCCGAGATGCCAGATCTCGTCATCGGGCCCCACCACGGCGTTCCAGCGGGCGATCAGCTCCGCATCGTGGGTGTCGAGATCCGGGAACGGCCGGTGGTCGAACCGGAGCGCCCGCATGTCGCCGAAATGGGTGTCGCTGGTGAAGAAGACCGCCATCCCCTGTCAAAGTGCGGGAGGCCTTAGGGTTCCCGTCGCTGGCGCGGGGCAGGGGCCAAACGCAAAGAAGGGCTGCCGGAGCAGCCCTTCCATTGTCTACCGAGGTCCGCCAAAGCGACCCGGGCGCCTTGTTCAGGCGTTCTCGACAGAGGCGAGAACCCAGGTCATTGCGGCCGAAGCCTGCGGATACTGACAATGAGACACTGGATCACCTCCTTCCAATTGTTGACGACCACCCGAATGTGGGCCGCTTCGAAGGGGCGCGCAAGCCCCTCGCGGCGAGGCTCGATCACGTTTTCGGACTGAGCCAGCGCGTGCCGCCGAGGATCGCTACCGCGAGGAGCGCGGGGAAGAGGGCGAACCATGTGCCGGCTGCCGCGAGCGCGGCGGCGGAAGCCCAGGTGAGCGACGAGAACGCTTCGGCGAAGGTGGCGAGCCGCGATGAGGTCTGACGGCGGCGGAAATTGCTGCGCTTGGCCTGCGCCCGGAACCAGAGCTGGATGACCGTGGCCGCACCCGCCGCGATGAAGACGCCGGCCATCGAGACCAGTGCCACATAGGGCGAAGCGAAGGCCAGCGCGAGGACGAGCGGCGCGAAGATCAGCGCGATGCTGCCCATCACCGCCTCCACCTTGGCGCGGATCACGGCGCGCGGCCCGATCGGCGCGCTGGCGACCAGATCCGGCGCGTCCTCGCCGGAGATCGCCAGCCACGCCAGCCCGCCGCCGAGTTGCCCCGCCGCCATGACCATGACCGGCGCCAGCACCACCAGCGAGCCTGCGTCGTGGTAATTGCGCCAGAGCAGGAGAGCGGCGGGGAAGAGGTAGATCACCTGCATCAGCGTCTGCGAGATGAGCCAGGGATCGCGGATCAGCAGCGTCCATTCCTTGCGGCGAAGCGCGGCGGCCGGGGAGGCGATGCGGAAAGGCCTCCGGCGCGCGGAGCGGCGGGCGACCGGATGGGCCGCGCCGGAGGTTGCCGCCGCCTGCTTGCCGAGTTCGCCGGCCAAAAGCGCGGTCGTGGCGAAAAGCACGGCGAGACCGAAGGCCAGCGTTTCCAGGAAAGCGGGCACATCGCCCAGCATGGCGCGGGCGGGAGCCCAGAGCAGGCTTTCTTCGCCCGGCGCATGGGCCAGGAGCGCCGGCGATTGCAGCAGGGCCAGCCGCGAGAACGTGCCGCTGGAAAAGATCGCGACCGCCTGGATGCCGACCACGAAGCCGGCTCCGATCACCGCCGCCAGCACCTGCGCGGCAAAGCGTGTCCGGCGCGGCCCGAGCAGGCGGAAGAGCACCACGCAGACGATCACGGCCAGCGAGGTCGCGAGCGCGCTGAGCGCCGCGACGGTCGGATAGGCGAGGAGCCAGTGCGGCCCGCCGGTGAAGGCGAGGACGTTGATGAAGGAGCCGGCCAGCAGCATGGAGACGAGGCCGGACGACAGCGAAATCGCGCCGATGCGGACCGCGAAGATCTTTCGGGCCGGCAGCGGCGATGACAGGATCAGGTCGAGATCGGAGCGGGCGTAGAAGGCGCGCGTCACCGATTCCAGCGCCTGGGAAAGAACGAGACACCAGGAGAGGAAGACGCTGCCGGTGATCATCACCAGCGTCGCCCTGTCGGCGTGGGGGGCGAGGTGGCCGAACCGGCCGACCGTGGCGAAGGCGACGGCATGCAGGAATGCCGCGAAGATCAGGAGCAGGAGGATCACGCGCGGCGTGCGCCGGCGTCCCCCCGCCGACATCATGCCGACCCAGTCGCGCCAGGACAGGCGGATCTCGTGCCGGGCGATCCAGCCGAGCGAGCCGGGCCTGCCGCTCACCTTCCCGTTCTCTCCGACGCCCCGTCCGCGGAAACCGTTTCCTCCGGTGCCGAGACGAGGGCGAGAAACACCTCTTCCAGGCTCCGGCCGGCGCGGCCGGCGCGCTGCCGCAATTCCTCCAGCGTGCCTTCCGCGATCAGCCGGCCCTGCGCGATGACGCCGATCCGCTCGGCCATGCGTTCGGCCACTTCGAGGATATGCGTGGTGAGGATGACCGTGCCGCCGGCCTGTGCACGCTGCAGGAGCACGTCCTTGACCTGCCGGGCGGAGGCCGCGTCGAGGCCGGTCAGCGGCTCGTCGAGGATGATCAGCCGTGGATCGTGGACGAGCGCGCCGGCGAGCGCCACCTTCTGCCGCATGCCCTTGGAGAAGCCCTCGCAGCGCTCGTCGGCATGGGGGCCGAGGCCCAGCCAGTCCAGCAATTCGCGCGATTTCGCCTCCGCCGGTCCGGCCGGGAGGCCCCATAGGCCGGCCACGAACTCCAGGTATTCCAGCGGCGTCAGCTTGTCGTAGATCATCGGCTCGTCGGATACCCAGGCGGTGATCCGCTTGGCCGCGACCGGATCGGCGAGCGCGTCCATGCCGAAGATCGAGACGGAGCCGGCGTCGGGTGCCAGCAGGCCGGACACCATGCGCAGCGTCGTCGTCTTGCCCGCGCCGTTCGGCCCGAGCAAGGCGTAGAACTCGCCCGCCGCGACCGTCAGGTCGAGCCCGTCCACCGCCGGCCGCGTGAAGGTCTTGCGGAGATTGCGGACCTGCAGGGCAGGCGGGGGGACGGGCGCGTTCACGGGGGTCGGGTCCGGCAAGTCGCCTCAGGCCGCCTTGGTGACCCATTCGCCGCCGCGCATCAGCGGCTCCGCGCTGCCGTCGGCGTTGACGCCGTCCACGTCCACCTTGTCGGAGCCGATCATCCAGTCGATGTGGATGAGGCTGCGGTTCGCGCCCTTCTGCTCCAGCTCCGCTTCGGTCATGGAGAGGCCCCCGCGAACGCATTTCGCATAGGCCTGGCCGAGCGCGATGTGGTGGGATGCGTTTTCGTCGAAGAGGGTGTTGTAGAAGAGCAGGCCGCTGGCCGAGATCGGTGAGGAATGCGGCACCAGCGCCACTTCGCCCAGCCGGCGCGCGCCCTCGTCCGTCTCCAGCACCTTCTGCAGCACGTCCTGCCCGGTGCGGGCGCGCGCTTCGGCGATCTGCCCGCCCTCGAAGCGGACGGCGATGTCCTGGATCAGCGTGCCCTGGTAGGAAAGCGGCTTGGTGCTGGTGACGGTGCCTTCCACGCGGGCGCGGTGCGGGGTTGTGAAGACTTCCTCCGACGGGATGTTGGGATTGCAGACGACGCCGTTCTTGGCCTTCGTCGCGCCGCCCGCCCATTCGTGATCGTCGGCGAGGCCGACCTTGAGGTCAGTGCCCGGCCCGCGGAAATGCAGCGCGGAATACTGCTTCGCGTTCAGCATGGAATAGCGGGCGCGCAGCTCCGCATTGTGCTCGCCCCAGGCGGCGACCGGATCGGGCCGGTCGACGCGGGAAGCCGCGAAGATCGCGTCCCAGAGCTTGGCCACGGCCTGCTCTTCCGAAACGTTCGGGAACACGGCGCGCGCCCACGCGCTGGAGGCGAACGAGCAGATGGTCCAGTTGATGTCGAAGCCGGAGATCAGCTCCAGCGCCGGCAGATAGGCCTGCGAGCGCGCCCGGTTGGCGCGGGCCACCCTGGCCGGGTCCTGCCCGGCCAGGAGGTTTGGATCCTCGCCGGCGATGGCGAGACGCGCGGCGCCGCCCCGGAAGGCTTCCGCCATACCGTCGTAGAGCCACTTGGACGCCGTGTCGAAACTGTCGTCCGCGCCATGCTGGAAGCGCATCAGCGTCGACTGCTCGTCGCCGAAGATGGTGGTGACCAGCGACGCACCGGCCTTGTATGCGTGTTCCGTGATGCGCCGTACCAGCGGCACGGCTTCCAGCGGCGCGGTCATCACGAGCTGCTGGCCATGGGCGAGGCCCAGACCGACACGGACGGCGACTTCGGCCAGCTTGTCCAGTTTCTCTTCGTGGTTCATCGCGCTCTCGGCCATCTCGCCCGTCCTGCTCGCATCTTCTCGCGCCGGCATGACCGGCATCCGTTTCAGATCTAGAGCCCGGAGGCATGAAACGCCAGACTTGCCGCGGACGCGAATTCCGGTTTCCGGAGGACGCACAAGAATGGAACTGTCATCTGCGCCCGGAAGGGGCTGGCAAGGCGGCAGGGCTCGGTCTAGAGCTTGGAAAAGAGCGGGCCGGTGAGCCCAGCCGCGCTGCCGGGATAACCCGGCGCGATCCACAGAAGGGGAGAGGAATGCGTCTTATTCAGTTTCGCCAAGCCGATGGACAGCGCCGGGTCGGCGCGCTGACGGAGGGCTCGGCCGCGCCCCGGATCGTGCGCAATGCCGACAGCGTCCGCGATCTGGCGCTGGAAGCCCATCGCAGCGGCCGCTCGCTCGCCGCCACGGTCGAGGCGCATGGCTTCGGCGAGGCGGTCGATTACGACGCGCTGATTTCCGAGAAACGCCTGCTCGTGCCGCTCGATCATCCCGAGCCGTCGCATACCGTGCTGGCGCTGACCGGCCTCACCCATCTCGGCAGCGCCACGCAGCGCGACGCCATGCACACCAATCTCCAGTCGGAAAACCTCACCGACTCCATGAAGATGTTCAAGATGGGCATCGAGGGTGGCAAGCCGGGCGAGGGCGCCATCGGTGTTCAGCCGGAATGGGCCTACAAGGGCGACGGCTCCTGGGTCGTGCCGCCGGAGGGCGATATCGAGCTGCCCGGCTATGCCGACGACGGTGGGGAGGAGGCGGAGGTCGCCGGCCTCTACGTCATCGGTGACGGCGGCGAGGTGCTGCGCGTCGGCTATGCCATCGGCAACGAATATTCCGACCACAAGATGGAGCGGGTGAACTACCTCTTCCTCGCCCATTCCAAGCTGCGGCAATGCTCCTACGGGCCGGAACTGCTGGTGGGCGACCTGCCGGAAACCGTCGAGGGAACCGTCAAGATCCTGCGCGACGGCGGCGAGTTCTGGTCCGGCGACCTCATCTCCGGCGAGGCGAATATGTGCCACTCCGTCCGCAATCTGGAGCAGCATCATTTCAAGTATGCCCGCTTCCGCCGCCCCGGCGACGTGCATGTCTATTTCTTCGGGGCGAGCGCGCTCAGCTGTGCCGCCGGGGTCGAGACAAAGCCGGGCGACGTCTTCGAAATCAGCTCGCCCGTCTTCGGCCGCACGCTGCGCAACCGGCTGGTGGCCGGCGCGCCGGACGAGCCGATCCCGGTCGTGCAGCTCTGACGGGACGGAGAACGCCCATGCCGGTGGTTCTGTGCTTTGGCGATTCCAACACCTGGGGCAGCGCGACGGTGGAGCGGCCGGACGGGCGCTATGGCCCGGACGAGCGCTGGCCCGGCGTGCTGCAGGCTGAACTCGGGCACGAATGGCGGGTGGTCGAGGAGGGGCTGCCCGGGCGCACCACGATCTGCGACGATCCGGTCGAAGGCGTGGAGATGAACGCGCGGCCCTATCTCTTGCCGTGCCTGCTCAGCCACCGGCCGGTCGACGTCTTCGTCGTGATGCTCGGCTCAAACAACCTCAAGGCGCGCTTCGGCATGTCGGGGTGGGAGATCGCGGAAAGCGTCGGCACGCTGCTGAAGATCGTGCGGGGATCGCGGACGGGGCCCGGCGGCTCGGCGCCTCGGATGATCGTGGTCAGCCCGCCGCCGCTGCTGCGGGAGATGTCGCCGCGGCTCGGCCCGATGATGGAGGGCGGCTACGAGAAGTCGCTGCTCTTCAGCGAGGCTTACGCGCATGTCGCCGCCAATCACGGGGCGGAATTTCTGGACGGCGGCAAGGTGACGACGTCGAGCCGTTTCGACGGCCTGCATCTCGATCCCGAAGCCCATGCGGCCTTGGGCCGTGCGGTAGCGGAACGGATCGCCCCGAAGAGTCGGTAAGGCAGATCGGCCAGTCGGATCGACACGGGCAGATCGGCACGGGCAGATAGAGGGGGCGGGCGGCGCCTGAGCGCCGCGCCCGGTCGTTGAAGAGCCTGGAGAAACCGGCTTAGAGGTTCTGGGCAGCCCGGCGTGCGATGGCGTGGATGTCACCGCGCTCGAGGCCGAGTTCGCTCAGTTCACGCTTGTTCATGGATTCCAGCTCGCGAACCGTGGTGCGGTAGCGCTTCCAGCGCTGGATGGTGCGGTTGAGGCTGTTCAGGGACTTGGCCATGACGTGTTCCTTTCGAAGACACGCCTAAGATGGCATCAAATCCGGATCTTGTGCACTGCAGCAAAATGCATGACTGGTCTTCACTGGCGGAGGAACAGCGGCTCCTGCGCGGGGACCGAGACGTGTCGCGCAATGTGTGGATCGCCGCTGGACGGGACGCGGAATTGCGGAGAACGGGATGATCGAAACAACGAAGGGAATGAACGGCAAGGCTTCGCGGCGTCGGATCTCGGCGGCCCTAGTCCTCGTGGCATCTCTCGCTTCGCCTGCGGCAGGACAAGCTCAGGAGACGCATTCCGTCGGCTCGCTGCGCTTCATCGGCGAGCAGCGCATCCCCAACGACGCGATTTTCGAGGGTACGCTCGTCGGCGGCCTGTCCGGCGTCGACTACGATCCCCGGAACGGGCTCTGGTATGCGATCTCCGACGACAAATCGGAGAAGGCGCCGGCCCGCTTCTACACGCTGCGGCTGACCTTCGGGCTCGACGGTGTCGATCCCGTCGCCATTGCCGGCGTCACGACGCTGCGGCAGCCGGACGGCCGGCCCTTCGGCAACCTGCTGACCGCCGCGACGCTGGGCGGCGAGGTGCCGGACCCGGAGGCGCTCAGGGTCGATCCCGACGGCCATTCCCTGTGGTGGAGCAGCGAGGGCGCGGTCAAGCTCGGCCAGTCGCCGACGCTGCGGCAGGCGGCGATGGACGGCACGGCGAAGCCGCCTCTGCCGACCCCCGACATGTTCGCCGCCCACGCCGACGGAAAAAGCGGCGCGCGCGACAACCTTTCCTACGAAGGGCTGAGCTTCGCCCCGGACGGGCGGTCGATCTGGGTTTCCATGGAGGCCCCGCCGATCCAGGACGGGCCGGTGCCGACGCCCGATGCCGGCACGCTGACCCGCATCACCCGCTTCGACCGCGACGGCCGCATCCTCGGGCAGTTCGCCTATCCCGTGGACCCGATCCCGGCGCGTCCGACCGGTCACTTCGCCGACAATGGCATCAGCGACATCCTGGTGGACGGAGAAGACAGCATCCTCGTGCTGGAGCGTTCCGGCGTGGAGGCGGCCGACAAGAGCTTCGCCAATTACATCCGGCTCTACGAGGCGGACACGACCGGGGCGACGGATATCGCGGGCCTGCCCTCGCTTGCCGGAGCCGATGTCCGCCCGATGAGCAAGCGGCTGGTGCTGGACCTCAACACGCTCGGGCTGGACAGGCTCGATAATGTGGAAGGCGTGAGCTTCGGGCCGAAGCTGCCGAACGGCCATGACAGCCTGGTGCTCATCTCCGACAACAACTTCAACAAGAGCGAAGTGACCCAGCTTCTGGTCTTCGAGGTCATCCCGAAGGCGGAGTAGACGGTTAGGAGTTGGCGGGGAGGGGATCCGGCGTTAGATGCCGCAGTCCGTCACCCCGCCCGAGGAACCGAATTGATTCGCCTGAAGCGCATTCCCGCAATCTTCATGCTGCTCGCCTTCTGCATCTCGCTGACGGCTTGCGGCAACCCGGAAGCGGAGCAGCGCAAGTCGTTCATCGAGCTCCTGCAGGCGCAGATCGATCGTCCCGGCGCGGATATCGCGACGCTGACGCCGGACGCGACAAAGGCGCTCGGCCCCTATGCGGCGCAATATTCGGTGCTGACCGACTTCCACGCCGATTTCGTCGAGCATGTCGCCAGGCCGATGCAGCCGGCGGTGCAGAACGTGGCGATCGCCTCCGCGCAGGACCTGATGAGTCGTCGCGCCGATATCCGCAGCGCGCATGAGCAGGTGGAAGCGATCCGCTCCGCGCTGGAAGCCGCCGTTTCCAAGGCGAGCCTGCAGCGCTCCTCGCTGAAGCAGCCGGAGGACGTGGCGCCGGTCTATGCCAAGGTCTTCGACAAGGTCGTGAGCCGACCTGCGGAAGCCTATCGCGGCTTCTTCCCGCTGGTCGATGCGGCGGGGGAGAGCGATCATCGGCTCGGCGAGTTCCTGGACAAGAACTATGCCCGGGTCACCTTTAACGGCACGGAAATGGCCGTGAATCCGACGATCCAGCCGGAGCTCGAGCCGCTGATCAAGGATGCGCAGGACAAGGGGCAGCTGATGCTGGATGCCGCCCAGAAGCTTCAACAGGTCGTTCCCACGAGCTGACGGAACTCCGCCCCGCCGCTGCGGTTACCGCTCCCGACAACCGTCAGGGAGTGCAGCATGGATCTCGGAATCAGGGGGCGCACAGCGCTCATCACCGGCGGCGATTCCGGGATGGGGCTTTCCACGGCCGAGTTCCTGATCCGCGAGGGCGTGCGCATCGTGCTGAGCGACCGGAGCACGGATCAACTGCGAGACGCCGCGACGAAGCTGGAAGGCCTCGGCGACGTGCTGGCGGTCACCGCCGACCTCACGCGCCAGGCCGATGTCGACAAGCTGAGGCGGGCGGCGGAAGAGCGCTTCGGCGCGCCGGATATCCTCGTCCATGCCGCCGGCGTGACGGGCGCGACCGGCGATTTCCTCGATCTCGACGACGTGGCATGGGAGACGACGCTGCAGACAGACCTCATGGCGGCGGTGCGGGTCTGCCGCGCCTTCATCCCCGGCATGCGGATCGCCGGGTGGGGCCGTGTCGTGCTGTTTTCCTCCGAGGATGCCGTGCAACCCTATCCCGACGAACTGCCTTATTGCGCCTGCAAGGCGGCGGTGAACAACCTCGCCAAGGGCCTGTCCAAGGCCTATTCGCCGGACGGGGTCCTGATCAACACGGTCGCCCCGGCCTTCGTCGCGACGCCGATGACGGACAAGATGATGGAGAAGCGAGCGACGGAACTCGGCGTCTCCTTCGACCGGGCGGTGGAGAGCTTTCTCGACGAAGAGCGGCCGGGCATCGCCGCGAAACGGCGCGGCCGCGCCGAAGAGGTCGCGGCCGTCGTGGCCTTCATGTGCTCGGCCCATGCGAGCTTCATGACGGGCTCTAACGTCCGGGTGGATGGCGGCTCGGTGATGACCGTCTGAGAGGCGGCGAACGCCCCTCGCGACGGAAATCAGTCGAAGAGGCTGGAGACGGACTTTTCCAGTGCCGTGCGGCTGATCGCTTCGCCCAGCAGCGCGGCGATGGAGACCACGCGGATATTCGGCGAATCCAGCATGGCCTGCGTAGGCTCGATGGAATCGGTGATCACCAGCTCGCTCAGCTTGGAGCCGGCGATGCGGGCGACGGCGCCGCCGGAAAGCACGCCATGGGTGATATAGGCCATGACCGACTGCGCGCCCTTCGCCAGCAGGGCGTCGGCCGCGTTCACCAGCGTGCCGCCGGAATCGATGATGTCGTCGACCAGGATGCAGTTGCGGCCGCGTACGTCGCCAATGATGTTCATCACCTCCGACTCGCCCGGGCGATCGCGCCGTTTATCGACGATCGCCAGCGGCGCGCCGATGCGCTTGGCGATCGCGCGGGCGCGCACCACGCCGCCGACATCCGGCGAGACCACCATGACGTTGTCGACCTCGTAGCGTTCCTTGATGTCGTTGGTGAAGACCGGCGCGGAGAAGAGGTTGTCGGTCGGGATATCGAAGAAGCCCTGGATCTGCCCGGCATGCAGGTCGATGGTCAGCACGCGGTGCGCGCCGGCATGGGTGATCAGGTTCGCGACCAGCTTGGCGGAGATCGGCGTGCGTCCGGCGGCGCGGCGGTCCTGCCGGGCATAGCCGAAATACGGCAGCACCGCCGTGATGCGGCGCGCCGAGGAGCGGCGCAGCGCGTCGATAATGATCAGGAGCTCCATCAGGTTGTCGTTGGCCGGGAAGCTCGTCGACTGGATGACGAAGACATCCTCGCCGCGGACGTTTTCCTGCAGCTCGACGAAGATTTCCTGGTCCGCGAAACGCCGGACGGTACACTTGGCCAGCTCGAGATCGAGATATTGCGCGATCGATTGCGCCAGGACACGGTTCGAATTGCCGGCGACGATCTTCATCTGCTGGAGCTCCTTCGGCCGGGGATTGGGAGGATTTTACCCCCCGGCCACTTCAATACGGGCGGCGGCGTTCTATCAACCTGAGCTTTCCCCGACAACCGTTTCGGATCGGCTTGCACCGCTGATCAGCCTGCGTTCTGTGCAAGCCAGCCCTGCAAGGCGGCGAAAGTGCCCTGCGCGACCTGCATCAGGATGCCGGAATCGACCGCCGTCCAGGGATCGTCCGGGCGCCCGTTCGCCTTGGCCCGCCCGCTGATCCGGTAGACCCGTCGTCCGTCCGGCGTCGTCACGTCCCAGACATAGACGGCGAGCGTCCCGCCTCCGTCCGGCACGGCGGAAAGATAACCCTTGAGCCGGTAGGCCGCCGAGGAATCGTTTGCGCCGAGAAGGGTGACGCCGTTCGCCGACGCGGTGGCCGCCAGCATTTGCTGCAGCGACTGCGTCACGGCGACCGGTGCATCGGCGGGAGGGATCAGCGCAATCCGGACGGCATTCGTCGCGGGTGCGGCGGTCGCCGCGCCCGTCGAGGCCGAAACTCCGTCCGTCGTGGCGGGAGCCTGATGCGCGCAGCCCGCCAGCAGCAGCCCGCCGGCCAGGATCGGGCCGGCCAGCGCAAGCGGGAACATGGCTTTACAGGTCATTCGCGAGGCTCCTCGTGGGCGATGCTTCTAGCATGGAGGCCGAAGCGGGCCAACGCAGGGCAGCTATCCTGAGCCGGTTAATTTATGCGCTTGGTTACTGCCCGGCAGGATCGGCGAGCGTGATCGCGGCGATCAGCCGGCCGTAATCGCCTTCCTCGCGATGCGTCGTGCGGCGATAGGAGAAGAACCGCGTCTCGTCGGCATAGGTGCAGAGATCGAGGTTTTCCGCATGCCGCAGCCCCATCGCGGAGAGTCGGTTCAGGATATAGGCGGGGAGGTCGTAGAAGGCGTGGCCCGCCCGGTCGGACGCGCGGAAGAAACGCTGGTTGGCGGGGTCGTCGGCGACCAGCCGCGACACGAACTCCGGCCCGACCTCATAGGCCGCCGACGAAATCGTCGGGCCGAGCACCGCGACGATGCGCGACCGGTTGGCGCCCAGCCGCTCCATAGCGGTCACCGTTGACTCCAGCACGCCGGTGAACGCCCCTTTCCAGCCGGAATGGGCCGCGCCGATCACGCGGGCTTCCGCGTCGGCAAACAGCACCGGCCCGCAATCGGCCGAGCCGACGCCGATCGCGATCCCCGGTCGATCGGTCACGAGGGCATCGACCTTCGGGCCTTCGCCGGCCGGCCAGACCTCGTGGACGGCGACCACGTCGGGGCTGTGCACCTGATACGGCGTGGCAAGCCGGTCGGCTGGCACGCCGAGCCAGCTCGCGACGCGCGAGCGGTTTTCGACGACGGCCTCGCGGTCGTCGCTTGAGCCGAGGCCGGTGTTGAGACCGGCATAGATGCCCTCGGAGACGCCGCCCTCGCGCGTGAAGAAGCCATGGCGGATGCCGGGAAGCGCCTGAAGCGCCGGTGCCTCGATGGGGCGGACGCCGGCTTTTCTGCGGATCTCTTCGCTTGCGCTCATGTAGTGCTCCCTTGTTCCTCGGGCCGGGCAGGGGCGAACGGCGGCAGCGCCGCTGCGATCCCCGGTGCGGTCAAGGCGAGGACCTTGAAAAGGTTGCCCATCTGGTCCGGCCCGGCCAGCCGTTCCACCGCCGCGCGGATCGCCTCCTGCGCGGCCGCATCCTTGCCGGCGCCAAGCTGCCCCGCTCGCTGCAGAAGGCCCAGGTCGAGAAGAAAACGGCCCTGCGTCAACGGTCCGTGCGTTTGCGCGCCTTCCGCTTCGGCCCGGCGCCTCAGGGCCCCGAAATCCACATGCGCGGTCAGGTCCGCCTCGCCGGGCTCCGCCAGCGGATCGGCAAAGGCGTGGCCGCGCATCGCCTGCAAGGTTTCGCCCGGCGCCGATCGCTCGTGGCCGTAATCCACGACCAGCGCTCCGCCGCCATGCCGGCGGATGCGCCCGGCGATCTCGGCCATCACGGCATCGCCCGCCGGGCAGAGCTCGAGAATCGTGCCGTCCGGCGCGGCGGGCCCGTTATCGAGCCGGCCGGAGCCCAGCCCGAAGGCGAGGGCTCCATCCGGCCCAAGTCCCACCGCGCGCTCCTGCCAGATATCGCCCTGGCGCACATATTGCCGGATCGGCAGCGCGTCGAAGAATTCGTTGGCGACCAGCAGCAGCGGCCGGTCGTCCGGAATATCGGCGAGGCCGTCATGCCAGGCGACGGCCACATCGAAGCGGGCGAGCGCCTCCTTCTGACGCGCGCGCAGCACCGGGCTCGTTTCCACCATGTGCACGCTCACCGCGTCCGAAAGACCGGGAACGCGGCGGAAAACGCGGAGGATGTCCGCGGTCAGCGTGCCGCGGCCGGGGCCGAGTTCCACGAGCCGGACGGGCCGGGGCGCGCCACCCCGCTGCCAGGCATAGGCCAGCCACGCGCCCAGGATCTCGCCGAACATCTGGCTGATTTCCGGCGCGGTGGTGAAGTCGCCGGCCGCTCCCAGCGGGTCGCGGGTGATGTAATAGCCGTGCTCGGGATCGCCGAGGCAGAGCGCCATGTACTCGGCGATGCCGAGCGGTCCCTGCTGCCGGATCAGGCGGCGGATCTTTTCCGCCAGCTCCGTGCTCATGCCGGTTTCATTCGGCGGCCGGCTTCCGCCGCAGCGACCAGACGATCGCGCCGACGCCGATCAGGATCATCGGCACGGAGAGGATCATGCCCATGGTCAGGAAATCGGCGATGAAGCCGAGCTGCGGGTCGGGCTCGCGGAAGAACTCGCTGAAGATCCGCGCCGCGCCGTAGAGCGCGATGAAGGCGCCGCCGGTAACGCCGGGATAGCGCAGGCTGCGGTAGTAGTGGGTGAGGACGCGCAGGATCAGGAACAGCACGACGCCTTCCAGCGAAGCCTCGTAGAGTTCGCTCGGATGACGCGGTACGCCAACGGGATCGGTCGGGAAGATCATCGCCCACGGCACGTCGGACGGGCGGCCGTAGAGTTCGCCGTTGATGAAATTGGCGATGCGGCCGAAGAACAGGCCAAATGGCGCTACCGCCGCCGCAACGTCGATCAGCGCGAGGATCGGGAACTTGCGTACGCGAGCGAAGACGACGATGCCGAGGATCACGCCCAGCATTCCGCCATGGAAGGACATGCCGCCCTGCCAGAGACGGAAGAAGCCCAGCGGGTCGTCCAGGAAGTGACCGGGCTGGTAGAAGATCGCGTAGCCGAGCCGGCCGCCCAGAATGATGCCGAGCGTCGCCCAGGTCAGGTAATCGTCGACGTCGCGCACGGTCAGCGGCGCCTGTCCGCCCGCCCAGAGCCGCCCGTTCTGGACCAGTCGGCGGGCATAGAACCAGCCGAGCAGGATGCCGACGAAATAGGCGATCCCGTACCAGCGCACAGCGAGCGGACCGAGATGGACGGCCACCGGGTCCATTACCGGGAACGGGATGACGAAAAAGGGCATGGTGATTCCGGTTCGGCCTGAAGCGCGCGGACCATGCCTTTGCGGGCCGAAGCGGGTCAAGCGCCCCGCCGCCGCAGGCGAGCGATCGTCTTCGGCGCGGGACGAGCGGGAAGGGGCCCGGCGAGATGGCCAGGCAGGGAACGGCCGCGATGCCCCAGGGGCCGCCAAGGTGCTTGCTTGCACTTGCGGGGCCGGACCTCTATCTAAAGCCTCGGCGGCGTCCTGTGTTCCAGGATGCGCCCGGCAATGCGCCTGCCGAATGTTCAAGGCCGGAACCAGGACCCATCGAGGTTGGAAGCGTTTAATCCCGACCCCGCGGAGTATCAAGAGCCATGACCCAGACTTCAAGCCGTCTCATGGACGAGTTCGCCAAGATGATGACCGACGCCGCCGGCGTGGCCCAGGGCATGCGGCGCGAGGTGCAGACGGCGTTCCGTTCCCAGGCCGAGCGGTTCTTCAGCGAACTGGACATGGTCCAGCGCGAGGATTTCGAGGCGGTACGGGAAATGGCGGCGAAGGCGCGCGACGAGAACGACGCGCTCCGCGTTCGCCTGCAGCGGCTGGAAGACCGTCTGGCGAAGCTGGAAGGCGGCGCCGACGTGCATCCCTCGGCCCTGCAGGGTTCGACGCCCACCGTGGACCTGGACTGAGCTATCTCGCAGGCCCTGTCCCGTATCAGGCCGCTGCTCACCGCCGCGGAGTGCAAAGGCGGTCTTCGGCATCCGGTCGAGGTCGCCTTTCCCCGTGGAAAAGATCTTCCGTTCCGTCGTGATGCTGTTGCGCAGGGGTGATGCCCTTATAGTCGGACGTGAATGGAGATTCGTTTGTCAGAAATAGCGACGTGCGACCGAAGAACTGGCTGCCCGCAATGCAAGTCTCGGTTTCGCGAAGTCGGCCCCGGCGAACTGTTTCTGTTTTCCTCCTCTTGCCGTGAGGATATTCAATGACTCTCATCGACATGGACATGTCTCTCACAGCCAACCCCGTTGATGTCGCCGAGCAGATCGCCTCGTCGCACGACTGGTCCTTCGACCGCTCCGGCGACGACGAGATCACGATCTCCGTTTCCGGCAGCTGGTCCGACTACAATCTTTCCCTGTCGTGGATGGAGGAGCTGGAGGCGCTGCATCTCGCCTGCGCGTTCGAGTTCAAGGTTTCCGAGCGTCGCAAGACTGAAGTGATGCGCCTGCTGGCGCTGGTCAACGAACAGCTCTGGCTCGGTCATTTCGATCTCTGGCAGGCCGAGGGCCTCGTCATGTACCGCAACGGCATGCTGCTGACGGAAGGTGTCGAGGCGGGCTCCGGCCAGCTGGAAGCGATGCTGGGCGCCGCCGTGGATGCCTGCGAGCGCTACTATCAGGCCTTCCAGTTCGTGATCTGGGCCGGCAAGACGCCGGAAGAGGCGCTGGCCGCCGTTCTGTTCGAGACCGTTGGAGAGGCCTGAGCCCGACATCATGCTGGAACGTGCCGAGCCGCTCTGCCTTCTCGGGGCGGGCAAGATGGGAAGTGCGCTGCTGAACGGCTGGCTGGGCTGGGGTTTCGATCCCGGCGCGGTCACCGTGGTCGATCCCGGCCTCGATGCGGCGCGCCGGACCGAGTTCACCGATCGCGGCATCACCGTCGTCTCCTCCATGGAAGAGGCGGGAACGCGCGAATTCAGGGCGGTGCTGCTGGCGGTGAAGCCGCAGATGATGGGCAACGTCCTGCCTTCCACCGGGGTGATCGCCGGGCCGGAGACGCTGGTCGTCTCCGTCGCCGCCGGCATCCGGCTGGATATGCTCGGTGCCGCCTTTCCCCGCTCCGCCGTGGTGCGCGCCATGCCGAACACGCCGGCGCAGGTCGGCATGGGGATGACCGTCGCCATCGGCAACGAGCGCGTGACGTCGGATTTCCACGCTCTCGCGGGTGCGCTTCTGGAAGCGGTCGGCAAGGTCGCGTGGATCGAGGACGAGAGCCTGATGGACGCGGTCACCGCCGTTTCCGGTTCCGGCCCCGCCTACGTCTTCCTGCTCGCCGAATGCCTGGCCGAAGCCGGGCGCAAGGCGGGCCTGCCGGCGGATCTCGCCGAGACGCTGGCGAACCAGACGGTGGCGGGCGCAGGCGTTCTGCTGGACGGCGGCGCCATTCCGGCCGCAACGCTGCGGCAGAACGTGACCTCGCCCAACGGCACGACGGCCGCCGCTCTCTCCGTGCTGATGGCGGATGACGGGCTGCAGCCGCTCATGGATCGGGCGGTCGAGGCCGCTCGCCTGCGCTCGATCGAACTCGGCTGAGCCGCGCCGGGCCGGGCCGGATCGACCTGGATCGAGGCGGGGATCCTCGGGGTCAGGCTTGCGGGTTCAATCTCCCGCCCGTTCGCCCTATGTAGGGAGGCTCGGCGAGAGCATCAGAGGAACGTGCCATGGCTACCCAGAAGACCCGTGACAAGATCATCGATGCCTTTCTTCAGCTCGCGGCGGAGCGCTCCTACTCGGACGTATCGCTGGAACGGATTGCCGAGCGCGCGGGCACCTCTCTGAAGGTGCTGCGTGGCTCCTACGACAGCCGCACCGCAATCCTCGCCGATTTCCTTCGCCGCACCGACGAGCTCGTGCTCGCCGAGCTCGATCCCGATCTGGTCATGGAAGCGCGCCGCGAGCGGCTTTTCGATATTCTGCTGTCGCGCTTCGAGGCGCTGCTGCCCTCTCGCGATGCGGTGCGCGGCCTGGCCGGCTCGGCGCTCCGGGATCCGCTGCTGGCGCTGGAACTGAACCGGCTGACCACGACCAGCATGGGGTGGATGCTGAATGCCGCCGGCATCACCGCTTCCGGCCCGGCCGGCATGGTTCGGGCGCAAGGCCTGACGCTGATCTGGGGCGCGGTGATGCGCGTGTGGCTGCGCGACGACGATCCGGGCATGGCGCGCACCATGGCCGAGCTCGACCGGCGCCTCAAGGATGCGGAACGCAATGCCACGCGGCTGGACCGCCTGGGCAATCTCGTTTCCGGGCTGATCCCGCGCCTGCCGAGCCGGCTGCTCTCGCCGCCGGTCAAGCGCGAGGCGAGCGAGCCGAACCCGCAGCCCGACGCCGACGAGATGGTCGATGCCGGCTGAGGCCGCCGCGCCCGTCACCTTCGACGATTTCCTCAAGGTCGATATCCGCGTTGGCGAAATCGTCGAGGCCATGCCGTTCCCGGAGGCGCGAAAGGCCGCCTTCAAGCTGGTGATCGACTTCGGTCCGGGGATCGGCCGCAAGCGGTCCTCCGCCCAGATCACCCGGCACTACAGCCCGGAGACCCTGGTTGGGCGTCGCGTGATGGCGGTGATCAACTTTCCGCCCCGGCAGATAGGCCCCTTCATGTCGGAAGTGCTGACGCTTGGCGTGCCGGATGCGGAGGGCGAGGTCGTGCTGCTCGTGCCGGAGCGCGACGTGCCCTTGGGCGGGCGGTTGTTCTAGGGGCGATCGACCCCAAGCCGGGCTTCCCCTCCGCCGGGTTCCCTAGGCCGGAATTCGGAGCACCGCACTGAGGCCGCCGAGCGAGCTTTCACCCAGCGCGATGTCGCCGCCATGGCTGCGGGCGATGTCGCGGGCGATCGCCAGCCCCAGCCCGGTGCCGCCGGCATCGACGTTTCGCGCCCGGTCGAGCCGGTAGAACGGCCGGAACACGGTTTCCAGCTCCTCCTCCGGGATACCCGGGCCGTCATCGTCGATGGTGATGGTCAGCCAGCCGTCCAGGTGCCGCCCGCGCACTTCCACCGTGTCGGCGTATTTGCCCGCGTTGCCGATCAAATTGGCGAGGCAGCGGCGGAATGGCGTCGCGCGGACCAGCACCTGTGGCGCGCCCTCGAAGGAAACGCTGACCCGGTCGCCGGAGCGGCGCGCGTTCTCGGCCAGATCCTCCAGCAGCGCCGGCACGTCGACGCCTTCGCTGGCTTCCCCGGCATCGCCCTTGGCGAAGGCCAGGTAGTCCTCCAGCATGTGGCGCATTTCGACCACGTCGCCGCGCAGCGCGTCCGTTTCAGGCGTTTCGTCCAGCATGGCGAGGCCCAGCGTCAGGCGCGTCAGGATGGTGCGAAGGTCGTGGCTGACGCCGGACAGCATGGTGGTGCGCTGCTCGATCTGCCGCTCGATGCGCTCGCGCATGTCGAGAAAAGCCTGCGAGGCCTGGCGCACCTCGCGCGCCCCGCGTGGGCGGAAACTCCGGACCGGGCGGCCCTTGCCGAAATTCTCCGCCGCTTCGGCCAGCACGAGGATCGGCTTGATCTGGTTGCGCAGGAAAAGCAGCGCGATGGCGATCAGCACCAGCGAGGTCCCGACCATCCAGACGATGAAGATATGCTGGTTCGAGGGAAGGGTGCGGCTGCGCGGGGCGAAGATGCGCAGCACGTGGTCCTTCAGGCTGATGCGGATCTCCACCATGTCGGAATTGCCGACCGTGTCGATCCAGAACGGGCGGTTGATGCGCTCGCGGATCTTGTCGGAGAGCGTGCTGTCGAGAATGGAGAAGAAGGGCTTCGGCGCCGGTGCAGGCAGCGGCTCCGGCGGCAGCACGGAGATGGAGAGCCCCAGCGCGTCGCCGGAAAGCTGTTCCACCTGGGAGAAGCGCTCGTCCTGCGGATAGGTCTCGATCACCTCGATGATCGCGGCGATATCGCGCGTCACCGCGTCAGAGAGCTTTTCCGTGACGTTCTGCAGCTGTCGCTCGATGAAGACGTAGGCCACCACCGATTGCAGGATCACGATGGGCAGGACGACGATCAGGATCGTGCGGGGATAGAGGCCCTTGGGCAGGTGCTCGAAAAGTCCGCCCCAGGTCCGGCGCAGGACGCGCATCTGACGGACGGTGCGGGATACCCGGGGATGAGCGACCGCGCGGCCGAGCTTTTCCCGAAGCTCGCGGGAATGCGTGCGCAGCCGCGTGGCGAATTCGCCGGTGAGGGGCATGGACGAGCCTCGGCCTAGTCCGCCAGCAGGCGGTAGCCGATACCGCGGGTGGTCTGGAGATAGACGGGGTTGGACGGATCCACCTCCAGCTTGCGCCGGAGCCGGTTGATCTGGACATCCACGCCGCGCTCGCCGCCGCCTTCGTTGTCGAGGAATTCATGGCGGCGGATGGTGATGCCCGGGCGCGAGGCGAAGAGCCGGAGAATGTCCCGCTCGCGGTCGGTGATGCGGACGACCTCGTCGTCACGCTTCAGCTCTCCCCGATCGATATGGAAGCTGAACGGGCCGAACTGCACGGATTCCGCGCCGGTGGGCGCGGGGGCCGCCGCGCCGCGCTTCAGGATGTTGTTGATGCGGAGCAGCAGTTCGCGGGGCTCGAACGGCTTGGCCAGGTAATCGTCGGCACCGACCTCCAGCCCCTCGATGCGCTCGGCCGGCTCGGAGCGCGCGGTCAGCATGAGGATCGGCACGTCGGAGGTTTCGCGCAGGCTGCGCGCAAGTTCCAGGCCCGTCTCCCCCGGCATCATGATGTCGAGGATCAAGAGGTCGAAGGTCACCAGCGAAAGCTGCCGGCGCGCATCCTGCGCGGAGGCGGCGGCGCTGACGCGGAAGCCGTTCTTGCCGAGGAAACCCGTCAGCAGGGTGCGGATGCGGTTGTCGTCGTCCACGACCAGCAGGTGCATGGCCTCGTCGGGCGGTCGCCCCGCCAGGCCGGCGATCCGGGTTTCGCTCACCGCTTCTTCTCCGGCATGTCCTGCTTGAGGGCGACGCGGGCGGCGGTCGGCCGGTGTTCGCTGTCGATCATGTTGAAGAGAAAGGACAGGATCGTCGCCCGGTTCTCCGGCGAAACGTCCTCGAGTGCGCGGCGGATCCGGCGGTATTGCGGGCTTTCCAGCTTGCTGTTCAGCGCCTTGCCCGAAGGGGTGAGGAAGAGCAGCCGCTGGCGCCGGTCGCGCAGGCCCGGTTTCTGCTCGATGAAGCCGAGATCGACAAGTTCCTTCAGCACGCGGCCGAGGCTCTGCTTGGTGACCTGCAGGATGTCGAGCAGGTCGGCGACGGTGAGGCCGGGATTGAAGTTGACGAAATGCAGCACCCGGTGGTGCGCGCGGCCGAAGCCGTAGGGCGCCGAGATCTCGTCCGGGTCGGACACGAAGTCGCGATAGGAGAAGAACAGCAGCTCCATTACGTCCGTTACGTCGCGCCCCTCGTCGCCGTCGGACGATGCGGAACGGGACTCCGCGAATTCCACTGCATTAATAATGTCAGCCATATTGACGTATTTGGGCCCGCTTGGTAGTGAACTCGTACCGCGACGAAATCAGCACTATAATGCTTAATTCGCGGTCCAGCGAAACACCATTCCGGCGCATTCGCTTCGATAACAGTAGGGACCCCATCGCTTCAGGAAAAGCGGGGGTCTGGAGGTTTAGACATGGCTGGCGTTCCCTTCGATCAGATGACAGGCAAGATCTGGTTCAACGGCTCTCTCGTTGAATGGGCGGACGCGCAGGTACACGTACTGACCCATGGCCTCCACTATGCCAGCTCCGTGTTCGAGGGCGAACGCGCCTATGGCGGCGAGATCTTCGCACTGCGCGAGCATACCGAACGCCTGCACGAAAGCGCCCGGATCCTCGATTTCGAGATTCCGTACAGCGTGGAAGAGCTGGAGGCGGCAAGCCGCGCGGTCCTCAAGGCCAACAACTTCGTCGATGCCTATCTGCGCCCGATCGCCTGGCGCGGCAGCGAGATGATGGGCGTCTCGGCGCAGGCCAACACGATCAACGTGGCGATCGCCGCCTGGCAGTGGCCGTCCTACTTCAACCCGGAAGAGCGCCGGAAGGGTATCCGTCTCGACTTTGCCGAGTATCGTCGTCCCGACCCCCGCACCGCTCCGTCCAAGTCGAAGGCGGCCGGCCTCTACATGATCTGCACCGTCTCCAAGCACATGGCCGAGAAGAAGGGCTATGCCGACGCGCTGATGCTCGACTGGCGCGGCCAGGTGGCGGAGACGACCGGAACGAACATCATGTTCGTGAAGGACGGCGTGCTGCACACGCCGCTGCCGGATTGCTTCCTGAACGGCATCACGCGCCAGGCGGTGAGCAAGCTCGCCCGCAAGCGCGGGATCGAGGTCATCGAGCGGGCGATCATGCCGGAGGAACTGGGCAGCTTCCAGGAAGCCTTCCTCTGCGGCACCGCCGCGGAAGTGACGCCGGTGTCCGAGATCGGGCAATACAAGTTCACGCCCGGCGAAATCACCTTCTCGCTGATGGACGACTACATGAAGCTGGTCGATCCGAGCCTGGAAGAGAAGAAGCTCGCAGCCGTCGGCTGAGCTTTCTCGCAAAAGCAGAAACAGAACGCCCGCCGTTTCGGCGGGCGTTTTCGTTCCGGGGCTGTCTTGAGCGCGGGAGGAGGGCCATCGCGATCAGGACTTCCGATCGCGTCTCCGATCAGGTGCGTAGCGTCAGGCTCCCGGGTGGCTCCCGCTTCGGGCACTCGCGTCAGGCCGGTCTCGCCCGAGCCAGTCTCGCCCGGGCCTGCTTCGCCCGGAACTGCGGTCAGGCCCAGCGATCCGCCGCCTGCTGGTCGGTATCCTTGTGCTCCACCCACTCGCCCGTGGTGCCGTCCTTCAGGTGCTCGCGCTTCCAGAAGGGAGCTCGCGTCTTCATGAAATCCATCAGGAATTCCGCCGCCTGGAAGGCCGCGCCGCGATGGGAGGATGCGGCGAGCACCAGCACGATAGGCTCGCCCGGCGCGATCTTGCCGTAACGGTGGATGCAGGTGACGCCGAGAAGCGGCCAGCGCTCGCGCGCCACATTGGCGATCCGGGCGATCTCGCCCTCCGCCATGCCGGGATAATGCTCGAGCTCCAGCGCGGCGAGGCGGCCGCCTTCGTCGCGGCAATAGCCGATGAAGCTGACGACGGCGCCGATATCGGCTCGCCCGTCGGCGAGCTTCGCCGTCTCATCGGCGATGTCGAAGATGCCGTTCTGGACGCGAACGATGACGGGCGTTTCCCCGGCGATGTCCGTTACGTGCGCTGGGGCGTCCGGCACTGTCAGCCGCCCGTCATCGGCGGGAAGAACGCCACCTCGCGCGCCCCGGCGATGGGCGTCGCATGGTCCACATGCTCCTGGTCCAGCGCAGCGCGGATCACGTCGGGCTCGGCAAAGGCTGCGGCATAGCCTTCGTCGCGGCGTGCCAGCCAGCGGATCAGCTCGGCCACGGTCACCACATCCGCCGGAAGATCCAGATCCTCGGCGGCGGTGCCTATCCGCTCCCGGACCCAGGCGAAATAGCGCAGCCTCATGCCGTTCTCGCGAGATGCTTCAGGGCCGCGCGGAAATAGTCGAAGCCCGTATAGAGGGTGACGATCGCGGCGATCCAGAAGAAGGTGAGGCCGAGATCGATGATCATGCCGCTGCGCGCTCCCTGGATGGCGGGCGCGACCAGCAGCGCGGCGAGGGCCACGAGCTGCAGCGTCGTCTTCCACTTGGCCAGCCGGGTGACGGGCAGGCTGACGCGCAGCTCCGCCAGGAACTCGCGCAGACCGGAAACGAAGACCTCGCGCATCAGCACGATGATCGCCGCCCAGATCGACCAGCCCGTCAGCATGCCGTCTGCCACCAGTACCAGGATGGAGACGGACACGAGCAGCTTGTCGGCGATGGGATCCAGCATGCGGCCGAGACTCGACTGCTGCTTCCAGAGCCGCGCGAGATAGCCGTCGAAATAGTCCGTCACGCTGGCGGCGACGAAGATGAAGAAGGCGATCCAGTGGGCCCAGTCGTTCGGCACGAAAAAGGTCGCGCCAACCAACGGGGAGGCGGCGATTCGTCCGTAGGTCAGGATGTTCGGGATGCTGAAGGCGTGAAGGGGCGCCGGTCGCATCGCGCTTTCGGTCTGGGTCACCGTGTCGTCAACCATGTTTTGCCGCAGGGCGGAGAGTCAGTCGGACCATCCTGTCCGGTCTTCCGTCTTAATGCACCCTGAGCGTGGAAAAGGCGAGACACCCTTCGTGCATGGGTGTCACGACGATGTGACGCATCAGGCGCTCTCGTGGAAATGATCGTAGATCGCCTCCGCCATGGCGCGCGAGATGCCCTCCACGGTCACGAGGTCGTCGAGGCCGGCGCGGCTGACCGCCTTGGCCGTGCCGAAATGGCGGAGCAGCGCCTTCTTGCGCGAGGGGCCGATGCCGGGAATCTCGTCCAGCGGATTGCGGCCCATCTCCTTCTTGCGCCGGGCGCGGTGCGAGCCGATGGCGAAGCGGTGGGCTTCGTCGCGCAGGCGCTGGATAAAATACAGCACGGGATCGCGCGGCGGCAGCATGAACGGCGAGCGTCCGGGCATGAAGAAGGTTTCCCGCCCGGCCTCGCGATCGCGCCCCTTGGCGATCGAGACCACCGGCAGGTCGGTCAGCTCCAGCTCCTTCATGATCTCCATCACGGCGGAAAGCTGGCCCTTGCCGCCGTCGATGACGACGAGGTCCGGCCAGGGGCCGAGCCCTTCCGCCTCGCGGTCCTTCACCTGCTCGGGCCCTTGCGTCGGGCGGGGCCCGTTTTCCTTGAGGAGACGGGAGAAGCGCCGCTTCATCACCTCGCGCATCATGCCGTAATCGTCGCCCGGCGTGATGTCCTCGGAGCGGATGTTGAACTTGCGGTAATGCGTCTTGGAGAAGCCTTCCGGCCCCGCCACGATCATGCCACCGACCGCATTCGTGCCCATGACGTGGCTGTTGTCGTAGACCTCGACGCGGCGCGGCGTGGCGGGGAGGCCGAAAACCTCGCCTATTCCCGTGAGCAGCCGCGCCTGGCTGGACGTTTCGGCGAGCTTGCGCCCCAGCGCCTCGCGGGCGTTGGTCAGCGCGTGGTCGACCAATTCCTTCTTCTCGCCCCGCTGCGGCACGCTGAGCTGCACGCGGTGACCGGCATGTTCGCAGAGGGCCCGCTCCAGCAATTCGCGATCCTCGAAATCGTGCGAGATCAGAATCAGCTTCGGCACCGGCTTGTCGTCGTAGAACTGCGCCAGAAACGCGCCGAGAACGCCGTCGGCTTCCTCGCTCTTGTCGGCCTTGGGAAAATAGGAGCGGTTGCCCCAGTTCTGGCCGGTGCGGAAGAAGAACACCTGCACGCAGGAAAGCCCGCCGTCCTGGTGGATGGCGAAGACGTCGGCTTCCTCCACCGTTTGCGGGTTGATGCCCTGGTGCGACTGGATGTGCGAAAGCGCCGAGAGGCGGTCGCGGTAGATGGCGGCGCGCTCGAAATCGAGATCGTGCGAGGCCGCCTCCATCGTGCGGGCGAGATCCTCACGCACCTTGCGGCTGGAACCGGAGAGGAACTCCTCCGCCTCGCGGACGTAGCCGGCATAATCCTCCAGCGCGACCTCGCGGGTGCAGGGACCGGAGCAGCGCTTGATCTGGTGCAGCAGGCAGGGCCGCGTCCGGCTCTCATAGACGCTGTCGGAGCAGGTGCGGATCAGGAACGCCTTCTGCAGCGCGGTGATCGTGGTGGCGACGGCGCCAGCGGAGGCGAACGGGCCGAAATAGCTGCCCTTGCGCTTGCGCGCGCCGCGATGCTTCAGGATCACCGGCGCCTCGTGGTCGTCGGCGATCAGGATATAGGGGAAGGACTTGTCGTCGCGCAGCAGCACGTTGAAGCGCGGCCTGAGGCGCTTGATGAGGTTCGCCTCAAGCAGCAGCGCCTCGGTCTCGGTGCGCGTGCGGACGAAGTCCATCGCGGCCGTCGAGCGCACCATCCGCGCGATGCGGTTGTTGAGGAGGCCGGTCCGCGTGTAGTTCGCGACGCGCTTCTTCAGGCTCTTCGCCTTGCCGACGTAAAGGACGTCGCCGTCGGCGTTCATCATCCGGTAGACACCGGGCGCGTTGGGCAGCGTCTTCACCGCCGCGACGATGACCTCCGGGCCGACATTGCCGGAAACGCGATTGTCCCAGACGATGTCGGAGCCGACATCGACGGCCGGAACATCCGCATCGTCCGACGCGGGGTCTTCCTCGTCGTCCGACGCGAGGTCTTCCTCGTCGTCCGACGCGAGGTCTTCCTCGTCGTCCGACGCGAGGTCTTCCTCGTCGTCCGAGCCGTCGGAAAGATCGTCTCCCAGGTCGGCATCGAGTTCGTCGGCAAGATCGTCGTTCTCGACAGAGCGCTCGAACTCGACTGCCTCCGCCGCGAGTTCGTCCCCGGTCGGTCCGGCATCCGTTTCCGGGAGCGCCGTTGGATCGGAGGAGGCGCGCGGCAACTCCGGCTCTAGGCCGGCTCTGGGATCACCCGGAATGTCTTTGGTCTGGTCGGTCACGTCGTTCATGTACGTGTGCTGTGCGGGACGGGCAAGCGAGCCGCCGGCAACATGGCCGCGGCCGGAGGAGGCTTGCGCTCCCTAGATGGCGATTTGCCGGCCGTTCTTCCAGCCGCCGGATTCCAGGTGCCCGCTTCAGGTTCCCCGGATCAGCTTCGGGGCGCGTGCAGGAAGGCCTTGATACGGTTGTGCTTGGCCTGCGCGTAGAGGAGCGAAAATCGGAAACCCTTGGAACCGCCGGAGAAGTGCCGGCGCAGGACGTAGTATTTGAAGAACTGCATCGGGAATTCGAGTGGCAGGCGCGCGGCGGCGAAGCGGCGCTTCTTCTTCTTTTCGCTCAACGTCAGCGTGGAATAGGCGCGCAGCTTCTCCGCCATATGCTCGAAGCTGCGGATGGAATAGTGCAGCGCGTGCTGGTGCAACTGGCCGACGGGCTGCGTTCCGGTGACGACTTCATCGTAAACCAGACTGTCCCGAAAGCGTCCCACCCGCCGGTCGTAGAGGCGGACGTAATTGTGGTAATCCGCCCAGAGGCGGGGCTTCGTGTCGCCGGGATAGACGTGCTTGATGCGGAACCGGAAGAAGCGGGCCTGTGGCTCGCCGGGTGCGAAGAGAGCGCGGATTTCCGCCAGGAGTTCCAGCGAAGGCACCTCGTCGGCATCGAGGTTCAAGAGCCAGTCGTGCCGGCACTGCTCCTCGCCGAACCGCTTCTGCGGCCCGAAGCCGACCCAGTCGTTGTGGATCACCCGCGCGCCGAACCTCTCCGCCACCGCGACCGTGTCGTCGGTGGAGCCGGAATCGATCACCACGAGGTCGTCCG
Organism: Faunimonas pinastri; assembly: GCF_900110915.1. GTDB lineage: Bacteria > Pseudomonadota > Alphaproteobacteria > Rhizobiales > Afifellaceae > Faunimonas > Faunimonas pinastri. The sequence goes on from NZ_FOFG01000001.1 coordinate 567,222, forward strand.
TGATCCCGCGAACGGCGGCCAGGACGGCTCCGATGCGGTCAGCTTCGTTCTTGGCGATCAGGAAGACGGAAAGGCCGGCGACGGGCGAAGGGTCGGCGGACGGGGAGGCGGGCAATTCGGTCTTCCAGGAATGTCAGGTTGGTACGCCCGCCTTCATAAGCGTCCTCTGCCCGTGTGGAAAGGGTCTGTTGCAGGAAGAACACAGCGCCGGGAAAGTGCCCGCCGACCGATTTTTGCCATGAACCGGACGCGGGGGGCGATCATTGTTGAGACAGAAAAGCTCGGTAAACGATGTGTTTACGACTGCATCTTAAAGCGGGCTTCTCGGTTTACCTCGGAGTCTTGTCATGCGTATCCGTGTTCTTCTCGCTTCTGCGGCGCTTAGCGTCGCTGCCGTCCCCGCCTTCGCTGCCGACTTCGGCAACTATCAGGCCGCGCCCGCGCCGGCCTATTCCGCGGCTCCCGCCATGCGCGACTGGTCGGGCCTCGAAATCGGCGCCCTGCTTGGCTATTCCTTCGGCAATTCCGACATGCATCCGCGCGGTCGCTCCAGCATTCACAATGACGGTGCAAGCGGCGTCGATGGCGGCGTCTATGCCGGCTACAACATCCAGCAGAACAACTTCGTGGCCGGTGTCGAAGGCGACATCGTCGGCTCCGGCGCGCATGGCCGCGATGCGGGCTTCAAGGCCGAGCAGAACTGGGAAGCCACCCTGCGCGGCAAGGTCGGCTATTCGCTCAACCAGTTCCTGCTGTACGGCACGGGCGGCGCGGCTCTCGGCAACCTCAAGGTTGCTCATGACGGCACCGACGACGATCACACTGCATGGGGCTGGACGGCCGGCGTCGGCGGCGAGGCTATGCTGACGAACCGCATCACCGCCCGCGTCGAATACCGCTACACCGACTACGAGAACAAGAATTTCGACATCGCACCGCGCACCAAGGCGGACCTGTCGAACAACTCGATCCGCGCCGGCGTCGGTTACAAGTTCTAAGACAACGCTCGCTTCCGAGTGAGCGTCAGAGGGCCCGAACCCGCCGGTTCGGGCCCTTTTTCATGGCCGGACATCTCCGGCTCAGTGAACCCCGGTCGCCTCGAAGGCGGGAACGGCGGCGCTGAAGTCGGCCAGCCATTGCTGCAGGCGCGGATAGGTCCCGCGCCATTCGCCGTCGAAGCGGAAGTCGAGATAACCGAGCGCGCAGGCCAGCGCGATCTCGCCGACATGGGGCGAAGCGCCGGGATCGGCGACATTGGCCTCCAGCCATTCCAGTCCGCGCCGGACCTTGTCAGCCTGGTAGTCCAGCCAGGGCTGATGCTGCTTTTCCTCAGGCCGGAAGCGTCTCTCGTAGACCTGCAGGATCGAGGCATCGATGATCCCGTCGGCCAGCGACTGCATGGTGAGCGCCGCGAAGCGGCCCTGTTCCGTCGGAATGATAGCGCCCCGCCCGGCCTGCTCGTCCAGCCATTCCAGGATGACGCGCGAATCGTAGAGCGTAGTTCCGTCCTCGGTGATCAGCACCGGAATCTTGCCCAGCGGGTTCTGCTGGCGGACGCTGTCCTCGGGATCGGCGGTATTGGTCGCCTCGATCTGCAGGCGACCGAAGAGGCCGCAGAGATGCGCGGCGATCTTGATCTTGCGGCCAAAGGGGGAGGGCGGTGACGAGCGCAGGACCCACATAACTGTTCCTCGGAGATAACGAAAAGGGAAGCCGCCTAGCGGGAGGCGGCGGGGAAGACGACCCGGTTGCGCTGGCAGCCGGCGCGATCGACCTCGGCGCAGCGGCGGAAATCCAGGTTCCGCGTCATGCAGATGCGGACCTCCTGCACCGCCTGGCCCTTGCAGGCGAGTGCGATGCCGGCCGGCGAAAGCCCGGGATTGGCGACGACGAAGGCGTTCTCGACCTCGCGCGCGGAGGAATATTGCGGCGCGTCGGCGCTGCGCAGCAGTGGCGGAATCCGAACGCGGCTCACCGCCTCGCGCAGCTTGTCCAGATAGGCCTTCTGGTCCAGCCCCATGCAGGTGCCGTGCTTGCGCCATTCATGCTGGAGCAGCGACCGGTCAGGGAAGAGGTCCGTCGCCGCCGACGCAAGCGAGCGCGGTATATTGTACGGCTCGTCCGTCCGGCAGGAATCGGGAAAGCCGTGCTCGTATTGCGGCCAGAGCCCGTGCAGCGTGAAGGCCCGGCCGCTTTCCAGGCAGGGACGGTCCGGCGCATCGATCCGGCAATGGGTCGGGGCCCAGCTCAGCGCCAGCACGTAGAAATCGAAATCGCCGGTCCTGTCGGGCGACCGTTCCTGCGCGAAGGCCGGAAGAAGGGAGCCGCAGAGCAGGAGAATCGAAAGCGCGAGGCGGCAGAACGCGCCCCGCGCCCTTGAGATAGCGACGTCCGCGATCAACGGACGGTCCGGCAATCCCCGTCATGCACGCGCCACGGATCGAGACCGTCGACGCAGAAATCGACGCCGCGGCCGACCGAAGCGTAGCCCATGCCCTTCTCGATCACGTAGTAGACCGGCCGGCTCTGGCCGTTGTTGAAGACGGCGCGCGCGGTGCAGCGCTCCTTCGGGATCATCGAGGGGTTGTCGACGCCGCCGACCTGAGGCCGGGGTTCCTGCAGCGCCGCGATCAGAATGCCGCGGTGCCAGGTGTGCTGGTCAGACCAGTTGTAATGATCCTCGATGCGCGACAGGATGCCGGTATCGGCGCACTGGCTGGGAACAGCCGTCACCGTGGTGGTCTCGGTGGCGTAATACGGCATGTCGGCGGCCAGTGCCGGCGCCGCGGCGATGGCGGGCAGGCCGGCCAGCAGCAGCGAAGCGGAAAGAAGCGACCGGAGTTTCATGCAAACCTCTGCTGGATTGTTGCGGCGACCATGCGACGGCGGAGGTTGTTAATCAAGCTTAATGCCCCCGCGCCAATCCGCGCGGAGCGTTGAAACCGGATTTGGCTTCCGGTCGTATCTCCTGTGCAACGGAGGAACGGCATGTCTGATCGAATGATGGCCTCCCGCAAGGTGCGAACCCGCCGGCACGGGATCGTCGTGCGCATCACCCATTGGGTGAATGTGCTCTGCATGACAGTGCTGTTGATGAGCGGCCTGCAGATCTTCAACGCGCATCCGGCTCTTTATTGGGGAACGCAATCGAACTTCGACCATCCCATCCTTCGGCTGGGCTCTGAGGAGACGCCCGACGGTTCGGTGAAGGGCGTCACCACCATCGCGGGCCATTCCGCCGATAGCACCGGCGTGCTGGGCGCCAGCAAGGTGAACGGCGAGATGACGGCGCGCGGCTTTCCTTCGTGGATCACGCTGCCCAGCTACCAGGATCTCGCGGACGGACGGCGCTGGCACTTCTTCTTCGCCTGGCTCTTCGTGTTGAACGGCGCGGTTTACCTTCTCTCGCTGATCGTCTCCGGCCACTGGCGCGGGATGATCCCGTCCGGCGCGCAGCTCCGTCATATCGGCGGCTCCATCCGGGACCACATGCGCCTGCGCTTTCCCAAAGGCGAGGAAGCGCGCACCTACAATGTGCTGCAGCGGCTCACCTATCTCGTGCTGATCCTCGTGGTGATCCCCGTGCTCGTGCTGGGTGGGCTCACGATGTCGCCGGGGCTCGATTCGGTATTTTCCGGCCTGCTCGATCTTTTCGGAGGGCGCCAGTCGGCGCGGACCGTGCATTTCCTCATGGCGTTCGCGCTGCTGCTCTTCACGCTGGTGCATGTCGTGATGGTGCTGCTCTCGGGCTTCCTCAACAACATGCGCTCGATGATCACCGGTACCTATGTGATCGAGGAGGAGGGCCGTTCAGATGGCTGATCCGATGAACCGCCGGGGGTTTCTCACCCGCGCCTCGCTGCTCTCGTCTTCGCTGCTGCTGTCGGGCTGCGATCCGCTGGTGCAGCAATCGTGGTTCCGCAACATCCTCTACGGCGCGGAGAACGTCACGCGGTCCGTGCAGGGGCTCTTCCTGTCCGACGCGCGGCTCGCGCCGGAATATTCGGAAGCCGATATTTCGCCGAAGTTTCGCGCCAACGGGACGATCCGGCCGGACGATGACGACTACACCGCTCTGGCCGCCGACGATTTCTCGAACTGGAAGCTCGAGGTTGGCGGGCTGGTCGAGCGGCCCGCTTCCTATTCGCTCGCCGATCTTCGGGGCATGCCGTCGCGCACGCAGATCACCCGGCACGATTGCGTGGAAGGATGGAGCTGCATCGGCAAGTGGAAGGGCGTCCCCCTTGCGCATGTGCTCGATCTCGTCGGGCTGAAGCCGCAGGCGCGCTTCATCGTCTTCTACTGCGCGGACACGATGGAGCAGACGCTGGATGGCGAGGCGAAATACTACGAATCCGTGGCCATCGCGGATGCCCGCCACCCCCAGACGATCCTTGCCTACGAGATGAACGATCAGGTTCTACCCATCCCGCACGGGGCGCCGCTGCGCCTGCGGCTGGAGCGCCAGCTCGGCTACAAGATGGCGAAATACATCATGAAGATCGAGGCGGTGGAGAGCCTGAAAGAGATCAATGGGGGCAATGGCGGCTATTGGGAAGACAACGGCTACGAATGGTATGCCGGGATATAGGGGGCGGGGGAATCTAGGGAGCTGGGCCGCGACCGTGAACCGTGCGGGCCGCTGGCGAGACGCCGCGGGATAGCTTAACTCTGGGGAGGCAACGCAGGGCCGGGGAGCCTCCATGATCGTCCAATCCAATCTCGACCGGGAATTCGAGGCAATCGAGGACGTCTGGTCGCCGCGCGTCATCGCCGAGGCGAACGGGCAATATGTGAAGATCGCCCGCGCCCGGGGCGAGTTCGTCTGGCACGCCCATGCGGCGGAGGACGAGTTCTTTTTGGTCCATCGCGGCGAACTGGTCATTCACTACCGCGACGGCGAGGACGTGGTGCTCGGGCCCGGCGATTTCCACGTCGTGCCGCGCGGCCGCGAGCACATGACGGAAGCGCGGGAGGAATGCTGGATCCTCATGGTCGAGCCGGTCTCGACCCGCCACACGGGCGAGACGGAATCCGATCTGACCAAGCCTGTCGAGGCGCAGATCGCGCATCTTACGGATGTGGGTCGGTAGAGGGGGCGGAGGACGGGAACCGGACGTAAGTGAGAGAGAGACCGAGTGCGGCGGCGATATTCATGAGAACCGCAACGAGCGACAGGCGAGGCGAAACAGCGTCCGGCGAAAAGACCGGGTCGTAGCAGCCATCCTCCCGGGGTACGACCGTGACCTGCGGCCGACATCGAAAGCGTAGGACGAGCCGGACAGGCGCTTCAGGACCTCGCAGTGAACCGGTCCGGCGTCCGTCGACCGGTCGAACGCCAGCATGACCCGCGTATCGTCACGGTCCCGGCGCCCCTTATCCGCCACGATTGGAGGCGGTGATCAGGGCCACGACCGGGGTGCCGTCGCGAAGGAGAGCCGCTTCGCGGAGACATTTGAGATGCCAGGCGACGGGGAGGGGCAACACGGAAACGGCGCTGATTCCGCAAAGCGGCAGAAATTCTTTGCCGCCGATCTTGCCGCGATATTTCCAGTTGGCAGCCATCCAGCCGCGCTTTCAGTGCGCCCAGCGCCTCGCATTGGCGACGAGGAAATCGCGGAAGACCACGGCGCGCGTGGATTCCTTCAGTTCGCTCGGATAGACGAAAAACGTGTCCATGCTCGGCACGTCAATCTCCGGCATGATCGTCACGAGGTTGTTCTCGCTGGAGATCATGTAGTCCGGCAGAAGCGCGAGCCCGGCGCCGCGCTCCACGGCCCGGCGCATGGCCACGAGATTGTTCACGGCCAATGCGAAGGGGCGCGGATTGAAAAGGTCGCGTCCGGCCGTTCTCAGCCAGTTCAGGTCCTTGAGGTTCGGCGGGGCGTTGTCGCCAAAGACGATGATGCGATGATCGTCGAGATCGGCCGTCGATTTTGGCTGGCCGAACCGCTTCAGGTAGTCCGGCGCCGCATAAAGATGGAAGTGCACCGTGAAGAGCTTGCGCTGGATCAGGTCCGGCTGCGTCGGCGGGCGGAAGCGGATCGCGACGTCGGCCTCGCGCATGGCGACATCGAGCTCGGTATCCTCCAGGATCAGTTGCAGGCTGATGCCCGGATGCAGGTCGAGGAACTCGTTGACGCGGGAGGCCAGCCAGGTGGAGCCGATGCCGACGGTGGTGGTGACGCGCAGCGTACCCGTAGGCTGGGCGCGGGAATCGGCGAGGCGGCCGCGCACTTCCTCCAGCTTCAGCGTCATGTCCTGCGCGGCGCGCATCAGGAGTTCGCCCTGTTCGGTCGGGATCAGCCCGCGCGCGTGGCGATGGAAAAGGGGAGTGCCGAGTTCCTGCTCAAGCGCGCTGACCTGACGGCTCACTGCCGACTGGCTCATGTTCAGCGCGTCGCCCGCGCGCGTGAAAGAGCCGGCCTGTGCCGCTGCGTGGAATATTCGGAGCTTGTCCCAGTCCATGGTGCTCGCCCTGAAGGCACCTTTCTGTTTTTGGCCCCGCGGGGCAGGTGATTATTCGGCCGCATCCCTCATGGCTTCAAGGCCGAAGATGTACTTTTCTGCTTCCAGCGCCGCCATGCAGCCCTGGCCGGCGGCGGTGACCGCCTGCCGGAACACGTCGTCGGTCACGTCGCCGGCGGCGAAAACGCCGGGAATGTCGGTCGCGGTGGAATCCGGCGCCGTCCAGATATAGCCGCCATCCTTCAGCCGGAGCTGCCCCTCGAAGAGGGACGAGGCCGGCGCATGGCCGATGGCGACGAAGATGCCGTCCATCGAGCGCTCCTCGACCGCGCCGGTGCGGACGTTCTTGAGCTTCGCGCCGGTGACCGAGGGCGGGAAGCCGCCCGCGCCCACCACTTCGTCCAGCACGGTTTCCCAGATCACCTCGACATTGGCGCGCGCGAGCAGGCGATCCTGCATGATGCGCTCGGCGCGGAAGCCGTCGCGGCGGTGGATCACCGTCACCTTGCCGGCGAGATGCGAAAGATAGAGCGCTTCTTCCACGGCGGTGTTGCCGCCGCCGATCACCAGCACGTCCTTGCCGCGATAGAAGAAGCCGTCGCAGGTGGCGCAGGCGGAAACGCCGAAGCCCTTGAAGCGCTCTTCCGAGGGCAGGCCCAGCCAGCGTGCCTGCGCGCCCGTGGCGATGACGAGGCAATCGCAGGTCCAGACCGCGCCGCTGTCGAGCTTGAGACGGAACGGCCGCTGGTTGAGATCGGCCTCGACGACGATGTCCTCCACCATCCGGGTGCCGACATGGATCGCCTGCTCGCGCATCTGCTCCATCAGCCAGGGACCCTGGATCGGCTGAGCGAAGCCCGGATAGTTTTCAACCTCGGTGGTGATGGTGAGCTGGCCGCCCGTCTGCGGGCCGGCGACGAGCACCGGCTCCAGCATGGCGCGCGCGGCATAGATCGCGGCGGTGTAGCCGGCCGGACCCGAGCCAAGGATCAGGAGCTTGGCGTGGTTGGCGGGCGTCATGTTGGCGGGCGTCTTCTGGGCGGGCGTCATGGAGCCTGCATCCGTCGGTTTCGTTGGGTTCTGAACCTTGAATAGGCAGCGTTGACCGCCTCGGCAAGCGCGGGGGTCGAATCGAGCGGCTCTTGTCCCGCAAAATCCAGCATGTTCGTGAACGGTCTCACGCGTTCCTCGCGGGTCAGAGCGTCGATGAAGAAGGCGAGGCGGGGGTTGAGGTGTCTCGGGCGCAGCACATGCACCCGCGCGCCGCTGGCCAGCGCCTCGCTCACCATGTTGTGGCTGTCGGCGGTCACCAGCAGCGCGTCGGACAGCGCGAGCAGGCCGGGCAGGGGATTGTCGCCGCTGCCGTCCCAGACGAAACCGGGCTTGTCGGCGAGCGCCGCTTTCAGGGCCGCCAGCAATTCCGGCGGGGTGCGGCGCGAGGGCGTGGCGACCACGCTGGCCGCCTTGGGCAGCGCCTCGCGCAGGCCGGCGGCAAAGGCGGCGATCTCGTCGCGGGAATACCTCGTGCCCTTGGAGGGGCCGCCGAGCACGATGCCGAGGAGCGGATGCGGCAGGCCGAAAAAGGCACGCGGCGGCGCTTCGCGAAGCGCCAGCAGCCGGGCGGCGGAGAAACGATGCGGCGCCGTCAGCGTGCGGATGACGTTGTCGCCGGTCAGCCGGTCATGCTCGGGCACCCATATCAGGTCGGCCGCCTCGGCGCCGATGCGGGGGTCCTTGAGGAATATCGTGAACGGCCGGGTCGCCGGGTCCAGGCCGCGAAAGGCGCGCACCACCGGCACGGCCCGGCGCCCGGTCGCGATGACGATGTCGGGAAAGGGCGGGGCAAGCCGACTTCCGGCGCGGCGCGGATCCTCGCGCGGATCGGGGCCGCCGGCGGGCGCCAGCCACGCCCAGGGCCGCCGGGGATGGATGTCGCGCCGCTGCGTCCGGCCGCCAAGGGCCATGGCGAGCCCCTCCACCTGCGCGAGATCGCCCGCCTTGCCGTCCGTCACGAGCCAGATGCTGTGGCTCGCATGACCCGTCGGCCTGAGATCCGGGATCGTCATCTCGCTCCTGACCCATTGCTGCTTCCGGCTCAATCAAGCACGGGAACGGCTTCGGCGCATCCCGGTTGCCGAAAGCTTCTTCTTGCGATGCAGCAAAAATCCCGCGCGGCAACGGCTGCGCGGCTGCCGCATTTTTGCTCACGGGCATCGGGACCGTATCGGTCTGACTGCTCGCCGGACGCGCAGATGAACGGGAGAGTCGCCATTTCCGCCACTTTGACTCTCATCTGGCACGAGCTTGCGCCGATCATTGGCGCCAATCTGCATAGCTGGCATGCAGATGATCATGTTGTGTGCAACCGCGAACGGGAGCATACACCGCTCATGGCTGATGTGCCTCCGGCGTCATTCTCCTCCCGGCGCCGGGTCGGGTCTTCAGCTGTTCCCCTCTTGAAAGGTTGGCCTTCCCCGGCCAACCTCTCTCTCCTGCCGGACCCATCCCCTTGGGTCCGGCTTTTTTTTGCCCGAAATTCTGGTTGGCGGCGAAATTTCGCCTGGGAACGGCCCGCGGGCCTGTCCACCCCGGCCGAGGCGGCGCCGGATCTCCGTCCGCGCGCCGTAGCTCAGTCCGGCCTCTTCAGTCCTTTTCCGTCCGCGCCTCGCCGACCAGCCATTCCATGCGCCAGCCGCCGGAGAACCGGGCGTCCCGATCCGCCAGCCGCTTCTGCAGCAGGGGCAGGAGCAGCCTGAGCTCGCTTTCCAGCCGCCACGGCGGGTTCACCAGAATCATCCCGGTCCCGTTCAGCTGCAGCGTGGAATCGGCCCGGCGGATCGTGAGCTCGACGCGAAGCGTCTTGGGGATAGCGAGCGCCTCGACGCGCCGCGCCAGCGCGTTGGCATCCGCCTGCGCCTTCACGGGGTACCAGAGAAAGGTGAGGCCGGTCGCGAAGCGCCGCTGCGCATCGGCAAGGGCGGTCACCGCCTTCTTCGCCTCGTCCGCAACCTCATAGGGCGGGTCGACCAGCAGCAGGCCGCGCCGCTCCGGCGGCGGTAGCTGCGCCTTCAGCGCCGTCCAGGCGTCCATCTCCAGGATCTTGACGCGACCGTCGCGGCCATAGCGGCGGGTGAGGACGGGCCGGTCATCCGGATGCAGCTCGTTGAAGACGAGGCTGTCCTCCGGACGGATCAGCCAGCGGGCGATCTCGGGCGAGCCGGGATAATGGGCGAGATGCGTCCCGTCATTGACCGCGGCGATGGTCTTGCGCCATGGCGCCAGCAGCGCCTCCGCCTCGTCGGTCAGCGGATCGGGATCGGCGGTGCCGTCGCGGTAAAGCCGCCCGACTCCATCCAACCATTCGCCAGTGCGAATCGCCGGGTCGGCGGTCAGGTCGTAGAGGCCGATTCCGGCATGGACATCGAGAACCCGGAAGGGCGCGGGCTTGGCCTTCAGGTGCTCGATGATGCGGGCAAGCGTGATGTGCTTGACCACATCGGCAAAGTTTCCGGCGTGAAAGGCGTGGCGATAATTCATGGCTTCTTCCTAGGCGCTTCGAGGCGCCGCGTCAGCCCGCCAATCCACTTGCCGGAGGCGGGCTTTGTCCATACCACGAGCCGCATGTCACGCCTCGCCGCCAATCTTCTCTGCCTGTTCACCGCCCTGATCTGGGGCGGCGCGTTCATCGCCCAGTCCACCGTGATGTCGAAGCTCGGCCCGTGGAGCTTCGTCGGGCTGCGCTTCCTGCTGGGGGCGCTGGCCATGCTGCCCTTCGTCATGCGTGAGGGCGGACTGCTGCTCGGCCCCGTGAGGGCCGATGCCGCCGAGCCAAGTGCTGCGCCGAATGCGGGCCGCCGCCGCGGTCTCATGCTGACCTTTGCGGTGACCGGCGTGTTTCTCACCGCGCAGATCTTCCAGCAGTTCGGCCTGCTGACGTCGAGCGTCACCAATGTCAGCTTCCTCACCACGCTTTATGTGGTGATGGTGCCTTTCGTCATGATCTTGCTGTTCCGGCAATGGCCGGATTGGATCGTCTGGCCGGCCGTCCTGCTCGCCGTGATCGGCACGTGGCTGCTCACCGGCGGGCTGTCGCATGTCGGCATCGGCGACCTTCTGGGCCTGATCTGCGCGGTGTTCTGGGCCTTCCACGTCGCACTGATGGGGCCGGCGGTGAACGCGACCGGGCGGCCGCTCTTCGTCGTCTTCTGGCAGTGCCTCGTCAGCGGCGTCGTCGCCACGGCGGTGGGGCTGGTGGCCGAGCAGCCGACGCTTGCCGCCGTCCTGCAGGCGGCGCCCGAGCTTGCCTATGCCGGCATCGTCTCGGGGGCGCTGGCCTTTTCCTTCCAGGCGCTCGGCCAAAGCCATACGCGGGCGGCGGACGCCGCCGTGATCTTTTCCGCCGAGGCGCCCTTCGCCTCGCTGTTCGCGGCGCTGATTCTGGGCGAGCGGCTGGACGGCGGCGGCTGGCTTGGCTGTGGGATCATCTTCGCCGCGGTGCTCGCGGTCCAACTCGTGCCTTTATTGCATTCCACGCCAAGCGGGAGAATGGCCGGCACCGTGGAGGGCTGATGGCGGACGACCCGCCGGGAACCCAAGCCGCACCGGGCCATTGTCGAAGCGGTCGATATGTCGAGCATCCACCATGGATGCCGGTCGATCCGTCCGCCACGGCGGCAGCATGGGCAGGGCAGCCATGGTGCCAGCGGGGCGGGATGAGAATTGGGAGTGCTTAGATGAAACGACGTCACCTCCTGGCCGGTCTGGCGCTTGCAGGCGCCGCCGCTCTGCCGGGAATCGCTGCAGCCGCAACCACCGGCTACTCCACTGCCAACGTGAATCTCCGCTCCGGGCCGAGCACGCAATATCCGCCCGTCGCCGTGCTGCAGACGGGAACGCCGCTGAACATCTACGGCTGCCTGACCGGCTACACGTGGTGCGACGTGAACTATGCCGGCAATCGCGGCTGGGTCTCCGGCGCCTACCTGCAGTTCATGTACCAGAGCCGTCGCGTCTACGTGCCGGAATACGCGCCGCGCGTGGGCGTTCCGATCGTCACCTTCGACGTCGATAATTACTGGGACCGCTACTATCACGGCCGCACGTTCTACCGCGAGCGCGACCGTTGGGATCGCTTCGACTGGCGTCGCGCCGGTCCGCCTCCGGGCTGGCGTTCCGACTGGGATCGCGGCGATCGTGGTCCGGGACGCGGCCCCGGCCCCGGCCCAGGCTTTGACCGTGGCCCCGGCCCGGGCCCGGATCGTGGTCCTGATTGGGATCGCGGCGGCCCGAATGGCGGCCCCGGTGGATTCGATCGCGGCCCGGATCGCGGTGATCGTGGTGGGGATCGTGGTCCGGATCGCGGCGGCGACCGCGGTCCCGATCGTGGCGATCAAGGCCAGCGGCCCGATCAGAATCGTCAGGGCCAGGGCCAGGGCCAGGGCCAGGGTCGGCCGGACCAGCGCCAGCAGGACCAGCGCCCGCAGGGGCAGGGCCAGCAGGGGCAGGGACGCCCGCAGGGCAACCAGAATGCCGCGCCGAACGGCAACCAGCCTTGGCTCGGCAATCGCCAGAACGGCAATTGCGCTCCCGGCCAGCAGTGCTGAGTCTGTAGAAGCACAACGAAAAGGACGGCGGCCCTCGGGCCGTCGTTTTTGTTTTGTTCATGGCCGTTGCGGTCTTCCATCCCGTCCGGTTCGGACCCATATTGCCGATATGCCGACCGCCCCGAAAAAATCGCCCAGCTCCCCCTCGACCGCTCTTCCCGAAGGATCCGGGCTGCCGGAGCAAAGCGGGGTATCCGCCGGCTTCGGGGAAGCGCCGCAGCCCAACCTTGAAGGTGTGCCACTGGAACGCGCTTTCGCCGGGCCGATCTCCGCCTGGGCCGACCTGATTTCAGAGGAAGCGGAGCGCGACGGTGAGGCTGTCGAAGCACCGAAATCGCGCATCAAGGCGAAACGCGCCAGTCCGCTGATGCCGGACCAGAGCGTGCCGCTGCATCCGGCCGAGACGCCTGCCATCCGCGCCACGCGCAAGACGGACGGCGACGGCAAGGCTGATTCCAAGGCCGCTGGGCGCAAGACGCCGGTAAAGGCCAAGGATAAGGCGAAGGCCGAGGATGCCGCGCCCTACAAATCCTCCCGCGGCACGTCGATGGGCCGCGCCGGCACGGCGAAGGAGCGCGCTGCAGGCGGGCTCAACCCCGTCGCCGGCCTCGATATCGACCTGGAAGACGTCGAGTCGTTGCCGCAGAACGCGGTGACCGCGACCGTGCAGGCACTGTCCGACTTGATCGAAAACGGCCGTCCGGAGCTCAAGGACAAGCCGTGGATGCCGCATCGTCCGCCGCGTCCGGAAAAGTCCGAAGGCGGCGTGCCTTTCGATCTCAGGTCCGCGTTCGATCCGCGGGGCGACCAGCCGCGGGCAATCCATGAACTGGTGACGGGGATCAAGGAACAGGACGAGCGCATGCAGGTGCTGCTCGGCGTCACCGGTTCGGGCAAGACCTTCACCATGGCCAAGGTGATCGAGGAAACGCAGCGTCCCGCGCTGATCCTCGCGCCGAACAAGACGCTCGCCGCGCAGCTTTATGGCGAGTTCAAGTCGTTCTTCCCCGAAAACGCGGTGGAGTACTTCGTCTCCTATTACGACTATTACCAGCCGGAAGCCTACGTTCCGCGCACGGATACCTTCATCGAGAAGGAATCGTCGATCAACGAGCAGATCGACCGCATGCGCCACTCAGCGACCCGCTCTCTGCTGGAGCGCGACGACGTCATCATCGTCGCCTCCGTCTCCTGCATCTACGGTATCGGCTCGGTCGAGACTTATACGGCCATGACTTTCGGCCTGGAGGTGGGCGAGCGCATCGACCAGCGCCAGCTGCTGGCCGACCTCGTGGCCCTGCAATACAAACGCACCGACATCAACTTCATCCGCGGTAGCTTCCGGGTGCGCGGCGATACGGTCGAAATCTTCCCCGCCCACCTGGAAGACCGGGCCTGGCGCGTCTCGCTCTTTGGCGACGAGATCGAATCCATCGTCGAATTCGATCCGCTGACCGGGACCAGGTCGTCGGAGCTGAAGTCGGTCAAGGTCTACGCCAATTCCCACTACGTGACGCCGAAGCCGACGCTGGCGCAGGCGATGAAGGGCATCAAGTCCGAACTGACGTGGCGGCTTGAGGAGCTGGAAAAGGCCGGCCGCCTGCTTGAAGCGCAGCGGCTGGCGCAGCGTACCCAATACGATCTGGAGATGATGGAGGCTACCGGCGCCTGTCAGGGCATCGAGAACTATTCGCGCTATCTCACCGGCCGCAAGCCGGGCGAGCCGCCGCCGACCCTCTTCGAATACCTGCCCGACAATGCCCTCGTCTTCATCGACGAGAGCCACGTCACGATCCCGCAGATCGGCGGCATGTATCGCGGCGACTTCCGGCGCAAGGCGACGCTGGCGGAATACGGCTTCCGCCTGCCGTCCTGCATGGACAATCGCCCGCTCCGCTTCGAGGAATGGGACGCGATGCGACCGCAATCGGTCGCCGTGTCCGCCACGCCCGGCGGATGGGAACTGGACCAGACGGGCGGCATCTTCGCCGAGCAGGTGATCCGCCCGACCGGCCTGATCGATCCGCCCGTTGAAGTGCGCCCGGCCAAGAGCCAGGTGGACGATCTCCTGGGCGAAGTGCGCGAGGTCGCGCAGCGCGGCTACCGCTCGCTGGTGACGGTGCTCACCAAGCGCATGGCCGAGGACCTGACGGAGTACCTGCACGAGCATGGCGTGCGCGTGCGCTACATGCATTCCGACATCGACACGCTGGAGCGGATCGAGATCCTGCGCGATCTCCGCCTCGGCGCTTTCGACGTGCTGGTCGGCATCAATCTGCTGCGCGAAGGGCTCGACATTCCGGAATGCGCTTTGGTCGCCATTCTGGACGCCGACAAGGAAGGCTTCCTGCGCTCGGAGACCTCGCTGATCCAGACCATCGGCCGCGCCGCGCGGAACGTCGACGGTCGCGTCGTGCTCTATGCCGACCACATCACCGGCTCCATGGAGCGGGCGATGGCGGAGACCGAGCGTCGCCGCGAGAAGCAGGTGGCCTACAACACCGAGCACGGCATCACGCCGGAATCTGTGAAGCGCAATATCGGCGATATCCTCGACAGCGTCTTCGAGCGCGACCATGTCCGCGTCGATGTCGGCCACACCGACGAGGGTGCCACGATCGGCCACAACTTTCAGGCCCATCTGGCGGATCTGGAAAAGCGGATGCGCGACGCGGCGGCCAATCTCGAATTCGAGACGGCGGCCCGGCTGCGCGACGAACTCAAGCGCCTGCGCGAGACGGAACTGGCGATCTCCGACGATCCGCTCGCCCGCCAGAGCGCGGTGGAAGGCAAGGCCGGCTCCTTCGCCGCGCCGCCCGCGAAAAGCCGCGTCCGCAAGAACGACCTGGACGAAATGACGGTGGGTCGCACGGAAAAGCCGATGGGCGGCCCGCTGCCGCAGAAATCGTCGGCCGGAAAGCGGCGGGGCAGGGGGAGGTGAGATGACGCTGGACGAGCGCCTTGAGGCCAATGCCATTCTCGATCGCCTGACGGCGGACGGGGAAACCTTCAGCCGGAGCGACGCGACGCGGCGCGGCTGGTCGAGCTGATCCCGCTCTAGAAGAAGCGATCCTCGCCCTTGCAGCTGTCTATAAGCGGGAAGGGGAGCTCGGCGGCAAGACATCGGGCTATGCCGCCGGCGTCGGCAATGTGGATTTGAAGACCGGGGACGATGCCTGGTCGTTCGAGCATGGCGGCTCGGCGATCTGGCGTGTCGGCTCGTACAAGGTGACGCATCTGGAAGGCACCCTCGGGATCGAGCGTTTCCTGACCCCGAACCCGCTGAAGGACGGCACCGAATGCCAGATCATCTATGATGCAAGCGGGCCGAAGCGCATGTTGCTCAGGCGAAACACGCCTTACACCTTCCTCTTCGTGACCTTCTCCGTCGGCACCATGAAGCCCTGGAAGAATCCGGCACCCTGACCCAAAGGCGGAGCGCCTCAGCCTCCTGAACTCTCGCACTCCGGTTGTAATGGTGCGAGCCAGTTTCCATGTCTTGCGTCGATACCGATCCTTGGAGATCCCATGTCCGAGACTTCAGCGCCCTCCGTTCCCGTTTCCTCCATCGCCGTCGGGCAGGTCTGGACGTTTCGAGGTGCGCCCGGTCCGGTGACGCGGCTGGTGATCGGCGCGATTCAGGATTTCCACAGTCGCGATGCGGTAAGCGTCGCCTTCACCGGGGTCCCCAATCCGGCGGATGCGCAGGGTGGGCTGATCGAGATTCCGCACATGCCGTTCGAGGCTTCCGCACTGGCGGCGGACCTCCTGGAACTGGAGGAAACGGGCGCGGCCGCACCGGCCGGCTTCAGCGAAGCGCGGCAGAGCTGGATTCGCGAGGCGGGCGGGCTGCTTTCCATGGCCCCGGCCCGTGCGCTGGCCCATGCCGTGCGCATAGCCATCTCCCGCGCCCGGGCCTGAGGCTTACTCCCCGTACCGTTCACTCTCGGCGTCCCTTCGCCGCGACAGCTGTTCTGGCGCTCTACAAAGAACTCTCGCCCCGCTTGCGCGTTCTCCCGGCATTCGAAAGCCATGCAGCAGGAGGACGTCATGCAGGGCAAGAAGACCCACGAACAGTTCATCCAGTCGGTCGAGCGCAAGGACGACGTTCCGAAACCGAACGAGCCGGACACCGCGCTGAACGAGGAAGCCACCGCCGGGCACCCGCCGCATCATCCCGACGCGCGCGAAAGCGAGTTCGCCGTCAGTGAGCACGGAATGCACCAGGAAACCCGCGGCCAGAACAAGCACAACAATCCCGGCCAAACAGGCCACAAGCCCCAGAAACATCACAGCCCCGAGGAAGAGAAGGAGGGGTGAACCAAAGGATGCTCCCGACTTTCCCGTGCTGCCGGAAGGTTGAAGCGGATCGTTTCACGGGTGCCAGTCTCTCAAATCGGCGGCTAACAAGATCGCCGACCTCCTCCGGATCCTCTTCGCCGCGCCGGAGGGGGCATCCGCGGTCGCCGACGCATCTGCCGTCTCCTGCCTGGGCCTAAAAAGGCCGCATGGTTGTCCTGAACAAGATCTACACCCGCACCGGCGATGACGGCACCACGGCGCTGGCCAATGGCGAGCGCCGCCGCAAGCACGATCTCCGCATCGAGGCCTACGGCACCGTCGACGAAACGAACGCCGCGGTTGGACTCGCGCCCGCCGAACTCACCGACGGTTTCTCCGAACTGGTCGCCATGCTGTCGCGCATCCAGAACGACCTCTTCGATCTTGGCGCCGACCTTGCCAACCCCGATGACGGCAAGCCGGTCGCCTTCGAGCCTCTACGCATCGTGGATTCGCAGGTGGAGCGCATCGAGCGCGACATCGACCGACTGAATGCCGACCTGCAGCCGCTGCGCTCCTTCGTGCTGCCCGGCGGCAGCAGGGCCTCCCGCCGCCCTGCACCTCGCCCGCACCGTCTCGCGCCGCGCCGAGCGGCTCATGGTGGCGCTGAGGGCGGAAGGCGAGCAGGTCGGCGGCCCGGCGCTCCGCTACATGAACCGGCTGTCCGACTTCTTCTTCGTGGCAAGCCGCTGGGTGAACGACCACGGCGATGCCGAAGTCTTGTGGGTGCCCGGGCAGAACCGCTGAGGTTTTGCTGCCCGGCGCCGGCGGACAATCCCGCGAGAAGACTAAGCCGCATGAAGCCCTTCATTACTTCTGAACTGACCCCGGCAGGGAAACGGAGGCGTGAGTGCCGCCGCCGGAATAAGGACAACAAAAAAGGCAGCCGGAGCTGCCTTTTTCGTGAACCTAGAAGGTCCGCCTTAGCGGCACATGCGTTCCTTGCGGATCACGGTCTGGCCGTGATGCATGGTGCGGGTCGTGCGGACCATGCAGTTACGGTGCATCGGGGGATGCATGGGGCGGTGATCCATCCAGGGGCCGCGGTGATGCATCGGGCCACCGTCATGCTCGATCACGACCGTGCGGTCCTGCGCGGAAGCCGGAGCGGCAAAGGCAGCGGCGGAGCCGACAACGAGCGCGGCGGCGAGAACGGTCTTGGCAAAAGTCATACGAATTCCTCCCGAGGAGTCTTGAGGCTCTTACAACCTTCGCGGTGGGGGATGGTTGCCAGGGTAAGGAATGCCAGAATGTCGCAGGTGTGTAGAAGCGCATTTCGCGCTGACGCCCTCTCGCGCAACGTCGCTTTCAGCGATTGAGCCGTCCCGGCCCGCTGACCGCGGAATTGCCCCGCTCGAAGAAGCGGAGGAGGCGGTCCGCCTCCTTGGTGATGCCGATCCTCACGCTGGCGCCGATCTCCCCGATCTGGCGTATCGCCCCGGCCAGGAAGAGCGGTGGCACGGCATCGCCGGTCGCGCAGAGGTCGAGCCCGTCATCGCCCAGCGTGATGCGCATCGCGCGGGCCAGCCGCCCCGGTCCGCGCGCGAGATCGCGGAGCGGCGCCGGCTTCTCGGCAAGCATGGTTTCCGCGCCCGACACGATTTCCAGCGCGCGAAGCAGCACGGCCGCGCCGGTGCCGGCCTCGTCGCTCGACACGTTCATGCAGGGCCAGACACCGTAGGAGATATAGACGTAGGCGTGCCCGCGCCGGAGAAACATGGAGCCGTTCCGCTTGGTCGGCCCGCGAAAGGCGTGGCTCGCGGCATCGTCGGGTAGATAGGCCTCGGTCTCCACAATACGCCCGGCCAGCGTGCCCTGCGCCGTCCGGTGAACCAGAGTCCGCCCGATCAGGAAGCGGGAAAGCTCGACTGTGTCGGCGGGAAGTTCCGCGCGGGAAAGCGGCCTCAGTTCGGAAAGGTCGAGGGCGCAATGGGGAGCGAGCGGCTGGTCCATGGCGGGCATCTAGGCCGAAAGCGGCCACGAAAAAACCTCCCCCCGTCGCCGGAAGGAGGTTTCGTAAGCGAGGGCGGCTCGGCTCAGTGGCCGGACTTGTCGCCCGCGTCGTGCGAATGGTGCTTGTCCGGCTCGCCGCCGCCGCCCGAAACGCCGCTCTGCCGCGTGCTCTGGTCGTGCAGCGGACCCTTGCCGGGACCGTTCGACTTTTCCGGGTGCTTCCGGTCCTGATGGCTGGAGCCGGGGCCGCCGAAGTTTTCGGGATCGGAATGCTTGTCCGGCATGGTCAGCGATCCTGCTGGTGACCCTGGTGGGTCGTGTTCTGGTGTATGTTGCCCTGACGGCCCTGTTCGTCGAGATTGTCGTTCGCCTTCTTGTCGACCGACGTGTCGGCGCTGGGCTTGGGCGTGGCGCGACCGCCGGGAGCCTTGCTGTTGCGGGAGGCGGGCGGGACTGCCGGCATCTTGCTGCTCATGAAATTCCTCCGTGGCATTGTGTACGAGCGGAACGGGGCCGGGCGGCCGCAGTTCCGACCGAGGCGCCCGCTCGGCTTTCCGCAACGGAATCACGGGCGCATCGTTACGTCTTTTTAGGGCGGAGGCCGTGCGATGGCAAAGGAACTAAAGCCTGGCGACAAGGTGAAGTGGGAGAGTTCCGGCGGCGAGAGCGTGGGAAAGGTCGTGAAGAAGCTGACCTCGGAAACCCATATCAAATCCCACAAGGTTGCGGCCTCGCAGGAGAACCCGGAATATCTCGTGGAAAGCGACAAGTCCCACAAGCAGGCGGCGCACAAGCCGGAGGCGCTGAAGCCGGTGGGCAGGAAAGGCTGACGGATGATCCGGGTCGGTATCGGCGGCTGGAATTTCGAACCCTGGCGCAAGACGTTTTTCCCGCCGGGCCTGCCTCAGGCGAAAGAGCTCGCTTATGCGAGCCGGCATGTCACGGCGATCGAGGTAAACGGCACTTTCTACCGCACGCAGACGCCGGAAAGCTTCCGCCGCTGGCGCGACGAGACGCCAGACGATTTCGTCTTTTCGCTGAAGGGTCCGCGTTACGTCGTGAACCGTCGCGTCCTCGGCGAGGCGGGTGAATCGATCGCGCGGTTTCTGGAGAGCGGCATCACCGAGCTTGGCCCGAAGCTCGGCCCGCTGCTCTGGCAATTCGCGCCGACGAAGAAGTTCGATCCTGATGATTTCGCAGCCTTCCTCCAGGCATTGCCGGACAGCCAGGACGGCCATGCGCTTCGTCATGCGCTGGAGGTGCGGCATCCGAGCTTCGGCGATCCGGCCTTCATCGAACTCGCGCGAAAGCACCGGGCGGCGATCGTCTACGCCGATTCGCACAAATATCCGGCGATCGCCGATCCGATCGCCGACTTCACCTATGCCCGCCTGCTGGAAGCGCACGAGGAGGAGCCGACAGGCTATCCGCCGGTCGAGCTCGACGCGTGGGCAGAGCGGGCGCGGGTTTGGGAGAGCGGCAAGGTGCCGGCGGACCTGACCCAGGTATCGGAAGGCGCGGCCGAGAAGCAAAGCGGCGGCCGCGATGTCTTCATCTTCATGATCAACGGTGCGAAGGTCCGTGCGCCCCATGCCGCGCGCGGGCTGCTTTCGGCGCTCGGCATCGCGCTTCCGGAAGCGGAGGCTGCGTCATGATCGTCCGGCCGCCACAGGCGCTTTCTCCTCAGGCGCGTGAAGGCGGCATTCGGGACGCCGCCTTCGATGTGCTGCACCACGAGTTGATGCAGGAGCGGGCAAGCTCGCTGTCCCGCACGGCGGAGAAGCTGGAAGCGAAGCTCGCCGCTCTTCGCGATACGGATCAGCAGGAGGGGAAGGAAACCGCGATCGATCGGGAGCGCTTGCTGGACGAGGCCGGCGAGGCGCTCTGGCATCTGGTGATCCAGCGGGAAGCCTGCGGGCTCCGCAATCCGGAAAGCTTCTTCCGGGAGCTTCACGCCACGCCAGAGATACGGCTTCAGATCCGGCTCCGCATGCGCCCGCTGCCAAAACTTGGAACTGACAGTTCCGCTCAAGAAATTACCGGAACGGACCGGTGAAACCACCGCAATTCTGCCGCGTTCATGCTTGATGAACGGGTTTGGGTAAGATGTTCCTGCATGGCGCGCGTTGCGTCATCATCATGGAGTGAACCATGCGTTTCGTGAAGACCTTCGCTGCAGCTGCCGCGCTCTCGGTGGCCGCGGTCGCTTTGCCGGGGGTAGCGATGGCTGACCACTGGCATCATGACAATGGCGGTGCGGTGGTCGGTGCCGGCATTGCCGGTCTCGCCGCTGGCGCGCTGATTGGCGGCGCCGTGGCGAACCAGCCGGCCCCCGTCTATGTCGCCCCGCCGCCCGCTCCGGTCTATGTCGCGCCGGCGCCCGAGGTGGTCTATGACGCCCCTCCGCAGTGGTCGGGCCCGTGGTACCGCTACTGCTCGGCCAAGTACCGGTCGTTCGATGCCCGCTCGGGAACCTACCTGGGCGTGGACGGCAATCGTTATCTCTGCGAATAGCCCAGATTGAATGTCCCGAACGGGTCGGCTTTGCCGGCCCGTTTTCGTTATGGGCGCCTCGCGCCCGGTCCGCTCGGAGCATGAGGTCGGACGCTCCGTTCTGCGACCGGTGCGCTCAACATGAAATTTTGAGTTTACAAATGCCGGCAACGGCGTCATCGCCGCAGGACGCGAGAATGGTGACGAACGCATGACAAACGACACGGCGACGGAGCGACCGGCCGGCAAGGGCGCCCAGCAGGCGAAGACCGCGGGTCTGGAAGACACGATGTCGAAGCCGGGCCTGGCCAACCGCGCGATCACGGCCATCCTGAACTATGCGGAAAAGCTGAACCTGACACATTCAAAGGTCGGCAATCCCTGTGTCTACGACAACCGGGTCTTCCCCTGGGCGGCCGAGGTTGAAAAGGAATGGCACCTGATCCGCGCCGAGCTCGACCGGGTGATGGTCCGCAAGAGCGAACTGCCGGGTTTCCACGAGATCTCCAGCGAGGTCCGCTCCATCTCCGATGACGCGAACTGGAAGACCTTCCTGCTCTGCGCCTACGGCATCAAGTCGGACGAGGCGATTCGCTCCTGTCCGGAAACCTGGCGGATCATGCAGAAGGTGCCGGGGCTGAAGACGGCGATGTTCTCCATCTTCGAGCCGGGAAAGCACCTGCCGCCCCATCGCGGCCCCTATAACGGTGTGCTGCGCCTGCATGTCGGCCTCATCGTGCCGGAAGCCGCGCCTGACCAGCTCGCCATCCGCGTCGGCGATCAGGTCTGCCACTGGCAGGAAGGCAAGGCGCTGATCTTCGACGACGCCTTCGAGCACGAAGCCTGGAACCACACGAACCAGACCCGCGTGGTGCTCTTCGTCGATTTCGTGAAGCCGCTCCGTTTTCCCGCCAACATCGTCAATTGGGTGGTGCTGAACATGGCCGTGTTCACGCCCTTCATCCGCGAGGGCTATCAGGCCCAGAAGAAGTGGGAAAAGCTGTTCTTCGGCTCCGGTTCGCACGGCCGGGCCTGAGAGCCGGAACAGGATCCGCCTTTCGGACAGGGGTGGGCGCAAAAGAGGGAGGTCGGCGAGCTCCCATTCGCGTCCGGCCCTTCCATGCCGCCTGCCGGCCGCGGAAGCCTGCGGAGACGCGGCCGCACGGGGCAGGGAACCGAAGCATTCCGATCCTGTTAAAGCCCGCCAAGCCGCCCGATAGCACTTGCTTTGCGACAGAACGCATGCATTACTGTCAAAGCGACGGCTTCGGTGGAGGAAGCCGGCGAGGTTGATTGGTCCAGAAGATGAGTGCCTGGCCTGTTTTATGAATCCTCTCCGAAAAACCCCACGTTTGCCCGCGCTGGCGCTCTGGATAGATGCATGACGGATTGCTGGCTGAGATTTGACTCTTCGAGAGGACTACAGAAGTGATGAGCGAAAACGGCAGCGACGACGACGATTTCGGCGAGCGTCGCGGACGTGACCGCGATCGTGGCCCCCGTCGTGGCGGAACGCGCGAATTCGGTGGTGAAGGCGATTTCGGTGGATCGAACAGCGGCGGCGGCTTCGGTGCTCCGAGCGGCGGTGGCTTCGGTGCCCCGGGCGGTGGCGGCGGCTTCGGCGGCGGTGATCGCAGCGGCGGTGGTGGCTACGGTGGCGGCGGCGGTGGATACCGCGGCGGCGGCGGTGGTGGCTACGGCGGCGGTGATCGCGGCGGTGGCGGCGGCTACGGCGGCGGCGGCGGTGGTGATCGCGGCGGCGGCGGTGGATACCGCGGCGGCGGCGGTGGCGGCTACGGCGGCGGTGATCGCGGCGGTGGCGGCGGCTACGGTGGCGGCGGCGGCGGTGGTTACCGCGGCGGTGGCGGCTACGGCGGTGGCGGTGGTGATCGCGGCGGCTTCGGCGGCGGCGGTGGCGGCTTCCGCAGCGGCGGTGGCGGTGGCGGTGGCGGCGGCGGTCGTCCCTTCCAGGATCGCGAACCCCGCGAGCGCGGCCCGCGCCAGAACGGTACGTTGAAGTTCTTCAACAACGACCGTGGCTTCGGCTTCATTACGCCTGAGGATGGCAGCAAGGACGTTTTCGTCCACATCTCGGCCATCGAGCGTTCTGGCCTCCAGTCGGTCGCAGAGGGCACCAAGCTGTCCTTCGAGACCGAGGATGATCGTCGCGGCCGTGGCCCGCAGGCGGTGAACCTCCAGCTGGTCGAAGAATAAGAATTCTCCTTGCGGGAATGAAACGGCGGGGCAGTGCCCCGCCGTTTTTCGTTGTGCGGACTCTGGAAGCGAGTGGGGGAGTGCCAGAATCGGGAGCGGCCCGGCAGACTGACGGTAAGCCCTCGGATGCTCTGGGATGGACTTGATCGGGATCCTGAAAACGCTGACAGGGTGCCGGAGCCGGATGCCGGCCGCTGCAGGGCGCTCTCAGAGGGGGTGCGCAGCCGGAAGGTGGCGATTTGCCTGCAAGTCAAGCCGCATGGGCGGCGGGATCAGCGCTCATGCGAGCGTATTCGGTTGCCGTTCGGGGCCCCGATAGTGTCGACCGGATCAGCCGGTCGCCCGGCGGCCCAGATCCTCATAGAAGCGGAGCAGATAACCGTCGGGATCCTGGACGATGAACTGGCGATTCCCGAGCACCTCGGCTTCGGCGCGGTACCAGCGCTCCTCGATCGAGAGGAAGGGTGTAATGCCGGCCTCCAGCACATGCTGATAGAGCGCGTCCACGTCGCCGATCTGGATCTGCAGATTGATGCCCCGGCCAAAGGGGCGTTGAAGCGGGCCGGTCAACCACACCCGCGTGAGACCGGGCTCTTCCAGCATCAGTTCGGCCCCCTCGCGTTCGAGATAGGCGAACCGTTCTTCCGGTCGGCAATAGCGAACGCGGAAGCCCAGGAGCTCCGTGTAGAACCGGAGACTTTCGTCCAGGCTGGAGCAGAGGAGTTCCGGCACGAGCCTGGGCCGGCGCGGATCACCCGTCATGAAGATCAGGGGAGAGGCCGCCGCCCGTGGTGGGCGACGGCCTGTCTATCAGCGAAGCGCGTTGCAGAAGCGCTGGATGCGGCTGCAGGCGTCTTCCAGGAGCTCGTTGGAGGTCGCGTAGGACACCCGGAAATTGGGGCCGAGGCCGAAGGACGAGCCGTGCACCACGCCCACGCCTTCGGTCTGCAGGAGCTCCATCACGAAGTCCTCGTCGGTCTCGATGACCTTGCCGGAGGGCGCGGTCTTGCCCATCAGCGCGGCGCAGGACGGGTAGACGTAGAACGCACCCTCGGGCGTCGGGCAGCTGAGTCCATTCGCCTGGTTCAGCATGCCGACAACGAGGTCGCGGCGCTCCTGAAAGACCTTGCGGCTCATCGGGATATAGTCCTGCGGACCGGTGAGCGCCTCGACCGAAGCCCACTGCGCGATGCTGCAGGCACCCGACGTCTGCTGGCCCTGGATCATCACCATGGCCTTGATCAGCTCGGTCGGGCCGCCGGCATAGCCGATGCGCCAGCCGGTCATGGCATAGGCCTTGGACACGCCGTTCATGGTCAGCGTCCGGCTCTGCAGCTCCGGCTCGACCTGCGCGATCGTCGCGAAGCTCTCGTCGGTGTAGAGCAGGTGCTCGTAGATGTCGTCGGTGAGGATCCAGACATTCGGGTGGCGCAGCAGCACGTCCGCGATGGCGCGGAGCTCGGCATGCGTATAGGCGGCGCCCGAGGGGTTGGACGGCGAGTTGAAGATGAGCCACTTCGTCTTGTCCGTCAGCGCGGCTTCCAGCGCGTCGGGCGTCAGCTTGAAGCCGGTCTCGATGCGGCCCTCGACGAACTTGGCGACGCCACCGTTCAGCGCGACCATTTCCGGATAGCTGACCCAGTAAGGCGCGGGAATGAGCACCTCGTCGCCGGGGTTCAGCGTCGCCGTGAAGGCGTTGTAGAGGATGTGCTTGCCGCCGGTGCCGACGATGATCTGGTCGGGCGTGTAGGTCAGGCCGTTTTCGCGGCTGAACTTGTCGACGATCGCCTTGCGGAGCTCCGGAATGCCGGGGACGGGCGTGTACTTCGTCTCGCCGCGCTTGATCGCTGCGATCGCGGCTTCCTTGATATTCTCGGGCGTATCGAAATCCGGCTCGCCGGCGGACAGGCTGATCACGTCCATCCCCGTCGCTTTCAGCTCGCGCGCTTTCTGCGTCATGGCGAGAGTTGCGGAGGGCTTTACGCGGGACAGGCTGGCGGCAAGAAAGCTCATGATTTACTCCGGGATTTCCGGTTCGGACGAACGCGGCGGACCCTATGCGCGACGGCTCTCCGGCGCAAGCGACAGGGTGCCTGAATAGCGTTCGCGAGGAAAAAAGACGCTGAACCGGAATCCGCCTGTCCCGATCAGCAGGAGGCGTGCCGCTGCTCTCGGCCGTGTCCCCGTCCTCCGCAGTGAATCGGCCAGGCGTCCCGGCCGGCCGGATATCTCGGACAGGCCGTGGTCACGCCTCCGTCCTCGCCACGCGCTGTTTGGGTGGATCGGGGCGTGATGGTGCCGACCCGGGACCGTGCTTCCGGCGGCGGATGGCCGAAGCGCCGCCTTCCCATCCTACGGAGAAATCATGCCGGCGCACATCCGGGTGCTGCCGCTGTTCGTCGAGCCGGGGGCGAAAATGCCGTACCCGGCACTCGTCTTGGCCGGGATTGCGATGCCAGTGCTTGACCTGCGCCGCATCCCCGCACGCGCGAGCAGTGGACAGCAGCGGTGATGTATCCTACTCGGGAAAGGACAGGAGAGCTGCCCAATGTTGACCGTCTATTCGCACCAGGACTCCGGCAACTGCTACAAGCCGAGGCTGCTCCTTGCATATCTCGGCCGCCCGTTCCGCCTTGAGGATGTCTCCTCGCTCGACGGATCGACGCGCAAGCCGGAATACCTCAGGCTCAATCCGAACGGACAGGTGCCGCTTCTCGTGCTGGAGGACGGGCGGACGCTGGCGGAATCGAACGCCATGCTGCTGCATCTCGCCGAAGGGACACGGTTCTTGCCTGAGGATGCCTATGACCGCGCGAAGGTCTACGAATGGCTGTTCTTCGAGCAATACGACCACGAACCCGCGATCGCGGTGAGGCGCGCGCTGACGGTCTACCCGGAGCGTCGGGCGCTGGCCACGCCGGATCGCATGGCCTCGCTACTGGAGGCCGGCAACAAGGCTCTAGCGGTGATGGAAACGCGTCTGGCGAAAGCGGACTGGCTCGCCGGCTTCGCATTCTCGGTCGCCGATATCGCGCTTTACGCCTACACGCACATGGCGGAACGCGGCGGCTACGACCTCAGCCGGTTTCCCGGCGTCACGGCGTGGCTGGAACGGGTGGCCCGGCAGCCGGGCCACATCCCGATCGAATGGCGTCCCTCGACCTGAGCCGAAGGCCGGGCGGCCTCAGAGGCCGCCGAAGGAGATGTTCAGGATCTCGTAGGAGCGCGAGCCGCCGGGGGCGGTGACCTCGACGGAATCGCCGACGCTCTTGCCGATCAGCGCGCGGGCGATCGGCGAGGAGATGGAGATTCGGCCTTCCTTCACGTCCGCTTCCACGTCGCCGACGATGCGGTAGATCTTTTCTTCGTCGGTATCCTCGTCCACCAGTGTGACCTTGGCGCCGAACTTCACGGTATCCCCGGAAAGCTTGGAAACGTCGATCACTTCGGCGCGGGACAGCGTGTCCTCGAGCTCAAGGATGCGGCCCTCATTGTGGCTCTGCTGCTCCTTGGCGGCGTGATACTCGGCATTTTCGGACAGATCGCCATGGGCGCGGGCTTCCGCGATCGCCTGGATGATACGCGGACGTTCTTCGGACGAACGGCGCTTCAATTCGGCTTCGAGTGCGGCCTGTCCGCTGGCCGTCATCGGCACCTTTTCCATTCTACTTCACCTCCCAGCCTGCCGGGTTCCGGCAGGCGCATCAACGCGAAACGCGTTCCAGGCCGAAGCGCTGGAACGCAGCAATGTCAGGCGACTGCGAAGTAGGATTGCAGCGGCCGGACTTCAAGCTGGCCACCCAGAAGTGCCTCGATCCCGAGGGCAGCAGCGCTGGCACCCGCCAAGGTCGTATAATACGGCGTCTTGTGCAGGAGAGCAGCGCGACGAAGCGAGCGGCTGTCGGCAAGGGCCTGTGCGCCTTCGGTGGTATTGAAGACGACCTGAACCTCGCCGTTCTTGATAGCATCGACGATATGCGGCCGACCTTCAAGGACCTTGTTGATCTGCTCGCAGGGGATGCCGCGTTCGGAGAGATAAAGCTGCGTGCCACGGCTGGCGACGATGCGGAAGCCGAGCTCCGACAGGCGGCGCATGGATTCCACGATCCGCGGCTTGTCGGCGTCGCGCATGGAGACGTAGATCGTGCCGGAGGTCGGTAGAACCACGCCGGCGCCGAGCTGGCTCTTGGCGAACGCCACGGGGAAGGCGCGGTCGAGGCCCATCACCTCGCCGGTGGAGCGCATCTCCGGGCCAAGCACCGTGTCGACGCCGGGGAAGCGGGCAAAGGGGAAGACGGCTTCCTTGACCGCGACATGGCTGATCTCGCGCTTGGTGAGCCCGAAGCTCGCCAGGCTCTCGCCGGCCATGATGCGAGCCGCGATCTTCGCGACCGGGGTGCCGATCGTCTTGGCGACGAAAGGCACGGTACGCGAGGCGCGCGGATTGACTTCCAGCACGTAGATGTCGCCGTCCTTCACCGCGAACTGCACGTTCATCAGGCCGACGACGTGCAGGCCCATGGCCAGCGACCGGGTCTGCCGCTCCAGCTCCGCGATGATCTCCGGGTCCAGCGAATGCGGGGGCAGAGAGCAGGCGCTGTCGCCGGAATGGATGCCGGCTTCCTCGATATGCTCCATGATGCCGCAGACGAAGACGTCCGTGCCGTCGCAAAGCGCGTCGACGTCCACCTCGATGGCATCGGAAAGGTACGAATCGATCAGCACCGGCGACGTGCCGGACACCACGACGGCCTCCGTCATGTAGCGTTCCAGCTGCGTCGGATCGCGCACGATCTCCATGGCTCGGCCGCCCAGCACGTAGGAGGGGCGGATCACCACGGGATAGCCGATCTCCGCCGTGATCTTCCGCGCTTCCTCTGTGGAGCGGGCGATGCCGTTGCGCGGCTGGCGCAGGCCGAGTTCGTCGAGAACGGTCTTGAAGCGGTCGCGGTCCTCGGCAAGGTCGATGGCATCGGGCGAGGTGCCGAGGATCGGCACGTTGGCGTCCTGCAGCCCCTTGGCGAGCTTCAGCGGGGTCTGCCCGCCGAACTGCACGATAACGCCGTGCAGCGTGCCCCTGGACTGCTCGACGCGGATGATCTCCAGCACGTCCTCGATGGTCAGCGGCTCGAAATAAAGCCGGTCTGAGGTATCGTAGTCCGTGGAGACGGTTTCCGGATTGCAGTTGACCATGATGGATTCATAGTCGGCGTCGTCCAGCGCGAAGGCCGCGTGGCAGCAGCAATAGTCGAACTCGATGCCCTGGCCGATGCGGTTCGGCCCGCCGCCCAGGATCATCACCTTCCTGCGGTCGGAGGGACGGGCCTCGTCCGCCGGCTCGCCGGAGAAGGGCGCCTCGTAGGTGGAGTACATGTAGGGCGTGGGCGCCGCGAACTCGGCGGCGCAGGTGTCGACCCGCTTGAAGACGGGATGGACGTCCAGCCGGTCGCGAAGGGCGCGAACCTCGCCCTCCGTCGTGCCGCTGAGCTTCGCCAGCCGCGCATCGGAGAAGCCGAGGCTCTTCAGCTGGCGCAGCACCTTGGGCGACTGCGGCAGGCCGTGGTCCTTCACCCGCTGCTCGTAGGAGACGATCTTCTGCAATTCGCGAAGGAACCACAGGTCGATGTGGCAGATCTCGTAGATCTGTTCGGGGCTCATGCCGACGCGAAGCGCCTGCGCCACCTTGAGGAGCCGGTCGGGACGCGGCACGGCGATCGCCGCGCGGATGGCGTTGAGGTCGTCGCCGACACCGAGGCCCTCGATCTCCACGTCGTCGAGGCCGGTCAGGCCGGTTTCCAGGCCACGGAGAGCCTTCTGCAGCGATTCGGCAAAGGTCCGGCCCATGGCCATGACCTCCCCGACGGACTTCATCGACGTGGTCAGCACCGAATCGGCGCCCGGGAATTTCTCGAAGGCGAAGCGCGGGATCTTGGTGACGACATAGTCGATGGTCGGCTCGAAGGCCGCCGGCGTCGCGCCGCCCGTGATGTCGTTTTCCAGCTCGTCCAGCGTGTAGCCGACGGCCAGCAAGGCCGCGACCTTGGCGATGGGGAAGCCCGTCGCCTTGGAGGCCAGCGCGGAGGAGCGGGACACGCGCGGGTTCATCTCGATGACGATCATGCGGCCGTCCACCGGGTTGATCGCGAACTGCACGTTCGATCCGCCGGTCTCCACGCCGATCTCACGCAGCACCGCGATCGAGGCGTCGCGCATGATCTGGTATTCCTTGTCCGTCAGCGTCAGCGCCGGCGCGACGGTGATGGAATCGCCGGTATGCACGCCCATCGGATCGAGGTTTTCGATGGAACAGATGATGATGCAGTTGTCGTCGCGATCGCGGACCACCTCCATCTCGTATTCCTTCCAGCCGAGGACGCTTTCCTCGATCAGGATCTCGTTGGTCGGCGAGGCATCGATGCCGCGCTCGCAGATCTCCAGGAATTCCTCGCGGTTATAGGCGATGCCGCCGCCGGTGCCGCCCATGGTGAAGGAGGGGCGGATGATGTTGGGCAGGCCGATCTCGTCCAGCGCCGCCATCGCCTCCGACAGCGTGTGGGCCACTGCCGAACGCGGCGTGGAAAGCCCGATTTCCGTCATGGCGTCGCGGAAGAGGCTGCGATCCTCCGCCTTATCGATCGCCGCCGCCTTGGCGCCGATCATCTCGACGCCGTACTTTTCAAGGACGCCCATCTTGTTGAGCGACAGGGCGCAGTTCAACGCGGTCTGGCCGCCCATCGTCGGCAGCAGCGCATCGGGGCGCTCCTTCTCGATGATGCGGGCCACGACTTCCGGCGTGATCGGCTCGATATAGGTGGCGTCGGCCATGTCCGGATCGGTCATGATCGTCGCCGGATTGGAGTTCACCAGGATGATCCGGTAGCCCTCGGCCCTGAGGGCCTTGCAAGCCTGGGTTCCTGAATAATCGAACTCGCAAGCCTGTCCGATGATGATCGGACCCGCGCCGATGATGAGGATGGAGGAGATATCGGTGCGTTTCGGCATTGACCCGCGCATGGTTAGACCCTGCAGAGAATTCTCGCAGGCGCAGGGTCGGAGTTCAGACGGAGAATTTGCGGGCTTATAGATGAAAAATCCGCAAGACGAAAGCCGGGTAAGAAGCAGGAACGTGGATGGCCCACAGCGTGTGCCCTAAATCCCGGTTTTGCGGGAGGTGCATGCATGAAGGCGAGGATCGGAAAAACGGACCTGCGGGTCGTCACGGCCGACATCACGACGCTGGCCGTCGATGCCATCGTGAACGCCGCGAATGAAAGCCTGCTGGGCGGCGGCGGCGTGGATGGCGCCATTCACCGGGCGGCGGGGCGGGAACTCCTGGCGGAATGCCGCACGCTCGGCGGCTGCCCAACCGGCGAGGCGAAGATCACCGGCGGCTACCGGTTGCCGGCAAAACACGTGATCCACACGGTTGGCCCGGTCTGGCATGGCGGCGACCGCGGCGAGCCGGCGCTGCTGGCCTCCGCCTACCGGCGCTCGCTTGAGGTGGGGCGCGACAACGGCGTCAGGACCATCGCATTTCCCGCGATTTCCACCGGCGTCTACAGCTTTCCGGCCGGTCGCGCGGCGAAGATCGCCGTCGGAACCGTGGTCGATTTCGTGGAAGCAGACCCCGACGCCTACGACGAGATCGTCTTTTGCTGCTTCTCCGAAGCCTCGGCCGAGGAGCACGGTCGGGCGCTGGAGGCCGTTGAGACGAAACGCCCGTCGTGATCGCCGCCGCATCGCGCTAGGCTCTTCTCCGCAGCAACAGAAGGCATCATCATGGGCTTCGACCAGTATCACGAACCGGCCGGCGATCTTTCCAAGGAAACCCGGACGCTTGCCCGCATGCTCGCCTCGCTGGGCGAGGAGGCCGAGGCGATCAACTGGTACACGCAGCGCATCTCGGTGGAGACCGACAAGGAAGCGCGGGCCATCATGCAGAACGCCCGCACCGAGGAGTTCAAGCATTTCGGCATGGATCTGGAGTTCCTGATCCGCAAGATGCCGCAATGGGGCGAGATCCTGAAGGGCATCCTCTTCAAGGACGGCGACATCGTCGAGCACGGCGAGGACGCGGAAGAGGCGGCGGACTGACCGCTATTTGAGAGACTTCGCCAGGAAGTCCGGCACGCGGTCGAGCGCGTCGGCGCGAGCCTGCGGGTCCTCGCCGACGATCGGCGTATCGCCGTTGCGGGTGCGGATGCGGGTGAGCTTCCGCACCGGGCGGCCGGGCCAGTCGAAATCGTGGTAGGCGCCGGGATACATATGGAACCGCACCGGCGAGCCGCGTGACGCCGCGCCCTCCGCGAAGCTCCGGCAGACGGGGGCCGGCGTCCAGACATCCTTCTCGCCCTGCAGGATGAGGGTCGGCACGGATGTCTTCCACGGCGGAGTGAAGGCGCTGTCACGGCAGGACCCGGGGTAGAAGGCGACCGCGGCACCGAAATCCGGCCCGGGCAATCGAGCGGGTCGATCCGGGCCGCCCGCGTCCAGCGCGTTCAACACCGAGCCGCCGCCCTGCGACCAGCCGATCAGGCCGACGCGATCCGCCTGGACGAAGGACTGCGCCTGCAACCAGGCGAGCGCGCCATAAGCGTCGCCCGGCCGGGCATGGTAGACCGCCTTGTCGAAGGTCTTGCTCGAACACATGGCCCGGAGCCCGCGCGGCGTGAAGCTGTCGACCATCAGCACGACGTAGCCCTGCGCGGTCAGCCGCTTCGCCCAGCTGGCGGAACGCCGTTCGATTCGCCCGGACTTGGTGAAAAGCCCGCCGCAGCCATGCATGAAAACGAGCGCCGGGTGTGGGCCATTGCCGTCGGGCTGGAAAAGGTAGCCGTCGAGCTGGGCGTCGGTCGGTGCCGACGGGGCGGACGAGCGGAATTGAACCTTCTCCTGCGCGTCGGCGGCTCCGGCAAGAAGCGGCAGGACAAGGGCGATGACCAGAGACTTCAGGGAAAAGCGCATGGCGACTCCGGTGTCTTCGTTGCGAGAATCAGGCTGCACCTGAACCCATTCATGAGCGGTGGCAGGGAAAACCTAAATCTCGGCAGAAGCAGGACCCGATCCGCTTGCGACTGGAGAAAGCGACACGGCACCGGTCTTCAGCGACCCTTCGCCGTTGCGGTGATCGAAGGCCTGCCGCGCCCGTTCAACCTCCGGCAGCTTATCGAGCGTCCATCCGTAGAGCGCCTTGAAGGGCTCGTGCAGGGTGCGACCGAGCGGCGTGATCTCATATTCCACCGCAACGGGCGAGGTCGCCAGGACGCGACGCAGGATCAAGCCGTTGCGCTCCAGTCGCCTCAGGCACTGCGTCAGGGCCTTCTGTGTCACTCCGCCGAGCTGGCGCTTCACGGCATTGAAGCGAAGCGGGCCCTGATTGAGCACGGTCAGCACCATCATCGACCACTTGTCCGCGATCTGGTCGAAGAGAAGACGGCTGGGACAATCGGCAGAGAAGTGCTGGGGATTGCAATCCGCCATGTTGGTATCCCTGAATATACCTGGGCGACTTAAGGTGCCTGATTGACTGTAGGTTTCTCCAGTATACCTAGACGAGGCAAATCGCAACGGAGTTTCGAATGTCCTCCCACGACGCCAGCGTGCTGTTTCGCCCTTTTCGCATCAAGTCGCTCGAACTGAAGAACCGCATCGTCATGGCCCCCATGACGCGCACCTTCGCGCCTGAAGGCGTGCCCGGCCAAGCCAATGCCGCCTATTATCGCCGTCGCGCGGAAGGTGAGGTCGGCCTGATCCTCTCGGAAGGCACGGTGATCGACCGCCCGGCCTCGCGCAACGAGCCGGGCATTCCGTTCTTTCACGGCGATGCCGCGCTTGCCGGCTGGAAGCAGGTGATCGACGCTGTCCACGATGCCGGCGGTCGGATGGGACCCCAGATCTGGCACACGGGTTCCACCCGCGGCCTGTCCGGCTGGGAGCCTGCCGTGCCCGTGGAAAGCCCCTCCGGCCTGGTGGCGCCCGGCACCCCGCGCGGCGAGACGATGACCGACGAAGCGATCGCCGATACCGTGGCCGCCTTCGCCCGCGCTGCCGCCGACGCGAAGAGGCTCGGCTTCGACACGATCGAGCTTCATGGCGCCCATGGCTACCTGATCGACCAGTTCTTCTGGTCCGGCACCAATGAGCGCGCGGACCGTTACGGCGGCGCGACGATCAGGGAGCGCTCGCGCCTCGCCGGGGAGATCGTGGCGGCGGTCCGGGCCGCGGTGGGAGCGGATTTCCCGATCATCCTCCGCCTCAGCCAGTGGAAGCAGCAGGACTTTACTGCCCGCCTTGCCGAGACGCCCGACCGGATGGCCGACTGGCTGCAGCCGCTCGTGGATGCAGGGGTCGACGTTCTGCATTGTTCGCAGCGGCGCTTCTGGATACCGGAATTTCCAGAAATCGACGGCGAGAACGGGCTGAACTTCGCCGGCTGGGCGAAGAAGCTGACGGGCGCCGCGACGATCAGCGTCGGTTCGGTGGGCCTCTCGGGCGACTTCACGGCCGCGTTCGGTGGCGAGGGATCGACCAATGTCGGCATCGAGCGGCTCATCGAGCGGATGGAGCGGGACGAGTTCGACCTCATTGCCGTTGGCCGCGCGCTGATCAGCGATGCAGACTGGGCCGCCAAGATCAAGAATGGCGAGCATGCGAGCCTGAAGGGCTTCGATGCCGCCGCCCTGGCCGAACTCGTTTGAGAAACGTGACCGGGGGCGCCTGTCGCTCCCGGTCCAACGGCACGGACGCGGCACTCCGAGCGCCACCGCCGTCACGCCCTATTCGGCGTAGACGACCCGCAGGTCAGAGTTCGGCAGGCTCTATCAAATCCCATCGATTGCCGTAGAGGTCCTCAAAGACAGCGACTGTGCCATATGGCTCCGAGCGCGGCTGCTCGACAAATCGAACGCCTCGCTCGACGAACGTCGCATGGTCTCGAGCAAAATCGTCCGTCTCTAGAAAGAGAAAGACTCTCCCAGCGCTCTGTTGACCGATCGCCGAGCGCTGGACATCCCCGATCGCCCGCGCGAGTAGCAGACCGGCAGCGCCATCTGACGGGCCAACCACAACCCAGCGCTTCTCAGCCGTCAGCTTCGTATCCTCGCGAAGTTCGAACCCGAGCTTATCGACGTAGAATGTAATCGCCTCGTCATATTCCCGGACGAGGAGGGCAGTCAGGGTTAGCTTTTGAGGCACGGGTCGTCTTCAGCTCTCCAAGGATACGTATTGCGCGGGGGCGCAGGTCTGCGCCCCCGCGTCTGGGAACCTACTCCGCGTAGACCACCAGCAAATCCTTCGCGTCGATCTGGTCGCCGGGCTTCACCGCCACCTCCGAGATGACACCGTCGCGGTCGGCGTGGATCGCGGTTTCCATCTTCATGGCCTCGATCGAGATCAGCACGTCGCCTGACGTGACGGACTGGCCGGCCTTGACCGCTACCGTTGAGACCACGCCGGGCAGGGGAGCCGCGATCTGCGAGGAATTGCCGGGCTCGGCCTTGCGCCGGGCGGTCGAGTTGCCGGCGCGGTTGCGGTCCGGCACGCGGATGGTGCGGGGCTGGCCGTTCAGCTCGAAGAAGACGCGCACCTGGCCTTCGTTGTCCACGTCCGACATGGCGATGAACTGCACGACGAGGCTCTTGCCGCGCTCCAGCTCCACCGTGATCTCGTCGCCTTCCTTCAGCCCGTAGAAATAGGCCGGGGTCGGCAGCACCTCGGTCGGCCCGTAGGTTTCGGAAGCTGCGACGAAGTCGCCGTAGACCTTGGGATACATCAGGTACGAGGCGAGCGCGCGGTCGTCGGCGACCTTGCCGAGGAGCTTGGAGACATCGTCGCGCTTGGCGTCGAGATCCGCCGGGGGGATCAGCGCGCCCGGCCGCACCTCGATCGGCTCGGCGCCTTTCAGCACCTTGCGCTGCAGCGCTTCCGGCCAGCCGCCCGGGGGCTGGCCGAGTTCGCCCTTCATCATCTGCACGACGGAATCGGGGAAGGCGATCTCGCGGGCGGGATCGGTGACGTCGGCCACGGTGAGGTCCTGGCTCACCATCATCAGCGCCATGTCCCCGACCACCTTTGAGGAGGGCGTCACCTTGACGATGTCGCCGAACATCCGGTTCGCCTCGGCATAGGTGCGGGCGACCGCGTGCCAGCGGCTTTCCAGCCCCAGCGAGCGCGCCTGCTCCTTGAGGTTGGTGAACTGGCCGCCCGGCATTTCGTGGAGATAGACCTCGGATGCGCCGGCGCGGAGGTCGCTCTCGAAGGCCGCGTACTGGAAGCGCACGGCCTCCCAGTAAAGCGCGATCTTGCGGATGGCCTCGGAGTTCAGGCCCGTCGCACGGTCGGTATCCTCCAGCGCTTCCACGATCGAACCGAGGCAGGGCTGCGAGGTCAGGCCGGACAGCGCGTCCATCGCGGCGTCCACGGCATCGACGCCCGCGTCCACGGCGGCGAGCACCGTCGCGGCGGAGATGCCGGAAGTGTCGTGCGTGTGGAAATGGATCGGCAGGTCCGTGGATTCGCGCAGCGCCCTGAAGAGGACGCGAGCGGCCGCCGGCTTCAGGAGGCCCGCCATGTCCTTGATGGCGATGATGTGCGTGCCGGCCGCTTCCAGTTCGCGGGCGAGACTGACGTAATAGTTGAGGTTGTACTTGGCGCGGTCGGGATCGAGGATGTCGCCGGTGTAGCAGATGGCGGCTTCGCAGAGCTTGCCCTCTTCCAGCACGGCGTCCATCGACACCCGCATGTTCTCCACCCAGTTCAGGCAGTCGAAGACGCGGAAGAGGTCGATGCCGGCACTGGCCGCCTGCTTGACGAAGAAGCGGACGACATTGTCGGGATAATTGGTGTAGCCGACCCCGTTGGAGCCGCGCAGCAGCATCTGCAGAAGCAGGTTCGGCACACGCTCGCGAATGCCGGCCAGCCGCTCCCACGGATCTTCGGTGAGGAAGCGCATGGCGACGTCGAAGGTCGCGCCGCCCCAGCATTCCAGCGACAGGAGGCCGGGCAGGGCGGTCGCATAGGCATCGGCGATGGCGACGATGTCATGCGTGCGCATGCGGGTGGCGAGCAGCGACTGGTGCGCGTCGCGCATCGTCGTGTCGGTGATGAGAACGCGATTTTCGCCGCGCATCCAGCGGGCGAAGGCCTCGGGGCCCTGCCGGTCCAGGATCTGCTTGGTGCCGTCCGGCTTGGCGTCGCCGAAAAGGGGCGGGACCGGGGCCGGAACGTCGCGCGGAGGGGGTGGGCGGTTGCGCGTCTCCGGGTGGCCGTTGACGGACACGTCCGCCACATAGGTCAGGAGCTTGGTCGCGCGGTCGCGCCGCTTCACCGTGTCGAAGAGCTCCGGCGTCGTGTCGATGAAGCGCGTCGTGTAGCTGTTGTCCTGGAATGACGGGTGGTTGATCACGTTTTCCAGGAAGGTAAGGTTGGTCGCCACGCCGCGGATGCGGAATTCACGCAGCGCCCGCTCCATGCGGAAGATAGCCTCCTCGGATGAAGGCGCCCAGGCGGTCAGCTTTTCCAGCAGCGGATCGTAGAAGCGGGTGATCACCGCGCCGGAGTAAGCCGTGCCGCCATCGAGGCGGATGCCGAAGCCGGTGGCGCCGCGATAGGCTGTGATGCGACCGTAATCCGGGATGAAGTTCTGCTCCGGATCTTCCGTGGTGATCCGGCATTGCAGCGCGTGGCCGTTGAGGCGGATGCCCTCCTGCGGGGGAACGCCGGAAGGCGGCGTGCCGATCGCCTCGCCCTCGGCGATGTGGATCTGCGCCTTGACGATGTCGATGCCGGTGACCTCCTCGGTCACGGTATGCTCGACCTGGACGCGCGGATTGACCTCGATGAAGAAGAAGCGGCCCGTGTCGGAATCCATCAGGAACTCGACCGTGCCGGCGCCGTAATAGTCGGCGGCATCGGCGAGCTTCAGCGCGTAGCCGCAGATTTCCTGCCGGCGCGCATCGTCGAGATACGGCGCGGGCGCCCGCTCCACCACCTTCTGGTGGCGGCGCTGAACCGTGCAGTCGCGCTCGAACAGGTGGACGCGATTGCCGTGCTGGTCGCCCAGCACCTGCACCTCGATGTGGCGGGCGCGCTCGACCAGCTTCTCGATATAGACCTCGTCCTTGCCGAAGGCCGCCTTGGCCTCGCGCTTGGCTTCCGTCACTTCCGAGATCAGGGCCTTCTCGTCGCGGATGACGCGCATGCCGCGACCGCCGCCGCCCCAGGAGGCCTTCAGCATCACGGGGTAGCCGATCTCGGCCGCAAGCTTCGCCCACGTCTGCGGATCGTCGGGAAGAGGATCGGTCGCGGGCATGACGGGCACGCCGTTCGCCACCGCGAGATCGCGCGCCGCCACCTTGTTGCCGAGCCGGCGCATCGTGTCAGGGCTCGGGCCGATGAAGGTGACGCCAGCCGCCGCGCAAGCCTCGGCGAATTCCGGGCTCTCGGAGAGGAAACCGTAGCCGGGATGGATCGCGTCCGCGCCGGAGCGCTTCGCCACGCGCAGGATCTCGTCGATGGAGAGATAGGCCTCGATCGGTCCCATCTGGTGTTCCAGATGTGGGCCCTTGCCGATGAGGTAGGCCTCGTCCGCCTTGAAGCGGTGCAGCGCCAGCTTGTCTTCCTCGGTGTAGACCGCGACCGTCTTCATTCCGAGCTCGTTGGCCGCCCGGAAAACCCGGATCGCGATTTCGGACCTGTTCGCTACAAGTATTTTCCGGATCTTCGGCAAGACGGCCCACTCCCCCATTTCAGCCGCAATCTACTTGTCCCTATGTTGCGACGCAACGGGACTGAAAGCAGACCGAAAGGATGGGGTGGGAAACAATGCCGCCGCCGTCCGGCAGCTTACGGAATTGTTAAGTGGCGGGGGTTGGGCGGCATGCTAAGTGCTGGCCCGGATTGCGGATTCCCCTTTATCCGCCGACAAGCAGGACAGACGACAGCCCGATGGCCGATGCCGCCGCCGACACACGCGCAACGACCGAGCCGAACCGCGCCGCTTCATCCGCCGCGCCGGCCCCGGGAAAGGCCCAGCTAACGGCCCCGGTAAAGGCGCGGCCGCAGGCGGGAGCTCCCAAGCGCCGCCGCAGGTCCGGGCGGAAGTGGTTCCTGTTCCTGCTGGTGCTGATCGCGCTGGGAGGAGTGGCCGCCTGGTATCGCTACGCGCCAAGGCAATCGGAAGAGCAGAGCTTCATCACCGCGCCGGTCCGCACCGGCGATGTGGAGAATTCCGTCAGCGCGCTCGGCAGCCTGCAGCCGGTGAACTACGTCGATGTGGGCGCGCAGGTTTCCGGTCAGCTCAAGGTGCTGCATGTCGCCATCGGCGACCACGTCAAGCAGGGCGACCTGATCGCGGAGATCGATCCGGCTCTCTATCTGAACCAGATCGAGGGCGACAGGGCGGATATCGCCAATCTCCAGGCGCAGCTTGCCGACAAACAAGCGCAGCTTGTCCTGACGCAGCAGCAGGCGGAGCGGCAACGCGGCCTCGCAAAGATCAAGGCGACGAGCGAGGAGAACCTCCAGACCGCGGAGGCCGCGTTGCAATCGGCGCAGGCAAACGTCGATTCACTCAAGGCGCAGATCGAGAAGGCGCAGGCGACCCTCAAGGGCGTACAGGTCAATCTCGGCTACACCAAGATCTACGCGCCGAT
The DNA here is from genome assembly GCF_900110915.1 of Faunimonas pinastri. GTDB lineage: Bacteria > Pseudomonadota > Alphaproteobacteria > Rhizobiales > Afifellaceae > Faunimonas > Faunimonas pinastri. The sequence continues at coordinate 605,944 of NZ_FOFG01000001.1, forward strand.
CACCGGCACGGTGGTGTCCCAGTCGGCCAATCAGGGCCAGACGCTGAACGCCAACCAGTCCGCGCCCACTATCGTCCGGGTGTCCGATCTCTCGACCATGACGGTGCAGGCGCAGGTGTCGGAGGCCGACGTCAGCAAGCTCCATGTCGGCATGGACGCCTATTTCACAACGCTGGGCCGGCCGGAAAAGCGCTATTACGGCAAGCTCCGCCAGATCCAGCCGACGCCGGAAGAGACCAACAACGTCATCCTCTATTACGCGCTCTTCGATGTGCCGAACCCGGCCGGCCAACTGATGACGCAGATGAGCGCGGAGGTGTTCTTCGTGGTGGAAGCCGCCAGGAACGTGCCGCTGGTGCCGGTCGCCGCCTTGCAGCCTGCCGGCCGTGGCGAGGGTGGTCGGGATCGCGGAACGGGCGAGCATCGCCACGACGGCGGGGGCAATGGCGACGGCCAGCATCGCCGGCGCGACGCGGGGGGCAATGCGCCGGCAGGCCAGAACCAGGCAGGCCAGAACCAGGTAGGCCAGAACCCAGCGGGCCAGGGCCAGGCCGGGCAAGGTCAGCCGGCGGCTCCGGCGCAAAGCGGCGGTCCCGGTTCTATCGGCGACAGCGCTCCGGCAGGTGCGGCGCCGGCGCAGGGCGCGGCTGCGCAGCCCGAGGACAATTCCGGCAAGCCGAAGCGCTACCGCGTTCGCGTGCTGACGTCCTCCGGCAGCGTCGAGGATCGCAATGTTGAGATCGGCGCGATGGATCGGGTCGACGCGCAGGCCTTGAGCGGCCTTTCCGTCGGCGATCAGGTCATCACCGGCAGCCGCCAGCCCAAGCCGGCCACCGCGGCAACGGGCAACCAGCGGCGCGGGCCGGGCGGTCCGCCGCCGATGCTGTGAGCCCCGGCATGGATGCGGAACTGGCGCAGCCGGTCATCGACCTCGCGGATATCCGCAAGACCTATCGCAACGGCGAGCTTGCGGTGGAGGTGCTGCACGGCATCGGGCTGAAGATCTATCCCGGTGAGTTTGTCTCCATCATGGGCGCGTCCGGCTCCGGCAAGTCGACGCTGATGAACATCCTCGGCTGCCTCGACCGGCCGACGGAAGGGCACTACCTCTTCGACGGCGTGGACGTTTCCACGCTGGACGACGATTCGCTGGCGGAGCTTCGCCGCCGCGCCTTCGGCTTCATCTTCCAGAGCTACAATCTCATCCCGACCGCCTCGGCCGCCGAGAACGTCGAGGTGCCCGCGATCTATGCCGGCATGCGGGCCGAGGAGCGGCGCGAGCGGGCGGAGGAACTCCTCACCTCGCTGCGGCTGGAAGACCGGATGGACCACCGGCCGAACCAGCTATCCGGCGGCCAGCAGCAGCGCGTCTCCATCGCCCGCGCGCTGATGAATGGTGGCCGCGTGATCCTCGCCGACGAACCGACAGGCGCGCTGGACAGCCAGAGCGGCGCGGAGGTCATGGCGCTCCTGAAGCGCATGAGCGAGGCGGGGCACACGGTCGTCGTCATCACCCATGCCCGCGAAGTGGCCGAGCAGACGCATCGGCAGATCGAGATCCGCGACGGCAGGATCGTGGCCGATAGCGGCTCCACTCATGAGGGCCGACCGGTGATGGCCGGGCCGGAAGTGGGAGCGGCAGGGCGTGGCGCGCCCGTGGCGGATGTCGCCGAAGCCGTCAAGATGGCGCTGCGGGCGCTCCGGGCCAATCTCTTCCGCACGATCCTGACGCTCCTCGGTATCGTCATCGGCGTGAGCTCGGTGGTGGCCATGCTGGCCATCGGCAATGGCGCGAAGCAGTCCGTCGTGGACCGGATCGGCGCGATGGGCAGCAACCTGATCCTCGTTCGCCCCAGCCGGCCGAACGCGCGTGGCGTCGATATCGCGACACTGGTGCCCGAGGATGCCGAGGCGATCGACAAGTTGCCGAACGTCGCCTCCGCCGTCCCGGAGCTGCAGGGCAGCGTGACGCTTCGCTATGGCAATCTCGACTACACGACGACCGCCGACGGCACGCTTGAGGGCTTCCCCTCCGCGCGAAAATGGCCGGTGGAGCGCGGAACGTTCATCAACGCGGACGACGGTCGGAACTACACGCCCGTCATCGTGCTCGGCCAGACCATCGTGACGACGCTGTTCCCCGACGGCACGGATCCGATGGGCAAGTACATCCTCGTCAACAAGATCCCCTTCCAGGTGGTCGGCGTCATGAGCGCCAAGGGCGCGACGCCCTTCGGCCAGGACCAGGACGACGTGGTCTTCCTGCCGCTCTCGACCGGCTCGCTGCGGATCTTCGGCAAGCGCTATCTCCGCTCCATCACCGTCGAGGTGAACGACGTCGGCCAGATCGATCAGACGCAGGACGAGATCCAGACGCTGCTGAACGAGCGGCATCACACCGACGACGTGATGATCCGCAACATGTCGTCGCTCCTGGAAACCGTGTCTGCGACGCAGAACACCCTGACGATCCTTCTCGGCTCCGTCGCCGCCATCTCGCTGCTCGTCGGCGGCATCGGCGTCATGAACATCATGCTTGTCAGCGTCACCGAGCGAACGCGCGAGATCGGCGTGCGCAAGGCGACGGGCGCGCGAACGCGTGACATCCTGCGGCAGTTCATAACCGAGGCGCTGGTGGTCTCCGCGATGGGGGGCGCCATCGGCGTGCTGCTCGGCATGGGTATCGCCGCCACGCTGCAACGCTTCGGCACGGCGATCCAGTTTTCGCCGGGGCCGATCCTGCTCGCGTTCGGTTGCGCCTTCGCAACGGGGCTGATCTTCGGCTACATGCCTGCGAGGAAGGCCGCGAGACTCGATCCGGCCGTGGCGCTTTCCGCCGAATGATTTCGGGACCCTGTTGCTGATGATGCGGACGTTTGAACATTCCCGGGGGCGGACGGCGCGGCGCGGCAGGACGGCGCGTTCGCTGGCGCTGCTTGGCTGCTCGATCCTGGCGCTGTCTGCCTGTCAGGTCGGCCCGAATTTCCAGCGGCCGGTCGGCCCCGCCACCAGCCGCTACACGCCCGGCGCCTTGCCGAAGCAAACGGCTTCCGCCGCGATCCCCGGCGGCGAGGCGCAGACGTTTCGCACCGGCGCCGACATTCCCGGCGAGTGGTGGCGGCTCTTCCACAACAAGGAACTGAACGGCCTCGTGGCCGAAGCGCTTAGGGCCAACCCCGACGTCGCCGCCGCGCAGGCAGCCCTTCGACAGGCGCAGGAGACAGTGCTGGCGGACAGGGGCGCGCTCTTCCCCACGCTCAGTGGCAGCGCCTCGGCCCAGCGGTCGCGATCCGGCAACAGCTCGGGCGAGGGAAAGAACTCCGTCTACAGCCTCTACGGCACGTCGCTCGACGTCTCCTACAATCCCGACGTGTTCGGCGGTACGCGCCGGCAGGTCGAGGCGGCTTCGGCCGAGGCCGACTACCAGCGCTTCCAGATCGAGGCGACGAACCTGACGCTGAGCGCCAATGTGGTGACGGCGGCGATCAACGAGGCGTCGCTGCGCGCGCAGATCGCGGCGACGCAGGACATCATCAAGCTGGAGCAGCAGCAGCTCGATCTCCTGCGCCAGCAGCTGACCCTCGGCAGCGTCGCGGAATCCGACGTGCTGACCCAGCAGGCGACGCTGACCCAGACGCAGGCGAGCCTGCCCAATCTGCAGAAGCAGCTGGCGCAGCAACGCAACCAGCTTGCCGTCTATCTCGGTCGCATGCCCGCGGACATCGGCAGCGAGAGCTTCCAGCTTTCCGCGCTGCGACTGCCGAAGGACCTGCCGGTCAGCCTGCCGTCCAACCTGATCCGGCAGCGGCCGGACGTGCTGGCCTCCGAGGCGCAGCTGCACCAGGCCTCCGCCAATATCGGCGTGCAGACCGCCAACCTCTTCCCGCAGTTCACGCTGACGGGAAATGTCGGATCGTCCGTGCTGGACATCGGCAAGCTCTTCAACCCGGCCAGCATCGCGGCAAGCGCGGCGGCCGGCGTCAGCCAGACGATCTTCGATGCCGGCACGCGCGTCCACAACAAGCGGGCGGCGGAGGCGGCCTACGACCAGTCGCTCGCGCAATATCGCTCGGTGGTTCTTTCCGCCTTCCAGGACGTGGCCGATGCGCTCCACGCGCTGCAGTTCGACGCGCAGACGCTGAAGGCGGATCTGGCGGCCGAGCAGGCGGCGACGCGGAGCTTCGCACTGGCGCGAGAACAGTTTCGTGCCGGTGCCATCGACTATTCCTCGCTGCTCGATGCGCAGCGCACCTACCAGCAGTCGCACATCACGCTGGTCGGCGCGCAGGCGACGCGCTTCGCCGACACGGCCGCGCTCTTCCAGGCGCTCGGCGGCGGCTGGTGGAACCGGGTTCCCGCCGCACCGGCCGCGACCTTCACCACCACCACGACGACCACGACGACGGTTCGGAGCGACCGCGCCGGATAACCTTCTGCGGCGCCTGCCGCTCCGGGCCAGGTTGCTTCCCAGTTACCCGGAATCGTAATCGGTCCTTCTTTCCGCGCGCCAGAAAGCGCGGATGAGAATTTCCTGCGCAAGCTTCTGCCCGTCGAGTAGGCATTTTGGTTGCTGAATGAGCAACCCGGAAGTTTCTGCAATCCTTCGCTAAAAGATGTTTGCACTGAATTTACGGCTCATGCAGGTTGCCTGACAGTCAACTGAGTGACGTCATGGCAAAGCCTGAACCAGACATGATCGATGCGGAAGAGGAGGTTATCCAGGAGGAAACCTCTTCGCCGAACGGTTTCAATGTCGGCGCCCGGCTCCGTGCGTTCCGGACGCAGAAGGGCATGTCGATCGATGTCGCCGCCAACCGAACCGGCGTCAGCAAGTCGTTCCTCAGCCGCTTCGAGCGCGATCTGGTGCAGGCCTCCATCGCCACGCTGCTGCGCTATTGCGAGGTGCTCGACGTGAAGCCCGGCGCGATCTTCGATCCGCCGCCCAGCAAGCTGGTCCGCGCCGGCGAGGGTGCCCCGATCAATCTCGGCGGCGTCGGCATGGAAGAGCGCATCATCGGCGGCGTCGGCAACGAGCACATGATGGCGCTGCGCTCCACCATCGCGCCGGGCGGCGGGTCCGGCGTTGAGCCCTATGCGCTGAAGGCGGCGCTGGATCTCGTCCATGTGGTCCGTGGCGAGCTGGAGATCACCATTGGCGGCGAGGAATTCCGCCTTTCCGCCGGTGACACGCTGAGCTTCGACCCTTCCATCCCGCATACGTGGCGCAACCCGTCCAGAACGAAAACCTGCGACACGCTGTGGATGATCGTGCCGCCTCCCGCCTGATCCTCAGCCCGCAATCCCCCGACGATCCGAGCTTCCCATGCAGAAACTCCATGTCAGCGACATCCATAAGCGCTTCGGCTCCGTCGAGGTTCTGAAGGGCATCTCCCTCGACGCCGCTGCCGGCGACGTCATCAGCATCATCGGGTCGTCAGGGTCGGGCAAGAGCACGTTCCTGCGCTGCATCAACATGCTGGAACGGCCGAATTCCGGTTCCATCGCGGTGAACGGCGAGGCGCTGGAGCTGACGGCGGACCGGCGCGACGGCACGCTGCGGGCGAAGAACGCCGCCCAGCTGCAGCGGATGCGGGCGCGGCTTTCCATGGTGTTCCAGAATTTCTGCCTCTGGTCGCACATGAGCGTGCTCGACAATGTCGTGGAGGCGCCGGTCAGCGTGCTGCGCGTCCCGCGCAAGGAGGCGGTGGAGCGGGCGAAGGCGAACCTGGGGAAGGTCGGGCTGAACCTCGATGTCTGCGATCGCTATCCGTCCCAGCTTTCCGGCGGCCAGCAGCAGCGGGTGGCGATCGCCCGCGCGCTTTCCATGGAGCCGGACGTGATGCTCTTCGACGAGCCGACCTCGGCGCTCGATCCCGAACTCGTCGGCGAGGTGCTCCGCGTGATGCAGGCGCTGGCGGAGGAGGGGCGCACCATGGTGGTGGTGACGCACGAAATGGCTTTCGCCCGTCATCTCTCCTCCAAGGTGATGCTTCTCCATGCCGGCCGGGTCGAGGAGGAGGGCGCGCCCGCCGAGCTCTTCGACAATCCGCGAAGCGCGCGGCTCCAGCAGTTCCTGTCGGGGCGTCTCCAGTCCTGATCCCTGTCGCCCCGATAAAGTCGCCCTGGGTCGACGGCCCCGGCGGATCCCCGAATTCGGCCCTTTCCGGGCAAGCCGAATGAATGCCTGTCTTCAACCTTTCAGCGAGATCTCAATGGCACGACTTCATACGATTCTTCTCGGCAGCCTGCTGGCCGTGGGCTCCTTCTCCGCGGCGCAGGCGGCCGGCCAGGTCAAGATCGCGACCGATGCGACTTTCCCGCCCTTCGAATCCGTGGATTCCAGCGGCAAGCTCGTCGGCTACGACGTCGAGCTGATGAATGCGGTCTGCAAGGCGGCCGAGCTGAACTGCAACGTCATCGCCGCCGCCTGGGAGGGCATGATCCCGGGCCTCACCTCCGGCAAGTATGACGCGCTGATCTCGCAGCTCACCGTGACGCCTGCCCGCCGCAAGGTCATGGCGTTCAGCGACATCTACGAGACACCCGTGTTCCGTTTCGTCGCGAAGAAGGACGCCAAGCTCGACATCTCCCCGGACGGTCTCGCCGGCAAGGTGATCGCCGTGCAGACCGGCACGCCCATGGACGCCTACGTCACCAAGACGTACCCCAAGGCGACGATCAAGCGCTATGACGGCGGCAGCGCGCCCTATCTGGAGCTTTCCGCCGGCCGTGCGGACCTGCACATGAGCTACGAGGCGCAGATCACGCACAGCTTCCTGAACAAGGAAGACGGCAAGGACTTCGAGCTGGTCGGCCCGCGCCTTACCGGCAAGGACGCGCCGGAATTCGGCGAAGGCGTCGCCATCGCGGTCAACAAGCGCTCCACCGATCTCCTCGCCAAGATCAATGCCGGCCTCGCCAAGATCAAGGCGGACGGCCAGCTCGACGCGCTGAACGCCAAATATCTCGGCGAGCAGTAATCCATGCCGGGCGGCTATGTCGGATCGATCCTGGCGGCAGGGGGTGTCACCCTGTCGCTGGCCTTCGTCTCGCTCCTGCTAGCCGTCCTGATCGGCATGGCGGGTGCTTTCGCCAAGCTCTCGTCGTCTCGGCCGCTGCGGATGACCGCCACCGTTTATACCTCGTTCATCCGCGGCATCCCGGACCTTGTGATGATGCTTCTCGTCTTCTATTCCGTGCCCGCGCTCCTGAACCAGTGGGTGCAGGGCATGGGTTGGGACATGACAATCGAGTTCAGCCCCTTCGGCGCGGGCGCGGCGACGCTGGCGCTGATCTTCGGCGCCTACATGACGGAAACTTTTCGCGGCGCGCTGATGAACATCCCGAAGGGGCAGCTGGAGGCCGCGCAGGCCTATGGGCTCGCCCGGCCGCGGATCTTCTGGCGCATTCTCCTGCCGCAGATGATGCGGCTGGCCCTGCCGGGCTTTACCAACAACTGGCTCGTCATGACCAAGGCGACCGCGCTCGTGTCGCTGCTCGGCGTGCAGGACGTCATGTTCCGGGCGCGGGGCGCGGCGGAAGCGACGGGAAAGCCCTTCTCCTTCTACATCCTCGCCGGCGGCTTCTATCTCGCCATCACGGCGGTTTCCCTCTTCGTCCTGTCGCGCGTGGCGCGGCGCTATGAGGCGGGCGTCAAGGAGCTGGCGCGATGAGCTGGGACGTCATCGCCGACAATCTCGGCTTCTTTGCGCAGGGAGCACGGCTGACGCTGCTCCTCACCGTGGTTTCGCTGGTGATCGCCTTCTTCCTCTCCATGGCGCTGGCGCTCGGGCGGAACTCGCACCATCCGGTGCTCAGAAATGCCATCGCCGCCTACACTCTCGTATTTCGCGGCACGCCGCTCCTCGTCCAGCTCTTCCTGATCTATTACGGCCTCGCGCAGTTCGGCCTGGTCCGGCACAGCGTTCTCTGGCCCTGGCTTTCCAGCCCGCTGGTCTGCACGCTGATCACCTTCGTGCTGAATACCTCGGCCTATACGACGGAGATCTTCGCCGGCTCCTTGCGTCACTTGCCGCCGGGCGAGATCGAAGCCGCGCGCGCCTACGGGCTTTCGCCCTTCACGCGAGCGCGGAAGATCCTGCTGCCCGCGATGCTCACGCGCTCGCTGACGCTTTACGGCAACGAAACCGTCATGATGCTGCACGCGACTTCGCTCGCCAGCACGGTGACGCTGCTGGAAGTGACCGGCGTCGCCCGCAACATCACCCTGAATTTCTACATCATGTTCGAGCCCTATGTGACGGCGGCCGCCATCTACCTCGTCATGACTTTTGTTCTCGTGATGCTGTTCCAGTTCGCCCAGGCCCGCTGGGCCGGCTACCTGCAGGCGCGTCTCTGACCGTTTGCGATCCCAAGAGACGCGAACCCCTCCAGGAAAAATTCGGAAGCCATGAACACGAAGCCCGATCTCGGCGCCCTTTTCGGTGCGGCCAACCAGAACTCCACCTTTCTCGGTCTCGATGCCTGCATCGATCTCGACGCGCTGGAGGCTCCGATCGCGCTGATCGGCGCGCCCTGCGCCACGCCCTACAAGGCCGTCGGCGCCTATTGCCGCAACGCGCCTGACGCCTTGCGGCAAGCCACGCAGTCGTTGACCGCCAACGTGGAGCGCCATGATTTCGACAGCGGCGGCCCGGTCTTTCCCGAGCCGCGCCTGCGCGCCGTGGATTGCGGCAATCTGCCGTTCGACGAGGCAGATGGGGCGGGCAACCGCGCCATCATCCGCAATGCCGTTTCGCGGATCGTCCGCCGGAACGCCGTGCCGATCGTCATGGGTGGCGACGATTCCATCCCGATCCCGATGATCGAGGCGCTGGGCGAGACCGGGCGCACCTACACGATCCTGCAGATCGATGCCCATATCGACTGGCGCGAGACGCATATGAACGAGCGGATGGGTCTTTCCTCCACCATGCGGCGCGCGTCGGAGATGCCGCATGTGGAGCGCATCATCCAGGTCGGCGCGCGCGGCATCGGCTCGGCCGCGACGCAGGACTATCTCGACGCGGTGGAATGGGGCGTTTCCTTCGTCACCGCCTACGACCTTCACAAGAAGGGCGTGGATCCGGTGCTGGAACTGATCCCGGACGGCAGCGAGATCGTCATCTGCATCGACGCCGATGCGCTGGACTCCACGATGGTGCCGGGCGTCATCGCGCGCGGGCCGGGCGGGCTCACTTATTACCAGGCGGTGGACCTCATCCGGGGCGCCGCCGCGCGTGGCCGGATCGCGGCGATGGACTTCGTCGAGTTCATGCCCGAGCGCGACGTGGACGGCATCGGCGCGCTGAACTTCGCCCGCCTGATCACCACCGCGATGGGCATCATCGCCCGCCAGAAGGCCTGACCGGCTCACCCAGTCTCCTTACAGAGAGTTCCCGAATGCGTGGCTTCGCCCCCCAGGCGCCTGCGGGCGTCGTGATGATCCGCCCCCACCATTTCACCCCCAATCCGGAGACCGCCGCCGACAACGTCTTCCAGACGTCCGACGGCCTCAGGACCTCGCGCGAGATCTCCGAGGCGGCGTACCGGGAGGTGACGGTGATGGCGGAGCGGCTGCGGGACGCCGGGGTGGCCGTCCATCTCTTCGAGGACGAGGGCACCTCCACGCCGGATTCCGTGTTCCCCAACAACTGGTTCTCAACCCATGCCGGGGGGCACGTCGCGGTCTATCCGATGTTCAACAGAAACCGGCGAGGGGAGCGACGGGCCGACATCATCGAGATGCTGAAGGCGCGCTACCGCGTGCAGGACGTGATCGACTATTCCGGGCTGGAACCCGACAACGTGTTCCTGGAAGGCACCGGCGCCATGGTGCTCGACCATATCGGTCGCGTCGCCTATGCCGCGCGCTCCAATCGCACCAACGAGGTCGCGCTGGAGCGCTTCTGCACGCACTTCAACTTCGAGCCGATGCTGTTCGACGCGGCTGATGCGGATGGTCGCCAGATCTACCACACCAACGTCATCATGTGCGTCGGCACCGATCTGGCGCTGGTCGGGCTCGATGCGATCGTGAACCCGGCCCGGCGGAACGAGGTGAGGGAACGGCTGGAGGAAACCGGGCGCCGCGTCGTCGCGCTTTCCCATCGCCAGATCGCGGAGTTCGCTGGCAACGCGCTGGAACTGCGCGGCGCCAGAGGTCGCTTTCTCGCGATCTCGTCCCGCGCTTGCCGCTCGCTGAGCGCGGCCGAGCGAGGGGAAATCGAGGCCGTGACACCGTTGCTGCCTTTGGATGTGCCGACGATCGAACTCGCGGGCGGATCGGTGCGCTGCATGCTGGCGGGCATCCATCTCGCGCCAAGGGCAAGCGCGGGGCAGGCCGCGTCGCACGTTGTCGCGAAGCCCGTGCCGGCCTGAAGAAGGCGCCCGCCTAGCGGTTCGAGCCGTGGCGTGGCGGGGTCAGCCATGGATAGGCGAAGGCGGAAAACTCCTCGGCCAGTTCGGCCGAGCCGGGCGAACGGCTCGCGACCCCCGCCGTCAGCGCTTCCAGCAGGGCCAGCGTCGCCGTATCTGAGGTGGAGCTGAACTGCCGGCTCGTATGCACGTAGAGGGTGAGGTCGCTCAGCCCCGCGATGGGCGAGTTCTGGTTGTCGGTGATCGACAACACCCGGATCCCGCGCGAGCGGATATATTGCGTCAGCTCGACCGTGTCCCGAAGGTAGCGCGGAAACGCGATCGCGATGGCGAGATCGGATGCGTCGAAGCGGAAAAGCCGCCGCGACGCTCCGGCCGAGCCGCCGGCATTCTCGACGACGCGAACGTCGCAGCCGGCAAGTTCCAGCCCGTTCGCCAGCAACCCGGCGAGATTTCCGGCCGTATCGAAGCCGATGACGAAGATGCGGCGGGCGGCGACGATCATCTCCACCGCCTGCTCGCAGCGCTCCGCATCCAGATTGTGGATGGTGGCCTGGAGATTGCGGATGTCCTCCTGCAGCGAAGCCACCAGGATGTCGCGGACGGACGAGGCCTCCGACAGCTTCTGCTTCAGCCGCTCCACCGGGGCGAAGACCGGCTCGAAGCCACGGATCAGTTCGGCGCGGAACTGGGCGTAGCCGGCAAAGCCGATCGTCCGGGCGAAGCGGTTCGCCGTCGCCACGGAGACGCCGGAATTGGCGACCGTCTCGTTGATGCTGAGCCGGGCGACCTGCATCGGCTCGGCGAGGACGAAATCTGCGAATGCCTTGAGCGCGTCGGAGAGCGAGGGATAGGCGGCCGCGATCCGTTCGGCGACCACCGCTCCGGCGGGCAGGCGCGTGATACCGACCGGCCTTGGATCTGGCATACGCTGTCAGGCTCTCTTGTAAATCCGCTTACATATGCTAGCACTTGTGTAACAAAAGAAACACGGGGGAGGAAGGGTCTGCAGCCATTGAGGGGTGGTGATGACCTGTTCCGGGAATTTCACGGCTACGCGCCGTTCTGTCATGTTGGGGGGAGCCGCCGCGCTTGCAGTGGGCGCCGGCGCGACGAGAGGTTTCGCTCAGGCGAAGACCGTGGTGACCACCGCGCTCGGCTGGGTGCCGAACGTGGAATATGCCGGCCTGTGGCTCGCGATCGAGAAGGGCTACTTCGCGCGCGAGAATATCGAGGCGAAGTTCATTCCGGGCGGCCCGAACGCGCCGGACACGCTGGTTTCGCTCGCCACCGGCGCGGCTGACGTCGCCGGCGCGAACTGGCTGCCGATCCTCGATTCCGTCGCCAAGGGCAACGACTTCGTCATCATCGGCGCGACCTGGGCAAAGAGTCCGGCGGCGGTGTGCTCGATGGCGCGCCATCCCGTGCAGGAGCCGAAGGACCTCGCCGGCGCAACCATCCTGGCGCAGAACCCGACGGACAAGCAGATCATCGACGCGATCCTTGGCGGCGCCGGACTGCCGCTGGATTACGAGATCAAGCCCACCGGCTTTTCGCCCGAGCCGCTGATTGCCGGCGACGGCGACGCCTATCTCTGCTTCGCGACCAACCAGCCGATCACGCTGGAGCGCATGGGACTGGTGGAGGGGCGCGACTTCTTCGTCACGCTGCTGGACGATCTCGGCTATCGCGTGCTGCAGGGGCTCCTGGTGGTGCCGCGCTCGCTGATCGCCGGGAAGCGGGATGCGGTGACCGGCTATCTCCGCGCCCTCGTGCGCGGCTGGACCGATCACATCAAGGATCCGGGCGCGGCCGCCAGGCTCGTCGTCGACAAATACGGCGCCGATCTCGGCCTGGATATCGACCAGCAGATCCGACAGGCGGAACTCGAGGTTCCGCTTCTGGAGGGCGACGAGAAGAGCAGGGGCCTCCTCTGGTTCGATCCCGCGATCGTCACCGGCGCGATGACCCGGGCCGCCCATGCGGCCGGCCGTTCCGTGCCAGAACTTTCGAAAATCGTCGATCTCGGCCCGCTCGAAGAGGCGTTGAAGACGCTTTGACCGGGACCGCTCTGCAACACAGCGAAGACAGGCCACAAGGTCTTCGAGGGGAACCTGTTATGACATTGACCCGCCGCAGCCTTTTGCAATCCATCGCCGCCGGCGCTGCCGCCGCGCCGTTTCTCGGCAAGTCCGTCCTCGCGGCGGCGCTGAAGAAGGTGCGCGTGCAGATCGGCTGGATCGCCAATGCCGAATATGCGGGCCTCTGGGTGGGGCTGGAGAAGAACTACTTCAAGGACGCCGGGCTGGATGTCAGCGTCACGCCCGGCGGTCCCAACGCGCCGGACCCGCTCGTCGTGGTCGCCGGTGGCGAGGCCGATATCGGCTACACGTCGTGGCTGCCCTTCCTGGATGCGGTCGCCAAGGGCAACGACTACGTGCTCTTCGCCGCGGGCTTCCAGTCCTCGCCCCTCGGCATCATCTCGCTTGCCAGGAAGCCGATCCTGACGGCCAAGGACCTCGTTGGCGCCCGCATCCTGGCGCAGGGGCCGAACGAGAAGACATCCATCGACGCGACGCTGGCCCTGGCCGGCCTGCCGAAGGACTGGACCATGGTGCCGACCGGCTTTTCGCCGGAGCCGCTGGTGGCTGGCGATGGCGACGGCTACACGGCCTTCGCCACGAACCAGACGATCACGCTGGAGAAGATGGGCCTCGTCCGCGACAAGGACTTCTTCTTCCGCTCCTTCGACGAGCTCGGCTTCAAGAGCTATGCGGAACTTGCTTTCTGCACGCGCGACTACCTTGCCAAGAACCGGCAGACGCTGGTCGATTACGTCAAGGCCAACATCAAGGCCTACCGCGACAACGAGAAGGATCCAGCCTACGCGGCCAAGCTCGCGGTGGACAAATACGGAGCCGATTACGGCCTCGACCTGGAGCAGCAGACGCGGCTGAACGAGCTGCAGATCCCGATCATCCGCCCCAACAACGACCCGAGCTTCAAGATCCTCACCATGAACAAGGACGAGGTGACGGGCCCCATGTACGCGGCGGCGAAGGCGAGCGGGCGCACGAACCTGCCCGACGTGGACAAGATCTTCGACTTCTCCATCGCCGAAGAAGCGCACGCCTCTCTTTGAACGCCGACTTGAAGGGTTGCCGGATTGATGTCTGAAGCAGAAAACGCAGCTGAGAGCGTCGACCTCCTGATCAAGGGGTGCGACGTGGTCGCCCTGGACGGCTCCAACACGGTCCAGAGCGACGGCGCCATCGCAATCCGGGGCAAGCGGATCGTCTGGATCGGCAAGGCGTCGGACGCCGGCCGTTTCGTCGCCAGGAGCGTGGTCGACGGTTCCGGCAAGATCGCGCTGCCCGGCATGATCGACGCGCATTTCCACACGGGCCAGCAGCTTCTGCGCGGCAAGCTGCACGAGATCGCCCGCCGGCGGCCGCTGAAGCTGCCGGTGTGGAAGAACTACCTCATCCCGTTCGAAAGCTGCCTGGAGCCGGAAGACGTCTACCTGTCCGGCCTCGTCGCCTACACCAACATGATCCAGGTCGGCACGACCTGCTTTGCGGAATCCGGCGGCCCGCATCCCGACGAGATGGGCCGCGCGGCCGTCGATGTCGGCATTCGCGGCTTCGTCGCGCTGTCCACCGTCGACCAGAGCGAGCAGATCGGCGCCGACGTTCCCGCCAACATGCTGATGACGCGCGACGAGGCGCTGGAGCGCAACGTGGCGCTGGTCAACCGCTGGAAGGATGGCGACCGCGTCAAGGCGTGGCTGGCGCTGCGCCAGATCATCGTCTGCTCGCCCGGCCTGATCCGGGATATCGGAGCCGCCGCGCGCGAACTCGATGTGAAGATCCACACGCATCTCTGCGAAGGGTCCTACGAGATCGACTATGCGCTGGAGAAGTTCGGCAAGCGGCCGGCGGAGTGGCTGGACGAGATGGGCGTGCTCTCCCATCACCTGCACTGCGCGCATTCCGTGATGCTCTCGCCCAACGAGGTCGACCTTTACGTCAAGCATCGTCCCTCCGCCTGTCATTGCGCCTTCGGCAATTATTCCATCGGCAATCCGCGGCTCGTGGAGATGTGGCGGCGCGGCATCGATATCGGCCTCGGCACCGATGGGCCGGGAGCGGGCGGCACGCTGGACATCTTCCAGGTCGCCCACACGGCGCGCGTCGGGCAGCAGGCGATGAACAGCGCGCTCTTCCATCAGCGCGATCCGATCTCGGCGGAGGAACTGCTCCGCGTCGCCACCAACGGGGGCGCCCGCGCGCTCGGCATCCAGAATGAGATCGGCAGCCTGGAAGTCGGCAAGAAGGCCGATATCCTGCTTTGCGACGCCGACAGCATGGACCATGTGCCGGTCTACGATCCGCTCTTCGTGGCGGCCGCCTGCGTGGTGGGTCGTGACGTGAGCACCGTCGTGGTGGACGGCGAGGTCGTGATGAAGAACCGCGAGATGCTGACGGTGGACGTGGAGGCGATCCGGGCGAAGCTCAAGGAGCGCCTGCCGGTCATCTCCGAACGTTTCGAAAGGCTCGTGGGCTGACGATGACGGACGCAAGCTCGCCCGTCGCCCATCTCTCGCCGGTCCGACCGGCCACGGAGACCGCGATCGATCTCGACCATATCGGCAAGTCCTTCCGGATGGAGAACGGCCGGGAGCTGGTCGCAATCGACGAGGTGTCGCTGAAGATCGGAAAGGGCGAGTTCGTGGCGCTGCTCGGCCCCTCCGGTTGCGGCAAGAGCACGATCCTCAGGCTGGTCGCGGCCCTGGAAGCGCCGAGCCGGGGCCGGGTGGTGGTCGAGGGACGCGAGCCGGAAGACCTGTCGAGGGCGCATCGGCTCGGCGTCGCCTTCCAGGATCATGCGCTGCTGCCTTGGCTCACCATCTCCGCCAATGTGGCGTTGCCGTTCCAGTTGGCCGGGCGGAGCGTCGATCGCAAGCGGGTGGAGGAGCTGATCCGCCTCGTCGGCCTTGCCGGATTCGAGCAGGCGCGGCCCCGGCAGCTTTCCGGCGGCATGCGCCAGCGCGCCTCCATCGCCCGCTCGCTGGTGCTGCATCCCGACGTGCTGCTGCTCGACGAACCCTTCGGCGCGCTGGATGCCGTGACGCGGCGGCAGATGAACGTGGAGTTGCAGCGGATCTGGACGGACGAGCGCATCACCACGCTGCTCGTCACGCATTCGGTGGAGGAGGCGCTTTTCCTCGCCGACCGCGTGGTCGTCATGAGCGGCCGGCCCGGTCGCGTGATCAAGACGATCGAGGTGCCGTTCGAGCGGCCGCGCCAGCCGGCGATCATGCGCAGCGCCGAGTTCCACGACCTCGTGGACGAACTGACGCTTGCGCTGGAACCGGAGGAAGCGGCGTGATCGCGCTTTCGCAGGAACGCTGGCGGGGGATCGTGCTGGGCGCGTTCGGCGTGCTCCTGTTCCTCGGGCTCTGGCAGCTGATCGGCGTCAACCGCTGGGCCGGCCTGACATGGCCGCCGCTGACCGACGTGCTCACCTTTTTGTTCAACCCGTCGCGCCGCGCGCTCTTCGGGCGGGCTATGTCCGCGAGCTTTTCCATGATCGCGCTCGGCTACGTCACGGGCGCGGCGATCGGGATCGTGCTGGCCGGCATCGCCCATCTGGTTCACCCGCTCAGGCCCGGTCTCGACCGGCTGGCGAGCGTGGTCCACGCCATCCCCGCCATTGCGCTGGCGCCGCTGTTCATCGTCATGCTCAGCCGCGAGATGACGGGCATGGCCATCGCGGCGCTGAACGTGTTCTTCGTGATCTATGTCGCGACCACGTCCGGCCTCGTCGCCAGCACCGCGGCCCATCGCGACCTCTTCCAGGTTTTCGGCGCCTCGCCCGTCAAGCGGCTGATGCGGCTGGACTTGCCGGCAGCCCTCCCGGCCATCGTCAGCGGGCTCAAATATGCCGTGCCCGCCGCGTTTATCGGGGCGATCCTCGGCGAATGGTTCGGTTCCTCGCGCGGTCTGGGCTTGCTGATGGTGAGCGCCATGCAGAACTTCCAGATCCCGCTGCTCTGGAGCGCGGTGCTGATCGCCTCGACCGCGTCGCTCTTGGTGTTCGCCGCGATGAGCGTGGTCGAACATCTCGTCTACAGGCGCTATCGATGAGGCCGGAACCTGCAACCCCGAACCGTCCGCTGCGGATGCTGAAGACCGCGCTCTCGCGCTATTGGGGCGTCATCGCCGTGCTGGTGATCTGGCAAGCCTGGGTGTCGATCTCGGGCGTCAACCAGATCGTGCTGCCGCAGCCGGTCGACGTCTTCCGCGACCTCGTGGCGGAGCCCGGCATCTACCTCCGCAATGCCGGGCAGACACTGCTTCTGGCGGCGCTCGGGCTGATCCTCGGCATGCTGCTCGGCACGGTCATCGCCGTTCTCGCGTGGTCTTCCACGCTGCTCAGCGGTATCCTTACCCCGCTGGGGCTGGTCTTTTCTTCCGTGCCGGTCGTGGCGCTGATCCCGGTGATCGCGCGCATCATGGGCTACGACCTGAAGACGGTGCTCGCCATCGTCGTCATCATCTCCTTCTTCCCGGCCTTCGTCTTCACCTCCGCGGGGCTGAAGACGCTGCCGCCCGGCAGCTCCGATCTTTTCCGGGTGCTGGGCGCCAGCCGCTGGACGCGGTTCACCCGGCTTGTCCTGCCTTCCGCCGTGCCGAGTTGGATGATCGCCTTCCGTCTCGCCGCGCCGCCGGCGGTCCTGTCGGCCATGCTGGCGGAATTCCTGATGGGCACCAGCGGCCTCGGCTATCTCTTCCGCTCCGCCGCTTCCGGATTCCAGACGGAGCGTGCGCTCGGCACCAGCGTGGTCGCCACCGTGATCTCGGTGCTCTGCTTCACCTTCGCGCTTTGGGCCGAGCGCGCCGTCCTCAGAAAGTGGAACTGACCATGACCGACAAGCGGCCCCGACCTGGACGCCCCAAGGCCGAACCGACGCTGCAGATCGACAACGAGCGCGTCCGCGTCATGCTCTGGCGCTTCTCCCCCGGCGCGGAAACGGGCTGGCACCGCCATGGGCACGATTACGTCGTGGTGCCGCTGACGACGGGCAACCTCATGCTGGAAGAGCCCGACGGCTCGTCGCACACGGCCGAATTGCGGGCGGGAGCGTCCTACAGCCGGCTCCTCGGCGTGGAGCACAATGTCGTCAATCCGTCGGAGGACAGCGACTTCGCCTTTGTCGAGATCGAGCTGAAGTAGCCGGATGCGCATCGAGGTCGTGGTCGACGTCAAGACGACGCTCGGCGAATCTCCCGTCTGGGACGCGGATGCCGAGCGCATCTATTGGGTCGACAGCCTCGGCCGTCGCGTCTTCCGCGCCACCGCCGATGGGCGCGAGGTGCGGGCCTGGACGACGCCGGCGAGCTGCGGCTCCATGGTCCTGCGGCGGCGGGGAGGCGCGGTGCTGGCGTTGCGCAGCGGCGTGCATTTTCTCGACTTCGCCACCGGCGATCTCGAATGGCTGGTCGATCCCGAGCCCGATCTGCCGGACAACACGCTGAACGACGGCAAGGTCGACCGCGCCGGCCGCTTCTGGTTCGGCTCGATGAACACGGCCGGGCCGGAGCCCACGGGCGCGCTCTACCGGCTCGATCCCGATCTGACGCTGCGGGTGGTGGATCGGGGGATCGCCTGCTCCAACGGACCCTGCTGGAGCCCGGACGGCGGCACCTTCTATTTCGGCGACAGTGGCACGCGCGAGATCCATGCCTATGACTTCGCCGCCGCGGAAGGCCGTCTCTCGGGTCGGCGGCTGTTCTGCCGGGCGGAGGAGCGTGCCACGGTGGACGGGGCGACGGTCGACGCCGAAGGCTGCCTCTGGAGCGCCCAGCCCGATGGGGGCACGATCCGCCGTTATTCTCCCGAAGGGGAGCTCATCCGCACGATCGAACTGCCGTCGCTTGCCGTCACCAGCGTGACATTCGGCGGCCCGGCGCTCGACGTTCTTTTCGTCACATCCATGGCGTCGCCGCTGGATCCGGCGGTCACCGACCGCAATCCGCAGCGCGGCAGCCTTTTTGCCATTCATGACCTCGGCGTCCGGGGCGTGGAAGAACCGAAGTTCGCCGGCTGAGGCCGGACACCTTCGCGACTCAACTCGAAGGAGAAGAAATGACCAAAGTCACCCTGCCCAAGGACCCCTGGCAGAACGTCCGGACCGAGCACGACGTGCCGGCCGACGAGGTGATCTCGGCCCTGCAGAAATGCATCCGGCGCGGCCTCACGGAAAACGCGCTGCTGATCGCCTATGAGATGTTTCTGACCAGCCCGCAGATGGAAGAGATGCTGTGGTCGCGCCTGACGGTGATCTCCGTCGAGGATGTCGGCGCCGGCAACATCATGGCGCCGGTTCTGATCGATACGCTGTATCGCAACCACGAGCGTTATCCGCGTCCGCTGGGCGACCGCTTCCTGTTCGCCGCCCATGCGATCCGCGTCCTCGCGACCAGTCCCAAGGACCGCACCTCCGACGACATGGTGAACTGGGCGAAGCTGGAGATCCAGACGCGCGACAAGGCCCCGCCCATTCCCGATTTCGCCATCGACATGCATACCCGTCGCGGCTGGGAGATGGGACGCGGCTACGAGCACTTCATGACCGAAGCCTCGCGCGTGGAAAACATGATCGAGGATCGCGACACCAGCTACCGCGACCGCCTGATGGCGGCGATCGAAGCCGGCGAGCTTTCCTGAGATGCCGGCACCCATGAAGGTCTATCTCGCCGGGCCGGAGGTCTTCCTGCCCAACGGGCGCGAGGTGATCGAGGCCAAGCAGGCGCTGACCCGCCGCTATGGCTTCGAGCCGAATGTCTGGCTGGGCGAGGGCGAGCCGCCGCCTGCCGAGCCTTTCGCCTTCGGCCTCTATATCAGCGCGGCGAACGAGGCGGTGATGCGGGACAGCGATCTCATCATCGCCAATCTCACGCCGTTTCGCGGCATCAGCGCCGATATCGGCACCGCCTACGAACTCGGCTTCATGTGCGCGATGGGCAAGCCGGCCTTCGGCTACACCAACGACCCCCGGGGATACGTCGAGCGCCTGACCGGGGATTTCTATGCCGGGAAGGTCGAGGCGGACGCGGAGGGCGTGCTTCGCGGCACGGACGGCCTCATGGTCGAGGATCACGGCATGGTCGACAATCTGATGGTCGATGGCGGCATCGACCGCAACGGCGGCGTGATCGTCCGGCGAAGGGTCGAGCCCGCCCGTATCCTGGACGATCTCGGCGCACTGGAAGAGTGCCTCGGGATCGCGCGGGATCGGCTTCCGGGCTGAACTCAGAAAGATGAAGGAAGGGGCGACCGATCGGCCGCCCCTTCGGGCGCCCCTTTCCTGTCGGCGAGCAAGCCTTGTTGCGCGCGGGGGTGAAACTGCCTACCCACCTCCGTCAGGGCCGCTGTCGCATGGGCCCGAGAAACCGGAGCCCGGTCCGTGCTCGACCTGATCAAGAACATCCTGTCCGCCCGCGTCTATGATGTCGCCATCGAGAGCCCGCTCGATTCCATGCCGCGGATCTCGAGCCGGCTCGGCAACAAGGTGCTCCTGAAGCGGGAAGACCTGCAGCCCGTTTTTTCCTTCAAGCTGCGCGGCGCCTACAACAAAATCTCCAAGCTTTCCGTCGACGAACTGGCGCGCGGGGTGATCTGCGCTTCCGCCGGCAACCACGCGCAGGGGCTGGCGTTGGCGGCCCAGCGGCTCGGCGTCCGCGCCACCATCGTGATGCCGCGCACCACGCCGGACATCAAGGTGAACGCCGTGCGCTCGCGTGGCGCGGCCGTGGTGCTCCATGGCGACACCTTCGACGAGGCGAGCCTTCATGCGGGCGAGCTGCGGGAGGCGCACGGCTATGTCTACGTGCACCCCTTCGACGATCTCCACGTCATCGCCGGGCAGGGCACCATCGGCATGGAAATCCTGCGCCAGCATTCCGGGCCGATCGAGGCGGTGTTCCTGCCGGTTGGCGGCGGCGGGCTCGCGGCCGGCGTCGCGGCCTATATCAAGTTCATCCGGCCGGAGGTGAAGGTGATCGGCGTGGAGCCGGAGGACGCGGCCAGCATGAAGGCGGCGCTGGAGGCGGGCCGTCCGGTCGCGCTGAACCAGGTCGGCCTCTTTGCCGACGGCGTCGCGGTGCGGCTGGCGGGATCGGAGACCTTCCGCCTCTGCCGTCAATTCCTGGACGAGATCGTCACGGTCACCACGGACGAGATCTGCGCGGCGGTGAAGGACATCTTCGACGATACCCGCGCCGTGGCCGAGCCGTCCGGCGCGGTCGGCCTCGCCGGCATGAAGAAATATGTCGAGCGTGAGGGCCTGTCAGGCGCGACGCTGATCGCGGTGAACACGGGCGCCAACGTCAACTTCGACCGCCTGCGCTACGTGGCCGAGCGCGCCGATGTCGGCGAGCGGACGGAAGCGCTGCTGGCCGTCACGATTCCCGAGGAGGTCGGCAGCTACCGCGCCTTCATCGGCGCCATCGGCGAGCGGGCGATCACCGAGTTCAACTATCGCTGGGCGGAAACGGGAAAGGCCCATGTTTTCGCCGGCGTGAAGCTCAGGGGCGGCGACCGCGAGCGGCAGGATCTCGTCGCCACTCTGCGCGGCAAGGGTTATGCGGTGGTCGACATGACCGACAACGAGCTCGCCAAGCTGCATGTCCGCTACATGGTGGGCGGGCGCGTGCCGGAGCTTGCCGACGAGATCATCTTCCGTTTCGAGTTCCCGGAGCGGCCGGGCGCGCTCCTGAAGTTCCTCGACAGCCTCAGCCCGCGATGGAACATCTCGCTCTTCCATTATCGCAACCACGGCTCCGACAATGGGCGCGTGCTGGCGGGCCTGCAGGTGCCGCAAGCGGAGCGCGCCGCCTTTCTGGAGCGGCTGACCAGCCTCGGCTATCCCTTCACTGACGAGACGGACAATCCGGCCTACGGCCTTTTTCTCGGCACCGGCGACGATCGGGCCTGACACCTCACTCCTAGGGAGAACCGCTTTGAAGTCGCTCTTTCATCTCGCCTACCACGTGACGGACCTCGATGCGGCGCGGCGCTTCTACGGCGGCACGCTCGGCTGCAAGGAAGGGCGCTCGACCGAGACCTGGGTCGATTTCGACTTCTTCGGCCACCAGATCTCGCTGCATCTCGGCAAGCCGTTCGAGGTGACCCGCACCGGCAAGGTGGGCGATCACATGGTGATGATGCCGCATCTGGGCGTGGTGCTGGGGCTCGACGACTGGTTCGCGCTGGCACAACGGCTGGAGCGGGACGGCATCGCGTTCGACATCCCGCCCGTGGTGCGTTTCGAGGGCCAGCCCGGCGAGCAGCGCACGATGTTCTTCTTCGACCCCTCGGGCAATCCGATCGAGGTCAAGGGCTTCCGCGATTTCGAATCCGTCTTCGCCGCCTGAGGAGCGCGAGGCTTTACGCGGAGGGAGCGCCGGACAGGAGTCGTTCGAAGAGATCGTCCGAACCCATCTGGCCGCCCTTGAGCATCAGCTCCATCCCGTCCAGATCGTTTTCGCTGTGGGCCCGGCAGACCGTGACCCCCGGCGAAAGCACCGTCAGGGTGGACAAGCCCCAGATAGGCAGCGCCTTGACGGCGAGGCTCGACGTATCCCCGCCGGCGATCCCGATCCGCCGGAGTGGCGTGATCCTCAGCACCTCTGTGACAAGCCTCGCGGTCGCAGCGGCGATCGCCCCGGCGCGGCCCGTATCCGATGGCGGGCCTTCCGATGCGGTGTAGGCAAGCACATGCCGGCCATCGCGAAGGTGGCGGGAAAGGTCGTCGACCACCTTCGTCGCATATGCGTCTTCAACGGCAAGCCTCCCCGCGTCCAGCGCGACATGCTCGTAGGAACGGGCGGCCTCCACCTGGCGACGCGTCACCGGGGATAGGCTGCCGGCGAGAAGCAGGACCGGACCGCTCGCGGGTCCTAGCTCTCGCGATGAGGCAAGGCCCGGGCTCGTGCCGAGCGCCTCCCAATGGGCGGCAAGCGCCTGGGCGACACTGCTGGGGCCGACCGCGAGAAGCGGCTCCCGCTTGGCCTCGTTCCAGATCAGCCGACCGATGGCCGCGAGATCCTGCGCCTCCGCGAGATCCATCAGGACGGCGCCCGGTTGCGCTCCGAGCAGCGCCTGCAGCGAAGCTTCCGGCTGATCCGTCCGGTAGGCCGGTGCGTGCAGGCCGACGACGGGCGCGAGGCCCTGCGCCTCCAGATGGAGCCGGAGATCGGCCTCCCGCATCGGCGTCACCGGATGCACGCTCATCGTCGGATGGCGGTCGATGCGATGGACGGCCCCGGCAGAGCCCGCCCGCGCGAAAAGATTGCTGAAGACGCAGTAGCGGCCGATATTCGGTTGCCCGCCGACGATCGGCACGAAGGAATTGGCGACGTGCCCCCGAAGCGTCGCGACCGCCGCGCCGATGCTGCCGACATCCGGTGCGCTGTCGAAGGTCGAGCAGCATTTGTAGTGCAGCACCGAAACGCCGAGTTCCTCGAAGAACTGGCCGACGGGTTCGAGTTCTTCCGCCATCCGTGGGGGAGACATGGTGCGTGACGCGCCGGCGATGCCCGCCGCATCCAGCGGACCGGCGAGTTCCAGCACCCGCCGGTCGGGCACGCCGAGGAACAGCACCGTGCGAAGACCGCTGCCGGCGAGCGTCGCCAGCGTATCCGTCGCGCCCGTGAAATCGTCGCCGTACCAGCCGATGCGCGGCACCGGCCGGGCAGGCTCATCAACCGTCCGTTCCATCCGCGTCAGGCACCGAAGCGCTGGAGCGCGTGGGCCAATTCCGGCCGTGTCGATGCGTAATCGGCCAGCGTCTCGCCCGCCACCACGGCTTCCCACGCCTGCCGCAAGCTGCGGACGCCCGCCGCCGGGCCGTCCGGATGCGCCATGATCCCGCCGCCCGACATGAAGAGGAGGTCGGTGTTGCCGATTTCCTTGAAGGTGACGGGCGCGGTGCCGGCCCATTGCCCGGAGGAGAAGGCGGGCATCACGCGGTCGTCCGCCGTCTCAGACATCCGGGTCAGGCAATCGTGGGCGGAGGAAACGACCTCTTCGTCGGTCTGCGCGAATTTTCCCTGCAGTCCGTGAACATGCATGTGGTCGACACCGGCGAGACGCCACATCGCCTGATAAGCCCCGAATGAGATACCCAGCAGCGGGTGGCGCGAAAAGGCGCCGTAGCCGTTGCGGTGACCGTGCAGGACGAGGTCGGTGTGCCGGCGCAGCGTCTGCACCGCCGAGAAGCCGCACCAGTTCAGGCTCACCATCGCGCAGGTGCCTTCTTCCCGCGCGATCAGGTCGGCATGCCGACGCATGGCGTCGGTCTCGTCGGTGATGTTGAAGGCGACCATCACCGCCTTGCCCGTGCGGTCGCGGTGCCGGCGCACGCGCTCCATCACCGCCGGGATACGCTGGGCCAGCGGCGCATGGAGCGGGTCGGCGCAGATTTCGTCGTCCTTGATGAAGTCGAGCCCGGCCCCGCACAGCTCTTCCACGATATCGGCCGTCTGCTCCGGCGAGAGGCCGACATTCGGCTTGATGATAGAGCCGATCAGCGGCCCCTGGGTGACGCCGGTCAGCGCCCGCGTTCCGGCAAGGCCCTGAGCAGGCATGTCGAACGTATCGCGATAGGCGGACGGCAGGGTCAGCGTTTCCAACCGCAGGCCGGTGACCTCGCCGAGATCGAAGAGGTTGCCGCCGACCGTTGCCGCGAGGCTCGGCAGGTTGGTGCCGACATTCGCGACGGGAAAGCTGATGCGGATGTGCGCGCGCCGCCACGGGCCGGTCACCTGCTTGCGGTCGAGCCACGCATTGGGCAGGCTCGGCACATCCACCGGCGTCGGATCGGTCTCGACCGCCTCGACGGTGGCACGGGCCCGCTGCCTCAGCTCGTCGGTTTCGCCATGGACACGAGTGAAGGTGCCGCAGGATTGCTCGCCCGCCATGATCTCCGCGATCTTGGCGGGATCCAGAGGCGTCTCGATGAGATACGTCGCCTCGAAGCGATCGTCGCGCATGATCAGAGCCTGCCGAGATCGGGGAAGGGGCGCACGGGATCGTTGCCGTCCCAGGTCTCGGAGGCTTCGCGGATCAGGCGGAACATCTCGCCCTTGGGGCCCGCCACTTCGGAAAGCTCGATCACGGTGCCCGGATGATATTCCGTGTCGAAATAGACGAAGCGGCCGTTGCGGCCGACCTCGCCGCTCATCGCGATTTCGAAACCCTGGCCGGTGAGGCGGACGACGTCTTCGTCAAAGCTCTCGGTCCAGTAGGCGACGTGCTGCAGGCCGGTGCCGCTCGCCTGCTTGAAGTCGCGGTACATGGACGGCGCATCGTTGCGGGTCTGGATCAGCTCCACCTGCATAAAGCCGGAATTCGCCAGCGCGACGGAATTGTGCACGTCGTAGGCCTCGCCGCGATAGCGGTAGTTCTCTATCGGAACGCGTTCATTGTAGAAGAACGGACCGACGCCCAGCACGCGGCTCCAGTAGTCCATCGCCTGCTCGATATCGTCGACAACATAGCCGAGCTGGCGGATCTGACCGAGAAAACGGCTCATCGAACACTCACTTCGAAAGGGAAAGGGGATCAGAGAAGGCCCGTCGAGAACCACGGCACGGCGGCGACCAGGAACAGGCCGACCAGCAGGGCTGCGATGTAGCCCCAGACGTGGCGGAGGCCCTCGTCGGGATGGATCCGGCTGATGGCGCAGGCGCCATAATAGCCGACGCCGAAGGGCGGGGCGAAAAGGCCGATGCCCATCGCGAAGATCACCACCATGGCATAGTGGACCTCGTTGACGCCGATGGCCTTGGCGATCGGGAACAGCAGCGGGCCGAAAAGCACCATGGCCGGGATGCCTTCCAGCACCGAGCCGAGGATGATGAAGGCCACGATGGATACCGCAAGGAAGCCGTAGGTTCCGCCGGGAATGCCGGCCATCCACTGCGCCAGGTTCTGCGAAAAGCCGGATTGTGTCAGGCCCCAGGCCATGGCGGTGGCGCAGCCCACGATCATGATGATCGCGCCCGTCAGGACCGCCGTGTCGATCAGCATCGGCATGAGGCGCGACCAATCGAACTGCCGGTAGATCACGAGGCCGATCACGACGGAATAGACCACGCCGATGGTGGAGACTTCGGTTGCCGTCGCAACGCCCTCCACCACGGCGGCGCGGATCACGAAGGGCAGCAGGATCGCGGGCAGGGCCACGAGGAAGAGCTTGGCGATCTCGCGCGCCCGGGGCTTGCTGATCGCGCTCAGGTCCTCTTTCCGGTAGCGCCACCAGACCACGGCGCAGAGCATCGCACCCAGCACGCAGGCCGGAATGAGGCCGCCGGTGAAGAGCGCGGCGATGGAGACGCCGGTGACCGAGCCGATTGTGATCAGCACGATGGAAGGCGGCACGGTTTCAGTCTGCGCGCCTGTGGCGGCCAGCAGCGCTACGAGTTCGCCGGGCTTTGCGCCTCGCTTCTGCATTTCCGGGAAGAGCACTGGCGCGATGGCGGCCATATCGGCGATCTTGGAGCCGGAAATGCCGGACACCAGATACATCGCCGCGATCAGCACATAGGAGAGGCCGCCGCGCACATGGCCGAGCATGCTCGCCAGGAACTGGATCATGGCGCGTGCCATGCCCGTCATCTCGATCAGCGCGCCCAGGAAGATGAAGAGCGGCACGGCCAGGAGCATCAGGTGGCCCATGCCTTCATCGAGCCGCCCGACCATCACCAGCATGGGGGTGGAGGTTGTCAGCGCGAGGTAGGCAAAGGTGGAGAGCGCGAAGGCGAAGGCGATCGGCACGCCAGTGAAGACGCAGGTCGCGACCAGCCCGACAAAGAAGATCAGGAGGTTGATCTGGCCGAGAGGCTTGAGCCAGGGGCCCGCCGCCCAGAAGCAGGCGGCCACAACCAGCGTCACGACCACCGCGCCCATGACCGGACGCCAGCCGATTTCCCGGGGCAGGCGGAAAAGCCGGAGCAGCGCCGCAACCATCATCAGTGCGATGCCGGTGGGGATGGCAGCCGCCCGCCAGGCATTGCTGATTTCCAGCGCCGGGGTGACGATGAAGCTTTCCTCGTTGGCGTAGTCGATGGCCTCGGGAAGGATCAGGATCAGGAAGGCGAGGGGGGCCGCGACCGCAAGCGCTTCCAGAAAGGCGCGCGTTGCCGGGCGAACCCGGGTCACCAGCCCTGTCATCCGCATGTGGTCGCCACGCCGCAGCGCCGCCACGGCGCCCAGCATGGAAAGCCACAGGAACAGGATGCCCGCGAGCTCATCCGACCAGACGAGCGGGCTCTGGAACACGTAGCGCGCGACGACGCCGGCAAAGAGGATCACGATCTCCGCCACGACCAGCGCCGCGGCGGCCCCTTCGACCAGGAGCCGAAGCCAATGGTCGAGCCGCTCAACGATCGGCAGCCGTGGTGAACGCCGGGGCGTCGAGCCCGCACCGCTCTCGACGCCGAGGCTGCCGGCATTGACCAGATCCGGTCCGCGGACCGCCTCCTCCGTGTCGGCCAGCATCAGGCGAGCTTTCCGACCGAGCCTTCCAGCAGGCTCCAGGCCTCTTCGCCGAAGCGGCCCTTCCACTCCGTGTAGAAGCCGGCGTCCCGCAGCTTGGCGCGGAAGGTATCCGGCGCGGGCGAGTTGAAGGCCAGCCCCTTGGACTTGAGGTCCGCGACCACCGTGTCGTTCAGTGCCTTGATGTCCTCGCGCTGCTTGGTGCCCGCCTCGTTGAAGGCGGTGTGGATGATGGTCTGCAGATCGGCCGGAAGCCCGCGCCATGTCCGGCCGTTGAAGATGAACCAGTAACCGTCCCAGATGTGGTTTGTCAGGGCGCAGGATTTCTGCACCTCGTAGAGCTTCGCCACCTGGATGATCGGCAGCGGGTTCTCCTGCGCGTCGACGATCCTGGTTTGGAGCGAGGAATAGACTTCGCTGAACTGCAGGCTGGCGGGCGACGCGCCGAGGCCCTTGAACATGGAGATCGAAAGCGGGCTGACCGGCACGCGGATCTTGAGGCCGCTCATGTCGGCGGCCGTCTCGATCGGCTTGCCGCTGGTCGTCATCTGCCGGAAGCCGTTGTCCCACACCTTTTCGAAGGTGAAGAGGTTGGCCTTGGCGATCGCGGCGCGGACGAAGGAGCCGACCTTGCCGTCCATCGCGCCCCAGACCTGATCGTAATTGGCGAAGGCGAAGCCGACGGCGCTGATGGCCGCGACCGGTACCAGAGTGGCTATCACGAGCGCGGAAGGCGTGAACATCGTGATGCCGCCGGAGCGCACCTGCGCCAGCATGTCGGTGTCGCCGCCAAGCTGGTTGTTCGGGAAGATCTGGATCCGGACGCGGCCGTTGGATTCCTTGGCGACGCGATCGGCGGCTTCCTGCGCGCGGATGTGCAGCGGATGCGTTACGGGCAGGTTGTGACCGTATTTGAGGTCGAACTCGGCGGCTCTGGCGATGCCGGGCAGGCCGAAGGTAAACGCCGCGGCGGGCGCTGCAGCCATGGACCTGAGCACGGTCCGGCGCGAAATCGACATCATGGAACCTCCCGAATTTTGATGCGACTTGATGGCGTCGCTATTTCCTTGGGCTGGACACTAGGTAGGCCGATGGGGCAGTGTCAAACCTAATCGATGATGGCTTTTGATGGATTGATGGATGCAGCAGCAGGGTGACGATGCATCGGGTAAGCGCTCCCGCCGCACGCAGCTTGCCAGCGTGAGCGACGTGGCCGAGCGTGCCGCGGTATCGCCCGCCACGGTCGATCGCGTTCTCAACCGGCGCCCCGGCGTGCGGCCGGCCACGGTCAACCGCGTGCTCAAGGCCGCCGTCGAACTCGGCTATATCCCGGAATCGGAGATCGAGGCGGCCAGGCCGGGCAAGCCGATCCGGGTCACCTTCCTGCTGCCCGCCGGCAGCAACCGCTTTCTGTCGATGCTGGGCCGCTCCATCGTGGCGGCGGGGGAGACGATGGCCCGCTCGGACGTCAGGGCCAAGGTCGAGTTCGTCGAAAGCTTCAACCCGGATCTTCTCGCCCGACAATTAAGGGAGCAGGGCCGGAACGCCGATGGGATCGCCTTCATGGCGATCGAGCATCCGGCAGTTCGCGAGGCCGTGAACGATCTGGCGGAACGCGGGGTGCCGGCCGTCACGCTGATCTCCGACATCGCGAATTCCCGCCGCGCCGCCTATCTCGGGCTGGAGAACCGTTCCGCCGGGCGCACCGCCGCCTCGCTCCTGTCCCGCTTCATCGGGCGGCGGCCCGCGACGGTCGCCATGATCGCGGGCTCGCGCAGCTATCGGGCGCATGAGGAGCGCGAGATGGGCTTTCTCCACTTCCTGGAGGAGATGGCACCGGAGGTGCAGGTGGTGGGCCTCCGCGAAGGTCTGGACGAGGAAGCCCGTAACTATCGCCATACCCGGACGCTGATCGGGCAATATCCGGATCTCGACGGCATCTACAATATCGGCGGCGCGCCGGAAGGCGTGGCCAAGGCGCTGAAGGAAGCCTCGCGCGACCGTGAGATCGTCTTTGTCGGCCACGGACTGACGCTGAACACGCGCGGCCTTCTTCTCGACGGCACGATGGATGCGGTGATCACCCAGAATCCATCGCGGACGATTGCCGCCTGCGGGGCGATCTTTGCCAATATCCGTGGCGGCGCCGACCCGTTGCAGGGCGTGGAACCGCTGCAAACGGAGATCATCCTGCGCGAGAACCTGCCGTGACCGCCGAAGTCCCGATGTCCGGAGAAAACCCCATGCTTGCAGCTTCCGAATGGCCCGCGGCGGCCTCGGTCGGATCGCGGAACGACCGAAACCGACTCATTTCGGATCTGCGATCCATCGTCGGCAGGAAGCATGTCCTGACGGAGGAAAGCGCGACGCGTCGCTATCGGACGGGATTTCGCTTCGGCTTCGGCCGCGCACTGGCGGTGGTGCGGCCCGGTTCGCTCGTGGAGCAATGGCGGGTGCTGAAGGCCTGCATCGAGGCGAACGTGATCGTCATCGCGCAGGCCTCCAACACCGGCCTGACGGGGGGCTCGACCCCGGATGGTAACGATTACGACCGCGATCTCGTCATCGTCAGCATGTCGCGGATGAAGACGATCCACGTCATCGAGGGCGGCGAGCAGGTCGTCTGCCTGCCCGGCGCCACGCTGGACCAGCTTGAGCGCGAATTGCTGCCGCTCGGGCGCGAGCCGCATTCGGTGATCGGCTCCTCCTGCATCGGCGCGTCGGTCTTTGGCGGCGTCTGCAACAATTCCGGCGGCTCGCTGGTGCAGCGCGGGCCGGCCTACACCGAGATGTCCGTCTTCGCGCGGGTGGACGAAGCGGGGCACCTGCACCTCGTAAATCACTTGGGCATCCGGCTGGACGGCTCGGAGGAGGAAGTCCTCGGCCGGCTGGACAACGGCACGTTCTCGGAAGGCGACGTGCTGCGCGATGCGGGGGCGGGCCACGATCATGGCTATGTCCGGCACGTGCGCGAGATCGAGGCGGCGACGCCCGCGCGCTTCAACGCGGATCCGGGCCGCCTCTTCGAATCGTCGGGGTCAGCCGGCAAGGTTATGGTCTTCGCCCTGCGGCTGGATACGTTCCCCATCGCGAGGAACGCCAGGGTTTTCTACATCGGCACCAACCGGACCGAGGAACTCACCGACATCAGAAGGGCCGTCCTCGGCGAATTCGAGCACCTGCCGATTTCGGGCGAATACCTGCACCGGGATGCGTTCCGGGTGGCCGAAACCTACGGCAAGGACACCTTCCTGATGGTGCGTCATCTCGGCACCGCGCGGCTGCCCGGCCTCTTCGCGGCCAAGGCACGCTGCGACGCCATTCTCGACCGGATACCGTTTCTGCCCCGGCATCTCACCGACCGTATGATGCAGGCGGCAAGCCGACTTTTCCCGAGTCATCTGCCGCCCCGGATGAGGGATTACGACAGGCGGTTCGAGCACCATCTGCTGCTGAAGGTCAGCGAGGAAGGGGCGGAGGAGGCGCGTCGCTTCCTGATGCGCTACTGCGAGACGGCGACCGGCGCGTTTTTCGAATGCACGCCCGACGAAGGCGGCAAGGCGTTCCTGCACCGCTTTGCGGCGGCCATGGCCGCCAACCGCTACCGCGCGATCCATACCGGCAGCGTCGAGGATATCCTCGCATTGGACATCGCCCTGCCGCGCAACGAACGCGACTGGCTGGAAACATTGCCGCCCGAGATCGATGATCGGATGATCCTCAAGCTCTATTACGGCCACTTCCTCTGCCACGTGTTCCACCAGGACTACATCGTGAAGAAGGGCAATGACTGCATGGCCCTGGAACATGAGATGTGGAAGCTGCTGGACGAGCGCGGCGCCGAATACCCGGCCGAGCACAATGTCGGCCACATGTACGTCGCCAAGCCGGCGCTTCGCGAGCACTACCGCAATCTCGACCCGTGCAACTGCTTCAATCCCGGTATCGGCCACACGTCGAAGGCGGCGAAGCATGGAAGAGAGGGCTCGCCATTGCCTTCATCACCTCCGACCTCGACGAGATCATGACGCTGGCGGACCGCATCCTCGTAATGTCGAATGGCTCACTTCCCAGCAAACTCTCCCGCCGCGACGGCACCCAGCACGCTCTCGTTCAAGATCAGCACGTGCGCTGTAGGAAGTTCTCGCGATCGGCATGACTTTCGTGATCATCGCCGGCGGCATCGATTTTCCCGTCGGCTCCATCGTCGCCTGTCCAACATGGTGGCGGACGCTGATCCTCTATCGACTTGGCCGCTCGGCTACACCATCTGGTTCACGTGCCGGAGATCGTGCTGATCGCCAGCTCAAGGGAGTGCTCTTCGTCGCCGCGTTGGGCATGCTCTATGTCGTGCGCAGCGAGGTCATGCTCTCCTTCATGGCGCACGTTTCCCAACCTCTTGGGCGCGGACGGTCTCGGCGATATCGGCTTTCCCTGCTCGGCACCGGCAGTTCCGTCGGTGTGCCCCTTCGCGGTCTGAGCGCTGGTCGTCGGGGGGGGGGCGCCCATCTGGCGCTCGGCAAGTACCTGAAGTGGTCCGTCTATCGCCACACCTGAAGCCGGAACGGATGGACGGTTCGTCTGAGGTGACCGGCCCCACCGTGTTGACGGATCGAACTCGCGACGGCTCTTCAGGAAAACAGTTCCGGCTTTTCCCTTAGCAGCACCTGGATCGTCTTGAAGACCTCCTCCAGGTGAACCTTCATGGCCTGTCCCGCGAGGGTCGGGTCGCCCAGGCGGATCGCGTCGACGATATCGGTGTGCTGCTCGATCAGGATATGCAGATGATCGGGCGACGGCAGGCTGAGATAGCGGACGCGGTCGAGCTGGCCCTTGACGCTCTGGATCACCTTCCATGCGCGCGGCATGGACACGCTGTCGCTGATCGCGCGGTGGAATGCCTCGTCGAGGACCATGAAGCGGGCGGCGTCGCCGGCCACGATCGCCTCGGCCTGTTGGGCGAGAAAGCCCTGCAGCACCCGCACCGACGCGGTCTCCGGCTCCTCGGCCAGTCGCGCGGCGATCGCCGTTTCCAGCGCCTCGCGCAGGAAGCGGGCTTCCATGACCTCCGCCAGCCGGATCGGCGAAACAAACGTGCCCCGTTGCGGGAAGATGTCGACCAGGCCCTCGTCGGCCAGCCGGATCAGCGCCTCCCTGACGGGGGTTCGGCTGACCCCTATGCGCAGGGAGAGCTCCTTCTCGCTGAGCGCTTCCTTGGGCTGGAGTCGCATCGTCAGGATCGCGTCCCGCAACCAGGCGTGCACCTGGCCGGTGATCGGCAGCTTCAAGTCGATGGGCAGATCGAGGGACGCTCTCTGCACGCTCTTCACCCTTGGTCGTCGTCGCGCGTCTCGCACGAAAGGCGCTCGATTACCACTCCAGTGCCTGTCATATCACGCAATTGACGCACTACCATGGTAGTGCTACAGCGGTCAAAAGATCTCGCGAAATCGAGAGAACTCGCAAGAGTTGGGCCGAGGAAATGAACCGATGAGCGCTGTCTCCATCCGCGAGCCGCATCACCTTCAGCTTCTTTCCTGCGAGCCGACCGAGCCCGGGCCGGGGGAGATCAGGCTTCGCGTGCAGCGTGGCGGCATCTGCGGATCCGACATGCACATCCTTCACGGCGCCAATCCCTTCGCGAAATATCCGCGCGTGATCGGTCACGAATTCGCCGGAACGGTGGATGGCGTGGGCGAGGGCGTTACCGGCCTCGCCGAGGGCGACCAGATCGTCGTGGATCCCGTCGTCTCCTGCGGCCACTGCTATCCCTGCCGGATCGGGCGTCCCAATGTCTGCGCCAATCTCGAAGTCATGGGCGTGCACCGCGACGGCGGCTTTCGCGAGTACATCACCATTCCCGCGGCGAACGCGGTGCGGGTTTCCCCGGCGCTGCCGGTCGAGATCGCGGCGCTGGCCGAACCGTTCTCGATCGCGGCCAACGTCCTTTCGCGGACCGGATGCGGGCCGGAGGACACCGTCCTGGTCTATGGCGCGGGCACCGTTGGCCTGACGGTCCTGCAGGTCGCCAGGCTCAAGGGGGCGCGCGTGATCGTGGCGGATCCCGATGGGCAGCGGCTCGCCCGCGCGGAGAGCTTCGGGGCCGACCGGCTCCTTAGGACGGGGCGCGACGATATCCCGGCCAGCGTGGCGGGCGAGACGGAGGGGCTCGGCCCCACGGTCGTGATCGACGGGGCAGGCATTCCCGCTCTGCTGGAGGAAGCCTGCCGGGTCGCGAGCCCCGCGGGGCGGATCGGCGTCCTCGGCTTCTCGCCTGCGCCCTGCAACGTCTCGCAGCAGGAGATCGTGAAAAAGGAGCTGACGCTGTTCGGCTCGCGCCTGAACCGCAAGCTGCTGCCGGAGGTGGTCGGCTGGCTGGAAGACGGGCTCCTCAAGCCCGCGGCCATGATCACCCAGACCTATCGCGCTGAAGACGCGAAGGCTGCCTTCGACCTGATCGAGGCAGCGCCGGACCGCACGGTGAAGGTCCAACTCGCCTTCAACTGAGCGACCAGAAGAACCGGGTCCACAAGGCCCCGGACATAACAGGGAGGAAGACGAATGAAGGACTTTCCGATCTCGCGCCGCACGTTCGTCGGCGGCGCCGTCGCGGCCGGGTTTGCCCCGGCGATCATCCGTCCGGCTCGTGCGGCGGGCCGGACGCTGAAGCTCGGTCACCTCGCCAACGAGGAGAACAGCTGGCACAAGGCCTCGCTGAAATTCGCCGAGGAGGTGAAGAACCGCACCAACGGCGAAGTCGAGGTGCAGGTCTTCCCGAACGAGCAGCTCGGCAAGGAAACCGATCTCATCAAGGGGATCCAGCTCGGCACGGTGGATTTCACCATCACGGGTGAGTCGCTGCAGAACTGGACGCCCTACGCCTCGCTTCTCGCGACCCCCTACGCCATCCGCGACCTCGACCAGATGAAGACCGTCGTGGACGGCCCGATCGGGGAGAAGATCGCCGCCGCCGTCCGGGACAAGGCCAAGCTGGTGCCGCTGACCTGGTTCGCCCGTGGCCCGCGCGAGCTCACCTCCAACACGCCGATCAAGACGCCCGCCGATCTCGCGGGCCTGAAGATGCGCGTGCCGAACGTGCCGCTCTTCGTGTCCTTCTGGACGGCGCTGGGCGCCAAGCCGACCCCGATGGCCTTCTCCGAAGTCTTCACCGCGCTGCAGAGCCATGTGATCGACGCGCAGGAGAACCCGCTGGCGCTGATCCGCTCGGCGAGCTTCAACGAGGTTCAGAAGTATACGAATCTCACCGATCACGTGCTGAGCTGGATCTATCTGGCGACGGGCGAGCACACGCTGAGGAAGCTGACGCCCGACCAGCAGAAGGCGCTGCGCGATGCGGCCAAGGTGGCGCAGGACTATGAGCGCGAGCTTTTCCTGGCGGACGAAAAGCGCTTCCGCTCCGAGCTGGAGAAGGGTGGCATGACCTTTGTCGAAGTGGACAAGAAGGCCTTCGCCGAGAAGGGCAGCCAGGCGGTTCTCGCTTCGCTGAACCCGGAAGTCGTCCCCCTCTACAAGGAAATCGTGGCCGCCAAATAGGCGAGGCTCCACGGCAGGAGCGTTCGGCGCCGTGCCGGGCGCTCCATGAGAACGCCGGGTAACGGCGCGGTTTCGGAGGGGAGAAACGGATCATGAGAAAGGTACTGGGCGCGGTGGTCTCCGCGCTTTCGGCCATCTGCAAGGCCGGGACCCTGCTGTCATTCGCGGTGCTGATCTGCGTGGTGACGGTGCAGGTGCTCGGGCGCGTGCCGGGGATCTCGGCTCCCGCCTGGACGGAGGAAGTCGCCCGTTTCGCGCTGCTTTATCTGGTCGCCTTTTCCTGCGGTCTTGCC
The DNA here is from genome assembly GCF_900110915.1 of Faunimonas pinastri. Taxonomy (GTDB): domain Bacteria; phylum Pseudomonadota; class Alphaproteobacteria; order Rhizobiales; family Afifellaceae; genus Faunimonas; species Faunimonas pinastri. Next base: position 640,734 of record NZ_FOFG01000001.1, read on the forward strand.
GCCCTCTATGGCGAACTCGTCAACGTCGATCTCGTCACCAACGCGCTTCCGGCGCCGGTGCAACTGGTGATTTCCAAGATCGTCGACATCATCGTGGTGCTGTTCTGCATCATGATCGCGCCGGGCGCCTACGGCTACGTCGTCAACAGCGTCGGCGAGCGGGCGCGGTCCTTCGACATGCCGATGACCCTGGTCTACGTCACGATCTTCATCATCCCCGTCGCCCTGGCGGTCTTCACCATCGCGCGTCTTCTCGGGTTCGGCCGGCCGATGCAGCACGAGGAGATGATCTGATGCTGATCGCGGCGCTTTTCGGCACCTTCGTCGTCTGCCTGCTTCTCGGCGTTCCCGTCGCGGTGACGCTGGGAGTTTCCTCCGTCGTCTATCTCTGGCTGGCCGGCATCGACCTGACCGTGGTGGCCCAGTTCCTGTATTCCGGCATGGACAGCTTCGTGCTGCTCTGCATCCCGGGCTTCGTACTGGCCGGCAACCTGATGAATGGCGGCGGCATCACCGACCAGATCGTCCGCTTCGGCAATTCGCTCTTCGGTCACATCCGCGGCGGGCTGGGCCTTGCCAACGTAACGGGCTCGATGATCTTCGCCGGCATCTCCGGCACGGCGGTGGCGGAAACCGCCTCCATCGGCGCGGTCATGATCCCCGCCATGAAGAAGGCGGGGTACGGCGCGGCCTTTTCCGCCGCGACCACGGCCGCCGCCTCCACCGTCGGACCCATCATCCCGCCCAGCGTTCCCATGATCATCGTCGGCACGCTGACGGGTCTTTCCGTGGGCCGCATGTTCATGGCCGGCGCGGTTCCCGGTCTCCTGATGGGGCTCGGCATGATGCTGACGGTCTACATCGTCGCCCGCATCCGCAACTATCCGAAGGGGGAGTGGAAGGGTTTCCGCGAGGTGCTCTCCTCCGGCAAGTCGGCGATCTGGGCGATCCTGATGACGGCGATCATCCTGTTCGGCATCGTCGGCGGCTACTTCACCCCGACTGAAGCCTCGATCGTCGCCTGCATCTACGCCTTCATCGTCGGCCTTTTTGTCTACAAGGGCTTCACCCTGCGCGATCTGCCCCGGATCATGCTGGACAGCGCGATCGGCTCGGGCGCGCTGATCCTTCTGGTCGGGCTTGCCAGCGTCTTCGGCTGGATCCTGACCAGCGAGCAGATCCCGCAGACCATCGCCAATGCGATGCTGTCGCTGACGACCAACAAGTACCTGATCATCCTCCTGATCAACGTCCTGCTGCTGATCGTCGGCACCTTCATGGAAACGATCGCGGCGCTGATCATCCTGTTTCCGCCGCTTCTGGCAGTGGCGGTCAAGGTCGGGATCGATCCGATCCACTTCGCCATGATCGCGGTGATCAACCTAATGATCGGCCTTACAACGCCACCGGTCGGCATCTGCCTTTTTGTGGCCGGCAATATCGGCAAGGTGACCCTCGGTCAGGTCAGCCGCGAGATCGGTCCCTTCCTGATCTGCAACATTCTGGTGCTGATGCTGGTGTCGTTCGTGCCGGCCATTTCGCTCTGGCTTCCGAGCCTGTTCTTCTAACCGGGATCCCCGGATCCCGGTATCGCAGTATCCCCCGACGCAATCCCAAAGAGAGACAACATGGAAGAGACCTGGCGCTGGTTCGGACCGGAAGATGCGATCGGCCTTGCCGAAATCCGGCAGACGGGCGCGCGCGGCATCGTCACCGCCCTGCATCAGATCCCCTATGGCGTGGTCTGGACCGAAGAGGAAATCGCCAGGCGGCAGGCGATGATTTCGGCCGATCCGGCGCTTGGGCTGGAATGGAGGGTAGTGGAAAGCCTGCCGATCCACGAGCGGATCAAGCTCGGCGACGGCGATATCGAGCCGCTGCTGGAGAACTACCGCCAGTCCATGCGGAACCTCGCCGCCTGCGGCATCCACATCATCTGCTACAATTTCATGCCGGTGCTGGACTGGACGCGCACCCGCCTCGACCAGCCGCTGGCGGGCGGCGGAACGTCGCTGCGCTTCAACATCCACGAATATGCCGCCTTCGACTGCTTCATGCTGGAGCGGCCGGGCGCCGAGGCCGAGCACACGCCGGAGGTGCTGCGGCGCGCGAAAGCGTGGTTCGACGCTTCCACCGAGACCGACCGCGCGCGGTTGCTGACCAACATCATGGCCGGCCTGCCCGGGGCTTACGAACGCTACGACGTGCCCGGGCTACGCGCCGTGCTGTCGCGCTACGATCATGTCACCCGCGACGATCTCCGCGCCAATTGCGTGCGCTTCCTGGAAGCCGTGGTGCCGACGGCCGAGGACGTGGGCATACGCCTCTGCGTCCATCCCGACGATCCGCCGCGCCCGCTCTTCGGGCTCGACCGCATCGTGTCCAATGCCGACGACATCGCCTTCATCCTCGACGCGGTGCCCTCGCAGGCCAACGGGCTGACGCTCTGCGCCGGCTCGCTCGGCGCCAACCCCGCCAACGACGTGCCGGCCATCGCGAGGCGCTTCGCCGATCGCATCCATTTCGCCCATCTCCGCAATGTGCGGAAGGATGCCGATGGCTCCTTCGAGGAAGCCGATCATCTCGACGGCGACACGGACATGGTGGCGCTGGTGAAGGTGCTGATGGACGAGCAGGCGCGGCGCAGGGCCGAGGGCCGGTCCGACTGGCAGATCCCGATGCGGCCCGACCATGGCCATGAGCTACTCTCCGACATTGGCCGCAAGACGCATCCCGGCTATCCGCTGATCGGCCGCATGCGCGGTCTGGCGGAACTGCGCGGCGTCATGCGGGCGGTGGAACGGCTGGGCTAGCTCACGGCCTCCGACGGGGGAGGGAGCGCGAATTCGATTGCGGCTTCCGGGCCGCAATCGAAGGGCCGCCGGCTGCAAGGAGCCGGGTGCGAGGGGCCGGGTGCGAGGGGCCGGGTGCGAGGGGCCGGCTGCAACGAGCCGGGTGCGAGGGGCCGGGCTTCGTACATGCGGATTGAAAAGTTTTTCCTTTCCGCGTCACAGTCCCGGGCATGATCGACCTGCGGAATATCGAGACATTCTTCTGGGCGGCCGCGCTGGGCAGTCTTCGTGCGGCCTCCGACCGGCTGGGAACCACGCAGCCCGCCGTCTCGCAGCGCATCGCCTCGCTGGAAAGCAGCCTCGGCGTGCGACTGTTCGAGCGTGACGCGCGCGGGGTGAAGCTCACCCCGAAGGGGCACGAGCTGCTGGTCCATGCCGAGCGGCTTCTCATGGCGCGGCGCGACATGATCGATGCGGCCCGGGACCAGTACACGGTCGCCGGGACGCTGAAGATCGGCGTTGCGGAAACCATCGTGCAGACTTGGCTGCCGCGCCTGATCGAAAGGGTCCACGCGGCCTATCCCGCTTTGGTGCTGGAAATCGAGGTGGACAGCACGCATGTGCTGAAATCCCACCTTCTGTCGCGCGAGATCGACCTGGCTTTCCTGATGGGCCCGGTGCTGGAAACGCGGGTGGAGAACCTGCCGCTCTGCACCTATCCGCTGGCCTGGGTGGCAAGCCCGGCGCTGGATCTCGGGCCGGAGCCGCTCACGCTCGACCGGATCGCGCGGTTTCCGATCGTCACCTATCCTTCCCGCAGCAGGCCGTATCGCGTGGTGCGCGATATGCTGATGCGAGCGGGGGTCGCTTCGCCGCGCATGTACGGCAGCGCCTCGCTTTCCATGATCGTGCGGATGACGATGGACGGCATCGGCACAAGCGTGATCGCGCCCGTTTTCCTCGACAAGGAACTGCAGCGGGGTGAACTCAGGATCGTCGAGGTCGAGGCGGATCCCTTGCCGGACCTGAGCTTCACGGCGACCTGGCTCGACGGACCGCAAGGTCCGGCGCCTCGCCTGATCGCGCAGATCGCGCAGACGGTCGCCCGCAACGACGCTCTGGGCAGCGATAAGCCGCGCTTATAGCCCGCATGCAAAGTTACGATTGGACGCTGGACGCACGTTCATTCCCAATGAGGAATGCCCAAAGGGTAGTCAGGCCTCCAAACGAGGCGGATGATCCCGAAATGATCGCGCCCTCGACCTTCGGACATGTCCGTAGCCGTGGTCACAAGCGGCGAGGCGAGGGCGAGACGAAGAGGAGAACAGATGAAAACCGTCGCGCTGGCCTTTGCCGCATTGCTTGCGGGCAGCACCGTTGCCGCAGCACAGGAGCTTCCGAAGACCCAGCTCAAGGTCGTGGGCGGCCTGAGCAACCTGACCGCCTATCAGGATTACGAAAAGCCGTTCTGGACCAAGACCGTGCCGGACCTGTCCCATGGCCAGGTGACCGCGCAGATCCGCGGCTTCAACGAGATGGGCCTGAAGGGGCCTGAGATCCTGCGTCTGATGTCGCAGGGCGTCATCGAGTTCGGCACGGCGACCCTGTCATATTTCGCCAGCGACAACCCGATCAACGAGGCCATCGATCTCGCCGGCCTGTCGCCCGACGCGAAGACCGCCCGCGAAGTCACGGACGCTTTCGAGCCGGTCCTGGCCAAGACCTACGGCGAAGGCTCCAACGTCAAGCTTCTCGGCATTTCCACCTATCCGGCGCAGGTCCTGTTCTGCAACGCGGACATCAAGGGGCTCGCCGACCTGAAGGGCAAGAAGGTCCGCACCTCCAGCCGCACGCAGGCCGAGTTCGTGGACGCCTTCGGCGGCTCCAGCGTTACCATGGCCTTCGGCGAAGTGGTGCCGGCGCTCCAGAACAAGGTCGTGGACTGCGCCATCACCGGTTCGCTCTCCGGCTATTCGGCCAAGTGGTACGAGGTTTCTACCCATCTCATGGCCCTGCCGATCAACTGGAACCAGCAGATCCATGCGGTGAACCAGAAGACCTGGGACAAGCTCGATCCCAAGGTGCAGGCTTTCCTGCAGACCAACATCGACAAGATGGTGAACGACATCTGGGATGCCGCCGCCAAGCAGACGCAGGAAGGCTACGACTGCAACACCGGCGCTGCCGCCTGTCCCCTCGACGTGAAGGGCAAGATGGTTCTGGTGGAGCCGAGCGAGGCCGACCGGGCCCTGCTGAAGACGGTGCTGCAGGAGCAGATCCTGCCGAAATGGGCGGCGCGTTGCTCGGCGGAATGCGTGGAGAGCTTCGACGCGACCGTGGGCAAGACCCTGGGCGTGACCGCGAAGAAGTAACCCGACGATGCCGGGGGAGCTCCGTCCCCCGGCATGAACCGCCTCGACGCTCGCCCCTCGAAACGCCGCCGTCAGGGATTTCCCGATGCCATCCTCCGCCCCAGTCCTCCGCCTGGCCGCGCTGTCGCGCCGAGCCGAGGCGCTAGCCCGCTATGCCGTCTGGTTCAGCGGCGCCCTCACTCTCGCCAGCGTCCTCCTGATCTCGGTGGACGTGCTGGCCCGCAAGTTCCTCGGTCGCAATACCGGAGCGGCCGACGAACTGTCGAGCTACGCCTTCGCCATCAGCACATCGTGGTCGCTCGCCTTCGCCACCCTGCAGCGGGCGAATGTGCGCGTGGACGTGCTTTATCAACGTCTCCCGGTCCGCCTGTCGGCCGTTCTCGACTGGCTCTCGCTGGTCGCCATGGGCGTCTTCATGGCGTTCCTCACCTACTATGCGCTGGGTGTCGTACAGGCATCCTGGGATCAGCACTCGACCGCCAACACGCCGCTGGCCACGCCGCTTTATATCCCGCAGGGGCTCTGGTTCCTGGGCCTGCTCTTCATGTGCCTGATCCTCGCCCTCATGCTGCTGCGCGCCTCGGTGGCGCTGGTGACCGGCGATCTGGACACGGTCCGCGAGATTTGCGGCGTTCGCTCCACAAGGGAAGAGGCGGAAGACGAGGCCGAAGCCGGCGAGCGCATGGTGAGGGGAGAATCCGCATGATTGCGACCGCACTTGTCCTGCTTTTGGCGCTGATCGGGCTTTCCATCCCGGTCGCCGCGGCGCTCGGCGTCCTCGGACTGATCCTGGACCCGCTCTATTCGATGCTGCCGCTGAGCCGCGCGATGGGGGAACTCGCCTGGAGTTCCAACAACGAATTCCTGATGGTCGCCATCCCGCTCTTCATCCTTTTGGGCGAAGTGCTGCTGCGGGCCGGCTTCGCGGAAAGCATGTACGGCGCCATGAGCCTGTGGCTTTCCTGGCTGCCGGGCGGGCTGATGCACGCCAATATCGGGGCGTCGACACTGTTTTCGGCGACGTCGGGCTCCAGCGTCGCGACGGCGGCGACCGTCGGAACCGTCGCGATCCCCCAGATCAAGCGCTACGGCTACAACGAGCCGCTGTTTCTCGGCAGTCTCGCCGCGGGCGGCACGCTGGGCATCCTGATCCCGCCGTCGGTGAACCTCGTGATCTACGGCGTGCTGACGAACGCATCGGTGCCGAAGCTCTATTTGGCCGGGATCATCCCCGGCCTGATGATGGCCGGGCTCTTCATGCTCACCATCATCGCCGGCTGCGTGGTGAAGCCGCATTGGGGCGGGGAGCGGATCCACGCCACCTGGGGCCAGCGGCTGCGCAGCCTTGTGCATCTGGCGCCGCCGCTCGGCATTTTCCTTCTGGTGGTCGGCTCCATCTATGCGGGCATCGCCACGCCAACGGAAGCGGCCGCGCTCGGCGTGCTCGGTGCGCTGATCCTCGCGGCGTGCTTCGGCCGCCTGTCCTTCGCCATGCTCCGCGAGGCGATCGAGGGGACGATGAAGACCACCGCGATGATCATGCTGATCATCATCGCCGCGAGCTTCCTTAACTTCATCATGTCGGCGACGGGCCTGATCGACGCCATCACCAGCTCGATCTCGTCGCTCGGCCTGACGCCGACCGAGATGCTGATCGCCGTGGTGATCTTCTACCTGATCCTCGGCTGCTTCATGGAAACGCTGTCCATGATGATCACCACGATTCCGATCGTGGCGCCCATCATGTTCAAGCTCGGCTACGATCCGATCTGGCTCGGCATCGTGATCATCATCTTGGTCGAGGCCGCGCTCATCACGCCGCCGGTCGGGCTGAACCTCTTCGTCGTGCAGAGCCTGCGCAAGAACGGGTCGATGGGCGCCGTCATCAGCGGCAGCCTGCCCTTCGTCTTCGCGATGTTCGTGATGCTGCTCCTGCTCGGCATCTTCCCGGCTCTCGCCCTGTTCCTGCCGCACGCCTTCGGATGAGCGGCAGGACCATTCTCTCCTTCAATGCTCCAGGATCGACATGGAACTGAAATTCACAATCGCTGACGGGCAAAGCGCGGCATTCACCGCCACGGTCGACAACCTCGTCGTTGCCGGCTGGGCGGGTCGCGACATGGCGGCGATCGAGCATCACATCGAGGAACTCTTCGCCATCGGCGTGCCCCGGCCCAGCGCCGTGCCGCTCTTCTATCGCGGCTCGGCGAACCTCTTGACGCAAAGCGAGCGCGTGCAGGTCGTGGGCGGCGAAAGCTCCGGCGAGGTGGAAACCTTCGTCTTCGCCGCCGGCGGAGAGCTCTTCGTCAGCATCGCTTCCGACCATACCGACCGCAAGCTGGAGACGCAGAGCGTGGCGCTCTCCAAGCAGATCTGCGCCAAGCCGGTGGCGCGCGAGGCCTGGCGCCTCGCCGATGTCGCCGGACACTGGGACGAACTCGTGATCCGTTCCTTCATCCAGGAGGGCGGCCGCGAGGTGCTCTACCAGGAAGGCCCGCTCGCCTCGCTGCGGCCGCCGATGGAGCTGATCGCCGGCTTCTGCGGGGCGGGCACGCTGCCCGACGGCACGGGCATGCTCTGCGGCACTGTCGGCGCGATCGGCGGCATCCGCCCCGCTCCGGTCTTTTCGATGGAGCTGTTCGATCCCCGCCTTGGCCGCACCATCCGCCATCGCTACGCTGTCGAAATCCTGCCGGAGGTTGCGTGATCCATGAGTGAGTTGGCTGAAGCGACGATCGCGGAACTCGGCGCGGCACTGGACGAGGGCCGGACGAGCTCCGTCGCCCTGACGCGGGCGGCGCTGGACAAGGCCGCCGATCCGGCGGGCGAGGGATCGCGCATCTTCACCCGGCTGTACCGGGATCGGGCGCTCGCCATGGCGAGCGCATCGGACGCGTTGCGCGCGGCGGGCATCCGACGCTCACCCATCGATGGCCTGCCGGTCTCGATCAAGGACCTCTTCGATGTCGCGGGCGAAGTGACGCTTGCCGGCTCCGTCGCGGCCGATGGCAACGCGCCCGCATCCGCCAACGCGGAGATCGTGGACCGGCTGATCGCCGCCGGCGCCGTGATCGTCGGGCGCAGCAACATGACCGAGTTCGCCTTTTCCGGCCTCGGCATCAATCCGCATTACGGCACGCCGCTGAATCCCTTCGACCGGCAGACCGGCCGCATTCCCGGCGGCTCTTCCTCCGGCGCGGCCGTCTCCGTCAGCGATGGCATGGCGGTGGCCGGCATCGGGTCCGACACCGGCGGCTCGGTTCGCATTCCGGCCGCGCTCTGTGGACTCGCCGGCTTCAAGCCGACGGCGCGGCGCGTCTCCACGAAGGGCGCGTTGCCGCTTTCCACCACGCTGGATTCGGTCGGACCGATCGCCCGCACCGTGGCCGATTGCGCCGTTCTGGATGCGGTTCTGTCGGGCGACGACCGGCCGCTCCCGGCCGCTTCCGACATCACCGGCCTGCGCATCGCCGTTCCCACCACCGTGGTGCTGGACGGGATGGACGAGACGGTTGCCGACGCCTTCCACACCGCGCTGAAGGCGTTGCGAGATGCGGGTGCGCTCGTGAGCGAAATCGCGATCCCCGAATTCGCGCATCTGCCGGCGATCAACGCCAAGGGCAGCTTTGCGGCGGCGGAAGCCTGGCACTGGCACCGTGACCTCATAGGAAAGGCGGCCGACCGCTACGATCCCCGCGTGCTCTCGCGGATACGGCCGGGCGGAAGCATGTCTGCGGCCGAGTATCTGGACTTGATCGAGGCCCGGGCGGCCTGGATCGCGGCGGTGGAAAACCGCATCGCCGGCTTCGACGCCGTACTCATGCCGACGGTGCCGTTGATCGCGCCGCCGGTCGCCGCGCTGCGGGACGACGACGAGGCCTACACCAGGACCAACGGCCTGAACCTGCGCAATCCGACCTTCATCAACTTCCTCGACGGCTGCGCCCTCTCCGTGCCCTGCCATGCGCCGGGGATGGCCCCGGTCGGCCTGATGATCGCAGGTCCGGCAAATGCCGATCGGAAGGTAATCGCCGTCGGGCAGGCGGTGGAGCGGGTGTTGGCGGCCCAATGGGGATAGCCGGGCGGGGATAGCCGGGCGGGGATAGGAGGAGCGGAGCAATAGTGAACCGTCATAACGCCACCGCCGCCCGCGAGGTCAGGCTGCTGGCCCGCTCGGGCGCGCTCACCGGCCCCACGGCCAATCTCGCGCCCGGTTTCGTGCAGGCCAATCTGGCGATCCTGCCCAGGGATCTGGCAGGCGATTTCCTGCTGTTCTGCCAGCGCAATCCCAAGCCCTGCCCGCTGGTCGGCGTCTCCGAAGCGGGCGATCCGATGCTGCCGGTGCTGGCCGAGGATCTGGATATCCGCAGGGATGTCCCACGCTACCGCGTCTGGGAGAACGGCGATCTGGTGGCGGAGCCGACCGACCTGGAGCCGTACTGGCGAGACGATCTCGTCACCTTCGCGATCGGATGTTCGTTTTCCTTCGAGGACGCGATGCTGGCGGCCGGGCTGCCGGTGCGCCACATCGAGCAGGGCTGCAACGTCCCGATGTACCGCACCTCTATCCAGACGCAGCCGGCGGGTCCCTTCGCCGGGCCTCTGGTCGTCTCGATGCGCCCGCTCCTGCCGGCGCAGGCGATCCGGGCCGTGCAGGTCACCTCGCTGTTGCCAGCCGTCCACGGTGCCCCGGTTCACCTCGGCGATCCCGCGATGATCGGCATCGACGATATCGCCAAGCCCGATTACGGCGATCCCGTCAGCATCCGCGAGGGCGAAATGCCCGTCTTCTGGGCCTGCGGCGTCACCCCGCAATCCGTGATCGCTCATGCCCGTCCCGATTTCTGCATCACGCATGCTCCCGGCCACATGCTGGTAACCGATCTCCTCAATCGCGACCTGTCTTTGCTCTGAGGGGTAGGGCAACCGCCCCGGAATCCAGTCTTGCCCCGACCGTTCATTCGCCCCGGAGCGGACGGCGCGGAATTGTCGTCGGCGCTGCCAAACCCGCAACCCGCGAGAGGGAAAACGCCGGGACCCTGGGCGACGCCCTCTGTCTCGCCGGGGCGGGGCAGCGGCAAGCCGACCCTGACGAGCGGGGCCGGTCGGCACAGGACTGGCCGGATGCCGCGTATGGCGCGATCCTCTCCGCGCTTCCGGAGCCGCCGTTCCGCATGCCTCCTTTCGTCGGAAAAATCTCGCAGCCTTCGCTCCTCGGGATGCCGGAGATCCCATGACAATTCGTCTGTCCGGGCGAAGGGGACTGAGCGCGCTCGTGCTCCTTCGCGGCTGCCCGAGCGGCAAACCTCGGCCATGCCGTTCAGCTTCCTGTACCCCTCCGCCTATCCCTCGATATCCGGAAGGCCCGTTATGGCCGGAGGGCGAGCGCGTGCATCGCCATGTTCTCCGCACCGCGGGTGATTTTCCCCGAGCCGTGCTCACGGCGCTGCACTGGTCGTCTCGTGCTGCCGCTCGTGCCACCGTTCTTCAATAACCATCTAAGGTTGAAAATAGCACTTATGCGCGTGTGGGAATTGTACTATAGAGGGTCATAGAATCTTTCGGTGAGGGAAAGATGCGTAGAAGTGTAAGTAAAATTGCTTATATCGGGGCTTGCGCGTGCGTTCTAAGCTGGTCGGCTCAGGCCGCCACGACCGCCCAGAGCAACCTTCACGTGCATATGACGGTGGAGGAATCCTGCACGGTCGGCGATGCCGACCTTGATTTCGGCAGCGTTCATGACCTGAGCAGCGAGAGAAACGCTCAAGCCACTATCGCGGTCAACTGCGCCAATACTGGCGCTTACACGATAGCCCTTGATCCGGGGCAGGGGGCCGGCGCCGCGGTGACCCAGCGCTACATGAAGCTGGGCGGCACCGATGGGGCGCATCAGGTCAGCTATGGCCTGTTTTCCGATGCGTCCCGCTCAGCGGTCTGGGGTGACGGGACCGGATCATCGCAAATGATGTCCGGCGCCGGGACGTCGAGCTTCACGGTCTACGGCCAGGTGCCCGCCCAGTCGCTTCCGGCGCTGGGTTCGTATTCGGACACCGTCACGATCTCCGTCGCCTACTGATGCGCCGGGCCTTCGTGAGCGCAATGGCGGGGGCCGTGTCAGCGGCCCTTGCCTCCCTTGCCTCGTTCGGCGTGGCGCATGCGGCGGGCATGAGCATCAGTCCCGTCCTGCTCGACCTGCAGGCCCCCGCCACCACGGCGTCGGTGACATTGCGGACGAGCGGGCAGGATCCGATCGCCGTTCAGGTGCGGGTCTTTCGCTGGACCCAGCAGAACGGCGAGGACCGGGTCGATCCGACAAGGGATGTTGTCGCCAGCCCGCCTTTGGTCCGGCTTCAGCCGGGAGCCGATTACCAGGTGCGGATCGTGCGCCTCGCCAAGCAGCCCGCCACGTCCGAGGAAAGCTACAGGCTCCTTGTCGACGAACTGCCGGATCCGGGCCGCCGTCGCGCAGGCACGGTGTCGCTTCTCGTCCGCTACTCGGTCCCCGTCTTCTTCGGTCCCGATACGGGCGCTGCCGACGTGAAGTGGACCGCGACGCGTGCGGGTGGAGGAATTGCGGTCACGGCCATCAATACCGGCACCAAAAGAGCACGCATCGTGGATCTCTCGGTGGAGGACGGCGGCGGCCACGTCGTGGCGGAACGTCGGGGCCTGGCGGGCTACGTGCTTGCCGGGGCGACACGTCACTGGACGCTGCGCGGCAAGGCCGGCGGGGGAAGCTTGCACGTAAGGACGGGCAGGTCTGGAGGAAAGGATGCGTCTGCTTCAGGCGCCCCTTAGATCCGGCGCGTTTCTCCGGAGCCTGCTGCTTCTCTGCTGCCTCCTGGACCGGGCCTCTGCGCAGACCCTTCCCGAGGCGAATGGGTCAGCTCCAACGGCGGAGGATCTGTATCTTGCCGTGACCGTCAACGGGCAAACCACGAACCTGATCGCAGCTTTCCGCCGAACGGCGGACGGACATCTCACGATCACTCCGGAGGAACTGTCCGAGCTCCACGTGAAAGCGGGGGAGGGCACGATGACCGAAGACGGCCGGGTCGATCTGTCCCGCGTGCCGGGAGTGACGGTCGCCTACGACGAGGCTTCGCAGAGCGTCGATCTGAGAACCGGCGAGGCCAACCGGACCGCGCGCCTCGTCGATGCGAGCGGCCGGAAGGCAGGACAGGTCCCGGACCGATCCGCTCTCGCCGCCGTTCTGAACTATGACGTGATCGCCGCGACCTCCGGCACCGGAGGGTTCGACTGGAAGAGCGAGCGCGTCTCCGGCGCGTTCGAAGGAAAGGTGTTCAGCCCCTATGGCGTCTTTTCCACGGGCGTGCTCGCTTCGTCCGGCGGCCGCGCGGATCTGATCCGCACCGACACGACCTGGACCTATCCCGATCCCGCGCATCTGATGACGGACCGGGCCGGCGACTTCATCTCGTCCGGGCTCTCCTGGACCCGTCCCGTTCGGCTGGGCGGCGTTCAGGTGGAGCGGGATTTCGCATCCCGGCCGGATCTCGTCACGATGGCTCTTCCCAGCGTGTCAGGCAGCGCGGCCGTGCCATCGGCCGTCGACGTCTACACCAACGACGTGAAGAGCTATTCCGGGGATGTGCTCGCCGGCCCGTTCACGATCGCCAGCGTTCCGGCGGTGAACGGAGCCGGGACGGCACGCATGGTGGTCCATGATCTTCTCGGCCGGACGACGGTGACCGAGGTGCCCTTCTTCGTTTCCTCCAAGCTGCTGGCCGAGGGCCGTCTGGACTTCTCCGCCGAGGCAGGATTTCCCCGGCGCTCCTACGGCATCTCCTCCTTCGACTATGACGACGATTTCGCAGGTTCCGCCAGCGCCCGCTACGGCGTCTCAGATAAGCTGACGCTCGAAGGCCACGCGGAGGGCGATGCGCAGCTCGCGAACGGCTCGGTCGCCGCCGACGTGCTGCTCGGGTCGTTCGGCGTTGCGACGCTCGGCGGAAGCGCAAGCTTCTCCGGCGACGGGCCGGGCGGACAGGCGCGGGCGGCACTGGATCTTGGCCGCCGCGGCGTCGCGCTGCATCTGAGCGCGGAGCAGAGCCTCGGCGCCTACGAGGATCTGGCCTACGTCGCCTCCGACCTGAGCCGGATGGACAGGTCGGCGCGTCTCCAGGCTCGTCCCGCGCGATCCACACAGCAGGCCGTCCTCTCCATTCCGCTCGGATTCGATCCGTCCGTGCTGAACGCAAGCTATGGCCGAAGCGAAAGCGAGGGCGGGATCTGGAACCAGACCTTCGGGCTCTCCTACGGCCGCAGCCTGATGCGACGGACGAGCTTCCAGGCCACGGTTTCCTACGGGCAGTCGGGGGGCGGCGAGGGGCAGCGCGAGAAGGACAATCTCGCCTTTCTGGCCGGCATCGACATATCGCTGGGTTCCGACATGAACGCATCCGCGTCCCTCAGCGGGGGCGACGGCGATGTCGCGGGTCGGGCTGAACTCAGCCGTACGGCGAAAGACGAGGTCGGCGGGTTCGGCTGGCGCGTTGGCGGTCAGGAGGGACGCACCGAGCAGGCCTATGCCAACGGAACCTACAGGAGTTCGGTCGCGTCGCTCCAGGCCGGTGTGAGCGAGGATGCGGGCAGCTTTTCCGGCTATGCGGAAGCATCGGGCGCGGTCGCCGCAGCAGATCATCAGCTGTTCCTGAGCCAGCCTATCGAGGATTCCTTCGCCGTCGTCGATGTCGGAGCGCCCGGCGTGCCGGTGGCAGCACAGAGCCGAAAGGCGGGAACGACCAACAGCCGCGGAACGCTGCTCGTGCCGGATCTGGTGCCTTACGAGCCGAACCGCATCACCATCGACAACCGCAAGCTTCCGGTGGACGCGGCGATCCCCGAAACCGCGAAGGTGGTGACCCCGCGCCCCGGCAGCGGCACCGTCGTGAAGTTCGGCGTCCGGGAGGCGGCGCAGTCCGCCGTGGTCGCCATCTCCGACAGGAACGGTACGCTGCTCCCGCCCGGGCTCGGCGGGCAACTCAACGACGGCGAAGCTTTCGTCATCGGCTATGACGGCCAGGCCTATCTCTCCGGCCTGGGCGCTCGGAACCACCTCACGGTGACACTGGATGACGGCACGAGCTGCGCGGCTTCCTTCCCCTTCAAACCCGATCCCGGTCGGCAGGTGGTCATCGGCCCTGTCGCCTGCCTGCCTTCATCATGAACGGAGCCGCCGCCATGCGTGCTTTGATCGTTTCGCTTCTCCTGCTGTTCGGCGCCTGCTGTGGCGTCGCGGGCGCGCAGACGGTAAGTTGCAGTTTCACCGTGCCGGGCGGGATCGTCTTTCCCGAGATGTCGGCATTTTCACAGAGCGCCGTGGATACGACCGGTAAGCTCCACGTCTCCTGCTCGCAAAAAGGACCGGTTTATCTTGGTCCTCTCTCGGTGGCGATCTGCCCCTATCTGGGGGCTGGCTCCGGCGGTGCGACCGCCAGCGATCGAGGCATGGCGAACGGCACGTCGAGGCTCAGCTATGAGCTTTTTACCGACCAGGCTCGTACGCAGATCTGGGGGAGCGGAGGGAATGCATCGGTGGGTGTGCCGCCGCTGCTGATCTTGTCCGTTCCGACATCGGGAAGCGCCACGGCGGACGCCACGATCTACGGTCGGGTGGCCGGGAACCAGAACCTGCCGGTCGGAAACTATACGTCCAGTTTCGGTGCCGCCGACACGCCATTCGTATACGGCACGATCAGCGTGAATGTTGGCGGATGCGCTCTCACCCTGGCTCTGGGTTACTCGGGGAGCGCCAGTTTCAGTGTTAACGAGACGCTGGCGGGCGGTTGCTCCGTCGGGTCGTCCGATCTCGGGTTTCCCAACACGACGGACCTGACCCGCGACGACATCGCCGCGCAGGCGGCGATCTCCGTCAAATGCACTGCGACCACACCTTACAGCGTCGCCCTGGGGATGGGGTCGGGAGGAGGAACCGATCCCGCTCAGCGTCGGATGAAGCGGACGGGGGGAACGGAGACCATAGCCTACGGTCTCTACAAAGACGCGGCGCACCATGTGCCATGGGGAAGCACCACCGGATCCGACACACTCGACGGGCAGACCGGCAGCGGCCTGAACCAGAGCATTCCCGTTTACGGACTGGTGAAGAAGGCCCCGGCCACCCCGCCGCCCGGATCCTACAGCGACGATGTCGCGATCTCGATCAACTACTGAGGCGGCGCCCCTGCCGGGTTCAACGCCGGGCCGACACCTGCGATCGTCGCTTCAGCCGGGCATCGACGTCCGTCGGCGCGCGTGTCGCAACGCACGCCTCTCGGTCTCGCACACGCCGCCATGCTGACCTGCCGCCTGAACGGGAAATAACTCCGGTCGGGGCTCCGCTCACCGATCCCCTGCTGCGGGGCTGGGGCGGGACCTTGCGTCGATCGCCCGATCAGGCGCTTTCTCGCAACCCTTTCGGAACGGCGTCCAGGAGCTTGCGTGTATAGGGATGCTGCGGGTTCTCCATCACTTCGCTCGGCGTGCCGCTTTCCACGATCACGCCGGACTGCATGACGATCACGCGGTTGCAGATACGCCGCACGACGGCAAGGTCGTGACTGATGAAGATCAGGGTCAGCCCCGATTCCGCCGCCAGGCCGATCAGGAGATTGATGATCTGGCCCTGTAGCGACACATCGAGGGCCGAGACGGGCTCGTCCGCGACCAGCAGTTCCGGCTGCATGGCGAGCGCGCGGGCGATGTTCACGCGCTGCCGCTGGCCGCCGGAGAGAGCGTGGGGATGGCGGTCGAGAATGCCTTCCGGCAGCCCCGTTCGCCGCAGGAGCTGCGCGATCTCCTCATTGCATCGACCGCGGGGCACGCCCGCGGCGCGAAGCGCTTCGTGCAGGGTTCGGCGGATGCGCTTGCGCGGATTGAGCGACGAGCCGGAATCCTGGAAGATCATCTGCACGCGGCGGCGATAGGCCCGCAGCGACCGGGACGTGCCCTCCGAGAGGGCTGTTCCCTCGAAGCTCAGGACGCCCTCCGTCGGCTCCAGCAGGCGCACGACGATCCGGCCGAGCGTCGATTTTCCGCTGCCGCTTTCGCCGACTATGCCGACGATATCGCCGCGCCGGATCTCCAGATCGATGTCCCGCAGCGCGTCGAGGCGGGGCGTCCGGCCGCGCAGTCGCGCAAGAAGGCCGCCCCTGAGCCGATAGCTTTTGCCGATGCCCCGAAGCGAGAGAATGGGCGTGGTCGGAGGAGGAGCGTTCATGCGGCGAGCCAGCAGGCGGCCTGTCCTGCCTCTTGCGGGAAGGCCGGTGGCATCGCGAGGCAGCGCTCGTGCGCCGCCGGGCAGCGCGGCCGGAACGGGCAGCCGGATGGCAGCTTGCCGAAGAGCGGCGGTTCACCGGGAATGGTGGCGAGCGGGCCGGGCCTGTCGTCCAGCCGGGGAATGCAATCCAGCAGCATGCGGGTATAGGGGTGTTGCGGCCGGCGGAAGATCTCCTCCACCGTATTGGTCTCGACGATGCGGCCCGCATACATGACCGCGACGCGGTGGCAGATCTCGGCCACCAGATCGAGATTGTGGCTGATCAGCAGGATGGCGAGGCCGAGTTCCTGCCGCAGCCGGGCCAGCAGCGCCATGATCTGCGCCTGAACGGTGACGTCGAGGGCCGTCGTGGGTTCGTCCGCGATCAGCAGCTTCGGCCCTGAGGCGAGCGCCAGCGCAATGGCGACGCGTTGCCGCTGGCCGCCCGACATCTCATGCGGAAAGGAGTGCAGGCGGGCTTTCGGCGACGGGATGCCGACGAGGTCGAGCAGCTCTTCCGCCCGTTTCGCCGCCGCGCCGCGCGAGAGCGGATGGTGCGAGCGGATCGCGTCTGTGAGCTGCCGGCCGACGGTGAAGGCAGGGTTCAGCGCACTCAGCGGATCCTGGAAGATCATCGCGATCTCGCCGCCTCGGATCTTCCGGATCGCATTGCTGGAAAGCGTGTCGAGCTGGTTCTCGCCGATGCGGATCCGGCCTCCGAGCCGCCTCGCGCCGCCCGGCAGCAGGTCTATCAGGCTGAGGGCGGTTAGGCTCTTGCCCGATCCGGACTCGCCCACCAGCGCCAGCGTCTCGCCGGCGGACAACGCGAAATCCACGCCGTGAACGACGGGCACGTCGCCCGCCCGGCCGGGGAATCCGATCCGGAGATCGGAAACCTCCAGAAACGCGGGAGCTGCCGCACTCATGCCGGTGCCATCGTCAGTTTGCGGCGGGGGTCCAGAACGTCGCGAATCCCATCGCCCATGAGATTGAAGCCGATCACCGTGATCGAGATGAAGAGGCCCGGGAAGACCGAGAGCCACCATTCGCCGGAGAAGACGAAATTGCGGGAGGCGGCGAGCATGTTGCCCCAGCTCGCGGCCGGCGGCTGCACGCCCAGCCCGACGAAGCTGATGGCGGCCTCCAGGATGATGCCGACCGCGATCTGCAGCGTCGCATGCACGATGACGGGAGACAGCGTGTTGGGAAGCACGTCGCTGAACAGGATCTTCCAGCCCGGCACGCCCTGCAGGCGCCGCGCCGCCACGTAGTCCGCCTGCGCCTCCACAAGCGTCGCCACGTAAATGATGCGGGCGAGGCCGGGAATATAGAGGAGACCCAGCAGGATCGTGACTTTGGTCTGGTTGCCGATCGCCAGCGGGCCGAGCTGCGAGACGCCGACGCCGAGAATGCCGACCACGGCGATCGCCCAGATCAGCGTGGGGATCGCGGCCACGGCGTCCAGCGTCCGCATGATCACCTGTTCCACCCAGCTTCCCTGGTTGAAGCCGGCGACCAGACCGAGCGGCAGGCCGAAGAGGATGCTGACGAGCACGGAGCCGATGCCGATCTCCAGCGACGGACGGGCACCCCAGATTACGCGGCTCAGGATGTCGCGGCCGGACTGGTCGGTGCCGAACCAGTGGAGCAGGTCGGGCGGCGTGAGCTGGCGGTCGAGCGCCACCGCATCGGGATCGAAGGGCGAGATTGCCGGTGCGAGCAGCGCCATGGCGATGACGAGGACGACGATCGCGCCGCCGATCAGGCCGGTGGGACCGCCAAAGGCGCGGACGAGGCGGTTCATGCCTGCACCGTGCGCAGGCGCGGGTTGAGCCATGCGTTCAGGAGATCCGCCGCGAGGTTGGCGAGAAGGAAGATCAGGGTGAAGACGAAGACCACGGCGCGCACGGTCGCGTAGTCGCGCTGGCTGATCGCGTTCAGCAGCGATCCCGACATGCCGGCGATGTTGAAGACGGTCTCGATGATGAGCGCCCAGCCGAACATGTAGCCGAACGACATGGAAGTGACCGTGACCACCGGCACCATGGCGTTCTTCAGGGCGTAGCGAAGCACCAGCGAACGGGGCAGGCCGGTCGCGCGGGCGGTGCGGATGTAATCCTGCCCGAGCACCTCGATCAGGCTCGACCGCGTCATGCGGCTGAGCACGGCCGTGTAGAAGATGCCGAGGCAGAAGGCCGGGAGCACCAGCGACATGATGTGCGGGCCGAGCCCCTCGCTGACCGGCGTGATGCCGCCCGGCGGGAAGATCGGGATGCGGATCGCGAAGAACAGGATGAGGATCAGCGCGGTCCAGAAGCCCGGAACCGAAACGCCGATCACCGTGAAGATGCGCGAGGCGTGGTCGATCCAGCTGTTCTCGAAGACGGCCGATGCGGTGCCGAGAGCGATCGACAGGACCACCGCGAAGACGAAGGCTACGATTACCAGCTCCAGCGTCACCGGCAGGGTCTCGGCGATCTGCTCGTTCATGCCGAGGCCGGTCACCACGGAGGTGCCGAAATCGCCGTGGAGCGCCAGCCGGTCCACCCATTCGCCGTAGCGGACGAGCAGCGGCCGGTCGAGCCCGTGCTCATGTTCGAACTGCTGGACCTGGACTTCCGGCGCATCCGCGCCCAGCACGATGCGGGCCGGGGATTCCGGGATCGCCGCCGTCAGCACGAACAGGATCAGGCTGATCATAAGCACGGCCAGTATCGAGAAGCCGAGGCGATGGAGGAAGAAGCCCAGCATGCGCCGGTCAGGCCTTCAGCCCGACGCTTCGCACATCCATGGTGATGCCCTGGTTGACCCTGAAATCGGTCACGTTGCCGCGCCAGAGATTGGCGGCATTGAGGAAGCCCAGCCACGCATAGGGACAATCGTCGGCGATCTTCTTCAGGATCTTCGCGTAGATCGGCTTCAGCGCCGCCTGGTCGTTCTCGGCATAGGCCTGCTTCAGGAGATCGGCAATCTCCGGGGCGGCATAGCCGGAGACCTTGGAATAAGGCTGGTTCTCCGTGAAATTCTGGCCGAGCAGGTAGGTCGGCTCGCCCGGCGACGTCAGGTTCATCAGGAGCGCCTGCAACTCGCCCTTCTTCGCCTGCCCGAGCGCCACCAGCGGTTCCGTCATCTTCAGCGTGCAGCGGATGCCCACCGCCTGCAACTGCGACTGGATCGCGACGGCCGCGTCCTTGAGGTCGAGCAGGTAGGGGGTCGCCGGCAGCGTCATCTCGAAGGCGGCATCCGTGGCGTGTTTCGATTGCGCGAGGAAGCCCTTCGCCTTTTCCGGGTCGTAGCCGATGGATCCGTCGGCCTCCGCGTCATACCACCAGGCCTGTCGGGGAGCGGGCAGGGTGCAGGGATCGACCATGCCGAAGAAGGCATATTGCGCGAGCTTCTGGCGATCGATCGCCCAGTTCACCGCGCGACGGACATTGATATCGTCGAAGGGCGGCTTGGCGTTGTTCATCATCAGCGTGCTCCAGCCACCGAAGGTGGAGCGGACCTCGCCGGCGAGTCCCGAGCGCTTGGAGAGCGAGGCGAAATCGCGCGGGGCGGGCGCGCCGATGATGTCGGCCTGCCGGGCCAGGAGGTAAGCGGTGCGGGTGGCGTCCTCGGGGACGAACTTCACCACCAGCCGCTCCCATTTCGGCAGGCTCTTGTCCCAGTAATTGGGATTGCGCTTCAGCGTGACGGACTGGTTCGGCCGCCATTCCTCGAAGATGCCCGGACCCGTGCCGATCCCGACCGGTTTCATCTTGAAATAGTCGTCGCCGTATCTCTCGCGCGAGCCGGCGGGCCAGATGCCCATGTACTTCGTCAGGAAGTTCAGCCAGGGCGCGTAGGGCTCGCTCAGGATCACGTGCACCCGATGCGGACCGTCCGTTTCCACCCGGGCGATCTTCTCGAAGATCACGCGACGAGCGGCGTTCCGCTTCTTGTCCAGCATGGATTCGAAGCTGTACTTCACGTCTTCCGACGTCATGGGCTGGCCGTTCTGGAACTGCACGTCGTCGCGCAGGTCGAACGTATAGGTCAGCTTGTCAGCCGATATTTCGGGCAGTGCGCGGGCGAGCTGCGGCCGAAGCACGCCGTCGACGTCATATTCGACCAGGTTCTCGAAGATGCACTGGTTGATGACCATCGGATCCTGCAGCACCGCATTGATCGGATCCAGCGTGTTGGGGCTGTTCGGGATCGCCAGCGTCAGCGTCTTGCCCGAGCTCTGCGCCCAGGCGGTATCGTCGAACCCCGTCAGGAGGCCGGCCGCCGGCAACGTTGCCGCCACCTGCATCAGCATTCGCCGCGTGATCACGAACCCGCTCATCCCGTTCCCCTCAATCTGTATAGTCGTCTATGCAATCGGCATGCCAGTTTACGTCTTCCCCGTGGCTTCCACCTGCCAGTCGTAGACGGTACGGGCAGCCCCTTCGCTGACGTAGCCGTAGGCGACATCGCGCCGGACGGCGTCCCTCGGCCGGTTGGCGGGATCGCCATGGCCGCCGCCGCCGGCGGAGATGCAGACGATCGTCGCGCCCGGCTCGATGGCGACGCCGCTGTCATGCACGCCGAGGCGATCGATGCACCCGTCCCCGTGCTCGACGGAATAGGCATGCCCCGGTCCCGCCGTGCCGCCCTGGCTGGCGAAAGGCGGCACCAGCACGCCTTCGCCGGAGGCATTCAGGACGGCGGGCCTGTCGCCGACATAGCGAAGGCGCAGCCGTCCGCCGAGGCCGCCGCGTCGCGTGCCGGCACCGCCGGAATCCGTCAGCAGGGAATATTCCTCGACCAGCAGCGGATAGGCCGCTTCCGTCCGCTCCACCGAAGGCGAGGGTGTGCCGCCGGGATTGTGCAACCCGCCGATATTGGCCCAGCCATCGTGCTCGGCATTGCCGCCGGTGCCGCCCTTGTTGAAGAAGTAGTGCCAGATGAAGGGCCGCCCGCCGCGGTCCTGCCCGGCGAGGGCGAAGCGGAAGCGGCGGGCAAAGCCGCCGATGGCGCGGGCCGGATCGGCTCCTTCCAGAGCCTGCAGCAACGCCTCGATAAGCGCGCAGGCCGTGGACGAGGTGCAGGCGCCGACGGGAGCCGGCGACACCGGATCGAGCAGGCTGCCCTTGCGCGTGCGGATCTCGATCGCCCGCGCGCTGCCGTCGTTCAGGCCCTGATCGTCACCGCTGAAATAGAGGAATGCCACCATCACGGCGGCGCGCGTGTTGGCGAAGGGGCTGTTGATGAAAGCGGCCACTTGATCGGGGCATTCGGTGAGGTCCACGACCGCCCGTCCGTTATCGATGGTGACCGTCACCGGGATCGGCAGCAATCCGCCGGGTGCCTGCGCGAACTCCATGTGGCTCAGGCCGGAATGGCGACCCTCGCGGCAGCCCGCCAGCATGGCGCGCATCACCGCTTCGCCGCCGTCCAGCATGGCCTGCACGCAGCCCGCGACCTCTTCGCCCCGGTAGCGGGTGAACAATTCCGACAGCCGGGCGTGACCTATCCGGACGGCCGCGAGTTGCGCCAGCAGATCGCCTTCGAGGTCTTCCGGCTTGCGCGAATTGGTGGCGACGAGGCGGAGGATATCCTTGCGGAGCCGCCCCCCGTCGACGAGCTTCACCGGCGGCAGCCGCAATCCTTCCTGCCAGATCTCGCGGGCGGCCGCGCTGTAGCCACCGGCGGAGATGCCGCCGATATCGCCCTGATGCGCGCGCAGCGCCACCCAGAAGGCAATCTCGCCGGCGTGGAAGAACGGCATCGCCAGCGTCACGTCGGGCAGGTGGCTGCCGCCCCAGAAGGGGTCGTTGGCCATCAGCACGTCGCCCTCGGCAAGGTCGCCGCGGAAGGCATCCGCCATCATTCGCACCGCGAGCGGCATGGCGCCCATGTGGATCGGCACGCGTTCGGCCTGCGCGACCGTGCGGATCTCCGCATCCAAGAGGACGGCGG
This sequence comes from Faunimonas pinastri, assembly GCF_900110915.1. GTDB lineage: Bacteria > Pseudomonadota > Alphaproteobacteria > Rhizobiales > Afifellaceae > Faunimonas > Faunimonas pinastri. Next base: position 663,122 of record NZ_FOFG01000001.1, read on the forward strand.
AGAAGTCCTGGTTCTGGTTGAGGATGGGCGAGAAGCAGGTGCGCGTCATCGTCTCCACCATCTCCTCGCTGATCGCCTTCAGCTTGTTGCGGACGACGGCAAGGGTGAGCGGGTTGGGCGCGAGGCGGGAGGACGCGGCGTTCATGCGGGCTGATCCGAGATGCGAAGGCTGCCGGTCTCGTCGATGCTGGCGAGGCTGCCTTCCAGCACGAGAACCGAGGTGGAAGCCGCGTCGATGAGGGCGGGCCCGGCAATGGTCATGCCGGCAACGAGATACTCGAAGCGGTAGACGGGCGCCTGCACCTCGCGGCCGATATGGATGCGCCGCTTGCCGCAGAGAGCGCGGGCGGCATCGGCGCCGGGCTCGACCGGGTAGCGGGGCAGATCGAGCTTGGGGAGCGGGCTGTAGACGGAGACCCGGCAGGTTTCCACGATCGCCGGTTCGCCGGGATGGGAGTGCTGGTAGAGCTCCCCATAGGTTTCGGTGAAGCGCCGCTCCAGGTCGAAGGGCGTGTCGCCTGCCTTTGTGGGGATGGGCAGCGTGTGGATCTGCCGTTCGTAGCGGCATTCCGCGACGCGGTCCGTCCAGGTCTCGCCGTCTCCCTGCCCGGCGACGCTGGACGACATCGCGGCATGCGCTTCGTTCGCGAGATCCTTGAAGATCGTCTCCAGATCGTGCGCCGACAGGGAATTGATCGGCGCGTTCACGGTCCGCTGCCGGTCGCGGCGGACATCGGCCGCGAGGAAGCCCAGCGCGGAGAGAACCGAGGCGAAGCGGGGGATGATCACGGACGGGATCTGCAGGTCGCGGGCGACTTCGTTGGCATGAAGACCGCCGGCGCCGCCGAAGGACATCATCGCGAATTCACGCGGGTCCAGTCCGCGCCGCACCGTGGCCAGCCGGATACCCTCGGTGATGCGGGAACTCGCCAGCACATGGATCGCCCAGGCCGCTTCCTCGATGCTGAGGCCGAGCGGCTCCGCGACGTCCCGGTTCACCGCCGCGCGCGCCTGTTCCAGATCGAGCTGGAAGCGGCCGCCGAGGAAACCGGTCTCGGGAAGCAGCCCCAGAACGAGGTTGGCGTCCGTCAGGGTTGCCCGCGTGCCGCCCTTGCCGAAGCAGGCGGGCCCCGGGACCGCGCCGGCGCTTTGCGGCCCGATTTCCAGAATGCCGGCGGGGTCGATCCAGGCGATGCTGCCGCCGCCGATGCCGAGCGGGTTCACCTCGATGGCCGGCGCGGTGATGCGCATGTCGGCGAGGTCGGTGCGGTCGCGCTCGGCGGGCACGCCGTCATTCACGATGCAGACATCGGTGGTGGTGCCCCCGGTGTCGTAGGTCACGAGCCGGGGCAGGCCCAGCGCGCGGGCGAACATCGCCCCGGCCTTGGCGCCCCCGGCGGGACCGCTCGTCACCGCCCCGACCGCCAGCCGTCCGGCATCCTCGACGGGCAGAACGCCGCCATGCGATTGCATGACGAGCACCGGAACCCGGATACCCTGCTCGGTGAGGCGGCCGAAAAGGCGGTTCAGGTAGGTCTGCAATCCGGGGCCGACATAGGCGTTCACCGAAGCCGTCGAGAGCCGGTCGTATTCACCCTCGCGGTTGAGGATTTCGTGCGACAGCGAGACGAACGGCGACCAGCCGGCGGCTTCGATCAACTCGCGAACGGCGCGCTCGTGCTCCGGATTGCGGTGCGCGTGGAGCAGGCAGACCACGACGCCGTTCACTCCGGCGGCGCGAAGATCCTCGATCGCCCGGCGCGTATCGTCCCGGTCGAGCGGCAGCAATGCCGCGCCGTCGAAGCCGGTGCGCTCGCCGATTTCGCGGCGGAGGGGGCGGGCGATGATCGGCTCCGGTGCCGCTACGCGCAGGGCATACCGGTTGTCGCGCGAGCCTTCGCGCAATTCCAGCAGATCGCGGAAGCCGGCGGTGGTGATCAGGCCGAGCTTCGCCCCGCGCCGCTGCACGAGGATATTGGTGGCGACCGTGGTGCCGTGGATGAAAAGTTCGATATCGGCAAGGACCTCGCCGAGGGGGCGCCCGAGGTCTGCCGCCAGCAGTTCCAGCGCATCCAGCACGCCACGCGAGGGATCGTCCGGCGTGGATGGCGACTTGACGAAGCGCAGGCCCAGTTCCGGATGGGCGACGACCAGATCGGTGAAGGTTCCACCGACATCGATGCCGACCATCATCGCCGTTTACCTCGTCCGAACGAACCGCCCATCGTCATCGCTGTCCAAAGATTGTTCTTGCCAATCCATCAGGCAGCTTCGATCCTGATCTCACAAGTCGAATTCAGGGTGTCGGGCGATCTCGTTTCGGCATCGCACGCGGCGCAGGAGGGATGATGAACCTGGAAGCGCTGCGCTATTTCGTGGCGGTGGCGGAAGCCGGCTCCATCCGGGAGGCGGCGGAGAACCTGCACGTCGCGCAATCGGCGTTGAGCCGGCAGATCCAGAATCTTGAGCAGGCCTTCGGCGCCCCGCTGCTCTCACGGCTGCCGCGCGGCGTGGAAACGACACCGGCCGGGCGGATCTTCCTGCGGCGGGCGCGGGACAGCCTCGCCGCCGTGGCGCTGGCGCGCGACGAGATCGCCGCGCTGCAGGGGCTGAGCACGGGCGAGGTGCGGATCGCCAGCATCGAGCCGTTCGCCGACGACCTCCTGCCCGACCTCATCACGCGCTTTCGGGAGAAGCATCCCGGCATCACCTTCGACGTGCGCGTCGGAAATACACGTCAGGTCGTCGGGCTGGTGCAGGAGGGGGTCGTGGAGATCGGCATCGGCTATAATCCACCGCCCGACCCCGCATTGCGGGTGCTGACGTCGCTCACCCAACCTTTGGTGGCGCTGGTCTCGCCCCATCATTCCTTCGCCGGATGCGAGGAAATCCGCTTCGCGGATCTCGCCGGGCAGCCGCTGGTGCTAGCGCCCGCGGGTTCGCCGACCCGGCAGGTCATCGAGGCGGCGGCCGCGAGGGCCGGAATCCGGCTCCGCGTCGTGGTGGAAAGCGATTCCGTCCCGCTCCGGCTGGGCCTGGCGGAGCGGGCGTCGCTGATCGCCATTCTTGCCGAACTCTCCGGGCGTGCGGCGGCCGAACGGGGCCGGCTCGTCAGCCTGCGCTTCAGCGACGCGCTTCTGCAGGAGAGCGAAGTGCAGATCATCTCGCTGAAGGATCGGGCGCGTTCGCGCGCCGTGATCGATTTCGAACGGGGCCTCTACGGCGCGATCCGGCGGATGAATGGTTCCCGGGATGCGTCGGGGGAGGCCTAGTTCGCCTGCTGGACGAGGTAGTCGATCTGGAATTCGGAGCGGTAGATGGATTCGCCGCTGACGAGCGGGCGGCGATCGGCGCTGAAGAGGACGTAATCGCGGATCAGTACCGGACTGCCGCGCTTCACCTCCAGCCGGTCGGCGATCGCCGGCTTGGCGATGTCGGCGCGGATCTTGCCTTCCACGCGATGCACCGGCAGGTGGAAATCGTCGGCGAGGATGCGGTGCATGGACTTGGTCTGCAGCATGTCGAGCGTCATGTGGCGGCCGAGTTCCTCCGGGATGATCCGGCTCTCCAGGCTCATTTTCTTGCCCGCGACCACGCGGAGGCGATCGAGCAGATAGAGATTGTCGTCGCCGTCCAGATGCAGGGTTTCCGCCTCCGAAGGACTGGCCTGTCGGCGGGAAAAGCCGACGAGTTCGTACTGGATCGCCGCGCCCGTGGCGGCGAGTTGCTCCTCGAAGGAGCGGACATGCGTAAGGTCGATCGGCGCGCTGATCCGGCGCGGCGCGACGAAAGTGCCGCTGCCGGCGCGACGCACGATGATGCCCTCGAAGACGAGATCCTGGAAGGCGCGGGAAACGGTGGCGCGCGTGGTCCCGAAGCGTTCGGCAAGCTCCGGCTCCGAAGGCGTCCGGTCGCCCTCCTGCAACCGTCCGGATGCGATCTCGTCGCGCAGGAAGCGCTGGATGCGGGCGTAAAGGGGAATGAAGTCAGCGGGATGCAAGGAATGAGGTCCCTTTAAAAAAATCTGTATAGGCAACTAGACAATACTTTCGAACTCCCCTTAGGATCGGTCTTGCGAGCGAGGCAAGCGCAACGTGAAGCCTCGGCACCGGCAAGATGGATCCTCATGAGTGAGGCAGATGCTTCCCCATTGATCAAGCGGAGATTACCGTTCGCTTCGCGCGCCATTCCCGGTTTCGGGGAGCGTTCGAACGCCGCTCTCTACTGGGGATCCCTGATTTTCGGCATTGTCGTGTGGCAGCTCTTCGCCGCGACGCAATCGGGTTTCGTCCTGGCCCCGCCCGTCGCGGTGTTCCGGCGGCTGGGTGAACTGACGCTCGGCGGGGTCCTTCCCAAGGCGCTTGTCGCAGCCCTCGGCCACATGGTCCTGGGTTATCTCATCGCCTGCCTGATCGCGCTTCCCGTGGGTCTCGCCATGGGTCGCGTCCGCTTCGTCGGCGACCTGCTTGGGCCGGTGGTGACGCTTGTCTATGCAGTTCCAAGCGTCGCCTGGGCGCCGTTCCTGATGATCTGGTGCGGGCTCTACTTCAAGGCTCGCGTCGCCCTGGTGGTGCTGATGTGCGTGTTCGACATGATCATCGTGCTCAGCGTCGGCGCGCGGAACGCCGACCGCAGGCTGCTCGATGTCGGCCGCTCCTTCGGCACGACGCGCTGGCAGAACGTTCGCTACGTCCTCCTGCCGGAAAGCCTGTCCTTCGTCTTCACGGCGCTGCGCATCGGCGCGGTGCGCGCGGTCAACGCGATGATCACGGCGGAACTCTTCCTCGCGGCCGTGAACCTTGGTTCCATCATGAAGCAGGCGGCCGCCCATTTCGACAGCGCGGCCGTGCTGGGCGTCCTCTTCGTGCTCTGCCTGCTGGGGCTCCTCCTGCAGGAGATCCTCCTCCTGGTCGAGGCTCGCATCTGCACCTGGCGACCGGGGAGGGGCTGATGCAGCTCGGGCGGCTCACGACGAATATCCTCGGCATCGTTCTGGTCCTGATCCTGTGGCAGGCCGTCGGCATGCATCTCGGCGACGCCCTCGTGGCAACGCCGGTGCAGGTGGCGAAAGCGCTGCCGGAAACCCTCACCGATCCTGAATTCTGGCCCGCTCTCGGCCTGATGATCGGGCAGATGATGATCGGCTATCTCCTGGCGCTGGCCGTCGGCATTCCGCTCGGCATCGCCATGGGTCGGTCGCGTCCGGTCTTCACCGTGGTGAAGCCCTGGGCCTCGATGTTCATCGTCGTCTCGGCGGCGGCGCTGGTGCCGCTGCTCATCATCCTGATGGGGCGGGGTCTTCTGTTCCGCACCTGCATCGTCTTCGTGGCGACGCTCTGGTACGTGGTCGTGTCGATCACCGAGGCCGCGCGCGCCGTGTCGCCGCGCCTGCTCGACGTGGCGAAATCCTTTTCCGCCAGCGACTTCCAGCGCTTCCGCTTCGTCATCCTGCCGGCGCTCTATCCCTACCTGCTGATCGCCGCGCGCATCGGCCTGATCCATGCCCTGCGCGCCATGGTGACGGCGGAAATGTTCATCGGCGCCGGCTTCGGCGGGCTTCTGAACAATGCCGGCCTCGACCTCTCCACCGCTCCGCTCTTCGGCCTGATCGTCGTCCTGATGCTGGTCAGCGCCGGGGCGACGGAACTCCTGCGTCGTGTCGCGGGGCGTGCCGCGCCCTGGTACGCGAGCCGCACCGGCGGCTGATCCGGGCTCAAGCAACAATCGACGACAATAAAGGGGAACGATGATGTTTGACGCCATGAACCGACGCGATCTTCTGCGCGCGGGACTTTGCGGAGCAGGTGTCGTCATGCTGGGGGCGGGCTCCCGCGCCATGGCTGCCGACGCCCGTGTCCTGAAGATCAACACGCTGGCCTCCGCCTCGGCCGTGAACGTGCCGCTGCAGTCCGCGCTGCGATCCGGGCTGGGCGAGATCGCGGGCTTCGCGCCGGCGGAGATGCGTCCGACCGCCAAGATCCCGCAGATCGCGCAGGAAGTGATCGCCGGCGCCGCCGACATGGGCGACGCGGACATCGCCTCCACGCTCGCCGCCGCAGAAGCGGGGGCGGACCTGAAAATCATCGGGCTGTCCTACAACAACACCGACCAGGTGATCGTCAGCAACGCGGACAAGACGAAGAGCCTCGCCGACATTGCCGACAGGGGCGGCACGATCGCCGTCAACAGCATCGGCGACTTCATGTACGTCATGGTGCTGGGCGCGCTCGCCAAGCAGGGCATCGATCCGCAGAAGGTGAACTTCATCGAGATGGGCAGCTCGGGCGACCGCGCGCGGGCGCTGCTCGCCGGCCGCGTCGACGCGGTGCCAATGCATATCGAGCAGGCCGAGCAGATCAAGGCGCGCGGCAACTACCAGGTGCTGGTCACGCCCTGGAAGGAATACGACGACTGGTTCAGCGCGGTCATCATGGCGACGTCCGGCTGGCTTAAGGCCGACGAAAACAAGAAGGCCGCCGTGGCCGTGCTGAAGGCCTCGCTCACCGCCTTCCGCAAGACCGACAGCGACTATGCCTGGTACAAGACGCAGGTCGGAAAGTACGCCTCTTCCAAGGATCTCAAGGCGGCGGACGATACGCTCCTGAAGCCGGTCTGGCAGCAGCTCACCGGTGAGATCAAGGCGTTCAGCGACATGGAGCAGCTGAACCCGGACGCGTTCGCCAAGATCATGCCTGTCTACAAGCAGGCCGGGGCCCTGAAGGGCACGCTCGACCTCGGCAAGGTGATCGACCGGACCTACCTCGAACAGGCCCTGAAAGAACTCGCCTGACATGGCTCATCTCTCCGTCACGGGCATCTCCAAGACGTTCGGCACCGTTCCGGTCCTCGTGGACCAGTCGCTCGAAGTGGAGCAGGGCGAGTTCGTGGCCCTGCTCGGCCCCTCCGGCTGCGGCAAGTCCACGCTGCTGCAGATCATCAACGGCCTGATCCCCGCCGACAGCGGCCGGGTCGTGCTGGACGGCGAGGACATCACCGGGCGCACGGGCTCGGGACGGGGCATGGTCTTTCAGGGAGCCGACCTCTTTCCCTGGCGGACCGCGATCGAGAACATCGCCTTCGGCCTGCAGGTCAAGGGCGTCGGCAAGGCCGAACGGCTGGAGCGGGCACGGCATTATCTTGAGCTTGTCGGGCTCAGGGGCTTCGAGAATGCCTGGCCGCACCAGCTTTCCGGCGGCATGCAGCAGCGCGTCGGCATCGCCCGCGCCTTTTGCATCCAGCCGAGCCTCCTGCTCATGGACGAGCCCTTCGGCGCGCTCGACGTGCAGACCCGGGACATCCTGCAGGACGAATTGGTGCGGATCTGGGAAGCCGAGCCGAAGATGGTTCTCTTCGTCACGCACGGCATCGAGGAGGCGCTTTATCTCGCCGATCGAATCCTCGTCTTCAGCAAGCGTCCGGCCCGGGTGCTCAGCGAAATCAAGGTGCCGTTTGCCCGCCCAAGGCACGACGACATGAAGCTCGATCCGGAATTTCTCCGCCTCCGCCGCGAGATTTCGGAGCTCCTCCGGCACGATCTGGAAGCCTGAATCATGACCCCCGAACCCTCTTCATCGTCCCCGATCGGGCGGGCGATCGCCACCGCCTTGACCGCGATCCGCTATGAGGACATCCCGGAAGACGTGCTCGCCACGACGCGCGCCTTCGTGCTCGACACCATCGGGGTCATCGGCGCGGCCACCCATGCTCCCGGCATGGAGAACCTGCTGGCGGCGCTGGGCGAATGGGAGCTGGGCGGATCGGCGACGCTGCTGCTGAACGGCCGGACGGCGAACCCGGCGACCGCCGCGCTCGCCAATGCCGCCGCCGCTCACAGCCTGGATTTCGACGACCAGCACGACCCCGCACGCGTGCATGTATTCTGCGTCGTGCTGCCGGCTGTCCTTGCCGCCGTGGAGGCCGAAGAAATGGTGCATGGCCGCGACGCGCTGGCCGCCATCGCCGTGGGGGTGGAGCTTTTCTGCCGGCTCGGCCTTGCCTGCTACAATTCGCTCGGCAAGGGCTGGCATCCGACGACGGCGCTCGGCTCGCTTGCCGCCGCCGCTGCCGCCGGCAAGGTGCTCAAGCTCGATGCAGAGCAGATGGTCCATGCCCTGGGCATCGCCTTCGTGCAGATGAGCGGGACCACGCAGTTCATCGCCGACGGGGCGCTCGCCAAGCGCCTCGGCCCGGGCTTCGCCGCCCGCAATGGCGTTCTCGCGGCGCAGATGGCCCGGCATGGGCTGACCGGGCCGTGGCGCTTCCTGGAAGGCGAGGCCGGCCTCTTCAATCTCCATGAGCGCGGCGAAGTCCGCCCGGAAATCCTGACCGACGGGCTCGGGACGGAGTGGCACCTCCGCGATCTCAGCATGAAGCCCTATCCGTGCTGCCGCTGCACCCACACGGTCATCGAGCTGGCGCGCGATCTCCGGCGCGAGGGGCTGACGGGCGACGACATCGAGAGCGGCACGATCGAGCTTGGCCGCGTCAACCGACAGATCGTCGGCGCCGCCTTCGACCGGAGCCATCCCAACCCCGTGGTCCACGCCCAGTTCAACGCGGCCTACACCTTCGCCGCCGCGCTCAGGGACGGCGAGGTGACGATCCCGACCTTTCTGCCGGAGCGGATCCGGGCAGCGGACGTGGCCTTCGCAGCCCGGCTGGAGACACGCGAGGCCGCCGATTTCGAGCCGACGGCGATCGCCCCGGCGCGCGTTCGGCTGCAACTCCGGGACGGCAGCACGATCGAGAGCACCCGCCTCACCATCAAGGGCGCGCCGAACGATCCGATGAGCGAGGCGGAGGTGCTGGCGAAGTTCCGGAACTGCCTCAACTGGGGGCTCGGCGAGGACGCCGCCGCCATCGCCGCGCTGGAGCGCATTGCCCTGCATCTCGACGAGCAGGAAGACGCGCGCGACCTCGTGCGGTCCTTCCTCGCCTGCCGGACGGAGGCGCGGGCGGCATGACGAACCCCGAAAGCCTCGTCGGCTGCACGCCGGACGCGCTCGATACGCCGTCGCTGCTGGTCGACCTCGACGTGATGGAAACGAACGTCGCGCGGATCGCCGGCTTCTGCGCCCAGCACGGCGTCGCCTGGCGGCCGCATTGCAAGCCGCACAAATCCCCCGATGTGGCACGTCTCGAAATCGCCGCCGGCGCGATCGGCATCACCTGCGCCAAGCTCTCCGAAGCGGAAGCGATGGCGGATGCGGGCATTGCCGATATCCTGATCGCCAACCAGATCGCCGGGCCGATCAAGGTGGCGCGGCTGATCGGCCTGCGAAAGCGCGTCGACGTGGCCGTCTGCGTCGACGGCGAGGACAACGTGCAGGCGCTGGCCGATGAAGCGGCGCGGGAGAACGTTGTTCTCCGGGTTCTGATCGAGGTCGATACGGGGACCCGGCGAGCCGGGGTCCAGCCGGGAGAACCGGTGCTTCAGCTTGCCCGCATCATCGCAGGCCATCCGTCGCTGCACTTTGCCGGCGTGATGACCTGGGAAGGCCACACCACCCGCATCGAGGATCAGGACGAGAAGCGCGGCGCCATCGAGGAGGCCGTCGGCCAGCTCGTCGCCAGCGCCGATCTCTGCCGCGCGGCGGGTATCCCGGTCGGGATCGTCAGCTGCGGCGGGACGGGCACCTACCGCTTCTCCGCCGCCATTCCCGGCGTGACTGAGATCCAGGCCGGCGGCGGCATCTTCGGCGATGTACGCTACCGCACGATCTACAACGTTCCGGTCGAATACGGCCTGACGCTGCTGTCGACCGTGACGAGCCGGCCGAACCCGACGCGCGTCATCTGCGACGCGGGGAAAAAGGCGATGAGCAGCGACGCGGGCATGCCGATCCCGCTCGATATCCCGCCCGTCGCGAGCCTCGGCTTCTCCGCCGAGCACGGCAAGATCGAGCTGCGGGAGCCGAGCAGCCTGCCGCGCGTCGGCGACCGCATGCGCTTCGTCGTCGGCTACGCCGACACGACCGTCCACCTCCACAGCGAAATCTTCGCGATCCGCCACGGCCGCGTCGAGCAGGTCTGGCGCATTCCGTCCGGCGCCCGCCTGCGCTGATCCCGCGGCCCCCTCATTCAACTCGCCGCCCTCGTTCACAGGACACACAATGACAGCATCATCCTATCGCCTCGGGGTCGATATCGGGGGCACGTTCACTGACGTGGTCCTGATGCGCGACGACGGCACGATCTTCAGCAAGAAGGTCCTTTCCACGCCGAAGGACTACAGCCAGGGCATCGAGACGGGCGTGGCGGCCCTGTTCGCGGAAGTCGGCGTCGACGCGGCCGAGATCGGCGAATTCGTGCACGCCACGACGGTGGCGACCAACACGATCATCGAGCGCAAGGGCGCAAAGGCCGGGTTGCTGACGACGCGGGGCTTCCGCGACGTTCTGGAGATCGGCCGCTTCCGCACGCCTCGCCTCTACGACCTCACCTACAAGAAGCCGGACCCGCTGGTGGAGCGCCGGCTGCGCCTGGAAGTCGACGAGCGCATCGCCTCCGACGGCTCGGTGCTTAAGCCGCTCGACGAGGCGGATCTGGCCCGCGCCGCCGAGACCTTCCGGCACGAGGGCGTGGAGGCGCTGTCGGTTACCTTCATCAACTCCTACGTCAATGCCGAGCACGAGCGCCGCGCGGCCGCTTTCCTCGCCGACCGGCTGCCGGGCGTTCCCGTCACCGCGTCCGTGGACCTGCTGCCGCAGCTCGGCGAATACGAGCGCACCAGCACGACGGTGGTGAACTCCTACATCCGCCCGGTCGTGGAGCGCTACGTCTCCTCCCTGAAGGCGCGGCTGGACCGGCTCGGCATCAAGGCCCCGCTGATGATCATGCAGTCGAGCGGCGGCATCTCGCCGGGCGACGTCGTCGCGCGACAGCCGATCGACATCATCGAAAGCGGTCCCGCCGCCGGTGTGCTCGGTGGCCAGCGGCTCGGCAGCAAGATCGGCATTCCCGACATGCTGGTGTTCGACATGGGTGGCACGACGGCCAAGGCGACCGTCATCGAGAACAACGCCTACGCGCTCTGCCCGGAGACGGAAGTCGGCGGCGGCGCGGCGCTCGGCACGCGCATGATCAAGGGCGCGGGTTATCCCGTGCAGGTGCCGACGATCGATATCGCGGAAGTCGGCGCGGGTGGCGGCAGCATCGCAGCCAGCGACGTCGCCGGCGGCCTGCTGGTCGGGCCGCGCAGCGCCGGCGCCGAGCCGGGACCGGTCGCCTATCGCCGGGGCGGCGAGCAGCCGACCGTGACGGACGCCAACCTCGTCCTTGGCTATCTCAATCCCAAAGCCCTGGTCAGCGGCGAGCTTGAGGTCGATCTCGACGGCGCCCGCGCCGCCATCGCCGCGCTTGGCGAAAGGGTAGGGCTTTCGGCCACCGATACCGCGTACGGCATCCACGCCATCGCCGATGCCACGATGCTCAGGGCGCTGCGCGGCGTCTCCTCGGAGAAGGGGCGCGATCCCTCGCAATATGCGATGCTGGCCATCGGCGGCAACGGCCCGGTGCATGCCTGCTCGCTCGCCGAGGCAGCGGGCATGACGCACATCGTCGTACCGCCCGTCGCGGGTCTCTTCAGCGCCCTCGGCATGCTCTTCGCCGATGTCGAGCACCAGCTGGTCGGCGCCTTCTACCGCCGCTACGAGGATGTCGATCTCGACATGCTCGACCGCGCCGCCGCGCCGCTGCGCGAGCGCGGGCTGGAGATGCTGCGTTCGGAAGGCTTCGCCGAGGACGGCCGCCGTCGCATGACGCTCTTCGCGGATATCCGTTATGTCGGCCAGACGGCGCCGCTGACGCTGGAGATCCCGGCCGAGGGCGACGTGCTGGCGACGCTGGCGGCCCGCTTCCACGCCGAGCACCAGAACGTCTTCGGCTATTCCTCGCCGAGGGAGGCGATCCAGTTCGTCTCGCTGAAGCTGGTCGCGCAAGGCGTGCCCGAGCAGCCGCGCATGCCCGACCGCGTGGAACGGGGCGCGGAAAAGAGCCCCGAACCTTACCGGCGGCAGGCTTTCTTTGGCGAGGCGGGCTGGATCGATACGCCGGTCCTGCCGCGCCGCGCGCTGACGGCGGAGCCGCTCGCCGGCCCGCTGATCGTGGAGGAATACGACACGACCGTCGTGGTGCTGCCTGGCTGGCAGGCCGCGATCGACAGCTGGAACAACGTCATTATCGGCCGTGTGGCCCGGGAGAAGGTGCAATGATCACGATCGATCCGATCCGTCGCGAACTCCTGAAGAACGCGCTCGTGACGACCGCCGACAACGCGCTCGTGATGGTGACGCGCACGGCGCGTACCTCGAACGTCAAGAACAGCATGGATTTCTCCGCCGCGATCTGCGACGGGGAGGGACAACTCGTGGCTCAGGGCCTGGCCGTGCCTGTCCATCTCGGCGTGGTGATGCCGGCGCTGGCAGCCTGCCTGGAGCATTTCGGCGACGACATCCATGAGGGCGACGTGCTGGCCAGCAACGATCCTTATTCCGGCTGCAGCCATCTCAACGACATCTTCACGTTCAAGCCGGTCTACCGCAACGGCGAGCGTATCGCATTCGTCAGCCTAATCCTGCACCACAGCGATCTCGGCGGCCGGGTGCCGGGCGGCAATGCCGCCGACAGCATGGAGGTCTTCGAGGAAGGCCTGCGGATCCCGCCGGTGAAGATCGTCGAGAAGGGTCGGCTCAACGATACGCTGATGCGCATCATCGAGTTCAACACCCGCGTTCCCGACCGCGTCGTCGGCGACGTGCGCGCCCAGCTGGCCGCGCTCGATCAGGCCGCGATCGAGGTCACGAAGCTCGCCGCGAGCTGGGAGCCGGCCGAGCTCAAGGCGTATCTCGCCGATCTCATCGACTATGCGGAGGCGCTCACCCGCGCCGATCTCGCGGCGCTGCCGGACGGCGTGGTCGAGTTCGTCGAATGGAACGACGACGACGGCGTGGGCAACGGCCCGATCCGCATCCATCTCAAGCTCACCAAGAAGGGCGACGAGATCGAGGCGGATTTCAGCGAGACCGACGACGACAAAGGCGGCGCGGTGCACTGCAACCGCGCCTTCACCGTCTCCTGCGCCTATGCCGCGATCCGCACGGTCTTGGGAGCCGCCATTCCCAACAATGCCGGCCTTTACCGCGCGATCCATGTGAAGACCCGCCACGGCACATTCGTGGACGTGAAGTTCCCGGCCGCCGTCGGTTCGCGCGGGCAGGTCGGTTTCCGCCTCCGCTCCATCGTGCTCGGCGCGCTGGCGTTGCTCCTGCCCGGCCGGATGCCGGCCTGCGCCGGCGGTTCGGAATTCGCGATCGCGGCCTCCGGCAACGACGCCAGCGGCCGCCGTTTCCTGCATCTGGAATTCCACAACAATACGGGCCTGGGCGGCGGTCCCGATTCCGACGGGCAGGACGCCGGGCCTTATTGCATCGGCAACCTCGCCAATGTCCCGGTCGAGCTGATCGAGGCGGAGCATCCGCTGCGCATCGAGGAATACGGCTTCCTGCCCGATACCGGCGGCGAGGGACAGTATCGCGGCGCGCTGGGCATGGTTCGCCAGTACCGGCTCCTCTCCGACGACGTGCAGGTGCAGGTCCGATCCGACCGCTTCAAGTCGCAGCCCTGGGGGATCTTCGGCGGCGGCGGCGGTGCCGGCGCGGTGTCGATCCTCAATCCCGGCACGGAGAAGGAGGAGGCGCTGCCTTCCAAGTTCACACGTCGCTTCATGAGCGGCGACGTGCTTCGCTTCGAGATGGCGGGAGCCGGCGGTTACGGACCGGCGGCGGATCGCGATCCCGGGGCTGTGGCGGAAGACCTCCGGCAGGGTAAGCTGACGACGGATTATGCCGGCCGGGTCTACGGCCATCCGGGCGCCTAGTGCGCCCATCCTTTTGACGAACTGGAGTTTTTCGATTGGCTGAAGCGCAGAGCGACCTCTCGATTGCGCGGGGCGCGGTGAAGCGTCCGATCGCGGATGTGGCGGCCCGGCTGGGCATTCCGCCGGAGGCGCTGATCCCCTATGGCCGGGACAAGGCGAAGATCGATGCGGGTTTCCTGCGCGATCTCGGCGGGCGGCCGGACGGCAAGCTGATCCTCGTGACGGCGATCAACCCGACGCCGGCGGGCGAGGGCAAGACCACGACCACCGTCGGCCTCGGCGACGGTCTTTCGGCGCTGGGCAGGCGGACGGCCATCTGCCTGCGCGAGCCCTCGCTCGGGCCCTGCTTCGGGCAGAAGGGCGGCGCGGCCGGCGGCGGCCATGCGCAGGTGGTGCCGATGGAGGACATCAACCTCCATTTCACCGGCGACTTCCACGCCATCACCACGGCCCACAATTTGCTGGCGGCGGCGATCGACAACCATATCCACTGGGGCAACGAGCTGGGGCTCGATCCCCGCCGGATCGTCTGGCGCCGCGTGGTCGACATGAACGACCGCGCGCTCCGGGACATCGTGCAGTCGCTCGGCGGGCCGGCCAACGGGGTGCCGCGCGAAAGCGGCTTCGACATCACGGTCGCCTCGGAAGTGATGGCGATCGTCTGCCTCGCCGCCGACATGAAAGACCTGAAGGAGCGCCTCGGCCGCATCGTCATCGGCTACCGCTTCGACCGGACGGCCGTGCACGCCCGCGATCTGAAGGTGGACGGCGCCATGGCCGTGCTGCTGCGCGATGCGATGCTGCCGAACCTCGTGCAGACGCTGGAGAACAATCCCGCGTTCGTGCATGGCGGCCCGTTCGCCAACATCGCCCATGGCTGCAACTCCGTGGTGGCGACACGCGCCGCGCTAAAGCTTGCCGACTATGTCGTGACGGAAGCGGGCTTCGGCGCCGATCTCGGGGCGGAGAAGTTCTTCGACATCAAGTGCCGGCAGGCGGGGCTCCGGCCCGCGGCCACGGTCGTCGTCGCGACGGTGCGGGCGCTGAAGATGAATGGCGGCGTCGCCAAGTCCGATCTCGGACGCGAGGATGTCGAGGCGGTGCGGCGTGGCTCCGTCAACCTCAAGCGCCACGTGGCCAACTGTCTTCAATACGGCGTGCCGGTGGTGGTGGCGATCAACCATTTCGGAACCGACACCGATGCCGAGATCGAGGTCGTGAAGGTCGCCGCGCGGGAGGCGGGCGTCGAGGCGATCCTCTGCCGCCACTGGGCGGAGGGCTCGGCCGGAGCGCTGGAACTGGCGCGCAAGGTCGCGGAACTCGTCGACAGCGGCGAGGCGACCTTCCATCCGCTTTATCCCGACGAGATGAGCCTCCTCGGCAAGATCGAGACGGTGGTGGAGAAGATCTACCACGGCGCGGGGGTCACGGCCGAGCCGCTGGCGCTGCGCGAATTGCAGCGGTTCGAGGAGGATGGTTATGGCCACCTGCCGGTCTGCATGGCGAAGACGCAGTACTCGTTCTCCACAGACCCGTCGAAGCTCGGTGCGCCGACGGATCATGTGGTGCATGTGCGCTCCGTCCGTCTGGCGGCCGGCGCGGGCTTCCTGGTCGCCATCTGCGGCGACATCCTGACCATGCCCGGCCTGCCGCGCCATCCCGCCGCCGAGCACATCCACCTCACCGACGCGGGCGAGGTGGAAGGCTTGTTCTAGAGGCGGCGGCGAGCCTCAACCGCTCGCCGAAGCAGCGGTCCCCGGGTCAGCGAGCGTTGGTGCTTGCAGGGCGGGCTTCGATCCTCCGGCGGTCGGCCGCCTGCTCACGTGAGCGGGGCAGGCCGCCGGCCCGCGTGCGCTCCTGCTGTCGGTGCGAGAATTGTCGGGGATCTCAGTCGCCAGATAGCTGTCGCGCGCTTGGCGCCGGTGCGGGCGGGCTTGTAGCGGCGTCATTCCGCAAGGCATGCGGCAAGCACTTTCTCCACTTTCTTCTCGTCCGCAGGGCGCGTCTCCTCGCTCGAAAGATCGAGGCCGACCACATGCTGCATCAGGCTGATGCCGAAGAGGCATGCGGTGAAGAGCGTCGCGTCGTGTTGATCGGCTTCGCTCAGCTTGGCCGAAACGGGCCGGATGAAGTCATTCAGCACGGCATCCCGGATCAACTCCCGTGCCTTCGGGCTCGCGATGGAGCGAGCCACGATCTGAAGCGGGTCCACGGTCCCCAATCGAGACGAGCGATCCGCCAGTACACGGCGCGCCATGTGCGGGATCAGATCGGCAAGATCGCCATCGAGCCATCCCTCCGGCCGCATCACGCTCTTCAGGACCTCCGCGAAGAGCCGCTCCTTGGAGCCGAACGCCCGATGGACGAGCGCCACATCGACCCCGACATCGTCGGCGATGTCCCGGAGCTTCATTTCCTCATAGGAGCACTGGGAAAACCGCAATGTCGCGGCCTGAAGAATGTGATCCCGCGTCTTCATGTTCGTTCCTGGATGCGTGCCCATGTTGCTCAAGCGTCAGACCTTGGCCACCGTTCCGGTTGAAAATGTCAACAGCTGTTGACTCAGGTCAATGTGCGGTCGCAGGATCGCATGTATGTCGTGGCTCGGGTGCCTGAAATCGTCGCATTCCGGCGAATGACCGAGGCACCGGGGCCGGTTGGCCGTTGTTTTTTTTTGAAGGGATCGTGCATGGCGGGGCTGAAAAAGAGGTGGCTTGGACTGATAGTCGCCTTGCTTGTCGCCATCGGGGCCTATTATGGCTGGCAGCACTTCAAGCCGGGCGAACTGCCCCGGAGCATCGCCAGCGGCAACGGCCGCATCGAGGCTACGGAGATCGATATCTCCACACGGACAGCCGGCCGTATCAGCAAGATCGAGGTGGACGAAGGAGCCTTCGTCACGGCCGGCCAGGTGCTTGCCCGCATGGATACGCAACAGCTCGATGCGCAGCATCGCGAAGCCGAAGCGCAGCTCCAGCGTGCCGAAATCTCGGTACAGACCGCCGGCAGCATGGTGACGCAACGTCAGGCCGAGCGGACGGCGGCGGTCGCCGTCGTGGCCCAGCGCGTCGCGGAGCAGGATGCCGCCGAGGGCCGGCTGGGGCGTTCCGTCAAGCTGGCCGCCAACGATAACGTGTCGCGCCAGACGCTGGACGACGACCGGGCCAAGGCGCAGGGAGCCAAGGCCGCCGTCGGCGCCGCCAACGCGCAACTGGCCGCCAGTGACGCCGCCATCAGTGCCGCCCAGTCCCAGGTGATCGACGCCAAAGCATCCGTGGAAGCGGCAAAGGCGACGATCGAGCGAATCCAGGCCGACATCGAGGACAGCGCCCTCAAGGCCCCGCGCGACGGTCGCGTGCAGTACCGGGTGGCTCAGCCGGGCGAAGTCCTCTCTGCGGGAGGGCGCGTGCTGAACCTCGTGGATCTCGGCGACGTCTACATGACCTTCTTCCTGCCGACCGAGCAGGCTGGAAAGGTGGCGATCGGCTCGGATGTGCGCCTGATCCTCGATGCGGCGCCCCAATATGTGCTTCCGGCGAAGGTGACCTTCGTGGCCGACGTGGCTCAGTTCACGCCGAAGACGGTGGAAACCGCGGAGGAACGGCAGAAGCTGATGTTCCGCATTCGCGCTCGCATCTCGCCTGAGCTCCTGAAGAAATATATCCGCCAGGTGAAGACCGGGCTGCCGGGCATGGCCTATGTCCGCCTCGATCCCGACGCGGAGTGGCCGGCCAACCTGCAAGGCAAGCTCGCCCAATGAGCGATGCGCCCGCTGACGGTACGGGGCGCGGCTCGCCGGCCCCGGTCGTGCGCCTGAAGGATGTCAGCCATTCCTACGGCAAGACGCGCGCGCTCGACGGGATCGATCTGGACCTTCCCGCTGGCTGCATGGTCGGCCTGATCGGGCCGGACGGGGTGGGCAAGTCTACGCTCCTGTCCCTGATCGCCGGTGCCCGTGCGGTGCAGGACGGGACGGTCGAGGTGCTGGGCGGCGATATCGCGCAGGGAGCCCATCGCACGCGCGTGGGGCCGCGCATCGCCTACATGCCCCAGGGGCTCGGAAAGAATCTTTATCCGACGCTTTCGGTCTTCGAGAATGTCGACTTCTTCGGCCGGCTCTTCGGCCAGGACAGGCAAGAGCGCGAGCAGCGCATCCGGGATCTTCTCCAGAGCACCGGCCTCAGCCGCTTCGCCGACCGTCCGGCCGGCAAGCTGTCCGGCGGCATGAAGCAGAAGCTCGGGCTTTGCTGCGCCCTGATTCACGATCCCGACCTGCTGATTCTGGACGAGCCGACCACCGGCGTCGATCCTCTGTCGCGGCGCCAGTTCTGGGATCTGATCGACGAGATCCGCGCCAGCCGCGCCGGCATGAGCGTCCTGGTCGCGACGGCCTACATGGAGGAGGCCGCCCGCTTCGACTGGCTCGCGGCAATGGAAGGTGGCCATGTGCTCGCGACCGGGCATGCGAGCGAGCTTCTGGCCAAGACGGGCACCGCATCGCTGGATGCGGCCTTCATCGCGCTGCTGCCGGAGGAAAAGCGCCGGGGCCACATGCCTGTCGTCATTCCCCCCCGCACCGCGGACGGGACGGATGACGTCGCCATCCAAGCCGATGGACTGACGATGCGCTTCGGCGACTTCGTTGCCGTGGATCATGTCGACCTGCGGATCGGGCGGGGTGAGATCTTCGGCTTCCTCGGCTCCAATGGCTGCGGCAAGACCACGACCATGAAGATGCTGACGGGATTGCTGGCGGCCAGCGAAGGCACTGCGCGCCTGTTCGGCAAGGACGTCGATCCCGACGATCTGCAGACCCGCCGCCGCGTCGGCTACATGTCCCAGGCCTTCTCTCTCTATTCCGAACTCACCGTGCGGCAAAATCTGACGCTGCACGCGAAACTGTTTCAATTGCCGCCGGACACGATCCCCGCGCGCGTCGCTGAGATGGCGCGGCGGTTCGATCTTCCGGGCGTCATGGACGAACTGCCGGACGCGCTGCCGCTCGGCGTGCGCCAGCGCCTGTCGCTGGCCGTCGCCATGGTGCATGCGCCGGAGATCCTGATTCTCGACGAGCCGACTTCCGGCGTGGATCCGGTGGCCCGGGACAGCCTCTGGCAGATCCTCGTCGATCTCGCCCGCAAGGACCGGGTGACGATCTTCATCTCGACCCATTTCATGAACGAGGCCGAGCGCTGCGACCGCATCTCGCTGATGAATGCGGGCAAGATCCTCGTCAGCGACACTCCCGCCGGGATCGTGAAGCAACGAGGCAGTTCTTCGCTGGAGGAAGCTTTCATCGGCTATCTCCAGGATGCGATCGGTCTGGCCGACCGGAGCGCGCCTGTTCCGGTTGCCCCCGCTTCCGCGGCTTCCCTCCCGCGAGCGGCGGCGGTCGCGGCGAGAACCGCACACCGGCGATTTTTCGATTTCCGGCGCATGTTCAGCTATACGCGCCGCGAGGCGCTGGAACTGCGCCGGGATCCGGTCCGCGCGACGCTGGCTCTCCTGGGAAGCGTGATGCTGATGTTCGTCATCGGCTACGGCATCAACATGGATGTCGAGAACCTGACCTTCGCCGTTCTCGACCACGACCAGACGACAAGCAGCGAGGAATACATCCTCGATATCGCCGGCTCCCGATACTTCGAGGAACGGCCGCCGATCGCTGACTATGCCGATCTCGACCGCCGCATGCGAAACGGTGAACTCAGCCTCGCCATCGAAATCCCGCCGGGATTTGCCCGCGACATCGCGCGAGGCCACGAGGTTCAGGTCGGGGCCTGGATCGACGGGGCCATGCCGCAGCGGGCGGAGACCGTGCGCGGCTATGTGCAGGGCATGCACGCAAGCTGGCTGACGCAAAAGGCGCGGCAGCTCCTGGGCGACGCGGCGGTGACCGGCAACTTCGATCTGGAGACGCGCTTCCGCTACAACCCGGATATCGCCAGCCTGGTCGCGATGGTTCCCGCCGTGATCCCGCTGCTTCTCCTCATGATCCCGTCGATGTTGGCGGCGCTGAGCGTGGTCCGGGAGAAGGAGCTGGGGTCGATCGTGAACCTGTACGTGACCCCCGCCACCAGGCTGGAGTTCCTGATCGGCAAGCAGCTTCCCTATGTCGCTCTGGCGATGCTGAATTTCCTGCTCCTGACAGGCTTCGGCATCTTCGTCTTCGGGGTGCCCTTCACCGGCAGCTTCCTGGCCTTTGCCGTCGCCGCGCTCCTTTATGTTTTTGCGGCGACCGGGTTCGGGCTCCTGATCTCGACCTTCATGAGCAGCCAGATAGCCGCGATCTTCGGTACGGCAATCCTGACGCTGTTACCTGCCGTGCAGTATTCCGGAATGATCGATCCGGTTTCGTCGCTGCAGGGCGCCGGCGCCTTCATCGGCAAGATCTATCCGGCGACCTATTTCATCACGATCGCGCGCGGCACCTTCTCCAAGGGACTGGATTTCGGCGCCCTGACATCCGCCTTCATCCCGCTGCTGCTGGCAGGTCCGATCCTGCTCCTCGCCAGCGCGTTCCTTCTCAAGAAGCAGGCGAGCTGAGCGATGCAGATCTCCAACATCCTGCAGCTCGGCATCAAGGAACTGCGTGGTCTCGTTCGAGACCCGATGCTGCTGGTGCTGATCGTCTATGCCTTTACTCTGTCGATCTACACGGCGGCCACCGCAATGCCGGAGACGCTGAGCCACGCGCCCGTCGCCATCGTGGACGAAGACCAGTCGCCGCTGTCTGCCCGCATCGCCAGCGCCTTCAGCGAGCCCTATTTCTCCCGTCCGGAACTTATCACCGCCTCCGAGATGGACCGCCGGATGGATGCGGGCTTCGATACCTTCGCGCTCGATATTCCCAGCAACTTCCAGCGGGATGTGCTTGCCGGCCGCGTTCCCTCGATACAGCTGAACGTCGATGCCACGCGTATGTCGCAGGCGTTCACGGGGAGCGGCTATATTCAAAGCATCGTCACCGCCGAAGTGACGGAGTTCGTCCAGCATTACCGAGGCTCGGCGACGCCCGCGGTGGATCTGGCCCTCCGGGCGCGGTTCAATCCCGAGCTCAAGAACTCCTGGTTCGGGGCGGTGATGAATGTCATCAACAGCGTCACCATGCTTGCCATCATCCTGACGGGAACGGCCCTGATCCGCGAGCGCGAGCACGGAACGATCGAGCATCTTCTGGTGATGCCGGTTACGCCCTTCGAGATCATGTGCGGCAAGATCTGGTCCATGGGCCTGGTTGTCTTCGCTGCCTCCGCCTTCGCCATAATCGTCGTGGTGCAGGGCGTTCTCCATGTCCCGGTCGAGGGATCGATCGCGCTATTCCTGCTCGGCACCGCGCTCCAGCTTTTCGCCACGACCTCGCTCGGAATCTTCCTGGCGACGCTTGCGGGCTCCATGCCGCAGTTCGGACTCCTGCTCATGCTGGTGCTGCTGCCGCTGCAGGTTCTTTCGGGAGGGATGACGCCGCGGGAAAGCATGCCCGAGATTATCCAGAACATCATGCTCGCCGCGCCCAACACCCATTTCGTGATGCTGGCACAGGCGATCCTTTATCGCGGAGCTGGATTGGACGTCGTGTGGCCGCAACTCGTCGCGCTGCTTGCGATCGGCGCCGCTCTCTTCGCTTTAGCCCTCGGCCGTTTCCGGGTTTCCCTGAAATAGAGGATGCTCGGAGACGCGCTCTCGGCACCCCCGGTCGTTCGGGCAAAGGCAGGGGCAGGGGCAGGGGCAGGGGGCGGACGCCTTCGCCTCGGAGCCGGCGATGCGGTGGGGCTTGGCGGCCGGCCAGCAGGATAGAGATCCGCAAAAGGAGGCAGCCCGGCCACGGAAGGCCGGACGTCACACGGAAAAGGTTGCGGATGCGGCCTCGAAGCTGACGGAGCGGATAACGACGCGTCGCCGTCCACCTTTCTTGAAACGGGCTGCAAGCGCGAGACGCCGCCGCACTCGTGTGGACCTCAGGCATCGCAAAGCGAACGATCTACGCGCGCATTCCCGAGACGCCGATGGTCGAACACGGCCTACAGACGGAAGCGATCTGATGGTAAGCCCTGAGGGCGAACCCGGCGATCACGTCGGCGCGAACCTGCAACGTCTGTCGCCAGGCCGGCAACACTTCGGGCGATGACCGGTGCGATCCTCGACAAAGTTGCGGGACCCGGCAAATCAGCGCGACAGCGTGGCAGCGGCGGGAATGCTGGGAGGTGCCCGAACCCCGGGGCTGCGCACCCATCAGGTCCGGCACGGCACAGCGGCGACGGCGGATGGAGCCGCGCTCGCCCTTGTCGCCGGTGGATCGGCGCGTTGGACGTCACCCAGCGATCGCCGCGCTCGCCATGCCGACGCTTTCCATCGCAGGGAGTCTGGATGCGATCCCCCAAGGCAGCGGGCGGATGGCGCTTGGTTCCGCCGACCGTGTCAAAGCGGTAACCAGCGGGGGTCGCGCACCCACCACGCGGAATATCGCATCACAGCGTAGAAGCGACGGGGATGGCGGGCGGCGACCGATGATGATGAGCACTACGTCTACCCTATGGCACTCTAACGCCGTACGGGATGGTCCCAGCGCTGATGTGCCTCAACCGAACAGCACCTCAGGCATTCCCCAACGTCCAGGTCGGGTGAAGAGCAGTACGGCAGCTAACTCTGGGGCATTGTGTCTTTTTCGAGCAGAACGGCACCGTCCCCGAATTGGCGTAAACGATCGCCTGGGTTTCTGAGCGGGCAGTCGTCCATGGAGAGGCACCCGCAGCCGATACACCCGTCGAGCTGATCGCGAAGCTGGGTGAGGCCGCGAATCCGATCGGTCAACATATCCCTCCAGATCGTGGAGAGGTGTTTCCAATCCTTCGCCGTCAGCACCCGCCCGGATGGAAGTTCGTCGAGCGCCGCCTTGATGGTCGCCAAAGGGATACCGGCGCGCTGTGCGATCCTGATGATAGCGACCCGGCGGAGAACATCGCGAGCATAGCGGCGTTGATTGCCTTCGCTCCGCCACCCCTGGATCAGCCCCTTCGCCTCGTAGAAGTGAACGGTGGCGATCGTGACGCCGGATCGGCGGGCGACTTCTCCGACCGAAAGAGGCACGCGCACATCGATCGGCAATTCCAAAAACCCCCTCTTGACCTCATCTATACATGAGGTTCTATAGAGAATGTCGGCTTGTCCTCGCAAGCTCTCATTCGTGATCGCGCGTGAGACCTCGAAAATGGAGCTGACATGGATAATCTCGACAGTCCGCCCGCAAAGATTGGCTGGGCGGCGCTGCTGTCCGGCGAAAATGGTGTGCGTTCGCTCGCGCTCGCCGGGGGCGTCGTCCTCCACGCCATCAACGTCTATATCGCCACCACAATTTTGCCGTCGGGCGTCAAGGACATTGGCGGCATCGATTACTACGCCTGGAACA
The DNA here is from genome assembly GCF_900110915.1 of Faunimonas pinastri. Lineage (GTDB taxonomy): Bacteria > Pseudomonadota > Alphaproteobacteria > Rhizobiales > Afifellaceae > Faunimonas > Faunimonas pinastri. The sequence goes on from NZ_FOFG01000001.1 coordinate 686,404, forward strand.
CCACGCTGTTCGTCGCGGCCTCGATTCTCGGTTCGGCGCTGTCGGCCAGATTGCTCATCGGCATGGGGCCGCGCGGCGCCTACATGATCGCTGCGCTGGTGTTCGCGGGCGGCACGCTCGTCTGCGGGCTTGCCCCGTCCATGCCCGTCATGCTCACCGGCCGTCTTGTCCAGGGCCTCGGCGGTGGTTTCCTGTTCGCGCTCTCCTATGCCATGATCCGGTTGGTTTTCGATGAAACCCTATGGCCGCGTGCGATGGCGCTGGTTTCCGGCATGTGGGGGGTGGCGACGCTGATCGGTCCGGCGATCGGTGGCATCTTCGCTGAATTCGATATGTGGCGGGCGGCCTTCTGGTCGCTTATTCCGATCACGGCGCTATTCGCGGTGTTGGCTGCGGCCGTGCTGCCGAAACGTGACACGGATAGGGCTGAACGTGTACCACTTCCGCTCATACAGCTCTTCCTCTTGACTGCGGCCGTCCTCGCCGTGTCGGCCGGTAGCGTTTCGCTCGTCCTTGCCCGGAATATCGCTGGCCTCGCCGCCGCCGCGATCTTGATGGCCCTACTGATCGGCGTGGAGAGCCGCGCCCGCCAAAGGCTGCTTCCGACCGGTGCTTTCCGGATCACAACGGCGCTCGGAGCAATCTATGCGACGATGTCGCTGCTCGCGGTTGCGGTGACCAGTGGCGAGATATTCGGGCCGCTGTTCCTGCAAGTGCTCCACCATCAATCCCCGCTCGCCGCCGGCTACATCGCCGCGCTCATGGCGGCAGGCTGGACGCTGGGATCGATCGTCAGTGCAGGGGCGAGCGGCAAAGGCATCGACCGTGCGATCCTCGCCGGCCCGATGCTCGGATTATCCGGCATGGCGGCGCTTACCGTTCTGATGCCAACCGAAAGCGGCGGAGCTTGGCTGGCGCTCGCGCCGATCTGCCTTGCGCTCGCGCCGATCTGCCTTGCGCTCGCGCCGATCTGCCTTGCGCTCGTCGCCATAGGATTGGGCGTGGGGTTGGCATGGCCGCATCTGCTGACCCGTGTGTTTCAGGTTGCGCCCGATGGCGAACAGGATTTGGCTTCCGCCTCGATTACGACCGTGCAGTTGTTCGCCACCGCACTCGGTGCGGCTCTGGCTGGAATGGTGGCGAATGTCGCCGGCCTCACCGATCCCGGAGGCGTCGCCGGCACGGCAAGCGCCGCGCGGTGGCTGTTCGGGATGTTCGCGTTCGGGCCGATCCTGGGCCTCCTTACTGGCCAGCGAGTGGTCCGACTTCACTCGAAAGCTCGGGAGGGCAGTCGGACTTCACACGGTCCAGGGCTGTCGTAAATTTCAGAAATTGTGCGCCAAGCGGCGCACTTTGCTGATTTGGGCGACTGACCATTGGTCGGCTTCTGCCAGAACTGACAGGCCGACGTCGCATGCGAAATCCGCGTTGGACGTGGACATCCATGCGGCAATCGGCGGTGAATGAGTACCCATCGCGCTGAATATCGCGCCACAGCGTAGAATGGGCGGTATTTGGCGAGCCCCGCCGGACCATGATGGGCACTATATCTACGCTATAGCCCTCTAACGCCGTACGGTATGGGTTCCGGCGCTAATTGGCTCAATCTATCAAGCGCGATCCGGCATTCTACAAACGGCCGGGTCTGGTGGACTTTGCCAGACCGCTTTGCACCTTTCATGCTGGAATATTCGCGCAACATGATCGCCACTCTTCAGGAGAGCAAGGTCGCCCGCGCTGGGGCGGAGCCGGCGACGAAACCGATGCCGTACCGCCCCGCCGCAGATCGAGAGACCGTAAGCGGCACAGTGCAGCTCTCGAGCCCAGGAGATCGTGAACCACGCCCGATGCCACATCGCTCTTCCAATCCAGGACCTGCCGAAGCATCGCTTCCCGGCTCGATTGGACCGATCCCCCCGCTTCGCCTCGCAGCATTCTCAGCGGGCCTGATGGGATAACGGCGGAACCGTAGTCCGACAGTTCGCGAGCGCGCTTGGGCTCGGCCGACGGGGTGGCTAGTTCTTTTGGAAAGCCAGCAGTTTTCCCAGCAATATCGAGAGCTGATCCCGGTCCTCTTTATCCAGGCCGCGAACGATGGCTTGCTGGTTGGCGACGTGCGCTTCGACGGCACGGTCGATCAGGGTAAGTCCCTCGTCCGTGAGCGCGACAAGGGTGCCTCGTTTGTCGCCGGGATTCGGCTGGCGCGTGACCAGGGCGGCTTTTTCCAACCGGTCGATCCGGTTCGTCATGCTGCCCGATGAGATCATCGCCGCTTCGTAGAGATCGGTGGGCGTCAGCGCGTGCGGTGCACCGCTCCGCCGCAACGTGGCCAGCACGTCGAACTCTCCCGGCTGGAGACCGAATTCCGCAAATGCCGGATTGAGGCGATCGCGCGCGATGACAAGCGCGGCCTCGGCCAATCGCCCCAGCAGCACCATTGGCTCCGTATCGAGGTCCGGTCGTTCTCGCGCCCATTGTTCGGCGGCCTGCCTCGCTCTATCCATCTCTCGCACCTATCTTGACGTCAAGACATACTATCTCTACGTAAAGACATAACTGCAACGCCGCCGCACGGCAAGCCGGCGGAAGGAGCGCACCATGTCCAGACTATCAGGCCGTTATCTTTTCGTGGCGGCCGTCCTGCTCGTCGGCATCAACCTGCGCCCCACGATGGCGGCGATCGGCCCGCTGCTTGACGCCATTCAACAAGACGTGGGGCTTTCCGATATTGGCGCGAGCCTGTTGACCACGCTTCCCGTCGCCTTGATGGGCGTCGGCCTCCTTGGGACGACAAGACTGAAAACTTTGCTTGGGGAGCGGCGCGGGGTTGCTCTGGGCGTTGTCATGATCCTCTTGAGCAACGTGCTGCGCTGGCAATTGCCGACGGCCAACTGGCTGCTCATGACCGCGATCATGGGCGGCATCGGCGTCGCGATCGTGCAGGCCTTGCTTCCGATCGTGATCCGGCATCAGGCGGGTGCGCGTGCGGCTGGCCTGATGGGCGTCTATTCGACCGCGATCATGGGCGGGGCGCTCCTGTCCGGCACGGCCAGCCCGTGGATCGCGCAAGCCTTCGGCTGGCCCCTGGCACTCGGCATCTGGGCGCTTCCCGCTCTCATCGGAAGCATCGTGTGGTGGGGGGCGACGAACGCCGCCGATATAGTTCCCGACGCTGCGCAACGCCGTTCCGTCTCGCGCGAACCCCGCGCATGGTTGCTGCTGGCTTTCTTCGGGCTTGGGACGGGTGCCTATACGCTGGTTCTGGCCTGGCTGCCGCCTTTCTACACGCAACTTGGGTCGTCGGCGCAAGCCGCCGGCGTGATGCTCGGCGTCGTCACAATGGCAGAGGTGATCGCAGGGATCGCGGTATCCTTCTGGGTCGGCCGTTCCGCCGATCGCCGCCCGGCATTGTTCGCCGCCATCGCTGCGCTGTTCGTGGGCCTGCTCGGGCTAGCCATCGCCCCGCTTTCCCTCGCATGGCCATCGGCAGTCCTGGCGGGGCTCGGCATCGGCGCGCTCTTTCCGCTCTCGCTGATCGTCGCCATGGATCATGGGGAAACCGCGAGCGATGCGGGCGCCATCGCCGGTTTCGTTCAGGGCGGCGGCTACATCCTCGCTGCCGCGTTGCCGCTCATCGCGGGTTTTCTGCGCCGGAGCCTTTCCGACCTCTCGCCGGCTTGGTGGCTGATGGCGGCGCTGTGTCTCGTGCTCGGGCTCATCGCCATTCGCCTCCGTCCCGGTGAACGCATCACATTCTCAAACCGACAGAAGGAGCCTTCCCATGGCCTTTTATGACGCACATGGCCGCCGCAACTATTTCATAGAGTTCGGGCAGGGCCGGCCAATCCTGCTGCTGCACGGCATCAGCAATTCCGGCCGGGCTTAGGGGCCGCAAATCCCGGCGCTCGTCGAAGCCGGCTATCGGGTCATCGTGCCGGATCACGCAGGGCACGGCGCTTCGGCACGCCTGTTTCGTCCGTTCGGCGTCAGCGACATTGCCGACGACACGGAATTGCTGCTCGCCCACCTCGACATCGAACGCCTTGATGTCGTGGGCCTTTCGCTTGGTGGCATGGTCGCACTGGAGTTGGCGCTTCGGCACCCGACAAGAATCCAGCGCCTTGTGGTCGCGAACAGCTTCGACAAAACGGCGACACCGGAATTCGGGTCCATGGCCGAAGGCTGGGCAACGGTCTTTGAGCGACCTCATGGCCCGGTAACACGCCTCGAACAGAACTGGCTCGCATCGGTTTCGCCGTCGTTCCAGGCCACGGCGGATGGCATGCGCACCTATCAGATATGGCACGGCATCGCGGCTACCTCGGACGGCGCGTCCCTTGCGCACGTCGCGCGCGGCATGACCACGTTTGACGTCTCCACCCGCATCGCCGAACTCGCCATGCCCATTTTGTTTATCGCGGGCAGCCTCGACAAGATGTCGCCGCCAGAGTTCAGCCGCCGCATGGCAGCGCAAGCGACGCACGGCAAACTGTCGATCATCGAGGGAGCGGCGCATATCTCCAATGCTGACTCGTCCGACGAATTCACGGCGCGGCTGCTTGCCTTTTTGCAAACTGACCATGCGGCGGCGGACCTCCGCGCCGATGATTGATCGCCCATGCCGCCCGGTGGGGCGCGGTAATCGGCGGCGTTTGCGTAGCTATTGCGCAGCTTATCGCGCCACGGCGTAGAATCGGCGGGGCTGGCGGGCCGCGCCAGATGATGATGAGCACTACGTCTACGCCATAGCCCTCTAATGCCGCCCGAAGCGACGAGGTGAGCTTTCCACGGGCTTGGCGCGATTTGAAAGCGATATGGCATGTCCGGCCACTGACAGGTGCGATCCGCGACCGCTATACTCCCGAAGCGCTCATGCTGGTCGACGGCTGATCCCTTTTACTATCGGCAAGGCTCGCGCGCCGTCGCGCGGGCATTGGTGATTTTCATGGCCGTCGCAGCAACACTACCCGTTGCGCGATTGGGTAGTTTGGGCACCCTCTCTATAGACCGAGGCTTGAGAAAAGATGCCCCGGCGTTTTAGATGTCGTCATCCCAGCCTATGTCCCACGCTCCATCCGACTGCATCGTCGCCATCAGGCGCCGGATCGTCAGGACGATCTCGGCAAGGCGCAGTCCGTCAATCGGGCGGGCGTGCATCGTCGGTCGCCGGTGCGCGTTGAGGCGTTGCAGATCGACTTTGATCCCGTCGCGATCACCGAACACCGCTCCGAATACTTCCTCCCAATTCTGTCGCGTGGAGATCACGGCGATCAGGTCGCCGAGGTTGGTGAAATTGATGAGCGGCTGTCGCTCCTCTCCAGCCTTGTATGCATCGCGCCGCGTCCGCTTGGCTTCGCCGACGATGTTCCCGGGCACGCGCGCCGTGAACCATTTCGCGGCGTCCTCGCCCTTGGCGGCAAGGTGCGCCTCCAGCCTCGCCGCGATGTATGCGCGCAATGCGACCTCGAAGGCGTCGATCGCGCGATAGGCATCGTGCCGGGCGCGGCCAGTGGTGATCGACATGCGGAGCGGACCGACCTCGATCACAGCCTTGACGCCGGTTCGCGTTCGCATGCCTTCGACGACACCGCTATCGACCAGTACCTCGACGACCGCCGTGCTGTCAGCATCCACCAATCCGGGATCGACATCGGCATCACGGTAGAACCGCTCCCGCGTTGGTCGGTTACGCCAGAAGGCCGGCGGAAGATCGGGGCGGGTATGCCAAGTGCCGAGCAGTGCGTCGAACGCCGCCTGACCCAGCGACGTGCGTGGCCCGAAAGTATCGAGCGCGCCAGCAAAGGCGGACATCCGCAGGGTCGTGGCGTCGCGAATGCCTAACAACTCAATCCCGCGGCTCGCTCGCGCAACCAGATCGCCCGCACCGGCAATACCCGTTGCCATCTGTTGGAGCCTGGCCATCTCCTCGGTCGCGGTTCTGGACGCTTGCAGGGCATGGGACAACGCATCCTCGTCACGCGACAGCAATCCGGACGACCAATGCGTAGCGCGGGCGATGGCGCCAACTTCGGCGCGCTGCGCGATGGCCGAGCCAGTCAGTTCTCTTCGCAGCGTCTCTGAGAAGCCGCCGCCGAGATAATCTCGCTGAATTCGGTCGTTCAGCGTGCCGATCTGATCGCGATACTGCTTTGCCAGCCCGGTAGCCTTCATCGCCGCATCGCGCTGAACCAGAAACTCGCCGGAGATGCGGGCGCTGAAGCTCTGCTGTTCCCGTAGATAAGCGCCGACGCCGTCCAAGGCGTTCCCCCGCAAGCCCCGCGCAATTTCCTCTGCTGCCGACCGATGTGCATTGCCAAACAGGCCGTCCAGCGGCTGCATCGCCCGATGCGCCTCGGCGATAGCGGCTGCGGTTTGACCGATCCCCATCAGTTCCTTGAGCCGACGCTGTTCCCGGAAATAGTCATCGATCGACATGGTATTCGTTGCCCTAGCCTCGCAGACGATCAGGTGGGAAGCGGCATGCCGATCTTCTACCGCCCCCGCGACCTTACGCCAACGAGCGCGGAGCACGTCGATAGGACTGAATGTACACGACAAGGGCGTTGTCAGAACAGTAGCAACGGGATATATATCCAGCCATATTCGAGGAGGCTTAGCCATGAGCAATGCAGCACAGAAGCGAGCAATCCGTAATTACCGGTCGCGTCAGGCCGAGCGAGGCATCGCGCGCTTCGAGGTTCAGGCGCTCGATGCCGATCGTGACTTGATCCGCGCACTCGCGCGGCGGCTTGCCGATGACGGTCCCGAGGCCACGCAGGCCCGCACGATGGTTCAGAAAATCGTGTCCGGCGAGCCGCCCCATCAGGGCGGTATCCTTCAAGCCTTGCGACGGTCGCCGCTCGTCGGTGCTGATCTCGAACTCGGTCGCGCTCGCGAGGAAGGGCGCAGGGTCGATTTGTGACGCGATATCTGCTCGACACCAACATCATCAGCAATGTCGTCAAGCCGGAGCCTTCCGCGTCTTTGCTGGATTGGATGGCCACGCAGCCGGACGACGCGCTGTTCATCGCATCACTGACGGTCGCGGAAATCCGGCGTGGCGTTCTGGAGAAACCAGTTGGCAGAAAACGAGAGACGCTTGAAGCATGGTTCTCCGGTCCCGAGGGACCGCAGGCTTTGTTTGCTGGGCGCATCCTGTCATTCGACGACCGGGCCGGACTGATCTGGGCGCGGCTGATGGCGGACGGAAAAATCGCCGGTCGTCCACGCAGCGGCCTGGATATGATCGTTGCGTCCGTTGCCGATGCAAACAATTGCGTCGTCGTCACGGCCAACGAAAAAGATTTCGCCGGGCTTCAGTTCATCAACCCACTGCGCGGAGCGGCCTGATGTCAAAAGCCACTCGGCATCGCTCGGGAGGGCGGCATGGCTGAAACCCAGATCGAGTGGACCGACTCCACTTGGAACCCCGTCGCCGGATGTTCGATCGTTACCGCCGGCTGTACGCATTGCTACGCTATGGAGATGGCGAAGCGCCTGGAAGCGATGGGTGTCGCTAAATATGCCGGGCTGACCCGGAAGACCGGCAAGAGGACCGTCTGGAACGGTGTCGTGCGTGAAGATCGAGAGGCACTGTCGATCCCGCATCGCTGGCGCAAGCCGCGCAAGATCTTCGTCAACTCGATGAGCGATCTGTTCCACGAAGGCGTCAGCGACGCCTTCATTCTCGATGTCTGGCAGGTAATGCGCGACACACCCTGGCATAACTATCAAATCCTCACCAAACGGCCCGAACGCATGGCGAGCTTGGTCGCTGGCAGGATCGGAGAAATCCTGCCGAACGTCTGGCTCGGCACCAGCATTGAGGATGCCGATGTCGTCGGCCGGATCAGCCACTTGCGCGAAGCGCCCGCGGCGATCCGCTTCATCTCTTTCGAGCCGCTAATAGGTGCGGTCGGCACCGTCGATCTCAGCGGCATCCACTGGGCGATCGTCGGCGGCGAAAGCGGCAAGTTTGCCCGTCCGATCCGCGAAGAATGGATCGACGAAATTTATGCTCAATGCCTGACGGCGGGCACAGCGTTCTTCTTCAAGCAATGGGGAACGTGGGGCAAGGACAATAAGAAACGCTCTAAGAAGGCGAATGGCCGAGAATATCGTGGGCAGACTTGGGATGAGATGCCAGCGGTAACTCACGCCGTCGCATAACAGGTTCGGGACCAAGGGAGGCAACGTGGTCGAGAAGCGATATGAATGGGCTGACGGCGCGACACTCGAAGAGCATTCTCGACGCAAGCACAAAATCCTTCGCGAATACGTGTTCGACTATCTCACCGTCCGCTGCAAACTACCGCAGCAGGAGCGGTTTCGGCTCGCTATCGTCGATGGCTTTGCTGGTGGCGGGCGCTATCAATGTGGCACGGCCGGCTCGCCGCTGATCTTCATTGAGGAACTGAAGCGCGCGGTTGAGGCCGTGAACACGCAACGGGCCGTTCAAGGGCTTGGAACGATCGAGGTTGAATGCCTGCTTGTCTTCAACGATGCCAGCCGCGATGCGATCGAGCTTCTGAAAACCCATGTTGCGCCGATGCAGGCCGACATCGCCCTGACGTGTCCAAAACTGCATCTTCGCGTCGAATATCTGAATGAATTTTTCGAGGCTGCGTATCCGAAGATCAAAGAGCTGCTGGTTCGGGGGCGCTATCGAAGCGTCATCTTCAACCTCGATCAGTGCGGCCACAGCCATGTCGAGCGCGGCACGATCCTCGACATCATGCATTCGTGGCCCGCCGCTGAAATCTTCTACACCTTCGTCATCACTTCGCTGCTGGCGTTTCTTCAGAAAGACCAGCCGGAGCGCCTGCGAGCGCAACTCGATCACCTTGGCATCCCGGCCAACGACGTGCAGGCGCTCGACGGGCTGATGAGCCGCAAGGACTGGCTCGGCACGGCCGAGAAGATCGTCTTCGACGCCTTCCGCCTGTGCGCGCCATATGTCAGCCCGTTCTCGATCAACAACCCTGGTGGATGGCGATACTGGCTGATCCATTTCGCTAACGCCTATCGGGCGCGGCAGGTCTACAACAACATCCTCCACGACAACGCAAGCCTACAGGCGCACGTGGGTCGCCCGGGCCTTAATATGCTGTCCTACGATCCCCGACACGACGAAGGGATGCTCTATCTTTTCGACGACAATGGGCGGGCCTCGGCGAAAACCCAACTCCTGGACGACATTCCCCGTCTCGTGACCGAGGCCGGCGATGCGATATCGGTGATGGAATTTTACGAAAGCATCTACAACTTCACACCTGCCCACGCCGACGATGTCCATGCGGCCATCATTGAGAATCCGGACCTGGAGGTGATTACGCCAGCGGGTGGGGAGCGCCGCAGGGCCAATACGATCGCCGTCAATGACGTCATCAAGCTGAAGAACCAACGGAGCTTCTTTCCCATGTTCCTGAACGCGGGCACAGGCACGAGATAGGGACAAGGCTGGAGATGTTTGCAGCGTCAGTTCAACACCATATTCGATCGGCTTAATCCACTGCATAACATATAGCGATCCCTCGAATATTCCGGCAGTATTGCGTGCGGGTCTTACTATACAGCCGTTGCGAAGCGCGGGGAGGAATCGGGGCAAATGATTCTCACTGATAATGAGACGAAGGTCGATCTCCTCAACAACGAGGCGATCGCCAAGACCATCATCGAGCTGCTGCGTGAAAAACCCGAGCGCGCCGTAACGATCGGGGTCCATGGTGACTGGGGTGCGGGCAAATCCAGCATTCTGGAGATGATCGAGAACGGCCTCAGTTCTGATGAGGATGTGCTCTGCATCAAATTCAACGGGTGGCGCTTCCAGGGGTTCGAAGACGCCAAGATCGCGCTGATCGAGGGTATCGTCACCGGGCTTATCGAAAAACGGCCGTTGCTCACTCAGGCCGGCGTGGCCGTGAAAGACATCTTCCGGCGGATCGACTGGCTGAAAATCGCGCGGCACGGGGGCGGTCTCGCTTTCACCGCGTTCACCGGCATCCCCACAGCTAATCAGATCGGCGCGGTGGTCGGCACCTTGAAGGGGATCTTCTCCGATCCCTCGAAACTCGCCACGCAGGAGAATTACGATAAGGCCATCGACGGCGTTTAGGGGCTGTTGAAGCCGGGCGAGTCGAAGAATGTACCGGAAGAGATCGAAGCGTTTCGGAAAGCTTTTGACGATCTGCTCAAGCAGGCGGGCATCAAGCAACTGATCGTTCTCATCGACGATCTTGACCGCTGCCTGCCGGACACGGCGATCGAAACGCTCGAAGCCGTCCGGCTGTTTGTCTTCACCTCTCGCACCGCGTTCATCGTCGCGGCTGACGAGGCGATGATCGAATATTCGGTGCGCAAGCATTTCCCCGAACTTCCGGACACGACCGGGCCGCGCGACTATGCGCGTAACTACCTTGAGAAGCTGATCCAGATCCCGTTCCGGATTCCGGCTTTGGGCGAGACCGAAACCCGCATCTACGTCACCCTGTTGCTCATCGGCGCAGAGCTAGGAGAGGACGACCCGGCTTACTCGGCGCTCATCGCCGTCGCGCGTGAATTGCTCAAACGGCCTTGGAAGACCGCCGGGCTCGATGCGCAAACGGTCAAGACCGCCTTGGGTGACAAAGCCGCTAAGGTCCAGAACGCGCTCACCCTGAGCGACCAGATCGGCCCAATCCTGGCCAGCGGCACTCAGGGCAATCCGCGGCAGATCAAGCGCTTCCTGAATACCCTGCTACTGCGCCATCAGACCGCGCTCGCCCGCGGTTTCGGAGATGAGGTGAAGCTGCCAGTCCTGGCGAAGCTCATGCTAGCCGAACGTTTCCTCTCCAGACTATTCGATCAGATCGCCAGCGCCGCCGCCCGCGATCCGGACGGCCGCTGCGCAGACTTGGCGGCGCTTGAAGCCGCCGCGTTAGATGAGAAGCCAGTTCCTAAGGCGAAGCGGACCGGGCCGAAGATCAGTGTCATCGATGACACCAAGCCGACCTTAGTGCCGGATTCCAAGGACAGTGCCATTCTGACAGAATGGAAGGCGGCCGACGCGATACGGGCCTGGGCGCGGCTATCCCCGGCCTTGGCTGAGGTCGATCTACGCCCCTATCTGTTCGTGACCAAGGATCGGAAAGACTATTTCGGCGCGGCCTCCGTCCTCGGGCGTCTCGCCGCTGTAGTCGAAAAACTGCTTGGCCCGAAACTCGCCGTCCAAGCGTTCGAAGGCGAACTCAAGCAGCTCGTTCCGGCCGAGGCTACCCAGGTCTTCGAGGAGCTTCGCGGACGCGTCATGGGCGGTGACGCCTTCGATACCGTGCCGCCCGGTATCGATGGACTCGCGGTGCTGGTTCGCGCGCACCCGACGCTTCAAGCCAATCTTCTCGATCTGCTCGAAGCCTTGCCGGCCGATCGGTGCGGGCCGTGGCCCGCGTCAGGTTGGGAGGGCGTCGTCAAGGATTCCGACGCGGTAGCGCGCTTCGAGAAGCTACTCCAGGGATGGTCCACCTCCGGTTCGTCCTTCCTGAAGCCCACGGCGAGCGCCGCGCTTCGCACGCGGAAGGGTGGTCGCTGATGGGCACATCGAACGCATACGGGGGTGCGGGCGGCGGCACCCCGCTCATTCCGAGTTGGTTACAGGGTGACGGCGACGGCGGGACCGGAGCAGGCGCGGGTGATGGCGACGGGGGACAACCTTCGCCGCAGGATGGATCGCCCCCCGCAGTTCCTCCCGCCCCGGCGACTCGGCCGACCGCTCCAGCGGGAGCATCGAATCGCTTCACTTCCGCCCGAAACAATTTTACGCGCTTCGTAAGCTCCGGCGGCAGTGATCGCCGGAGCCTCGGCCGCGCTGTCTCGCAATATGTGTCCAAGTCGGCGGGCGGCTCACGCCAGGCCGCACAGCGCATGGGCTCATCGCGGGGCGCGGGAGCCGGTCTCGTCCGATTCCTCAACAACGCCAGCGCAAATGGCGTTCGCGAAGCGCTGCGAACGCTCAATCTCGAAAGTCTCGCTGGGCGGCCGATCGAGGAAGTGTTCGCGGGGCTCGCCGACTACATCTGCCCTGAAGGCGGGTCGATTGATGAAGGTATTGCGAGAGACGCTTTCGTCGAGACGATCGCCGACCTCGCCGGTGCGGGCATCACCGACATCGACGCGCTGACGTCCGGCCAGATTCAGACTGTCTTCGAGTTATATGCAACGCACGCGATCGAGGCGCGCATCTGCAACGACATCGGCACCAAGGTTGTTACTCTGCCCGCCGATGCCCGCGCGGCCGAGAGGGTTCAAGCGCAATTGCGTGATTTCATCCAGCGTGGTGTCAGCGACGCGATCAACGCCGCCGATATCATCATCCAGTCGCTGACTCCTGACGCGGTAATGGGTTTCGTGACCAACGTCTATCAATCCGCCTTCGACGTGTTGCAGACGATGGGCGATGGGGAGGCAGCGAAATGAGGCGCCACCTCATCATCGGCCGTTTCGGTAAGAACGATAAGACCCGTGTTCCCAAGGCGCGCGACGAAGTCGCATCGACGTTGCAACTGGTGGCGGGCAAGCGTCTCGATCATGGGATCGGCCACGCCTTGGCCGACCTCAAGGCGCTGCACCTGACCCCGAGCGAGATCGGCGCGGACATGCTCGTGGTCGCCGCCCATGTTCACGCAGCGGATACTCGCATCTCGCGCTCGACGGAATCGCAGGATGCTTGGACTCGCGAGATTCGGTTGGTCGTCCCCGTTAGCGATCCCGCGCTGTGGACCGCGGCGGCGCCGATCTTGGTCCGTGCCCTGAACTTCCTGACCGGCGACCGATGGGATGTCGGATTCCGCAAACGGACGAAGGATTACGCGAAGCTGGTCTCTCCAGCCGTGCCCACCCTCATTCCCACCGCTTTCGATGGCGTGAGCCTGTTCTCGGGCGGGTTGGATAGCTTGATCGGCGCGATCGACAGCTTGAAGGCTGGGGAGACGCCGCTCCTGGTCAGCCACGCGGGCGAAGGGCTGGTGAGCAAGTCGCAGGACCAATGCTTCGAAGGTTTGAAAGGCGCTTACAAAGCATCCGCCTTCGATCGGCTTCGCGTGTGGATGAGCTTCGAAAGCGGGCTGGTCGAAGATGTCGGGTCGGAGGATAGCACGCGCGGCCGCTCGTTTCTGTTCTTCTCCCTCGGTGTCGCCGCCGGCACCGCGCTTGGCCGCGACTTCGTGCTCAAGGTTCCGGAGAACGGCCTGATCGCGCTCAATGTCCCGCTCGATCGGCTCCGGCTCGGTGCGCTCAGCACCCGGACGACGCATCCCTTCTACATGGCCCGATGGAACGATCTGCTCCGAGCGCTCGGCGTAGGAGGCAAGGTCGAGAATCACTATTGGAACAAGACCAAGGGGGAAATGGTCGCCGAGTGCGCCACTCCGGTCTTGTTGAAGCAGCTTGCCCCGTTGTCGCTATCATGTTCGTCACCGACGAAGGGGCGTTGGACTAAGAAGCCACAGGGGCACTGCGGATACTGTCTGCCCTGTATCATTCGACGGGCCTCCCTGCGAGGTAAGGATGCGACAGTTTATGGCGTACCCGACCTGAAGGCTGCCACATTGGACACCAAGCAGGCCGAAGGTCAGCAGGTCCGATCCTTCCAGATCGCGATCGCGCGGCTATCGAAGCGCCCGGAACTGGCCAAGGCCCTTATTCACAAGCCCGGGCCTCTCTATGATGATCCCTCCCGCCACGATGACCTGGCCGATGTCTATCGTCGCGGCTTGGAAGAGGTCGGGCGTTTGCTGACTGGCGTTCGCGCCGCACCGTCGTAGGAAACCCCATGCGCTCGGGTCTCGTCGATTTTCATTGCCATCTGGATCTCTACCCCGACCACGCGGCCGCGGTGGAACGTTGCGAGCGCGATGGCGTGTTCACGCTCACGGTGACGACCACGCCCAAGGCTTGGCCGCGGAACCACGAACTGGCGTCCGCCACCCGTCATGTCCGAGCGGCTCTCGGCCTGCATCCTCAGTTGGTTGCCGAACGCGCCCATGAGATCGCTCTATGGGAGGAATTGCTGCCGCAGACCCGCTATGTCGGCGAGGTCGGGCTGGACGCCGGCCCACGGTTCTACAAGTCTTTCGAGACGCAGAAGGAAGTTTTTGCCCGCGTGTTATCGCTGTGCGCGGTCGCGGGAGACAAGATCGTCACGACGCATAGCGTTCGAGCGACCAAGGTGGTGCTCGATATGATAGAGCAACACATGCCGCCCCCGCACGGGCGCGTAGTGCTTCATTGGTTCACCGGCACCGCAGCGGAGGCAAAAAGGGCGGTCGATCTTGGCTGCTATTTCTCAGTGAACGCGGACATGCTCAATAATGACAAGCGTGCGGCGATAACTAAATCGCTCCCACTGGACCGGGTGCTGACGGAAACAGATGGGCCGTTTACCCAAACTGATGCACGTCCCGCAACGCCGAGCGATGTCTGGATCACTGTGGAGAGCTTGGCAAGGCTTCACGGACTGCCGCCATCCGAACTATCCGCCACGATACTGAGAAATCTCAAGAGCGTTCTTTCTAACTAGAAGGAAGCCCTTTTTCTCTATTGCTTGCGAATAAAAATACCACCTAGACGCTATGTCGTATATTCGTTGTACACGACTTACCAGCACCGCTGTGTTTCGATAAAGTGGCCTAGCCGGAGATTGGGCGCTCGGTTCAGACATGATCCCAATATGGTGCCGAATCCTTATTTAAGCAATTCCCTCTTGGCTTACATAACAAGAAAGCTAAGGTAAGCGTTCTTAAATACTTAAATAAGGGGCGATGTCTCAACAGGCTGGAACAGGGCGCGCGCCATCGTGTAGCGTATCTTTTGACTTTTTACTGAAAAGATTTGAGCGCTTCGAAACCACCGTCGCAGAACTCATCGTGGGCAGCGAGCACCCGGTATAGGACCGCAAGCCAATAGTTCTCGCCATATCTATCCTCGTAATCCTCAGCAGATAGCGTTAGTTCGCTCGCGACGCGCGCCGCATCCTCGCCCAGACCATAAGCTCGTTTCAGCGCGCGGTACTGCCCGCCGAGATGCTCCAGCCCCATGCGCCGATAGCGATCGGCAAGATCAAGCAATCTGAAGTGCGAGCACAAATGCCGGAATGTCGCAAGGGCCATTCCCGCAGGTCTCATTACCCGAAAGCCCAGAACGAT
Organism: Faunimonas pinastri; assembly: GCF_900110915.1. GTDB lineage: Bacteria > Pseudomonadota > Alphaproteobacteria > Rhizobiales > Afifellaceae > Faunimonas > Faunimonas pinastri. The sequence goes on from NZ_FOFG01000001.1 coordinate 701,580, forward strand.
GGCATCTGCCAAGAGATCGATATTAGCAGCGAGAAAGAGTGTTGTCGGTATCTGGTCGAAGTGTGGGTGGACGAACAGGCGAACGTTGGTCTCGTCATCGAGGATTTTGTCGCGCTTGCGCGTGTTGCAGGGGGAACAGCACGGCACGAGGTTCAGGGAGAACACCGAAAATTCCGGATATTGCTCCTTGGGTAGATAGTGATCGAGCGTTGAGGATTCGCTGATTCCGCAAAACGGGCAGCGCGCCACGGCGATACGCTTGAGAATGCTCCCACGCATAGCGGTAATCGGCGCGGTCTCGACATTGAACGCATGGTTCAGCGCCTCCCTCTGCGGCGCTGTGAGCGTCGCTTGCGCTAGGGCACCCACGTCAGGCGTCGCGTCGTCATAGCGTGCATAGGCGTCCAGTACGGCTGGCCTCGCCGCGGCTAATCGGCCACGCCGTTGCCCCCGCTTTGCTGCCGTGATTTCGTCGAAGACCTCGGTGTCATCGACGTCGAGAAGAGGAATGGAGCGCATCGCTACTCATCGTCCTCGTCCCGGACGCTCAGCACGTAGGAGCGAGCGGCAAAGCCCAGTTGCCGCCCGAACATTTGTTCGATCTCCTCGATAGTGTGGCGCCGCGCGAGCAGTCGGAGCGTGTCATGCCAATCCGTCGTGCCGTCGCCGAGATTGAAAACTTCCTGTGTAATGACACCGATGCTCTCAGCGAAAGTCTCGATCGACGCTGCCACGGCGCGATTCTGATCCGCCGCCCGGCGCAAGACCTGGACGAATCTGGCTGGCGTCTCCTGAAGAACGACAGGGGAATGAGTTGCAATAACGGCGTAGCCGTCGAAGCGCTCCAGGCAAGCGCGGACACTCTTGAGGAAAGCCGCCAACAAGGGCGGATGCAGATGTGTTTCCGGTTCGTCGATCAGCACCAACGTCGGTTCGGACCCGGCAATATGCGCCGTCAGTTCGGTGACGATTTTCAGGACAACCTTATGGCCGCTGCTCAACTCGCGAAACAGTTCGCCGATGTCGTCGTCATCACGATTGGAATAGAGCTGCGTCAGGCCTATCCGCTGAAAGGACGGGTCTCGCAGCAGGGGTTTGAGTATGTCCAGGAGCGCGTCCAAGCGCTCGGCTTCACGTACGCGGCCCAACGCCGACAGGAATTCGCGCTCTATCTCGCTCGGCGTTCGCAAACGATAGGAAGGCTCTACGCCGGCCTGGACATTCTCAGCCCGCTCCCTCAACCCGCAATACACGTAGCCGAAGATTTCACCTCGCTCCTCAAGTCGCTCCTTTTCGGTATCGGTGCCGCCAGGAATAACGAACGTGTCGAACGCGCTGTAAGAAATGACGACCACAGTTTTGAACGGTGGTTTCGTCCCAACGAAGCGCCCAGCCGCTTGGTCGAGCACATCTTCCTTGCTCGCGTAGCCATAACCGCTGGCCGCGATCGCGAGATTCGACAACAGCCGCGTCTTGCCAGTGCCATTGTAGCCGATCAGCGCATTGATGCGGTTTGGAAGACGACCCTGCTTTCGGAAATCGAACTCGATCGTGAAAGGATTGGCCGATCTGGCGACCCTTGTCTTGAACTTAACCTTGAAGCCTGCACTGCGCCGCTTCACCGGAGCCGTTGTCGCTTTCAGCAGCTTGGTTGCATCGACAATCGTTCTTTCCGCGCCGCTGAAGCGCAATAATGAAACTCTGAATCCCTCCAGATCCTCGACACCAGCCTTCGCGTCATCATCGAAGGCAATGTCGCGAAGGCCTTTGAAATAGGGCCGGAAAACTGCCCGTCCCAGTTTGTAGAGCGTCTCATAGTAGTCGAGATCAGCGCCCAGAGATGCGTATTGCTCGCCCAGCTCGTCAAACGGATCAGCCGGCATCTCCGTCGAGCCGCTTTGCTGGTCTCGTCGCATGATCTTCAGGCTACCGAGTTCAATCGCCTCGTCGGCCGATAGATACAACGTTGACTGAAACGTCGTCTTGTATCCGTAGTCATCCCAATTATCCCGCACGAGAACAACGTGTGGGTATTCGTCTGGTATTCGAGCATTCCTTCTTTGGACTACAAACAGCACCGGGCCGATCCTCAAGGCAGCATATTGTCGATCGTCCTCGCGAAAGACCGTCGATTATAGTGAGGATAGGTCGTTTTCGCCGTTTAGGATAGCTGATCCTCGTCAGCATCTTCCAGACAGATGGGGATTTGGGTTGAGGGGAAAGCCTTCCCCTGCGGTCGAGCCAAGGTCTCGTCCGACCCCTTCTGCGGGGGCACCCCGCAACGCCCCAAGACGGTACGGCGATCAGGGTCACGTGATTTCGGCATCGAAGGCTTCGCACTCTGATCCAGCTTTCGCGCCCGGCTCCCGCTGACGCTCACGCCGGGCGGTTTGCTTGGGGGCGCTGCCCCCTGGCGCGGTCAAGGGTGAAGCGCGGCAAGCCGCGCCGGCCGGGGTGGTCTCCCCGACCTTCCGCGCGGATGCGATGCTCAGCACATCCGTCATGACGGACATCCGCTTGTGCAGGCCGGGTGATCCCCCTCCACCCCGGCCGCCCTGGCCCTTGCACCCCCCGGTCTCGCCGACGGGCAGGGTTTCAGCGCGGCGCTTCGCTGCGCGAAACCCAAGCCCATAGGAGAAAGACCATGACGACCATTGCCACAGAAACCACCGCCATCCCCGCCGCCGTGATCGTGACCGGCGCGGAGGTGTTCATCCCGCTCAACAAGCTCAAGAAGCACCCCGACAACGCCCGGAAGACCCCGCATAGCGAAGCGTCTATCGAAGCGAAGGCCGCGAGCATCCACGCCAAGGGCATCCTGCAGAACCTCGTGGTGGAGCCGGAGCTTGACGCCGAGGGAGCCGCGACCGGCTTCTATCTGGTCAGCATCGGTGAAGGCCGCAGGCTGGCGCAGTTGCTGCGCGTGAAGCGCAAGCAGATCAAGAAGACCGAGCCGATCCGCTGCATCATCGACACCGTGAACGATGCGGGCGAAATCAGTCTGGACGAGAACGTCACACGGGAAGACCTCTCGCCCGCCGATCAGTTCGAGCGCTTTCGCGAACTATCCGAAACGCGCGGATGGGGTGCGGAGGAAATCGCGGCCCGGTTCGGCGTCACGGCCCATGTCGTGCGCCAGCGGATGCGTCTTGGCGCTGTCAGCCCCAAGCTGATGCAGGTCTATCGCGACGGCGGACTGACCTTGGAGCAGTTGATGGCCTTCGCCATCGTGGACGATCCGGCCCGGCAGGAGCAGGTTTACGAGAACCTGTCGTGGAACAAAGACCCCTCGACCATTCGACGCGACCTGACCCGTATGCACATCGCGGCGACGGATCGGCGGGCGATCTTCGTCGGCGCTGAAGCATATACCGATGCGGGCGGCGTCATCCTGCGCGACCTGTTCACCGAGGATCGCGGCGGTTTCTATGAAGATGCCGCGTTGCTGGACCGGCTTGTCATCGAGACGCTGGAGGGGATCGCTGACACCGTGAAGGCCGGGGAAGGCTGGAAGTGGGCGGGTGTTCATATCGACTATCCGCACGGCAACGGCCTGCGCCGCGCCTATCCGCATCCGGTGGAATTGTCGGAGGGAGACGAGGCAGCCTATGCCGCTGCGCAGGCGGAATATGATGCGCTGACCGAGCAGTATGACAGCGCCGAGGAACTGCCCGACGACGTGGATCAGCGGTTCGGGGAGTTGGAAGCAGAGATCGAGCGTATCGACGCTTTGCGTCACGCCTATGATGCGGACGAGATCGCGCGCGGCGGTGTGTTCGTCATTCTCTCCCACGACGGGGAAGCCCGCATCGAACGCGGCTTCATCCGGGCCGAAGATGAGAAGCCGGAACCCGAAGAGGATGCGGACAGCGACGGCGTGATCGACGGCGTTCGCGTCAACGGCCATGGTGAGATCATCGAAGACGGCGAGCGGGACGAAGACGGCAATGCCGTTTCCGCGCTCGAGACGGAGGGCGAGGATGCCGGGGATGCGGGCAAGCCGCTGTCGGACCTTCTCATCCGCGATCTGACCTCGCGCCGGACGCTGGGCCTTCGCCTTGCCTTGGGCGAGCAGCCGGACATAGCGTTGATCGCCGTCACCCATGCGCTGTCGGCGCAGACCTTCTATCGCGGGGTGGATGCTGCCTGCCTCGAAATCCGCCCGACCAGCAGCTTCCTTGCTTCTCACGCGGACGGCATCGAGGACACGGCGGCGGGCAAGGCGCTGGCGGATCGTCACGCCGGATGGGCGGCGGACATGCCGCGCGACGTGGCCGACCTGTGGAGCTTCATCGCCAGTCTGGACAATGCCAGCTGGCCTGCCCCCAATCGGTGGCCCGTTTCAAATCTAATGCATTGTTGGCTTGACGTGCTCCCCGAGTTTGGACCGCCCGGCTGGAGGATTTCCGGGGGTGCTGCTCAGGCTGTCGCACCGTCTCCTGAGCGTTTCATCAGCTCGA
>NZ_FOFG01000005.1 GCF_900110915.1 Faunimonas pinastri
CCCGCTTACCTTCGGGCCGTAGATCAGCGGAGCGCCGGCGCCTGCCGTCTGCAGATAGAACTGACCGTCGACGCCGTCGTCATCGTCGGGTTCGGCCGTGCCGTAGAGGACGCCAAGACCGCGCGAGCCCTGGTTGCCGGGGCTGCCCTTGGTGCCCTTCAGCTTCCAGAGCGTGACCCAGGTCCCGCTCTTGCGCCGGAACAGCAGCGAGGTGTTCTGGTTCAACCAGAAATCGCCGTCGCGGCCGTCTGCCGTGGTGGGATTGCGGGCCGTATCCGCGCTGAGCACGGCAAAGCCCATCGCGGCCGGCTGGACCGGCCGTTCCACAGTGATAGCGTTCGCCATGATGCCTACCGGGTGATGCCCTGGACGACGGTGACGTCGCCGCGGCCGATGAAGATTGTTTCGGTGTCTCGGACGAAGAGGACGTCGCGGATGTAGGAGCCGGCCGGAACGCCGCTCATCAGCGTGGCGTTCGGGGCGATCGTGAAGGAAGTGCCGTCCGTCGCGATCGCGATGCCGTCGGCCGGCGACTGGAGATCGAGATAGGCGGTCGCCGCGTCAGCCGTCTTGCGAAGCTGCATCCGCACGGTGCCGGCGGTGAAATCGACCGCGACGCCATCGGTGCCGGTCACCGCAAAGCTTTCCGGCGGCCAGTCGGCATTGTTCGCGACCGTGATCGCGTCGAGATCCGGAGCGCCGGATGTCGTCATGGCTTACTCCGAGGTGGTCGTGGTGCTTGCGGCCGTGCCCGTGGTCGTGCCCGTGGACGTGCTCTCGACCGAGGCCAGGGTGATCTTCGCGACTGCCGTGGGATCGGTGAACGCGGCGCGGAAGAGATCGTCGATCTGCACCGAGGTCAGGCCGAGGGCGGTGCCCAGTGTCGTGAAGAGCGAATTGCTCCGCTCCCACGTTCCCGCGTCGTACTGCAGCTGGGAATCCTCGCGGGCGATATCGTCGGAGATCGCCGCGAGTGCCGCCTCGACGGCCGACTTGATGCCGGCATAAAGCAGCGTCCGCTTGCCCTGCGTGGAGGTGACGCTTTCCGGGACCGGCATGACGTAACCGGCCATGAAGGCGGCGGAAAGCTTGCCCTGCGTCTGGACCCCGGTCGCCCTGTCGATAGTGGTAATCGGCGGGATGGCGCTGTCCTCCATGATGAAGGACCTGACCGTCTGGCCGTTGAAAGCGTAGGCGTCGGAGGAGACGGCCTGATCGACGTCATGGACGGAGATCAGGGTCCCGTCCTCGGTCGTGAAGACCTCTTTCATGGTGCACCCGCTCAATGGCTGTAGATGTAGGAGTTCTGGTTGCCGATCGTGTTGACCGTCGGCGAGCAGGTCGGCGTCGTCACCGAGCCGGAGACGTCCATGGTCGCGCCGATCTGCGCCAGGAGGTCGCCGCTCGTGTTGGTCCCGCCGTCATAGGTGTAGACGAGCGCGAAGCCGCCCTGGCTGGCGGTGATCCCGTAGGTGCCGTTCGCCTTGCAGCGCAGCGCCGTCGCCCCGCCCGACTGGAAGTTCGAGTTGTTGTTGGCGGAAATGCCGTCGTAGCCGTTGTTGCGGAAATCACCGGCGCCGGAGAAGAGCTCGGCGAAGGAATTGTCGGTGATCGAGAGGCCCTGATAGCCGTTGTACATCGAGATCCAGGTGTCGAGGACCTGGATCGCACTCATGTTGGCGGCGAGGAACCCGCATTGCGTGTTGTGGGTAGCGCCGACGCGGTAGGCCTGCACGGCCGAGGCATAGTTGATGCGCAGGCCGGTGTTGCCGAAATGGTGGAACCAGCACTGCTCGATGCGGGTGTAGCCGGTGCCGATCTGGTTCTGCCAGTCGCCGATCAGGAAGCCGACCTGTCCGGCAGTCTTGTCGCCGACGAACAGCAGATCCTTGATGGTGCCGAAGCCGCCGCCGGTCATGTAGAAGCCGGCCTTCACCGCCCCGGTGACGACGATGCGGGTCGTGAAGATCGCGCGCAGCGACGCCTCGACATTGGCCGCGGTGGCATCGTTCACCGTGGCATAGGTCGGAAAGGCGTTCGCCAGCGCCTGCCCGCGGATGGAGATCTGCGAGCCGTAGGGATGGTTCAGCACCACCGGCCCGGTCGAGACGTTGATCGTGTGATCGCCGGCGTCGAGCACGATTTCCACGGTCACGTCGCTGGGGATGATCTTGTCGGAGAGCGCGAGCAGGCAGTCCTGCACCGGGTCGTAGTCGCCGGAGACGTAAAGGGTCGTGGTCTCCGTGATCCGGTGCAGCGCGATCACCGCGTCGGTCACCTGGGTGAAGACGTCGGCATCCGGCGTCAGGCCGGCGGCGGTCACCAGGTTGGCGAGCTCGCGCAGCATCATCTCATAGGAAGAGGCGCGCGGAATGGAGCCGCTGACGCCGGCGGCGAGATCGCCATCGACGTAGGACGCATCCTCGTCGTCGACGCCATAGGGCTGGATATACTTCATGGGGGATCGGCTCCGCGCGACGGATCGAAGGATCTGGAGGTGGATGGATGCTGGCCGGATGGATGCTGGTCGAACCGGCGCGGCGTCAGGCGCCGAGAGCCAGGTACTGGCTGTTGTCGGCGTCGGAGAAATCGAGCGAGGCGCTGGTGTTGTAGCGGAACAGCAGGATGGTGTGGGGAGGAGCCGCCGGGTTGAGCAGCGCCTCCAGGACGGGATCGCGCACGAAGCCGTGCAGCGGATCCACGCCGAAATGGCCGCCGCCCTCGCCGAAGCGGAAGGCGGTGGTCCTTGCCGTCAGGCTGACGATCCAGCTGGCCTCGATGGAGGGCGGCCCGAACCCGGTATCGCCGCCGAACGAACTCTCGCCGAAGCGGAAGACCTTCGGCTCCTCGATGGTCAGGTTCTCGTAGCCGGCGGCGAGCGCCAGGCAGAGGAAGTAGGACGGGCTGGCATTGCCGGCGGCCCCGAACTTGGAGCGGAGCGACAGCTTGCGGTTATCGAAGGTCGGCGCTGAGCCCAGCGACGGGTCCGGCAGGCCGAGCTCGTCTTCCCAGTCGGCCAGCGCGAACGCGTCGGCAACCGCCGACGGGAACGCCGCCTGGCTGGCGAGACTGAACTCCACCTTGTTGACGCCGGCGACCCAGGCCGCGATCGCCTTCCAGAACGAGCGCATCACGGGCGACGCGCGCCCGCCGTCACTGCCGATGTCCGAACCCCAGGCGGCGCCGCGCGGGGTCAGCGCGAGCACCTGCGGCAGGAGATCGTCGGCGCTCGGGTCGGCCTGCTTGTCGAGGACGGACGGGGGCGTCGACGGCAGCGCATTGCACGGCCATCCGGAAGAGGCGGTCATGATGGATCAGCCGAGGTTGACCTTGCCCAGCACCGGGAACTGGCCGGGAACGGAGAAGGTGATGTCGTCGGAAGGCGAGGACAGCTTGTGGCGGTTCTCGCCCGTCGCCCGCGAGATCGCTTCATCGATCCAGGAGCGGGAGAGAACGAAGTCGGTGCCGGGGATCGCCGGCTCCATGCGCTCGGCAAAGAGGGCGGCGAGCTCGGCGTTGATGGCTTCCTGCACCGCGGCGTTGTTCGGCGACAGGCCGGAGACGGTCACCGGCACCGAGACGGGCGTCGGGGCAGTGACATAGACCCGCGCCGTGATCGGCCGGACCGTGTCGTCGTCCAGGTAGGCCTGCACCGCCGCGACGTCGCTCGCCGTCGGGACGGCGTTGGTTCGGTCGCTGCGGGTGAAGGTGACCCAGACGCGGCGATCGTCATTGGTGAAGCCGGCGACCCAGACGTCGATGATGTCGCCGCTGACCTCCTTCACCCAACGCTGGAAGTCGGTCACCGAACCGCCCTGCGGCGGCTGGCGCTTGCGATCGAGAATTCGCGTGCGGAACGCCTCCATCGTCTCCTCGTCCGAGCCATTGCCGAGGCTGGATGCATCCACGGTGGCCGTGGAGCCCAACCCGTCCGGTGCGCCGGAGCCCTCCACCAGCGTCAGTTCGGTCTCCGCATCCGTGTTGCCGTCCTCGCCGGCCGCCGTGGCGATGACGGCGAGCGTTACGCTGATGCCGTCGGCCCTGGTGGAGGTGCGCGTTTGGAATACGGCGCCATCGGCCCGGGTGAACTGCACGCCGGCGGGCACGACCAGGCCGGCGGCGGCCGAGACCGCGACATTGCCGGTGGCAAAAGTCGCGGCGGTCAGCGTCAGCCCGACCTCATAGCCGTGCCGCTTCAGCCAGGCGCTGTCAGTTGCGGTGGAGGCAAAGCTTTGCTGCCAGAGCCATTTGCGCCGGAGCTCGTGCTGGAAGTCCAGGAGCGCCAGAACCTTGCCGATGACCCGCAGGTTGTTCGGCCAGAGATTGACGATCGCGCCGGGGATCTCCGACGTGATGGAGTTCCAGGCGAGCTTCGACAGGGTTGCAAGCGAACGGGTGCTATACGCCATCCGTCCGCCTCCACAGCATGTCGAACTCCGCCGAATAGGTCACGGTACCGTCGCGGCCATAGACGCCGATCTGCATCAGCACCCTGCCCCCGACCTGGTCGACTGTCGGCGTCGCCACGATCTTCGCGGCCGCGCCCTCGTCGATAAGCGGCTGCAGCGCGCGCACGCATTCGTTCGCCATCTGCGTTCCCGTGCGGTCGTTGAGGATGCTGCGGCGGTAAAGCCAGAGCTTGGAGCCCAGCGCCGCCTCGCCGCGCGCGGTGTCGAGATCGAAGCTGTCTCCGATCCAGCCGCGGGCATCGCCGCCATGCTCCGGCAGGAGCTCCCAGGCATCGGCTTTGCCGTCGGTGAAGAGCAGCATGATCAGCGCCGTGGTGAGCGGGTGCGCGGCCACCAGGCCGCCGACGCCACCCTCGGCCGGATCGGTGGAGATGGCGAAGTCGCCGCTAGTGCCGTTCCAGACGATATCCGGCGGCAGCACTTCGGCGCCGGCGTCGGCCAGCGGCGTGATCGTCAGTTGCATCAGAAATCCGCCTCTCAGGCGATGGAGAACCAGTCGGCGCCGGAGGAGGCATGGCCGCAGCTGGCGAGATCGCCGGCGCGGCAGACACCGACGCCGTTGATCTGGAAGATCGAGGAGGCCTGAACCATGGTCGCCGCGTCGTGCGGCGCCTTGCCGTGCGACTGGACGGGATCACCGAGGAGCACCACCGGCTGGCCGTCCACGGTGAAGAATGCCTGCCCGCCGGCAAGCTGCTCGCCGCCGGCGCTGTCGAGCGCCTTGCGCACGATACCGGGCATCAGGCCTGCTGCCAGTCGACGCCGGAGGCCGTGAAGGCCATCTTGCCGTCCTTGGTGATGACGATCGAGGCGGAGCCGCAAACCAGCGCGATCTGCTCGGCATGCACGATGCGGAGGCTCTGCTGCACCAGCGAGACCACGTTGCCGTGCATGTCATAGATCGCCGTCGAACCGGTCTCGCGGTTGCGCAGCCGGTAATCCGGATGCTCGAGGCCGAGCGCGGCGACCAGGCTGCGCTGGCCGCGCATGGCGACCGCCAAAGCGTGCGAGCCGGCCGGCGCGAAGCTGGCGAGCCCGAACGGCATCACGCGGTGCACGCCGGTGAGTTCCTCGCTGGCATAGCCGAGACCCTTCAGCGTCTGCATCGCCCCGTCATCCTGGGTCTCGGAGACCTGGAAGCGGAAGAGATCGGCGGCGTGCATGTCAGGCAGCCTTTTGGGCAGCGGCGACGACGCCGTCGAAGAGCGGATCGCGCAGGATTTGCGCCATGGCGGCGGGATCATCGATGCCGTGCCGGCGAAGGTGCTCGACCTGCTTCCGCAACCGCTTGATCTTGGCCGTCAGGATCGCCGCATGCGGCGCCTCGAACGGCCGTTGCGAACGTGCGGCCCGCTCCGCTTGCACCTGGTGGCGCCGGGCCAGATGCTGGAGATAGGGGCCGACATTCTCCGGGCTGAGCTTCGTCATCATTCCTCCAGCCCGTCGCCGGGATCGTAAACGGCATCCGCCGTGCCCTGGGGCTTCTTGCCGCCATGGGTGCGCGGATCCACAAAGGTCAGGTCGGCGCGGGTGCCTGCGCCTTCCCCGTCCGATTGCGAGAAGGTCACCGAGGACAGCGTCATGTCCTGGTCGATGTCCTCTTGCCTGTTCTTGATCGCCATCAGGAGCCCGGGCGTCCAAAGCGCGCCGGCCTCGTCGCGCCAGGAGGAAACCCGCGCGGTGATCTGGATGCCGTTGCCGGCCATGCGAAGGCGCTGCCACTTGCCACGCGTCTTCAGCTGCTCGGCCGTGTAATCCCCCTCGGGGATGACCAGGTGCGGGCGATAGGTCCCGCTCTCCTCGTCATATTCGTAATGCTCCTGCCGGAGCGCTTGCCTGTCGGTGCCGAGCGAGCGCTGGCCGCGCACGACGATCGGCGAGCGCTTCGCCTTGGGGCTGATCTGCACCCCCATCTTGTTGACGGGCGCCTGGCCCAACACCAGCGCGCCGGCGTGCCGCTTCGTGCCGGCCCGGGTGATGTTCACCGAGCCGTCGGGCTGGCCGACCAGCATCAGGCCCTGGTGCCGCGCCTCATTCTCCAGCGTCCGGAACATGGAGAGACCCGGGATCAGCTGGATCTTGTCGATCACCTTCAGCACCTGGTCGGTGGCGAAGCCGATGCCGAACTCATCGAATTCCTGGGCGGCTTGCAGCAGCGTCTTCTTCTCGACCCGCCCGGTCCGGTGCTTCACCGGCGGGCAGTCGATGCCGTCGCGCGCCTTGGACCGGCCCTCGATCCGGATTTCCTTGTTTTCGCCCTCGCCGTAATCGGCCGCATAGGTGTCAACCGCCCCGGTGCAAAGGAGATCGCCACTACCGGGCGCACCGGTCTGGCTCACCGGCGTGGTGCGGATTTCGATCTTGCGCCCGTAGCGCAGCACCTTCGCCTCCGGGCTCCAGCTGGCGTTCGTGGCCTTCATCGCGAACGAGATCGCCGCCTGCTCCATGGAGCGGGTGATGTTCACGTCCTGCCAGCCCTGCAGGCTGACGCCATCGGCGATGATGGCGACGGTCTCGAGGATGACAGGCATGGACTATCCCGATCAGGAACTGGAAGACGGCGACAGCGCCTCGATCGTCGCCGGCATGAAGAGCGGGGTGCCGCAACGATTGCGCGTCACCAGATCCTCCGCCTCGGTCGGATCGGAATAGAGCATCCAGGCGACGAGCGCCGCCGGGAGTGAGAGTTTCGCAGAGACCTTCACCACCGGTTTCAGGTCGGTGGCGAGCGTGACCAGCTGCGCATTGCAGTTCTGCGCGACGTCGGCGAGCACGCCGAAGATCTCGATGCCGGCGGCATCTGCGATCCGGTCCGAGGCATCTTCCATCGCGTCGGCAATGCGCTGCCGCGCCTCGGCCGCCGATTGCCGGTCGGCATATTGCGTCTGGGCTTCCGCGAGAAACGCCTGACCGAGAAACGCCGCCTCGACGCAAGCTGCGAGCGCCCGGGCCAGACTGCCGTGCCGGGTGAGCCCCGGTGAAGCCGTTAAGGCCACCGCGCCCGCGGCCGACGTTGCCGCCGCATAAAGCGGGATGGCGATGTCGCCGGCACCCGCATCGTCGCCGATCGCGCCGATCGCGGTAGCGAGCGCAACGCCGATCTCCGCCGCGCGGGTGAGCGTGGTCAGCTGCGGCGCCAGCACATTACGCACCAGGTCGGTTGAGGCCGTGAGATTGCTGGCGACCGCGGAAGACAGCGGGATCTTGCCCGCGGCCGTCTCCAGCGCATCGGCCAGCACGATCGCGGCATCGTAGGCCATGGCATAGGAACCGGTGAAGCTCACGAGATCTGCAATCCTGATGTGAAAAATTCAGATCCTATTCCGCGCCTACTGCCCGAAGGCGGAAAGCGCGGAGGAGATCAGGGCGGGCAGCGTGGCGAGAGAGCTCGCGGCGATGCGATCGCCGATCGCCGTCGCCTGCACCGTGCTGGTTCCGCCCGCCTCCACGAAGCTCATCTCGATCTTGATGGTGCCGAGCTGATCCTTGCTTCCGGTTGTGCTGCACTCGGTGCAGCGCACCTGCAGCGATCCGGAAAACGGCAGGATCAGCGTACCGACACCATCGGTCGAGCATGCCTCGACCAGCGCGAGCGCATCGGTGTCGGCGGTGTCGCCGGCGACATAGGCGCTGACTTTCCAGCGGCGGACCTTGCGGCCCATGTCTTCGGTCGCATGGTCCTCCGCCTTGACGAACTCATGGACGGCAACGCGCCGCCCACTATCCGCCAGGCCCTCTTCCGACACCTGGAACGACACGCCCCGGTACGATGCCGGCAGCAGGGTTTTCGGCCAGTTGCGCATCAGTGGTTCGTGCTCGCTCCGCCATCAGCGGTCCCCGCCATGGAGGTGCCGACGCTTGCCTTGATGTTGCCGACCGAGACGGCCGAGGTGGACGTGACAGCTGCCGGGCCATCGACCTTGATGCCGATGTTCACGTTCGCCTGTCCCTTGAGCTCGACGGGATCGAGCTTGCCGGTGACGTCGACAGGTTCGGCGATGCGGGCATTCAGCGGCGCACCGTGAAGCAGCTGCTCGAAGTCGGACCGGTTCCCGATCGCAGCTGGCGACGCGACGTGCGGCGGGTTCACCATGTTGTCGAGCACCCGCTCCTGGTGTGCAGTTACCGGCGGCGCGAGAAGCGGGTTTTGATCGGGCATCTTGCCGGGCGCGACCCAGCCGAGATGCGTGCTGTTGAGCCATCCCTTGATGACGCCGTCCAGGGCCTTAGCCCCTTCATAGTTGCCGGCGATGAACTTCTTGCCATCGTCCGCATTCGTCGGGATCTGAGAGCCGATGCCAGCCACGTTCAGGAAGTTCAGGAAAAGCCGCCACTTTCCGAGCCCGGGCACGTCGCCAGCTTTGTCGCCGAACTTGCTCTTGATCTCCTGCGAGGTTGCCGCGCCGCCCAATTTGCCGGCAGCACCGGTCAGAGCAGCTGCCGCACCGTCGAGCAAACCGGCAGATCCATCCAGGGCGGCGGCCGAGCCTTGAAGGCCGAAGCCGCCGAACAGAACGCCGGCGCTTTTTACGGCGCCCCAACCAGCGGCCAGAGCGGCGATGCCGGCGCCGATCCTCTGCAGGGTCGGATTTGCCTCCGCCATGTACTGCACGATCTCCCCGGCCTTCTCGGTCAGGTTCGTCAGCATGCCGCCACTGCCGTTGTTGTCAAACGCACGGGCAACGGCCGTCTGCAGATTGAGAACAGCGCCCTCGAACTTGCTCACCGCACCGTCAAAGCCGGACATCCGCTCGTCCGCGACCTTCTGGGCGTAACCTTGCGAGTCGTTCAGGATCTCTTCCAGCATGTGCTGGAACGTCGCGGGATCACCGAGCGCGGTTGCGATGCGACCACCCTGCTTTGATCCGAAGATCGCGTTCGCCAACGCCGGGTTGCTTGCGATCTTCGACATGAGGTCGGACACGAACCGGGGCATGTCGACGCCGAGCATGGAAGCATCCCGGTACCGGTTCGCGGCACCGGCGATGCTCTTCAGGCTCTTGGCATCATCGCCACGGAGAGAACCCTTCAGCGCCCGCACCACAGCCGGGGCAAATTTCGAAGGGTCAGCAATCAGCTTCTTGTCGGCGAAGATCCGCCCGAGCGCCGCCTGGGACCTCGCATTTAGGTCTATACCATACGATGCCGAGATGTTCTTGACGAAGGCGTCCCTGTCGAGGTGATCGGGGTTCCTTTGGTAATTCTTGTAGTCGAGCCCGTTGGCGAGCATCGACTCCTTCGCCTTGCGGGTCGGTGACAATCCGGCCGCGACGAGAGCGCGGAACGCGACACCGGATTCGTCGCCGCCCATGTTGGCCTTCTTCAGAATGCCGGAGAACGCGAGCAGTTGCTCCTCGCTCAGTCCAGCCAGGCGCGCCGGCGTCGCCCCATATTTATAGGCCTGCTGGATATCCTCGGCGGACATGCCGGAGATCTTCGCGGCCTTGACTTGGACATCCGCTGTGCGCTGGGCAGACGCGATCGCCGCCGGCAGGTTGGAGACGTCCTTTTTGAAGCCGAAAATGGCGCTTTCCATCATCGTGGCCGCTTCAGGCAACGTGAGGTCGAGCGACTGGCCCAGATTGGCCGCCTGCCCTGTCAATCCAAGAACCTGATCTCGGTTCAGACCGCGCGCTGCGAGCCCGCGCTGCGCTTCCAGCCACTGGATATCGTTGTATTTGGTCGTGCCGCCGCCGTGGATGGCCTGCTGCACCAAGGGCAGCTGCTGTTCATCGGTGAGGCCCATCACGACCTTGGCGTATCGACGTTCCTTATCGAACTCCCGATAGGTCTCGACCGAACGCTCGGCAAAATGCTCGGCGCCGTAGGCGAAGGCGCCGCCAGCCAGCGCGCCGACGTGTCGGAGCTCCTGGTGCCGCGCCGCACGCCGCTCGGCGATCCGCTGCTGCTTCGCCAGCGCTGCGGTTGCACCCTCGACCGCATGCTCGAGCCGTTTCTGCTCGGATGCGAGATGCCCGATATCCACGCCTTCAGCCTTGAGGGCACGCTGCGCGCGATGGACGGCATCCGCCTGTTTTTCATAGGCAGCGCTGGCGCGCACAACTGCCGCCTGGGCAGTTTTCAACGCGGTTTCCAGCTTCCGGGTCGGCTTCTCCGCCATCTCCATGGCGCGCGCAGCACCCTGGACCGACTTTTGCGCACCATCGAGCCGCTTACGGAACTCGACAAGCTGGTTCCTGCCGCGCCCGAAGCGGTCAATCGCTTCCAGCTGCTTCCCGGCTTTGCCGATCGCGGTGGAAAGACGCTCAATATTCTGCGCGCCTTTGGTCGCCTTTCCGATCTTGTCGATACGGCCGGCGATCTTCTCAAAGACGCCATTGGTGGCGTCCTTTGCTGTAATCCGGGCTTCTGCCGAAATGATGCGGTTCGACATCTAGCGCCGGTCCTTTTTCTTTCGCTCTTCCGTGACCTTGACCGCGGCCTGATACCAGAACCCGAGTTCGGTCAGGCTGAGCCGGCCGATGCTCTCGAAGCTGTTGGAGCCTATTCCGGCGAAGGCGAGGTCGACGGCGAGGTCTTCGAGGCCGCGTTGTCCTCGTCGTCGGACTGGAAAAAATCGATCACGGCTTGTTTGAGATCGCGAGCCAAACGGATGCCGCCCATTTCGAGGATCAGATGATCTTTCGGCTCGACCAGGCAGCGTTCCACATAGCCGCGGATGGCCTCCAGGTTCTCCGCATAGATCATGGTGCCGGATGGGGTACGTCCCACAGCGACAGGATCGCCGAATTCCAGAACGTCGGAGACCGTTGGTTCCCGCAACACCACCCGGTGGATGGGACCGTCATGGCCGACCAGAGGGTCGTGCAACTTGATGATGGTGGTTTTTGCCAATGTCGGCCTCAAAAGGTTGGAAGCTTAGGTTCGGAGCGCCGCGCCGATCAGGCGTAGCGCTGGTATTGGTCGGATTCGAGCTTGAGCCCGGAAACCTCGCCGGTGGCGGTATCGATCTCCGGCTTGCCGCCCCAGCGAGCCGCCGTGAAGAGATGCGTCACGCCGTAATCGTCTTCCTTGAAGGTGACGTTGACCTTGGAAAGCAGCATGTCCTCGGTCCACTTGATCGAGGTGCTGCCGCGATCGAGCGAAAGCTCGATGGAGGCGAGTTCCGGCTTCACGGTGGAGTAGCCGGAGCCATCCATGTTGGCGCCGTTCTCCAGCGACACGAGGGACGGATTGATCTTGGCCGCGCCGCGGGCGTGATAGGTCACGCCGTCGATGGTGAGCGAGACGCGCCCGCCTTTGGTGTCCATCTATGGATTCCTTGTGTGGGTACGATGTCGGGGGATGCTGGCGGCCGATCAGGCCGTCGCTGCGCTCGCGGCGGCGTCGTTGTCGAACTGCAGGAAGACCGTGACGTTGGCCGCGAAGACGCGGAGCTGGTTCGTGACGTCGACCGGAATGTAGGCGTTGAGCCGGCAGCTGTCGGACGAACGCTCCACGATCAGCGCGTCGGCGAACACGTCGAGATTCTCGCAGATGCCGGCGAGGTTGCAGAGTTCCGCATAGGCGTGGACGATCGTGGCCTTTGCATCCGCCGGCGTCACGATGCCCTGGATGCCACGCGGGTTTTCATCCTTCAGCGCGTGGCGCGGATAGGTCTCCTCAACCCGCTGGCGCAGATAGCGCCCGACATACATGGAGATGGCGAGCGTCTCGACATCCAGCCAAGTCGTGTCGGCGGTGCCGTAGGCGTTGACCTGGTAGGTCGTGCAGATCCGCTCCAGCTGCACCGTGCCGTCGGCGGCGACTGTGAAGCCTGCGATGCCGTTTTCGTAGAGCGACTGGCGGTCGCTCTGGGCCCAGCGGTCGTTCTCGTCCTTCGGCGCGCGGATGCCGTCCAGCGACAGCGTCTGCAGCGGCCGGGCGATCTCAATCGCTTCGGTCACCGCCGCGCCCATGTTCTTCGACAGGGCGATGCGGCCGTTCAAGGCCGCCGTCACGCACCAGAGCGGATGCGGGGAATTGTAGATCCCGAGCACCGTGGCATGCGGATCGTTGCGCACCGCGCCGAAGGCGGTCAGCGTCGCCAGCGTCCCGTCCATGGCCGTGGTGTAGTGGCCCTGCTTCTGCACGGTGGGCGACCAGCGACCGCTGCCGGAATTGGACAGGTAGTCCTTCACCGCGTCGAGGTGGGCGACGGAATTGAACGGGCTGGCGATCCAGGTCGCTTCGGCATTGCCGATCAGCGCCAGGGCGGCCGCCATGTCCACTTCGCCGGAGCCGCCGGTCGGCTGCACCACGGTGACCGTCACGCCAGTCGGATCGACCTCGTCGCCGTCCAGGCCGCTCTCGACGCGGATCTGGTTGCCGACGGACCCGCCATGGCGCGCTGTCAGGGTGACCACGGCGCCCGCCACGGTAGCGGTGACCGGGAACGCCATCTTGCGGCTGAAACGGGTGTAGCCCTTGGCGACGGCGGCGGCAAAGCGCGTGGCGATCGCGGTGGCGGTGTCACCGGCGGCAACGGCGATGGAAACCGCTTCGCCGGCGACATAGCGCACCAGCGTGCCGGAGGCCGTGGCCGGACCGGTGAAGGTGAGCGTGCCCGCGGCCTTCACGGCGCCGTCGGGTTCGGCAACCGGCAACACGTAGATGGCGCCGACCGGATCATGCCAGCGGGCGAACTGCGCCTGGTCGGCCAGCGTGGAGCCGGCGCCGAACAGCCCGTTCGGGTCGCGCGAGCTCAGGATCTGCAGCTTGCCGAGAGTGGCGGCGCCGCCCGTCAGCATATGGCCGATCAGGACCTGGGTGGACTTGCCGGAATAGGGAGCGGCGCCGGCGTTGAACTCGGCGAAGAAAAGGCTCGTCCGCATGTCGGACGGCATCTGATTGAAAGCGACCGTCATGGGTCTGGTCTCCGATGCGGACGGAAGGATTTACTTGGAAGCGGCGGCCGTCGTGGCCGTGGTCGTTCCGGTGGAGGCGGTGGTTCCGGCCGTGGTCGTGCCGGCAGCAGCGGTGCTGGCCGTGGACGCAGTTCCGGACGTGCTGCTGGAGCTCGTGTCGGGCGCGGCTGCGGCGCTCGATGCCGCCGAGGTGTCCTGCACCTCCACGACATCGCCGCGGTTCTTCAGCCGGAGCCAGAACGCATTGCGCGGCTTGGTCTCGCCGGCGCTCGCGAGCAGGTCGCCGGTCACGGGGTCTCGGAGCCGCGCGCCATCGACGCCCGGCTTGATGTTGAAGGTGTCCATGGAAGTCCCGGTCAGGAAAGGGTGATGGTCTCGCCGAAGGTGGTTCCGGCCGCTTCGGCATCGGCTTCCGAGATCGGCCCGGTTTCCGGGTCGAACTGGACCTGCGGCGCAATCGTCAGGTCGATGCCGACGGAGCTGCACGCGAGCGTGCTGCCCGGCATCCTGGCGTCGATCATCTGGCAAAGGAGCTCGCCGGAGGAGCCGGCCGGCATTGCCAGGCAGACGATGCGCAGCGGATCCGGCAGCGCGGCATAGGTGCCGGTGGCGAACGGGTCTGGCTCATAGGCCGTCATGACCGTGCCCAGCGTGATCAGCCGGATCGCCAGCCGCTCGCCCGTCTCATCGGTGGCGTATCGCGCCGATTTCACGGTGTTGAAGCGACGCGCCACCTTGCGCACGAGCGCTGCCTCGGCTGTTTCGCCAACGGTGATGATCTCGATTGCCCGATGTTCCAGGAGGTCGAGGTGGGCCTCGAGCTCGCGGTCCGTCACTGGCGCGGCGATGCCGACAGGCTGCCCCTCGTCATTGACGGCAAGCGACTGCATCGCGATTTCCAGCACCAGGTCGCAGCGGCGATCGAACGGGACCCCGCCATTGTTGGCGCTGAATGCTTCGCCCGCATCGTCCTCGGTGGTGACGATGATCACCGGCACCGGTTCCTGATGGTCAAGATCCGGGATGCGGGAATCATCGATCCGGTCGCCGCAGAGATCGGCAATCACCGGATCGCTCTTCAGCGCCTCGATGACGGCCAGGCGGAGCGCCGTGCGGGCAAGGCTCATGAGCTATCTCGCGAGGTGAACGGCCAGGCGGCCGACGTCGATCGGAATGACGATCTCGATGCGATACCGCTCGCCGGTGCTCTTGCGGACGATCTCGTCATTGGTCTGCGGGCGACCGGCGGCGAACACAGCGGCGGCCACGTCGACGGCCGGCTTGCCCCCGGCTATCAGCGTCGAGGCATCGTCGGAGCGGGCGCCTCGCGTCTTGGCATGAAGCACAGCCCCATCCACGACGAAGACGCCCCGGAAGTCGAAGGATGCCCGGCTGGCGTCGTTCGCCGGCCGGGCATTCCGTTCCGCCTTCGCTTTGGGGACGAAGGTGAGGTCCTCGGCAAAGACGGCATCGCTGGTCGCCCCGGCCGCGAAGGCCAGGGAATCGAACAGCGACGGCATCAGAAGGACATGTTCAGGCGGACGCGACCGATGTCGGAGGGATTAGCGGCCACAAGGGCAGCCACGCCGATATAGGTGTTGCCCGAGGCGGTGGTGGTGGCGCCCTTGTTGGTGGCGTCCCAGTAGATCTTCGCGCCCTGCGTCCAGGCCTGGGCGCTGGACTTGGTCAGATCGTAGACGCCACCGATCTTGATCTCGACGTCGTCACCGGAGGCCGCATTGGAAGCGGCAATGCCGAACATGTTGCCGACGATCACGAGATCGCCGGACAGGACGTCGGCGGGGGCCGTGACGGTGAGAACCGCGCCCGGCTGGATGAAATTCTGCATGGAAGAAACCCTCTTGGATGGTCCGCAAAAGCAAAGGGCCGCTCACGGCGGCCCCTTGCTGGTCAGGTCAGGCGGTTGCGATCAGACGGGGTTCTTGTAGAGGCCACGCCAGTCGATGACCTTGGCGCCGACGTCCTGGCGAACCTTCACCTCGATGCCGTCCACGTCGAAGCCCATTCGGGTTTCCGTGTAGAGGCCCTGCGCACCTTCCAGATACGCCAGCTCGATCACGTCGATCTGGCCGGGATCGCCGGCGAGATACCAATTCGTGCTGGAGGCGGCGTCGAGGCGCGGCTCGGAGATCGGCACCAGCTTCTTCATCGACGTGGTGACCACGTCGGCGGCCTTGGTCGGGAAGATCTGCCCGAGGAACTGCTCGGTCGTCGTCTCCAGCGCGGTCGGAACCAGCAGATAAGTCGGCGTGATGTTGAGGAGCGTCTTGCCGTCGAGCCCCTTCTGCACCCGCATCGACTGGCGCCCGGCACCGACGCTGTCGGCGGCGATCGCGGCGGCGGTGCCGAGATTGCCATGCTTGGCATGGAACAGCGTCAGGCCGTCTGCCATCACGGGATTGCCGGTGATCTGGCCCCAGACGAGATCGCTCTCAAGGTTTGCGGCCGCGACACCGAACGAGCGCGGGATGCGCGTGAAGGCGTCGAGATCGTCGTTGATCAGGACCTGACGGGTGATGCCGACGATCTTGCCGTAGGTCGAGACGGCGTATTTCTCGGCCGCATCCCCCATGCTGCCGCGCTTGAACTCGCCGTGCTCGTTCACCTTCTCCAGCTGCGGGGCTTCGCCCAGCTGGACCCGGGAAACCTGCTTGAAGTCCGGCACCGTCACGACGCGCACCAGCGACCGGAACGTCTGCGGGGCGGCCTGGTAGCCGGCGCGCAGCGTCTTATTCGCGACATTGGCAAGGACGTTCGGGAAGTCGCCGGTCGACAGCATGCCACCGGAGCGCATGGCCATCATGGAGGTGTCGGAGCGCATGGACAGCATGGCGCCGGCGAGTTCGTTCTTGGACAGGCCGCGGGTCCGGACACCGGCCGCTTCCAGGCAGTCGCGGCCCATCTCGAGGATGGTCATGCCGCGGAAGGTCCGGCCGTGCTCGGTCAGCTCGTACTTCGTCGGGTCGAAGCGATGCAGGAGAGCGTTTTCGAGCGCTCCGCCGCGCTTTTCCTCTTCGGAGGCACCGGTAATCTGCGCGCGAGCGGACGGCCGGGTGTGGGTCTTCTCGGCTTCGTCAGCCATGTGGTCGAAGCCACGGGCGCGGAAGGCGTCCGCGGACGTGCCGTCCGCAATCGCCGTGCTGATGATCTCCGGCGAAAGACCGGCGCGCTGGCCGATGGTCAGGATCGTCGCGCTACGCTCGCGCTCGGCGCGGATCTGGGCCTGCGCGTCAACCGGTGCGGGCTGAGGGGCCGCGGTGGTGCCGGGCTGCGGTGCAATGACCGTCGGGTTGCCGGCCACGGGCGCGGCGCGGTTTTCGGTCGTGAGGTCGGGCTGTGCGTCGACTTCGGGGGGCATGCGGTTCTCCAGTTGGGGGGCCGCCGGAGCGGCAGAAGGTGCGTCGGCCCGACTGACGACGCAGGGGAAAAGGTCGGGGTCTCCGGGGCGGGAGCCTGCGGAGCGCATCTGGGCGCCGGGGTCGGCGCCAACGGGCACCGCGGAGATCTCCAGCGGCTCCCAGTCGGTCACTCGCCAAACGGGGACAGAGCCGTCATCGGCCTCCCGCTTCTCCACCTCGTGGATCAGGTAGCCGGCGGAGACGTTGCGGATGACGCCGTCGCGGATCTTGCCGACGGTATCGGCATCGCTCGGCGCATTGGACAGCTTCACCGTCGCAATGCCGCGACCGTTCTCGATCTTTGCCGTGCCGGGCACGATGGAGCCGATGACGTCGCTCAGATCGTAGGAGCTGTGGGTGTTGAGGAACGGCGCACCGTTGTTCAGCCGCTCCAGCCGGACATTCTCGGGGGCAACGATCAGCTGCTCGTCGTAAAGCCCGTCGCGCCAGGAGTTCCGGCGCACCGTGGCGCCGGTCGTCCAGATGATCTCGATCGTGTTCGCTTCTTCGTCGAAGGTGGACGAGCGGACGACCGCCGTCCGCGTCTGCAGCGGAAGCTGAATGATTTCCGGAGGCATGGATGGTCTCTCAGTTGGCCGCGTCGGCAGCCGGTTTCTCGTTCGCGGCATCGGCCTGGGCGACGCCAAGCTGCGAGGTGCGACGCGGATCGATATCGAGGACGAGATTTTCCGCGTCGATGATCTTCAGGAACGCGGACGTGTCCTTGATCACCTTGCGCCAGTCCTCGCCCCATGCGGAGATGAAGGTCTGCGGCGTCATGCGTCCGGCGCGAACGGCCAGAATGTCGGCTTCCAGATCCTTGCGGGGATCGATCGGCTCGACCGCCGGCATGACGTAATCGAAGCGCCAGCCATCCCGGCGAGGCTTGATAACGTCGGCCAAGATGGCGGCATCGACGAACCAGTTCGTCACCCGCCGCATCATCTGCGGCACCAGGACGTTGTATTGCGTCTGCTCGGTCAGCCGGCGCTGCTCGATCTTGCCGGCCCGGAGGCTGGAATAGTTCGCCTGGCGCAGGTCGCCGGTCAGCTGGTCGTAGGTGATGCCCGCGCCGGCGGCCATGCCGAACAGGGTGGAAAGCCAGACCTGCTCATATTGGCCCGAGCTGGTTGGCTGGGCGAAGCTGATCTTCTCCCCTTCCTGCAGGTACGCGATCATGCCCGGCCGCATCTCCTCGATGCGCGCGTCGTCGCGGCTCGGACTGAGCGGGCTGGTTCGCTCGCCCTCCAGGGTGACGAAGCCGGTATAACAGGCCTCGGTCTTGGCCTTCATGATGACGGCGTCGACCAGATCGCCCAGATCGCGGCTCGGCATCAGGATCGGAGCAAAGACGGGGACGCCCCTCACCTGCCCGGCTCGCAATGGCCTGAAGAGGTGAATGACGTCCTCGACCGGAACGAAGGTCGAATTGAATGGCGCGCCGCGGAACGTGTATTCGCCGGGGTGCTGGCTGTGCAGCCACAGGCCCGTGCGCGCATCCCAGGTGCCGAGACCAACGCCCAGGCGGCTATATTGGTTGTCGAAGGTCCCAAGATCACGGCTTTCGTCGATCAGATCCCCTTCCAGAACCTGCAGCGCGAGCTTGACGCGGCGGCGATCGCCGCTGCGGAGCGGAATGCGCCGCATCACCGCGTCGCCGCCTTCCAGCGCGCTGGAATAAAGCAGCGCCTGCTGTCCCGCGAAGTTGTTGATCCCCTCCACGTCCGAGGTGTCGCACCACTCCAGCCACGCGTCCCCCAGCTGGCGATCGGTGCGATCCGAGCCGGTGGCCGGGACGGCATTGATGCCGGTGCCGATCGTGTGGCCGACATGGACGTCGAGGATGCGGCGACCGGCCCAAGTGTTGCGGGCAAGATCACGCGACCGATCGCGCAGTCGGGCAAGCGCCGGGCCGATCTCCACGTTGGCGGACGTGGCGGCGGCGGTGAAGGAATCTCCCCGCCGGCCAACGCGCGCGCCGTCATAGGCCCGCTTCTGATCGAGGGCGCTGAAGGCCCGCGCGCGCTTCATCGCGGCGCCCGGGGCGATCCAGGCGAGCGCCTGTAATGCTCGGGACATGGATCAGTCCCTGCGGAAAGAAGCGAGAGTGACGCGCGGCGCCGTAACCGTGCCGCCAAGCGCCGCCGCGATGTCCCGGCGCACCGAGCGCATCTCAGCCAGCGAGCGGTAGAACACCTCGCGATTGTCAGCGAAGCGCACGCGCGAGGCGCCCGTGGCGATCGCCGCGTCGATGGCAGCGAGGTCAGCTTGCGTCCAGGTGGTCATCAGCGATCCAGCCAGCCTTTTGTTCGATCGCCGAACCAGCCCTGGGAGGCCGGCCGCGATGCTGTTTCCTTGGGTTCCGGCTGGCGCACCGGCACGTCTTCCACAGGTTCAGGAGCCCGCTCCCGGTCCGCTTCGAGGCGGTCCCACACCGCATCCGGCATGCCGCGAAGGCCGAGCTTGATGGCCGCCGCCTCCGCCTGCAGGTGCGTGTCCAAGCCTTCGTTCGCCTGGTTTGGATCCTTCTCCCAGCGATAGACCGTGAAGCCGTGACGCTTCACAGGCTGCCGGCGCTCGGCCGTCAGCTGCCGGAAATATTCGTCCTCAAGACCACGCGCGAAGCCGATGAAGCCGCGCTCCTGCGGATCCACCTTCATGAGGTTGCGATAGAGCGCCATCTTCAGGACCGAGGTCCCGAAGTTGTGGAACCGCCGGGAGTACGCAAGCAGCTTGCCGGCCGCGTTGCGCTCCTTGGCGACCCGCGCCAGCAGCGGCGCCGATTCCGATGGCACGCCGCGAACCATGATCACGCGCGACGACGGATGCTGCTGGGCCCAGGACCAAACGTCCTCGGTCCAGGCATTGCCGTCGATCGCGGCCAGATCGATGCCGATCCGCCGGC
The DNA here is from genome assembly GCF_900110915.1 of Faunimonas pinastri. Taxonomy (GTDB): domain Bacteria; phylum Pseudomonadota; class Alphaproteobacteria; order Rhizobiales; family Afifellaceae; genus Faunimonas; species Faunimonas pinastri. The sequence continues at coordinate 19,661 of NZ_FOFG01000005.1, forward strand.
CGAGCGTGTTCGGCCAGGTCTGCTCCATCAGGTCGTTGAGGCGCGCCTGGGTGGCGGGCTCGCTGATGTGGCCGGGAATGATCCGGTAATCGATGACGAAACGCCGCCCGTCTCGGCCGAAGCCGACCAGCTGCGTTTCGACGCGATCAAGCTGGCAGTCCAAACCGAGCGTCAACAGCAGCGCCCCTAGGGGAATAGTGCCGATCGCGTAATCCGATTCCGCAGCGCGGTCGCGCAACCCTTCCCAGGGCGGCGCCTCGCTCTGGGCCCGGAAAGCTTTCCCCACGGTATCGTTCAGGAAAGTCTGCTCGGCGGCCGGGTCACCGCGCGCCTTCAGCCATTCCAGGGCGATCTGCCGCCACGACTGCAGGAGCGAATAGGCCGACCACAAATAGAAGGAGCGGTGGAACCGCTTCATCTTCGGGTTGTCGGCCCGCCACTCCCCCCGCGGCAGCATTGCGGAGCGATGATGCTCCTCGATCTCGCAGCCGCAGGCGACGCAGGTGAAGTGCGCGGCTTCCGGCCGGTCCTCATCGAAGTCGGCCAGCAGGTTTTCCCATTCAAGGGACTGCATCGTGTCGCAGTGCGGACACGGCACATAAAGCCGTTCCTGGCTGCCGGCGTCATAGCTCTTCGTGATCCGGCAACCGGGCATGACCAGCGGCGTGGAGATCTTGAAGATCTTGGCGAAGGTGATGGCGCGGGAGCGGCTGTCGGCCTGGCTCTCGGGATCGCCACCGGAATTGTTCTCCCACTTCGACAGATCGTCCTGCACCTGACGGGGCATGGTGACCTGCGAAAGCGATGCCGGCGAATTGGCGCCGGAGATCAGGATGGCGCCGAGGCCGTCCGCACGTTCCTTGTAGAGGGTGCTGTCACCTCCGTCCCGGCTCTTCTCCGGAAAGATCGCCTTCAGCGCGGACGTATTCCGCAGCATTGGCCGAAGCTTCATCTTCGACCAACGCTCGGCGTTGTTCTCCGTCGGATGGACGTACATCAGGTCGCCCGGGTCCATCTCCATGGAGCCGCAGGTGAAGATGTTCGCCAGCACCGTGCCGCCGAGCTGGGCGGACTTGGCGAGGGTGACGATCCGGCAGGGATCCTCAGGGCTGAGCGCCTTCAGGATCTCGGTGAAATACGCGAACCGGTCGGGGTTGTAGGGTCCCGGCTCCGGCGATTCACGCTTGGTGAAGCTGATGTTCTTCACCGCCCAGGCGAGATAATCGACGGGCGGCGGTGGCATGAGCGCGGCCGCGACCGCCTCGTGCCGGAGGCGATCCGGGTTCGCCAGCATAGCGACCATGGATCATGTCTCTGTTGTCGCGACCTCCTGGGCGGCCACGAACTCCGGCAGCGCTTCGGCCGCCAGCTTGTTGCTCTCCGCCACTTGCTGGCGGACCTTGCGGAAGAGCTCGTTGAGCTTCTGCAGGACCTCGCGGTCCTCCGCCCTGAAGTCTGCGGCGAGCGCCGTCGCCATTTCCGGGAGCGCACCCTCAAAGGCGCGCATCACCTGGACGGCGATGGTGGTCAGCTGCCGGCGCACGGCAGCGGTCTCGGTATAGAGCCCCTTGCGGGCTGCCTCATCTTCCTCGCCGATGCGGTTGCGCCGCTGCCACTCGGCCAACTTCTCGCGCTTGAGGAGCTCGTCCAGCTGGTCGCTGGCGATCTCGTCCTCATCATCGTCGGCATCCGCGCGTGGGTTCGGCTCTCGTCGCGAGGTTGTCGGCTCAGCCGGTGCGCCCGGGCTCTGACCCGTGAGCCTGGTCGTGATGCCGTTGCCGAGCGCCTGGCTGATGTCGCGGCGCTTGCGCAGCTGCTTCTGCGCGGCAGCAACATTGATGCGGGCGGTCCGGCCGGCGCCGATCAGGGCATCGCCGTCGATCAGCTTCTCGGCGATCCACTGCGTCACCCGGCCCGGCGAGACGCCGCAAATCCGGGCGAATTCGCTCTTCGATACGATGGCTGCGGAAGTGGCTGGTGCGCTGGCGCCGGGCTTGGACATGGATGGTTTTCCGGGCGCTGCAGCCGCTTTCTCTTTCTAGGAGCCTTTTTAGCCCCTCTTTTTAGCTCGCTTTTTAGCCCGGCCGGCCTGCAAGCGGTGCCGGAATGGCGGAACTCCGCCGATCCAGCCTGCCCGCGGGCCGACTTTTTAGCCGCTTTTTAGGCTTTCAAAACCGGGTCAGACTGGCGAAAATCCGGGGGTTTTACGCCCGCAGGGGGGCCGGCCCCCGGGAGGGACCCGCGCCCTCCGGCGCGGTCGGCGGCGGCGCCGCGCGTCAGCGCCCGCCCTCGAGCAGGCGGCCGACCTCGTGGACCAGGCGATCGGTGAGGTCGCTCTCGACGACCTCGAAGAACGCCGCCTCGCTCTCCCCCGTGATCATCTCTTCGGGGATGAAGAGGCCCGACCGCTGCTCGGCGATCGGTATGCGCTTCCTGCCCAGGCGCTTGTAGACGTGGCCGCCGAGCTTCAACCTCGTCCGGTTCGGCCACCGGCCGCCGGTCATGAAGGCATGGTCGTCGTGCCAGGACTTCCCGCGAACCTTGGCGGTCACCCCGCCCGGCCCTTCCTTCGCCCCGAAGAACTTCAGGGAGATGTCCCCGCCTCGCGAGCGGATGACGTAGGCCGAGCGCGCACCGTTGCCCTTGGGGCCACCGGTCGATGCCCGGTCAACCTTGAGGGCCCGCACGATCACCTTGCGTTTCAGCCCGGTCTGGGCGGTCAGGGTCCTGACCATCCGGGTGCGCGCCTTGTCGCCGGTGTGGTTGACCGCGCGAACGATGGCCTTACCGGCGTTCTTGCCGGCGGCGCCCAGCAGATTGGCCATGCGGGCCAGCTGGGCGTCGTCGAGCTTTACCTCGAGCAGTCCGGACATCGGCGATTACTCCGGCTGCCGGTCGGCAGGGTCAGAAGCTGGTGGACGTTTCGATCAGGGAAGCATCCACCGGCGAAATGGTGTCGGCATCGGTGATCGGCGTCTCGCCCGATGCACCGCTGACCGTGTCGGTGGTCGAGGCGGCCGGCGTGACGGCATAGGTCATCGAAACCAGCGAGACGTGACCGTCGACGTTGTTGTCGGCCCAGCTCTGCGCCTCTTCCATGCTGGAAAAGTGGCCGGTGCGCTCCGGCGCGGTGCCGTTCTTCACGGTGAGCGAGACGCCGGCGAGATCGCCGGGGATCAGGATCAGGGTCTGGGCAGCAATCTTCGGCATGTGAAACCTCATTCGGTTGGGGAGAGGAGAGGCCGGTCAGTCGGTCAGGCGAGCGATCGACTGCTCGACGGCATCGACTTCGGCGCGGAATCGCAGTTCGTCCTGCTGCGCGTCGCGAGCCGCGGAAACATGATGCTGCCGCTTGCGCATCGCGCTTTCGGCGCGGCGTTGCGCGACCTCGCGGGCATCGTAAAGCGCCCGCAGCCGGGCGGGATCGTTCTCGTAGGGCATGGCGGTAAGCCTTCGAAGCGGGATTAAACCGTTGCGAGGGGACCGCTCTCGCTGCCCAGCCGCGGCCCGTAGACCTTGGCGGCAGCCCCACGGACCTCTTTAAGGTCACGCAACGGCTTGCGGATCGCGAGCAGATCCACGGTTGGCTGATGGAGGAGCGTCCGCACCGGTCGTTCCGCCTCGACCACCTGGCGGAGGATCACCGGCAGGCGCTGCAGCTGGGCGTCCGTCATGCGTAAAACACGCGGCGAACCGGCACTTCTTTGACCATCGGCCGCTTACGCCGCCGGTGGTGGTGATACGCCACTTCGCGCGGGCCAGCTCGGCCCGTTGCCTTCGCCTGGTGGAGCGGTCGGGTCACCGGAGCGAGTTCCGTCTGGACACCAAGGGTGACATCCATGCCGATCACGTAAAGACCGGCGGCAGCTGCCGCCCCGAGATTGAGAAAGCGCATCCGAACCTCGTCATGCTTTGCGAAAGGGCACTGGTGAGGAAGGCGCTCACGCCTCCTGGGTGGTTATGCTGCACCCCACCCCGGCCTTGGGTCCTAGCCCACAGCGTCAGGCCGACACGCGCCGCGGCAATGCCGGGCGGCTTACGTGCGTCTCACCAGATCGGTTTGGTGAGAGACAACGGCCGTTGCCTCTCACGGATGTTTATCGAAGGCGCTCCAGCAGCTCTTCAAGCTTGAAGACGATCTCGCCACGATCGACGTGAAAGCGCTCGGGATCGCGGCGCGACACCGTCAGCCGTTTCACCTCGCCGGCGATCTTCTCCAGGTCCTCGCGGATGGCGCGGACGGTGGGCGGCTTCACCGCCGGCCCGTTTGCGACATAGACCGCCTGCCCAGTCGACCGACGCTCGACACGAACGTCGCAGCCGTTCGCGGCACGGATCGTGGAGCGGGAGGGGCGAAGCAAGGGCGATCTCTTCTGAAAAGCCAACGAGGCCGGCGCGGCGTTTTGCCGGCCGGCCCTCGTCTGTGGCGCAGCCGAAGCTGCCGAGCCTGCGCTCGAAGTGAAGCCCCAGCAGGTTGCGGGTGGCGGGCTACTGTGTGGCGCAGGAACACGAAAAGCCGGCACCGCGAGAGCGGCCCGGCAGATGACGCGGTTACGTGATCGGGATCCAGGTGGTGAGGGCAGCCATGATGCCAACCCTGAGGGCACCCCAGAAACGGAAACGCCCGGCGGCTGGAAGCCCCGGGCGCATCACTCGAACGGTGAATTTCTCGCAGGTTCTACGCGGCGGGTCAAGCCCAACTCGTTCACTTCACTGCTTCAAAGACAAAGTCGAACTCACGACGGGTTCCTTCTGCGTTCGGTCTGAATGACCGCAATTGGCCATTCCGAATGTCAGATGTTGAGCTTGAAAGACAGTTCACAAAAGGGAAGGCACGTTCCAAACCTGCCTGGAGGCCGAGTTGCGCCGCCTCGAGAGATAGCTTCTTTCCGCCGATCCGAATTACTATTCGAGCACGTCGCTTCAGAAGAGGTGCAATTCCCAGCCATGTCTCAGTTAAGAAGTTCCAGTAATTATCTGGATTCGAATGCCTGTCGTCACCTTCTGTCGCGCTACAGGGAAACGGGTCTCCCCCAAGAAACCAGACGCGAAGCCATTGATCCTCGCGAAAATGTGTCACATCCAAGTAAGGAGGAGAGGTGAGAACAACATCGACCTTCCCCTCCCAATCCGAAAGGAGTTCACTCGACAGCCGGGAGTCGCCTTCCACGACGTGTCCAGTTCGGATTGGAGGTGCACTTACATACCGGAAATCCGCTTCTTCTCTTAAGATTGAGAAAACATCTCGCTCTGGAGGCAATAAGCCGTGCTGTCTCCACCAGCGAACAGAATAGGAGGGCTTCGTGGAAATCGTCCTCGGCATCCTGTTACTAAATACGCGACGGCTCCGGTGGCTCTCACCGTGCAGACACCCTGCAGCCATTGCTGCGAGGAAGCAATCTACAGCGTTGTTTCTCCAATCCAACTCCCGTCTGATAAACAGAATCTGTTGAAGGGTGGTTTCGGAAAAGCACATCCGAAAGAATTCATCCGACAACAACGGATCAACTGTTGTGACGAAGGACCTCTCCAGGTCATCAAGCCGCGCGCGGATTGCGCCGATTGACGGTGCTTTGCTCTTAGCGCGAGACACACATACCGCGAGAGGATTCACATCCACCCCCAGCGCCTCATGCCCCATCTGCAACGCCTCAAACACGGTTGTTCCACGGCCGCTGAAACAATCCAGAACCACTGAGTTTTCCTCAGCCAATGAGAGGTGCTTTCGAACAAAAGCTTCAGGGAACATCGCAAAATACGGACAGATCGAGTGGAATCTATGCCGGCTCATAGGAGTACACTTCGGCTGGGGACCGCCGGAAGGCACGAAGCCACCGCCAGATCAACGAGGCAGCGGCCGCGCAATCGACAGCCGTGCCAGCGTGGTTCAATTGAAGCCCTTGCCATGCCAATAACGGCGTACGCGTGCGATCAAGAATCGCTCCATGTTTGAAATGATTACGTCTCATCTCATCTTCGCTCAGCCGATACGGAACTATAGTGTAATAAACAGTATTGCAATTCGGTTTGTCTAGAAAGTAATTCCGCATTAATAATTCGCTGTCTATTCGAGCTGACTTCTGCGGCCAATCATGTCCGCTGGCAGTTTGACCGAACGCGAAGAATGCAGGTGGCGGGCCATCCAGAAACGGGTTCCAAGCCAAGACATCTATTCCGCTGTCTTTGTCGTACTCTCCAGCACCTGGCCCGGGCACGTCTCGACCTGAGCCCGTTCCGGCCAGCTGACAGGTTCGACGTACGACCTCGAGGATTGATTCGTCTGTGGGTCGCGGCCACCCGAGCCAAACAGCTGGCCCTTGAACTTGCCCCGCTAAAGCCAGCGTGGCGACACATTGAAAATGGTGGTTCCGCGCAGCCCTTACGGCACTTGGATGTGGGGCCGTTTCAAGTATCCGAGACCGGGTGACATGTGAGAGGACGAGGCAAAACAGGTAGAAGCGCCCGCCCCGGCGATCATTCCTGTCCTTCAGTCCAAGCACTTCTCCAGACGCCGACAGGCAGAAAGGGTAAGTATTCCCCAGTGCTTTCTCACGGGCACCGATCTCTTGCTCGATCTCCAAACGTAGATCTTCCACCTGGAGGTCGCGCTCACCAATGTCATCCTCGATCTCGTCAGCCTGTATATCTAACGCCCCGATCAACTCGTCCAGTTTAGACTGATGATAGATATCGAAAAAGGCATTCAGCTCCAGCCAGTCGACTTTTTCGAAAACCGTGGCATTCACCGCTGGCGCTTTCAACATTCAACGAGAATCCTCGGCAGGGCTGGCCGGCCTCTGCAGCTCGGGATGATGGTCCGCGGCTTCCATCTCCATTGATCGATGGATTGTTCGCGCTTTTGACAGGATCTGCTGGGCGATCGTGAGTAGCGTTCGATCCTTACCATCGTACCCGTCCAAGGATGCCTGAACATCCCGCAGGTGCTCATTCGCCTTCACAAGGTGCTCCTCTAGCCGCGAGCTAGCCGGGATTGTGCTGACTTCCGCTGCATCCAGGTCGCTGCTCTCAAGCATGATCCGAGTTGAGACCGGATCGGATAGCACTCGCTTGAGTCGAGCGATGTCGGGATTCTGACGCCGGATCGCTGGCTCTATCGCTTCCGACTTCTGACCGTACAACCACCGGAGCAACTGGCGCAGGTTATCGAGATTGGATTCCGGTATCGGATTCCGAGCAGGGTCTGCGCTTCGATCCCAAGTCGTATACCCAAGGAACTCCCGATATTCAGGATAAGTCAGAGCGGTATATAAATGGGAGAAGCTAAAATTCTTTGTGGCTCGGTCTACGACGAAGAAAACGCCATTTTCCTCCGCCTGATCTAAAACGTAGATGGCGCTGACCAAGCGGTAGATCGTATCGTTCTTGTCTCCCATGCTTCTGGCGATTTCGCTAAGGGAGAGACCCTGCCTGCCTTCTTCGCGTTTCCGGCGCTCGTCATCAAGCCATCGTGCAGCGTAGATTCCCTTCGCATGTGCATCCCAAGCTTGAGGACCATTGATGTGCTTGAAGCCAATCAAGGTGCGGGCTTCGTCTTGGGACACAACTCGATAGACGGAGACACTCTTCAGAGTTGCGCGTATTGGCTCCGAGAGAGGTGGGATCGACAGTTTCGCGCGCTTTGCAAGGTCGGCGCTACGCAACGCCTTCAGCGCAGCTAGCCGTCTATTCCCTTCCAGAACGACTAGATCGTCACCTTCGCCGATAACGATCAAAGGTTCGATGTCGATATAACCGCTAGTGGAGATCGACTCGATCAGCTCGGCCAAATCGGCGGACGCGGCCAGCTCAGCGATGAAAGCAGCATCGCTGTCACTCGACGGCTTCTTCTCAGGGGTGAAGCGAGGGTTGTGTCGATCAAAGGTCAGGCTGTCGACAGGAACCTCGACGCGCTCCCGTGCTGCGACTTCCTGCTCCCACCAAGGCATCAATATTCTCTTCGGCTGCTATGCTCATGCTTACACGGCAGAAAGCTACCGGCAAAGCGTCAACAAGGGGTTCTCAATGAGATCTTCCGGGGCGCGTTCTTGGCTCGGCCCGTCCCGCCCAAGCTTCTGAGATCTCCTCAAGCATCCAGCGGAAGCGGTCTCCAGCATAGGCGGCTCCTCGATCCCGCCCCTTTCCGCGTGCTGCCCCTTCGCTCGCGAAGCTTGCCTCACCCATGATCAGGCGGCGAAGGAACTTTGCCCCTACCTCGCCCACCACCTTCTCGATCCGCTTCACGTAGTCGTCGGCCAACCGAGCCTTCGCCAGCGTCCGGATTAACCGGATCTCGTCTTCCGTTGCAGCGTCCACCTTCTCACCACCGGCCCAGCCGCCCCCCATGCGAACGCCTGCCGCCTGTTCGAATACCGCCTGGATGATGCGCCCCACCATGTAGGCAGCTTCGGAGATCCGGCCGTGCGACCGCTCGAGCTCGAGCAGGTCGACGTTTCGGTTCACCCGGGCGAGGATGCGCTCTTTCGGGTTTTCGGGATCCGGCACCGCGATTTGCGCTGTGGGCAGGTTCGGTGACAGCGGCCGCCGCGCAACGCCGCCGATCGGTGGCACGGCATCGGCCGTGTCATAGCGGCTGGTGCGCACCGGCCGCTCCGTTAAAGCGGTCGAGCGAACGCCCACCGCCGGATAAATCGCTGCTTTCCGTTTGCGTCCTGCGCTCATGTTCGCACCCGTTCCCTCAGGCCGGGATGGGTCGGAGGCAATTGGGCTCAGACGCAAGAGATTTCTTCGAGAGCGCCTCGACGCGCTGTAGGCTCAGATATTCGGCCACCTGGCGAGCCGCCTCGTTACGATCTCGCTTGAAACTTGCGTACGCCCACCCGCGCTGCCGGCAGGTTTCGCGCACCGAGATCCCGACCGCCCGAGCGCGGGCCCATGTCAGGATCTTCACCCGCAGTGTGGACGACCGGCCGAGCGCGCGGCTTGTCGCCTCGATCAGCGCCAGGCCCGCGATCGGCGTGTCATCGAGGGCAATGAAGCTGTTTCGCGTCGGGCTGTAGATTGGCGTGTCAGGCAGTCGGCGGAAGGAGTCGACCAGCCGCTCCGACACAAGCTCCGGCGTCCAGTCGTGTTCAGTGAGCATTGCCCAGCGGCACGGCGGACCGCGAAGCGGCCTCGGTCCGGTGCACGCACCCCTCGCAGATTGAACCAGGATAGGACGGGATGGTGGCAGATGATGGCATGCCGGTTTTTATCATGGTTGATGACGGAGAACAAAGCGGGATCGGGAATAAGGCTTTTCACAGGGCCAGTGTTCGTCTATGAGCTCGCCTCCCGAACGCGAACAGCCGAAGACCGTTATACAATTCGGTTTACATTTGCTTCTACGCCTTCGATTCCTCCCCTACCAGGACCGCCGAAAATCAGGGACTTTGCGAAGTTCACGGCGTTCGTTCGAATCCCCCTCCATCCGCCATATTTCTGCCGCCGCTGCTCCCCCACGCCGGGCGGAACCTGCGTTTCGGGTCGCTCTGGTGGTCCCCGTTCCTTCGGCCCTCTTTGCAGCGACCCGCGTCCGCTGTCCTTAGCGGCTGATACCGCTCGCCGATGGCTCATGGGACGATCTCCACAGCCGCCGACCCCGGACGGCGCTCGCTGTGCTGACCGCCACCTTGCCGCCGGCGTGCACGATGAGCAGGGCTTCAGCACTTCCTGGGAGTCTGCGAGGAAGGGCATTGACCCCGCGCGCCCTGCGTTCGATGGCTAGGCGAAACACCGCTATCAAAGGAACGCATCCATGGCACGTCGTCCTTCCGATCCTCGCGACGCCGCGGAAGCGGCGTTCAAGGCCGCGACCACCCGGCCGCGCGAGGCCGCTCCCAAGCCGACCGCCATTCCCGGCGTTAAGGAGATGGTCAGCATCCGGCTGGACCAGGACGTGCTGCTGCATTTCCAGGAAGACGGCCCGGGCTGGCAGGACCGCATCAACGCCGCTCTACGGCAGGCCGCCGGCCTGGACTGACCTCTTCAGGACGCCGCACGAGGCCGAACGGGGCCCGAACGGGGCCCGAACGGGGAAGCATCCGCAGGCATCCGGCGGAACCAAAGCGCGGCCTTGTTCCTTTGGGAGCGACAGGACTTCCAGTCCCGCACCTTCCCCTGGGTTTTCCGCTGCCGGCGCGGTTCGGCATGTCGTCCGGCGGTGGCGGCCGGGCACGGGGGTCCGCCGCTTCCGGATAGGCCCATGCCCGACGTCCTTGCCCAGACCGCGACCGATGCAGCCGCCCATGCGGCGGCGGCGAATGCGGTTGCCAACAGCGCCGCGACGGTGCCGGGGGCGCCGGTCGCGGCCGCCCCTCATACCGTCGGTCAGGCCGTCAACATCAACCCCGCCTTCGTCCTCTCCAAGGTCGAGACCTGGGTGGTTGGCTTTCAGCGGCTCCTGCCCAACATCATCGTGGCCGTGGTGCTGTTCGCGATCACCTTTGGGGTCGCCTGGCTGATCGAGCGCGCATTTCGCAAATGGGCGGACCAGCATGACCGCGCCAATCTCGGCGCGGTGCTCGGATCACTTCTGAAATGGATCGTCGTGCTTTTCGGCCTCGTCCTGGCGCTGACGATCGTCATTCCGTCGCTGCATCCGAGCGATCTGGTTGCCGGCCTCGGCATCGGCTCGGTCGCCATCGGCTTCGCCTTCAAGGACATCCTGCAGAACTGGCTCGCGGGGCTCCTGATCCTGCTGCAGCGTCCCTTCTCCGTCGGCGACCAGATCGTCGTCAACGGCTTCGAAGGGACCGTGGAATGGATCGAGACGCGCGCCACCATCATCGCCACGTATGACGGGCGGCGCGCGATCATCCCGAATTCCGACGTTTATTCCCATTCCGTGGTGGTCAACACCGCGCGGCCCACGCGGCGGTCGCAGTACGACATCGGGATCGGCTATGGCGACGACATCGAGCATGCACGCAGCGTCATCCTGGAGGTGCTCGCCAAGGTCGATGGCGTCGAGGCGAAGCCGGCTCCGGAGGTGCTGGTCTGGGACCTCGCCTCTTCCACCGTGAACCTGCGCGCCCGCTGGTGGACGGACAGCAAGCGAACGGATGTCGTGCACACGCAGGCGCGGGTGCTGGAAGGCGTCAAGGTCGCGCTGGACGGAGCCGGGATCGACATGGCTTTCCCGACGCAGGTGATGCTGTTCCACGACCAGACGGAAGAAACGGACGGCCGCCGCGGCAAGCAGCGGGAAGGCTGGCCCCGCCGCCCTTCCGGCGAGCAGCCGCAGCCCGCGCGCGAGGCCTTGTCCTTTCAGCCGCAAAACGAAAAACGGCCCGGCTGAGCCGGACCGCTTCAGGCAATGTCGCCGATCTTTGAGGTTCAGAGCACCGTCATCGCCGGGAGGCCACGAAACAGCGGCAATCGGGCGGCGCGTTCCGTCAGTCGTTCCTGCGGGCGGCGGTTGCGCTCCATGGTCTTTCCGCCGGAAACCCGGGTTGGCGCTTCGACGCCGACGGAAGCGTCGATGAAGTCGCGGAACAGGGTCTGCGCCACCGGATCCTGGAGCGAGTTCCTGCCCCCCATCCGTTCGGTGCAGAGACGCACTTCGCGAAGGTACGTCACGCCGGTATCGTCCAGATTGTGCACGGACCGCGTCGGCTTGTGGACGATCTTCGCCCGGCCGAACAATCCGACCCGAACTTGGTGGGCATCGTCTTCGAAGAGCACGCGATCCAGCATTTCAAACCACCCGTTTACGCCTTTACAGAAACCGCGACGGGGATGACGAGGGTCGCCGCCGCGTTTGCTTGAAAGCATTTAGGCCGGGAAGTGAGGTCGATTTGGGCTTCGTTTAAGGCGGTAGCCATCCCATTTTGTGGCAAAAGTTTGCCGCCTTAACGAATCTGAACAAGAGCTTAACGGCAGGGTTACCGAGTGCCGTTTCGGAACAGCCCGCAAAGCAAAACCGCCGCGGCTGGTGCGCGCGGCGGCAAGGCTTTTCGCAGAATGTCAGACGGTCAGTAGCGGCCGGGGCGTTCCGAACTTTCCAGCAGCGCCGTCAGCATGACGCGATCGGAATCGGCCGGGGCCGGAGCGGTCGGACGGAAGGACGGAGCCGGACGATAGGCGGGCGCCGGATTGCGGCTGGGCCGGAAGGCGCCGGGTGCGGGCGCCAGTTCGGGCCGCTTGGTGAAGTTCTGCGCCACCATGACGGTCGGCGCGTCGTAGGACGGCCAGCCTCCCGGAGGCGCCTTGCGCTTCTCGTAGAAGGCGTTGCCGCCGGCCACCGTCATGTAGTGCATGTTGCTGTAGGGATAGTGGTAGCCGGCCGTGTGGAAGAACATGGTGGTCGACGTCACGCCCGTATGACGCGCGCCGCGCATCACGCGGTCGGCGTTCTGGTAGGCGCGCTCGCGGCCGGCATCGTTCATCGGCCGCGTCAGCACGCCCGGGGCGAACTGGTTCGGCTGGCCGACCACGCCGCAGATCGTGTCGGGATAGCGGCCCGACTTCAGGCGGTTCATCACCACTGTGCCGACGGCGATCATGCCGTCGTCGCTGGAGCGGTTGGATTCGAAGTACATCACGCGCGCCAAACAGTCGCGCTGCGTCAGCCGGGGCGCGACCTCCCTGGAAGAGAACATGGCGCAGCCCGCCAGGGACGCTGCGACGGCGGCGATGGAGACCATCCGGATGATATGACTGAGAAGACGCATACGCTCGCTCGAAACTCCGACCCGTGCGCGGCAGGACCCTCAGAGAAAGTCATGGCTGAGTTAACAGGTGATTGACGGAAAGGAGATTCCACCGCGCTTTGAAGCGATGGCTAACAACCTCTTGCCCGTCAAGCGAAGACAGCCCTTGCCAACAGCCTCGCCATTACAGAAATAGGGACATAAAGATATGGTTATGTCCACTGGACGGTTGCGGCCGCCGGCGTTTGCTGAGAAGCGTGACGCCTGGGCGGATCTGCGGCGACACGGAGCTTTGGCAGAATGGCGGACGTCACATACGGGCGCGCGGACGGCGCGGAAGTTCGCGCGGCGCTGGAGCAGGCGGCCCGCGAGCGGATCCTGATCCTCGACGGCGCCATGGGCACGCAGATCCAGGGACTGGGCTTCCACGAGGAGCATTTCCACAGCCACCATTTCGGCCAGGTCGACCAGTCGCTGCAGGGCAACAACGACCTGCTGACGCTGAGCCAGCCGGATTCAATCCGCGACATCCACCTGGCCTATTGCCGCGCCGGCGCCGATATCGTTGAGACCAACACCTTCTCCTCCACCTCCATCGCCCAGGCCGATTACGGCATGCAGGCGCAGGTTTACGAGCTGAACCGGCAGGGTGCGAGGCTGGCGCGCGAGGCGACCGCGCAGGCGATGGCCGAGGATGGACGGCGTCGTTTCGTGGCGGGCGCGCTCGGACCCACCAACCGCACCGCCTCCATCTCGCCCGACGTCAACAATCCCGGTTACCGCGCGGTCACCTTCGACGACCTGCGCGTGGCCTATGCGGAGCAGGTGCGCGGCCTGATCGACGGCGGCGCGGAAATCATCCTGATCGAGACGATCTTCGACACGCTGAACGCCAAGGCGGCGGTCTTCGCGACGGAAGAAGTGTTCGCAGAGATGGGCGTCCACCTGCCGATCATGATTTCGGGCACGATCACAGACCTGTCCGGCCGCACGCTGTCCGGCCAGACGCCGACCGCCTTCTGGTACTCGCTGCGCCATTCTCGCCCCTTCACGATCGGGCTGAACTGCGCGCTCGGCGCCCGCGAGATGCGCGCCCATCTGCAGGAACTCGCGCAGGCGGCCGACACCTTCGTCTGCGTCTATCCGAATGCCGGCCTGCCCAACGAATTCGGCGCCTATGACGAGAGCCCGGAGGCGATGGCGGCGCAGATCGCGGAATTCGCCGCGGACGGTCTCGTCAACATCGTCGGCGGCTGCTGCGGCACCTCGCCTGACCATATCCGCGCCATCGCCGAGGCCGTGAAGGGCAAGGCGCCCCGCGTGCCGCCGCAGATCGAGCCGCTGATGCGGCTCTCCGGGCTGGAGCCGTTCACGCTGACCTCCGACATTCCCTTCGTCAATGTCGGCGAACGCACCAACGTCACGGGCTCCGCCCGCTTCCGCAAGCTGATCACCGCCGGCGACTACACCGCCGCGCTCGATGTGGCGCGCGATCAGGTGGCCAACGGCGCGCAGATCATCGATATCAACATGGACGAGGGCCTGATCGATTCCGAAAAGGTCATGGTCGAGTTCCTGAACCTCGTCGCGGCCGAGCCGGATATAGCGCGCGTCCCCGTGATGATCGATTCATCGAAGTTCTCGGTGATCGAGGCCGGGCTGAAGTGCGTCCAGGGCAAGCCGCTGGTGAACTCCATCTCGATGAAGGAGGGCGAGGAAGCCTTTCTCCATCATGCGCGTCTCGTGCGCCGCTACGGGGCCGCCGTCGTGGTCATGGCCTTCGACGAGGTCGGTCAGGCCGACACGATGGCGCGCAAGGTCGAGATCTGCACCCGCGCCTACAAGCTCCTGACGGAGGAAGCCGGCTTCCCGCCGGAGGATATCGTCTTCGATCCCAACATCTTCGCGGTGGCGACCGGGATCGAGGAGCACAACAATTACGGCGTCGACTTCATCGAGGCGACGCGCGCGATCCGCCAGACCCTGCCGCACGTCCATATTTCCGGCGGCGTGTCGAACCTGTCCTTCTCGTTCCGCGGCAACGAGCCGGTGCGCGAGGCGATGCACGCGGTTTTCCTATACCACGCCATCGCGGCCGGCATGGACATGGGCATCGTCAACGCCGGGCAGCTCGCCGTCTACGAGACGATCGACGCGGAGCTGCGTGAAGCCAGCGAGGACGTGGTGCTCAACCGGCGCGACGACGGCACCGAGCGCCTGCTCGCCGTGGCCCAGCGCTTCAAGGGCACGGCCGGGCAGGAAGCCAAGGCGCGGGATCTCACCTGGCGCGAATGGCCCGTGGACAAGCGCCTGGAGCACGCGCTGGTCAACGGAATTACCGAATTCATCGAAGAGGACGTGGAGGAAGCGCGGCTCGCCGCCGCGCGGCCGCTGCATGTGATCGAAGGTCCGCTGATGGCGGGCATGAACGTCGTCGGCGACCTCTTCGGCTCCGGCAAGATGTTCCTGCCGCAGGTGGTCAAGTCCGCCCGCGTGATGAAGCAGGGCGTGGCGCACCTCCTCCCCTACATGGAGGAGGAGAAGGCGCGCACCGGCGGCAGCGACCGCAAGAACGCCGGCAAGATTCTGATGGCAACCGTGAAGGGCGATGTCCACGACATCGGCAAGAACATCGTCGGCGTGGTCCTCGCCTGCAACAATTACGAGGTGATCGACCTCGGTGTGATGGTGCCGGCCGCCAGGATCCTGGAAACGGCGCGTGCCGAGAACGTCGACGTCATCGGCCTGTCCGGCCTGATCACGCCGTCGCTGGACGAGATGGTGCATGTCGCCTCCGAGATGGAGCGCGAGGGCTTTGACATCCCGCTCCTGATCGGCGGGGCGACGACGAGCCGCGTGCATACGGCGGTGAAGATCAATCCCCGCTACGAACGCGGCCAGACGGTCTACGTCACGGATGCCAGCCGTGCGGTCGGCGTCGTCTCCAGCCTGCTCTCGCCGGAGGGGCGTGGCGGCTACAAGGAGCAGGTGCGCAGCGAATATCGCAAGGTGGCCGAGGCTCACGCCCGCAATGAGGCGGACAAGCTGCGCCTGCCGCTGGCCAAGGCTCGCGCCAATGCCTTCCGGCCGGACTGGTCGGGCTACGCGCCGACGCGTCCGTCCTTCCTCGGCACGCGCGTCTTCACCGAATACGACCTGGCGACGCTCGTCCCCTATATCGACTGGACGCCCTTCTTCCAGACCTGGGAACTGCGCGGCCGCTATCCGGCCATCCTGCAGGACGAGAAGCAGGGCGAAGTCGCCCGCCAGCTTTTCGCCGACGCGCAGGCCATGCTGAAGCGCATCGTGGACGAGCGCTGGTTCGTGCCGAAGGCGGTGATCGGCTTCTGGCCCGCCAATGCGGTGGGCGACGACATCCGCCTTTTTGCCGACGACGGGCGGAGCGAGACGCGCGCCACCTTCCACACGCTGCGCCAGCAGCTGCCCCGCCGCGACAACCGGCCGAACCTCGCGCTCAGCGATTTCGTGGCACCGCGGGAAACCGGCGTCGCGGATTATGTCGGCGGCTTCGCCGTCACGGCCGGCGCAGAGGAAGAGGCGATCTCCAATCGCTTCGCCCACGAGCACGACGATTATTCCTCGATCCTCGTCAAGGCTCTGGCCGATCGTTTCGCGGAGGCCTTCGCCGAGCACATGCACCAGCGGGTCCGCAAGGAATTCTGGGGCTATGCCACGGACGAGGCGCTCACCGACGACGAGCTGATCGGCGAGGAATACAAGGGCATCCGCCCCGCCCCCGGCTATCCCGCGCAGCCCGACCACACGGAAAAGCGCACGCTTTTCGATCTGCTGGACGCGGAGCGCGAAGTGGGCGTGCGCCTGACCGAAAGCTACGCCATGTGGCCGGGTTCATCGGTCTCCGGCCTCTATATCGGCCACCCCGAGTCGTACTATTTCGGCGTGGCCAAGATCGAGCGCGACCAGGTCGAGGACTATGCCGGGCGCAAGGGCATGGATGTCGCGGAAGTGGAGCGCTGGCTGGCGCCGATCCTGAACTACGACGCGGGTGCGCTTGCCAAGGTAGCCGCGGAATAAAAGGCGGATAAACGCGATGTGATACCGGGACCGGCCCAGACGCTTCGGCAATTAAACCTTCGGTAATGACGACATGGGAAGCTCGATCCTCTTGAATCGGACTTCTGATGACCAGATCTCGCCTGACCGTTCTGATGATCCTGGTTATCTTCACAACCTTCGGCTTGTCGTATATCTGGGAGAATGGGCTGGAGGGCATCGTCGATCATGCCCTCGGCATTCCCTATGACGGTGACTTCGAGGTCAGCGAGCGCTGGAACTTCATCCTGACCTCGACGGCCTTTTCCATCATCTCGCTGGTCGTTCCGGCCGCCTTGTCGTTTCGGGCCTTCAGCTCGCTGCAGCGGGCCCATGGAGAGCTGATCGAGGCGCAGAAGCGCACCGAGGCCATCGCCCGGCACGATTCGCTCACCGGCCTGCCCAATCGCCGGGTCTTCGCCGAATGCGTCGGGAACGCCATCGTCGCGGCGCGTGCGAAGGGCACGGAAGTGGCGGTCCTGATCATCGACCTCGATCGCTTCAAGGGCGTCAACGATGCCTATGGCCACGGACTCGGCGACATGGTCCTGGTCGAGGTGGCGGAACGCCTGCGGTCCCTGGTCGGCCAGAATACGCTGTTCGCCCGGCTGGGCGGCGACGAATTTGCGGCCGTGATGGAATATCCGGCCGGATCAAACCGATCCTTCCGCTTGGCCCAACGCGTCGGTGAGGAAATCCGCCGGCCGCTCCAGGCCGACGGCATCGAACGGCAGATGGAGGCAACGATCGGCGTCGCGCTCTCGTCGCAGGGCACAATGGGGTCTGACGACCTGATCCGCGCCGCCGATCTTGCACTGACCCGCGGCAAGCGGGAGGAGCGCGGCAGCATCCGCTTCTTCGAAGCCGGAATGGACGAGGAGGTGCGCCGGCGCGCGACTGCCGAAGCGGATCTCCGGCGAGCGCTGGCGGAAGGACAGATCCACCCGGCCTACCAACCTCTCGTTGCCTTGGCCGACGGCTCCCTCGCCGGTTTCGAGATGCTGGCGCGCTGGAAGCATCCGACGCGTGGACCCGTCCCGCCGTCGGAGTTCATTCCGCTCGCCGAGGAACTGAACCTGATCGGCAAGCTGACGGACGGAATGGTCCGGCAGGCATGCCTGGAAGCGAAGAACTGGCCGGAGCACCTCACGCTCGCCTTCAACCTGTCGCCCGCGCAGCTGAGCGACGCCAGCCTGCCCCAGCGCCTCCTGAGCATCATGGATGAGAGCGGCTTCGCACCCTCGCGCATGGAGGTGGAGATTACCGAGAACGCGCTGATGGAGGGTACCGAAGTCGCCGGCCTCGTGCTGGACGCCTTGCGCGCGGCAGGACTGCGCGTCGTGATCGACGATTTCGGCACCGGCTATTCCAGCCTCGGCTATCTGCGGGACCGCCGGTTCGACAAGGTCAAGATCGACCGCGCCTTCGTGCAATCCATGCTGGAATCGCACGAAAGCGCCAAGATCGTGGAAGCGGTGATCGGCCTCTGCTCCAGTCTCAACCTGCCGACGACCGGGGAAGGCATCGAGACCGGGGCGGTGCTGCGCGAGCTCGTCCGGCTCGGCTGCACCTATGGGCAGGGCTATTATCTTGGCCGGCCCGTCTCCGCAGCTGATATCGCCCGGCTGCTCGCCGGCCAGACCGCCTTCGACATGGAAGGCGAGGGCCGGCCGTTATCCTGAGCGGCTCGCCCGGCGCTCCGGCCTTCAGGAGGCGCGTTGCCAGATCTGGCTGCGGCCGAAGAGCGGCACGAGGAGATAGCCCCGCAAGGTGAGGCTCTGTCCGTCGGGCGAGAGCTTCATCTGGGCGTGGTAGTCGTCGCCCGAATCCGGATCGGTGATCGTGCCGTCCTTGTAGGACCCGTCGCCCTGCGGGATCATGCCGCGGATCAGGGTGAAGCCCACCAGCGGCGTGTTCTTCTCCTCGCCCTTGCAGCCGGTGCAGACGGGATTGGGCGGATCGCCGGGCGCGGGGTAGATCTTGATGATCTTGCCCGAAACGGTCCCGTCCTGGTCTTCGAACCGGATCAGCGCCCCCACCGCATGCGTCTTGTCGTCGATCTGCTTCCAGACGCCATTGATGGGATCGGCCGGCCTTGCCGGAGCGGGAGCCGGAACCGGCGGGGCGGAGGCGGCAAAGCCAACTGCGGGAGATACCAGCGCCAGGCCGGGAAACAGGGTCAGGCTGAGAAGAAGTCCAGGCAGGCGCATGCACGAGGCCTCCGAAACCAGTCCGGCCAGAGTGCGCGATGAGATTGCGGGAGACAAGGCGCTGTATTCGTCGCAGGCTCGCCAGCAGCTCCGTTCCGCTCGTCTTCCGGGACCGCGCGCCCTGTGCTAGCGTAAGTTCCTGTTCGCCCGACCTATCCTGAATGCCTTTGAAATCCACGCCCACAGACCGCTGCCGCTTCCTGCCGGTGCCCTTTCCCGCGCTCTGGCTGGCGCTCGGCATGGGCGTGGGCGCCGTTCCCCCCGTCCTGGCGCAGACGGCGCCGTCGGATGCCGTGGGACAGCATGCCGCGCCGCCATCTCCCGGCCGTGCGTCCGATTCCGTTCTCTTTTCTCCCGAGCGGCTGACGGACAATCCCGCGCCCCTCGTCCCGCCGGGCGCCTCCGGCCCCGCGATTTCCTCGCCCGAAGGCATCGCCAACCCGAAAGACCCGCTGATTTCGTCGCCGCCGGTTGCGCCGCCCGTTGCGTCCGGGCCTCCGGTTGCGCCCGCACCGGCAAGGCCGGCCACGTCAGCGCCCCAGCCGACGACGGGCCCCGCTGCAAACCCGCCGGCGCGGCCGGCCGCCATTCCGGAAGACGAATCCCGGTCCGGTCTCGCCTGGATCTGCTTCGGGCTGTTCGGCTTGGCCGGCCTGGGTTTCCTGGGCCTCTGGCTCTTCCGAAGCCGTCCGAATGGACACACCGCGCGCTGGCCCTCCGTTCCGGCCACCGTGCTGGCGAGCATCGCCAGGCCCGCTCCCAGACCGGAGGTCGCGACGCCCGACGACGCCGGCACGGAAGACGAGGCGGCCGACCGCTTCGTGCCTTCCGTCCATTACCGCTACAGCGTCGATGGCGAGAGCTTCTATGGCGACCGGTTGCGCGCCGGCGAGGGAGATGCCGCGCCGATCGAGGACGTCCGGCGCGTTCTGGCGCGCTATCCCGAGGGCGGCATGCTGGAAATCCGCTACGATCCGAAGGCACCGGCGGAAAGCACGCTAGACGTGCCGGAGCCCCGCTCGCCCGCGCCCCTGATGGCCGCCGTGATCGCCCTTGTGGTGGCATTGGCGGCGCTCGCCTACGCCCTGATCTGACCCTTCGACAAAAAGTTTTCGCCGATCGGCGCTGCGGTGGGCGGCTTTTCCCCGCTGACGGCGGAATTGGGGAACCCGTCTTTGCCCTCTCCCGGAAACCGGCCTACATCAGGTGACCGGCCGGACTGCGCATGGCGCGGCGGGCGAACTTGGGAGACTGACATGGCGAACGCATTGCTCATCGGCGACGAGGCGCCCGACTTCGAGGCGGAAACGACCGAGGGTCACATCCGCTTTCACGATTTCATCGACGGGCATTGGGCGGTCCTGTTCTCGCATCCCAAGAACTTCACCCCGGTCTGCACCACCGAACTCGGCTACACCGCCCGCCTGAAGCCGGAATTCGACAAGCGCGACGTGAAGGTGGTCGGCCTCTCCATCGACCCCATCGAGAACCACGACCAGTGGGCTACGGATATCCGGGAGACGCAGGGCTATGCGCTGAATTTCCCGCTGATCGCGGACGCCAGCGGCAAGATCGCGGAACTCTACGGAATGATCCACCCGAATGCGAGCAACACGCTGACCGTGCGCTCCGTCTTCGTGATCGGTCCCGACAAGAAGGTGAAGCTGACGCTGCAGTACCCGGCATCCACCGGCCGCAACTTCGACGAGATCCTGCGCGTGATCGACTCGCTGCAGCTCACCGCCAAGGAAAACGTCGCGACGCCGGTGAACTGGCAGAAGGGCGACGACGTCATCATCCCGACCTCCGTCTCCGACGAGGACGCGAAGAAGAAGTATCCGCAGGGCTGGAACGAGCAGCGCCCCTATCTGCGCGTCGTCACCCTGCCGACCGCATAGTCGCGGCACCAGAAACCATGGGCACACGCCCAGCAAAAAGGGCCGGGAAGCCTCCGCTTCCCGGCCCTTCTCGTTCAGCCTTCTCGTCCGGCCTTCTCGTCCGGCCTTCTCGTCCGGCCTTTCGGCCGACCTGTCGCTAGACCGCCAGATGCGCGCCGGCCGTGAGGGCCAGGATCAGCAGCACGATGAAGATGATCAGGAACAGGAAGAACAGGATGCGGGCGATACCCGCCGCACCGCGCGCCACTCCGGTGAAGCCGAAGGCACCGGCGATGATCGAGATCACGAAGAAGATAAGAGCATATTTCAGCATGTGGTCGCCCCAGATTGCCCGTTTCGCCGCAATCGTGCTCTTGAGGGACGATCCCGGCGTCGTTAGCAACTCGGCCGCCGCCACCCGGTTCCCTGAGCCGGCTCCACAGTTTCCGAAAAGCCCGAAACGGGGTTCGGCCTCGCGCGGTCGAGCAGAAAGTTCTTCCCGCATCTGGAACAAGGCCGCTTCTCGCCATTTTCTCATGTCAACGGCTGGTTCCGATGAAGGAGCCGCATCCCGGCCGATTCGCATCGCATTCCATGCCGCGGGCAAGCGGCCCTCACAGGAGTTGAATTTGCGCAACGGAGCTTTGAGCGCCGCCCTTCTTGCGGGGGTCCTCGGTCTGGCGGGTGCCGGAACGGTCGGCACAGGCGTAGCCGCTGCGCAGGACCGCTCGGTGGAGGATCTGGTACAGAAGGCCATTGCCCGCCATCAGAGGACCATCCAGCAGGCCCAGGTCCAGGATCAGGCCCCGTCCCAAGATCGCGTTCCGGGCCAGGACGACGACCAGCAGGGCGATAATGGCTGGAACGGCGACCAGGACGGCGCGCCCGATGCGCCGGACGCGCAGCCCGATACCGAGCGACCGCCGCCGCCTTACGTCCCCCCGGTGTCCAGCCAGGGACCGGCCGATCCGAACGAGACGCTGGAACCCGGCCAGCCGGCTCAGCCCTCCGCCGTGCCGTCGCCCGCGCAGCAATCGGCGGCCGACAGTGTCGGCATGCGCGCCGAGAACCTGACGGCCGAACTCGTGAACTCCACCCAGTTCCATCCGGGCGCCGAGCAGGTGCGCGGCGTGAGCCCCCTGCTCCTCAAGACGCAGGTGCTGCTCGACCGCGCCAACGCCTCCCCCGGCGTGATCGATGGCCGCTACGGCAAGAATGTCAGTAAGGCGATCTCCTCCTACCAGCAGGAACTCGGCCTGCCCGTGGACGGGAAGCTTTCCGCCGATCTCTGGAACGCCATCGGCGGCAATCTCGATCACCCCATCCTGATCGACTACACCGTGACGCCGGAAGACGTCGCCGGCCCGTTCTATCCGAGCCTGCCGCACGATTATGCCGAGCAGGCCAAGCTGCCGAACCTCGGCTACCGCGATCCCTGGGAAGAACTCGCCGAGCGCTTTCACATGGACGAGAAGCTCTTCCGAGAGATCAATCACGGCCGCGATCCGAGCGTGCCCGGCACGGTGCTGACCGTCGCCGATACCAAGGGGCCGCCGATCAAGGGCGTGATCGCCCGCATCGAGGCCGACAAGAAGCACGGGCAGGTGCGCGCCTATGACGACAAGGGCTGGCTGGTCGTCGCCTATCCCGCCACGATCGGGAGCAGCGACACGCCGTCTCCCTCCGGCGAGGTAACCATCCGCGCCGTCGCGCAGAACCCGGTCTATTATTACAGCCCCTCCAACTTCGTGCAGGGCAACAACACGAAGAACCTCCAATTGCCGCCGGGCCCTAACAATCCCGTGGGCATGGTCTTCATCGCGCTGTCCAAGCCGACATACGGCATCCACGGGACGCCGGAGCCGTCGGCCATCGACAAGACGTTCTCGCATGGCTGCGTGCGCCTGACGAACTGGGACGCTGAGGAACTGTCGAAGCTGGTTCACCCCGGCATCCCGGTCGTATTCACGGAGTAGGCTTGTCCTTTCCGCGCCTCACACTCGCTGCGGCAGCCATCATCTTCGCTGCGGCGACAGGTGCGAGCGGCGCAAGGGAGTTGCCGAGACCCCGCCCGTCGCCGCCGGCGGACATGGCTCCGCCTCCGGCGGCCCTCCCGTCCACGGCCCCGTCCACGGCCCCGTCCACGGCCCCGTCCACGGCCCCGGCCACGGCCCCGTCCACGGCCCCGGCCACGGCCACGAATCCGTCGGCGCCTCCGGCGGCGGAAGACGACGAGCAGGTTCTCGCGAAGGGTTTGCCGCATCCGCGGCCCGTGCCGCCGGGCGCGGCGACGGCGAGCCCGGCCGGCCCCGAAGAGCTAGGCCCCGAAGAGCCAAGCCACGAGCAGCAGGGCCACGAGCAGCAGGGCCCCTCCCGGCGGACGCCTAGGCAGGAGGCCGCTCCGGCCGGAACCGGCTGCGGCGGCGTGCCGGCGGGCGCCAACGGCCCGCATTCCGTGCCGCCGCCGATTCCGCCGACATCGACTGCAGAAATCGAGCCGCAACCTTCCGGCATTGCGATGCCCCATCCGCGCCCGGAGCAGCGCCAAGTCCCTGCCGCCATAAACCCGGCGAAACCGCCGCAGCTCACCGCGCCCGTCCCGGTGCCCGTCGTAGATACCAGGGAGGAGGCGCGCTGCCGCGACCATCTCCACAGCCTCGGTGTTTCCTTCAAGGACGTGCCCCCGCTACCCCAGACCGGCGCCTGCGGCATTCCTTCACCCGTCAGCCTTTCCACCGTCGGTCCGGGCATCAGGATAGGCCCGGAAACCGTGATCTCCTGCCAGGAAGCGGAAGCGCTGGCGACCTGGGTGCATGATTCCGTCATCCCGGAAGCGAAGAACGGACTCAAGGCGACGCTGACAGGTATCGGCCAGGCCTCCGCCTATGTCTGCCGCACGCGCTACCGCAACGTGCACGAGAAGGTCAGCGAGCACGCGACGGGTAATGCCATCGACATTTCCAGCTTCCAGTTCTCCGGCCACGCCGACATCCCGGTGAAGATCCGCTCGAACGATGCGCAGAGCGATCCCGAGCGCACGTTTCAGTACGCGGTCCGCGAGGCGTCCTGCCGCTACTTCACCACCGTGCTCGGACCGGGCTCCAACGCGGCGCATGCCACGCACTTTCACCTCGACCGCATGCAGCGGAAGAATGGCTACCGCATCTGCGAATGAGGCCCGCCCGGATGGGCGAGAGGATCAGGGCCTCGCGCCGAAGACGAAGCGCGAATAGCCGAGAAAGGAAATTCCGACCGAGAAGGCCGAGGAAAACGCCGTGGCGAAGGTCGGCGGCAGCGCGGGCACCGTGACGAGGAGCGCGGTATAGAGGCTGTAATTGATCGACGAACTCAGCGCCGCCACCATCGCGTAGCGCATGCCCTCATGCGCCGGATGCTTGCCCGAGGGCTCGAAGGTGATGCGGCGGTTGAGCTGCCACGCGATCAGCGTGGCGAGAGCGATGGAGATCAGCCGCGACGTGAAGGGATCCTGCCCGGCGCCGTAGTGCAGCGCCGTGAGCACGCCGATATCCACGAAGAAGGCGACGCCGCCGACAAAGGCGAAGCCGAAGACCCGGCGGATCAGCCGGGGAGAAAGAGACGTCTGAATCATGGGTCCTGCCACATGCGCCGGTTTGGGCCGGAGCGAAAGGGGGGCGGCAGGAAAGTGATCGAGATCCGCGCCATTGCCCGTGGAAAGACCCCGGCGATCGACGCCGCGCCGACCGAGTTCGCCTCTTCCGGGTCGACAAGGCCGCATTGCCATGACTCCGCCATGAGTACAGGGTTTGTGGGATGCATGATCGGCGCGCAGCCGCTGAAAGGACCCTGATGATCCGCTCCCTTGCGACGGCCCTCCTGCTCCTCACGACCGGGGTCGCCACGGTCGAGGCCGCTCCCAATTCCGATCCACGGCCGGCCAAGCAGACCTTCGCGGCGGAGAAACTTCCCTCCGCCATGCAGTCCCAGCCGATCGGTTTCTATACGCGCGGCTGCCAGGCGGGCGCGGTTCCCCTGCCGCCGGACGGGCCGACGTGGCAGGTCATGCGCCTGTCGCGCAACCGCAACTGGGGCCAGCCGACCCTGATCAATTATCTGGAAGGCCTGGCGGCCAAGGCGCCGCGCGTCGGTTGGCCGGGCCTGCTCGTCGGCGATCTCGCCATGCCGCGCGGCGGACCCCTGCCCTTCGGCCATGCCGCCCACAATCTCGGCCTCGAAGCGGACATCTGGCTGACGCCGATGCCGAACCGCCGCATGAGCTATGCCGAGCGGGAGAAACGCGATCCGCAGGTGCTCGCCGAGCCCGGCCCGCACGAGATCGACCGCGCCGCCTGGAACTCGGCCATGCACGCCAACATCATTCACCTGGCCGCCGACGATCCGCGCGTCGACCGCATTTTCGTCGCCCCCGCGATCAAGAAGGAGCTTTGCGCCACGGCCACCGGCGACCGCAGCTGGCTGCGCGTGATCCGTCCCTGGTACGGCCATAACGAGCACATGCATGTGCGCCTGAAATGCCCGGCCGGCACGGCCTGCAAGCCGCAGACGCCGCTGCCGCCCGGCGACGGCTGCGGCGCGCCGCTCGCTTACTGGTACACCGACCAGCCCTATGCCAAGCCGAAGCCGGCCAAGCCCACCACGCCGCCGAAGCCGCCGCGGGTCGTCACCGTCGGCGATCTTCCCGCCGCCTGCGAAGCGGTGCTGCAGGCGCCGAACAAGGCGGGCACGATGACGGCGACGGAGATGTTCCAGGCAGCGGGCGGGCGCTAGGGGCCGGAGAGCAGACACCGGGGGCGCAGATGCAGGATCGGCGGCTTGAAACCGGGCGCGCGATTGGACATTTCTCCGCTTTCGTGTCACGGAACGGCCATGCGCACCGAGATCAAGATCTGCGGGCTTTCGAAGCGTGAAGAGATCGACGCGGTCATGGAGGCCGGCGGCGATCTCGTCGGGTTCGTGCTGTTCGAGAAGAGCCCCCGCAACGTGTCGCTCGGCCACGCCGCAGCGCTGGCGGGGCGCACCTGCGGCAAGCTCGGCGTGGTGCCTCTGACCGTCAACGCCTCCGACGAACTGGTCGCCAGGATCGCCGAGGACCTTCGCCCTGACCTGATCCAGCTGCATGGCTCCGAAAGCGTGGAACGCGTGCGCGAGATCCGCTCGCGCTGGAACCTGCGCGTCATGAAGGCGATCGGCGTCGCCGGCCCAAAGGATCTGGAGGCCGCGCGCGCCTATGCTCCCTTCGTTGAGCGCCTGCTGCTCGATGCCAAGCCGCCGAAAGACGCGACCCGGCCCGGCGGCAACGGCGCGCCCTTCGACTGGTCGCTGCTCGACGGCTTCGACCCCGGCGTGCCCTGGATGCTCTCCGGGGGATTGACGCCGGAGACGGTGACCGAGGCGCTGTCCCGCACGGCGGCGTCCGGCATCGACGTATCCTCGGGCGTGGAAAGCGCGCCCGGCGTCAAGGATCTCGGCCGTATCCGTTCTTTCATCGGCGCGGTCCGGGACGCCGACCGTCATGGCCGCCCCCTTGCGGCGGCCGCCCTCGCCCGGAGCCTCCGGGTCCGGGAACCTGCGAATCCGACTACGGCCTCCGGCAGCCGCGCCGCCTGACATTGGAAAGGCCTTTCCCAGTGAACGCCACGCAATCTCCGAATTCCTTCCGCAGCGGGCCGGACGACCAGGGCCATTTCGGCCTGTTCGGCGGCCGCTTCGTCGCGGAAACCCTGATGCCGCTGATCCTGGAGCTGGACGAGGCCTATACAGCGGCCAAGGCCGATCCGGCGTTCCAGGCGGAACTGGAATCGCTGGGCAAACACTATATCGGCCGGCCGAGCCCGTTGTATTTCGCCGAGCGGCTGACGCAGCATCTCGGCGGCGCCAAGATCTACTTCAAGCGCGAGGAGCTGAACCACACCGGCTCCCACAAGGTGAACAACTGCATCGGGCAGATCCTGCTCGCCCGCCGCATGGGCAAGACGCGGATCATCGCGGAGACCGGCGCGGGCCAGCATGGCGTGGCGTCCGCCACCGTTTCCGCCCGCTTCGGCTATCCTTGCGTCGTCTACATGGGCGCCACCGACGTGGAGCGGCAGAAGCCCAACGTCTTCCGCATGAAGCTGCTGGGCGCGGAGGTGAAGCCCGTCACCGCCGGCGCGGGCACGCTCAAGGACGCCATGAACGAGGCGCTCCGCGACTGGGTCTCCAATGTCGAGGACACCTATTACCTCATCGGCACGGCCGCCGGCCCGCATCCCTATCCCGCCATGGTCCGCGACTTCCAGTCGGTGATCGGCATCGAGACGCGCGCGCAGATCCTCGAGGCGGAAGGCCGCCTGCCGGATGTGCTGGTCGCGGCGGTCGGCGGCGGCTCCAACGCCATCGGCCTGTTCCACCCCTTCCTCGACGACCCCGACGTGCAGATCTACGGCGTGGAAGCCGGCGGACGGGGGCTGGAGGGCGAAGAGCACTGCGCCTCGCTGAATGCCGGCCGCCCCGGCGTCCTCCACGGCAACCGAACCTATCTCCTGCAGAACGCCGACGGGCAGATCCTGGAAGGCCATTCCATCTCCGCCGGGCTCGATTATCCCGGCGTGGGCCCGGAGCATTCCTTCCTGAAGGATACCGGCCGCGTCACCTATGTGCCGATCACCGACGACGAGACGCTGGAAGCCTTCGGGCTCTGCACGCGGCTGGAAGGCATCATCCCGGCGCTGGAGCCCAGCCATGCTCTGGCGCAGGTGATCAAGCTCGCGCCCACCATGGGCAAGGACCAGATTCTCGTGATGAATCTCTCCGGTCGCGGCGACAAGGACGTTCACACCGTCGCCGCCCATCTCGGCATGGAACTTTGAACGCGGCCAGACCTGTCATTGCCGACCGTTATGCCCCGCGCGCCATCGGCACCGCTGCGGCGTGGCAGCTCGGCGGCTGGCGTTTCAAGAACTACCGACTTGCCGCCGATGGCAAGCTGGACGACTTCACGGCAATCGAGGCCGCGGCCCGACGCACGGCCGAGGCTGTCTTGCCGGAACTGGACGCGACCGCGCACCACGGCGTCGGCTTCGCGATCCTGCATCGCGGCGAAGAGGGCATCTGGTTGCTCTTGAACTGGTGGCTGTCCGGTGGAATATGCGCGGGGCTGCTATGGCGCGCACCCGTGGACGAACCCGATCGATGGGAGCGGCCCGACGGGTTCGAGCGCGTGGAGCGCCCGTTGCTTGCGTGCGTCTGGGAGCTGTCGCCCATCGCTTTCGAGCGCGATGCCTGGGTGGACACTGTAATGAATGGCGGCTCGGTGGATGACTACCTGGCTCGGACCTACTCGCGGAGAACCTGCTGACATGACCGGAACCCGCATCGACCGTCGCTTCAAGGCGCTTGCCGCCGCCGCCCGCCCGGCTCTGGTCACCTTCGTCACCGCCGGCGACCCGGATTACGACACTTCGCTGAAGATCCTGCAGGCCTTGCCGGAAGCCGGGGCCGACATCATCGAGCTCGGCATGCCGTTCTCCGATCCCATGGCCGACGGTCCCGCGATCCAGGCGGCGGGCCTGCGCGCGCTGAAGGCTGGGCAGACGCTGGTCAGGACGCTGGAGATGGTCCGCATCTTCCGCCTCGGCGACGATACGACCCCGATCGTGCTGATGGGCTACTTCAACCCGATCTATTCCTACGGCCCCGAGCGCTTCGTGACGGACGCGCATGCGGCCGGCGTGGACGGGCTGATCATCGTCGACCTGCCGCCGGAAGCCGATGACGAGCTCTGCCTGCCGGCGCTCAATGCCGGGCTGAACTTCATCCGTCTGGCCACCCCCACGACGGACGAGAAGCGGCTGCCCTCCGTACTCCGCAACACGTCCGGCTTCGTCTATTACGTCTCGATCCTCGGCGTGACCGGCACGGCGGCTCCCGACAGCGCGCGCGTTTCCGCCGCCGTGGAGCGCATCAAGGCGCATACGGACCTGCCGGTCGCCGTGGGCTTCGGCGTCAAGACGCCCGAGCAGGCGGCCTCCATCGGCCGAACTGCCGATGCCGTGGTCGTGGGTTCCGCGATCGTCGCCGCAGTGGCCGACAGCCTCGACGCGGACGGCCGGGCGACCGAAAGTACCGTCGGCGGCGTTGCCGACCTCGTGCGCTCGCTGTCGCAAGGCGTCCGCGCCGCGCGGCTCCTGGCCGCCGAATAAACCGCGCCACCACTTCGTCTCAACACAGAGTTACAGGTCCCGGACGGGCCGCCTCATAGGAGTACCGACCATGGCCGAAGAAGACGCTTCGAAAGGGAGCCTTTCCTTGAACTGGATTTCCAACGTCGTCCGCCCGAAAATCCGGGGCTTCTGGCCCAAGCGGGACGTGCCGGAGAACCTTTGGGTAAAGAACCCGGAGACCGGCGAGATGGTGTTCCACCAGGAGCTGGAAGCCAACCAGTTCGTCTTTCCGGGCTCCGGCTTCCACCAGCGCATCGATGCGCGCACCCGGCTGCGACTGCTGTTCGACAACGCGACATGGGAAAACATCACCTTCCGGGGCGTTGCGACCGATCCGCTGAAGTTCCGCGACGAGCGCCGCTATACCGACCGCCTCAAGGCCGCCAAGGCCAAGACCGGGCATGAGGACGCGATCACCGTCGGCGCCGGCACGGTCGAGGGCGTCGAGATCGTCGCCGCCGTGCAGGATTTCGACTTCATGGGCGGCTCGCTCGGCATGGCCGCCGGCGAGGCGATCGTGGCGGCGGCCGAGGCGGCGGTCGAGCGGCACCGTCCGCTGATCCTCTTCGCGGCATCGGGCGGCGCGCGCATGCAGGAGGGCATCCTGTCGCTGATGCAGCTGCCGCGCACCACGGTTGCCGTGGAGATGGTCAAGGAAGCGGGCCTGCCCTACATCGTCGTCCTGACCAACCCGACGACCGGCGGCGTCACGGCCTCCTACGCCATGCTGGGCGACGTCCATATCGCGGAGCCCGGCGCGCTGATCGGCTTTGCCGGCCCGCGCGTCATCGAGCAGACGATCCGCGAGAAGCTGCCGGAAGGCTTCCAGCGCGCCGAATACCTCAAGGACCACGGCATGGTGGACATGGTGGTCCATCGCCACGACCTCCGGCCGACGCTCGCCCGCCTCTGCCGCATGTTCATGAAGCTGCCGGCCGCCGCCGCACCCGCGACCGAGGAGGAAGCGCCGGAGGAGGCCACCGTGGCCGAGGCCAAGCGCAAGAAGCCGGCCGGCGTGCCCACCGTGCTGGACGACGCCGCAGCCGCCGCCGGCAAGACCCCCTAGGCCCGGCAGTGCCCTCGCTGGAGGCCATGCTCGCGGGGTTGCAGTCGCTGCATCCCCGGCTGATCGACCTGTCGCTGGACCGGATATCTGGCCTGCTGGAACGCCTGGGGCGGCCGCAGGACCGGATGCCGCCGGCGATCCATGTCGCGGGCACCAACGGCAAGGGCTCCACGACGGCCTTCCTGCGCGCCATGCTGGAGGCCAGCGGCGCGCGGGTCCACGTCTACACCTCGCCGCATCTCGTCCGCTTCAACGAGCGCATCCGGCTCGGCCGCGCGGGCGGCGGCAGGATCGTCGACGATGAAACGCTGAGGGACGCGATTGCCGAGATCGAGCGGGTGAATGCGGGCGAACCCATCACCTTCTTCGAGGTGACGACCGCGCTGGCCTTGCATCTCTACGCCGAGCACCCCGCCGACTACGCCCTGATCGAAGTCGGCCTGGGCGGGCGCTTCGACGCGACCAACGTCATCGACCATCCCCTCGCCTCGGTGATCACGCCGGTCAGCTACGACCATGCCGAGTTCCTGGGCGACGAACTCACCGGCATCGCTGCGGAAAAGGCCGGCATCCTCAAGCGCGGCCGGCCCGGCATCATCGGCCCGCAGGACGAGCATGCGATGGCCATGATCCAGCTGGAGGCCGATGCGCTGCGCGCGCCCCTCTTCAAGCATGGCGAGGACTGGACCTCGCATCGCGAGCGTGGCCGGCTCGTCTACCAGGATCTGGACGGGCTTCTCGACCTGCCCCTGCCGCGGCTGGAAGGCGGCCACCAGATCGACAATGCGGGCCTCGCGATCGCCACCGTGCGACGCGCCGGGCTGAACCTGCCGCTCGCCGCCATCGAGCGGGGACTCGCCGAGGTGGAATGGCCGGGCCGCATGCAGCGGCTGAAATCCGGTCCGCTGGTCGCGCTTGCTCCGCCGGATTCCGACGTCTGGCTGGACGGCGGCCACAACCCGGCCGCGGGCATCGTGCTCGCCACCGCCATGGCGGAGATGGCCGACCGGGTGCCGCGCCCGCTGGTGATGATCACAGGCATGCTGACCACCAAGGATCCGCATGGCTTCTTCCAGCCTTTTGCCGATCTCGCCCGCCACGTGATGACCGTGCCCGTGCCCGACAGCCACGCGGGGTTCGAGCCGGCGCAGCTGGCCGCCGTCGCGATGGATGCCGGCGTGCCCGCCCGCGCCTACCCGAACGTCCGCGCGGCCATGCTGGCGATCGCGGAAAACTTCAAGGGCGAGGTGGCCCCGCGGATCCTGATCTGCGGCTCGCTCTATCTGGCCGGCCTCGTTTTGAAAGAAAACGGGCCGCAACCGGTCTGACCGGCGCGGCCCGCGCTTGTCGGTTGTGACGCTGTCGCTTACGCGGCGGCGTTCTGGACCCACTTCTGCAGCTCGCTCTTCGGGCCGGCGCCGACCTTCATGTCGACGGCCTGGCCGTCCTTGAACATGATCAGCGTCGGGATGGAGCGCACGCCGTACTTGGCGGCGGTCTGCTGGTTCTCGTCGACATTGAGCTTCACGATCTTGACCTTGCCCTGGAGCTCGTTGGCGATCTCCTCCAGATGCGGGGCGATCATCTTGCAGGGGCCGCACCATTCCGCCCAGAAATCCACGAGGACGGGTTCGGACGAGCCGAGGACGTTGGTCTGGAAATCGGCGTCTGTGACGTGGTCGGTGGCCATGATTCTCTCCTGATGAGCGGTTGAACCAAACGTAGAAAGCGAACCCACCGGAATCAAGGAGCGGCGACCGTAACGCCGATGCGGGTCAGTGCCGCATCCAGCGCATGGTCGGGGATGTCCATGAGGGAAGCACGCGCCGTCCAGACGAGGCTGGCGCGGATCGCCTTGCCGGGATGGATCTCGGCCAGCAACCGGCGGTAAAGCGCCAGCTGCAGGATATAGCCGGGATCGACCGCCTCCAGCGTGGCGGGGACGAAACGGTTGGTCTTGAAGTCTACGATGTGCAGGATCTCCGGCGTGGCGAGCAGCCGGTCGATCTGTCCCGAGACGGCATAGGTCTCCCCCGCCGCCTTCACCTCGCCGACGATCGCCAGCTCCGCCCGACTTTCCGGCCCGAAGATGTCGGCCAGATCGGGATGGCGGAGAACCTCCAGCACTTCCGCCGCCAGCGTTTCGTGCAGGTCCGGTCGCTCGGCGAGATCGCGGGCAAGGAACGCCTCGGTGGCGGCTTCCCAGCGCTCGGGCGGCAGTCGCGGCAGGATCTGCAGGAGTTTGTGAACGGCGCGACCGCGAATCAGTGCGTCGGACGGCAGCGGCGACGGCGACGGGCGCGCGGCGATGTCGCCTGTGGCTTCCGGTTCGGCAAGCCCGCGCGAGGGACGCAGCGGCTCCGGCCCCGGCAACGGGGACGGGGCGGCGCGGTGCAGCCATTCGAACACCTGCGCCTCAGCCTCCTCGCCGCGTGCTGCTTCCCCGGCCGGAGGAACGGCTTCGCGCGGCGGCACCGGCCAGTGATAGGGCGCTTCCAGTTCCCCGGTTTCGGGGTCGCGCGGCGCATCCTCCGGCACCAGCGCATTGGCGATCAGCCCGTGCCAGCAATCGTCCTCGGTGCGCTCGCCGGCAATGCCGCAGACATGGAGCACGTCGCGCGCCCGCGTCATCGCGACGTAGAGAAGCCTGGCATATTCGTCCTTGGCGTCGCGACCGGCCTCGGCATCCGCCTTCGCCTGCTCCGGCGGCGCCTCGGCCGACTTCCTGCGCCAGAGGAAGGCTTCCCCGCTCACCTGGTCGCCGACTGGAACAAGCGCATCGCGGTGCTGCGTCGGCACAATCTGGCCGCCGGTATCGACGAGGAAGACCACGTCGGCCTCAAGCCCCTTGGAGCCGTGCACGGTCATGACGCGGACGCCGGCGCTGCCTTCGTCCAGCTCTCGCTTGATGTCGCGCTCGCTCGCCCGCAGAAAGGCGGTGAAGCCCTGCAAGGACGGCGCTTCCGTGCCTTCATAGGCCAGCGTCTGGCTGACGAATGTGTCGAGCACGTCCTCCGCTTCCGAGCCCAGCCGCTCGCGGAAGGCGCGGCGGCCCCCATCCGGCCCGAGCACCGTTGCGAAGAAGCGGAAGGGCGTCACCTGGTCCGCCATTCCCCGCCAGCCGCGCAGGCGCTCGTAACCCTTTCGGCAGGCCACCACCTCCGATCCCTGCAACGCCTCCCACAGCGACATCCGTCCGCGCCGCGCCGCGACCTCCATCAGCTGCGCTTCGGAAAGGCCGATCAGCGGCGATTTCAGCACCGCGGCGAGTTGCAGGTCGTTTTCCGGCAGCAGCATCACGTCGGCCAGCGCCAGAAGGTCGAGCACGGCGATGTGGCGCGACAGCGGGATGCGGTCCGCGCCGGCCGTCGGAATGCGGCGGTTCTTCAGCTCCCGGTTCATCGCCGCGACGAAGGCGTCGCGCTTGCGCGACAGGATCATGATTTCGCCCGGCCTGATCCGCTTGCCGGAACGCAGCACCGGATCGGCGAGAAGCCGCTGGATCTCCCCGGCGATCTGCTGCGCCAGCGCGCTTTCCGCGGCCGTCGGCGCGTCGAAGGGCGTCGTCCAGTCTTCCGGCGTCTCACGCTTCGGCTTCAGGCAGCGCGGCCAGACCAACACCTCGCCCGGCGCCAGATGCCGGTGCGCGGCATGCATCTCGTAGTCGGACGCGGTGATGCGGCCGGCGAGATCGCCATGAAAAACCCCATCCACCGCGTCCAGCACTTCCCTGGTGGAGCGGAAGGACAGGAAAAGCGGCGTCGCGACAAAGGAAGCTTCGGCGCGGGAGGCGGAGGAGCGGAAATGCTCCTTCATCTCGTTCAGCATGCGCGGCGCCGCGCCCTGAAAGCCGTAGATCGACTGCTTGTCGTCACCCACCGCGAAGATCGTGCGATCACGCCGGCCCGCCGTTTCCCCGGCAAAGAAATCGCCGGCCAGCGCGCGCACGATCGCCCATTGGTTGGGGCTCGTATCCTGCGCCTCGTCCACAAGGATATGCCGCAGCCGCGCGTCGAGCTTGTAGAGCACCCAGGCCGCCGCGCCGGATCGCTCCAGCAGATTGCGCGTGCGAACGATCAGGTCGTCGTAATCGAGATAGCCGGCGCGGCTCTTGGCCGTTCCGTAGCGTTGCAGGATCGCGTCGCCGACGGTCAGCAGCGCCTCGGTCGCGGTGACGGCCTTCGCCGCGTTGAGCTTCGCCGCGAGGGGCAGCAGGCGCTCGATTTCGTCTTCTACCAGTTCGTCGAGTCCAGTGTTCTTTTTGCGAAAAGCAGCGCTGAACCGCCGATTGGCTACACGAGGTGACCACCCATCCTCCTTTTTCGTCAAGAAAAAGGCCAGACGTGCCGCACTCTCCGCTTGCTCATGGCCTGCTTCCGCAATGGCTTGCAGTCCAACATGAGCAGACCGGTCATTGTCCTTGCCGCCGTCCGACAGCAGCGCATCCAAACCTTCGATCAGAGTGCTGCAATGCGTGCCCAGCCACTTCGCGGCTTGGCAGATTTGCTTGTGCAGCGAGGCCTCCGTCTCGTCCGCGCGAAGTCCGAGCCTATGACGGAGATCCGCCATGGCATCACCGATCGTGCCCTCGGCGCTTTCGCCGCCGCCGTCGGATCCGGAACCCACAGTGGCAAGCCAGCCTCGTAGTGCATCGCGCTTGCGGATCACCGCATCGAGACCATCGTGGATAGCCTTGTCGCTCGCGGTCTCCGCGAGAAAGCGCATGGCGCGGCCGAGCGGGGCGGAAAGATCCAGCGCCTCCGAGAGCACCGCGTGGCGCGCTTCCGCCATCAATGCGTCGGCCGCGACGTCGTCGAGGATCTCGAAATGCGCGGGGACATTCGCCTCGAAGGGAAACTGGTGCAGCAGGCGCTCGCAGAAAGCGTGGATCGTCTGGATCTTGAGGCCGCCCGGCGTTTCCAGCGCGCGGGCGAAGAGCTGGCGGGCCCGGCGCATCTCGGCCGGTGTCGGGGCGCGGCCCTGCACCGCCTTCATCTTCTCCGCCAGCTCGGCTGCCGGAGCCGTCGCCCAGCCGCCCAGCGTGTCGAAGATGCGGCGCGACATTTCCGCCGCCGCCGCCTTGGTGAAGGTGACGCAGAGGATCGAGGCCGGGTCGGAGCCGGACAGCAGCAGTCGTATGACGCGGAGCGTCAGCACATGCGTCTTGCCGGAGCCGGCATTGGCGATCACCCAGGCGGACGCTTCCGGGTCGGACGCGGCCCACTGGTTCTGCTGGGTGCGGGTGAGCGGCGCGATCTCGTTCATTCCTCGCCCTCCAGCGTCCATTCCTGCACGCGGGCAAGGTGGTCGTAGTCACCCGCGAATTCCCGGCCGGGCCTGGGGATCTTGCGGGAGAGATAGCCGGTCTCCTCGCGTCCGTACTCGCCGGCGAGCTGCCGCAGCCGCTCGCCGGTGCGCTCGATCGTTTCGCGCAGGGTCACCTCAGGCTTGTCGCGGCCGGCCTTGCGCGCCCCGCGCTCCGCAATTTCGCCGCCCTCGCCCTGTCCGGAGAGACGGTAGTAATCCAGTCGTTCCACCTCGCCCGGATCGTCGAGCCCCTCGAAGCCGCCGGCTTCCGCAATCAGCGCCTCCAGCGGCAATTGCGGGGACAGGGTGAGAACTTCATCCACGCTCGGCGGATTGCCGGTCTTGTAATCGACGATGCCGAGACCGCCGCCGACGAGCCGGTCCACGCGGTCGGCGCGAGCCGTGAGGCGGAATTCCGGCGTCACCTGCAGCACGCCGCTCCGCTCGAGCAGCCGCTCCTCGATATCGACGCGCTCCGCCTCGCGCGCGACGAACCAGCCGGCGATCTTCTCGAAACGCGGCCACCAGAGCGTCGCGATTTCCGGAAAGTCGGTGAATTTCGCGAAAGCGGCGCGGCCGAGATCCAGCAGCCGGTCCCGCGCGGCATCGTCGAAAGGACCGGCGGGCCGCTCCTCGACGAAAGCTTGCAGGATGTCGTGGATCAGCGTGCCGCGCTCGGAGGCGTCGGGCAGGCGCGCCAGATCCTCGAAGGGCCTGAGCTTGAGGACGTGGCGCGCATAGATCGCATAGGGGTCGCGGATCAGCGTCTCGATCTGCGTCGCCGACAGCGACTTCGGCCGAAGCGCCAAAGGCGGGCGCGGATTCGGGCGCTCGGTCGGCGCCACGGCGGCGCGCGGCGCATCGATGGCACGAGCGGCCGCGAGGATCGGCTCGCCACGCTGGCCGAGATCCTTCGCCAAGCCCTCGCCCGCCAGCGCCAGCAGCCGCTGCAGCCAGCGGGAGGCGACGCGCGGTTCTCCGTTCTCGCGGTCGGAGCGGGTGAGCCACACTTCCTTCTGCCCGAGCGCCTGGGCAAAATCATGCGCGGCGAGGCCAACGCGGCGCTCCGGCGGCTCCAG
Organism: Faunimonas pinastri; assembly: GCF_900110915.1. GTDB lineage: Bacteria > Pseudomonadota > Alphaproteobacteria > Rhizobiales > Afifellaceae > Faunimonas > Faunimonas pinastri. The sequence goes on from NZ_FOFG01000005.1 coordinate 56,125, forward strand.
TTCCAGCGCGGCTCGCATCGGTCGCGAGAGCAGCGGATCGAGGCGGGTCTGCGAGGGCCACGTGCCCTCGTTCAGGCCCGAAAGCACCATCACGTCGACGCGCTGCAACCGCGCTTCCAGCGCACCCCAGATATGGATGCGGGGGTCGGTGCCGCCGGGCTGGCGCACGACGAGCCCGTCCAGCAACGCGAGAAAGAGCGCGGGATACAGGAAGGGCTTCACATCCGGCCCATGTCCGGCCGCGGCTTGCAGTTCTTCCAGCGTATGGCGCAGCACCTCGCCCGCTTCTCCCGCAAACAGCGCGTCCGCCTGCCCGCCCGCATCGGCGGCGACGGCCTCCAGCGCTTCGCAATGTGCGGCAACCAGCGCCTCCAGCGGCACCGGACCGTCCGCATCCCGCAGCACTTCCAGCGGCGCCAGCGCACCACGCAACCGCTCGACCAGATCGGCGGCGGCATTCCAGTCGGCGCCGGAGAGGCCGCTCGCGGCAGGACCCAGCCGCTCGGTGCCGCTGCCGTCCTCCTGCGCCGCGCGGACGTCGGAGCGGACCGAAAGGGCATGGGCAAGCGCGTCCAGCCCCGGCTTCAGCTGCGGGCCGCGCAGGACGGCCCGTTCCAGCGCGCGAGCGGCGGCGCGGGTTTCCGGCGCGGCAAGTCCCAGCGTCGTGAGCGGATGGCGAAGCAGCGCCAGCAGCGTTTCCGCCCGGCAACCGCCAAGCGCCACGTCGGCGACTAGCCGGGCCAGCACGCCCGGCCGGGTGCGCGCGAAGGGAATGCCGCCGGAATCGTCGACGCGGATATCCCAGCGGCGAAGCTCGACGGCCACGCGGCGCGCCAATCCGCGGTCCGGCGTCACCAGAGCCGCGACCTGCCCGGGAATTTCCAGGCTCCCGCGCAGGATCAGGGCCACGGCGAGCGCTTCCTCCCGCTCGCTGGCGGCCTCGACCAGCCTCAAGCCGCCGAGCGCCTCCGCCCGATCCGCCGGGGAAAGCGGCTTCTGCGTCCAGAGCTCCGTCGTATCGGCGGGCCGCATCGCTTCGGAGACGGTGCGGGTTCTAAGCGCCATGGCCGGGGCGACCTCGCCGAGGCTGCGCACCTCGTGCCGCGGGACCTCCAGCTTCTCCAGAAGAAGCTTCAGGCCGTATTGCGGATGGCCGAGCCCGGCCGGGCCCTCCGCCTCCGCACCGATCGCCTCGAAGCTCGGGGCGTCGAGGTCGGTATCGAGCCCGGGCAGCACCACGGCGCCATTCGGCAGGCGGGCGATGGCGGCCAGCAGCGCGGCAGTGGCCGCCACCGAGCCGGTCGAGCCGGCGGCGATCACCGGGCCGCGCGGGGGGTGGGCGGCAAGCCGCTCCGCTTCCGCGCGCACCAGCCGGTCACGCCGGATGCCGGGATCGATGAGGCCCTGCTCCCGGAGATGCTGCGGCCACGCTTCCGTCGCGATCCTGAGGAAGCTCAGCGTGATTTCCCAGTATCGGGCGAGTTCGCCGCGATCGAGCACGCCTTCCAGCGCCTGCCAGCCGGGGCCGCCGGAACCTACCTGATCGATGGACTGCGCCAGCGCCGCCGCGAGGCGGACCGCATCGGCAGGCGAGGCCTGCACCAGCGGCGGCTCGTCACCGAGGCCCGCAGCTTGGCGGAACGTCGCGCCGGACCAGGCGAGCACCAGTGTGGAAAGCTCCAACTGGCGGCGCATGGCGGAGATCGCCGGGGGCAGGCCGAGGCCATCCGCATCCAGCGCGCCCGGCAGGCTTCCGTCGAGGCTGAACTCGTCTTCGTCCACGTCGCCCAGCGTGCGGATCGTCGGGAGCAGCACGGCCTTGCCGCACGCCTTGAGGAAGCTTTCGCGAATGGCGCGCGCGGCACGCCGGGTCGGCAGGTAGATCGTGGCGTCGGCCAGGGCAAAGGGATCGGCCGAGGCGCTGAACCCCTCGATCAGCTCACCGCCGAGGAATGCGTCGACCAGCGTGTCGAGAAAGGGAGCACCCGGCGGGATCGTGAAGACGTGGCTTGGCCGCATGGAACTCCGCTTTCGAGGATTCGATCGTTGAGAATCCCTAGATTATATCGCGCTCAGGCACTTTCCAGGAGGGCCGTTTCCGCCACCGCGATGGCCGCCGGTGTTTCCACATTGATCCAGACGCCGTCGAGCCGGACGCCGAAGAGCCGCCCCTCGCGAATGGCCTTGTCGAAGAGGAGATTGAGCGAGAACGGCCCGTCCGGCGTGTCGCGGAAGAGGCGCGGATGCAGGATCGCCGCGCCGGCATAGACAAAGGGGGCAACGGTCCGCTCCGGCCGGCGGCTCAGCACGCCATGCTTGTCGAGCGTGAAGTCGCCGCGCCCCTGGTAGCCGACCGACGAGACGGTCGACGCGACCAGCAGCAGCGCGTCCATCCGGTCGTCGTCCCAGCCGGCGGAAAGCCAGTCGAGATTGCGGCGCACGCCTTCCAGCCAGAAGGAATCGGAGTTGCGGAGGAAGAACGGCTGTTCGCCGAGATGCGACAGCGCGCGCTTGATGCCGCCGCCGGTGTCCAGAAGCTGCTTGCGCTCGTCGGAAAACACGATCTCCGGGGCGCGGCGCTTGCCCAGATGCGCCTCGACCAGATCGGCGAGGTAATGGACGTTGACGATTGCGGTTTCGACGCCGGCCTCGACCAGGCCGTTCAGGCAATAATCGATGAGCGAGCGACCGTTCACCCGCACCAGCGGCTTCGGTGTCGTGGTGGAGACGGGCCGCATCCGCTTGCCGTAGCCAGCAGCGAGAACCATAGCCGTTTTCGGCTGGATCATGGATGCCTCCGCATTTCAGAGATAGGGATCATACCAGGCCTTCAGGTCAGCCATCGCGGGATGCGCGAGATTGCGCCTGAGCAGGCCCTTAACATGCTCCCGATGGCGCTGGTATGTCGGCTTGCCCTCCACCACCGCAAATCGGGTGAAGGCGCCGAGCACCTTCGTGGCGCGCTGCGCGCCGAGGATCGCATAGGCGGCGTCGAAGCCTTCCTCGTCGAAGGAGCCCAGCGCGCGACGCGCCTCAAGGTAATGCCGCTTCAGCCGCGCTTCCTCTTCCGCGCTCATGGGGACGCGCGCATCCTGCGCCAGCGATGCCACGTCGTAAGCGGGGTGGCCGACCAGCGCGTCCTGAAAATCGATGATGCCGATCCGGTCGGTGCCTTCGGCCTCATCCTGCCAGAGGATATTGGGGGAATGGAAATCGCGCATCACCCAGGTGCGCGCCGTCCAGTCGAGCCGGCCGAGAACACCGCTCCATGCCGCGAGGAAGGGTTCGAGATCTTCCGACGGAAAGGCCCTCTCGCCCCGCACGCGGGAGAACCAGTCGGGGAAAAGCGAGATTTCCACAAGCAGGGCCTCGCGGTCGTAGGGCGGCACCTTGTGCGGACCGCCGGCGCCCTCGGCCGTATCCGGCCAGTCCACCGCGTGCATGGCGGCGAGGCACTCCATCGCTGCCTCATAGCGCGGCAGGATGGGCCGGCGTTCGGCGTCCAGCAGCCCGTCGCCACCGAGATCCTCCAGCAGCACCAGCCCCGCTTCCGCATCCGCCCTGAAGATTTCCGGCGCGCGGAAGCCGTGCTCTCGCAGCGCCGCGTCGATGGCCAGGAACGGCCGCACGTCCAGCGCCCGGTGCGCCAGCGCATCGTAGCTCCGGCCATCGTAGAGGGCGGGACCTTCGGGCCGGGCCGGCGCGTTCATCAGGATCGCCACGCGCCCGTCATGGCGGACACGCTCATAGGCGCGGCTGGAGGCATCGCCGACGATGGGATTGCGCCCGGCGCCAATCCAGCCGGCGGCATCGAGGAAACGGCGCGCGGCGCGGCTGCGCGCCAGCCTCGCCTGCCAGTGCTCGCCGCCGGCAATCGCCACATTACGGCCGCTGCCCTCGGGTGTCAGGACGATTTCAAGACGCCGGGCCGACGGCCAGTCGGGGAACCGCTCCGGCCATTCCACGACAAGGGCGCCGTCTTCCAACACCTCTTCCAGACCGAGTTCTTCCGCCTCGTCCGGCCCGGCGACGCGGTAGAGGTCCACATGGGCGAGCTTCAGGCGGGGAAAGGCATAGTCGACACGGATCGGAAAAGTCGGGCTCGGCACCTCGTATTCGGCGTCGCCGGCGAGCGCGCGGACCAGGGCCCGGGCGAAGCTCGTCTTGCCGGCACCGAGATCACCGGAGAGAAGCACGAGATCGCCGGGCAGGAGCGCGGTCGCGAGATCCTGCGCCAGCCGGCCGGTGGCGTCCTCGTCCGGGAGATGCGCCTCCAGGATGGTGCGGAAATCGTGTGCCATGGCGGTCTTCTATTCGGCGGCGGCGGCGGCCGCGCTGGGCAGGACGGGCAACCGCACGGTTACGACTGTCCCCGTGCCTTCGTGCGACTGGATGTCGACGGCACCGCCATGCAGTTCCACGAGGCTCTTCACGATGGAAAGACCGAGGCCCGGGCCACGACGCCGACCGCCTGAGGCACGTCCCTCGAAGGGCTCGAAGACGCTGGGCAGCATGTCCGGTGCGATGCCCATGCCATCGTCGCGGACGGTGTAGGTCACCCAGCCGCCGCGCTTCTCGCCGGCGACCTCGATGCGCCCGCCCTCGCGGGAGAAACGGATCGCGTTGGACACCACGTTGAACAGGATCTGCCGGACGCGCTGCTCGTCCACGTGGAAGGTGCCGATGCCGGCGGGAATGGTGATGTCCAGCGTCAGCCGGCCCTCCGCCAGCCGGTCGCGCAGCCCCTCCACCGCGGCTTCGGCGACGGCGCGGATATCGGCCTCGCGAATGTCGAGCGCCATGATGCCGGCGTCCACGGTCGCGAGGTCGAGGATATCGTTGATGATCGCCAGCAGCGCGGAGGACGAGGACGCGATGTGGTCCATGTATTCGCGCTGCTGCGGGTTCAGGCCGCCGATCGTCTCGTCCGACAGCATCTCGGCGAAGCCGATGATGGAGGTCAGGGGCGAGCGGAGTTCGTAGGAGACATGCTGGATGAAGTCGGTCTTCAGCCGGTCCGCCGCTTCCAGCGCCTCGTTGCGCTCGCTCAGCGCCCGCTGCATGCGCGCGCTGTCGCTGACATCCACGAAGGTGACCATGGTCATGCCTTCCGGCAGCGCCACGGTGGCGAAATCGATCACGCTCTCGTCGGGCCGATGCATGCGGCCGGAAATCGTCTCGGCATGGTCGAGATTGGTGACGGCGTTGCGCACCGCGTCCCAGGTCCCGGCGTCCTTGTAGATCGCCGAGCACTCCCCGATGATATCGTTGATATGCGGCTCCTCGCGGAGCTTGGCGGGCGACAGGCGCCAGATATTCACGAAGACCGGGTTGAAGAGCCGGAGCCGGCCGTCGGTGCCGAACACCGCGACGGCCTCGGTCAGATGATCCAGCGTTTCACCCTGCAACTGCGACAGCGCGTTGACGCGGCTTTCCAGCGAAAGCTGCTCGGTGACGTTCTCGAAGATATAGGTCAGGCCGCCCTCGGCATTGGGCACCGCGACCATGCGCAGCGAGCGGCCGTCCGGCAGATACCACCATTCCTCGCGCGTCTCGACGGTGCGGTAGCCGTCGAGGTGGCGCTTGCGCCATTCGCGGTAATTCGCCTGTTCCGGCAGCTTCCGGTCGGCGCGCAGATGATCGAGGATCGACGCTTCGTCGGGATTGCCGGAGAGAAAGGCCGGCGCGATACCCCACAGCCGGCGATACGCCTCGTTGAAGAAGAGGAGCTTCTGCTCGCGGTTGAAGATCGCGACGGAGGCCGTCAGGAGATCCAGCGTCTTCGCATTGCTCTCCGTGACGCGCTTCAGCTCGGTGCGGACCACGTCGATCTCGGAAACGTCGACCGCGCCGCCGACGGAACCGTCGTCGATCAGGATATCGGACACCTGCAGCCTGCGCCGCTCCCCTGCCACGATGGCACCGGCGCTGCCGTCGTAGTTGCGGCCGGCGCGATGGGCCTCGCGGACGGCATCGCGCGCGCGGGCCGGCAAGAGCTCGATGCCCATGCTGAGCACGGCGTCCACATTGGCGGCTTCGGTCGCGGCGACATAGGCGCGGTTCACCCAGGTGAGCCGGCCGGTGCGGTTGCGCCGCCACAGGGGGAAGGGCAGCGCGTCGGCAAGCGTGCGGAGAGCCACCATCTCGTTGGCGACGTAGCCCGCCTGCTCCTTGAGCTCGGCGAGCGAGCGGCGCTCGCCGCTCAGTTCACGGAAGCGGACGAGGGAGCGCTTGCCGCTGGTGCGGCCGGTGACTTCAAGGAGCGCGTCGGCCGCCGTGCGGACCGGCATCTGGAAGCCTTCGCCCCCGCGGCGGAGACGGCTGACGGCCTCTTCCAGCGACTGCGCGCTCTCCGGCTGCAGCCAGCGGGAGATCGCCAGGAATTCGGAGCGGGCGAAGGGGGCGCCGACATGCTCGGGAAGCGAGCCCAGAACGTCCGCGCTGGCGGAGGCGCCGTCCCAGACGATGGTCTTCTGGTCGTCGGCGGCAAGCAGCGCTTCCGCTCGGTCCACCTGGCTGCGAAGATCGGCGATCTCGGCCTGCGCGGATCCGAGCCTGTTGTCGCGCCGCGAGCGGCCGAGAAGATAAAGCGAAGCCGCCGCGACCAGCACGGAGCCGGAGCAGACGGAAAAGGCCAGGACGGTGCCGAAGGCGGAGCCGCTGCCGGCCAGCGGCGCGGCGGATGCGGGGGTGGCGATGGCGGCGGTGCAGAGAAGCGAGCCGATGGTAGCGGCGCCGCGCCGATGTCCTCGCGATCCCATGCCCCGTGGAAGTCTCGTTGTCGCCATTCGCCCCGCCGCGTCCAGGCAGTCGGCCTGCCCGAATCATTGGCGGAGCTTATCGCGTCCCCGCCGTGCCGGGAAGCGTGCGGGCCGCCCAGCCGGTGGAGAAGCGGCGCGGGAACCGTCCCGCGCCGCCCGATCGGGAGCCGACCTCAGTAGCGGTAGTGCTCGGCCTTGAACGGGCCGGTCTGCGAGATGCCGAGATAGGCGGACTGCTCGTCGGTAAGCGTCGTCAGCGAGACGCCGAGCTTCTCCAGATGCAGCGCGGCGACCTTCTCGTCGAGGTGCTTGGGCAGCACGTAGACGCGGTTCTCGTAGGTGCCCGGCTTGGTCCAGAGTTCGATCTGGGCCAGCGTCTGGTTGGTGAAGGAGGCGCTCATCACGAAAGACGGATGGCCGGTTGCGTTTCCGAGATTGACCAGGCGCCCTTCCGACAGGAGCAGCATGCGCTTGCCGTCGGGGAACTCGATGAGGTCCACCTGCGGCTTCACGTTGTGCCACTTGAAGTTCTTCAGCGTGGCGACCTGGATCTCGTTGTCGAAGTGGCCGATGTTGCAGACGATCGCCATGTCCTTCATGGCGCGCATGTGGTCCAGCGTGATGACGTCCTTGTTGCCGGTCGCCGTCACGAAGATGTCGGCCGTCGGGGCGGCCTGCTCCAGCGTCTTCACCTCGAAGCCGTCCATCGCCGCCTGCAGCGCGCAGATCGGGTCGATCTCGGTCACCACGACGCGGGCGCCTGAGCCGCGCAGCGACTGCGCCGAGCCCTTGCCCACATCGCCGTAGCCGCAGACGACCGCGACCTTGCCGGCCATCATCACGTCGGTCGCGCGGCGGATACCGTCGACCAGGCTCTCGCGGCAGCCGTACTTGTTGTCGAACTTCGACTTGGTGACGGAATCGTTGACGTTGATCGCCGGGAAGGGCAGCTCGCCGCGCTTCTGCAGGTCGTAGAGGCGCATCACGCCCGTGGTCGTCTCTTCCGAGACGCCGCGGATCGCCGCCTTGGCCTTGGAGTAGAAATTGGGCTGGCGGGCAAGGCGACGGCGGATCGTGGCGAACAGGGCCGCCTCTTCCTCGTTGCCGGGCTTGTCGAGCACGCTCGGGTCGGTTTCCGCCTTGGAGCCGATCAGGATCAGCATGGTGGCGTCGCCGCCATCATCCAGGATCATGTTGGCCGGCTCGTCGTTCGGGAAGTCGAAGATGCGGTCGGCGAATTCCCAGTATTCCTCAAGCGTCTCGCCCTTGTGGGCATAGACGGGAATGCCGGCGGCCGCGATCGCGGCGGCGGCGTGGTCCTGGGTGGAGAAGATGTTGCAGGAAGCCCAGCGAACCTCCGCGCCGAGTGCGACCAGCGTCTCGATCAGCACGGCGGTCTGGATCGTCATGTGCAGCGAGCCGGCGATGCGGGCGCCCTTCAGCGGCTGCGATTGACGGAATTCCTCGCGCACGGCCATCAGGCCGGGCATCTCGGTTTCCGCGATCGTGATTTCCATGCGGCCCCAATCGGCCAGGCCGATATCCTTCACCGCGTAATTCTGGCTCGCGCTCATGTCGTCTCCGATCTTCGTTCGGGGTTGAGCTATCACGCGAGCCGATGGCGCGGCAAGACATATAAAGAAATGTGAATGTCCGCGTACCGCGCCTTTGGCCTGGTCAGCCGGCTGTGGGCTTCCGGTACATCCAGACGCGCCCGGGGGGCAGGTTGAAGGTAACCCACTTGGACTTGTCGACCGTGAACCGGCCGGGGACCGGATCCTGCGGCGGGGTCAGGGCATAGGAGAGTTGGGTCAGGACGCCGGTTTCGGGCATCCGGTCGAGCGCTGCCTCGATATAGCGGATGCGCTTGTCACGCGGCATGGTCAGGATGGGAACGCCGGAAAGCACGGCGGAAAAGGTGACATCCCTGAACGCGCCAAGACTTTGGTCGAGAGCGAAGGCGTCGCCGCGGATGACGTTCACGGCGGGGAAGCGCTTCTGGAGAAGCGTGGCGAAATCCCGGTCGTACTCGATGCTGACGATCCGCTCGGCCGGAATACCGTATTCCAGCAGCGCTTCCGTCACCACGCCCGTGCCGGGCCCCAGTTCGAGGACATAACCGGACGGATCCGGATTGGCGTGCCTCACCATGAGGCGGGAGAGGGCCCGGCTGGTGGGGGTCACCGCGCCGAGCTTGAGCGGGCTGGTCGTCCAGGTCTTGAAGAAACGAACATCGTCTCCGATACGGCTTCGGAGAGATCTTTCCCGGCTTTGCGTCAAATGCTTTCTCCCAGTTCAGGTGCAGTCTGGCGATGCCTCCCGCAACGGACCGAGGAGAAGAGCCGAAGCCTTCATTTGTCCCCGAGCACGTCGAAGAAGTCTTTGACCCTCGCGAAGAACCCGGTCGATTCCGGGTTGTTCTGCGCGGAGGAAACCTTCTCGAACTCTTCCAGCAGTTCGCGCTGTCGGCGGGTCAGGCTCTGCGGTGTCTCCACCACGATCTGCACATGCATGTCGCCGGAATGACGCGCCCGCATCACCGGCATGCCCTTGCCCTTGAGGCGGAAGGTCTTGCCGGTCTGCGTGCCTTCCGGAACCTTGACCCGGGTCCGCGAGCCGTCGACGGCCGGAACCTCGAACTGGCCGCCCAGGGCCGCCGTCGTCAGCGACACGGGCACGCGGCAGAAAATGTCGGCGCCGTCGCGCTGGAAGAAGGCGTGCGGCTTGATCGACAGGAAGATGTAGAGATCGCCGGAGGGGCCTCCGCGCAGTCCCGCCTCGCCTTCGTTGGCGAGCCGGATGCGCGTGCCGTCCTCGATGCCCGCCGGAATGTTGACCGACAGCGTGCGGTTCTGCGTGACGCGGCCGGAGCCGCCGCATTTGCCGCAGGGATCGACGACGATCTCGCCGCGGCCCTGGCAGGTCGGGCAGGTCCGCTCGATGTGGAAGAAGCCGCCCTGGCTGGCGCGAACACGACCGGCGCCGCCGCAGGTCGGGCAGGTCTTGGGGGTGGTGCCGGGCTTGGCGCCCGAGCCGGTGCAGATGTCGCAGGTGACGCTGGTCGGCACGTCGATCTCGACGGTCTTGCCGGTGAAGGCTTCTTCCAGCGTGATTTCGAGATTGTAGCGCAGGTCGGAGCCGCGCTCCCGGCCACCGCCGGAGGGGCGACGCGCGCCGCCACCCATGAACTCGCCGAAGATGTCGTCGAAGATATCGGTGAACGAGGAGAAGCCGGCGCCCTGCCCGCCGCCGAAACCGCCACCGCCCGCCTCGAAGGCCTGATGGCCGAAGCGATCGTAGGCGCCGCGCTTCTGCGGGTCCTTCAGGATCTCGTAGGCTTCGTTGATCTCCTTGAAGCGGACCTCGGCCGTCGGATCGTCGGGATTCTTGTCGGGATGAAGCTGCATGGCCAGCTTCCGGAACGCTGACTTCAGTTCTTTTTCGTCGGCCGTGCGGGAAACGCCGAGCACTTCGTAGAAATCGCGCTTCGCCATCGAGGGGTTCTGCATCTCAGGTAAGAGGAAGCCGCCCGGCCTTTCGACCGGGCGGCGTCTGGTTCAGTTCAGGCTCAGGCAGACCGCTTGCGGTCTTCGTCAGGCAGTTCCTCGAAGTCGGCGTCTACGACACCGTCGTCCTTGGCCGCCGCTTCGCCGCCGTTCTCGCCCTCGCTCTGGGCCTGCTGGTACATGGCCTCGCCGAGCTTCATGGAAGCCTGGGCCAGCGCCTGCGTCTTGGACTGGATCTGGTCCAGGTCCTCGCCGGCCAGCGCCGTCTTCAGGTCGGCCAGAGCGGTCTCGATCGCCGACTTTTCAGCGTCGCCAACCTTGGAGCCATGCTCGGCGACGGCCTTCTCCGTGGAGTGGACCAGCGCCTCGCCCTGGTTGCGGGCTTCCACCAGCGCACGACGCTGCTTGTCGGCCTCGGCGTTGGTTTCGGCCTCGCGCACCATCTTCTCGATGTCGGCGTCGGACAGACCGCCGGAAGCCTGGATGCGGATCTGCTGCTCCTTGCCCGTGCCCTTGTCCTTGGCGGAAACCTGCACGATGCCGTTGGCGTCGATGTCGAAGGTCACCTCGATCTGCGGAATTCCGCGCGGCGCCGGGGGCAGCCCGACGAGATCGAACTGGCCGAGGATCTTGTTGTCCGCCGCCATCTCGCGCTCGCCCTGGAAGACCCGGATCGTCACGGCGCCCTGGTTGTCCTCGGCGGTGGAGAAGACCTGGCCCTTCTTGGTCGGGATCGTCGTGTTGCGGTCGATCAGGCGGGTGAACACGCCCCCCAGCGTCTCGATGCCCAGCGACAGCGGCGTCACGTCGAGCAGCAGCACGTCCTTGACGTCACCCTGCAGCACACCGGCCTGGATCGCCGCGCCCATGGCGACGACTTCGTCCGGGTTGACGCCCTTGTGCGGCTCCTTGCCGAAGAGCTGCTTCACGACTTCCTGCACCTTGGGCATGCGGGTCATGCCGCCGACGAGAACGACCTCGTCGATATTGGCGGCCGTGAGTCCGGCATCCTTCAGCGCGGCCTTGACCGGCTGGATCGTGCGCTGGACGAGGTCGTCGACCAGCTGCTCGAACTTGGCGCGCGACAGCTTCATCGTCAGGTGCTTCGGACCCGAGGCATCGGCGGTGATGTAGGGCAGGTTGATCTCGGTCTGCTGCGAGGAGGAGAGCTCGATCTTCGCCTTTTCAGCCGCTTCCTTCAGGCGCTGCAGCGCCAGCGTGTCCTTGCGCAGGTCCATGCCCTGCTCGCGCTTGAACTCGTCGACGAGGTACTCGACGAGGCGCATGTCGAAGTCCTCACCGCCGAGGAAGGTGTCGCCGTTGGTGGACTTCACCTCGAAGACGCCGTCGCCGATCTCCAGCACGGAGATATCGAAGGTGCCGCCGCCGAGGTCGTAGACCGCGATGGTCTTGCCTTCGCTTTTGTCGAGGCCGTAGGCGAGGGCTGCCGCTGTCGGCTCGTTGATGATGCGCAGCACTTCGAGGCCGGCGATCTTTCCGGCGTCCTTGGTCGCCTGGCGCTGGGCGTCGTTGAAGTAGGCGGGAACGGTGATGACCGCCTTCTCGACCGTCTCGCCGAGATAGCTTTCCGCCGTTTCCTTCATCTTCTGGAGGATCATCGCGGAGATCTGAGAAGGCGAATACTTCTCGGAGTTCGCTTCCACCCACGCATCGCCGCTGTCGGCGCGCACGATCGGGTAGGGAACGAGGCTCTGGTCCTGCTTGACCTTGGGGTCGTCGAAGCGACGGCCGATCAGGCGCTTCACCGCGAAGATGGTGCGCGTGGGGTTGGTGACCGCCTGACGCTTGGCGGGCTGGCCGACCAGGCGCTCGCCGTCGTCGCTGAAGGCGACCTGCGACGGGGTCGTGCGCGCGCCTTCGGAATTCTCGATTACCTTTGCAGTCTTGCCGTCCATGACGGCGACGCACGAATTGGTCGTGCCAAGATCAATGCCGATGACTTTCGCCATATCTTCTCTCTCCTTTTTCAGCAGGCCGGACAGACCCAAGGGCATCCGTCGACGGGAAGCGGCAAGCTTCCACCAGCCCCCATGAGAACATCACTGAACCCCGTGGGCCCCTCGGTTTCCCGAGTTCTCCTGCGGGTTGCGGCTCATATAAGAAGGGCTGTTTTTGCTCGCAAGCGCGTGAACGGCCTTTGATGGAATTCTAAGCCGGACGAACGATCCGGTTCGTCTTTCAGCGCTTCCGAATAAAGCCGATTATATCCTTGACCCCGTCCATGACAGGCTCGGCGATCGCCCGCGCCCGGTCGGCGCCATCGACCAGCACCTGGTCGATATGGCCGGGATCGGCGGTCAGCCGCCGCATCTCGCCGGCGATGGGCGCAAGCTTCTGGACCGCGAGGTCCGCCAGCGCCGGCTTGAAGGTGGAAAACTGCGCGCCGCCGAACTCGGCGATGACGGCTTCCCTGGAGATGCCGGCGAGTGCGGCATAGATGCCCACCAGATTGTCGGCCTCCGCGCGGCCCTCCAGGCCCTTCACTTCGGAAGGAAGCGGCTCGGGATCGGTGCGGGCGCGGCGGATTTTCTGGGCGATCGCGTCGGCGTCATCGGTCAGGTTGATGCGCGACAGGTCCGAGGGATCGGACTTCGACATCTTCTTGGAGCCGTCCTTCAGGCTCATGACACGCGCGGCCTCGCCCTGGATCAGCGGCTCCGGCAGCGGGAAATACGCCTCGCCGAAGCCCTGGCCGGCGATTTCATCGGCGAAGTCGTTGTTGAACTTGCCCGCGATGTCGCGCGCCAGCTCAAGGTGCTGCTTCTGGTCCTCGCCGACCGGCACGTGGGTCGCCTTGTAGACAAGGATGTCGGCGGCCATGAGGTTGGGATAGGCGAAGAGCCCGGTGGAGGCGTTCTCGCGATCCTTGCCGGCCTTTTCCTTGAACTGCGTCATGCGGTTCAGCCAGCCCATGCGGGCGATGCAGTTGAACACCCAGGCGAGCTCGGAATGCGCCTCGACCTGGCTCTGGTTGAAGATGATGTTCTTCACCGGGTCGATGCCGGCCGCGAGATAGGCCGCGGTCACCGAGCGGGTGGATTCGCGCAGCCCCTCCGGGCCGCCCCAGACGGAGCGCGCCTGCGTGATCGCGTGGAGGTCGACCACGCAATAGATGCAGTCATGGGTGGACTGCAGCGCCGCGAAGCGGCCGATGGCGCCGAGATAATTGCCGAGATGCAGGTTTCCCGTCGGCTGGACGCCGGAGAAGACGCGCGGGCTGAAGCTGGTCATGTGCGGAAACGCTCGAATTCCTGTTCGGGCGCTCTATCGCAGTCGGGGCGGGCGGCGCAAGGACGATGCGCCCGCGAATGGACGGGCGGGGCGCTTTGGCGCGGGACCGTGCCGTGTCCGGCACAGCCACGAGCCTGAATCCGCATCGCCTCAGGCCGCCTTGCGCCGGCGGAGGAAACCGCGGGCAAGGCCCCGGATGTCGGCCGCGCCGGTGACGAACACCGCGGCGAAATAGACCACGACGCCGCCGAACACGAGGCCGAGCAGCGCGACAAGCTGCCGGACGAAGCCGGTATGCGGCTGGAAGATGCCGGCCATCGCATGATTGGCCGCATAGAGCGCCGCGCCCATGACGACGCAGGAGACGACCAGCCGGGGAAAGTGCCGGATCAGGGAGCGATCGAACTCGAAATGGCCCCGGCGGCGCAGCACGAAGAGCAACAGCATCGCGTTGACCCAGCCGGCCGCGGTTTCCGCCGCCGCCAGTCCCGCCTCGATCAGGTAGGGGAACAGCACCAGCGACAGGACGACGTTCACGACCACGGAGACCGCCGCGAAGACCATGGGCCGGCGCGTGTCTTCGCGGGCGAAGAAACCGGGCGCGAAGACGCGGATCATCACGAAGCCGGGCAGGCCCAGCCCGAACACCGCCAGCGTGCGGGCCGTCGCCAGGGTGGTGCCGGGCGAGAACGCGCCGTGCTCGAACAGGACGCGGATAATCGGCACGGAGATGATGGACAGCGCGACGGCCGCCGGCAGCGTCAGGAACAGCGCGAATTCCAGCGCGCGGTTCTGCGTGTGCCGCGCCTCGACGTCGTTGCCGGCCTTCAAGGCGCGCGAGAGTTCCGGCAGCAGCACCACGCCGATGGCGACGCCGACGACGCCCAGCGGCAGCTGATAGAGCCGGTCGGCATATTGCAGGATGGAGATGGCGCCGGGCTGGGCAGAAGCGATGATCTGGCCGACGAAGAGGTTCACCTGCGTGATGCCGCCGGAGACGGCGACCGGCGCGGCGAGCCACAGCATCCGTTTCACGGCCGGGGTCAGCCGCGGCCGGATCAGGCGCGTGCGGATCTTGATCATGCGCGCCGCGATGACCACGGTGGCGAGTTGCGCCACGCCGCCGACCAGCACCGACCAGCTCAACAGCCTGGCGACCGTCGGCCCGTCCGCATGCATCCAGACGCCGATCAGCAGCGCCGCGATGGTGGCGAGGTTGAGGAGGATCGGCGCCATGGCCGCCGCCATGAAGCGGCGATAGGCGTTCAGCATGCCGCTCGTCATCGCCGTCAGCGACATGCAGATCAGATACGGGAACATCACCCGGAAGAGTTGGACCGTCAGGTCGAACTTGCTCTTGTCGTTGGTGAAGCCCGGCGCGATCGCCGCCACGATCAGCGGCGTGAAGATCATCACCAGCGCGGTGATGCCGCCGAGTACCAGCGTGAGCACGGCCAGCACCTCGTCGGCGAGCTTCTGCGCGGCCTCGTGCCCCTCGCCTTCCAGCGTGCGCGAGAACATCGGCACGAAGGCGGCGTTGAACGCGCCTTCCGCGAAGAGCCGGCGGAACAGGTTGGGAAAGCGGAACGCCGCATAGAAGGCGTCCGCCGAGGGCCCGGCGCCCAGCGCCAGCGCCATCAGCGTTTCGCGCAAAAATCCGAACAGGCGGCTGCCCAGCGTGGAGCCAGCCACGCCGGCAAACTGACGAGCGAGGCTCACGAGGCTTTCTGCTCCCTGGCGGCGGAAGAGCCGCCGATGGCGCCGAGAAGACGCATCCGGATCTCCGACTGGCGGCGTTGCGAGGTGATCTTGTGGCCGACGAGATCGGTCACGTAGAAGGTGTCGACCGCCCGCTCGCCGAAGGTGGCGATATGGGCGGAGGCGATATCGAGGTTGAGCTCGGAAAGCCCGCGCGTGAGATCGTAAAGCAGGCCCGTCCGGTCGAGACACTCGATCGACACCACGGTGAGGCGGTCGGACAGTTCGTTCTCGATGGAGATCTGCGGCTCGATGGAGAAGGCCTCGCCGCGCCGCTTCTTGCGCGCCTTGCTGTCCATCGCCTCGGAAATGCGGACGCGGCCCTGCAGGGCCTGCTCGATCAGGAGCGCCACGCGCTCGCCGCGCCGCTGCTCGTCCTCGTCGTGGTCCAGCGTGCGGGAGATGAAAACCGTGTCCAGCGCATGGCCGTCGGTGGTGGTGAAGATCTGCGCATCCACGATGTTGGCGCCCGTCGCGGCGCAGGCGCCGGCGATGATGGACAGGAGCCGCGGATGGTCGGGGGTGAAGAGCGTCACCTCCGTCACGCCCTCGAAGGCGAGCGGGCGCACCTCGTAGGCGAACTTGCGATGCTCGCTGTCGGCGGAGCGGATCAGTTCGGCATGGCGTGCCTGCCGGTCCGGGTCCACGCGCAGCCAGTAGGCGGGATAGTGCAGGTCGAGCATGCGCGCCCGCTCCGCTTCCGGCCAGGAGGCCAGGCTCTCCGCCAGCCGCGCCTTGGCATGGGGAACCGCCCGGCTCTGCCGCGCCTCCTCGAAGCGGCCCGTCATCATGGTCCCGGTTTCGGCGTAGAGGGTGCGCAACAACTGGCCCTTCCAGCCGTTCCAGACCCCCGGCCCCACCGCGCGAATGTCGCAAACGGTGAGGATCATCAGCATCTTCAGCCGGTCCAGGCTCTGCACCACGTTGGCGAAGGTCTGGATCGTGCGTCGGTCGGCAAGGTCGCGCGACTGCGCCGTGATCGACATGGTGAGATGCTCCTGCACCAGCCAGGCCACGGTTTCCGTCTGCTGCGGCGTCAGGCCGAAGCGCGGGCATAGGCGGCGGGCCACCCGGGCGCCGGCCGTGGAATGGTCCTCCGGCCGGCCCTTGGCGATGTCGTGCAGGAACAGCGCGACATAGAGCACGGTGCGGTCCTTCAGCGTCGGCATCACCTCGCAGGCGCGGGGGTGATCCTCCGCCAGCCGCCCGCTCTCGATGCCGGCGAGGAAGCCCACGGAGCGCAGGAGGTGCTCGTCGACCGTGTAGTGGTGATACATGTTGAACTGCATCATCGCGACGATCTTGCCGAATTCCGGGATGAAGCGGCCGAGCACGCCCGTCTCGTTCATCGCCCGGAGCACCGGCTCGGCATGGTCCGGATCGGTCAGGATCTCCAGAAACAGCCGGTTGGCCTCGGGATCGTGCTGCACGGCGCGGTCGATGCGACCGAGCGAATGGGTGATCAGCCGGACCGCGTCGGGATGCAGCGCCAGGTCGCTCGCCGCCGCCTGATGGAAGAAGCGGATAAGGTTGACGGGATCGCTCTCGAAAACACGGTCGTTGGCCACGTTGATCCGGTCGTGGTCCACCATGAAACGGGAACCGTCGCCGATCTTGCGCGGGGGATTGCGGAAGCTGCGCACCAGGCGGCTGAGGCGCGGCACGTTCTTCTGCTCGCGCTCCTCCAGTTCGGCGGAGACGATGCGGGTGAGGTCGCCCACATCCTTGGCCACCAGGAAATAGTGCTTCATGAAGCGCTCGACCGCTTCCATGCCCGGATGCTTCTGGTAGCCGAGGCGCCGCGCCAGTTCCGGCTGCACGTCGAAGGAGATGCGCTCCTCCGGCCGGTTGGCCAGGAAGTGCAGGTGGCAACGCACCGACCAGAGAAAATCGTCGCAGCGGCGGAACAGCCGGTATTCCTCGCGGCTGAGCAGACCCGCCCCGACCAGCGCCTCGTTGGAGGAAACCCGGTAGACGTATTTGGCGATCCAGAACAGCGTCTGCAGGTCGCGCTGGCCTCCCTTGCCATCCTTGACCTGCGGCTCCACGAGATAGCGCGAGACGCCGGAGCGGGCATGGCGCTGATCCCGTTCGGCGAGCTTGGCGGCGATGAACTCGCGCGCGGTGCCCGCCACGATTTCCGTATCGAAGCGGCGGACGAGCTCGTCGAACAGAGCGCGGTCGCCACAGAGAAAGCGGGCTTCCAGCACCGCCGTGCGGATCGTCATGTCCTCGCGGACGGATTTCAGCGTCTCGGCAACGGTGCGGGTGCCGTGCCCGACCTTCAGGCCAAGGTCCCAGAGGATATAAAGGAGATACTCGATCACCTTTTCCGAGCGCGGCGTCTGCTTGCTCGGAAACAGGAAGAGCAGGTCGATGTCGGAATGCGGCGCCAGGCGGCCGCGCCCGTAGCCGCCGACGGCGGCGAGGCAGAAGCTTTCAAGCAGAGCGTCGGGCGACGGACAGATCCAGTTGCAGGCGAAGTCGAAGACCGCGCGCACGAGCCCGTCCATCAGCGCGGACAGGCGTTCCGCACAAAGGCCACCCCGCCCGTCCTCGTCGAGTTTCGCGCGGATCGCCTCGCGGCCCTCGCCAAGATGCGCCTTGAGTTCCGCCAGGATGCGCTTGCGGATCTCGGGCGATGTCGGTTCGCCCGTCTCCGCGATCGCGTTCAGGGCGGCGGAGAGCCTTTCGGCTTCAACGGGTCTCTCAACGTGGCGGGTACGGCTCACGGAATGCCTGTCAGTGTTCGCAATCGTCATTCGGCGGCAGAATTAGCACGCCCGTCTCAACAATTGCTAACGGATCGAGGCACGGGAAAGGCCACGCGCCGCTCCGTCGCACTCCGCCTTCCGCAGCCGCCAGCCCCACCACGGCCTCCCTACCAAAGTCCGGAGGTCTGCAACGTCTCGCCGGGATAGACGCCCCAGAGATTGGTCTGCCGCACGTAGCCGCGCAAATTGTCGCCCGACACCTGCACGTCGCACCAGGAACCGTCGCATTCGTGGATGTGGACCAGCACCCTGGGATCGAGGACCGCATCGACACGCGCGGTGACGGCCGCACCGGTGCGCATGTTGACGCCCTTCTTCAGCCAGGGCGCGACCAGCGCGTTGCGCGTTCCCGACAGCATGAAATGGTAGATCCAGCCTTCCTCGCCAGTCCAGTCGCGCACCCGCATCCAGTTGCCGAACTGCTGGAAGATCTCGACGGGGTAGGCCGGCTTCACGAAGATCCACTTGATCGGATAATCGGTGCCCGGCCCGACTCGGACATTGGTATGGGAACGCTTCAACGTCACGAAGCGCGGCAAAGGCAGCTTCGCGGCCGGTCCCGCGACCGAGACATCCGGCAGCAGCATGGCGACGAAAGCGAGGACGAGGAGCGCCCCCGCCAGCCTCACGCGCGCTCCGGCCGTCCTTGTACCGGCCTCACCCGAGGACGGCATCAGCGGCAGGCCTTGCGGCTGTCGCCGGCGGCCTTGGTGACGCCGGAAAGCGCGAAGGTGTAGCGGGTGGGATTGCCGCGCGCGGAGATCGCCCGAACCGTCATCGTGCGGCCCTTCTTCATGGCATGCAGCAGCTTGCGATCCTGCTCGCGGCCGGAAAGCCACGCGCTGTCGTTCTTGGTGAACATCGTGAAGTTCTCGCCGTCCACGTCGACGCCGACCACGGAGCCTTCGCGGAACTCGTAGCCCGCGACGAAATTCGCCTCGCCCAGAACGCCCTGCTTCGGGCTGCTGCTGACGAAGAACGACACGTCGCCATGGTCCAGCCCCGCCGGGGAACGGGTCTGCGGCCGTGCGTAGAAGTAGCAGACCTTTCCGTGCTTGCTCTTGTAGGTCATCACGTTCCAGCTGCCGGCCCGCTCAAGCAGGCGCGAAGGCGCGGCCCAGGCATTCGTCGCGGTCAGCAGGGTGAGAAGTGCAAGCAGGATCTGTAGCTTCATCGTGAACGGGGTCCCTTCGTGCGGGTGGACGGCGTTGGGTGCCGCGCCCGAAGGGTTGAACGATGAGGTTAGCGGGGCGTTAACACTGCCCGATTTCAGCCTTATCGAAGCCGCAAGGCGGTCACGATCGCGTGTGGTCGTCCTCTTGCCGGCGCAGCCGCTTCAGTTCGTAGAGCGCCTCCAGCGCCTGGCGCGGCGTGAGATCGTCGGGCTGGATCCCGTCCAGCGATTTCAACGTCGGGCTTTCCGCAACGGGCTCCTCGGCCGACGGTTTCGGCCGGGAGGCGAACAGCGGCAGATCGTCGATCATCGCCTGCTGCGGCCGGGTGCGGTCGCCCTTTTCCAGCATCTGCAGCACGGTCTTCGCCCGGCCGATCACCGCCGCCGGCAGGCCGGCGAGCTTGGCGACCTGGATGCCGTAGGAACGGTCGGCCGCACCTGCCATGATCTCGTGCAGGAAGACGACGTCGCCCTTCCACTCCTTCACCTTCACCGTGGTGTTGTGGAGCCGCTTGAGGCGCGCGGAAAGCGCCGTCAACTCGTGGTAATGCGTGGCGAACAGGGCCCGGCAGCGGTTGACGTCGTGCAGGTTCTCCACCGTCGCCCAGGCGATGGAAAGGCCGTCGAAGGTCGCCGTCCCGCGCCCGATCTCGTCGAGGATCACCAGGGCGCGCTCGCCCGCCTGGTTCAGGATCGCCGCCGTCTCCACCATTTCCACCATGAAGGTGGAGCGTCCGCGCGCCAGATCGTCCGCCGCGCCGACGCGGGAGAACACGCTGTCGACGACACCGATGCGGGCGCTCGCCGCCGGCACGAAGGAACCGGCCTGGGCAAGGATCGCGATCAGCGCGTTCTGGCGCAGAAACGTCGACTTACCCGCCATGTTGGGGCCGGTGAGCAGCCAGATCAGCCCGCCCTTCTCGCCGGCATCTCCGCCGAGATCGGTGTCGTTGGCGACGAAGCTCTGCCCCTCGCGCCGCAGCCCCTGCTCCACCACCGGGTGGCGGCCGCCCTTGATGTCGAAGGCGAGGGAATCGTCGATTTCCGGCCGGACATAGCTTTCCGCTTCCGCCAGTTCCGCCAGGGCGCAGGTGACGTCGAGCTCCGCCAGGGCCTTGGCGACGGCTCGCAGCACGCCGGAGGCTTTTTCCACTTCCGCCGCCAGATGATCGAAGACGCCGAGCTCGATGCGCAGCGACGTCTCGCCCGCGCCGGCGATCCTGCGTTCAAGCTCGCCCAGCTCCGCCGTCGTGAAGCGCATCGCGTTCGCCAGCGTCTGGCGATGGATGAAGGCACCACCCTCGGCGGTGAGCGGGGCCGCCTGGCCGGCATTCACCTCGACGAAATAGCCGAGTACGTTGTTGTGCCGGATCTTCAGGGCGCGGACGCCCGTCTCCTCCGCGTAGCGCGCCTGCAAGGCGGCGATGACGCGGCGGCTTTCGTCCCGCAGCGCCCGCGCCTCGTCCAGCTCCGCCCTGTAGCCCGCGCGCACGAAGCCGCCATCGCGCTTCAGCAGCGGCAGTTCATCGTCGAGAGCGAAGCCGAGCTCATGAGCGAGATCGGCGGGCACGCGGGCGAGTTCGCGACAGGTTTCGGCGATCGCCGGCGGCAGCGGCAGCGCCTGCCGCCCCATGCGGTCTGAAATGGCGGAGGCGCTCTTCAGCGCCACGCGGATCGTTTCGAGATCGCGCGGGCCGCCGCGCTCCAGCGCCAGCCGCGAGAGCGAGCGCACCATGTCCGGCGCCTGCGCCAGCCTCGCGCGGAGATCGCGGCGAAGATCGGCCGCTTCCAGCATGTAGGCGACGGCCGCCAGCCGGTGCTCGATCGCCCCCGGATCGCAGAGCGGGTTGGCGAGACGTTCGCCCAGAAGCCGGGAGCCCGCCCCGGTCAGCGTTCGGTCGATGGCGGCGAAGAGGCTGCCGGCGCGCGAGCCGGAGAGCGTGCGGAAGAGTTCGAGGTTCGCCCGCGTCGCCGCATCGATGCGCATGGTCTCGCGGTCGGCCACGCGGCGGAGCGGCTCCAGCGGCGGGCGGCGGGAAATCTGCGTCTTGTCGACATAGGCGATCAGCGCGGCGGCGGCACAGAACTCCGCCCGGGTAAACGCGCCGAAGCCATCCATCGTCTGCACGCCGAAAGTGGTGGCGAGACGCGTCTCGGCCGTCGCCGCGTCGAAGAAGGAGCCGGGCAGCGGCGTCAGCGCGGCGTGGACGTCGGCGATCGCCGCGCGGATTTCCGGATCCTGCGCCAGCCGGTCGGGCACCAGCACCTCGCGCGGCTCGATCCGGGCCAGCAGCGCGGAAAGGCCGGACGGCGCGCCTTCGCCGACGCGGAACTCGCCGGTGGAGATGTCGACCCAGGAAACGGCGAAGCGCACGCCCTCGTCCTCGGAGCCCGCCACGCGCACGAGCGCGGCCAGGAAATTGTTGCGGGCGGAATCCAGCAGCGTTTCTTCCGTCAGCGTGCCCGGCGTCACCAGCCGCGTGACGGCACGCCGCACCACCGACTTGGAGCCGCGCTTGCGCGCTTCCGCCGGGTCCTCCGTCTGCTCGCAGATGGCGATGCGGAAGCCCTTGGCGATCAGCTTGTGCAGGTAATCGTCGGAAGCATGGATCGGCACGCCGCACATGGCGATGTCCTCGCCCAGATGCTTGCCGCGCTTGGTCAGCGTGATGCCCAGCGCCTTGGAGGCGATCACCGCGTCGTCGAAGAAAAGCTCGTAGAAATCGCCCATGCGATAGAACAGCAGGCAATCCGGGTTCACCGCCCGGATCTCCATGTATTGCTCCATCATCGGCGTGATGCGCTGCGCGGCCGGATCCTCGCCGCTCTCTGTCGTCTGCACGTGCTGCATGGCGCGACGTTAGCAGATCGGCACGAGTTTCGGCGAGCGACAGGCGCTTCGCCCACATCAAACCGCATTCGTGAATCAAATCAGCCGCTTGCGACCGGGCGCCCCGGGCTGCTACTGCGGAAGTCCTAGAGGAGACCGATTAATGGATGCGGACGAAATTCTGGAGCGCAGGCGCCTGAGGCGGCGGGCAAGCTTCTGGCGGATCGCCGCTTTCGTGATCCTTGTGGCCGCCATCCTCATCGCGGCGGGCTTCAACGCGCCCTCGCTGAAGCGCGCGCAGCCGCAGGTCGCCCGCATCGACGTGGAAGGCTTCATCGGCGCGCGGCCCGATGCGGTCGAGCAGATCCGCAAGGCGGCCGCGTCCTCCTCCGTCAAGGCGATCCTGATCCGCATCAATTCTCCGGGCGGCGCGGCTTCCGGCGGCGAGGCGCTCTACAAGGCGATCCGCGACGCCGATGCCAAGAAGCCGACCGTGGCCGTGATCAACGGGCTCGGCGCCTCCGCCGCCTACATGACGGCGATCGCCACCGACCGCATCTTCGCCGGCGACACCACGATCACCGGCTCCATCGGCGTGATCCTGGAATACGGCCATATCGAAGGCCTGCTCGACAAGCTCGGCGTCAAGTACGAGGAGATCAAGAGCGCGCCCCTGAAGGGCCAGCCCTCGCTCTTCCTGCCGACCGACCCGGCCGCGACCGCCATGCTGCAGTCGATGATCAACGACAGCTTCAACTGGTTCGTCGGCCTCGTCGCGGATCGCCGCGGCATGTCGGAGCCGGATGCGCGCAAACTTTCCGACGGCAGCGTCTTCACCGGGCGGCAGGCCGTCACCAACCACCTGATCGACCAGGTGGGCGACGAGGACGATGCCCGCGCCTGGCTTGAAAAGGAAAAGGGCGTTTCCGCCTCGCTTCCCCTCGTGGAGTGGAAGAAGAAGCAGGGCGGCCTGCCCTTCCTCGGCAATCATGCCGTCGCCGGCCTCCTCCGCCTCCTCGGAGTGTCCGACGACCTCGCCCCCTTCGCCCAGGCCTTCCTGCCCAGGCAGCTCTCGGTTGACGGGCTCCTGGCCGTTTGGCAGCCTGCGCAATCCAGTCGCTAGGGGGCATCGGTGATCAAGTCGGAGCTGATCGAGCGGATCGCCCAGCAGAATCCGCATCTCTACCAGCGGGATGTCGAGCACATCGTGAACGCCATCCTCGAGGAGATCGTGTCGGCGCTGTCGCGCGGCGACCGGGTGGAGCTCAGGGGCTTCGGCGCGTTCTCGGTGAAGAACCGGCCGGCGCGCACGGGTCGGAACCCGCGCACCGGCGAGCAGGTTTCCGTGTCGGAAAAGTACATCCCCTTCTTCAAGACGGGCAAGGAGATGCGCGAACGTCTGAACGAAGGCGAGGAGTGACGTTTTGAGCTGGTTTGGCACGCTGATCAAATGGGTGATCCTGCTTCCGATCCTGGTGGTGATCGCCATCCTGGCCCTGGCCAACGATCAGGCCGTCACGATCCACCTGAACCCGTTCAACCCGGCCGATCCGGTCCTCCAGATCCAGCTCGCGCTCTATCAGGTCGCCTTCGCGACCTTCGTGATCGGCGCGCTGATCGGCGCACTGGTGACCTGGGGCGGCCAGCGCCGCCATCGCCGGGCGGCGCGAGACAACGGTCGCGAGGCGCGCCGCTGGCGCAAGCGCGTGGAAGACAGCGAGCCGGAGGAGAAAAGCCCGACCCTTTTGCTGACAACCAAGCGCTGAGCCCGGCCTCTTCTTCCTCGGCCCCTTCTCCCTAGGCCCTCCCGGGTTTCAGCCCTCCCGGTGCCAGGGCAGCACGGTGAGCCGCGGCCAGATCGCCCGCGCCCTCTCCGCCTTGGCGAGGTAACTTCCGGGGGCAAGGTTCGCCTCGTTCGGCCGGATCACCATGTCGAAGAGATCGGCCAGCCCGAAGGGCGCGGCGATGTCGAGCCGATCGTCCGGCCCCAGCCGCACCGCCACGGCATGGACGATGGCGGCATAGCGGGAAAGCGCTTCGTCGGCCGAGGCGAGCGCCGCATAGGGCGCGCCGAAGCGCTCCTCGTACCAGAGATGCACCCGCGCCTGGTTTCGCACCTCGGCCACCCCCTCGAACCCGACCTTCTTCAGGTCGTCGCCGACGCGGCGGATCGCCCGGTCCTCGGCCTCCCACGAGGGATCGGCGTCGAAATACACGATGTCATAGTCGCGGATCCCCGTCCCGCGGGGGACGTCCGAGAGGACGCTCCACACCGTCTGGTAGAGGCACCCCGCCGCCAGCCGCCATTGCGGCAGGTCGACGGAGCGGAGCGTGCGAAGCAGCAGCATCAGCGTCGGATCGGCGCGGACGATCGCTTCCAGCCGCGCCCGGCGCTCGTCTTCCGCCACGTCGACGTTTCCCCTCATGGCCGCCTCCCTTTCCCGCCCGGATTCCCGGGCCTTGAACTTCCGCGACTACCGGAGTATATGAACTTCAACATCTCGTAAGCCTTTTCGAGAGTGGGTCCCGCCGGTCCCGCTCTTTTTTATTGCCCGCCGGTCAGCCCACGGGGATGGCGGCGGTTGCGGAGCCTGATGAACACTCGTCGTCTGATACGTGAAACGGGGACCGAAGCGCGCGTCGCCCATATTGTCGAGCCGGTCGTGGCAGATCTCGGCTATGAGCTCGTGCGCATCAAGATTTCCGGCCTCAACGGCATGACGCTGCAGATCATGGCGGAGCGGCCGGACGGCACCATGACGGTGGAAGGTTGCGAGGATATCAGCCGCGCTGTTTCCCCGGCTCTCGATGTCGACGATCCGATCGATCGCGAATATCATCTCGAGGTCTCCTCCCCCGGTATCGACCGGCCGCTGACCCGCGCCAAGGATTTCGACCTCTGGTCGGGCCATGAGGTGCGACTCGAGACGGCGGTTCTCGTGAACGGGCGCAAGAAATTCCGCGGCACCCTGCTCGGTGTCAAGGACGACACCGTGGGTGTCCGGCTCGACGGCGTGGAGGGCAACGAGACCTTCGTGCCGCTCGACGATATCGCGGAAGCCAAGCTGATGCTGACCGATGCCTTGATCGACGATGCCGGCGCACGCGCCGCCCGGGCCAAGACGCCCGACGACATTCCGGCCGCCGATCAGGCGGACGAAACCGACAACGCTAGCTGACCAGCAGACGGAGCACATCGATGGCTGTCAGTGCCAACAGGCTCGAACTTCTCCAGATCGCCGACGCTGTCGCGCGGGAGAAGACGATCGACCGCAAGATCGTGATCGCCGCGATGGAAGACGCGATCCAGAAGGCGGCCCGGTCGCGCTATGGCGCGGACACCGAGATCCGCGCGGAGATCGACGGTCGCACCGGCGAGATCCGACTGCAGCGCCTCCTCGAGGTGGTCGACGTGCCGGAGAACTTCTCCACCGAGATCGCGCTTGACGACGCGCGGTTGCGCAATCCGTCCGCGCAGGTCGGCGACCTCATTTCCGAGCCGCTTCCGCCGCTCGATTTCGGCCGCATCGCCGCGCAGTCGGCCAAGCAGGTCATCATGCAGAAGGTTCGCGACGCCGAGCGCGACCGTCAGTACGAGGACTTCAAGGACCGCATCGGCGAGATCGTCAACGGCACGGTGAAGCGCGTCGAATACGGCAACGTAATCGTCGATCTCGGCCGTGGCGAGGCGATGATCCGCCGCGACGAGTTGATCCCGCGCGAGACCTTCAAGTACGGCGATCGTATCCGCGCCTATGTCTACGACGTGCGCCGCGAGCAGCGCGGTCCGCAGATCTTCCTGTCGCGTACCCATCCGCAGTTCATGGCGAAGCTCTTCACCATGGAAGTGCCGGAGATCTACGACGGCATCATCGAGATCAAGTCGGTCGCCCGCGATCCGGGCTCGCGCGCCAAGATCGCGGTGCTCTCCAACGATTCCTCGATCGACCCCGTCGGCGCCTGCGTCGGCATGCGCGGCAGCCGCGTCCAGGCGGTCGTCGGCGAGTTGCAGGGCGAGCGCATCGACATCATTCCGTGGCAGCAGGACGCGGCGACCTTTATCGTCAACGCGCTGCAACCGGCGGAAGTCTCGAAGGTTGTTCTCGACGAAGACGCCGGACGTATTGAAGTCGTGGTCGCCGACGACCAACTATCTCTTGCGATCGGTCGTCGCGGACAGAACGTGCGTCTGGCGTCCCAGCTCACCGGCTGGGATATCGACATCATGACCGAGGACGAGGAATCGGAGCGCCGGCAGAAGGAATTCACCGAGCGGACCGAACTCTTCACCGAAGCGCTCGATGTGGATGAGATGGTTGGCCAGCTCCTGGCCTCGGAAGGATTCGCCAAGCTTGAGGAAGTGGCCTTCGTCGATCTCGACGACCTTGCCTCGATCGAGGGCTTCGACGAGGATACCGCCGAGGAACTGCAGACCCGTGCGCGGGAATATCTCGAGCAGATCGAGAACGAGCAGGACGAGGAGCGCCGCAAGCTTGGCGTCGAGGACGATCTCAAGAGCGTTCCCGGCGTGACGACCGCGATGCTGGTGGCGTTCGGCCAGAACGACGTCAAGACGGTCGAGGACCTCGCCTATTGCGCCGCCGACGACCTCGTGGGCTGGACGGAGCGCAAGGACGGCGAGACCAAACGTTTCGAAGGAGCCCTTCAGGGCTTCGAGATCTCCCGCCAGGAAGCGGAAGAGATGATCATGGCGGCGCGCGTCCAGGCGGGGATCATCTCCGCCGAGGATGAAACCGTCGCCGAAGAGCAGGAAGTCGAGGAGGCTGCCGCCGTTTGAGCGAAGCGGACGCGATAGAGACTGTCGAAGCGGACGATTTGGGCCGGGAACGCGAGCGCACGTGCATCGTCACGCGCCAGGTGTTGCCGGAGACGGATCTCATCCGCTTCGTGCCCGCTCCCGACGGCACGGTCGTCGCCGATCTCCGGCGTCGTCTTCCGGGTCGTGGGGTGTGGGTCAGCCTCGATCGTGAGCGTGTGGCGGAAGCCGTGCGCAAGAACCTCTTCGCCCGCAGCCTCAAGGCGGCGGTGAAGGCACCGGCGGAGCTGCCCGACCAGGTCGAGGCCCGGCTCCGCGAACTGGCGCTTGGCCGCTTCGGCCTTGCCCGCAAGGCAGGCGCCGTGGTGGCGGGCTTCTCCAAGGTGGAAGCCGCCATCGCGCGCGACCAGCTGGCCGGCCTCGTGACGGCCAGCGATGGCGCCGACGACGGCAGACGAAAGATCGAGGCGGCACTTCGACGCCGCTTTGCAAGTAGCGAGACGCCTGTCCCGAGGCCCCAGCTCATCCGCATCTTCGCGACGGAAGAATTGGGTTTGGCATTGGGCCGGCCAAATGTGATACATGCTGCCGTACTTCACAGCCCGGCAGGCAGAAGTTTCGTGGATGCGAGCATTCGCCTCCGGCGCTACATCGGCGCTGCGGACTAGCTTGCCCGCGAAACCCCGACCGACACAGCGGACCTTCCGCCAGACGACGCCAGGAACGACGACGAATGAATGATACGACCAGCAAAGGCGACAAGACGATCCGGGTCGAGGGACGCAAGACGCTGTCCCTGAAGGGCGGCTCGGATGTAGTCCGCCAGAGCTTTTCCGGCGGGCGTTCCAAGTCGGTAGTGGTGGAGAAGAAGCGCCGCTTCGTTTCCGCCCCGAACGAGCGCGACGTCGAGTCGACAGCCCAGACCGACACACGGCAACCGGCGCCTGCCGCCCAGGAAACTGCGCCGCAGGCCGCCGCAGGCAAGCCGCCGGTGATCCAGGTCCAGGCTCCCCAGCCCGCCAGTCCCGAACCGACCGTCGCGGCCGAGCCTGCCGCTCCCGCAACGGCCCCGGCCGCGGAAAGTGCTGCCCCAGCCGCTGAGGCAGCAGCCTCCGCTCCGGCAGCAACCGAAGCTCCTTCGGCTCCGGCTCAGGCAACCCCCTCTCCTGCAGCCCCCTCTCCTGCAGCCCCCGCTCCGGCTTCCCGTACCGGCACGGTTCAGCCCACGGCCGCACAGCTGGCCAATCGAGCCGGCGGCCAGCCCCGCCAGCTTGCACCGGCTCCCGCGCAGCGCACCAGCGCCGCGCCGGCCGGCCAGAACCGTCCGGCAGCAGCCGGTCGCGGTGCAGCAGGCGCCGGTGCCGGTGGCCGTCCGCAGGCACAGGGTCCGAACCAGGGCCAGCAGCAGCGCCGTCCCGAGCAGCGCAACCGCAGCGGCGTCGTGCTTCGCA
Source organism: Faunimonas pinastri (assembly GCF_900110915.1). Classification (GTDB taxonomy): domain Bacteria; phylum Pseudomonadota; class Alphaproteobacteria; order Rhizobiales; family Afifellaceae; genus Faunimonas; species Faunimonas pinastri. The sequence continues at coordinate 84,408 of NZ_FOFG01000005.1, forward strand.
CGCTGACCGCCGATGAGCGCGACGCCCGTACGCTTGCTCTCCAGGAGGCTCGCGTTCGCGAGGCCCGTGAGCGCATCCAGGCGGAAGAGGACGCAAAGCGTCGCGCCGAGGAGGATGTCCGGCTCGCCAAGGAGCGTGCCGAGGCGGAAGCCCGTCGCGCCGAGGAAGACGCCCGTCGTGCCTCCGAGGATCAGGCCAAGAAGCGGGGCGAGGAAGAAGCGCGCCGCCGTCTTGGCAATGATGGCGGTTCCTCCGCCCGTCCGGGGGGCGCATCCTCGCGTCCTTCAGGTGGTGCATCCGCGCCCGGCGTTCGCCCGACCGCGGCGGGCCGTCCGGCCGGTGCCGCGCCTCGCGGCCCGGAAGCTCCCTCCTCGCTCAATCGTCCGAAGCGGATCGAGATTCCGAAGCCCGCCCGCACGAAGGCCACTCCCGGTGGCGAAGGCCGTCGCCGCCTGACCGTCACCAACGCCCTTGAGACGACCGAGGGTGATCGCGAACGTTCGCTGGCATCTGTGCGCCGCAAGCGCGAAAAGCAGATGCGCCAGCAGCACGGCTTCAACCCGTCGAACGAGAAGATCGTTCGCGACGTGGTGATCCCGGAAGCGATCTCCGTGCAGGACCTCGCCAACCGCATGGCCGAGCGTGCGGTGGACGTGATCCGTCTGCTCATGCGCTCCGGCAACATGGTCAAGATCACCGACATCCTGGATGCCGACACGGCGCAGCTGATCGCGGAAGAGATGGGGCACAATGTGCGCCGCGTCGCCGCCTCGGACGTCGAGGAAGGCCTCTTCGGCGTCGCCGACGTGACCGACGACCTGCAGCAGCGTCCGCCGGTCGTGACCATCATGGGCCACGTCGACCACGGCAAGACCTCTCTGCTCGATGCCATCCGCCATGCCAACGTGGTGTCCGGCGAAGCCGGCGGCATCACGCAGCATATCGGTGCCTATCAGGTCGAGCAGAACGGCCAGAAGATCACCTTCATCGACACCCCCGGCCACGAAGCCTTCACGGCGATGCGTGCCCGTGGTGCACAGGCGACAGACATCGTCATCCTGGTCGTCGCGGCCGACGACGGCGTGATGCCGCAGACGATCGAGGCGATCAACCACGCTCGCGCAGCCAACGTGCCGATCATCGTTGCGATCAACAAGATCGACAAGCCGAGCGCCGATGCGAACCATGTTCGCACCGAGCTGCTTCGCTACGAGATCCAGGTTGAAAGCATGGGCGGCGACACGCTCGAAGTGGAAGTCTCTGCCACGCAGAAGACCAACCTCGACAAGCTGCTGGAAGCCATCCTGCTGCAGTCGGAAGTGCTCGATCTTCGGGCCAATCCGGAGCGCGACGCCGAAGGCATCGTGGTGGAAGCCCAGCTGGATCGCGGTCGCGGCCCGGTCGCCACGCTTCTAGTCCAGCGCGGCACGCTGCATGTCGGCGACATCGTCGTGGCCGGTGCCCAGTGGGGCCGCGTTCGTGCCCTGCTCAACGATCGCGGCGAGCAGGTGAAGGAAGCCGGCCCGTCCATGCCGGTCGAAGTTCTCGGCTTCCAGGGGACGCCGGCAGCCGGCGATCGCCTGGGCGTCGTCGAGAACGAAGCCCGCGCCCGTGAAATCACGGAATATCGCGAAGGCGTTCGCCGCGAGAAGCAGGCGGCCAGCATGGCCGGCGCCCGTGGCTCGCTGGAGCAGATGATGAGCCGGTTGCAGACCGCCGGCCGCAAGCTGTTCCCGGTCGTCGTCAAGGGCGACGTGCAGGGCTCGGTCGAGGCGATCGTCGCCTCGCTCACCAAGCTCGGCACCGAGGAAGTCGGCGCGCAGATCCTGAACTCCGGCGTCGGTGGCATCACCGAGTCCGATGTCAGCCTTGCCGCCGCCTCCAAGGCTCCGATCATCGCCTTCAACGTTCGTGCCTCCAAGCAGGCGCGCGATGCGGCGACCCGCGAGGGCGTCGAGATCCGCTACTACAGCATCATCTACGATCTCGTGGATGACATTAAGTCGGCCATGTCCGGCCTGCTGCCGCCTGAGCGTCGCGAAACCTTCATCGGTTACGCCTCGATCCTGGAGATCTTCAACATCACGAAGGTCGGCAAGGTCGCGGGTTGCCGCGTCACCGAAGGCAAGGTGGAACGCGGTTCCGGTGTCCGCCTGATCCGCGACAACGTGGTCGTCCACGAGGGCAAGCTCTCCACGCTGAAGCGCTTCAAGGACGAGGTCCGCGAGGTCAACGGCGGTCAGGAATGCGGTATGGCCTTCGAACGCTACGAGGACATGCGCGTCGGCGACGTCATCGAGTGCTTCCGCGTCGAGATGATCACCCGCACGCTCTAAGCGGGTCCGCAAGCAGAGAGAACCCCGGCCCGTCGGGCCGGGGTTCTGCCGTTCGCGTCACGCCATACGACATGACGCCGTCCGCCCCTCACAGATGATCCGAGATGAGCCGTTCAAAACCATCCAAACCCGGTCAGGCCTCGCAGCGTCAGCTGCGTGTCGGCGAACTCGTACGTCACGCGCTGGCTGAAGTCCTCTCGCGCGGGGAATTCAGCGATCCGCATCTGCAGGGCCACCTGATCACCATCGCGGAAGTCCGCATGTCGGCCGATCTTCGCCACGCGACGGTACTGGTCGCTCCGCTCGTCGAGAGCCAGAGCGACGCCATTCTGGCCGCGCTGAACCACGGCGCCAGCTTTCTGCGCAACCGAATGGCTCCGGCCATCAGCCAGATGCGCTCGATCCCGGACCTTCGTTTCCGCCTCGATACACGCTTCGAGGACGACCGCCGGATCGACGCGCTGCTTCGCTCGCCCGACGTCGTTCGCGATCTCGGGGACGAGGACCAGGGCGACGACGACGCAGAGGACAAGGCCTGATGGGACGTCGCGGCAAGCAGCACGGCAACAAGGTCGATGGCTGGGTAGTGCTGGACAAGCCCCTCGGCATGACGTCCACCGAGGCCGTTGCCAGGGTCAAGCGCCTGTTCAACGCCCAGAAGGCCGGTCATGCCGGCACGCTCGATCCCCTCGCCTCCGGCTGTCTGCCGATCGCTCTGGGCGAGGCGACCAAGACCGTTTCCTATGTGATGGACGGCCGCAAGGTCTATCGTTTCGTCGTCCGCTGGGGCGAGGAGACGGCGACCGACGACACCGAAGGCCCGGTGATCGAGACCTCAGACGTGCGCCCCGCCCGCGCGGAGATCGAGGCGGTCATCCCCGAGTTCACCGGACATATCCTGCAGATCCCGCCCGCCTATTCCGCCATCAAGATCGCGGGCGAGCGCGCCTACGACCTCGCGCGCGAAGGCGAGACGGTGGAGCTTGAGGCACGCGAGATCGTGGTGCACCGACTGGATCTGGCGGAATGCCCGGACGAGAATACTGCCGTGTTTCTCGCCGAATGCGGCAAGGGGACCTACGTACGTGCCCTGGCGCGCGACATGGGTCGTCGGCTCGGCACGCGCGGCCATATCGTCGGCCTGCGCCGGCTGATGGTGGGTCCCTTCAGCGAGGATCTCATGATTCCGCTGGAAGAACTCAACGAAATGCGTCATAACCTCGACGCTGCTGACGGCCTCCTGGCCGCCAGTGCTTTACGATCGGTCGAAACAGCGCTGGACGGCATCCCGGCCCTGCTGATGACTGACCGCGATGCGGCCCGCCTCAAACGAGGGCAGGCCGTCATCTTGAGAGGACGGGACGCGCCCGTCATATCCGGTCCCGCTTACGCGATCTTCGACGGCCTTCCCGTCGCGCTCGGCGAGATCGACCAAGGCGCATTCAATCCCAAACGTGTGTTCAATCTCGCCGGCTGAAGTGCCGGCCAACTCAAGGGATGACCGATGTCGATTGCCGCTGAACGCAAGCAGGAACTCATCAAGGAATACGCCACCAACGCGACCGACACCGGCTCTCCGGAAGTTCAGATCGCGGTGCTGTCAGAGCGTATTTCCAATCTGACCGAGCACTTCAAGCACCACACGAAGGACAACCATTCCCGCCGTGGCCTGCTGAAGCTCGTGTCCCAGCGCCGTCGCCTTCTCGATTACGTGAAGGCCAAGGACGAAGCGCGCTATCAGTCTATTATCGGCCGCCTCGGGCTGCGCCGCTAAGGACAATGCGGCGGCTCTCGGGCCGCCGTTTTCGCATGACGGAAGGACCAGCCATGGCAGGATTGCCGGACGCTTCAGGTCGGGCCCAGAGGCCGACGGAAGCGCCCCGTCGTCTTGCGCATGGCTCCTTTCGTTTCGAAACCCGAACCTAAGGAATATCCATGTTCGATGTACAACGCGTAGAAATCGACTGGGCCGGACGCAAGCTCGTCCTGGAGTCGGGCAAGATCGCCCGCCAGGCCGACGGCGCCGTCCTCGCCACCTATGGCGAAACCACCGTGCTCGCCACCGTGGTCTCCGCCCGGGAGGCCAAGCCGGGCCAGGACTTCTTCCCCCTGACCGTCAACTACCAGGAAAAGGCCTACGCCGCCGGTCGCATCCCGGGCGGCTTCTTCAAGCGCGAGGGCCGTCCTTCGGAAAAGGAGACCCTGGTCTCCCGCCTGATCGACCGTCCCATCCGCCCGCTCTTCGCCGATGGGTACAAGAACGAGACGCAGGTCGTCATCACCGTCCTGTCGCATGACCTGGAGAACGATCCCGACATCGTCGCGATGGTCGCCTCCTCCGCCGCCCTGACGCTGTCCGGCGTGCCCTTCATGGGTCCGATCGGTGGCGCCCGCGTCGGCTACATCAACGGCAGCTACGTGTTGAACCCGTCGGTGGACGACATCAAGGAATCCAAGCTGGACCTCGTCGTCGCCGGTACGGGCGACGCCGTCCTGATGGTTGAATCGGAAGCCGACGAGCTCGCCGAGGATATCATGCTCGGCGCCGTGATGTTCGGCCACAAGGGCTTCCAGCCGGTGATCGAAGCGATCATCAAGCTGGCCGAGCGCGCCGCCAAGGAACCCCGCGCCCACAATCCCGAGGACCACTCGGCCCTGTTCGCCCGTGTGAAGGAAATCGCCGCCGCCGATCTCGGCAGCGCCTATTCCATCACCGCCAAGGCCGAACGCCGCGAAGCGATCGACGCCGCGAAGGCCAAGGTCAAGAGCGCGCTTTCCGGTGAAGGTGCCGAGACGCCCGCAGCCCCGCAGGTCGTCTCCGAGCTCTTCAAGAAGCTCGAAAGCGAAATCGTCCGCGGTCGCATCCTCGACGACGGCAGCCGCATCGACGGCCGCGACCTCGTCACCGTCCGCCCGATCGTCGCGGAAGTCGGCATTCTGCCGCGCGCGCATGGCTCCGCCCTCTTCACCCGCGGCGAGACGCAGGCCCTCGTGGTCGCGACCCTCGGCACCGGCGAGGACGAGCAGATGATCGACAGCCTGGAGGGCACCTATAAGGAGCGCTTCATGCTGCACTACAACTTTCCGCCCTACTCGGTCGGCGAGACCGGCCGCATGGGTTCGCCCGGTCGTCGCGAGATCGGCCATGGCAAGCTTGCCTGGCGCGCGGTCCATCCGATGCTCCCGGCCCCGCACGAGTTCCCCTATACGCTGCGCGCCGTCTCCGAGATCACCGAGTCCAACGGCTCGTCCTCCATGGCGACCGTCTGCGGCACCTCGCTGTCGCTGATGGACGCGGGCGTTCCGCTGAAGTCGCCAGTCGCGGGCATCGCGATGGGCCTCATCAAGGAAGGCGAGCGCTTCGCCGTGCTCTCCGACATCCTGGGCGACGAGGATCACCTCGGCGACATGGACTTCAAGGTGGCCGGCACGGAGAACGGTGTCACTGCGCTGCAGATGGACATCAAGATCAACGGCATCACCGAAGAGATCATGCGCACCGCGCTGGATCAGGCCAAGGGCGGCCGTATCCACATCCTCGGCGAGATGGCAAAGGCGCTGAGCGGCGCCCGTCCGGAGCTCGGCGAGCATGCGCCGCGCATCGAAGTCATCAAGATCCCCGTCGACAAGATCCGTGAAGTGATCGGCTCGGGCGGCAAGGTCATCCGCGAAATCGTGGAAAAGACCGGCGCCAAGGTCAATATCGAGGACGACGGCACGGTGAAGATCGCCTCCGCCGACGGCGAGTCGATCCGCGCGGCCATCCGCTGGATCAACGGCATCGCCGCCGAGCCGGAGGTCGGTGCGATCTACCAGGGCACCGTCGTCAAGACGGTCGACTTCGGCGCCTTCGTGAACTTCTTCGGTTCGCGTGACGGCCTCGTGCACATCTCGCAGCTCACCAGCGAGAAGCGCCCGGAGAAGACCACCGAAGTCGTCAAGGAAGGCGACAAGGTCTGGGTCAAGCTCGTCGGCTTCGACGAGCGCGGCAAGGTCCGCCTCTCCATGAAGATCGTCGACCAGACGACCGGCAAGGAGATCGAAGGCGGCGAAGCCGCCGCCTGATCGCTCCGGCAGCAAGGAACAAGAAGGGCGCCCTCGGGCGCCCTTTTTCTTTGCCCCTATGTCCGGGGATAGTTGCGATGCGACAGGCGCGTTCCCGACCCGGGCGGGTGCGCTCAGTATCGTGGTTTCTCAGGGTGGGACCTATCGGGAGCCGTCCCGATTGACGTATTCAGGCGCGCTTCTGCTCATCCCGCATGGCTTGGCGCACTCCCGTCCGGCGTGCCGGGAAAGCCATGGCGCCCGTAGACTGCAGACGGGAACGACGCCCCGATCGCGGCGCCGTGGCGGTGCGAAGAGGCAACATCCGGCCACTTGTTTCAACTGGTTGCACCCAATCACCGATCACCGCCCCATGGAGGGCAGCTCAGGGGAAACGCTCGCCGGGACTGATCGCGGCACGGGGCGACGTCAGAATGGGCGAGCACTCGGTGGCGGAATGGGTAGTCGAAGGGGGCGAATGAGCCGCTTCCGGCAGGGCCACGCTGCGGTGGATCCGGCTAGCTTGGACCGGGCTGGGCGTCAGCGCACCGACCGATGACGCGCCCGGCGAGCGGCTCGTCGAGCCTCAGGCGATGGCCTGGAGCTGCCCGTCTTCCTGCTGCAGGATCTCGTCGATCGTCATCGGCGGGGCGAAATAGAAGCCCTGCGCCTCCGCGCAGCCGACGCTGCGCAGGACCTGCGTGTGCTCGTACGTCTCGACGCCCTGCCCGGCGACCCGCACGCCCAACGACCGGCAGACATCGCAGATGGCGGTCAGCACCGCATGGGCGTTCTTGCCGGCACCGGTATCCCAGATCAGCGCCCGGTCGATCTTGACCTTGTCGAAGGTGAAGCGCGCCAGCAATCCCAGGCTCATGGCGCCCACACCGAAGGAATCCATCACGATCGTGAAGCCCTTCTCGCGCAGCCGCATCAGACGGGCGAAGATCATCTCCTCGTCGCGGCCGAGCACACCCTCGTTCACCTCGATCTCGATGCGGGAGCTCTCCAGCTTCTCGTCGGCCAGCGTCTGCATCAGCACGCGCTCGATGTTCTCGCGGCGCAGCTGGGTAGCGGAGATGTTGATGGCAATCCGCCGATCGCGGGGAAGGCGAGCCGCATCGCGCGCAACCTGCCGGATAACCCATTCGCCGATGGGCACGACGAGGCCCGTCTCTTCCGCCAGCGAAACGAAGACGCCGGCCGGTATCAGGCCCTTGCCGGGCAGGGCCCAGCGCAGCATCGCCTCGTAGCCTACGGCACGCCCGCTCGCGAGATCGATCTGCGGCTGGTAGAGCACCTGGAAAAGATCGTTCTCCAGCGCATGGCGCAGCCCGTCTTCCAGCATTCGGCGGCTGGCGAGGTCCTCTTCCATCTTGGGATCGAAGAACCGCCAGGAGCCGCGGCCCTCGCTCTTCGCGCGGTAGAGGGCAAAATCGGCGTTGCGGATCAGCTTTTCGCTATCGTCAGCATTGTCCGGCGCCACAGCGAGGCCGATGGAACAGCCGACCGTCACGTCATGTCCCTGGATACGGAACGGCGTGTGCAGGAGCTGGAGCACGCGCTCGGCGAAGGGAGGCAGCACGCCGAACGCAGTGACGTCGGACAGGACGATGGCGAACTCGTCGCCAGAAAGACGCGCCAGCATGTCCTGCGCCCGCAGCGACTGCTTGAGCCGCTGCGAGGCTGCCCGGAGCAGCTCGTCGCCGATCGGATGGCCCAGCGTGTCGTTGACCGCCTTGAAGCCGTCGAGATCGAGCAGGAACAGCGCCGTCTTGGTGCCGCCCTGGTTGGAAAGGGCGACCGCCTCCTGCAGATGTTCCAGGAACTGCTTACGGTTGGGCAGTCCCGTCAGCCCGTCATGTGTCGCGAGATGGCGGATGTGCATGTCTTCCAGCGCCAGCTTGCGCGAGCGGTAGGTATAACCGGCCATGAAGGAGCAGAAGGTGATCGCCGCCACGCTGAGGAGATAAAGGATCTGCCGCTCATAGAAGTGGACCAGCGACGAGGCTTCGTCCGACTGGTCGATGCGGATCGCCACCCGGCGGCCGTTCGATGCCTGAAGTTCGGGCAGCACCACCCAGGTTCGGAAGTCGGAGGTGAAGAAGGGGCTGAGGTGGCCCGCGCTATAGGCCTGCGTGGACGGATCGCGAGACTTCCACTCCGGCACGTCGACCTTGAAGCGACGGGTTCCGTCCGCCGCGCCGGGCGCCAGCGCGCGGATCGGCCCACGCTCGTCGAGAAGCACCACGGCATCCGCGGAGGTGGCGTTCATCAGGTCGCTCAGGCCCTGGACATCCGGAGCCGGGCCGCCGTTCTCGCCGGTGAGCCCCAGCCGCTCGGCGGAGCGCGCCCACAGCGCCGAGTTCATCAGCGCGTTGTGCTTCAGTCCCGCCGTGATGCCGCTGTTGCCGATCAGGCCGGCCGCGATCGCCGTCACGGCCAGAACGGCCGCGATCTTGGCAAGCAACGCAATTCGCCTGTTCAGACGTCCAGCCACAGGTGCCCTTCCCATGGGGCTTTTCAACGTACAGCCCGATAAACCCAAGATAGCGAGCAGGGTCTTATGCATTGATGAATGAAATCAAGCGAATTTGCAGAAATTCCCTTGGCATCGGACCACAAAGCCGCGGATTGCCGTCAGTTCAGATCAATTTCGATCAAATCGGAAGAGAAAAGCGCGTCGGAGGGGTCCGACGCGCTGAAACGAACGCCTGCGAAGAACGCGGAATGCCGAGGTTACTCGGCCGCGAGAGACGATCGCGCGGGCGTCTCCTGGGCCTTCAGCGCCTGAAGCCGCGGCATGGAGATGATGTGGTAACCAGAATCCACATAATGGATCTCACCGGTTACCGCCCGTGAGAGGTCGCTGACGAGGTACACCCCGGCACCGCCCACGTCCTCGATCGTCACCGAACGGCGAAGCGGGGCATTATCGCGGTGATAGTTGAACATCAGCCGCGCGTCGGAGACGCCCGTGCCGGCCAGCGTCCGCACCGGACCGGCCGAGATCGCGTTCACCCGGATGCCGAGTTCGCCGTAATCGGCCGCCAGATAACGGGTGGAGGCTTCCAGCGCCGCCTTGGCGACACCCATCACGTTGTAGTTCGGCATGACCCGCTGGGAGCCGGCATAGGTCAGCGTCAAGAGCGAGCCGCCATCGGTCATCAGCGGCGCGGCATGCCTCGCCACCTCAGTGAAGGAATAACAGGAGATCACCATCGTGCGGACGAAGTTGTCACGCGACGTATCGGCGTATCGTCCCTTCAACTCCGTCTTGTCGGAGAAGGCGATCGCATGGACCACGAAATCGAGCTTGCCCCAGCTCTCGCCGATCCGCTCGAACACGGCCTTCACCGATGCGGCATCCTCCACGTCGCAGGGGAGCAGCAGGTCCGACCCGATGGACTTGGCCAGCGGCTCGACGCGCCGGCCGAAGCCATCGCCCTGATAGGTGAAGGCGATCTCGGCGCCCTGCTCCGCGGCAGCCCTGGCGATGCCCCAGGCGATCGAGTGGTCGTTCGCCACTCCCATCACCAGGCCACGCTTGCCCTCCAGCAACTTCGTCATTCTGTGACCTCAGGAATCGTGGCGCTGGAAGACCAGCGTGGCGTTGGTGCCGCCAAAGCCGAAGGAGTTGGAAAGCACGCAGTCGAGTTCCTGATTGTCGCGCCGCTCGCGGACGATCGGCATGTCCTCGAAGAGCGGGTCCAGTTCCTCGATATTCGCGCTCTCGCAGATGAAGCCGTTGTTCAGCATCAGGAGCGAGTAGATGGATTCGTGCACGCCGGTGGCGCCCTGCGAGTGACCGGTGAGCGACTTGGTCGCCGCGATCGGAGGGCACTTGTCTTCGTTGCCGAAGACTTCCCGGATCGCCTCGATCTCCTTGAGGTCGCCGATCGGCGTGGAGGTGGCGTGCGGGTTGATGTAGTCGACCTTGCCTTTCACCGTGGAAAGGGCCTGGCGCATGCAGCGCGCCGCGCCCTCGCCGCTCGGCGCGACCATGTCGCTGCCATCGGAGGTGACGCCGTAGCCGGTCACTTCGCCGTAGATGCGCGCGCCGCGCGCCTTGGCATGCTCCAGCTCTTCCAGGACCAGCACGCCGGCGCCGCCGCTGATGACGAAGCCGTCGCGGTTGGCGTCATAGGCGCGGGACGCCTTTTGCGGCGTGTCGTTGAACTTGGAGGACATGGCGCCCATGCCGTCGAAAAGCTCCGACAGCGTCCAGTCCAGTTCCTCGCAGCCGCCGGCGAACATCACGTCCTGCTTGCCGTACTGGATCATCTCGTAGGCGTTGCCGGTGCAATGATTGGACGTCGCGCAGGCCGAGGAGATGGAATAATTGACGCCCTTGATCTTGAACCAGGTCGCCAGCGTGGCGGAGGCGGTGGAGCACATCGCCTTGGGCACGGCGAAGGGGCCGACCTTCTTGGTGGAGCCGGATTCGCGGGTCTTGTCCGCGGCCTCGACGATGGCGCGGGTGGAAGGGCCGCCGGAGCCCATGATGATGCCCGTGCGCTCGTTGGAGATCTCGCGCTCTTCCAGCCCGGCGTCGCGGATCGCCTGCTCCATCGCCACCTGGTTCCAAGCCGTGCCGCCGCCATGGAAGCGGAGCGCGCGGCGGTCGAGAACTTCGGCGGGATCCAGCGTCGGCGCGCCATGCACCTGCGAGCGGAAGCCGTGCTTCTTGTAGTCCTCGGCGAAGACGATGCCCGAGCGCGCTTCCCGGAGGCTCGCCAGCACCTCCTGCGTGTTGTTCCCGATGGACGAAACGATGCCCATGCCGGTGACGACGACCCGCCTCATGGCGAACTCCTTCTATACATCGGTGACGAGGGCGCGGAGCCCCATCCTTCGTTCAAGTCTGGAAAAGGCCGACCTTCAGGTCGTTCGCCCGGTAGATGACCTCGCCATCCGCCTTGAGCCAGCCGTCGCCGATGCCGAGCACCAGCCGCGAGCGTACGACGCGCTTCAGGTCGATGCCGTACTGCACCTGCTTCACGGTGGGCAGCACCATGCCGGAGAACTTGACCTCGCCGACGGCGAGCGCACGGCCGCGCCCCTTGCCACCGAGCCAGCCCAGGAAGAAGCCCAGCATCTGCCACATGGCGTCGAGGCCGAGACAGCCCGGCATGACCGGATCGCCCTTGAAATGGCAGGCGAAGAACCAGAGGTCCGGGCGGATCGCGAGATCGGCCTGGATGAAGCCCTTGCCGTGCTCGCCGCCCGTTTCGGAGATTTCGGAGATCCGATCGAACATCAGCATGGGCGGCAGCGGCAGCTGGGCATTGCCTTCGCCGAAGAGCTCGCCGCGGGCGCAGGCCAGCAGATCCTCGTATTCGTATCGCGTCTGGCGCTCGGTCATAAGCTCGCTTCTGCCCTCCCCGGGGCTTTTCGTCATCATGTTTCGCGTCGTCCTAACACAGGGATGCCGCGCGGGAAATGCCAGGCCGCGGCAAACGGAAGCGCCATGCGGTTGTGCATCGCGCCATAATCGTCATATAAGAAAAACTTGTTCAATTCCGAGCGGCAGACTGAGTGAAATCGGAATGCATCACGACGTGACTTCATGGCAGCCGGAAAGCGGCGCGGAAACCAGCGGCGACATCGTGGCCAAGCTGCGGGACGCCGGGCTGCGGCCGACGCGTCAGCGGGTGGCACTCGGGCGCATCCTCTTCGCCAAGGGCGACCGGCATATCTCGGCGGAAGGCCTTCACGAGGAAGCGCTGGCGGAATCGGTGCGCGTTTCCGTCGCCACGATCTACAACACGCTGCATCAGTTCACCGAGGCCGGTCTCCTGCGCGAAGTCGTGATCGATGGTGGCCGCACCTACTTCGACACCAATATCTCCGACCACCATCACTTCTTCGTGGAAGGCGAGCACAAGCTGATCGACATGCATGGGGACGTGCATTTCGACCAGATCCCGGCCGCCCCGGAAGGCATGGAAGTCACATCCGTCGAGGTGGTCGTTCGCGTGCGCAAGAAGAAAGAGCCGCGCGGCTAAGTCGCCGGCGGCCCTTCGGCGGCATCTTCATCGGTTTTGCATCGGGGGCCTGCGGGCTCCTTATTCGTCGACCTTCTCCTGGGGATAAACGCCCCAGAGCCGTTCCTGCTCGATCCAGCCGCGGAAACCCGTCCCGTCGACAAGGCACCAGCTGCCCGAACATTTGTCGACCACGGTCATCACGCTGGGCTCCAGATAGGCCACGACCTGGTCGGCATCGCTGGCCGTGCGATGGAGCGCCATGGTCCCGTCCTTCTGCCACGGCGTCACCAGAGCGGTGCGCCGGCCGGAGAGCAGGCTGTGCAGCACCCAGCCCTCGTCGCCTTCAGAATCGCGGATCTTCCGCCAGTTGCCGAACTCCTGGACGATCTCGACCGGCAGCCCCGCGCGCACGAAGATGAAGGCGATGGGATAGTCCTGCCCCGGCCCCTTGCGGATATTGACGTGATTGGACTTCAGGCTGACGAAGCGCGGAACGGGAAGGCCGCTGGCGTCCTTGCTGGGTGCGGCCGCCGAGGCGATCCCGCAGCAGGAGGCCAGCAGGACGGCGCCAAGGGCGAGCGCCTTCACCGGAAACCGGGCGATCGACATGAGTGTTCTCCTGAATGGTCGCCAGCCGCACACGGTCTCGCGCGGCAGCGCCTCTCAGGCTTAGGATGCTCCGCTCATGGTTACCGCGAGGTGAATTCGGCGCGCTTTTTCCGGTAGCGGATCTCGTCGAACCGCTGCGACAGGGCGTCGTAAAGCAGGATCCGCCCCACCAGCGGCTCGCCGAAGCCGCCTACCACCTTCAGGACTTCCAGCGCCTGCAGCGAGCCGATGACGCCGGTGACCGCGCCCAGAATGCCGGCCTCCGCGCAGCTCGGCACCAGCCCTTCCGGCGGCTTCTCCGGAAAGAGATCGCGATAGGAGGGATTGTCGCCCTCGAACGGCAGCAGCGTCGTCACGGAGCCGTCGAAACGGCCGACTGCGCCGGTCACCAGCGGCTTTCCCATTTCGGCCGCAACATCCGCCACGAGATAGCGGGTCGCGAAATTATCGGAGCCGTCGACCACCACGTCGTAGCCGCCGATCAGCGCGCGGGCATTGTCGCCGGTCACCCGCACGGGATGGATCTCCACCCGCACATGCGGGTTCAACCGAGCGAGCGCGTCGCGGGCGCTTTCGACCTTCAGCGAGCCGATCGCGGCCGTGTCATGCAGCACCTGCCGCTGCAGGTTGGACAGGCTCACCTCGTCGTCGTCGACGAGCCCGAGCGTGCCGATCCCCGCCGCGGCAAGGTAAAGAGCGACCGGCGAGCCGAGCCCTCCCGCGCCGATCACCAGAACGCGCGCGCCCCGGAAGCGCTGCTGACCCGCGCCGCCCACCTCCGGCAGCACGAGGTGGCGGGCATAGCGGCCGACTTCGTCGGAACTGAAGGGAGTGCCCGGCGCGCCGCTCATCTCAGGCGCCCGGCTGCGGGCCTTCATAGCCGCTGATGATCACCACCTCGCCGGTCGCGACAGGATCGCGGATCGCCTTCGCCGCCTGGTAGGCTTCATCGTGGAAGCAGGCGAGCGCCGTCTCGTAGCTGTCGAACTCGATCACCACGTTGCGGCTGCGGGCGGTGCCCTCCGGCGCTTCGAAGCTGCCGCCGCGCACCAGAAATCGGGCGCCGTAGCGCGCGAACGGCTCGGCATTCGCCGCGACGTACTTGCCGTAGATTTCGGGGTCGGTGACGTCCATGCGGACGATCCAGTAGCCCTTCGCCATTGTTTTCTCCCTCAAAGCGCCTGTTCGATTTCGGCGACGATTGCGTTGGCGGCGGCCACCGGATCGGCGGCAGCCGTGATCGGACGCCCGACCACAAGGTAATCCGCGCCGGCGGAAATCGCGGCGGCGGGCGTCATGACCCGGCGCTGGTCGCCGGCGGCACCGCCGGCCGGGCGAATGCCGGGCGTGACGATCATCATGTCAGGACCGACAATCTTGCGGACGACGGCCGCTTCCTCGCCGGAGCAGACGATCCCGTCCATGCCGGCGGCGAGCGCATCCTCGGCCCGGCGCGCGACGAGTTCGGCGGCAGGGGCGGAATAGCCGACATCGCGCAGGTCGGAATCGCTCATGGAGGTGAGCACGGTAACGGCGAGCAGGCCGACGCTGCCGGCCGGGCGCGCCTCGACGGCGGCCCGCATCGCCTTGGGATAGGCGTGGATCGTGGTGAAGGTCGCGCCGAGGCCCGCGATGCTGTTCACGCCGCCCGCCACCGTGTTGTCGATGTCGAGCAGCTTCATGTCGAGAAAGACCTGCTTGCCGCGCCCGACGAGTTCCTGCACCAGCGGCAGGCCGCCGGCAAAGACCAGCTGCATGCCGACCTTGTAGAAGCTCACGGCATCGCCGAGCCGGTCAACCAGATCGGAGGCGGCGCGCGGGGTCGGCAGGTCGAGCGCGACGATGGTCCGGTCGCGCGCGGTGCGGGGAGTGAAGGGCGAAGGCAAGGCTGGTCTCCGGGATTAGAGGCGCCGCAGCGCGACTTCGACCACCGCGTGGTCTTCCCCCTTGCGCAGGATCAGGTCCGCTCGGGGGCGCGTCGGCAGGATGTTCTGGTGCAGGTTGACGAGATTGATCCGCTCCCACAGATCGCGGGCGATCTCGTGCGCCTCGGGCTCGCCGACTTCCGCATATTTGTGGAAGTAGGATTTGGGGTCGCGGAACCGCGTTTCGCGCAGCCGCATGAAGCGATCGATATACCAGTGCCGGATCGCATCCTCGTCGGCGTCGATATAGATCGAGAAGTCGAAGTAGTCGGAGACGAAGGGGATGATCTTGCCGGCGGACGGAAGATCGCGGGTCTGCAGGACGTTGAGCCCCTCCAGGATCAGGATATCCGGCTGGCCGATCTCCTGCACCGCGCCCGGGACGATGTCGTATTCCATGTGCGAATAGACCGGCGCTGTCACCCGCTCCCTGCCCGCCTTGATGTCGGACAGGAAGTTCAGGAGCGTCCCGACGTCGTAGCTTTCCGGGAAGCCCTTGCGGCCCATCAACCCTTCCGCTTCCAGCACCGCGTTCGGAAACAGGAAGCCATCGGTCGTGACGAGTTCCACCTGCGGCGCGGAAGGCCAGCGCTTCAGGAGTTCGCGCAGGATGCGCGCGGTCGTGGACTTGCCCACGGCGACGGAGCCGCCGATGCCGATGACGAAGGGCGTCTTGCGGCCCTCGTCGGTGTTGAGGAAGCGCCGCGTCACGTCGAAGAGGCCCTGCATCGCCTCCACGTAGAAGCTCAGCAGGCGCGACAGCGGCAGGAACACCTGCTCCACCTCCGCCAGGGAAATCGGATCGTTGAGCGATTTCAGCGCCCGCACGTCCTCGGCCGAAAGCGTCATCGGGGTGTCGGCCCGGAGCTTGGCCCAGTCCTCCAGCGCGAAGAATCGGTAGGGCGACAGCGAGCCCCGGGCGATCTGATCCATCATGCCCGGACTCCCACGCTTCTCGGGGCCACCATCATCACGGCATCCTCATGCGGGGTTTCTCGCCGCTTTTTCTTCCAGCCCCGTCTGCTGCGTGCGGCGCCCGAGCTCTTGCTTCACCTCGTCGAGGCTGACGCCGGACACTTCCAGCACCACGAGGAGATGATAGAGGAGGTCGGCCGCCTCGCCCACGAGGCCGGCGCGGTCGCCCTGCACGGCGGCGATCGCCGCCTCGACGGCTTCCTCGCCGAGCTTCTGCGCGCATTTCGCCGGGCCCTTGCGGAAGAGCTTCGCCGTATAGGACGAGGGATCTTCGGAGCGAGCGCGCAGCGCGATGGTGTCGGCCAGGTCTTCCAGCGTGAAGTCGGTCATTGAGCGGGTTCCGTGGCGCGTCAGGCAGAAGCGGTGTGGCGCACGGGAATGCCCGCTTGCGCCAGTCGCGCCTTCGCCTCGCCGATCGTATGCGTGCCGAAATGGAAAATCGAGGCGGCGAGCACCGCCCCGGCATGGCCGTCGCGAATGCCCTCCACCAGATGGTCGAGAGTGCCGACGCCGCCGGACGCGATCACCGGCACGCGCACGGCATCCGCCACGGTTCGGGTCAGCGCCAGGTCGAACCCGGCCTTGGTGCCGTCGCGATCCATGGATGTCAGCAGGATCTCGCCCGCCCCGAGGCTCACGACCTCCCGGGCGAACTCCACCGCATCGAGCCCGGTGCGGTTGCGGCCGCCATGGGTGAAGATCTCCCAGCGTTCGCTTTCGCCTTCGCCGGACACCTTCTTGGCGTCGATGGCGACCACGATGCACTGGTCGCCGAACTTGTCGGCCCCGCGCGCCACGAAGGAGCGGTCGTTGACGGCGGCGGTGTTGATGGAAACCTTGTCGGCGCCAGCCAGCAGCAGCTTGCGGATATCCTCCACGGTGCGGACGCCGCCGCCGACGGTCACCGGCATGAAGCACTGCTCAGCCGTGCGCGCCACCACGTCGTAGATCGTCTCGCGGCCCTCGTGGCTCGCGCCGATATCGAGGAAACAGAGCTCATCCGCCCCCGCCGCGTCATAGGCCTTCGCCGCTTCCACGGGATCGCCGGCATCGATCAGGTCGACGAAGTTGACGCCCTTCACGACGCGGCCGTCCTTCACATCGAGGCAGGGAATGACGCGGGCCTTCAGCATCGGACGGCCGCCTTTCCTGTTCTGTCCGTCCTCGCGGCAACGCCGCTGCGGGCGAACGGGCCGTCCTTCACATCGAGGCAGGGAATGACGCGGGCCTTCAGCATCGGACGGCCGCCTTTCCTGTTCTGCCCGTCCTCGCGGCAACGCCGCTGCGGACGAACGGGCCGTCCTTCACATCGAGGCAGGGAATGACGCGGGCCTTCAGCATCGGACGGCCTCCTTTCCTGTTCTGCCCGTCCTCGCGGCAGAGCCGCCACGGGCGGTCGGGACGTCCTTCTCAACGAGGCAGGGGATGACGCGGGCCTTCGGCATCATCAGAAGGCTCCGAGACCGGGGGTCATCGGCCAGCACCGGGCGGCGCGCAGCGTGTTGAGGGCCTCGGACGGGTCGAGCCGTCCGTCATAGAGCGCGCGGCCGGAGATCGCGCCTTCGAGGATCGCCGCGTCGGGCTTCGTGAGCCGCTCGATGTCGACCATGGAGGCGAGGCCGCCGGAGGCGATGACGGGGATCGACACGGCCTGTCCCAGCGCGATCGTCGCATCCCAGTTGATGCCGGCCAGCACGCCGTCACGGTCGATGTCGGTGTAGATGATCGCCGCAACGCCGGCATCCTCGAAGGCGCGGGCGAGATCGACGGCCTCCATGTCGGAGGTCTCCGCCCAGCCTTCCACCGCGACCTTGCCGCCGCGTGCGTCGATACCGACGGCGATACGGTCGGGATGCGCCGCCGCCGCCTCGCGCACGAGATCGGGATCGCGAAGCGCCGCCGTGCCGAGAATGACGCGGCTGACGCCCTTGGCCAGCCACCCTTCGATGCCGGCGCGGTCGCGGATGCCGCCGCCCAGCTGCACCTTCATCTCGGTGCCGGCCGCCTTCAGGATCGCCTCGACGGCCTCGCCGTTGCGGCTTTCTCCGGCAAAGGCGCCGTTGAGATCGACCACGTGCAGCCAGGGAAAGCCGATGTCGCGGAACGCGCGCGCCTGATCGGCGGGATCGGCATTATAGACGGTCGCCTGCTCCATCTCGCCTTTTACCAGGCGGACGCAGGCGCCATCCTTCAGATCGATCGCGGGAAACAGGATCAAGGCTTCCACCTCAGGAAATTGCCGATCAAGGCGAGGCCGAGGGCCTGGCTCTTCTCGGGATGGAACTGGGTGCCGGCGTAATTGTCCCGCCCGACGATGGCTGTGACCGGGCCGCCGTAATCCGCCGTGGCGACCACGTCGCCGGGATCGACGGCCCTCAGGTGATAGGAATGGACGAAATAGGCGTCGAGGCCGTTCTCGCCCGTCGGCACATCGGCCAGGAGCGGATGCGGATGCGCCACGTCGAGGCTGTTCCAGCCCATATGCGGGATCTTGAGCCGCGGATCGGCGGGGGTGATTTCCACCACGTCGCCGGGAATCCAGCCCAGGCCTGCCGTCACTTCCTTTTCCACGCCGCGCGAAGCCATGAGCTGGCAGCCGACGCAGATGCCGAGAAAAGGCGTTCCGCGCCGCATCACCGCTTCCGTCAGCGCTTCCACCATGCCGCCGACCGCATCGAGGCCGCGCCGACAATCGGCATAGGCGCCGACGCCCGGCAGCACGATGCGTTCCGCGCGGGCGACGACGTCCGGATCGGCGGTGACGTGCACCGTTTCGGCGCCCTGCTCGCGAGCCACCCGCTCGAACGCCTTGGCGGCGGAGCGGAGATTGCCGGAGCCGTAATCGATGATGGCGACGCTCACCCTTCCGCCTCCGGGAACAGACCGACGACGCGATTGTCCTCGTCGGCCCGGCCGCGCCAGATCGACAGCGGGGGGCGCACCGGCGGAGGCGCGCCGTTCGAAGACGCCGACGCCTCTTCCTCGACCGTGGCGCGGGAACTGGCGGGGCGGGCGAAGTAGCGGACCTCCGCCTCGCCCAGACTGCCGGCGGCGATGCCGCCCGTTTCCCGCCAGCCGCGACGGCGCAGGCTCCAGCGCCTGATCTCGTTGGCCTGGAAGCCGAGGAACAGCTTGGCCAGGAACGCGATCAGGATGCCGCCGAAGCCGCCGGTGAACTGCGCCAGCACGCCCAGCAGGACGAGATAGACGACGTAGCCGAGAAGCCCCAGCCAGAGCCGGTGCCAGAGGAACCAGAGAAAGCCGAAGAAGAAGGCCGGCCACGAGAAGCCGTCCTTGACGAAGCGGACCCGCTCCGCCTCGCCGGCGGAAAGCGGCACATCACCTGTCGTGCCGGGCGGAGTGTGGATGGTGAAGATCTTCATCGCTCAGCCCGTCAACGTGCCCTTCGTGGACGGTACGCTGTCGGCGGTACGCGGATCGATCGCGATGGCCTGCCGCAGCACCCGCGCCACCGCCTTGAAACAGGTCTCGGCGATGTGGTGGTTGTTCTCGCCGTAATGATTGACCACGTGCAGCGTGATCCCGGCATTGTGGGCGAGGGCGTGGAAGAACTCGCGGAAGAGCTCGGTGTCGAATTCGCCCACCTTGTCGCGGGAGAACTCGACTTTCCAGATCAGATAGGGTCGGCCGGAGACGTCCACCGCCGCGCGCGTGCAGGTCTCGTCCATGGCGAGGTCGAGCGAGGCGTAGCGCGTGATGCCGCGCCGGTCGCCCAGCGCCCTGGAAATGGCCTGCCCGATGGCGATGCCCACATCCTCGGCCGTGTGGTGGAAATCGATATGCAGGTCGCCCTTCGCGCGGATCGTCATGTCGATCAGCGAATGGCGCGACAGCTGCTCCAGCATATGATCGAGAAAGCCGATCCCGGTCTGGACGTCGTAGCGTCCGGTCCCGTCGAGAGCGACAGCGACGGAGATATCCGTCTCGTTGGTCTTGCGCGAAATCTCTGCGGTGCGCACAGCGGCTCTTTCCCGATGTCTCCCGCCGGCTTTTAACAGGCTCGTCCGCATCGCGCTACAGCCGCGCGACGGCGCGCTTCGGCGGTCATCGAAGCTCCTGTTTGCAGCCCCGGTTTGCACGACTTGGCGGGATGATTACATAAGCGCGGTGAACAAGGGGCTGCCCGGAGGCTCGACGAGATCCGGAAGGCCTGCTGCAGGAGTTTCCTTTGAGCGAACAATCCCCCTACGCAACCTGGCACGGCACGACCATCGTCACCGTGCGCAAGGGCGGCAAGGTCGTGGTGGCCGGCGACGGGCAGGTCACGATGGGCCAGACCGTGATGAAGGGCAATGCGCGCAAGGTGCGCCCGCTGGCCAAGGGCGAGGTCATCGCCGGATTTGCCGGCGCCACCGCCGACGCCTTCACCCTGCTGGAGCGGCTGGAAGCCAAGCTGGAGCAATATCCGGGGCAGCTCATGCGTGCTTCCGTCGAACTCGCCAAGGACTGGCGCACGGACCGATATCTCCGTCGGCTGGAAGCCATGATGATCGTGGCGGACAAGGCGACGACACTCGTGCTGACCGGCAACGGCGACGTGCTGGAGCCGGAGAACGGCATCGCCGCCATCGGCTCGGGCGGCAATTACGCGCTGGCGGCCGCCCGCGCGCTCGCCGACACCGACAGGAGCGCCGAGGACATCGCCCGTCGCGCCATGCAGATCGCCGGCGAAATCTGCGTCTACACCAATGCGAGCGTGATCCTGGAACAGCTCGATGCTCAGTCCTGAGGAACGGGACGCGGCGATCCGCGCCGGCATCCTCAGTGCCGAGCAGGCGGACAGGCTCGACAGTTTCCTGAAAAGCCGGCCGGCTTCGACTGCGACATTCGCCTCGGACCAGGGCACCCACTCGCCCGACGACGAGCATGTCCGCTTCGCGCGCGGCTTCCATGATGTCTTCCTGACGGTCGGCGTGGTGATCCTGCTCTTCGGCGCGGGCATTGCCGGGCCGCTCCTGGGCGGCAACGGCCTGCCGCTGGTGGCCGGCCCGGTCATCGGCGCGGTGCTCGCCTGGGCGCTGGCGGAATTCTTCGTGGCGCGCCAGAAGCTGGTGCTGCCGGGCATCGTGCTGGCGCTTGGCTTCACCGCCTTCGCGGCGGCTGCGGCCGGGCTCGCGGATGGCGTCAGCTGGTCCGTTCTCTGGGCCCCGGCGACACGGACCGGAGCCTTGCCGGCGGCGATCACCGGGCTCGTGGCGTCCTGCCTGTTCTATGCACGCTTCCGCCTGCCCTTCGCTGTCCTCACCATCGCCGCGGCAACGGTCGGCACGTTGCTGGCCGTCATCGCGCAATGGGCACCGGATGCGATCTGGCGCTGGCATGCCTTGATAATCCTGGGCTGCGGCATCGTCACTTTCGTGATCGCGATGGCCTTCGATCTTTCCGATCCGGCCCGCGTGACCCTCCGGTCCGACCGGGCGTTCTGGCTGCACCTCTTCGCCTCGCCGCTGATCGTGCAGTCCGTGATCTCGCTGATCGTGCCGGACGACCGGATGGACTTCACGCCGGCCGAAGGGGTCACGGTGATCGCCCTGGTGATCGTCCTTGCGGTCGTCGCCGTGACCATCGACCGACGCGCCCTGCTGGTCGCCGCCCTCAGCTATCTCGGCTTCGCCATCGCCTCGCTGATGCACGGCGCGAATGTTTCCGCCGGCGGCATCTCGGCGGTCACATTGCTGCTTCTGGGCGCCCTCGTCGTCGGTCTCGGCGCCGGCTGGCAGCCCATCCGCGCCTTCCTCCTTCGCGGCCTGCCCTGGCCGCATTCCCTGCTCAATCGCTTGCCCCCCGTGGGAGTATCATCATGACCACCTTCTCGCCCCGCGAAACCGTTTCCGAACTCGACCGCTTCATCATCGGCCAGAACGACGCCAAGCGCGCCGTGTCCATCGCGCTCCGCAACCGCTGGCGCCGCCAGCAGGTGGAAGGCCCGATGCGCGACGAGATCCTGCCCAAGAACATCCTGATGATCGGGCCCACGGGTGTCGGCAAGACGGAGATTTCCCGCCGCCTCGCCAGGCTGGTCAACGCGCCCTTCATCAAGATCGAGGCCACCAAGTTCACCGAGGTCGGCTATGTCGGCCGCGACGTGGAGCAGATCATCCGCGATCTCGTGGAGGCAGGGATCGGCCTCGTGCGCGAAGGCAAGCGCAAGGGCGTTGAGGCCAAGGCGCACCAGCAGGCGGAAGAGCGCGTGCTCGACGCGCTGGTCGGCGCCCATGCCAGCCCGACCACCCGCGAGAGCTTCCGCAAGAAGCTCCGGGCCGGCGAGCTCGACGACAAGGAGATCGAGATCGAGGTCAAGGATTCCGGCAATGGCGCGGGCTCCTTCGAGGTGCCGGGCATGCCGGGCGCGTCCATCGGCGTGATGAACATGAGCGAGATGCTCGGCAAGGCCTTCGGGCAGGGCCGCACCAAGTCGCGGCGCACCAATGTCCGCGACAGCTATGCCTTGCTGATCGACGAGGAAGCCGACAAGCTCCTGGACCAGGACCAGATCGTGCAGGAAGCCATCCGCTCGGTGGAGGATGACGGGATCGTCTTCCTCGACGAGATCGACAAGATCTGCGCCCGCGAGGGCCGTGCCGGGGACGTGTCCCGCGAGGGCGTGCAGCGCGACCTGCTGCCGCTGGTGGAAGGCACGACCGTGGCGACCAAATACGGGCCGGTCAAGACGGACCACATCCTCTTCATCGCGTCCGGCGCCTTCCATGTCGCCAAGCCCTCCGACCTCCTGCCGGAGCTGCAGGGCCGCCTGCCCATCCGCGTGGAACTGCAGGCGCTGACGGAAAGCGATTTCCGCCGCATCCTGACGGAAACCGAGGCGAGCCTCATCAAGCAGTACAAGGTCCTGATGGGCACGGAGGGCGTGAACCTCGACTTCACCGACGACGCCATCGACGCGATCGCCCGGATCGCCGTGGAGATCAATTCCTCGGTGGAGAATATCGGCGCCCGCCGCCTGCAGACGGTGATGGAGCGGATCCTCGACGACATCTCGTTCACCGCGCCCGATCGCTCCGGCGAAGCCGTGTCGGTCGACGCCGCCTATGTGGAGAAGCATGTGGGCGATCTCGCCCGCAACACGGACCTGAGCCGCTTTATTCTCTGAGGCGGAAAACATTCCCGGAGAGCAAAAGGGCGGCCACGGGCCGCCCTTTTTTTGTCAGCCGACAATGAGCGTCAGAGCGACAGCCCGCGCTGTGCGGCGAGGTTCTTCAGCGAACCAAGGGGCCGCGCGCCGACATGCGAGATGATCTCGCCGGCCGAAAGCGCGCCCAGTTCGGCGCAGCGGCCGAGCGGCGCCCCGCGCGACAGGCCGAACAGGAAGCCCGAGGCATAGAGGTCGCCCGCGCCGGTCTTGTCGACGATGGTGTCGACCGGCGGCGCGCCGACCTGGACACGACCTTCCGGGCCGCCGAGAACCAGGGAGCCTTCGGCGCCGAGCGTCACGGAGGCGAGCTTCACGTCCCGCTCCAGCTGCTCAAGCGCTGCATTGAAATCCTCCGTGCCGTAGAGCGCCATCACCTCGGGATGATTGGCGAAGACGATGTCGACCGTGCCGGTCTTCATCAGGTCGATGAATTCCTCGCGGTAGCGGTCGACGCAGAAAAAGTCGGAGAGGGTGAGCGCCACCTGCCGGCCGGCTGCATGGGCGATGCGCGCCGCCTCGATAAACGCTTCCTTGGCCTTCGGCGGATCCCAGAGATAGCCTTCCAGATAGGTGATCGCCGCGCCCTCGATCGTCGGGCGGTCGAGATCGGCCGGCGTCAGTTCCTGGCATGCGCCGAGGAACGTATTCATGGTGCGCTCGGTGTCGGGCGTGATCAGGATCATGCAGCGGCCGGTCGCCGTGCCGTCCGCGCCGAGCGGGTTGGTGGGGAAGCGCACGCCGATGGAATTCATGTCGTGGCGGAAGAAGCGGCCGAGATCGTCGTCGCGCACCTTGCCGATAAAGGCGGCGCGGCCGCCGAGCGAGGCGACGCCCGCGGCGGTGTTGCCGGCGCAGCCGCCGGACACGAGCTGGCCCGGCCCCATCAGGCCGTAGATCCGCTCCGATTCCCCGGCATCCACGAGGCGCATGGAGCCCTTCACCAGCTTCTCGCGAACCAGGAAGTCCTCTTCCGTCTGGGTAAGCACATCGACGATCGCGTTGCCGATCGTCAGAACATCGATATCCGCCTGGGCCATGGTCCCCGCCTTGCTTGACGGGGTCGCGTAGCGAATCGCGGCGGCCATGGCAAATTCATAAAGCCGCGCCTTCCGGGTGGCCTGGCTTGCGGGCTTCCCCGCCGCGGCCTATCTCGCGACGATGGTTCCCCCGCCGGAAAGAGCGCCCGTGATCGAAGCCGCCTCGCTTGCCCTCTCCGAAATCTGGACCCGGCCGTTCCGCGCGGTGCTGTGGAAATCGCTGGCGCTGACGCTCGCGCTGCTCGCCGTCTTCTGGACGGCGGGCCACTATCTCCTGCACCACTACATCAGCTTTTCGCGCGGCTGGATCGAGACATTGTTCTCGATCCTGTCCGGCCTCGGTCTCCTGATCGGGCTGGCCTTCCTGGTTGCGCCGGTGACCGCGCTCTTCGCCGGCCTGTTCCTCGACGATATCGCCGAGGTCGTGGAGCGGACGCATTATGCCGGCGACCCGCCCGGCCGGGCGATGCCGGCGGTTCGCTCCATCGTCGCCACGCTGCGCTTCACGCTGGTGGTTCTCCTCGTCAACGCGGTGGCCCTGCCGCTGGTGCTGGTGCTGGGCTTCGGCGCGGTGATCTTCTTCGTGGCGAACGCCTATCTCCTGGGCCGCGAATATTTCGAGCTGGCCGCGCTCCGCTTTCACGATCCCCGGACGGTGAGGGCGATGCGCGAGCGGCACGGGATCCAGCTCTTCATGGCGGGAGGCATGATCGCGCTGGTCGTGGCCATCCCGATCGTGAACCTGATCGCGCCTCTCTTCGCGACCGCCTTCATGGTGCATGTCTTCAAGGAGATCGAGGCAGCGGACCGGTCGAGCGGCCGACTGCTCGCCACGCCGGCGGCCACCTGAACGTTCATGCTTTGATCCGCAGCTCCACCTGTGCCAGAATGGGGCGCAGAACGGCCTCGCGTGAATCCATGGCGTCCAGAACCTCCGTCCAGATCATTACCGGGTCACAACTCGCCGTGCCGCAACGGATCGCGCTGCCGGTCGACGGCCGCCAGTCGGAACGCGCGCTGGCGATCCGGCGCGGCGTCTGCCGCCGCCTGCGGGCCGAGGGGTTGGCCACGGTGCCGGAAGTGACCCTGCCCTCCGGCCGGCGCGCGGATCTGGTCGCGCTCTGCCCCAAGGGTGGCGTCACCATCATCGAGATCAAGTCGTCGATCGAGGATTTCCGTGCCGACAACAAATGGCCGGACTACCTCATGCATTCCGACCGGTTCTTCTTCGCCACCGGCCCTCACGTCCCGCCGGAGATCTTCCCGGAGGAAGCGGGCCTGATCGTCGCCGATCCCTATGGAGCGGAGATCATCCGGGGCAGCGAGGAGCGGAAGCTCGCGGCCGCCACGCGCAAGGAGATGCTGATCCGCATCGCCCGCGCCGTCGCGCACCGGCTGCATGACCTGGAAGACCCGGAGGCCCTCGCCGGGGGGTTCTGAGTCGCGGCGGGCGATCCTGCCCATACCTCGATCGGAGAATTGCCTCCGCCTTCTGCGTCCTTAAATATCCCGGAGAACGCTAGGGGAGTGCCATGAGGATCGTCTGCATCGGCGGCGGACCGGCAGGCCTTTTTGTCTCGATCCTGCTGAAGCGGCAGAATGCCCGCAATCAGGTGACCGTCCATGAGCGAAATGCGCCGCACACGACCTTTGGCTGGGGCGTGACCTTCGGGCAGGACTTCCTGCGCGACCTCGATGCGGCCGACGCGACCGTTGCCGCGGAGATTCTCCGACAATCGCTCTCGTGGTCGAGCATGGCCATGTTCATCAACGGGGCCGCCCCGCTTTTCCGGGCGAATTCGGGCCTCGCCATCGGCCGCCAGACCCTGCTGGACCTCCTGACGAAACGCGCGAACGATGTCGGAGTGGAGATCTTTCACCAAAGCGAAATCCGGACGCCGGCGGACGTGCCCGGAGCGGACATCGTGGTGGCCGCCGATGGCGCGGGCAGCGTCCTGCGGCAGGGTCACGCGCGAGAGTTCGGGGCGAATATAGGCATCGGCCGGAACAAATATGTCTGGCTTGGCACGTCCAGGCTCTTCGAGGCCTTCACCATCGGCTTTACCCGCACCGATGCCGGATGGATCTGGTTCTATGCCTATGGCTTCGCCCCTGGGACGAGCACCTTCATCGTCGAATGCGCGCCGGAGACATGGGCCGGGCTCGGTTTCGACCGGATGGGAGCGGCGGAAAGCCTGAGGAAGCTCGAAGGGCTGTTCGCGCGGGAGCTGGGCGGGCACGCGCTCCTGAGCGCTGAAGAAGGCTCACCGGGCCGGCTGGCGTGGCGCAGGTTCCGTCTGGTGCGGAACCGGCGCTGGTCTCACGGCAATCTCGTGCTGGTCGGCGACGCCGCGCACACCACCCACTTCTCCATCGGCTCCGGCACGCGGCTGGCCATGCAGGACGCGGCCGCCCTGGCGGGGCATCTCGCGCGCGAATTCACGGTCAAGGCTGCCTTGTCGGCCTATGAGCGCGAGCGCCGTCGTGCGATGGCCGCGCCGGCACGGGATGCCCGGCTCAGCGCGGAATGGCTGGAGAACGTGCCGCGTTATGCCGGGAGTGACCCGGAACGCTTCTTCAGCCTGTTCCTGGATCGGCGTTCGCGGATCATGCCGTGGATTTCGCCGGAAGCCTATGGCCGGCTCGATCGCGCCAGCCGGCAAATGCCGATCCTGCAAACGGCCCGCGATCTCATCGCTGGACGTCGCCCGGGCCGATCGCCGGACCGAGTCTGAGTCGGCCGATTGTCCCCCGCCGCCGCACTAGGAATGCGGCGGAGGCGGAAGAAGCTTCAGCGCGGGGCGCGCTTGGCCAGGATGCGCTGCAGGGTGCGGCGATGCATGTTGAGGCGGCGCGCGGTTTCCGAGACGTTGCGGTCGCAGAGTTCGTACACCCGCTGGATATGCTCCCAGCGGACGCGGTCGGCCGACATCGGATTTTCCGGCGGCTCCGCCTTGTCGTGCGGGCGCTGCGTCAGCGCGGCATGAATGTCGTCGGCATCGGCCGGCTTGGACAGATAGTCGATGGCGCCGAGCTTCACGGCGGTCACGGCCGTCGCGATGTTGCCGTAGCCGGTCAGGATGACGGCGCGAGCCTCCGGCCGGCGGGAATGGATCGCCTCGACCACGTCGAGGCCATTGCCGTCTTCCAGCCGGAGATCGACAACGGCGAAGGCCGGGGCGGATGCGTCCACCTTGGCGTTCGCCTCGGAAACGGATTCGGCGGTTTCCGTCAGGAAGCCGCGTTTCTCCATGGCGCGGGCGAGCCGCTGGGAGAAGGATTTGTCGTCGTCAACGATAAGAAGCGTCTGGTCGCCAGATGCGGCCAAGGCGGAAGAAACATCCGACATCGGTCCACTTTCATGAAAGTCAGCCCGGCATTTCGTCGCACGCCGGCTGGTTCTTCTTAAAGTAAGAACTCGCCCGGGGTAATCAAGTTACCGCGATGGGTTTGGTCCTGTAGGGGGCGGTTTCCGGCTCCTTGAAGGCGCCACGCGGCCAGGTGACGCTGACCACGGCGCCCGTTCGGGGTGCCTTGCGGTTGGTGAAGGTGAGCTCCGCGCCCGAGCGCTCCAGCAGCGTCTTGGCGATGAAGAAGCCCAGCCCCATGCCGCCATGCTCGCCCGTCGGCAGCGCGTTCGCGTCGGTCCGCCGCGTCGTCACATAGGGCTCGCCGATCCGGTCCATCACTTCCGGCGAGAAGCCCGGTCCGTCGTCGCAGATCTTCACCGACACGGTGCGGGAATCCCAGAAGGCTTCCAGCTCCACCGCCTCGCGGGCGAAATCGACGGCGTTCTCCACGAGGTTGCCGAGGCCGTACATCAGGCCCGGATTGCGAACCGCCACCGGCTCGGCGCCGACGCCGTTCTGCTCCACGCGGATATCGATGCCGAAATCATGATGCGGATCGCTGACCTCCTCCAGGATCTGCGAGAAGGACATGCGGCCGAGATGCTCTTCCGGCGCGGAGGAGAGCGAGGTCAGCTTGGACAGGATCTCGCGGCAGCGGCGCGACTGCGCCTTGAGGAGGCGGATGTCGTCGGCGCGGGGATCGTCGTCGGTGATCTCGCTTTCCAGCTCGTTGGCCACCAGCGCGATGGTGGCGAGCGGCGTCCCGAGCTCGTGCGCCGCCGCCGCCGCCAGCCCGTCGAGGGCGGAAAGGTGCTGTTCGCGCTGCAGGATCAGTTCGGTCGCCGCCAGCGCTTCCGCCAGTTCCCGCGCTTCCTGCGCCACGCGGAAGCCGTAGAAGCCGATGAAGCCCAGCGCGCACATGAGCGCGATCCACACGCCGCCGAGATAATGCAGAGGCGCCACGAACCGGCTGCCAGCGAACCACGGCAGCGGCATGTGCTCGAAGACCAAAGCCGTCGCGGCCGCCAGCACCAGCGCGCCCAGCAGAAACGTCTTGTCCGGCTGCAGCGTGCCGGCGGACAGCACGACCGGCGCCAGCAGGAGCACGGCGAAGGGGTTTTCCAGCCCGCCCGTGAGATAGAGGAGCCCGCTCAGTTCCAGGATGTCGAAGGCGAGGATCGCCGAGGACCAGGTCGGGATCAGCCGCACCGAGGAGGGAAAGCGTATCCGCAGCGCGATGTTCAGCCAGGCGGAAATCGCGATCAGCGTGAAGCAGGCCCCGAACGGCAGCGGGAAATCGAACCAGAGGCCGACGACCAGCACGGCCGCCGTCTGGCCGCCGATGGCCAGCCAGCGAATGCGCATCAGCGTGGAAAGCCTGAGGCTTCGCCCGGAGAACTGGCGTTCGATGGTGAGCTGCCGCATGCGTGCTGTCGATCCGCGAAAGGGCCCTAGCGTTCGCAGCCCCCGTTTGCTGTTGCAAGTGCGATTGCTATAGAACCGCAGCAAAGGAGTGCTCAATGGCCGAATTGCGGGTGGTCGTCGTGGGAGCGGGAGGCCGCATGGGCCGGGCGCTGATCAGGGCCGTGGCCGACGAAAGTCGGATGCGGCTGGTCGGCGCGCTGGAGCGTCCGGGCTCCGCCGTGCTGGGAATGGACGCGGGAACTCTGGCCGGGATCGAGCCGCTGGGCGTCGCCGTCACCGATCACGCCTCCGATCTCTTCGACGGGGCGGACGCGGTGCTCGACTTCACCTCGCCCGCCGCGACGCTCGCCTATGCGGAGCTTGCCGGGACGCGCGGCCTCGTCCACGTGATCGGCACGACCGGCATCGAGGCGCAGGACGAGGAAACGCTGCGGCTGGCCTCCCACGGCGCCCGCATCGTCAAGTCCGGCAACATGAGCCTCGGGGTCAACCTGCTGGCGGGTCTTGTTCGTCAGGCCGCCGCCGCGCTCGGGCCGGACTTCGACCTGGAAATCCTGGAAATGCACCACCGCCACAAGGTCGATGCGCCGTCCGGCACCGCGCTGCTTCTGGGCGAAGCGGCGGCGGAAGGTCGCGAGATCGCGCTGGGGCAACATTCCGTGCGCGTGCGCGACGGCCATACCGGGCCGCGCGAGCGCGGCACGATCGGCTTTGCCACGCTGCGCGGCGGCTCCGTCGTGGGCGACCACATGGTCGTCCTCGCCGGCGAGGGAGAGCGCATCGAACTCACCCACCGCGCGGAAAACCGCACCATCTTCGCCCGCGGCGCCGTCCGCGCCGCGCTCTGGGCCCACGAGCAGAAGCCCGGCCTTTACAGCATGGCCGACGTCCTCGGCCTTTCGACCTGAACGGAGACACCATGGAACGCCTTCTCGTGCTCGTGCGCCACGGCCAGAGCGAATGGAACCTGCAGAACCTCTTCACCGGCTGGCGCGACCCGGACCTGACGGAGAAGGGCGTGGAGGAAGCCAAGGCTGCCGGCCGCCGCCTCGCCGCATCGGGCCTCGGCTTCGACATCGCCTATACCAGCATGCTCGGCCGCGCCCAGCGCACGCTCGGCCTCGTGCTGGACGAACTCGGCCAGACCGGGCTGGAGACGATCAAGAAGCAGGAGCTGAACGAGCGCGACTACGGCGAGCTTTCCGGCCTCAACAAGGACGACGCGCGCGCCAAATGGGGCGAGGAGCAGGTCCATGTCTGGCGCCGCTCCTATGACGTGCCCCCGCCCGGCGGCGAGAGCCTGCGCGACACCGGCGCCCGCGTCTGGCCCTATTACATGACCGACATCCTGCCGGGCGTGATGAACGGCAAGCGCACGCTGGTCGCCGCCCACGGCAATTCGCTACGAGCGCTGATGATGGTGCTGGACAAGCTGACGCCGAAGACGGTGATCGATCTGGAACTCGCCACCGGCGTCCCTGTCGTCTACCGCCTCAACGCGGATACGACCGTGGCGGAGAAGCTGGTCCTGAAGGGCTGAGGCCCGGTTTGGCCGGGCGCCCTCGCCGCCCGGCCGTCATCAACCTGTCAAAGGGCATCCATAGGAGTTCGCCGTCTGAATTGGGGGCTCCTTGTGAAGAAATCGTCTCGCCTGGCAGTGCTTGCGCTCACCTGCTCGATCTCCGCTCCGGCGGTCGCCGCCGACCTTCAGGTCCTGAAAGCGGACGATCCGACGCAGGACTGGAAGGTCGTCGAATATCCGGGCGGCAAGCAGGCGACCTATACGGTCGGCATCGGCTCCGCCGCCTTCCGCGCTCCCGGCGACCCCGCCGACATGATCTGGACCATGTCCGATCGCGGCCCGAACTTCACCTGCGACGACGCCAGGGACATCATGGGCGAGGCGAGCCAGGCGATGTGCAAGGGCATCAAGAACTCGCGCTTCTACCCGACGCCCGACTATACGCCCTCCATCTACCACGTGCAGCTCGACCGACAGGCGGGCACCTTCGCCGTGAAGGACGTGATCGCCATCAAGACGCGCTCGGGCAAGCCGGTCTCCGGCCTGATCAATCCGCAGACCGCCGCGATCACCGATCAGCCGATCGACCTCAAGGGCAACAAGCTGCCCCTGGATCCGGATGCCGTGGATTCCGAAGGCCTCGTGCGCCTCTCCGACGGCACGTTCTGGATCTCCGAGGAGATGGGCCCGTCCATCATCCACCTGACCGCCGACGGACGCATGGTGAAGCGCTTCGTGCCCGCCGATGCCGCCGGCGACTACGCCAAAACGGATGCGGAGATCTCCGCCACCCTGCCGGCGATCCTGTCGAAGCGGCAACCGAATCGCGGCACGGAAGCGCTGGCCGTGTCCCCGGACGGGAAGTTCCTCTACTTCATGGTCCAGAACCCGCTCGCGAACCCGGATGCGGACGTCTACAAGAAGGCCAGGAACACCCGCATCTTCAAGATGGACCGCGCGACCGAGACGCTCGTCGGCGAGTATGTCTATCAGCTCGACGATCCCATGAGCTTCGAGGCCGATCCCTCCCGGAAGCAGAACAATCCGCGCGTTTCCGAAATGTCGGCTCTCGGCCCGGACCGACTGCTTGTGCTGGAGCGGACGGACAAGGACACCAAGCTGCACGAGATCGCGCTGGACGGCGCGACCAATATCCTCGCCACGCCGTGGGACGACCTCGCCACCAGCCCCAGCCTGGAGCAGCGGAACGATCTGTCCGGGACGGATGTGAAGCCCGTCACCAAGACGCTGCGCTACGATTCGTTCAAGGACGGCAAGGGTGTG
The DNA here is from genome assembly GCF_900110915.1 of Faunimonas pinastri. GTDB lineage: Bacteria > Pseudomonadota > Alphaproteobacteria > Rhizobiales > Afifellaceae > Faunimonas > Faunimonas pinastri. The sequence continues at coordinate 116,076 of NZ_FOFG01000005.1, forward strand.
CCGGACAAGACGGAAGGCGTCGCTTTCCTCGGCGACGGTTCCATGGCGCTGATCAACGACAACGATTTCGGCATCACCGGCGAAGTCACCAGGATCGCCATCGTCAAGGGCCTCGTGACGCCCGACCCGGACGTCTACTCCGGGAAGTGAACTCTCCACGCGAGAGAAGTACGGAAGGGCGGCTCCCGGGCCGCCCTTTTTCTTGGGCGCGGATGCCACACCGGGGACAATTCAACGTCGCGCCGCCAGGATCGACTTCCACAGTCGACCATCCCGGCTAGAACAAAGACTTGTTTGCCAAGCATCTTCCGGGGGGCAGGTGCATGAACTTCTATTACGCCAAGGCCGGCGCGCCGCACGGCCCGGTATCCCGTAACACCATCGACGCGCTCTTCGCGCGCGGCGAGATCGATCGGCAGACGCTGGTCTGGCAGGAAGGCTGGCCGGACTGGCAGCCATATTACCAGATCAGCAACGCTTCCGGAGAACGGCCCATCCTGCCTCGCCTTCCTGCTGCTTCTGCGTTGCAGGAGAAGAGAGGTGGACCAGTCCTGCGGTTGTTCGCGCGCATGCTCGATATCGAACTGGCATTGATCCCCGTCCTGGTTCTGTTCGTCGTCCTGCAGAAAAGTGGCTGGATCCCGAGCCAACCGGTGCTTGAGACCTACGACCCGCTTCCCGACATGGCGCTGTTCTGTTCGGCGTACCTGTTCAACGCCATTCTGGCTGCGATTTTCGGCAACTCGCCCGGCAAGAAGATCCTTGGCCTGCGCCCCGTTCGCTCCGACGGAAGCGGCAGGCTTGGCCTTGTCGGCATGGTCAAGCGGGAGCTGTCGATCTACCTCGCGGCAACCTCCTTCACCGTTCCAGGTGTTTTCGGGCAGATCTACGCATTCCGGGTCCTGCGCAGCATGCTCGCGGGGAAGCGGCCGCCCTATGACCGTGGGAGATCCGATGTCTTGGCAAGCTCCATCGGAAAGGCGCGGATGGCCGCCGGAATTCTGGTGCCGGTCATGCTCCTTGCCGGCGCTCTGGTCCTGGCGGACCTCGGCGAGCAGTTGAAGCGCAAGCCGGTGTTTCAGCGCGAGCAGACGCTGGAGGGCGAATCCGACGGCTGGACGGACATGGACGGCAATCCGGTGACCTTGCCCAGCTACTGAGGGCGGCTACGCGCTGCCGATCAGGATGCCGACGGCGAAGACCAGAGCGCCGCCGACGATGATCTGAAAGGCCGCCCGGAAGAACGGCGTTTCCATGAAGCGCCACCGGATCCAGGCGATCGCGACGAGTTCGAAGATCACAACGATGAAGGCGAGCCCTGTCGCCGTCCAGAATTGCGGAATGAGGTAGGGCAGCGCATGGCCGAGGCCGCCGATGGCGGTCATCAGCCCACAGGAGATGCCGCGCGCCAGCGGGGAGCCCCGCCCGGTCAGCGCCCCGTCGTCCGAAAGCGCCTCGGTGAAACCCATGGAGATGCCGGCGCCGATGGCGGCCGCAAGTCCGACCAGAAAGGTGTTCCAGGTATTCTGCGTGGCGAAGGCCGCGGCGAAGACGGGCGCCAGCGTGGAAACCGAGCCGTCCATCAAGCCTGCGAGGCCCGGCTGCACATAGGTCATGACGAAGCGGCGGTGGGCCAGCGCGTCCTCGGTGCTGCGCCGGTCCGTGGTCAGGGAGGTACCCTCCAGCGCTTCCGCCTTCTGGACGTGACCGGCTTCCGCGGCCGCGAGATCGCCAAGGAGCTTGCGCGTTTCCGCGTCCTTGGTTCGCTGAGCCGCCCGCGTGTAGAAATTGGCGGCGTCCTCCTCCATCGCCTCCGCTTCCTTGCGGACGCGGTCGAGGCCGAGCTGGCTGATCAGCCAGTACGGTCGCCGGTGATAAAAACCGGAGACGTGCTCGCGCCGAATGACGGGGATCGTTTCGCCGAAGCGCACGCGAAAGCGCTCGATCAGGAGGCGGCGGTGCTCGTCCTCCTCGGCCGCCATGCCGTCGAAGATACCGGCGCTTTCGGGATAGTCCGCCCGGAGCTTCTCCGCATAGGTCGCGTAGATGCGCCCGTCTTCCTCCTCGGAGGAGATGGCAAGCGCGACGATTTCCTCCTCGGTCAGTTCCGAAAAGCGTTTCCGGTGATGAAAACCCGGGATCATCTGCCTCTTCCGTCCATCAGCCTTCCAGCTGTAGCGAGCGAAACCGGTGCGGCAAAGACGATAAAATCAGGAGATGTCCGGTCGAGTTAGCACCCGGCCGGAAAGCCGCGGCAAAAGCGTTCAGCCCTTCGGCCCTTCGTCCTTGCCGCCCTGCTTCTTCTCCGCCTCGCGGGCCTCCTTGCCCTCCGGCGCCTTTTCAAGCTCGTGCTCGACGATCTTGCGCGAGCCCTCGGCCTTTTCCTCGTCGAGATTGTCGGGAGCGGTCATGGCGTCCTCCATCTGTCTGCGCGAAGAACCGACAGAAGGGTCACCGGTTCCCGGCGTGCCTCGCAGCTCGGCGTTATCGCGCGTGGCGGAGATCGGCGACGAAATCGCGATAGGCGCGCTCGCGCTGCTCCAGGTCTGGCGTGCGGAGCAGGAAGGACGGATGCACCGTCAGCATCACGCGGAAGCCGCGCGGATCGTCGGAGGGCCGGCCGCGCTCGCTCATCACCTTGACCGCGCGACCGTACACGGCCTGAGCCGCCGTCGCTCCCATCGCGATGACGACTTCCGGATGCACCACGGCAAGTTCGCGCTCCAGCCACCATTTGCAGGCCTCGATCTCCGGCCGGTCCGGCTTCTTGTGGATGCGCCGCTTGCCGCGCGGCTCGAACTTGAAGTGCTTCACCGCATTGGTGACGTAGACCGTATCGCGGTCGATCCCCGCTTCGGCCAGCGCGCGGTCGAGAAGCTGCCCCGCCGGGCCGACGAAAGGCAGGCCGGCGAGATCCTCCTTGTCGCCCGGCTGCTCGCCCACCAGCATTACCCGCGCGTCCGACGGACCTACGCCGAAGACGGTCTGCGTCGCGTCCTTGTAGAGGTCACAGCGCGTGCAATGCGCGGCATCCTCGCGCAAGGCCGCGATCGTCGTGTTCGGGCCGATATCGAGGCCGCTATCGGCTACATCGAGATTGCGGGCGGCAGCCGGCGTCGCGCCGAAGAGATCGGGCGAAAAGCTGTCTGGCGTGGCGTGTTGCTTGCGGGACATGGCGCTCTCCTCCGGGTGGAAATGCCCGGGCGGGGAACGCCGTTCCCTCCTCGCCCCGGCTCAGGCGAGGACCTTCTGCATGAAAACGAGATCCAGCCAGCGATCGAACTTGCGGCCGACCTCCGGCATGCGCCCCGTCTCGGTGAAGCCGAGCCGCTTGTGCAGCGCCAGCGAGCCCGGATTGTCCCCGGCGATGCCGCCCAGCATCACATGCAGGCCCGCCTGACGCGCTTCCGCTTCCAGAGCCTGCATCAGGGAGGTGGCGACGCCGCGACGGCGGGCGCTTTCCGCGACATAGACGGAATGCTCCACCGTGTGGCGATAGCCGTCGAAGGCACGGAAGGCGCCGTAGCTGGCATAACCGAGCACCGGTTCGCCCTCGTCCGCGCCTCCGAGCGCGACGAGCACGGGGAAACCCGCCTCGACCCGCGCCCGCCACCACTGGCGGCGGTTCTCCCAATCCACGACGACCTCGTTCCAGATCGCCGTCGTGTGCTCCACGGCATGGTTGTAGATGTCGCGGATCGCGGCGAGGTCGGCTTCTGTGGCGTGGCGGATCGCGGTCATGGCTCGATCTTCTTGTAGAAAAAGGTGGCCGAGGCAAGCACGCCCTCGGGGGTGAAGCTGTGGCCCGGCAGAACGCCGGTCTCCGTCCAGCCGCAGCTTCGATAAAGCGCTTCGCCGGGCGAGCCGCTCTGCGTGTCGAGGATCAGCAGCGTGCGTCCCGAGGCCAGCGCGGAAGCCTCGGCGGCGGCCAGCAGTCGCCGGCCCAGCCCGCGGCGGCGGACCGAGGAATGAACCAGCATCTTGCCGATCTCCGCCCGGTGCGGCGCATTGGGCTGCGGCGCGAGCGTAACCACGACGGTGCCGAGAATCCGGCCGCCCGCAGCGCGGGCGACGAGGATCGTCCGCGTTCCATCGGCGACGCCCGGCAACTGGCCGCGCCAGAAGGTTTCCGCCTCCGTCGTCGTGAACCCGGCCATGAAATTGACAGACGCTCCGCCCGCGACGGCATCGACCAGCACTGCCGCGAGATCCGGCAGCGCCGCCTCGGCCGCTTCAGGCTCGAGCGCCTCGATCGTCAGGTCTTCCCCGGCTCCTTCCGCCATGCCGTCTCACCCACATTCCGCGTTCGCATCACTGACCCGTATGCTAACATCTTCTTCATTGGAAAACCCGAATGCTCGCATAAGACTTCCTTATGGATATTGACCAGCTTAGAACCTTCGACCGAATTGCCCGCGAAGGCAGCTTCACGCGCGCCGCCGCCCGGCTCAACGTCACGCAGGCAACCGTTTCCATGCGCATCCGCGCATTGGAGGACCTGCTCGGCGGCTCGCTGTTCGAGCGCGGCCGCCGTATCCGGCTGACGGAACGGGGCATGACGTTCCTGCCCTATGCGCGGCGGGTGCTGACCGCGATCCTGGAAGGCGAGGACGCACTGCGTTCGGCGGAGCGAGGCCGTGTCGCGGTCGGCGCGCTCCGCAGCCTTTCCATCTCGCTGATCGGCGATCCCCTCGTCCGCTTCACCGATGGCCATCCCCTGGTGGAGTTCAACATCCTCGAAGGGCACCATCGCGATGTCGCGGGCTGGGTACACGACCGCAGCATCGATCTCGCCATCATGGGCTGGCCCAACCTCGATCCGCTGCTGGACGAAATGAAGCCGATCGCCATCTTCCGCGAGCGGGTGCCGCTTGTCGCCTCGCGCCGGCTGGCGGAGGCGATCGGCCCGGAGCCGACGCTGGAGCGCATCTTCGCCGCCGCGCCGCACTTCCTGCTGCTGGGCTGGTGGCAGGTCCTGCCGGAAGCGCTGTCCGCGCTCCGCCTGCGCGCCCGCGCCGCCTCCAATATGCCGGGCGAGCCGGCGCTGTCGCTGATCCGCGCCGGTCGGGGCATCGGGCACTATATCGAGACGCGGATCCGGGACGAGCTGGCAAGCGGCGAACTGGTGGATCTCCGGCCCGTGGACGGCCCCGTGCTGCACCGCGATTCCGCGCTTGTCGCCGCCGCGCCCGGCGCGCTCGACCGTCCCCTCGTCGACGATCTCGCGCAGGCCGTCGTCGCCCATGCGCGCGAACTCGGAATCCTGCACGAAGCTCTTCGCTGAGCCGGGCGCCCGCCACCGCGCTCCCCCACCGCATTCCGCTTTGCCGCTTGCCCGCGCAATGCTAAATGCCGCGCATGACAACCCCGCTCGACCATATCCGCAACTTCTCCATCGTCGCCCACATCGACCATGGCAAGTCCACGCTCGCCGACCGGCTGATCCAGCTCACCGGAGGTCTGCAAGAGCGCGAGATGAAGGAGCAGGTGCTCGATTCCATGGATATCGAGCGCGAGCGCGGCATCACCATCAAGGCGCAGACGGTCCACCTGACCTATGTCGCGGACAATGGCGAGACCTATCAGCTGAACCTGATCGACACGCCCGGCCACGTCGACTTCGCCTATGAGGTGAATCGTTCGCTTGCCGCCTGCGAGGGTTCGCTGCTGGTGGTCGACGCCTCGCAGGGCGTGGAAGCGCAGACGCTGGCCAACGTCTATCAGGCGATCGAGAACAATCACGAGATCGTCCCGGTCCTCAACAAGATCGACCTTCCGGCCGCGGAGCCCGAGCGCATCAAGGCGCAGATCGAGGAAGTGATCGGCATCGACGCTTCCGAGGCCGTGCCGATTTCCGCCAAGACCGGCCTCGGCATCAAGGACGTGCTGGAAGCGATCGTGCACCGCCTGCCGCCGCCCAAGGGCGACATCGACGGGCCCCTGAAGGCGATGCTGGTCGACAGCTGGTACGACACCTATCTCGGCGTCGTCGTGCTCGTGCGCATCATCGACGGCGTGTTGAAGAAGGGCCAATCGGTCCGCATGATGGGCACCAATGCCCGTTACGACGTGGAGCGTATCGGCATCTTCACGCCCAAGATGATCGACACCACCGAGCTCGGCCCCGGCGAAATCGGCTTCATCACCGCGTCCATCAAGGAAGTGGCCGACACACGCGTCGGCGACACGATCACCGACGAGAAGCGACCGACCGCAAAGGCGCTGGAAGGCTTCCGCCCGGCCCAGCCGGTCGTGTTCTGCGGCCTCTTCCCCGTCGATGCGGCGGATTTCGAGGATCTGCGCGCGGCGATGGGCAAGCTCCGCCTCAACGACGCCAGCTTCTCCTTCGAGATGGAAACCTCCGCGGCCCTCGGCTTCGGCTTCCGCTGCGGCTTCCTCGGCCTGCTGCATCTGGAAATCATCCAGGAGCGGCTGGAGCGCGAGTTCAATCTCGACCTGATCGCGACGGCGCCCTCCGTCGTCTACCAGATCGTCATGAACGACGGATCGGAGATCGACCTCCACAACCCCGCCGACATGCCGGACGTGGTGAAGATCGCCGAGATCCGCGAGCCGTGGATCCGCGCCACGATCCTGACGCCCGACGAGTATCTCGGCTCCATCCTGAAGCTCTGCCAGGACCGGCGCGGCATCCAGGTCGATCTGTCCTATATCGGCAGCCGTGCCATGGTGCAGTACGACCTGCCGCTGAACGAAGTGGTGTTCGACTTCTACGACCGGCTGAAGTCGGTCTCCAAGGGCTATGCCAGCTTCGACTACGCCATCACCGACTATCGCGAGGGCGACCTCGTGAAGATGTCGGTGCTGGTGAACGCCGAGCCGGTCGACGCGCTCTCCATGCTGGTCCACCGCTCGCAGGCGGACCGGCGCGGCCGCGCCATGTGCGAGAAGCTGAAGGAACTGATCCCGCAGCATCTCTTCAAGATCCCGATCCAGGCGGCGATCGGTGCCAAGGTCATCGCCCGCGAGACCATCTCGGCGCTGCGCAAGGACGTGACGGCCAAGTGCTATGGCGGCGACGCGACACGAAAGCGCAAGCTTCTCGACAAGCAGAAAGAGGGCAAGAAGCGGATGCGCCAGTTCGGGCGCGTGGAAATCCCGCAGGAAGCCTTCATCGCCGCCCTCAAGATGGACGACTGAGCGGTCGAGGCGGCCCTACGCCTCGTTTCCCCCCAGCAGATCGCGCACCAGCGCGGAATCGAGATAGGCGCGCACCTCGACGATCTCCTCGCCACGGAAGCGCACGATCCAGCAATAACGATTGTCGAATCGGAGCCCATTGCGGCCCTCCGCTTCGAGCCGCAGTTCCACCGCCGCCCGGTCGCCGTCGATCAGGATGGCGCCGACCCGCATCTCAGGCGGCCCCGTCAGCGCCTTGGCGATGCGCGCGAAGGTCCGGGCGCGGAACTCGTCCCGGTCGTGATATTGGCCGGCCAGTGGATGCGTGCCCATGACGCGCCAGTCCACGTCGTCGGCCACATGGGCGAAGAAGGCATCGCCGTTTCCCTGCTCCAGCCCGGAGAAGATCTCGCGGACGCGCTCGCGTGTCACCGTCATGCCGTGTTCCTTTCGAGTGCTCCTCTTTTCGGCAGGATATGTCAGGGCCCGGTTAGGGGGCCCGATTAGGGGCCGCCGGCCATGGCGCCGGCGATCACCATCACGAGTTCGTCGAGATCGAGCTCGCCGTTCACCGTGAGCTTTTCCTCCGCGACCGAGACCTTCAGCGTCGACGCGCTGTTCTCCGCCTGGCGCTTCAGCTCCTCGATGATCGCGGTGCGGAGTTCATCCTGCAGGTCCATGTCGTCCTCCCCCTCAGATCGCGGGAACCCATTTCCAGAAAACGCCCTCCTTGCGGTCGGCGTCGTAGGTGAATTCGCATTCGAATTTCCAGCCGTAGTCGCGCGCCGCATCCAGCGCCGCCTCGCTTACAGCTCCGCTGCCATTCTGCGGCTCCGCTGCGGGCGCGAACCACGCTTGCAGCAGGTCGTCCGGAACATAGGTTCCGATCCGCAGCGGAAGATTGCGAAGCACCTCGTTCATCGGGTCCGGCGGCATGGGCGTTCTCCGTATCCATTCGAAACAACACAGAGGCCGGCCGGAGGTTTCCGCCAAGGGTTTCTTGGGGTTCAGCCGAGATTCAGCAGCGGCCCGGCAGATCCCGCGCAATGCCGCCGCGCAAAGCTTCTCCGCCGAACGAACCAACTTTCGCTTCCGGCGTTCTGCCCCGACATACGAAGGACTGTTCCATGACATTCGATCTGGTCGTGCTCGGAAGCGGCTCTGCCGCCACCAGAATCGCCGAGACCTGCCGGAAGGCCGGCTGGAGCGTCGCCGTGGTCGAGGAGCGGGAGTTCGGCGGCACCTGCGCGCTGCGGGGCTGCGAGCCCAAGAAGGTGATCTGGACGATTACCGAGGCGGTGGATCGCGCGCGGCGGCTGGGCGAGCATGGGGTCGCCGATGGAAAAGACGCGCGGGTCGATTGGCCGGCGCTGATGGCCTTCAAGCGCAGCTTCACCGATCCCGTGCCTGCAAACCGGGCGGAAGAGTTGCGGAAGGCCGGCATCGAGGCGGTCCAGGGCACGGCCCGCTTCGTCGGCCCCAACACGATCGCGGTGGGCGACCGGGAGCTGGACGCGCGCCACATCGTCATCGCCACCGGCGCGACGCCCGTCCGGCTGCCGGTGAAGGGCTTCGAGCACCTGCTCACTTCCGACGACTTTCTCGCCTTCGGGGAACTGCCGCGCCGGATCGTGCTGGTGGGCGGCGGCTATATCTCATTCGAGTTTGCCCACATGGCGGTGCGCGCCGGGGCGGAGGTGACGCTGCTCCACAAGAACCAGAAGCCGCTCGGTCATTTCGACGGTGATCTGGTGAAGCGGCTGGTGGAGCATTCGCGCCGCCTCGGCATCCGGGTCGAACTCGACGCGGAGGTGAGCGAGATCGAGAAGCGCGGCGATGGCTTCCGCGTCAGCGTCAAGGACGGGCGCGCCTTCGATGCGGATGTCGCGATCCACGGGCTCGGCCGCGTGCCGAACCTCGACAGCCTCGATCTGGAAGCGGGCGACGTCGCCTGCGAGAAGGGACGCCTCAAGCTCGACAGGCACCTTCGCAGCACCTCGAACCCGGCGGTCTTTGCCGCCGGCGACGCGGCATCTAACGGTGCCGCCCTGACCCCGATCGCCACGGAAGACGCGGAATGCGTGGCGCAGAACCTCTTGCAAGACTGCACGCACGAACCCGATTACAACGGCTTCGCCAGTGTCGTCTTCACCATTCCCCCGCTCGCCATGACCGGCCTCACCGAGGAAAAGGCGCGGGAGAACGGTCGCGAGATCGACGTGCATACCGGTTCCATGGACAGCTTCCAGTCCGTTCGCCGCGACGGACACGAGGATGCCGGGACCGCCTACAAGGTGATCGTCGACCGGCAAACCGGCTGCATCGTCGGCGCGCATCTGTTCGTCCCGGACGCGCAGGAGGTGATCAACCTTTTCGCGCTTTCCGTGCGGCTGGACGTGAAGGCGAGCGAACTGGACAAGCTCCTCTCCGCCTATCCGTCCGGCGCTTCCAATATCACGAGCATGCTGGGCTGATCGCTGTCCCACTGCGAAATCGGGAACAAAGCCGTGCAAGGTTTCTGTGCAGCATGCTAGTTTCGTAATCCTCAGTTGAGGAGCAGACTGGATGGCGCCCAGCAAAGCTTTGGAACGGTGGCCGGAACTTCCCTTTCTCCAGTGGCGCGACACGGCGCTTACCCTGCAGCTCTGGACGCAGATCGTCGGCAAGGTCCGGCTGGCGCTCACGCCCTGGGTCAATCATAGCTGGCACGTTCCGCTCTATGTGACCGCGCGCGGTCTCGGCACGACGCCGATCCCCGCCGGCGACGTCTTCCTGGAGATGGAATTCGACTTCATCGACCATCGCCTCGTTTGCCGCACCAGCGCGGGCGAAACGCGCTTTCTGGAACTCCGGCCCCGCTCCGTCGCCGATTTCCATGCCGAGCTCATGCAGGTGCTGGCCGGTCTCGGTATCGCCGTCGCGATCGGCGGCACCCCGAGCGAGATGCCGGATCCGGTGCCCTTCGCCGAGGATCGGGCCCATGCGAGCTACGACGCGGATGCCGCCCGGCGCTTCTGGCACGTTCTGCTCCGCGCCGATGCCGTTCTGAAACACTTCCGCACGGGGTTTCTCGGCAAGGTAAGCCCCGTGCATTTCTTCTGGGGCAGCTTCGATCTGGCCGTGACCCGCTTTTCCGGTCGGCGGGCGCCGTTGCATCCCGGCGGCGTGCCCGGCCTGCCCGACCCCGTCACCCGCGAAGCCTATTCGCACGAGGTGAGCAGCGCCGGTTTCTGGCCGGGCAGCGACGCCTTTCCGGAAGCGGCCTTCTACGCCTATTCATGGCCAGAACCCGGCGGCTTTCGCGACTGGCCGATGCCGGAGGGCGCGCGCTTCGACGAGAAGCTCGGCGAGTTCATCCTGCCCTACGACACCGTCCGTAGTGCCGCCGATCCGGACGCCCTGCTCCTCCGATTCCTGACCGCCACCTATGAGGCCGCCGCGGAAAATGCGGGCTGGGACCGGCGCGGCCTGGAATGTTCGCTGGGCGAAGCTGGCCGGCCGCGACACGTGGAGGATACGGCGCCGGCCATTTCCCGGACGTAGAAGTGCGGGTGCGGGCATGCTAGAATGTTCGCAATTCGTTCCGGAGTATGTCGTGGCTCGACGCGCGGGCAGCGCCGATCTTCCCCTGCATGGCGGGCGCGTGCCCGCCTGGCTCGGCCAGCGCATGACGCGGCTGGGCGCGGTGATCACGCAGGCGATCGTCCATCATTACGGGCGCGACGAGTTCCTGCGTCGCCTGGCCCACCCTTTCTGGTTCCAGTCCTTCGGCGCCGTAATGGGCATGGACTGGCATTCCTCCGGCATCACCACCAGCGTCATCCGCTCGCTGAAACGCGGCCTCACGCCCCTCTCGGGCGAACTCGGCATTCATGTCTGCGGCGGTCGCGGGCGACATTCGCGGGAGACACCGGCGGAACTCGCCGCGATCAGCCACCGCGTCGGCTTCGACGGGACGGCGCTGGCAAAGGCGAGCCGCCTCGTCGCCAAGGTGGACAGCGCCGCCGTGCAGGACGGCTTCGACCTCTACCTCCACGGTTTCATCGTCACCGATGACGGAAAGTGGGTGGTGGTGCAGCAGGGCATGAACGGCGACAGCCGGCTGGCCCGCCGCTATCACTGGCTTTCGGAAGACCTGAAGAGCTTCGTCGACACGCCCCACGCGGCGATCGACGGCCGCAACCAGGGCAATATCGTCAACCTGACCGACAGGCGCGCAAAGGCGTCCCGGCTCGGCCAGATCGACCTTCTGCGCGATCTCGGCCCCGACCGCATCGCCTCGGAAGTGGCGGAGATGGAAGGCCGGACCGATCCGCCAACGCCTCCGACGGACCAGTTCATGCTGCCGCATCTCATCATGCCGGCGCATCACGATGTCAGGCCGAAGGACGTGATCATCCGCCGCCTGCATGGCGCGCTGGCCGCTGCCGCGGAAGCCGGTCCGACCGATTTCGCCGATCTCCTGCTGGTGCCCGGTGTCGGCGCGCGCACGGTGCGCTCGCTGGCGATGGTGGCGGAAGTGGTGCATGGCGCGCCCTGCCGTTTCGACGATCCGGCCCGCTTCTCCCTCGCCCATGGCGGCAAGGACCGGCACCCCTATCCCGTGCCCACGATCGTCTTCGACAAGACCATCGAGGTGCTGAAATCGGCGGTGACGCAGGCGAAGCTCGGCAACGACGAAAAGCTCGACGCGATCCGCCGGCTCGACGAGCAGACGCGCCGGCTGGAGCGCACCGCCACCGGCCCCTCCCTGCCGGAGTTCATCCGCGAGGAACGGGAGCGCTCGCACGATTATGGCGGCCGCAGCGTCTTCGGCTGGGAGCCCGCGCCGGAAGCCGAAGCCGCGTCCGGCCACGCAAAAACCCGCAACGCTTCCTAGTTTACCCCCGCACCGGCTCCGACACGCGCTCCCGGGCGCCTGTCGAAATCACCGGCGGGTGCTCTATGTCGTTCTCGACATCAGACGTTCGCCACCAGCCGCCTCCGAGGTCGTGCCGGTCGGTGACGCATCGAAAGAGACCCCGAACGGGGCAAAGGAGAGACGATGCCGACCATTGCCATCATCGCCCCCGGCAACATGGGAGCAGCCGTCGCCAGGAGGTTGACCCATGCGGGCGCCCGCGTGGTGACGTCGCTCGCCGGCCGCAGCCAGGCCAGCCGCGACCGCGCGCGGGATGCCGGCATGGAGGATGTGGGCGAGGAGGCGCTTGCCGCCGCCGACACGATTCTTTCCATCCTGCCGCCGGGCGATGCGGAAGCGCTGGCCCGGCGGCTCGCCCCGATCCTCGCCCGGGCAGACACCCGGCCGCTTTACGCCGATTGCAACGCCGTTTCGCCGGAAACCGTCGGGCGTATCGGCGGGATCGTCGCTTCCGCCGGTTGCCCCTTCGTGGATGTCGGCATCATCGGTGGACCGCCGAAGGACAATTCCTCCGGCCCTGCCTTCTATGCCTCCGGCGAGGCGGCGCGACGGCTGGAGGCGCTGCGCGATCTCGGCATCGATATCCGGGTCCTCCCCAAGCCGGTCGGCGCCGCCTCGGCGCTGAAGATGTCCTATTCCGGCATCACCAAGGGCCTGACGGCGCTGGGCGCCGCGATGATGCTGGCGGCCCACGAAGCGGGCGTGGCGGAAGACCTGACAAGCGAACTCGACGAGAGCCAGCCCGTTCTCGCCGACTGGCTGAAGCGGCAGGTGCCCCGGATGTACGGGAAGGCCTATCGCTGGGACGGCGAAATGGAGGAGATCGCCTCCTTCGCCGGCCGTGAACGCGGGTCCGGCATTATCTATACCGGTGCGGCGCGGCTCTATCGCGAGATCGCCGAGGATCTGCGAGGCGAGCGCGAGCAGATCGCGGCGCTGGACGAGGTGATTTCGCGGATCGCCTGAGCGGCTCAGCCGCCGCAACGAACGTGTTGACCGCCACGTCACCCCGGCTACCGCGCCGCAAGGTTCCGTGCCACGCTGGATCACGCGCGGGGGCACGTCCCCCGCCCTTTGCTCTCGACAAGGACCTTTTCCCGAATGACCGACCTCGTCATCGAAATCGACGGCCACAGCTTCCCCGCCCGCTTCGAAGAAACCGCCGCGCCGAAGACCGTGGCAGCCTTCCGCGCCGTGCTGCCCTATTCGGAACGCATCATCCATGTCCGCTGGAGCGGCGAGGCCTGCTGGATCCCGCTCGGCGACGCGGATTTCGGCCTCGGCTACGAGAACGCCACCAGTCATCCCGCGCCCGGCCAGATCATCCTGTATCCCGGCGGCGTCAGCGAAACCGAAATCCTGCTGGGCTATGGCGCCGTCGCCTTCGCCTCCAAGGCCGGGCCGCTGGCGGGCAACCACTTCATCACCATCACCGACAATCTCGACAAGCTCGCCGAACTCGGCCGCGAAACGCTGCAGACCGGCGCCAAGAAAATCGTCTTCAGGGCTGCTTGATCCCCGGGCGAGCCGGAACGGCTCGTCCCGTCTTCCATCCCACCCGGGCGAGCCGGAACGGCTCGTCCCGTCTTCCATCCCACCCGGGCGAGCCGGAACGGCTCGTCCCGCCTTCCATCTACCCGGGCGAGCCGCACGGCTCGTCCCGTCTTCCATCCCACCAGGGCGGCCGGAACGGCCGTCCCGTCGGACCGGTAACGGCCATCCCGCTAGCCCATCCTGGTCGCCCGGCCCGTTAGCCCGGCCCCGGAATACTCCCGCTTCGGTTCATTCGTCCCCGCCCCTCCGCATGACAGTCGCTTGACAAGAACGCTGCCTTCGCGAACCATGAATTGGTCAGACCAATTCGAGTGGAAGCGGTCGGGCGGGGGAGAGGCATGGTTCCGGCGGACTGGACCGAGGAAAAATCCGAGATCGCGTCGGCCAGAACGGGCGACGCGATGCAGGCCATGGCCGCCTTCATCGCCGCGTCCGATCTCCGCCCGGGCGACCGCCTGCCGCCCGAGCGCCGCCTCGTTGACGAACTCTCCGTCGGCCGCTCCACCATTCGCGAGGTGATCCGCCACTGGCAGGCGCTGGGCGTGGTGGAAAGCCGGCAGGGAAGCGGCACCTATCTCCTGCGCCGCATCACCCCGGAAACCATGCACGTGCCGCTGGCCATCGAGGCGCGGCGAAGCGGCCTTCTGCAGATGCTGGAAGTCCGGCGCGGGCTGGAAGTGGAAGCGAGCGCGCTTGCGGCGTCCCGCTGCCAAGCCGGCGCCCTCCGCATCATCGAGGACCGGTTGGACGCCATGGAAGCGGTGCATCTGGAGAAGGGCTGCGCCGGCCCCGAGGACCTCGCCTTCCACCTCTCCATCTACGAGGCCTGCGGCAACCCGCTCTTCGGACAGCTTCTCTCGCAGATGCGCGAGAGCGTGTCGGCGCTGTTCGCCCTCTCCGATCTCCGGGTGGACTTCGCCGCCCGCTCCTTTCCGTTCCATCGCACGCTCTTCAACGCCATCGCCATCGGCAATGCGGAAGCCGCGCGCGTCGAGACGCTGAAGATCCTCGCCATCGTCGAGGAAGACATCAAGGACATGCTGAGATGAACGCCCCCGGTCGTGCAACTATCGCCGATCCCGTTGCCCGCGCGATGCAGATCCTCGCCCATGACGAGACGCACGCTTACGAGGCCGTGGTCCCGCCGATCGCGCAGACCTCGCTCTTCACCTTCGCCTCCTACGCCGAGATGGAGGAGACCTATCGCGGGCTGAAGACACGGCCGGTGTATACGCGCGGGCTGAACCCGACCGTCCGCCTCTTCGAGGAAAAGATGGCGGCGCTGGAAGGCGGCGAGGACGCGCTCGGTTTCGCCAGCGGCATGGCGGCGATATCCTCCGCCATCCTGGCCTTCGTCCAGCCGGGCGATCGCGTGGTCTGCGTCGAGCACGTCTATCCCGATGCCTACCGCCTCTTCGAAACCTATCTGAAGAGCATGAAGGTCAGCGTCGATTACGTCGACGGCCGCGACGTGGAAGCCGTCCGCCGCGCTTTGCCGGGCGCGCGGCTCTTCTACATGGAAAGCCCGACCAGCTGGCTGATGCACACGCACGACGTCGCGACGCTCGCCGGTATCGCGCGCGAGCATGGCGTGCTTTCGGTCATCGACAACAGCTGGGCCAGTCCGATCTTCCAGCAGCCACTGGCGCTCGGCGTCGACCTCGTCGTGCATTCCGCCTCCAAATATATCGGCGGCCACAGCGACGTGGTAGCGGGCATCGTGATCGGCTCCCGCGAGCTCGTCGGCACCGTGCGCTCGCGCATCTATCCCTATCTCGGCGGCAAGCTTTCGCCCTTCGACGCGTGGCTGTTGCTCCGCGGCCTGCGCACCCTGCCGATCCGCATGAAGGCGCATGAGGCGTCGGCCTTGCATGTGGCCCGCCAGCTCGCCCTCCATCCGGCGGTGACGGAGGTCTACCATCCCGGCCTCGGCAACACGCTGCCGGAAGGCCTCTCCGGCACGTCGGGCCTCTTCGCCTTCGCCTTCGACGACAGCATCGACATCGCCCGCTTCGCCGATGCGCTGACCTTCTTCAAGCTTGGCGTCAGCTGGGGCGGGCACGAAAGCCTCGTCGTGCCGGCACAGGTCGTCCGCGTGCAGGCGGCCGGGCCGAACTCCGCCATCGATTTCGGCGTTTCGGAGCGCGTCGTGCGCCTGCATGTCGGGCTGGAAGGACAGGACGCGCTCTGGAGCGACCTCGCCCGCGCCATCGAGGAGGCGCGGAGGGACTGAAAGCCGGCCTGGGGAGGGCCGGCACGGGAGGAGGCGGGCGCCCGGGGGAACGGCGTCCGCTGAGAGACCAAGCAACTGGAGGGGAAAACAATGATCAGACGCTTGCTGCTTGCCACGGCGGTCACCGCCGCCATGCTGGGCTCGGCTCATGCCGACACCACGCTGAAATTGACGGAAGTCATCACCAGCCCGGAGCGGACGGAAACGCTGAAAGGCATCGTGAAGGGCTTCGAGGACGCCAATCCCGGCGTGCACGTGGAGATCACGTCGCTGCCCTGGGGGCAGGCCTTCGAGAAGTTCGCCACCATGGTTTCGGCCGGCGACACGCCCGACGTGGTGGAAATGCCCGATCGCTGGCTGTCGCTCTACGCCAATAACGGGGCGCTGGAGAGCCTGGAGCCCTATCTCAAGACCTGGGACAACACGGCCGGCCTCAACGACCGCGCGCTGGAAGTCGGCCGCTACGTCAAGAACACCGCCTACATGCTGCCCTACGGCTTCTATCTCCGGGCGATGTTCTACAACAAGAAGCTCTTCCAGCAGGCCGGCGTGACGGAACCGCCGAAGACGCTGGACGAGTTCCGTGAGGCGGCCAAGAAGGTCTCCGCCATTCCCGGGAAATCGGGCTACTGCCTGCGCGGCGGCCCCGGCGGCCTCAACGGCTGGATCATGTTCGGCGCGACGACCGCCGGCAACAACACCTTCTTCAAGCCGGACGGCACCTCCACCATCGCCGATCCGGACTGGGTGAAGGGCCTCGCCTTCCTCGTCGACCTCTACAAGAACGGCTACGCGCCCAAGGACAGCGTGAACTGGGGCTTCAACGAGATCGTCGCCGGCTTCTATTCCGGCACCTGCGCGATGCTCGACCAGGACCCGGATGCGCTGATCGCCATCGCCGAACGGATGAAGCCGGACGAGTTCGGCGTCGCGCCCATGCCCAAGGGTCCCTCGGGCAAGGCCTTCCCGACGCTCGGCTACGCCGGCTGGTCGATGTTCGCCAACAGCAAGAACAAGGACCTCGCCTGGAAGCTGATCTCCACGCTGGACGGGCCCGACGGCAACATCGCCTGGAACAAGCGCACCGGCGCGCTGCCGATCTACAAGGCGGCGGAGAAGGACCCCTTCTATGCCGGCGACCAGTTCAGGGGCTGGTTCGCGGAGCTTTCCGACAAGGACGTCGTGCCGACGATTATGCCGACCTACCTGAAGGAATTCGCCTTCTTCGCCGATTCCCTGGCGGTGAAGACGACCCAGCAGGCGCTGCTCGGCTCGCTCGCCCCCGATGCCATGGCCAAGCAGTGGGCGGCCTATCTCACCAAGGCGAAGAAGAAGCAACTCGCCGAAACCAAGTGAGACCCGGGCCGGCGGGTCAGCCCGCCGGCCTTTCCCGACCTTCCGTTTTCAAGGAATGCAGCCGATGACCACGACGTCCTGGAACAGGGATGCCGTCCGCCGTTCGGCAACCCCGATGCGCCGCCGGCTGGCGCGCGTCGCGGAGCCCTATCTCTATATCGCCCCGACGGTGATCCTGATCGTCCTGATCATGCTGGTGCCGCTGGTGATCGGCCTTTCCTATGCCTTTCGCGATATCCAGCTGCTCGATCCGTTCAGCGGCGGCTTCATCGGCCTGGACCATTTCCGGACGCTTTGGACGGACGAATCCTTCTGGCAGGCGATGAAGAACACGGTGCTGTGGACCTTCGCGTCCGTCGCGCTGCAATTCCTGTTCGGCCTGATCCTGGCCCAGCTCCTGAACCGCCCGTTTCCCGGCCGGCCGGTGATCCAGGCTCTGGTGTTCCTGCCTTGGGCGGTGCCGAGCTTCCTCTCCGGCCTCGACTGGGCGTGGATGTTCAACCCCGTCGTCGGCCCGCTGCCGCACTGGCTGGCGGCGGTCGGCATCCTCTCCTCGCCGGAGAACATCCTGTCGGATCCCGATCTCGCGATGTGGGGCCCGATCTGCGCCAATGTCTGGTGGGGCATTCCGTTTTTCGCGATCACCTTGCTGGCCGCCTTGCAGTCGATCCCGTCGGACATGTACGAGGCGGCCGCCATCGACGGCGCGGGTCCGTGGCAGCGCTTCACGCGCATCACCCTGCCGTTCCTGGCGCCCACGATCGCCATCACCGTGCTGCTGCGCACCGTCTGGGTCGCAAACTTCGCCGACCTGATCGTGGTGATGACCAATGGCGGCCCGGCAGACCGGACGCAGATCATCTCCAGCTACATCTTCACCCAGGCCTTCCGGCAGCTCGATTTCGGCTACGCCTCGGCCATTGCCGTGGTGCTGCTGGTGCTGCTGCTCCTTTACTCCTTCGCGATCCTGGTGCTGCGCCAGGCGATGAGGATCCCGTCATGATGGCCCCCGCCCTTCGCCGCGGCTCCTACTGGACGCTGCATTACGGCCTGCTCGCCATCTATCTCTTCGTGGCACTCTTCCCGCTGTTCTGGCTCCTGAAGGTGTCGGTCACGCCGAACGACCTCCTCTACAGCGAGGGCATCCGGCTCTGGCCCTCGCGGGCGACGCTGGAGCATTTCCGCTTCGTGCTGGCCCATAGCGACTTTCCGCTGTTCTTCCGCAACAGCGTCATCGTCTCCGCCGGAACCGCCATAGCGGTCGCGATCATCGCCTCGCTCTCCGGCTACGCGATGTCGCGCTTCCAGTTTCGGGGCAAGTTCTGGTTCATCGGCCTGATGCTCATCACCCAGATGTTTCCTCTGGTGATGCTGGTCGCGCCGATCTTCAAGATGTTCTCGCCGCTGGGCCTCACCAACAGCCTCACCGGCCTGATCATCGTCTACACCGCCTTCAACGTGCCCTTCGCGACCTTCCTGATGCAGTCCTTCTTCGACGGCATCCCGAAGGAACTGGAGGAAGCGGCCAGCATCGACGGCGCCTCCCGCTTCCGCGCCTTCCGGCAGATCATCCTGCCGCTGACGCTGCCGGGCATCGCGGCCACGCTGGGCTTCGTCTTCACCGCCGCCTGGAGCGAATTGCTCTTCGCCCTGATGCTGATTTCCAAGACGGATGCCAGCACCTTCCCGGTCGGGCTCCTGAGCTTCGTCTCCAAGTTCTCGGTGGATTTCGGGCAGATGATGGCGGCAGGCGTGCTTGCCTTGATCCCGGCCTGCCTCTCCTTCCTGCTGATCCAGCGCTATCTCGTGCAGGGCCTCACCGCCGGCGCGGTCAAGGGCTGACATGGCCGAGGGCTGACGTGCGGATCACGGCTTTCGCGTCGTGATCCACCCGCCCCAGAACAGGCTTGAGAAGAAGAGGAGCGGCGGCGCGAACCCCGCTTCGTCCAGGAGGTGCGCCACCTCCTCCTCGGAGGCGGGCGGATCCGCGCCCTGCAGGATGCGGCCGAGCTTCGCCTTCACGGCCTCCTCGTCCGCGCCGTGCATGCGCCAGCGCTCGCCCCAAGCCGCCAGAAGCAGCGGCCGCGAGGCGTAGGCACCGCGATTTCCGGCCAGGATCAGCGGCGCACCGGCCGGCAGTCGCGCGGCGAGCGCCTTGAGGATCTCCAGTTTCGCCGCCCGGCCCGGCAGATGGTGGAGTACGCCGATCAGCGTCGCGGCATCGAAACGCTCCGCCGCACCCAGATCTTCGATCCGGCCCGCGTGAAACGTCACGCGCTCGTCGAGCCCCGCCTCCCCGACCGCCTCACGCGCGAGGCCGAGCATGGCCGGGGCAGGGTCGACGGCGGTGAAGCGCCAGCCCTGTTGCTGCGGCGCGGCGGTCAGGATCTCCTGCGCGGTCCCGCCGGCGCCGCCGATGAGGATGCGTGCCTCGCCGCCTCGCCCCAGCGCTGCGGCGAGAATGCAGGCGGCCAGTTCGTGACAGGCATCGTAGCCGGCCAGCGCGATACGGCTCTGCACGGCATATTCGGCCGCGCGTCCCGTATCGAACTTAGCCGCGGACGCGTCCGCCATGCTCACGCCGCCACCGCCTCGATCATGACGACGTCGAGCATGAAGGAACCGTCCTCCTCAATGGCGAAATGCGCGCGGACCTCCGCCGACGCGGCCGCCTGCAGGGCACGGATGGCGGCGACATGCAGTTCCGGCGTCCGGATGCGGGCGACCCAGACAGGGAAATCCATGCGCACCTGCCAGGTCCGGCAGGTCCGCACCTCGAAGCCGCAGCGACCGAGCGCCGCCTGCCATTCCGCCGCCGAATAATCGCGGGCATGCGAGGTATCCCGCAGCAGTTCCACCGCCTGCAGATACGTGTCGAGAAGCGGCGGCCGGAGCGCAGGCATCGATAAAGACGGCGGGCGCTCCCGGCCCCAGCACGCGGCGAGCCTGCCGCAGTCCTCCCTCGAAATCGCGCCAGTGATGGGCGGAATAGCGGCAGGCGAGGAAGTCGAACGCGCCGTCGCCGAAGGGCAATCTCTCGGCCGGAGCCTCCGCGGTGCGGAGATTGGTCAGTCCGCGCTCCGCCGCCGTGTCCGCGACGGCCGCCAGCATGTCGGGCGAAAGGTCGGCTGCCGTCACCTCTCGCGCATGCCGCGCCAGGAGGTAGGCGACATGGCCGCCGCCGGTGCCCAGGTCGAGCGCCCGCGCCGGAGCCGCCCTCTCGACGATCGCCGCCAGCGCGTCGAGATCCGCGCCGCCGGCATGGACCGCGCTCTCCACATAGGCCCGCGCCTGCGGCCCGAATTGTTCCTGCACCAGGGTGCGATGTTGTCTGGACAAAGCTGTTTCCTCCACGTCTCAGCGGAGAATGCCCGACCCGAAGCCCCTTACAAGATGCGCATTTATGCTGGTATAACCGACACCCGGCTGCCGCTTACCCCTCCTTTCGCGAGGGCGACACCAGCATGGTCAGCCGGAAGTCCTCGTGGCCGGCGAGTTCGAACGTCACCTGCTCGAAGCGGAGAAAACCATCGACCGGATGACGGAACGTGCGTGCGCCGCCTTCGCGGGCGAGCACGCCGTGCTCGGCCCAGAACTGCGCGAATTCCGGGCTTTCCCGATGCAGCGCCTCGATCTGCGCCCGCAATGCCCGGTCATCGGGATGCAGACCGCAGGCGGCGCGAAACTCCGCCGTGATGCGCCGCGCCCGCCGCTCCCAGTCGTCGATCAGCGACCGTGCGGTGGGCTCCAGGAACAGGAAGCGCAGGAGGTTCGGCTGCTCCGGCCGGTCCAGCCAGCCGGGAAAGAGACGCCCCGCTCCCGCATTCCAGGCCCGCGCATTCCACTCGCGGTCGAGAATATAGGCCGGGCACGATATGGCATGGACGGCAGCCGCCGCCGCTTCCGGCAGCGGCTCGCCGGGCTGACCGTCGTGATCCGGGTCGCGCCTGCCCGCAATCTCGAAGAGATAGGCGCGTTCGGCCCGGCTGAGGCGAAGCGCCCGCGCCAGCCGCGCCAGGGCGGGGGCTGAAGCGGCAACATCGCGCCCCTGCTCGATCCATGTGTACCACGTGACGCTGAGGCCGCAGAGCTGCGCCGCCTCCTCCCGCCGCAGGCCCGGCGTGCGCCGTCGTCCGCCCGGAGCGATGCCCACCATCTCGGGCGCGCACTTCTCCCGCTGCGCCCGGACGAACTCCCCCAACTCGCGCCGCTGCCGGGGCGTCAGAACTCCCGTCATGCCGCCCTCCGCATCTCGGCTGCCCGGAACTTCCTACTCCCGGAACCCGGGCGGGAGAAGCGTCCGGAGAAACATGGACGATGGAGCCATCCGCATCACGCGGTTACGCGCAGGCGGGACTTATACGCTCGCTGAATGGAAGAAGGGCCGCACCGGCCCGGATCGAAATAACAAAGCCCGAAAACGACAAAAGCCGCGGTGAACCGCGGCCTTTGTGGAAGTAAACTGGAGCGGGCGAAGGGATTCGAACCCTCGACCCCAACCTTGGCAAGGTTGTGCTCTACCCCTGAGCTACACCCGCTCGAACCAGCCTCTCGGCCAGCGCGGCTGTATATGACGCAAGCCGGACGGGATTGCAACAGGGTTGTTGAGCCCTGATTGTGGATTTTTTCACGAGGGCGATTTTCGCCCGCGCCGCCAAGGAGACCGCATGACAGACACCCTCACGACCGGCGCGCCGACCTCTCCGGCCCTTGCGACAAGAGCCGGCCTCTTCGCCTTTCTCGATCGCCTCGGGATTTCGACCAGCACGATCGAGCATCCGCCGCTCCACACCGTGGCCGAATCGCAGGCGCTTCGCGGCACGATCTCCGGCGGTCATTCCAAGAACCTGTTTCTCAAGGACGCCAAGGGCGAACTCTTTCTGCTGGTCGCGGAGGAGGACCGGCCGATCGACATGAAGACGCTGCACAAGCGCATCGGTTCGGCGCGGCTTTCCTTCGGCAAGCCGGAGCTGATGGCGGAAGTGCTGGGCGTGCAGCCGGGGTCCGTGACGCCCTTCGCGGCGCTCTGCGACACGGAAAAGCGCGTCACGATCTTTCTGGAAGCGGGCCTCATGGCGCATGAGGTCATGAACTTCCACCCGCTGGAGAACACCGCGACCACCACCATCCGCCGCGACGATCTCCTGGCGTTCCTGCGGGCGACGGGCCACGAGCCCCACATCGTCGACGTCTCCACCGAGATCTGAACGGTTCAACCGCCCCGGGCGGACGGAAAGGGTTTGCTTTGCCGGCAAGGCACGCCAAATAAGGGTCACAGGATTTCAGGGGACCGCGATGGGCGTCGACGATTTGATCTTCGGGCAGAACAGGAAGCCGGGCGGAGCGACCGCTTCCGCCCCCGCCGGCTTCGGTGCGCGGCCGGGGCAAACCGGCGCTGCCGCTCCCGCCGGCGGTGCGGGTGGCGATCTCATCCGCGAAACCACCACGCAGAGCTTCCGCGCCGACGTGCTGGAGCCGTCGATGAGCGTGCCGGTGCTTGTCGATTTCTGGGCGCCCTGGTGCGGACCTTGCCGGCAGCTCACGCCGGTCATCGAAAAGGCCGTGAAGGCCGCTGGGGGCCGCGTGCGGCTGGTTAAGATGAACATCGACGATCACCCGGAAATCGCCGGGCAGCTCGGCATCCAGTCGATTCCCGCCGTCATCGCCTTCAAGGACGGGCAGCCGCTCGACGGCTTCATGGGCGCCCTGCCGGAAAGCCAGGTCAGCGCCTTCATCGACCGCATTTCCGGGCCCGGCGAAGCCGACGGGTCGGCCGATATCGAGGCGGCGCTGCAGCAGGCGTCCGATCTCCTGGCCGCCAAGGACTACCCGAATGCCGCCGGCCTCTTCGGAGGCATCCTGCAGGCCGATCCGGAAAACACCGGGGCGCTGGCCGGCCTCGTCCGCTGCTTCATCGCGCTGGGCGAACTGGAACAGGCAAGCGCGCTGCTTTCGCAGGCCCCGGAGGGGTCCGACAAGGATCCTTCGCTGATCGCCGCCCGCACCGCGCTGGAACTGGCGGAGGGCGCGGCCCATCTCGGCCTGCCCGCCGATCTCCAGCGCCGGCTCGAGGCCGATCCCGACGACCACCAGACCCGCTACGATCTCGCCCTCGCCCTGAACGCCCACGGCAACCGGACGGAAGCGGCCGACCAGCTGCTCACCATCATCCGTCGCGACCGCGCCTGGAACGACGAGGCCGCCCGCAAGCAGCTCGTCACCCTGTTCGAGGCGTGGGGCCCGAAGGATCCCGCAACCCTGAAGGGGCGCCAGCGCCTGTCGTCCCTGCTGTTTGCCTGAGGATCTCCAGCAGCCATGACGGTGATGGCCGGCAACAAGCGCTACGAGCACCCCACGGACCTTCCGGCCGAGGTGCCCGTCTTTCCCCTGTCCGGAGCCTTGCTGCTGCCGAACGGGCAGATGCCGCTGAACGTCTTCGAGCCGCGCTATGTCGAGATGATCGACACGGTGATGGCGGGCGAACGGCTGATCGGCATGGTGCAGCCCCGGCTCGGGCGCGCTCCCGCCGGAGGCGGGGGCGTTGCGGGTGAGCTCTGCGAGATCGGCTGTCTCGGCCGCATCACGCAACTGGCGGAAAGCGGCGACGGCCGCTATCTCGTGACGCTTTCCGGCGTCACCCGCTTCCGGCTTCGCGGCGAGGTCGCCTCGGGCCGGCCTTTCCGCTGCTTCAAGGTATCCACGGACGGGTTCCGCGACCTGGAAGAGCCGCGCGAGGGCGAGGACAAGGTGAACCGGCCGCTGCTGCTGGCCACGTTCCGCGCCTATCTCGATTCCGAAGGCCTCGAGGCGGATTGGGAAAGCGTCGACCGCGCATCCAATGCCGGCCTGGTCACCGCGCTTTCCATGATGAGTCCGTGGGGCCCGGCGGACAAGCAGGTGCTTCTGGAGGCGCCCGATCATGCCGCCCGGGCGAACGCCTTGATCGCGATGACGCAGTTCGCGCTGGCCGGCGGGGAAGAGGGCGCGGCGCTTCAGTGAGCGCCATCGCGCTCGCGTGCGACCGCGGCGGCCCCAATCGCAAACCCATGAGGAACCCATGAGCGATCACACCCCGGACGCCGCCCCTTCCGAAGCTTCCGGGCCGGAGAGTGCCGCGCCCGCCAGTTTCGGGCGACAGAATCGTCAGGTCGATCCCAAGCTTCTGGAGATCCTGGTCTGTCCGCTGACCAAGACCACGCTGGAATACGACCGCGAGGCGCAGGAGCTGATCAGTCGCGCGGCCAAGCTTGCTTTCCCCATCCGCGACGGCATCCCGATCCTCCTGGAGGAAGAGGCTCGCCCGCTGGCGGAAGACTGACGCAACGCTGCCGTGACGCCGCCGGGGGACTCCTTCGGGAACTTCGGACGGTTTCGACCGTTCGGCACCGGTTGAACATGGGAGCATGTCTTGGCGGACGAGGATCTGGACCGGCACGGCATCCCGGAGCGGGATGAGCGCGAAAAGCTCGAGCGCCCGACCCAATCAGAGCCGGAACCGGCTGGCCAGACCCTCCGAACGTCCTATCACCCCTCTCCCGACGCCCAGCGCGAACAGGACATCTGGCGCGACGGGTACGAGCGCGGCCGCTCCGCCTCGGATGACGACGGCGAGGACGAAGGCTCGAACGACGACGACAAGGATGAGGGCGAAGGCGAGGACGAGGGCGGCGCCCGCGAAAAGGTGGGCGGGATCGTCCGGCGCCATCCCATCATCGTCGCCGCGGTCGTCATCCTCGTCATCGCGCTGATCGTCGGCGCGGTCCTCTGGTGGCTGCACGCGCGCAACTATGAGAACACCGACGACGCCTTCATCGATACGCGCTCGGTGACGATCAGCGCGCAGGTCGCGGGCGCGGTCACGGCCGTTCTCGTCAACGACAACCAGCAGGTGAAGAAGGGCGACGTTCTCGCCAAGATCGATCCGCGCGATTACCAGTCGTCGCTGGCGCAGGCCGATGCGCAGATCGACCAGGCGAACGCTTCGATCACCAACCTGCAGGCGCAGATCGAGGCGCAGCAGGCCAGTATCGATCAGGCGCAGAAGCAGGTGACGGAATCGCAGGCGGCTCTCACCTTTTCCCAGCAGGAAAATTCGCGTTACCAGGAGCTGGTGAAGACCGGCGCCGGCTCGGCCCAGCGGGCCCAGCAGGCGGTGTCCGACCTGACGCAGAAGCAGGCTGCCCTTGCCAGTTCGCAAGCCGCCGTCGTCGCGCAGCAGAAGCAGGTCCAGGTGCTGCAGGCCCAGAAGAAGAGCTCGCAGGCCCAGCTTGAAAGCGCCCAGGCGCAGAAGGCACAGGCCGAAGCGAACCTTTCCCGCGCCATTCTCACCTCTCCGGTCGACGGGCGCGTCGCCAATCTCTCCGGCGCGATCGGCGCCTATGCCGCCGGCGGCACGGCGCTGATGACGATCGTGCCGAACACGGTCTGGGTCACGGCCAATTTCAAGGAAACGCAGCTCGACCTGATGCGTCCGGGCCAGCCGGTGACGATCAAGATCGATGCCTACCCCGCTCGCCACTTCAACGGTCATGTGGACAGCATCCAGGCCGGCAGCGGCACGGCCTTCAGCCTGCTCCCTGCCGAGAACGCCACGGGCAATTACGTGAAGATCGTGCAGCGCGTGCCGGTGAAGATCGTCTTCGACGAGGCGCCCGATGTCGAGCTCGGCCCCGGCATGTCGGTCGTGCCGACCGTGACCGTCCGGTAGCGGCATGGCGAACGGCGCTGCGGCCACTGCAGGCGGGGGCAAGGCGAAGCCCCGCAAGACGCCAGCCCAGGCGTCCGGCAAGTCATCCGGCAGGGGCAAGCGCAAGGGTAACGACAAAGGAGCCGCCGGCGGCATGGAGCGCTCCGCCGCGGGCGGCCGCAATCCCTGGATCATCGCGGTGGTCATCTCCATCGCCACCTTCATGGAGGTGCTGGACACCTCCATCGCCAATGTCGCTTTGCGCCACATCGCCGGCGGTCTGGCCGCCAGCCAGGACGAGAGCAGCTGGGTTCTCACCAGCTATCTCGTCTCCAACGCGGTCATCCTGCCGGTCAGCGGCTGGCTTTCCAGCGTGATCGGCCGCAAGCGCTTCTACATGATGTCGGTGGCGCTCTTCACGGTCAGCTCGCTCGGCTGCGCGCTTTCCACGAGCCTCGGCATGCTGATCGGCTTCCGCGTGCTGCAGGGCCTCGGCGGCGGCGGGCTGGCGCCCAGCGAGCAATCCATGCTGGCCGACAGCTTCCCGCCCGCCAAGCGCGGACTGGCTTTTGCCGTCTACGGCGTCGCGGTGATCGTGGCCCCGACCATCGGGCCGACGCTGGGCGGCTGGATCACCGACCATTCCAGCTGGCACTGGATCTTCCTCATCAACATTCCTGTCGGCATCGCCTCGCTCCTGCTGGTGCAGTGGCTGGTGCATGAGCCGGCCGTTCTGGAAAAGGAACGCAAGGCGCTCGTCCGCAACGGCATCAAGGTGGACTACATCGGCTTCGCGCTGGTGGCGCTTTGGCTCGGTTGCCTGGAGGTCGTGCTCGACCGGGGCCAGATCGACGACTGGTTCAGTTCCCCCTTCATCGTGGTGTTCTCCATCCTCTCGGCGCTCGCGCTGATCCTGCTGATCCCGTGGGAACTCTTGCGGAAGGACCCGATCTTCGATGTCGGGCTGATCTTCCGTCGCCAGTTCGGCACCTCATGCTTCGTGATGCTGGCCGTCGGCATGATCCTGTTCGGCTCCACCCAGTTCATCCCGCAGCTCCTGCAGGAGAATTACGGCTACAACGCCACGTGGTCCGGCCTCGCGCTGATGCCGGGAGGCGTCGTGATGCTGTTCCTGGTCATGCTGGCAGGGCGGCTGACCAGCGTCATCCAGCCGAAATACCTGATCACCTTCGGCATGGCGGTAATCGCTCTGTCGCTCTACCACATGGCGCATCTGACGCCGGAGGCGAACTATTCCACCTTCGCCTGGGCGCGGATCTACCAGACGATTGGCCTGCCCTTCATCTTCATCCCGATCACCGCGGCTTCCTATGACGGCCTGCCGCCGGAAAAGACCGGGCAGGCGGCCTCGCTTATCAATGTTGCGCGTAATCTCGGCGGCAGCATCGGCATCTCCATGGCCACGACCGTGCTGGACCGGCGCGAGCAGTTCCACCAGTCGCGCCTGTCGGAGCATATCGCCAGTACGTCCCTCACCTACCAGAACACGCTGAACGCGATGACGAGCTACTTCAATCACCAGCCCGGGGGCGCCGGGGATGCCAACAGCCGCGCCATCGCGCTGATCGGGCAGACGGTCCAGACGCAGGCGTCGCTGCTGTCCTATTTCGATGTGTTCATGATGCTGGGCGTGATCGCCGCCATCGCTTCGGTGCTGACGCTGATCGTCATGCGCCACGTGGACATGAACAAGTCGCACGCGGGCTGAGCCCGCTCCGGCGGAAACGGAAGCGGCGGCAGACGCCGCTTCCCGGACTAAGTTCTAGGCCACCGACTCATTATGTCGCAGCCAGATGCGGATGCTGGCGAGTTGGACTGAGGCGAGGAAGTTGTCATCGCGCTTGTCGTATCGGGTGGCGACGGCACGGAACTGCTTGAGTTTGTTGAAGAAGCGCTCGACGAGGTTGCGGTAGCGATAGAGGAAGGTGCTGAAGAGCGGTCGACGCTTGCGGTTCGGCATGGGCTTGATGTTGGCCCAAGCGCCGCGTGCCGCCATCTCGATCCTGAGCGCGTCGCTGTCGTAGGCGCGGTCGGCGAGGAGCACGTCGCCATCGCCGAGAGTGGTGAGCATGTCGGCGGCACTGCGGCCATCGTGTGCCTGACCCGCGGTGAGCTTGAGCGCGATCGGCAATCCGTTGGCATCCACCAGAGCGTGGATCTTGGTGGTCAGGCCGCCGCGCGAGCGACCCATGCAACCGGGTCCCCCTTTTTACTGCCGTTGGCGGCGTGCTGGTGAACCCGGATCGATGAGGAGTCGATCATCTGGACATCGCCCTCGTAAGCTGCTGACACCGCTTCCAATATTCTTTGCCAGTGCCCCGCCCGCCGCCAGCGGTTGAAGCGGTTCACGCACGTCGTATGCGGACCATAGCGCGCCGGGATGTCCGCCCAGGGAGCGCCCGTCCGCAGCCGCCAGAAGATGCCGTTCAGCACCCGCCGGTCATCCACCCGTTTCACCCCACGTACCTTCGTCGGCAGCAGCGGCTCGATCACCGACCACTCGAAATCCGTGAGATCAAACCGCGCCATGCTCGTCTCCTTGCAGGAGAACTGATTCACGCATCAGCGGGTTTGGAAACCCTGTTTATGGGTCTGCGGCCTAGACTAACTTCTAGATCGCTTCGCCCTGCAACAGGCGCGGCAGGTCACCGGAGGCGCCGAGGCCGGCGGCCTCCCCGATGAACATGCGCTTCATGCGGGGCAGGCGATCGACGACCGAAAGACCGAAGTCGCGCACCGCCCGCACAGGGGCGGAATCGTTGGAGAACAGGCGGTTCAGCACGTCCGTGGTGACGCCCATCTGGAAGGTGTCGAAACGGCGCCACCGCTCGTAGCGCTTCAGCACGTCGAGCGAGCCGAGGTCCAGTCCAAGCCGATGCGCTTCCACCAGCGTCTCCGCCAGTGCCGCCACGTCGCGAAGACCGAGATTGAGACCCTGGCCGGCGATCGGATGAATTCCGTGCGCCGCGTCGCCCAGCAGCGCGAAGCGCGGGCGAACGAAATCGCGGGCGATCGTCAGGCCGAGCGGGAAGCCCTGGCGC
Source organism: Faunimonas pinastri (assembly GCF_900110915.1). Classification (GTDB taxonomy): domain Bacteria; phylum Pseudomonadota; class Alphaproteobacteria; order Rhizobiales; family Afifellaceae; genus Faunimonas; species Faunimonas pinastri. Next base: position 145,028 of record NZ_FOFG01000005.1, read on the forward strand.
GGACCTTCCACCTCGATGGCGCCGAGGCGATGGCCGAAGCGCCGCTCCAGTTCGATCTGGAAGACGAACTCGTCGCCTTCGATCAGGCGGCGGGCTTCCTCGGCCCGTTCGCTCCACACCAGCGAGGAGCGATTGCCGGTGAGCGGCAGGATGGCGAAGGGACCGGAGGGCAGGAAATGCTCGATCGCCACGCCATTGTGCGGCCGCTCGTGCCGCACGGTGCAGACGATGGCGGTCTGGCCGTATTGCCAGGAGACAGTCTTGATGCCGGCCAGCGTGCGAAGCCGCGAGCGCACGCCGTCGGCGGCGATCAGGAGCCTCGGCCGCCGCGTCTCGCCGGAAGCAAGCTTCACCTCCACCCGTCCGGGCCCGCTGGTGAAGGAAGAAACGCGGTCCGGCGCGGTGAAGACGACACCCGCCGCTTCGGCGCGCGACTGCAGCGCCCGCGCCATGACTCCGTTCGGCACCATATGGCCGAAGGGCTCGCCCTCGGTGACTTCGCCGCCGAAGGTAAGGAACACCGGGCGCGCCACGTCGCTGGTGCGGCTGTCGGTGACTTCCATGGAGAGGATCGGCTGCGAATGCGGCTCGATTTCGTTCCAGGCACCGAGCTGCTGCAGCATGCGCCGCGCGGCGGCGGCGATGGCGGAAGCGCGTTCGTCCTTCGCGCCGCGCTCGGAAAGAGAAACCGGCGGCGCCGCATCGACGATCTGGACGCGCAGATCCGGCGCGGCGGAAGCGATGGCGAGAGCCGCCCCGACCCCGTTGCTGCCGCCTCCGGCGATCAGGATATCCGGTTCTGCTGCTTCGGATCTTGCGTTCACGAACTCGCCTCGCTTGACTTGGGAGCGCGCTCTGTCGACGTTCCCGCGTCGCGCGATCATATTGGGATCGGCGTGCGAAAGCGAGTGAGCATGACGACTGCCATGGAAAACCTCCTGCAACTTCTGGATCTTGAGCAGATCGAGGCCGATCTCTTTCGGGGCCGGAGCCCACAGGATGGCTGGCAGCGCGTCTTCGGCGGCCAGGTGGTGGCGCAGTCCCTGGCGGCCGCTTGCCGCACCGTGGCGGAAGAGCGGAGCCCGCACTCGCTGCATGCCTATTTCATGCTGATGGGCGATCCGACGGTTCCCATCGTCTACGAGGTGGACCGGCTGCGCGACGGGCGAAGCTTCAGCACCCGGCGCGTCACCGCGATCCAGCACGGCAAGGCGATCTTCGCGGCTTCCGCCTCGTTCCAGGTGGAGGAGCCGGGCCTCGATTTCGCGGCAACGATGCCGGACGTGCCGGCGCCCGAAACGCTGCCGACGCAGGATGATCTGAAGCGCGTCATGCTGGAGGAAGCGAGCCCGCTGCTCCGCGCCTTCTGGAGCCGCGAGCGGCCGATCGAGATCCGGCCCGTCGACATGGACCTTTATCTCCGGCGAGAGGGGCGCGAGATGCGGCAGCATGTCTGGTTCCGTGCCACCGGCCCGGTTCCGGCCCCGTCCGAAACGCCGATCGCGGGGGGCGGAATTTCGCCGCGCTTCGCCAGCCAGTGCGTGCTGGCCTATGCCTCCGATCTGACGCTGCTCGACACGGCGCTCTTCCCGCACGGCAAGGCGCTCTTCGATCCCGCCATGCAGGTGGCGAGCCTCGACCACGCCATCTGGTTCCACCGCCCCTGCCCTCTCGACGGTTGGCTCCTCTATGCGATGGAAACGCCGTCCTCCTCCGGAGCACGCGGCTTCAGCCGGGGCGAGATCTTCACGGCCGACGGGGTGCTCGTCGCCTCCGTCGCACAGGAAGGATTGATCCGCGTCACCTCAAAATGATGCCCGATCAGGCAGTATGATTATTTAATAGGCGGCCCATCAGGCAGCTTTGTGGCGCCTGCGCAGCGAATCCTCAGGATGCCCGTTAAACGGGCTGCTTCCTCTTATCCGACACTTGGCACGAATTTTGGAGATCAGGTGACAATGGCGGCCGGCTTCGGCTGGCCGGGGGCCGCTTTGCGGCTGGGGAAGGAGGAAGAAGCTGATGAAATTGATCATGGCGATCATCAAGCCTTTCAAGCTGGAGGAGGTGCGCGATGCGCTGACCGGCCTTGGCGTGCAGGGTCTGACGGTGACGGAAGTGAAGGGCTACGGCCGGCAGAAGGGCCACACCGAGATCTATCGCGGCGCCGAATATGCCGTGAGCTTCCTGCCGAAGCTGAAGATCGAGGTCGTGGTTCCGGCCATCGAGGTGGAGCGCGTCGTCGACACCATCTCCGCCGCGGCCAAGACGGGGCAGATCGGCGACGGCAAGATCTTCGTCACCTCCATCGAACATGCCGTGCGCATCCGCACCGGCGAAACCGATTCCGACGCGCTGTGAGCGCCGTCACACTTATTTCCAGGAGACAACCGATGCGCTGGTCCGCAGGTAAGTTATTGACCGCCGCCGCCACCATGGCGGCCTTTTCCGCTCCGGCTTTCGCGCAGGACGCCACCACGGCCGCTCCCGCCGCAGCTGCCGCTCCGGCCGCCGCCGCAACCGCGGCATCCGCCATCAGCACCGGCGACACCGCCTGGATGCTGACGTCGGTCTGCCTCGTCCTGATGATGACGATTCCCGGTCTCGCGCTCTTCTACGGCGGCATGGTCCGTCGCAAGAACGTGCTGGCGACCACCATGCAGAGCTTCGCGATCACCTGCCTCATGACGGTGATCTGGTTCGTGGTCGGCTATTCCATGGCCTTCACCAACAACGATCCGGCGGCTCCCGGCGCCTATATCGGCAGCTTCTCGCACATGTTCCTGCGCGGCATCGGCGTCGGGTCCATCAGCCCGCTGGCGGGCACGATTCCGGAATATGTGTTCATCATGTTCCAGATGACCTTCGCGATCATCACCCCGGCCCTGATCACCGGCGCCTTCGCTGAACGCATGAAGTTCTCGGCGATGCTGCTGTTCATGACGTTGTGGTCGATCCTCGTCTATTGCCCGATCGCCCACTGGGTGTGGGGCGGCGGCTTCCTCGGCAGCTGGGGCGTTCTCGACTTCGCGGGCGGCACGGTGGTCCACATCAATGCCGGCGTCGCGGGCCTCGTCTGCTGCCTCGTTCTGGGCAAGCGCCTCGGCTACGGCCAGGTCAACATGGCCCCGCACAACCTCATCCTGACGCTGATCGGCGCCTCGCTCCTGTGGGTCGGCTGGTTCGGCTTCAACGCGGGTTCGGCCGTGGGCTCCAACGCCCTCGCGGGCGCCGCCATGATCAACACCCAGATCGCCACCGCAGCCGCGGCGCTCGCCTGGATGTTCATCGAGTGGATGGTCATCAAGAAGCCCAGCGTGCTCGGCATCCTGTCCGGTGCCGTCGCCGGCCTCGTCGCGGTCACCCCGGCCGCCGGCTTCGTCAACCCGATGGGCGCTTTCTTCCTGGGCATCATCGCCGGACTGGTCTGCTACTTCGCCGCCGTCCACCTGAAGAAGGCCCTCGGCTATGACGATTCGCTGGACGCCTTCGGCGTGCACGGCATCGGCGGCATCGTGGGCGCCCTCCTGACCGGCGTCTTCGCCGATGCCGGCATCAACCCGGCCGGCGCCAATGCCAGCCTCCTGGCCCAGGTCGAGGGCGTGGTCGTCACCATCGTCTATACCGGTGTCATGACCTTCATCATCCTGATGATCTGCCGCGTGGTGACGGGCCTGCGCGTCACGCCGGCGGAAGAGGAAGAAGGCCTCGACATCAACCAGCACGGCGAATTGCTGCACGTCTGACCGCGTCAGCCTCGCTGAAATCCGGGCCCGGCCGCCATGCGGCCGGGCCTTTCTTTTGCCTGAACGGTCAACGGAGCCGTTAACTCGCCGGTGTGGTTAGTAGCGTCTTAACTTCCCCGCCCTAACTTCGTCCCGAGATGGACGTTTGACACTTGCGAGACGATTGCGAGCATGGCCTACACCGCGACGGAATCCTATCACGGCTCCGAAAATCCGATCCGCAGCTTCGTGACCCGCCATGCGGCCGGTGCAGGCGGTCTGGCCATGATCGCGCTCGCCGGCGCCATGGTGCTGAGCCTCGTCACCTGGCATGTGGACGACCCGAGCCTCAGCTATTCGTCTGAGCGGGCCGCGCACAACCTGCTCGGTCACCCCGGCGCGGTCTTCGCGGATCTTGCCATGCAGGGGCTGGGACTGGCCGTCGTCGGTCTCGTACTGCCGCTGCTCGTCGTCGGCTGGAACATGTTCCGCCTGCGCCTGCCGCGCCAACCCGGCTTTCAGGTCCTGTTCTGGCTGGGCGGCACCATCCTGCTTGCCGCGGCGCTGGCCTGCCTTCCCCGCTTCGGCAACTGGCCGCTGGAAAGCGATCTCGGCGGCGCCACGGGCGACCTCATCCTGCGCCTGCCGCGCAGCTTCACTCGCACCGGCGAGCTTTCCGACGGCTTCTATGCCGCCTTCTTCGTGATCTCGGCCGGTTTCGCCCTCGGTCTCCTGATCGCGTCGTGCCTGCGCGCCCGTGTCGTTCCCGAAGCCGCCACGGTCGATCCGGAAAGCTTCTACGAGGACGAGGCGGAGATCGAGGAAGAGGAAAAAGGCAGCCGCTTCGGCGTGCTTGCCGGCCTTGCCGCCCATTGGGGCCTCACCGCCCGCTCCATGCTGAAGCGGCGGATCCGCAAGCTGCCGACGCCGGCGCTCCGGGCCGGCACGTCTCGCCCGGCGCTGCGTGAGCCGGGAATGAGCCGCCGCTCCGGCCGGGTTGCCGACCTGCCCGCCAATCCCGCCGCGGCCATCCGCGAAGTGCCCGCTCCGCGCCGTCGCGAGCCTGTCTTCGGCGCGCAGCAGGGTCGTGCGGAACCCGCCTTCGAGCCGGAATATGCGGAAGCGGAATACGAGCAGCCGGAATACGAGGACGATTTCGCCGAGGACCACCAGCCCGCTTACGCCCAGGCGCATGGGGCCGAGGATGATGATTTCGACGACGGGTTCGACGACGACCGGCAGTCCGGGTTCTCCGGCCCGATCGGCATCGCTGCCCCCGTTCAGTCCCGCGAGCAGGGCCAGTCCCGCGAAACAGCCCAGTCTCGGGAACAGGGTCCGTCCCGCCCGGCGATCCAGCCCCGCGAACCCGCCCGGACGCCGTCCTTCACGCCCCGCCTGCTGCTCCGCCGCCTCGCCCAGAACGCTCCGGCGAAGGCTGCTGCCGCCGCCGCTGCGCGGGCTGAAGCCGCCGCCTCCGAGCCGGAGATGACCGACTTCCAGATGCCCACGCGGGGAATCGTCCAGCGCGCCGAACGTCCAATGCCGGAGCGGCGCGCTCCCGAGCGCGCCGCCCCGACCGTCGAGGCGCCGGCGATCAGCCCCAAGGCTGCCGCCCGTCCGGCCCCGCCGCATGTGCGCCGCCCGCAGTCTGCCGGCGAGTTCGAACTGCCCCCGGTGGAGCTTCTCCGCGAGCCGGGCGTGCGCCGCCGCGATCCCTCCGTGGACAAGGCCGCGCTTGAGCACAATGCGCGGCTCCTGGAAGGCGTGCTGGACGATTTCGGCGTGCGCGGCGAGATCATCAACGTTCGCCCCGGCCCCGTGGTCACGCTTTATGAGCTGGAGCCCGCGCCCGGCATCAAGTCCTCCCGCGTCATCGGTCTCGCCGACGACATCGCCCGCTCCATGAGCGCCATCGCCGCGCGTGTCGCCGTGGTGCCCGGCCGCAACGTCATCGGCATCGAGCTGCCGAATGCTCAGCGCGAAACCGTGTTCCTGCGCGAAATGATCGGCTCGGAGGACTTCGAGACCAGCAAGGCGCGCCTGGCGCTGACGCTTGGCAAGACGATCGGCGGCGAGCCCGTCATCGCCGACCTCGCCAAGATGCCCCACCTGCTGGTGGCCGGCACCACCGGTTCGGGCAAGTCGGTGTCGATCAACACCATGATCCTGTCGCTGATCTACCGGCTGACGCCGCAGCAGTGCCGGCTGATCATGATCGACCCGAAGATGCTGGAACTCTCCATCTACGACGGCATCCCGCACCTGCTGACCCCCGTCGTGACGGACCCCAAGAAGGCCGTCGTCGCGCTGAAGTGGACGGTCCGCGAGATGGAGGACCGCTACAAGAAGATGTCGAAGGTCGGCGTCCGCAACATCGACGGCTACAACCAGCGCATCGGCCAGGCCGCCAAAAAGGGCGAGATGATCACCCGCACGGTGCAGGTGGGCTTCAACCAGCACACCGGCGAACCGATCTTCGAAACCGAGGAACTCGACCTGGAGCCGATGCCCTACATCGTCGTCATCATCGACGAGATGGCCGACCTGATGATGGTCGCGGGCAAGGAGATCGAAGGCGCGGTGCAGCGTCTGGCGCAGATGGCGCGCGCCGCCGGCATCCATGTCGTGATGGCGACGCAGCGTCCGTCCGTCGACGTCATCACCGGCACGATCAAGGCCAACTTCCCCACCCGCATCTCCTTCCAGGTGACGTCGAAGATCGACAGCCGCACCATCCTGGGCGAGCAGGGCGCCGAGCAGCTGCTGGGCCAGGGCGACATGCTCTACATGGCCGGCGGCGGCCGCATCCAGCGCGTGCACGGGCCCTTCGTCTCCGACGAGGAGGTCGAGGAGATCGTGGCGCACCTGAAGAGCCAGGGCATGCCGGACTACCTGGACGCGATCACCGACGAGGAGATGGATGGCGGCAACGTGGAGGCCGTGGCCGACACGCTGGACGAGTCCAACGACCTCTACGACAAGGCCGTTGCCGTGGTGCTGCGCGACCGCAAGGTTTCCACCAGCTACATCCAGCGCCGCCTGTCGATCGGCTACAATCGCGCCGCCTCGCTGATCGAGCGCATGGAGAAGGAAGGGCTGATCAGCCCCGCCAACCATGCCGGCAAGCGCGAGATCCTGGTGGGCGAGGACAGCGCCGCCTGAGCCGCAGCCTTCCCGCCATGCGCCCCTTCCCTTCGGCTTCACGCCCTTGTTTGGACGTGAAGCCGACTTAACTGGGGAGGGACGAAAGGATCAGAGATGACGTCCAGAGTACCCAAGAAGCCGACCTCGCTTGCCCGGCGCCTGATGATGGCCGCGGGCGTCGCCCTGGTCATGCTCCCGAGCGCCGGCTTTGCCTTCACCGCCCAGCAGGTGCAGGCGCTGCAGCTCGTCTCGCGCAAGTTCACCGCCTACACCACCATGTCCGGCGATTTCGTGCAGTACGGGCCGGACGGCTCAAAGACGCAGGGCCGGTTCTATATCTCCCGGCCGGGCCGGATCCGTTTCGACTATGCCGCGCCGTCGACGCTGGACGTCGTCTCCGACGGCAAGTCGGTGCTGGTCCATGACCGTCGCCTCGTCACTTACGATCTCTGGCCGCTGTCGCAGACGCCGCTGAAATTCCTGCTGGATTCGCAGCTCGACCTGTCCAGCTCCAGCAAGGTGACCGGCGTGGAAATCGAACCGGACCTCATCCAGGTCGTCATTTCCGACGATCGCCGCTTCGGCGGCGGCAAGCTCAGCCTCGTCTTCGACAAGCAGACGGACGAGCTCCGCCACTGGACCGTGACGGATCAGCAGGGGCTCGATACGTCGGTCGATCTCTTCAACATCAAGTATGGCATGCCGATCCCGGACCAGACCTTCAAGATCAGCTACACCTCCGTCACGAACGCGGCGCGGGAACGCAAGTAGGACGCTTGAAACGGGTCGGGGACGCCCCATCTTAACGGTGCGGAACGCGACAGGTCCGACCGAAACATGCCCCCCGTCTCGCTCCGGATCTCGTTGCGCCGAGACGATCGGCAGCTTCCGCAAGAGACGTCCAGTCTGCCCGGACTGGACGTCTCGCCTTTTCAGGCCCGTCTCTCCCCCTCTTCATTCCATCCGTCGGAGCAATCCCGTCAGGCAAGGCTCGACATCGGTCGCGCTTCGTCCTTAAAGACGCCATGCCTCTGACCATCGCCACCTGGAACATCAATTCCGTTCGCCTCCGCATCGACCTCGTCGCCCGGCTTCTCGCCGAGCATGCGCCGGACGTCATCTGCCTGCAGGAAACGAAGTGCCCCGACGCGAACTTTCCGTCGGGCGCCTTCCGCGATGCCGGCTACACCCACATCGCCATGCACGGGCAGAAGGGCTATCACGGCGTCGCCATCGCCTCGCGCCTGCCCCTGAGCGACACGGACAAGCGCCTGTTCTGCGGCCGCGAAGACGCCCGGCACATCTCGGTGAAGGTGGATTACGAGGATCGCCCGGTGACGATCCACAACGTCTACATTCCCGCCGGTGGCGACGAGCCGGACCCGGAAGCGAACTGGAAATTCGCCCACAAGCTGTCCTTCCTGGAAGAGATGGAGGCTTGCGCGGCGGGACTCGCCGGCCCGCGTTCCGTGCTGGTGGGCGACCTCAACGTCGCGCCGCTGGAAACCGACGTCTGGTCGCACAAGCAGCTTCTGAAGGTCGTCAGCCACACCCCGCCGGAAACGGAGCGCTTCGAGCGGATGCGCGTCGCCGGTCCCTGGGTGGACGTGATGCGCAACTTCGTGCCGCCGGAGGAAAAGCTCTTCACCTGGTGGAGCTATCGTTCGCCGAACTGGGAAACCAACGATCGCGGTCGCCGGCTGGACCATGTCTGGGCGACGCCGGATCTGGCGGCGGAGGCTCAGGAGATGACAGTGCTGCGGGAAGCCCGGAACTGGCCGCGCCCGTCGGACCATGTGCCTGTGCTCGTCAGGTTCGCCTGAGCAGCATCGCGAGGCGCTGTAAGGGCAAGCGGGAGCTCGCGCTCAGTCTTCCAGCATCATGGAGGATGCGCCGGCGGTGTACTGCCCCAGTGCCGTCTGCAGCGTGGCCGTGAATTTCGCACGGAGATCGCGGGCGAGCTCCGGATACTCTTCCAGGAGACGGCGGAAGACCGCGCGCTGCAGCTGCATCGCACGTACCTCGGTTTCCGCCTCGATCGTCTCGGTGGCGCGGCTTTCCACCAGCAGCGCCGTTTCGCCGATCAGGTTGCCGGCGCCGATCTGGCGACGGGTGGCGAATTGCCCGCGCCCGAGAATGGCGACGAGATTGCCGGACGTGATGGCATAGGTGCTGCCGATCAGCGATCCCGCCTGATAGATCCGCTGGCCCGCACGAAAAGTCCGAGGCTCGGCCGCCAGCGCGATGAAGCGAAGATGCTCGTCCGGAAATCCCTCGAAGAACGCCGTCTGCCGGAGGCTGTCGATATCCGAGGCAAGTGACAAGGGCGACTCCGCTCAGTGGACGAGTTTGTAGCCCCCGCCGTCGGTCACCAGGATCTCCGCATTGGAGGGGTCCCGCTCGATCTTCTGACGGAGGCGGTAGATGTGTGTTTCCAGCGTATGCGTGGTCACGCCGGAATTGTAGCCCCAAACCTCGGAAAGAAGAACGTCCCGCGTCACGATTCGATCGGTCGCACGATAGAGGAACTTCAGGATCGCGGTTTCCTTCTCGGTCAGCCGGATCTTGGTGGCGTCGTTCATCAGCATCTTCGAGGAGGGCTTGAAGACGTAGGGACCGATATTGAAGGTCGCGTCCTCGCTTTGCTCGTGCTGGCGAAGATGGGCGCGGATGCGGGCGACGAGGACGGCGAAGCGGAAAGGCTTCACGACATAATCGTTGGCGCCGGCCTCCAGCCCCAGAACGGCGTCGGAATCCGAATCATGCCCGGTCAGCATGAGGATGGGCACGTTGACGCCGGACTTGCGGAGATGCTTCACGGCCTCGCGGCCGTCGAGATCGGGCAGGCCGACATCCATGATGATGAGGTCGGGCTTGATTTCCTGCGCGGTCTTGATGCCTGCCGCCGCCGTTCCGGCATGGGCAAGCTCGAACTCGTTGTAGAGCTTGAGCTGTTCGCTCAGGATCTCCACGAGATCGGCATCGTCATCGACAAGCAGGATGGTACGGGAAGCGGCCATGAATTGTCGTCGTTTCAACAGGTTGAGGACATCGGTGCCCGCGCCCAAGCATCAAATGTCGCGGTTAGGGAGTGGCGGTATGAATACGGCAGGGGTGAGGCATCGGGAACGGAAGCGTACTATTTACTCGATGCTGGTTAACGTCCGAAGCCGCCCGGGCCGCCGCGGCACCGGACAGCTCTGTTGCGGGAATCTGGTGTTCGATTGCGCGCTCGGCAAGGGCGGGGTGACGCGGATCAAGCGCGAAGGCGACGGGGCGACCCCGTCAGGTCGATTTCGTTTGCTGCAATTGCGGGTGCGCGGTGACCGCATCGTGGGACCGGCGACCCGGATTCCGCAGCAAACGCTGCGCCCGGGAGACGTCTGGTGCGACGACCCGCTGGACGGGCGGTATAATAGGCCGCTGCGCCGGGCCCCCGCTTCCTCGCACGAGCGCATGTGGCGGGAGGACGGCCTCTACGACCTGGTCGGCATCCTGAACTACAATCTCCGCCCGCGCATACGGCGGGCCGGGAGCGCCATCTTCCTTCACATCAGGCGACCCGAGGGAAAGCCGACGGAGGGCTGCGTCGCTCTGGAGCGGCGTGCCCTGCTGCGGCTGCTGGCTGTACTCGGGCCGAACCCGGAGTTCGCCATCGACGCCGCGCCACGAAAGCGCCGTGCGCGCTCGGACCTCAGGCGATCGGCTTAGGCCGGCCGCCGAAGATCGCGCTCCCCACCCGCACCAGCGTCGCACCCGCCTCGACCGCCGCCTCGAAGTCTCCGCTCATCCCCATGGAGAGCTCCGGGAGACCGAACCGAACCGCCAGGGCGGACAGGGAATCGAAGTGCGGGCGCGGATCCTCGTCCGCCGGCGGGATGCACATAAGTCCGCGGATCGCGAGCCCGTGCACGGAGCGGCAGCGCTCCACGAAGGCCTCCGCCTCCTCTGGATCGATTCCGGCCTTCTGCGGCTCGCGACCGGTGTTCACCTGCACCAGGAGTTCCGGTCGCCGCTCCTGCCGGCTGAATTCGCGCGCCAGCTCGGCGGCGAGCTTCTCCCGGTCGAGCGTGTGGATGACATCGAAAAGCGCGACCGCTTCGCGAACCTTGTTGGTCTGCAAGGGACCGATCAGGTGCAGGCGCACACCGTCGAAATCCCCCTTGAGTTCCGGCCATTTCGCCTGCGCTTCCTGTACCCGGTTCTCGCCGAACTCGCGCTGCCCGGCCTGAAGCACCGGGAGAACGTCTTCCGCGACAAAGGTCTTGGATACCGCCACCAGCCTCGCGCGCCCGGCACGCCCGCTTGCCTGTTGCCGGGCATGTTCGTTCGCGGCCGAGATGCGTTGCAGGATTTCGTTCAGCCGGGTTTCCGCGTTCATGCCGTCCGTTCTGATTCGCCGGGTTCGTGATGGTTGACCCTACCGGTCAATCATGATGAAGGTCTGTCCACATCCCCCATAAGAACAGTCTGCATTCCATGTCGACCGAAAGATACGATCCTCGCCCCGTCGAGGCGCACTGGCAATCCGTCTGGGCCGAGAAGCGCCTGTTCGAGGCCCGCGACGAGGATCCCCGCCCGAAATACTACGTGCTGGAGATGTTCCCGTATCCGTCGGGCCGCATCCATATGGGCCACGTCCGCAACTACGCGATGGGTGACGTGATCGCCCGCTACAAGCGCGCCAAGGGCTTCAGCGTGCTGCATCCGATGGGGTGGGACGCTTTCGGCATGCCGGCGGAAAACGCGGCGATGCAGAACAAGGTGCATCCGAAGGCCTGGACCTACGAGAACATCGCCGCGATGCGGGCGCAGCTGAAGTCCATGGGCCTTTCGCTGGACTGGTCGCGGGAATTCGCCACCTGCGACGTCGACTATTACGCCCGGCAGCAGAAGCTCTTCCTGGATTTCCTGAAGGCGGGTTTCGTCCGCCGGAAGACCGCCAAGGTGAACTGGGATCCGGTGGACCAGACGGTGCTGGCCAACGAGCAGGTGATCGACGGCCGCGGCTGGCGCTCCGGCGCGCCTGTCGAGCAGCGCGAACTGACGCAGTGGTTCTTCACGATCACCGATTTCGCGCAGGACCTGCTGGACGGACTGGAGACGCTGGATCGCTGGCCGGAAAAAGTGCGCCTGATGCAGCGCAACTGGATCGGCCGCTCGGAAGGACTGCGCGTGCATTTCGAGCTGGAGGCGAACGCGGCCGGCCAGGACACGCTGGAGATCTTCACCACCCGCCCGGACACGTTGTTCGGCGCGGCCTTCCTGGCAGTGGCACCGGACCATCCGCTCGCCGCCGCGGCCGCAGCGGGCAATGCCGGGCTCTCGGCCTTCATCGAGGAGTGCCGCCGCATGGGCACCGCCACGGCGGACCTGGAGACGGCGGAGAAGCGCGGCTACGATACCGGTATCCGCGCCCGTCATCCCTTCGACGAGAGCCGTACGCTGCCGGTCTATGTCGCGAACTTCATCCTGATGGACTACGGCACCGGCGCGATCTTCGGCTGCCCGGCCCATGACCAGCGCGATCTCGACTTCGCGCGGGCCTACGACCTGCCAGTCCTCCCCGTGGTGATGCCGGAAGGCGAGAACCCGGAGACGTTCGGCGTCGGTGCGGAGGCCTATACCGGCGACGGCGTTCACATCCATTCCGCCTTCCTGGACGGGATGGGCGTTGACGAAGCCAAGGACGAAGTCGCCAGGCGCCTCGAAGGTCGCACCGTGGACGGCAAGCCGATGGCCGAGCGCGAGGTGAACTTCCGCCTCCGCGACTGGGGTATCTCCCGGCAGCGCTACTGGGGCTGCCCGATCCCGATAATCCATTGCGAGACGTGCGGTGCCCAGCCGGTGCCGGACGCCGACCTGCCGGTCGTGCTGCCCGACGACATCGAGTTCGACCGTCCGGGCAATCCCCTGGACCGGCACCCGACCTGGCGGCACGTGGCCTGCCCTTCCTGCGGTGCCCCGGCGCGGCGCGAGACGGACACGATGGACACCTTCGTGGATTCCTCGTGGTACTTCATCCGCTTCACCGCCCCGCATGCCGACGAGCCGACGGTGCCGGAAGCTCTGTCGCGCTGGATGGCCGTCGACCAGTATATCGGCGGCGTCGAGCACGCGATCCTGCACCTTCTGTATTCCCGCTTCTTCACCCGCGCGCTGCACCGGATCGGCAAGTCCAACGTCGACGAGCCTTTCGCCGGTCTGTTCACGCAGGGCATGGTGGTGCACGAGACCTATCGCGCCGAGGATGGCCGCTGGATCGCGCCGCACGAGATCCGCTTCGTGGTCGATGAGGAAAAGCGCACCGCCTTTCTGATCGAGAACGGCGAGGAAGTGACGATCGGCTCCATCGAAAAGATGTCGAAGTCGAAGCGCAACACCGTCGATCCCAGCGAGATCATCGGCACCTACGGGGCCGACACCGCCCGCTGGTTCATGCTTTCCGACTCGCCGCCCGATCGCGACGTGATCTGGACGGAAGCGGGCGTGGAAGGCGCGCATCGCTTCGTCCAGCGCCTGTGGCGGCTGATCGGCCGCATCGCCGAGACCGTGCCCGCGAACGTCACCCGTCCGGCGGAGTTCGGAACCGACGCTCTGGACCTTCGCCGCAAGACGCACCGGACGCTCGATGCCGTCATCTCCGATATCGAGCGCCTCCGCTTCAACCGTGCCGTGGCCCAGCTCTACGAACTCACCAACGCGATCAGCGCGGCAACGGGTTCAGAGGACGGAAGCGCCGCGTGGGCGCGTCGCGAGGCAGCCGATTTCCTGGTGCTGATGATCGCCCCCATGATGCCGCATCTGGCGGAAGAGCTCTGGCGTGTTCTGGGCCACGAGCAGCTTGTCGGCGAAACCGCGTGGCCGGACGTGCAGCAGGATCTGCTCGCCCGGGACACGGTGCTGCTGCCGGTCCAGGTCAACGGCAAGAAGCGAGGTGAATTGACAATCGCCGCCGACGCCTCCAACGCTGAGATCGAAACGGAAGCGCTCGCTCTGGAATCCGTTCAGCGGTTCCTCGAAGGGCGTGTCCCGCGCAAGGTAATCATCGTGCCGAATAGGATCGTCAATGTCGTGGCGTAACGCGAAATGGGCGGTTCCCGCCCTATGTTTGATGGTTGCTCTCGGCGGATGCCAGGTCCGGCCGCTCTATGCGGCGGGCCCGGACGGCAAGTCGGGTGCGGCCGCCAACATGCCGGCGATCCAGGTCGACGCGCCGGGCAACCGGGTCGAGCAGGTGTTCCGCAACACCTTGCTCTTCGGCATTCGTGGCGGCGCCGAGGCGCCTGAGACACGCTACCACATGACCTATCAGCTGAACCTGCACGAGCAGGACGCGGCCGTCGCCCCCGTGACCGGCACCGCCTCGGTAGTCCTGATCATCGGCGAGCTCTCCTTCCTCGTGGAGGACAAGCAGACGAACAAGGCCCTGATCGCCGACCATGTGACGACGCAGACCTCCTACAACCACTCCTCGCAGAGCTTCGCGAACGCGCGCGCCGACAAGGACGCGCAGGAACGCGCGGCAGCGGCGCTCGCGAGCCTCGCCCAGGTCCGCATCGCCGCCTACTTCGCGACGCACGGAGGATGACCACGGTCGACGCGGCGGGGGCGGATCGCTATGTGGCGTCGCCCCCGCCCGGCATCCGTATCTTTCTGCTCTACGGTCCGGACGCCGGAGCCGTGACCGAGAGGGCACGCGTGCTGGAGGCCGTCGCGCGCTTGCGCGATCCGGCCGGTGGGTCGGTCGTACGGATCGGGACCGACGAGATCTCCGGCAATCCCGGTCGCCTGGCCGATGAAATCTTCGCGGTGTCGCTGTTCGGCGGCGAGCCAATCGTCACGGTGCGGCTCTCGGATGGCCGCGTGAACCTGCAGCCCGCCGTCGAACCACTCCTGAAGCAGCCGCTGGAGCAGGGCTACGTCATCATCGAGGCCGGCGATCTCAAGAACACCAGCCCCTTGCGCAAGGGCGTGGAAGGTTCGGGACACGCCGCCGCCATTCCCTGCTACGAGAGCGACGCCCGCGGCGTCACCCAGCAGGTCCAGCAACAGATCGCGGAGGCCGGACAGACGATCGAGCCGGATGCGCTGGAACTCGTTGCCGGCAGCCTCGGCGGCGATCGGCTGGTGACGCGCTCGGAGGTAGCCAAGCTCCTGACCTATGCCGGCGAGGAAAGCCCGATCCGCCTGGAACACGTCGAAGCCGTGATCCGCGACAGCCTGGAATCGCGGACCGACCAGATCATCGACGCCGCCATGCTAGGGCGCGCGGAGGTTCTGGAAGCCTCGCTGGAGCGGCTCAGGCTGGACGGTTCATCGCCGTCCGCGCTGGCGGCGCAGGCGCTCCGTCATCTCCTGACGCTGCACGGCCTGCGGACGGAGATGGAAACGGGGGCGAGGGCCCGTGACGTCGTTTCCCGCGCCCGTCCCCCAATCTTCTTCAAGCGCCGCGGCGCGGTGGAGGAAACGCTCTCACGCTGGTCTCTGCCGGATCTCCGGCGCGCCCGCTCCATCGTCGGCGAGGCCGTTTCCACGGCGCGCCGCCAGCCTGCGCTGGAAATGCCCGCGGTCTCGGACGCGCTCTACAGGATCGCCGGGTTCGCCCGCCGCGCGGGCCGGGGCCGCTAGGCGCGGATCGACTTCCAGGATTCCGAAACGGGTTGAGTGCTGATTCACAGGGTTCCTGTGCGGGAGCGCGGAGCGGATTATGACGAGCAAGCGGTGGGGCAGATCACAGGAAGTGGGCACGGATCGCACCGTTGCCGCCGGGGAAGGCTGGGATCCGGGTCGGACTACCTTGTTCGTGAGTGGATGTTTGTGGGTGCTGCGCTCAGGCACGCATTGATGTGACGCCGGAACATCTACGGCAAGCGGAAGATGGCGCATCGCCGCCTCGGGCCGTTGTGGCCATGCCGGGTGTGGGAGCCGGTCTTCGAGGCACTGACGGCCGATCGCGACAACCAATACCTCAGGATCGACAGCACCATCCTTCGCCCGCTCCAGCAGGCAGCGAGTACAAAAGGGGGCTGGGGCGTTCCCGAGTCGGACTGACCACCAAGATCCACATGCTGACCGACACGATAAGTCGGCCACTGCGGTTCATCATCACCGCAAGCCAGACCGACGACATCACCAAGCCTATGACAGCAATGCCTTACGCGCCAGCATCGTCAGCATGAACGCCCAAGCGGTGGTCCCCTCCAATTGCTGCCGCAAGACTTCCAACCCCGCGATGCCATCGCCTACAAGCACCGGGATCTCATCGAGGGGTTCTTCCGCAAACTCAAGCACTTCGCGGCTTTGCCGCCCCTACGATCACCGCACTATCCACTTTACCGGCTTCGTCTATCTCGCCGCCATCATGATCTGGCTACGCTGAATGCCGATCTGCCCCTAGGGCGTGGACTCAAGAGGGCGCAGCCAGATGCGCGCTGAGGCGAGGGCGACGGCCGGGAGGGAGTTCCGGGCGAGCTTCTCGAAGCGGGTGGCGACTCGGCGAAACTGTTGAGGTTGCAGAACTAGCGCTCGACGAGGTTGCGCCGTCGATAGAGGCGGGGCTCGACTGGAGCGCCGAACTTGACTTCACGTCGGGTCGAGGTTTGCGCCGTTCCGCCTCGCGCGGCGACCAGTTCGATCAGGGCGCGGCTGTCGTAGCCCGATCGGCGACGTCGACCGTGGCTTGCGGCAGTCCGGCGAGCAGTTCCGGGAACGCCGCCTTGTCCGAGGCTTGGCCCGGCGTGATCAGCAGCCGAACCGGCAAGCCGTCCTGGTCCACGACAGCGTGGATCTTGGTGCGCAGTCCGCCACGAGAACGGCCAATTGCGCGATCAGGAGCCCTTTTTACCGCCCGTGGCGCGCTGGTGCGCTCGGACGATCGAGCTGTCGACCAACTGCAGGCTCTGCGGCGAACGCTCCCTCAAGACCTTGAACACGGCCAGCCACACGCCCTTTTTCGTCCACCCGTTCGAACCGGTTATAACCAATCGTGTACGGGCCGTAGCGCTCCGGCAGGTCCCGCAGGGCTAACCGGTCCGTAGAACGTAGAAGATGCCATTCACGACATGTCGGTCGTTTCCCGGAGCTTACCTTTGCCAACTGGCGAAAGCAGCAGCTCAGCAATCCGCCACTCCGCTTCGCTCAGATCGTAGCGCGCCATGCTCAAGCTTCTTTCGGAAGTCTGAAATCAGCCTTCGCTCACCTCCTCAAGTGTTAGCAAGTACGCACCCTAGGCGCGAAGCTTGCGGCAGAGCGCCTCGAGTTGCTCCAGGTTGCTGTAGCTGATCCGAATCTCGCCCTTGCCGGCCGCCCTGTGGCGGAGATCGACGCTTAGTCCGAGATGCTCCGACAGCTCCTGCTCGACGGCGCGAGTATCGGCGTCCTTCTCCGCTGGGGCGCGGGACCTGACGGCCGGCAGGGTTTCGGGCGCGGTCTGCGCCAGCTTCTCCGTCTCACGCACGGAAAGTCCCTTGTCGACGACCACGCGGGCGAGCTTTTCCGGGTCCGGCGCCGTGATCAGCGCGCGACCATGGCCGGCGGACAGTTCGCCCGATTCCAGCCGCGAGAGCACGGCGCGGGGCAGCTTCAGGAGCCGCAGCGTATTCGTGACGTGGACGCGGCTCTTGCCGATCGTCGCGCCCAGATCGGCCTGCGTATAGCCGAACTCGCTCATCAGCGCCTGGTAACCCATCGCCTCTTCGACCGGGTTGAGGTCGCTGCGCTGGACGTTTTCGACGATCGCAAGTTCGAGCGCTTCGCGGTCCGACACTTCGATGATGTGGACCGGCACTTCGTGCAGGCTTGCCAGCTGCGAGGCGCGCCAGCGCCGTTCGCCGGCGATAATCTCGTAACCTTCGCGCGGACCGGCCATCGGGCGCACGACGATCGGCTGCACGATGCCGTGGGCGCGAATGGAGGCTGCCAGATCCTCCAGATCCCGCTCCAGAAACTCGCGGCGAGGATTACGCGGATTGGGATGAATGGACCCGACCGGCACGGTTCGCCGGCTGGCGTCCGGCAGCGGCGCCGCTTCGACGGCAGCGATGGGATAGTCACCGAGGAGAGCGTCGAGGCCGCGTCCGAGGCGTTTGCGGGTTTCCAGTGCCATTGTGCTTGTTCCGGACGGTTCGAGTTCAGGCGGCGCGCAGCGCGCGCTCGCGCTGGATCACTTCGCTGGCGAGCTTCAGGTAGGCTTGGCTTCCAGCGCATTTCAGATCGTACAGAAGCGCCGGCTTGCCGTGCGACGGCGCCTCGGAAATGCGGACGTTGCGGGGGATGATGGTCTTGTAGACCTTGTCGCCCAGATGCGCTCGGACATCGTCGACGACCTGCCCCGCCAGCTTGTTGCGCCCGTCGAACATGGTGAGCACAATGCCGTGGATGGAAAGCTGCGGGTTCAGCCCCGTGCGGACACGCTCCACGGTGCTCAGAAGCTGGCTCAAGCCCTCCAGGGCGAAGAACTCGCACTGCAAAGGCACCAGTACGGCGTGGCTCGCGCTCATCGCGTTCACCGTGAGTAGGTTCAGCGAAGGCGGGCAATCCACCAGAACGTAGGTGAAGGCCGGAGCCTCGGCATCGTCGGCGAGTTCGGAGAGAGCCGAACGGAGCCGGTAAGTCCGGTCCTTCATCGCGGCGATCTCAAGCTCTACGCCGAGCAGGTCCAGCGTCGATGGCGCGACGAAAAGGCGTGGCACAGCAGTGGGTTGCGTGACGCCGGCGAGCGTCTCGTCGCCGACCAGCACGTCGTAAGTCGACGTGCTGCGGCTGTGGCGGTCGATGCCGAGGCCGGTCGAGGCGTTGCCCTGCGGGTCCAGGTCTATGATGAGGACGGTTTCCCCGATGGCCGCCAGCGCAGTGCCGAGGTTGATTGCAGTTGTCGTCTTCCCCACCCCGCCTTTCTGGTTAGCGACGGCAAGAACTCGAGGACGGATGGGCAGGCCGGGCACGGGAATGGTCATGACGGTGATGTCCTGGCTTGCAGATGACGGAGGGTGGCGACGCAGCCGGCGGGATCGATGAGGCTTGGCCGGGTGGCCAGATCGTAAGTCCAATTCCTGGCCGCCTCCGCCTCCTCGGCCGCGAAGTCCTGCCCCTTCATCGCCAGTAGCGCGCCTTTCGGTGTCAGCAACGGTTTGGTGAGACGGCAGAGATCGTCGAGCGGCGCCAGAGCGCGAGCGGAAACCACGTCGGCGCGGCCTCCGAACCGCTCGGCCTGATCCTCGATCCGGCCGAGCACGATCTCGGCCCGTGCACCGGTTTCTCGTGCGACCGTGCGGAGAAAGGCGCACTTCTTGCCGTTGGATTCCACCAGCACGAACCGGAGATCCGGCTTATCGGCAGCGACTACCGCAAGGACCAGCCCCGGAAAACCGCCGCCGCTGCCGACATCCATCCACAGGCCCCGCTCCGGAAGGTCGGAGACAAGTTGCAGGCTGTCGGCGACATGCCGGGTCCAGACTTCCGGAAGCGTCGAGTGCGAAACCAGATTATGCGTCGCCTGCCACTTCCGTAGCAGCTCCACATAGACGCTCAGGCGCTCTCCGGCGGCCGGTTCGATTTCGAATCGGGAGAGAACGTTGCGTGCATCGCCGGGCAAGATGTCAACCGGCATCGGCGAACCTGACGTGCTGTCCGCGCTTGACGTGGGAGAGCAGCCGGGTGAGCGCCGCTGGCGTCATGCCTTCCATGGCCGCCGCCTGGGCGAGCGTGGCTGGACGTACGGTGCTGAGCTTCTGCCGAATTTCGTTCGAGAGCCCGCCGATGCCGGAGTAATCAAGTTCGGCCGGCAGCGTGAGCTGCTCGTCGCGGCGCAGAGCTTCGATATCGGCCTGCTGTCGGTCGAGGTAAACGGCGTACTGCGCATCCGTTTCCACCTGGCCGGCAATGTCCGCGGGAATATCGCCAAGTTCGGGCCAGACGCTCGCGAGCTTCGCGATCGTCATGTCGGTGAGCGCAAGCAGGTCATAGGCGCTTCGGCGTACACCATCCTGGTTGACGGCGAGACCATTTCGCCGCGCTTCACTAGGGGTTAGGCTGAGCTCGCGCAGATGCGCGCTCGTTGCCTTGAGCGCGTCCGTTCGCACCTCGAACACCCGCTGACGCTCTTCGCCGACGATGCCGGCGGCCAGCCCAAGGGGCGTCAGACGCTGATCGGCGTTGTCGGCGCGAAGCGACAGCCGATACTCGGCGCGGGACGTGAACATCCGATAAGGCTCGCTAACGCCGCGCGTTACGAGGTCATCGACCATGACCCCCATATAGGCGTCGGCGCGCGAGAGGATCAGCGGATCGGTATCTCCGGCACGGCGTGCGGCGTTGAGGCCGGCGAGCAAGCCCTGCGCTGCCGCTTCCTCATAGCCGGTCGTGCCGTTGATCTGACCGGCGAGGTAGAGACCAGGCAGTTTCAGGCAACCCAGATCGGGTCCGAGTTCGCGCGGATCGACATGGTCGTATTCGATGGCATAACCCCAGCGCAGGACTTCGACGCGCTCCAGTCCCGGCATACTGCGCACGATCCGAAGTTGGACGTCTTCGGGCAGAGAGGTCGAGATGCCATTGGGATATATCGTGGGATCGTCGAGGCCTTCCGGCTCCAGGAAGATCTGATGGCTTTCGCGATCTGCAAAGCGGACGATCTTGTCCTCGATCGACGGGCAGTAACGCGGCCCCCGGCCTTCAATCCGACCGGAATACATGGCGGAGCGGTGCAGGTTTTCCTGGATGACCCGATGCGTTTCAGCGGTCGTCCGGGTGACGAAACAATCGACCTGAGGCGTGTCGATGCTTTTCGTCAGTGCCGAGAAGGGCTCGGGCGGATCGTCTCCCCGCTGACGTTCAAGGCTCGGGAAATCGATGGTACGTCCGTCAAGCCGGGGTGGCGTGCCCGTCTTCAGCCGTCCGAGACGCAAACCGGCTCGCGCAAGCGTATCGGAGAGACCAAGCGCGGGCGCTTCGCCGAAGCGACCGGCGGGTGTCGTCTTCTCACCGAGATGGATCAGACCGCGAAGAAATGTGCCCGTCGTGAGCACGACGGCGGCACAGACTATTTCCCGTCCATCCGCCAGATGCACCCCGGCAACCTTGCCCTCAACCGTCAGCAGGTCGGCGGCCTCGCCTTCGACGACCGTCAGGTTCTCCTGTTCCGTGATGGCGGCTTGCATCGCTTCCCGGTAGAGGCGGCGATCGGCTTGAGCACGAGGTCCGCGCACGGCGGGACCTTTGCGGCGGTTCAGCACGCGAAACTGAATACCTGCCACATCGGCAACCCGACCCATCAAGCCGTCCAGCGCGTCGATCTCGCGGACAAGATGACCTTTGCCAAGCCCGCCGATCGCGGGGTTGCAGGACATTTCACCTACTGTCGCGAAGCGATGGGT
Organism: Faunimonas pinastri; assembly: GCF_900110915.1. Classification (GTDB taxonomy): domain Bacteria; phylum Pseudomonadota; class Alphaproteobacteria; order Rhizobiales; family Afifellaceae; genus Faunimonas; species Faunimonas pinastri. The sequence goes on from NZ_FOFG01000005.1 coordinate 166,269, forward strand.
CAGCAGGATCGTCTTGGCGCCGAATCGTGCGGAAGCGGCAGCGGCTTCACAGCCAGCATGTCCACCACCAACCACCACCACGTCTGCATTCAGGGTTTCAGTCATGCTGATCCATGTTTCACGTGAAACATCGACGAATCACTTGCCGATGCAGAATTCCATAAACAGCCGGTCGAGGACAGCCTCGACGTCCACGCGGCCGGTAAGCCGTCCGATACAATCCGTGGCTTGCCGGAGCAAGTGCGCGAGCACCTCATCGGAACGCTGACTGCCGGCAACGCATAGCTGGAGAGTTTCCGAGAGATCTGCAAGAACTCTCCGCTGGCGCTCCCTCACGAAGACGGCCTCATTTGTGGGAGGGCTCACGGACCTGGCGAACTCCTCGATCCGGTCAAGAAGCTCCGACATCCCCTGCCCGCTCGCGGCAGAAATCGAGATATCCGACGGAGCAGTCTTAGCCTTCAGATCTCCCTTTGTCTGCAAACGCCAGCACGGCACCTCGCCCAGTTCCGGAGCCGGATCGTCGTCATCTCCGTCCACCAGCCAAAGCACCAGATCGGAGTTCGCCGCCACTCGGCGACCCCGCGCAATTCCCTCCTGCTCGACAGCGGATGAGGTCTCCCGAATGCCGGCCGTGTCGAAGACGATCACCGGATAGCCGCGCAGATCGAGCGGAACCTCGATGACGTCCCGCGTCGTCCCGGCTTCCTCAGAGACGATCGCAACGTCGCGCGCAGCGAGCGCGTTCAGCAGGGTCGATTTGCCGACGTTAGGCCTGCCCAGCAAAGCAACTCGGACGCCATTGCGGATTCGCTCGGCGGTAGATCCTGCCGCCAGCGCTCTTTTCACTTCGTCGGTCAAACGGCGGAGTTCGTCCACGAAACCGAGCGGCAGTGTCTCTCCCCCCACATCGTCCTCGTCGGAGAAATCCAGCCGCGCCTCGACTTCCGCACGTAAGCCGATCAACCGCTCGCGCCAGGCGAGGCAAAGGCGGCTGAGTGCGCCTGACGCTTGCTGCGCAGCCTGCCTTCTCTGCATCTCGGTTTCGGCGGCGAGAAGGTCGGCCAACCCCTCGACCTCGGTCAAATCGAGCTTTCCGTTGGCAAACGCACGGCGTGTGAACTCGCCCGCCTCCGCCGGACGACAACCGGCTCCAGACAGCGACGCGAAAAGAGCCTGCACAACGGCGCGACTTCCATGCACATGCAGTTCGCCGCAATCCTCGCCGGTAAAGCTTGCCGGACCGGGAAACCAGAGGCAGAGACCGCGATCGAGTTCCTCCCCGTTCCCAAGATTGCGGAACGGAACCAGCGCGGCATGGCGGGGTTCCGCTAGAGAACCACAGGTGGCGGTCAGGATCTCGCGGGTGCGCGGGCCGGAAATCCGGATGATCGCGACTCCGGAAGGAAGTCCGCCGCTCGACAGTGCATAGATGGTATCCATTCCGATAGAGGCCGCCCTTGAACAGACTTGAGAATGCGACGAGCCCCTATCTGCGACAGCATGCGGACAATCCCGTCGATTGGTGGGAGTGGTCCGACGAGGCTCTTGCCGAGGCGCGGGCACGAAATGTGCCGATCCATCTTTCGATCGGCTATTCAGCCTGCCACTGGTGCCATGTCCTGGCCCGCGAAAGCTTCAGCGACCGCGAGACTGCTTCCGTCCTGAACGACCATTTTGTCAACATCAAAGTCGACCGCGAGGAACGGCCGGATATCGACCAGGTCTACATGTCGGCTCTGCATGCGCTTGGCCAGCAAGGCGGATGGCCGCTTACCATGTTCCTGAAGCCGGACGGCAAGCCCTTCTGGGGCGGAACGTACTTTCCGCCGAGGCCCATGCACGGCATGCCGAGCTTCCGGCAGGTTCTGGAAGGCGTTTCCGATGCCTGGAAGCGGCAGGACGAGGCTGTGCTGCAGAACAGCCAAGCCTTGACCGACCATCTCAACCGAAGCGCGCGTTCCGGCAACGCCGTACCGGGTGCCGAGACGCTTGCGCAATCGACCCGCCGAACCCTCGAAATCTGGGACCGCGAGCACGGCTCCTTCCAGGGCGGCCCGAAGTTCCCGAATGCTCCCGTTCTGGAAGCGCTTTGGCGGGCCTCGATCCGCGACGACGACGACGACGCCCGGCAGGCGGTCCTCACGACGTTGCGTCATCTCTGTCAGGGCGGCATCTACGATCATGTCGGCGGCGGTTGGGCGCGCTATGCGGTCGACGCGCAATGGCGGGTGCCGCATTTCGAGAAAATGCTCTACGACAATGCGCAGTTGCTGGCCCTCATGTCCTGGGCCGAAGCGACGGCACCATCCGGGTTGTTCCGGGCCCGCATCGCGGAAACGATTGACTGGCTCGTCCGCGAGATGCAACTGCCCGGCGGAGGTTTCGCTTCCGGGCTCGACGCCGATACAGAGCACGAGGAAGGCCTGACATATGTCTGGAGCCTCGGCGAGATACAGTCGTTGCTCCCGGCGGAGGATGCCCAGCTCTTCGCTGAAGTCTACGACGCCTCTGCGGGAGGCAATTGGGAAGGCACCAACGTTCTCAATCGGTTGCAACCATCGTCCTTCGGAGAGATGGACGCCGAAACCGAGGACCGGCTTCGGCGCGCGCGCGCGATCCTGCTGGAGGCGCGCGACCGGCGTCCTCAGCCGGGCCGCGACGACAAGATTCTGGCCGACTGGAACGGCATGACCATTCGCGGCCTCGCAGCGGCCGCCCTCGCCTGCTCCCGACCGGATTGGATCGAACTTGCGCGGCACTGCTACCGGTTTGTCCGGACGGAAATGACCGATGGCGACCGCCTCCTTCATTCATGGCGCGAAGGCACGCGCCTCCCCGTCGGCATGGCGACAGATTACGCCCAGATGATCGCGGCGGCCCTGGCGCTTTACGGGGTGGAGGCCGATCCCGTCTATCTCGCCGATGCGGAGCGATGGTTCACGGCCGCCGACGGCTTTCACTTCGATGCGGAGAAAGGCGCCTATTCACTGCCCGCCCGTGACGCTGCGGCGCTCTTCGCCACCGCCCTTTCCAATCGCGACGAGGCCACCCCTTCGGCCAGCGGCATCATGCTGCAGAACGCGGCGCGGCTCTTCAACATCACGGCCAAGGATCTCTACCGCGACCGGGCCGAGGCCATTCTGAAAGCCGCCACAGCACAGATCGCGGCGGATCCGATCAGCACCGCGAGCCTGCAATCCGGGTTCGACGAACTCCTGCGCGGGCGCCTTGCCGTAGCAATCCGCGCGGATGCGGAAACCTTTGCGAGACTGGTCGGAGAAGGCGATCCGGCGCTGCTTGCCATTGCCGTGGGCGACCCTGACGATCTTCCCGCGGGTGATCCGCTGCTATCCAAGGTTTCATACGCGAAAGGCGCCGCGACTTTCGTCTGCGACGCCTTCCGATGCCTGCCGCCGGCGACGGACGCCGGGAGCCTTGATGAGGTGCTGAGGCAAACCCGCCGGGGATTTGCCTCAGCCTGACAAAGTCAGGTGTTCATGCTGTCGAAGAAGTCGCTGTTGCTCTTCGTCTGCTTCAGCTTGTCCAGAAGGAACTCGATCGCATCGACGACGCCCATCGAGGACAGGATACGGCGAAGCACGAAGACCTTCTGAAGATCGGAACGCTGGACGAGCAGTTCTTCCTTGCGGGTGCCGGACTTGAGGATGTCCATGGACGGGAACACGCGCTTGTCCGCAACCTTGCGGTCGAGCACGAGCTCGGAATTGCCGGTGCCCTTGAACTCTTCGAAGATCACTTCGTCCATGCGGCTGCCGGTATCGATCAGCGCGGTCGCGATGATGGACAGCGAGCCGCCTTCCTCGATGTTACGCGCCGCGCCGAAGAAGCGCTTGGGACGCTGCAGGGCGTTGGCATCGACACCGCCGGTCAGCACCTTGCCGGACGACGGAACGACGGTGTTGTAGGCGCGGCCGAGGCGGGTGATGGAATCCAGGAGGATCACCACGTCGCGGCCATGCTCTACCAGGCGCTTGGCCTTTTCGATTACCATTTCGGCGACCTGAACGTGGCGCTGCGCCGGCTCGTCGAAGGTGGAGGAAATCACCTCGCCGCGCACGGTGCGCTGCATGTCCGTCACTTCTTCCGGGCGCTCGTCGATCAAGAGAACGATCAGATAGCACTCGGGGTGATTGGTGGTGATCGACCGCGCGATGTTCTGGAGAAGCACGGTCTTGCCGGTACGCGGCGGCGCCACGATCAGCGCGCGCTGGCCCTTGCCGAGCGGCGCGACCAGATCGATCACGCGACCGGAATGATCCTTGATGGTCGGATCCTGTACTTCCATCTGGAAGCGCGAATTCGGGTAGAGCGGCGTGAGGTTGTCGAAGTGGACCTTGTGACGGGTCTTCTCCGGATCCTCGAAATTGATCGTGTTGACCTTCAGAAGCGCGAAATAGCGTTCGCCTTCCTTGGGGCTGCGGATCTCGCCCTCGACCGTGTCGCCGGTGCGCAGCGAGAAGCGGCGGATCTGAGAGGGAGAGACGTAGATGTCGTCGGGACCCGGCAGGTAGTTCGCGTCGGGCGAGCGCAGGAAGCCGAAGCCGTCCTGCAGCACTTCGACCACGCCCTGCCCGATGATCTCGATATCCTGCTCGGCGAGCCGCTTCAGGATTGCGAACATCAGCTCCTGCTTGCGGAGCGTGCTCGCATTCTCGACCTCGTGCTCCTCCGCAAAGCTCAGGAGTTCGGTCGGGGACTTTTCTTTCAAGTCCTGAAGTTTGATTTCATTCATCGATCGTTCCCGGTCGGGAAAAGAGGTCTGGGGGAGGAAACCGGAATTCCGCAAAGAAACCCTGGGAGGGCCTCGCTGAGAGAGGAGCGCGCCGGGCGGCGCGGCGATCCAGTTGTGACCTAGATAAGCCTCTCCCGAGGAATTCTCAAGCCCCCACGTCCTCAGGGGTCCCTGATCGGAGCCGATCCGGGGCGTGGGGGAATGAAAATCCGCTCAGAACGGCTTCAGGACGACCAGGAACACGATGATCACCAGAAGCAGCGTCGGGATCTCGTTGACGATCCGGTAGAACCGCGCCGAATGCGGGTTCCGGTCCGCCCCGAAGAGCCGCACCCAGCGGGCCAGGCCCATGTGGACGGCGGAGAGGATGACGACGCAGAGAAGCTTGGCGTGCAGCCAGTGCTCCGGCCAGGCATGCTCCATCGTGGCGAGCGTGATGCCGAAGATCCAGGTGGCGATCATCGCGGGATTGGCGATCGCCTTGAGGAGCCGGCGCTCCATCACCTTGAAGGTCTCCGATTGCGGCGAACCCGGGGGCACGTCGGCGTGGTAGACCATCAGGCGGGGCAGATAGAACAGGGCCGCCATCCAGGCGACCAGCGAGATGATGTGAAGGGCCTTGACGGTCAGCATCAGGTTTTCCGGATCCGGCGGATCAGTTGTTCGACGTGGGAAATCGGCGTGTCCGGCGTGATGCCATGGCCGAGGTTGAAGATGTGTGGACGGCCGCGCATGGCGAGGAGGACGTCGTCGACGCCCCTATCGAGTGCCGTGCCGCCCGCGATCAGCCGGAGCGGATCGAGGTTTCCCTGCACCGCCTGCTTCGGCCCGACCACGGAAGCCGCGATCTGCGGCGGCACGGTCCAGTCGACGCCTATGCCTTCCGCCCCGGTTTCGCGTGCATAATCGCCAAGACGCGCGCCGGCCCCACGGGCGAAGGCGATCACCGGCGCACCGGGCACGGCCTCGCGAACCCGGGCGATGATCCGCCTTGCCGGCTCCACCGACCACTTCCGGAACTGGTCGTCGTCGAGAACGCCCGCCCAGCTGTCGAAGATCTGCACGCAATCGGCGCCGGCGCGAAGCTGCGCGATCAGGTAAGCGGCGGAAGCGTCGACCAGAATGTCGATCAGGCGGGAGAAGCCTGCCTCGTCGCGATAGGCGGCCAGTCGCGCCGGAGCCTGGTCCGGCGTGCCATGACCGGCGATCATATAGGTCGCCACCGTCCAGGGAGCCCCGCAGAAGCCGATCAGCGGCTTCTCGTCGGGAAGCACCCCACGGATACGGTCGACCGCCTCCAGCACCCGCTCCAGCTTCGCCACGGTCCGATCGGCGTCTTCGAAGCGGATCTTCGCGAGATCCACGGTTTCGACCTGCGGTCCCTTGCCCTCGATGAACTCGACCGAATAGCCAAGCGCCTGGGGAATGACGAGGATGTCGGAGAACAGGATGGCCGCATCCAGATCGAACCGGCTGATCGGCTGCAGGGTCACTTCCGTGGCAAGCTTCGGGGAGTAGCAAAGATCCAGGAACGAACCGGCTCGCTTGCGCGTTTCACGGTACTCGGGGAGATACCGGCCCGCCTGTCGCATGATCCAGATCGGCGGCACCTCGAAGGCTTCGCCCTTCAGGGCTCTGAGGAGTTTCGCGTCGGCTCTCGGCAATCCCCATATCTCCTAAAAGAGAGACTCTTAGAGAGAGTCTGTTTCTTTTGTTTGGGGGTGAATTGCTGGAATTAGCCGTCGTCCCCAATTAGCCCACACCCTTATCCTGTGATCCCGGGCCGCGCCAGCGTTGTGGATATGTCGGCGGCCTGTCGGGAAGAAAGCCTGGAAACGCGAACCGGAATCGGCGGACCAAGCGGGCAAGCTCCGATTTGGCGAACTGTTAACAGAGTATTAATAGCTTCCGGGTTATTCGACCGTCGCGAGAGACGCCGGAAAGTTGTCCCGGGGCAGCGAGGCTGTTGATCGTTTTGGACGGAAGCGGGACGGGCAATGGGCAGAGCGGCCGACAACTCCGATCCGGGGCGTTTTATCCCCGCAGATCCCGGACTTTCCCCAGGCTGCCTTCAGGCGCGTTCCAGCCCGCGAACGCCCTGATCCGATGCCCCAGTCGAACGCCAGTCCGCGCTACTTCCATCTGCACCTGATCTCCGATTCCACCGGCGAGACGCTGATCAATGTCGGCCGGGCAGCCGCGGTCCAGTACAAGCAGACCCACGCGATCGAGCACATCCATTCCCTGCTCCGCACGCCGGCGCAGGTGGATCGCTGCCTGCGCGATGTCGAGCAGGCGCCGGGCATCGTGCTTTATACGATCGTGGACGCGGAACTCGCCCGTAAGCTCCAGGCCGGCTGCGAGGAACTGGGCATTCCCTGCGTGTCCGTTCTGGACCCCGTGCTGAACGCCTTCCAGTCCTACCTCGGAACGCGCTCCTCGGGCCGCGTCGGCGCGCAGCACGTGCTGGACGCCGATTATTTCCGCCGCATCGACGCCTTGAATTTCACGCTCGCCCATGATGACGGGCAGCTGCCGGACGACGTGGAGGACGCGGAGGTCATCCTCGTCGGCGTCAGCCGCACCTCCAAGACGCCGACCTCGATCTATCTCGCCAATCGGGGCGTGCGGACCGCAAACGTGCCGCTGATCCCCGCGACCCCCCTTTCCGAAGCGCTCCTGAAGGCGAAGAAGCCGCTGGTCGTCGGTCTGATCGCCAGCCCGGACCGCATCGTGCAGATCCGGCAGCACCGGCTGATGATGCTGAGCACGGACGAAACCATGGAATCCTATGTCGACCGGGCGACGGTCACCGAGGAAATCGCCTGGAGCCGCAAGCTCTGTGCCCGGCAGGGCTGGCCGCTGATCGACGTCAGCCGCCGCTCCATCGAGGAAACGGCAGCGGCCGTCGTGGCGCTTCTGAGCGCACATCGCGAGCGCCTGACGTGAAGCTGATCCTCGCCTCCGGCAGTGCCGCCCGGCAGCGCATGCTCCGCAATGCCGGCCTCGACTTCGCAGTGCATCCGGCCGACATCGACGAGCGCGCCGCGGAAGCGCCGCTGGCCGAAGCCGGAGCCGCGCCGGAAGATCTGGCGGCACTCCTGGCCGCGGTGAAGGCCGGCGACGTGAGCGCCCGCTTTCCCGAGGATCTCGTGATTGGCTCCGACCAGGTGCTCGACCTCGACGGCGAACACTTTTCCAAGCCGGAGGACATGGAGGCGGCGCGCCGCCAGCTTCTCGCCCTCTCCGGTCGCACCCATCAGCTTCATTCCGCCGTCGCGGTCACGATAGGCGAAGAGATCGTCTGGCAGCATGTCGCGACGGCGTCGCTGACCATGCGCGATCTGCCGCCCGCCTTTGTCGGGCACTATCTCTCCGCAGCCGGGCCGGAGATTCTTGGCAGCGTCGGCGCCTATCATGTGGAAGGGCGCGGCATTCAGCTCTTCGACCGGATCGAGGGAGACTTCTTCACCATCCAGGGGCTGCCATTGCTGCCGCTCCTTCAATTCCTGCGTGCCTACGGGGTCCTTTCTTGACCGCATCGCCCAAGGCCTTCGTCATCGGCTGGCCGATCAACCATTCGCGGTCGCCGATCATCCATCGCTATTGGCTCGCCCGTGCCGGTCTTGCCGGCAGCTATGACGCCGTGCCCGTGCCGGTGGAGGAGTTCGAAGTCTTTCTGCGCACCTTCAAGGACCGGGATTTCGTCGGCGGCAACGTTACGCTGCCTCACAAGGAGAGCGCGTTCCGGGCCTGCGCGCGGAAGACGGACGTCGCGGCCCGTCTCGGCGCGGTCAACACGCTCTGGCTGGAAGACGGCGAACTCTGCGGCGACAACACGGACGCGCACGGCTTTTCCGCCAATCTCGACGATCAGCTTGCGGGCTGGCGCGATGCGCGCAGCGCTCTCGTGCTGGGTGCCGGCGGCGCGGCGCGCGCCGTGATCCACTCCTTGCTGGAAGCGGGTGTCGAGCGGATCGCCCTGCTGAACCGCACCGTCGAACGGGCGGCCGATCTCGCTCGCCATTTCGGTCCGCGTGTCGTGGCCGGAGCGCTCGCCGATGTCGCGGGTCTGGCGCCCTCGACCGAGCTTTTCGTCAACACGATTTCCGCCGGTCTTTCCGGCGAGCAGCCGGTATCGGTGGACTGGAGCCGTGCGCCGAAGGGCGCCATGGTCGCCGATATCGTCTACGTCCCGCTGCTCACGCCCTTCCTGCAGGGCGCGAAAGACGCGGGGTTTCGCGTTTCGGACGGTCTCGGCATGCTGCTGCACCAGGCGGCGCCCGGGTTCGAGCGTTGGTTCGGCGGGCGGCCGGAGGTGACCGATGAGCTCCGCCGTCTCGTCCTCGCCGACATCGAGCGCCGCTGACGCGCCCGCGATGATCGTCCTCGGGCTCACCGGATCGATCGGCATGGGCAAGTCGACCACCGCCGGCATGTTTCGCGCCCGAGGCGTCCCGGTGCATGACGCCGACGCCTTCGTCCATGCGCTTTACGGGGGCGCCGCCGTTCCGCTGGTCGAGGCCGCCTTTCCCGGCACGACGCGGGAGGGTGCGGTGGACCGGCGATTGCTGGGCCAGCGTGTGCTCGGCAACGCGCCTGCGCTGAAACAGCTTGAAGAAATCGTCCATCCGCTGGTGCGCGCCGGCGAAGCCGCTTTTCTCGAACGGGCGCGAGCGGAGGGCGCACCCATCGTGGTGCTCGATATTCCGCTGCTCTTCGAAACCGGCGCCGAGGCGCGCGTCGACAGGATCGCCGTGGTGACGACCGATCCGGCGGTGCAGCGTGCCCGCGTGCTGGCGCGACCGGGAATGACGGAGGAAAAGTTCGCGCAGATCCTGGCGCGACAGATGCCGGACGTGGAAAAACGCCGCCGCGCCGACTACCTCATCGACACCGGGCACGGCCTCGAGGCGGCACGGGCGGGGGTCGACGAAATCCTCGCCGATCTTGTCCGTGCAGGGGATTAGCGTCCGCGGTATCTTGCGTCGGACGCGGTTTGGAGCGAATCAGAGACCATGCGCGAGATCGTCTTCGACACCGAAACCACCGGCCTGGATTGCCTCAACGGCGATCGGCTGATCGAAATCGGCTGCGTGGAGATCCTGAACAGGATCCCGACCGGGCGGACCCACCACATCTACATCAATCCGAAGCGGACCGTGCACCCGGAAGCCGTGCAGGTCCACGGCATCACCGACGAGTTCCTCAGCGACAAGCCGTGCTTCGAGCACATCGTCGACGAGTTCATGGAATTCGTTGGCGACAGTCCGCTCGTCGCGCATAATTCTTCCTTCGACCGCGGCTTCATCAACATGGAGCTGAAGCTCTGCGGCCGGCTGATCATCGAGGATCACCGCTTCGTCGATACGCTGATGCTGGCCCGGCGCCGCCATCCGAACGGCCCGAACAGCCTCGACGCGCTTTGTTCGCGCTATGGGATCGACAACAGCAACCGTACCAAGCACGGCGCGCTTCTCGACGCGATGATCCTGTCGGAAGTCTACATCGAGCTGCTGGGCGGCCGGCAGGCAACCTTCGAACTGGGCTCGGCCGGGCATTCGAGCGCCTCGCGCCGCGAGGCCCGGATGGTCCGCCAGCGCCCGAAGCCGCTCGCGCCGCGCCTGACGCCCGAGGAACTGGCCGCGCATGGGGCTTTCCTCGCGGGCATGGGCGGGACACCGCTCTGGGCGCGCTACAACGAAGAAGCGGCGGCCGAAGCCGCCGCCTGATCTTTCTCGGGAGAACCGGCCGATCTTACATCGGCTGGTTGGCAGCCTGGCGCTGCACGTCGATTTCCGACATGCGCTGGCGGTAAAGCTGCGCGAAATCGACCGGATCGATCAGCAGCGGCGGGAAACCGCCCTGTCGGGTCGCATCCGCGAGGATCTGCCGGGCGAAGGGGAAAAGCAGCCGGGGGCACTCGATCAGCACGAACGGATGCAGGTGCTCCTGCGGCACGTTCTGGATCTGGAACAGCCCGGCATAGGTGACTTCCGCGACGAAAAGTGGCTCGCCGCCCCGGCGGGCGTTGGCATCCAGCTTCAGCTCGATCTCGAACTCCGTCTCGGAGATCGGCCGGGCATTGACGTTCACGTTGACTTCGAGGTCCGGCGCCTTTTCGCTCGGCCGCAACGAAGCAGGCGTGTTCGGGTTTTCGAAGGACAGGTCCTTCACATACTGGCCGAGAACGTGGATTCCCGGCTGTGCCTGCTCGTCGGACTGGGCGTCCGCTTGTCCGTTGATGCTCATGACCTACCGGCTCTCAAGAGTTGCTAAGCCCGCCTAGCACGGAGATGAATCCGCCACAACGAGCATGGTTGGGGAGGCGGCGGGCGAGATCGGACGCCGCCGCCGGGTGAATCAGCGCCGCTCGTCGGGAGAACGCCAGGGGGTGCCGGAACCCCGGGAATCCGGGCCGGGGCGCTTCACGCGGAAATCCGTCTCGTCGAGGTCCAGCGTTTGCTGGCCGCCCGGGCGGAAAGGATCGGGAGCCCTGCCGCGCGGCCGCATCGCGCCGGCCGTACGAACGCGGATGCGGCTCGCGACGGCGCGGAACACCAGCGCGCGGGTGAAGGGGATCAGGATTGCGATCCCGAGAACGTCGGTGATGAAACCGGGGACCAGCAGCAGAACGCCGGCCAGCGCGCTGGTCATGCCGTCAAGAAGGGACGGGCCCGGAATGCGCCCGCCCGCGAGGTCGCTCCGCATGCGGCGGACGGTCATCAGGCCGTTATTGCGCAGGAGGATCGAACCGGCGAGCGCGGAGAGCACCACTAGAAGCAGCGTCGCGGCGATCCCGATATGGCGGCCGACGGCGATGAACACGGCGATCTCGGCCACGGGAAGAAACAGGATTGCAAGAGCGACAGGCATGTTAACGAGTGTTCGATCCCTGTAAGGTCATCCGGGGCGTGACTCTCTCCCGTTGGAACGGGTGGAGCGTATGCCTACATCTTCATGATATGGGTGCCCCGGGCGCAGGCGAAAGGTCCAGAGCGGGAATGAGCGGCTTCTTCGATGTCTACTCCATTATCTTTCTGGTGATCGCTGTCGTCATCTTTGTCCGGCTGGGCAGCGTGCTCGGCCGCCGTACAGGGAACGAGCCCGCGCCACGGCAGGACCAGAACTTCCGCCGAATGCCGGAATCGGGCCCGAATGCCCGGCCCGGCATGCGCAACGAACCGCGTAATGACAATGTCGTGATGCTGCCGACCGGGCGCAAGGACGTTGCGCCGGCCGACACGCTCGATCTGGCTGCGCTGGATCGCTTCGGACCGGGCTCCGCCGTCCACGAGGGGCTGGTCGCGGTCGCGCGCGCCTCCGGCCGCTTCGATGTGGACGAGTTCCTCGTCGGAGCCAGGAAGGCCTACGAGATGATCGTGATGGCCTTCGCGTCAGGTGATCGCGACACGTTGAAGGGCTTGCTGGCCGCCGACGTGTTCCAGGGCTTTTCCGCCGCGATCAACGAGCGGGAGAAGCAGGGGCACCACACCGAGCTCAGCCTGATCGGCGTCGACCAGCCGGAGATCAAGGCCGCGTCCCTGGAGGGCCGCGACACACGCATTTCGCTGCTCTTGACCAGCCATCTCGTCAGCGTGACGCGCGACGCACAGGGCGCCGTGATCGAGGGCGATCCCGACGACGTGCAGATCGTCCGAGATCTCTGGACCTTCTCGCGCGATATTCGCAGCCGCGATCCCAACTGGGCTCTTTCGGCTACCGAGAGCGCCTGAGTGCGGTCCAGCGTCTCGCGGCGATGATCTCTGCCAGGCCGGAAAAGACTGTTTCGCCGGGCGCGGACCTCCTGCGGCCGGTTCGGTTCGACACGCTTCCGGGTTGGGCGGAGGACGACCACGCCGCCGCCTACAGGGCTTTTCACCGGAGCGCCGAACGCGCGGTTATCGATCCGCCCAGCACAAAGGGGCTCGGCGTCGACGGCACGGATCTTGTCGCCATTGCTCGCCGCGCCCTGCAAACCGGTCCGACCCTTCTGGCGGAACAGGCTAGAGCCTTCTTCGAGCGCTGGTTCGCGCCGTTTTCGGTCGCCGAGCCGGGTTTCGTCACCGGCTATTACGAGCCGGAGGTCGATGCATCGGCCATCCGGACGCCGAATTTCCCCGTGCCGCTCTATTGCCGGCCGCCGGATCTGGTGAACGTTACCGACACCGATCGCCCGGCCGGTTGGGACCGGGAGATCCGCTTCGCCCGGCAGACGACGAACGGGCTGGAGATGTTCTCCGACCGGCGTGCGATCGAGGAAGGCGCTCTTGCCGGTCTCGACCTGGAGATTGCCTGGCTGCGCGATCCGGTGGATGCCTATTTCGTCCACATCCAGGGTTCCGCCCGCTTGTCCCTGCAGGATGGCCGGTTGCTGCGCGTCAGCTTCGCCGGCAAATCGGGCCACGCCTATACATCGATCGGCAAGCTGGCGATCGCACGCGGTCTGCTGCTGGAGGACAAGGCCGACAAGTCGGGGCTCGAAGCGTGGCTTCGGACCTATCCGGACCGGGCGCGCGACCTTATGCGCGAGAACCGGTCCTTCATCTTCTTCGCGGTCAACGACGGTCTTGCCCCCTCCGATGGTCCGCTCGGTGCTGCCGGCGTGTCGCTGACGCCCGGTCGGAGCTTGGCCGTGGACCGGATGCTCGGAACCTTCCATACCCCTGTCTTTGTCACCGTGTCCGGCGTCGCCGATCCGGAGCGGACGGAGAAGCCGTTCCGCCGGCTGATGATCGCACAGGATACGGGATCCGCCATCGTCGGCCCCTCGCGCGGGGATCTGTTCTTCGGCTCCGGTGACGCGGCCGGTCGGCAGGCAGGCCGCGTCCGCCATGCTGCGGAAATGGTTCTGCTCGTGCCCCGTCCGGGACCGGCCACATGAAGCGCCGGCTGTCGAACGAGGAGCGGGAACTCTGGGACCGCGTGCGCCAGAGCGCCAAACCCCTTCTCCGGTCCGGCACCCGACGCCTGAAGCCGGCGTTGGCTGCCCCGGTGGCAGAGGTTGTTCCGGAAGCCGTCGCTGCCCGCTCCGAGAAGGTGGAAGCGGCAGCCAAACCGCCGCAAAGGCCGGTGGGAAGCAGGCCCAAGGCCTATTCGCCGCCGCTGCCCTCCATGGCGGCGTTGGAAACAAAGGCGCGCCGCCGGCTTGCACGCGGCCAGACCGGCGTCGACCGCCGCATCGACCTCCATGGCATGACGCAGGCGCAGGCTCATTCCGCGCTGATCGGTTTCCTGCATCTCGCGCGCGGCAACGGGGATCGGCTTGTGCTGGTGATTACCGGCAAGGGCCGGGAGGACGACGCGGATCGCGGCGTGCTTCGCCGGAGCGTTCCGCATTGGCTTTCGCAGCCGGAACTGCGCAGGCTGGTGCTGGGCTTCGAGGAAGCGTCCCGGCGCCATGGCGGCGCGGGGGCGCTTTACGTTCGTTTGCGCCGGCGGAGCGACTAGCTGGCGTAGCGCCCGTTGCCGCCGCCGTAATAATTGACGTAACGGGCATTCATCGCGGAAACCGGCATGATGATCATGACGTCGGTCGTGCCGAACTGGTGATCCACGACGGCGCCATCGCCGATATAGGCGCCGATGCGGAGATAACCCTTGATCAGCGGCGGCAACGCTCGCATCGCCTGCTTCATGTCGATCGCCTCGGCCGGCATGCGGTTCATATCGACATAAAGGTGGTCGTGGGCACGAACGTCCCAGGCCTCCGGCGGCCGGGCATTGTGATGCAGGAAGCTCAGGGGCAAGGCGAGCTTGTCCGGATCGGTGCCTTCCAGGCTGGCGCAGCCGATCATCACGTCCACGCCGTGCATCAGCACGTAAGCCCAGATGCCGTGCCACAGGAGTTCCACCGTCCGCTTGTCGCGGTACGGCTTCAACACGCAGGAGCGGCCGAGTTCCAGGAAGTTCAGGTGGTCGTGACGCTCCAGAAGCGGGCTGATGTCGTATTCACCGGCGGTGTAGAAGCCGCCATTCGCCTCCGCGATCTCCTGACGCAACATGCGGTACGTGCCGACGATGCCGGCTTTGTTGCGCATGAAAGGTCGCTTCGGGGCGGATTGGTCGACCACCAGCAGATGATCGCAGATGAGGTCGAAGGGATCGACGTCACGGCGAATCAGTTCCGCCTCGGGGGAGGCGATCGCGGACATTTCCTCGTAAAAGACATTGTAGCGCAGCGCCTGCGACCGCCGGACTTCGGCGGCGGTACGGGCCAGCCGAACTTCGAGATCGCCAATATGGCCGAGCGCGGCGAGATGCTGGTTGGCACGCCACGGCGCGCGATTTCCGCGCCTGAAAGGCCGAATGCCGAAACCGGGCCTGTCGATCATGCCCGGCGTAAAGCGCCGGACCAGATGTCGGGGAGACAGGCGGGCAAGTTCCATCTTAGTCATCTCCGGACGATTTCCCTCCGTCGGATGGGAACTCCTTTACATCATCCGCGTTTGCAAACCTAGCATGACAAAGGAGGCGCTACGCGAGCGCCCTTTCGGCTGACGTCATGCGGTATCCCAGAGCCTCCGCGATATGCACCCGTCCGACCGATGGAAGCCCGTCGAGATCGGCGAGCGTGCGCGCGACCTTCAGAATGCGATGATAACCCCGGGCCGATAGCTTCATGCTTTCGGCGGCATCCGCCAGCAGGCGTCCGCCGGCCGCGTCCGGTTGCGCGACCTTCTCGATCAGATCCGGCGTCGCCTGCGCATTGCAGCGGATATCCGGCATGTCGAGCGCGGCGTATCGGGCGGTCTGGACCGCGCGCGCGACGGCCACTCGCTCCGCCACTTCCGCGCTGGTTTCGCCGATGGACGGACGGATCAGGTCTACCGCCGTGACCGCCGGCACCTCGATACGGATATCGATGCGGTCGAGGAACGGACCGGAAATCCGCCCCTGGTAATCGGAAGCGCAGCGCGCCCCCCGGGCGCAGCTGTGGCCCGGCTCGCCGGCGCGACCGCACTTGCAGGGGTTCATCGCGGCGATCAGCTGGAACTTGGCGGGATACGACACGCGATGATTCGCCCGCGCGATGACGGCCTCGCCAGTTTCCAGCGGCTGGCGCAGCGAATCCAGAACCGCCGGCGCGAACTCCGGCAATTCGTCCAAAAAGAGCACGCCGTGATGGGCGAGCGACACTTCGCCCGGGCGCGCCCGAAGCCCACCACCCACCAGCGCCGCCATGGAGGCGGAATGGTGGGGCGCGCGGAACGGACGCCGGTCGGACAACCGCCCCTCCGACAGGGCACCGGCAATGGAAGCCACCATGGAAACTTCGAGCAGCTCGCGCGGCACGAGCGGCGGAAGGATGGAGGGCAGGCGGCTCGCCAGCATGGATTTGCCGGCGCCCGGCGGCCCCATCATCAGCATGTTATGGCCGCCGGCGGCCGCGATCTCCAGCGCCCGCTTGGCGCTTTCCTGTCCCTTGATGTCGCGCATGTCGGGCAGGCCGGAGGCCGGTTCGCGGAGCGCCGGAGCCGGACGGGACAGCAGCTGCGTGCCGCGGAAATGATTGGCGAGGCCTATAAGGTTCTCGGGCGCGAGGATCGACATGTCGCCGCTGGCCCAGGCCGCTTCCGCGCCGCAGGCGGCCGGGCAGATCAGCCCCTTGCCCAGTCCGTTGGCGCCGATCGCCGCTGGCAGGACGCCGGCGACCTCGGTGATCCGGCCATCAAGCGCCAGTTCGCCCAGCACCACCTGATCGGCAACCGCATCGGCCCCGACCGCACCCATCGCGACCATGACGCCCAGCGCGATCGGCAGGTCGTAATGGCTGCCTTCCTTGGGCAGGTCCGCCGGGGCGAGATTCACGGTGATGCGCTTGGGGGGCAGGGCCAGCCCGGAGGCATGCAGCGCCGCATGGACGCGCTCCCGGCTTTCCGCCACGGCCTTGTCGGCCAGACCCACGATGTTGAAGACCGGCTTGCCCGGCGCGATCAGCACCTGCACGTCCACCGGGATAGCCTCGATGCCCTGAAAGGCGACCGTCGTAACTCTCGCGACCATCACGCCCCCGCGCGGTCTCCCCTGATGAAGGAGAACGTAGAGGGAACTCTCGCAACAGGCAAGAACAGAAAGGAAACGCGGTTCAGATCCCGCGCTTCTCCTCGATCACGTCCCAGAGCATGGCCGAAATATCCGGCCCGCCGAAGCGGCGCACCTCGCGCACGCCCGTGGGGGAGGTCACGTTGATCTCCGTCATCACGCCGCCGATGATGTCGATGCCGACCAGCAGGAAGCCGCGCTTCTTCAGCTCCGGCCCGATGCGCTCGCAGATCTCGCGATCGCGGTCCGTCAGCTCCGAGGCGACCGCCTGGCCCCCGGCATGCATGTTGGAGCGGGCGTCGCCCTCGGCCGGCACGCGGTTGATGGCGGCGACGCCTTCGCCGTTGACGAGGATCACGCGCTTGTCGCCCTGGCGCACGGCCGGGAGATAGCGCTGCACGACAAGCGGCTCGCGCGAGTGGAGCGTGAACATTTCCAGCAGCGAGGACATGTTCTCGTCGCCTTCCCGGATGCGGAAGACGCCGGCGCCACCATTGCCGTAGAGCGGCTTCAGGATGATGTCGCCGAACTCGGCGCGGAATTCGCGGATCGTCTGAGGATCGGCGGTGATCAGCGTTTCCGGCATCAGATCGGGGAAGAGGGTGACGAAGATCTTCTCCGGGGCGTTCCGCACTTCGGCCGGGTCGTTGACCACCAGCGTCTTCGGGTGGATGCGCTCCAGCATGTGGGTGGCGGAAATGTAGCCCATGTCGAAGGGCGGATCCTGCCGCATCAGCACCACGTCGGCCTCCGACAGGTCCATGGAGTGCATCGGGCCGAGTTCGAAGTGCCTGCCGACCTCGTCGGTGACCACGACCGGCTCGACGCGGGCGGAAACGACGCCGTTGCGCATGGCCAGCGTGTTGGTCGTGTAATGCAGCAGTTCGTGGCCGCGCAGCTGGGCTTCCAGCATCAGCGCGAAGGTCGTATCGCCGCGAATGCTGATGCCGGAAATATGGTCCATCTGGACCGCAACCTTGAGTGCCATGCCTGCCTCGTCCGAACCTGCGGGAACGACCGGAGCGCTGCGGCCCGGCCTTCGTGTCGCGGAAGGGTTAAACGCACCGCTCCGGCTAGGCAATCACCCCGAGCCAATCGCCCTCCAGGCATAGCCCCGAAGCCTTCGCCCCAAGCTGTCCCCCCAAGCCGTCTCCGAAGAGCAATAGGCGTCAGGCGAAAGCGTTGCGGAGGTGGACGGGCAGGCGCCAGGGCACGATGAGCACCATGTCGAAGCGAAGCGACAGGTTGGCTGCGCGAGGATGGCGCGCCAGCCAGAGGTCGGCGGCCGCGCCGATGCGTCGTTCGGCCGTCCGGTCCACCGCCTCCAGGGCTTGCGTCACCGTGGGACGCGCCTTCACCTCGACGAAGACGATCGTCCGGCCGCGGCGGGCCACGAGATCGATCTCGCCGGAGGGTGTGCGATAGCGCCGGGCGAGAAGCTTGTACCCCTTGGCCGCAAGAAAGACGGCGGCGATCAGCTCGGCGGCGTGTCCCTTGCGGTAGGCGGCGCCGCGTCTCGTTCGGCCCGGATCAGGCATCGCCGGACGACTTCAGGGCGAGGGCACGCTGGTAGAGATCGCGGCGCGATAGGCCCGTCTTCTCCGCGACCTTATCGGCGGCGTCGCGAACCCGCATGGTCGCGAGCGCTTCACGCAGCATTGCGTCCATGTCGTCCCCGGCGATCTCGGCCCGCTCGGAGGAAGGCGGCGCGATGAGCACGACGATCTCGCCTCTCGCGGGCCCGTCGGCATAACGTTCGGCGAGGACGGACAGCGTGCCGCGATCGAAAGTCTCGTGCAGCTTGGTCATTTCGCGGCACACCACGGCCTCGCGGTCCGGCCCGAGCTCGGCCACGGCATCGGCGAGCAACGCGCCGACGCGGTTCGGCGATTCCAGCAGCACCAGCGTGGCGGGCACCTTGCCCAGTTCGGCGAGGCGGCTTCGGCGCGCCTTCTCCTTGTTGGGCAGGAAACCGGCGAAGAGAAAAGCGTCGGTCGGCAAGCCGCCGGCGGAGAGCGCCGTCAGCACGGAAGAGGCGCCTGGAATGGGGACCACCTTGTGCCCGGCGGCCAGGACCTCCTTCACCAGCGGATAACCGGGGTCGGAAACCAGCGGGGTGCCGGCGTCGGAGACAAGCGCGACGGCCTTGCCCTGGCCGAGGCGCTCGACGATGCGCTCCGCCACGCGCGGGCCGCTATGGTCGTGAAAGGCGGTGGTTTCCGCCTGGATGCCGTAGCGCTGCAGGAGCTTGCGGGTGACGCGCGTATCCTCGCAGGCGACGAGATCGGCTCCGGCGAGCGTATCCAGCGCGCGGATCGTGATATCGGCGAGGTGACCCACGGGCGTCGCCACGATGTAAAGCGCGGGCTCCAGCGACGGGGCCGAGAGCGCCTGGCCCCGGATGAAATAATCGCGCCCGCTCCGCTCGTGCGCTTCGGGCATCTCGTTTTCGGTTTTCATCCCGGCACCATGCTCCGGCTTGCCGCTCCGGGCAATTCTCCATAGGTTTTGTCGAGGCGCGAATATGCCTGCTCGAATGAATCCGGGAGAGCGAATTGAGCATCAGGGCAGTCCAGCAGGCCGGACGCAAGCGAGGCGGCGCATTCTTGACGCTGGCGGCTGCCTTGCTGCTTGCCGCCTGCACGCAGAGCCGGCCGACGCCTCCGCCCGTGGCGGCGTTGCCGACAACCGTGGCACCCACGGCTTCCGCAGGGGCGGATGTTGCACGTGAAACACTGGGCTCCGGCGATGTGCACGTCGCCATGCTCCTGCCGAAGAGGGGCAGCGGCAATGCGGCCGCAACCGGCACGGCATTCCGCAACGCCGCCGATCTCGCGATGCGGGATTTCCCGAACAGCGGCATCCAGCTCACCATCTACGACGATGGCGGAACGGCGCTGGGCGCCTCCGCCGCCATGGATGCGGCGCTGGCGGATCACTCCGGCATCGTGCTGGGACCGGTCTTCGGGGCGTCCGTGCCGACGGTGGCGGCCAAGGCGCGCACGGCCGGAGTGCCGGTCGTTGCCTTTTCTTCCGACGCCAGCGTGGCGGGGCAGGGCGTTTATCTGCTGAGCTTCCTGCCGTCGGAGGACATCCGCCGAATCGTCACCTACGCCGCCAGCCAGGGAAAGAAATCCTTCGCCGCGCTGCTGCCGAGCTCCGCCTATGGTTCGGTCGTGGAAGCGGCGCTGCGGCAGACGGCCGGCAATGTCGGCGCCCGCGTGATCGCCATCGACCATTACAGCCCCGATGGGTCCGACCTGCAGGCCAAGGCGCAGGCGATGGCCGCCCAGGCCTCGCAATACGACGCGCTGCTGATCCCGGACAGCGGCGACTTCGCCCCCCGGATCGCGAGCGTGCTGGCAAATGCGGGCGTGCGGCCGGGGCAGGTTCAGCTTCTCGGCAGCGGCCAGTGGGACGATCCGCGCGTCCTCAGCAACGCGGCGCTCGCGGGTGCGTGGTATCCCGCGCCCACCAAGCAGGGCTTCGAGACCTTCGCCTCGAAATACCAGGCCGCCTTCGGCTCCCAGCCGCCGCGTAACGCGACGCTCGCTTATGACGGGACGGTGCTTGCCGCCGGTCTCGTCCGCCGCTTCGGCCCGGATCATTTCGACAGCACGACGCTCACCAATCCCAACGGCTTCGTCGGAGTGGATGGCGTGTTCCGCTTCGTGAACGGTGGCACGACGGAGCGGGCGCTGGCGATCTATCAGGTGACGGGCACGGGATCGCAGGTGGTCTCGCCCGCGGCACGAGGCTTCGGCGGCAATAGCTGAGCGGCCCCTGCCGGGCCGCCACCTAGGCTGTAGACTCATAAGCGCGGAGCCATAGTCGCATTGAGGCGAGCTGGACCATAGCGAGGAAGTTGGCGGCGAGCTTGTCGTAGCGGGTTGCGACACGGCGGAAGTGCTTCAGCTTGGAGAAGAACCGCTCGATCAGGTTGCGTTCGCGGTATAGCCGCTTGCTGAAGCACGGCTTCCAGCGCCGATTGCTTTTGGGCGGGATGTTGGGCGTGGCACCCTGGTCTTGGATCAGCTCGCGGATGCGGTCGGCGTCGTAAGCCTTGTCCGCAAGCACGATGGTGCGCGGGCCAAGGTGATCGAGCAGGCTGTCTACGATCTGACCGTCGTGCGTCTGCCCTGCGGGGAGGGCGAGCCGGACCGGGAGGCCCTGCGCATCGACGACGACGTGGATCTTGGTCGTGAGCCCGCCTCGGCTTCGACCGAGACAATGATCTGGACCCCCCTTTTTGCCGTCGCAGCCTGCTGGTGCGCGCGGATAGCGTTCATCAGCCGGTCCCACACGCCCGCCTTCCGCCATCGCACGAAGCGGTTATAGCAGGTGGTGCGGGGGCCGTAGCGATCAGGCAGGTCGCGCCACGGCGCACCTGATCGCAGCACCCAGAAGATGCCATTCAGCACTCGGCGATCATCGACGCGCGGCACGCCCCGCGGTTTGTTGGGCAAGAGCGGCGCGATCACGCGCCATTCGAAGTCGGTCAGATCATATCGGCTCATGCCGACGCTGAATCACGTCTGGGCAGGTAGCGAAAGTCCGCCCGCTCGATCTACGATCGAAAACGAAGGACTGCCGCCGCTCAACATGTCCATACACGTATCGCCGGTGACAAACTGATAGTGAGCTACCGGTCCAAAGACGTACTTCCATGCCTCCGACTGATGGCGCGCAAATCGCGCTCCGTCCAACCGATAAGCGAAATGCTCGGGCACCAAGCCCTCCTTCGGTGTCTCGTCTTCTTCGGTGCTCAGCGGCAGCTCGTCCAGCAGGCGAACAATGCAGGGGCGATGGAACGAGACCCGAAGCAGATGTGCCTCATCATCAGCCATGCTGAAATCTGCGCTTATGCCATTGATCTGCCACTGAAAGGCGACAAGATCGCTGCCGCTTGCTTTGAGCGGAACGCCCGCATCCAGTGGTTCATATCTAGGCATTTTGCCACACTGCCGCACGATGCTGCCCGTCGCAACCAGACCGGGTCGGCGGGATCAGTTTATGGGTTCACGACCTAGGTCGCGAGTTCGGCGATGACGGCGTTCAGCACCAGCCAGCCGGCGGAGGTGACGCGGACGCGGTCGTTGCCGACGCGCTCCACCAGTCCGTCCCGGACGAGATATTCGAACCGGTCGGGATCGAAGGAACGTCCGCTCAGCGCGTGATAGCGCGAGACGGATATTCCTTCGCGCAGCCGCAGCCCCATCAGCAGCATCTCGTCGGCGACTTCGTCGCGGCCCAGCACATCATCGGCGATGGTGCCGTGGCCGTCGGCTTCCACGGCCGCCAGCCACGCCTCGGGATTTCGCTCCGCAATGGTCGCGTGCTTGACCTTGCGCTCGGTGATGCGGCCATGCGCGCCGGGTCCGGAGCCGACATAGTCGTTATAGCGCCAATAAGTCATGTTATGGCGGCTTTCCGCGCCGGGCGCGGCGTGGTTGGAGATCTCGTAGGCCGGCAGGCCGTGCTTGGCCGTGATCTCCTGCGTCAGCGAATAGAAGTCCGCCGCAAGATCCTCGTCGGGCACGACGAGCTTGCCCGCCGCGTGCAGCGCGTGGAACGGCGTGCCTTCCTCGATGGTGAGCTGGTAGAGCGAGAGATGATCGGCGGCCATGCCGATCGCCTCTTCCAGCTCCGTCGCCCAGCCGGCCAGCGTCTGGTCGGGCCGGGTATAGATCAGGTCGAAGGAGAGGCGGGGGAAGATCTCGCGGGCGAGCCCGATGGCACGGCGCGCCGTGGCCGCGTCGTGAAGGCGACCGAGCCGCTTGAGGTCGTGGTCGTGCAGCGACTGCACGCCGAGGGAGACGCGGTTGACACCCGCCGCGCGATAACCGCGAAAGCGATCGGCCTCGACGCTGGTCGGGTTGGCTTCCAGCGTGATCTCGGCATCGGGCGACACCGTCCAGAGCCGCGCGACCGTATCGAGCAGGGTGCCGACCGTCTCGGGTTCCATCAGCGAGGGCGTGCCGCCGCCGAGAAAGATGCTGCTGACCTCGCGGCCCGGCGTCCGGGCGGCGAAGTGCTCCAGCTCGCGCACGAAGGCGCGGGCGTAGCGCGCCTGATCTACTGGTTGATGCCGAACATGCGAGTTGAAGTCGCAATAGGGGCACTTGGCCGCGCAGAACGGCCAATGCAGGTAGATGCCGAAGGCCGTCCCGGTCTCCGGCAGGCGCGCCGCTTCGGTCATCGAGGCTCTTGCTGCGGAGCGTTCGGCTGCAGGCAGGCTTCGGCGAAGGCCTTGAAGGCGCGGGCGCGATGGGAGAGCGCGCTTGCCTCCCCGGGCTTCCAGCCGTGCTTTTCCTCCGCGCTCATCTCCCCGAACGTGCGGTCGTGGCCTTCCGGCTGGAACATCGGATCGTAGCCGAAGCCCTCGGTGCCGCGCGGCGGCCAGGCGAGCGTGCCGCGGACGACGCCCTTGAAGGTTTCCACCGCGCCGCCCGGAAGCGCCAGCGCGATGACGGAGACGAACTCCGCGCCGCGCTCTGCCGGCGTCTTCGCGCCCGCTGCCTGTACGGCTTCCTCGATGTTGCGCATGGCCTGCGCGAAATCCTTTGAGGGACCGGCGAAGCGGGCGGAATAGATGCCGGGCTCGCCGCCCATGGCATCGACGCAGATGCCGGAATCGTCGGCGATCGCCGGCATGCCCGAAGCCTGGCAGGCGGCGACCGCCTTCAGGATCGCGTTCTCCTCGAAGGTGGTGCCGGTTTCTTCCGGCTCCGGCAAACCGAGTTCGCCGGCGGAACGGACGTCGAAGCCATAGGGGCCGAGGAGATCCACGATCTCGCGGATCTTGCCCGCGTTATGGCTGGCGACGACGAGGGGGCCCGGCTGGAGGTGAACGCTGGTCGTCATGGCCTCAGCTCACCGCCATCTTCTGCAGGTCGACGAGGCGGCCGATGCCCTTGCGGGCCAGTCCGAGCAGCTGGTTGAACTCGTCCTCGCTGAAGGGCGTGCCCTCGGCGGTGGCCTGCACTTCCACGAGGCCGCCCTTGCCGGTGATCACGAAGTTGGCGTCCGTGCCGGCCTGCGAATCCTCGGCATAGTCGAGATCGAGCACAGGCTCGCTTTGATGGATGCCGCAGGAGATCGCGGCGACATGATCGACCAGCACGTTGTCGCCCACCATGTTGCGGGCCCGCATCCAGGCCAGCGCATCGTGCAGCGCCACCCAGGCACCGGTGATGGACGCGGTCCGCGTGCCGCCATCCGCCTGGATCACGTCGCAATCCACCGTGATCTGCTTCTCGCCGAGCGCCTTCAGGTCCACGACGGCGCGAAGCGAGCGGCCGATCAGACGCTGGATCTCATGCGTGCGGCCGCCCTGCCGGCCCTGTGCGGCCTCGCGGCGCATGCGCTCGTTGGTGGAGCGGGGGAGCATGCCGTATTCCGCCGTCACCCAGCCCTTGCCGCCGCCGCGCAGCCAGCCCGGAACGCCTTCCGAAAGGCTTGCCGTGCACAGCACCTGCGTGTCGCCGAAGCGAACCAGGCAGGACCCCTCCGCGTGTTTGGAAACAGCGCGCTCCAGAGATACGGATCGCAGCTCGTCGGGCGCCCTTTTGGACGGTCTCATTCATTGGCTCCTTGGAATTGAGCGTCTGTTACGCCGCGTCGGGGCCGCGGTAAAGCGCTGCGTCTTGCCATCCTGCCCCGATCTCCCGATATTCCGAACCTGAAGCCATGGAGTTATGTCCCATCGATGCCCGCCGACAGCCTCGCTGCTCTTGACGATCGTTCCCGGGAAATATTCAGGCGAATTGTCGAATCCTACCTGGAAACCGGCTCGCCCGTCGGTTCCCGCAACCTCAGCCGCATTCTCGCGACCGCGCTGTCGCCGGCCTCCGTCCGCAATGTCATGGCGGATCTGGAACATATGGGGCTGATCTACGCCCCGCACACCAGCGCCGGTCGCTTGCCGACGGAACTGGGGCTGCGCTTCTTCATCGATTCCCTGATGCAGGTCGGCGATCTCGGCGGCGACGAGCGCAAGCGCATCGAGAACGAGGTCATGGCGCAGGGGCGGCGCTCCGGCGTGGAAACGCTTTTGACCGAAGCCAGCCAGATGCTCTCCGGCCTTTCGCATGGCGCGGGCGTCGTGCTGGCCGCCAAGCAGGACGTGCGGCTGAAGCATGTGGAGTTCGTGCGCATCGAGCCGACCCGCGCGCTGGTCGTGCTGGTCGGCGAGCAGGGTTCGGTGGAGAACCGCATCATCGAGGTCCCGCGCGAGCTGCCGACGTCGGCGATGACGGAAGCGTCGAATTACCTGAACGCCCATGTCCTCGGCCGCACGCTGACGGAAGCGCGGGTGGAACTGCAACGGCTCCGCGACGTGCGCCGGCGCGAGATCGACGAGCTTTCCGAAAAGATGATCGCCGCGGGCTTCGCCACGTGGTCCGGCCCGCGCGAGGATGCGAACACGCTGATCGTGCGCGGCATGTCGAACCTGATCGGCGACGTGCGCGCGCTGGACGATCTGGAGCGCATCCGCCTGCTCTTCGACGATCTGGAAAGCAAGACGGACCTGATCCAGCTTCTGGGGCTGGCGGAGCAGGGGGAGGGCGTGCGGATCTTCATCGGATCGGAGAACAAGCTCTTCTCGCTTTCCGGATCCTCGCTGGTGGTGGCGCCGTTCCGCGACGGCGGCGATCAGATCGTCGGCGTCCTGGGCGTGATCGGACCGACGCGGCTCAACTATGCCCGCGTGGTGCCGGCGGTCGACTACACGGCGCAGCTTATCAGCCAGTTTCTCAGTCATTCCCGACGATGAAGAGCACCCATACGCAAGGCGCGTGCTTGATTTCCGCCGCTTGAGTCTCGATATCGGGCGCAAAGTCAAAACCTGGGGCACAGAGAGATGACGTCCACGGAAGACAAGAACACCGACGTTCACGCCGCCACCGCGGCGACCGACGGTGAAGCCAAGCACGCTGCCGCCGAGGATATCGCCAGGCAGCACCAGACCTACGATAGCGCGGAAGACGAAACCCAGGGCGACGACTTCGCCGGGGAGATCGCTCGCCTGGAAGCGGAAAAGGCCGACCTGACGGACCGCCTCGTCCGCACGGTCGCCGAGATGGAGAACCTCCGTCGGCGCACCGAGCGCGATGTTGCCGACGCGCGGCGCTATGCCGTGACCAAGTTCGCCGGCGACATGCTGACGGTCGGCGACAATCTTCGCCGGGCGCTGGAGGCTCTTCCGGCCGACACGCGCTCCGCTGCCGACGAGGGCCTCAAGGCGCTGCTCGACGGCGTGGAGATGACGGCGCGCGAGCTCGACCGTACGCTCGCCAAGCACGGCATCCAGGTCATCGCCGCGGAAGGCGAGCGGTTCGACCCGAACCGGCACCAGGCCATGTTCGAGATCCCGAACGCCGATGTGCCGAATGGCACGGTGATGCAGGTGATGCAGGCCGGATACACGATCGGCGACCGCGTGCTGCGCGCCGCCATGGTCGGCGTTTCGCGCGGCGGACCCAAGGCCGACGCTGCCGGTGGAGCGAAGGACCAGAGCGCGGCGGCCCAGAGCTGAGCCTGTCAGGCTCGGCCAATCGAATCGATTCCGGCGATCAGGAACATGGTCCCATGTTCCTGATCCGTACCGGAATTCATCGACTGTAGAGTACAGATCAGGAACTAGTGCCAACACCTTGATGAACAAGGTGGGATTTCGTGAACAGGCGGTGACAATCCACAGCCTGTCCACAGCTTGTGCAGGACGTTGCTAGCTGCGCAGCGTGCCGCCCGTCGCCTTCTCCACGGCCGCGACGACGGCCTTGGTCACGCCTTCGATTTCCTCGTCCGTCAGCGTGCGATCACGCGGCTGCAGCGTCACCTCGATCGCGACGGACTTGCGGCCTTCGCCCAGCGACGCACCCTCGAACACGTCGAAAACGACTGCATCGGTGATGAGCGCCTTGTCGGCGCCCCTGGCGGCGCGGGCGATCTGGTCGGCCGTGACTGTCGTTTCCACCGCGAAGGCGAAATCGCGCGTTACGGCTTGCAGGTCGGAAGCGTTCAGCGCCGGGCGCGCGGTGCGGGTGGACTTCGGCAGTGGGATCGCGTCGAGATCCACCTCGAAGGCGACCAGCGGGCCGGTCACGTCCAGGGCATCCAGCACGCGGGGATGGATCTCGCCGAAGGTGGCGAGGCGGTTCTTCGGCCCGAGCATCAGCGAGCCGACGCGACCGGGATGGTACCAGGACGGACCTTCGGCGACGATCTGCAGCCGGTCGATCGGCGCGCCGGCCGCTTGCAAAACGGCGAGCGCATCCGCCTTGGCATCGAACACGTCATAGGCGCGGGGCTTGGCTTCCCAGTGCCGCGGGCCGGTGTCGCCACGGCGCACGCCGGTGACGTTGATGCGCTCGTCCTTCGGACGGTCGCCGCCATAGACCTGGCCCGCCTCGAAGAGGGAGACGTTGGCAAAGCCGCGCGCCACGTTGCGGCCCACGGCCGCGATCAGGTTCGGCACCAGCGAGGGCCGCATGTCGGTCAGTTCCGACGAGATCGGATTGGCGAGCTGCAGCCCGGTCTGGCCGCCGCCGAAGAGTTCGGCGCGGGGCGTGGACAGGAAGGACCAGGTCACCGCCTCGTTCATGCCACGCGCGGCGAGCGTGCGGGCGGCCAGGAAGCGGCGGCGCTGCGCGGTATTGATGCGCCGGCCGGTGACTGTTTCCAGACGCGGCAGCGGCAGGCTCTCGATGTTGTCGAGGCCGTGGACGCGGATCACCTCTTCCACGAGATCCGCCTCGCCATCGACATCCGGCCGCCACGAGGGCACGCCGACATCGAGCCGGTCGCCGGCCTCATCGACCGTGAAGCCGAGGGCGCGGAGAATGCGGACCTGCTCGTCGGCCGGCACGTCGACGCCGGCCAGCGTCTTCGTGCGTTCCAGCCGCAGCGAATAACGCGCATCGCGAACGGGTGCTTCCCCGGCGATCACCAGCTCGGAAGCCTCGCCGCCGCACAGATCCAGGATCATCCGCGTGGCGATCTCGGCGCCGGCCTGCGTGAAGGCCGGATCGATGCCGCGCTCGAAGCGGTAGCGCGCATCGGAATGGATGCCGAGCTTGCGGCCGGTTTCAGCCGTGCGGATCGGGTCGAAATAGGCGGCTTCCAGGAAGACCGTCGTGGTCTCGTCCGAGCAGCCGGAAGCTTCGCCGCCCATGATGCCGCCGAGGCTTTCCACGCCATTCCCGCGATCGTCGTCGGCAATCACCGTCATGCCGGGGTGCAGCATGTAGAGCTTGCCGTTCAGCGCCTGCAGCGGCTCGATCGGTGTGGCGGAGCGCACGGTCAGCCTGGTGCCCGCGAGCTTGTCGGCATCGAAGACATGCAGCGGCCTGCCATAGGCGAAGGTCATGTAGTTCGTGATGTCGACCAGCGCCGAGATCGGGCGGAGGCCGATGGCGCGAAGCCGCTTCTGCATCCAGTCCGGCGAGGGGCCGTTCTTGACGCCGCGAATGGTCCGGCCGACGAAATGCGGGCAGGGCTTGTTGTCGCCGCCGAAGGAGAGTTCCACCGAGATCGGGCTGGCGAACGTACCGGCCACGGGTTCGGCGGCAATCGGCTTCAGCGTGCCGATGCCCTTGGCCGCGAGGTCGCGGGCGATCCCGTAGACGCCGAGCGCATCCGGCCGGTTCGGCGTCACGCCGACATCGATCACCGGATCGTCGAGGCCGATCCATGCCGCATAGGAGGCGCCGACGGGCGCGTCTTCGGGCAGGTCGATGATGCCGTTATGCTCCTCGGAAAGCAGGAGTTCCCGCTCCGAGCACATCATGCCGTTGGATTCCACGCCACGGATCACGCCGACCTTCAGGGTCGTGTCGATGCCGGGAACATAGGTGCCGGGCGGGGCGAAGACGGTCTTCATGCCGGCCCGCGCGTTGGGTGCGCCGCAGACCACCTGCAACGGCTCGCCGGAGCCGGTATCCACCTTGCAGACGCGGAGCCGGTCGGCATTCGGGTGCTGCACGGCTTCCAGCACATGGACGATGGTGAAGGGACGCAGCGCCTCGGCCGGGTTCTGGATCTCTTCCAGCTCCAGGCCCAGATGCGTCAGCGCCTCGGCAATGTCGGCGGCGGAAGCGTCGGTGTCGAGGTGGTCCTTCAGCCAGGACAGGGTGAACTTCATGTCGTCAGTCCTTCGGCGAGGCTCGGCATCGCGACGCTGGAGAAGCCGTAATGGCGCAGCCAGCGGAGATCGGCCTCGAAAAATGCGCGGAGATCGGGGATGCCGTATTTCAGCATGGCGATGCGGTCGATGCCCATGCCGAAGGCGAAGCCCTGCACCTTGTCCGGATCGAGGCCGCCGGCGCGGATCACGTTGGGGTGCACCATGCCGGAGCCCAGAATCTCAAGCCAGCTGTCGCCGACGCCGATCTTCAGTTCCCCGCCTTCCCACGAGCAGCCGATATCCACTTCCATCGACGGCTCGGTGAAGGGGAAATAGGATGGACGGAAGCGCATCTTCACTTCGTCCACCTCGAAGAAGGCCTTGCAGAAGGCCTCCAGCGTGCCCTTCAGGTTGGCGAGGCTCGCCGTCTCGTCGATGACGAGGCCTTCCACCTGGTGGAACATCGGCGTGTGCGTCTGGTCGGAATCCGAGCGGAAGGTGCGGCCGGGCGCGATGATGCGGATCGGCGGCTTGGTCCCTTCCATGGTGCGGATCTGCACCGGCGAAGTGTGCGTGCGCAACACCATGCGCGAGCCGTCTTCCTTCTCGCGAAGGTAGAAGGTGTCGTGCTCCTGCCGGGCGGGATGCTCCGGCGGGATGTTCAGCGCGCCGAAATTGTACCAGTCGGTCTCGATATGCGGGCCTTCGGCCACCGAGAAACCCATGTCGCCGAAGATCGCGATCACCTCTTCCATCACCTGCGTGACGGGATGGATGGTGCCAAAGCTCTCCGGCCGCGCGGGGAGGGTGACGTCGACACGCTCGGTGCGCAGCCGCTCCTCCAGCGCCGCCTCGCGCAGGATCCCACGCTGGGCTTCCAGCGCGCGGGTCACGCGGTCCTTGAGGCCGTTCAGCGCCGGACCGGCTTCCTTGCGCTCTTCCGGGCTCATCGTGCCCAGGCTCTTCATGCGCTCGGAGATCCAGCCCTTCTTGCCGAGCGCGCCGAGGCGGACGGCTTCCAGCCCGCGCTCGTCCTCGGCCGCGGCGACGGCGCCCAGGATTTCCTGTTCCAGTTCCTCAAGATCGGTCATTGCAATGCCTGTGCTCGCCCGGCGGGGCGCAATCCTGGCTGCCTTTTAGCAGACCGAACGCGGAGCGGAAGAGCGGGAATCGGCCCGTGTGACCCTCCGGCGAGCGGAATTCCGGCCTTCACCCTCGTTATCGGGCCCCCTTGCCGGGAGAGAACCGGCACCATAGGGATGCGGGCGTCAGGAGATCAGACCTTGCCCAAGAAGAAGATGCGCGAGCGGCCGAAGTGGCGGAGCTGGATCCCGACAGGGCGGGAGTTCCGCTTCAAGGTGTTTTCCGGGCTGACGGCGACGCTGCCGGCGCTGGCGGAACGCTTCAACGCCTATGCCACAACGCTGACGGTGGAAGACGCGGCCGACGAGATCCTCGACGAAGCGGTCATCGAAACCGACGTGACGCTGCCGGACGAAACGGTGGCCGCGATCGGCGAGCACTTCGCGCTGGAGCGGAAGTTTCACCGCGAGATCGCCCGCACGGGCAAGGTGAGCTGGACGCTCGCCGCCGCGAAGGGCCTCGCCGTCCTCGGTCATACCGGCACGGTCGTCAGCCCGGCCCGCCGCGCCAAGGTCGCCGATCGCGGCACCCGCAACACGATGCTGTGGCGCCGCCTCGTGGATCGTCCGATCAAGGGCGATTGCCTGCCGCTTCTGGGCCTGCGCAAGGGCCACAAGCATTACTACAAGTTCCACGCGGAAACGGCGGCGCAGCTCGTCACCTTTCTCCGGCGCGACCATCGGCCGGGGCAGAGCCTGAAGGTGCTGGTGCGCCCGGATCTGACGAAGTACCAGCGCGCCTTCTTCGCAGCCGTGGAGAAGGCGCATCCCGGCGTGGAGGTGGTGACCGTGGGCGACGGCGAACGCGCCCTGCCTGAACGCACGCTTTTCTATCGCTACCGCATCAACTCGCTGATGCGCAGTCCGCCGACGCCGGAGATCCTCGGCGACATCGAGGCGCTCTATCGCGACGAATACGGCCTCGGCCCGGCTCGCAACGAGGGGCGACGCATCTATATCAGCCGCCGCGACGTGCGCCTGCGCAGCCTCGCCAACGAGCCGGAACTGCTGGCGGAACTTGCAAAGCGCGGCTTCGAGGTGATCTGCCCGTCGGACCTCTCGCACCGCGAGCAGGTGGAGCTCTTTTCGTCGGCCGACCTGGTGGTCGCGACGCACGGGGCGGCGCTCACCAACATCATGTTCATGCCGCCGGGCTCCCGCGTGCTGGAGATGTTCAACGGCAGCCACATGATCAGCCCCTACATCTGGATGGCGGCGCTGAAGGGCGTGGCCCATGATTTCGTGGTCGGCAGCGAGGGCGACGGCACCGAACGCTTCGAGATCGACGTGGCCGAAGTCACGCGCCGGCTCGACCGCACGGACGTTTGAACCGGCGCTGAACCGGCGTGGCGCCTGGGCCGGGCTAGCTCTGGCAGCGCCCGATCAACTCCGCCAGCGAAGCGTGTGCTCCTTCAGCGGATTGACGAAGGCGCGGCCGTTCGCCTGCGCGCTCATCCACTCGTCCTTGAGCCGCATCCACCAGCGCGCCTGCGTATCGGCGTCGTTGATCAGCATCAGCTTCGGCTGCGTCTTCAGTCCCTCGCGCTGCTGCACCACAACGTCGCGGTCCTGCCTGACGAAGACGCGCATGAAGTGCCGGGCGATCGGCGCCACCGGCGAAAGCCAGCCGATCGACGACCAGAAGATCTGCGAGACGATCGTCTCCTCGTCGGTGGTCGGCGTGATGGAGGTCAACCCCACCACCCAGTGCTTGTCGCCGCGGATGTGCTCGATCCGGTAGCCCGGCAGCATGTAGCTGATCTCGGTGGAAACGTTGTCGCCCAGAAGGCGCTTGTAGATGACGTTCTGCGGCGGGATGCGGTGCCGCTTCATGCGAAAGCCGAAGGGCGAGGGCTCAAAGGCCTTTTCCTTGGGCCGCAGCTTGGAGGCATCCTTCTTGAACCACCAGGACGTGTGCACGAAGGCCGCGTGGGTCGGGTCCATCAGCCCGAAGGCGGCATGGTCGGCCGAGCAGGGGAAGTCCATCGCCACGGCCGCCTTGGGCACCTCGCCGAACGGGATGTCGGGAAGCGCCGGCGGCTCCGGCGTCTCGCTTGCGGAAGGATCCTCCCCGGCCTGGGAAACGTAGACCCAGATCAGGCCGTAGCGCTCGATTGCCGGATAGCTTGAGCAGCGGATCTTGGAGAGGTCGATCTGCTGGCCCTCGCGCATGGAGGGAATGTCCACGCAGGTGCCGTCGGAGCCGAAGCGCCAGCCGTGGTAGCAGCACTGCACCGTGTCGCCCTGCACCGAGCCGTAGCGGAGCGGAATGCCGCGATGGGGACAGGTGTCGCGCATGGCGAAGACCTCGCCGGAGGTGCCGCGTGCCAAGAGCACCGGCTCGCCGGCGAGCGTCATGCCCTTCAGCGCGCCCGTCTTCAGCGATGCACCCTCGGCCGCCATGTACCAGCAGCCCTTCAGGAGCTCGGCCTTCAGTCCCTGCATCGCCCGTTCTCCACGATCGTTCCGGCTCCATTGAGCGATCCCGGGCCGGCGGGTCAAGTCAAGGCTGCGGCAACGCCGGTGGCGGCAAATGCCCGCGGCAACCGTGTCGCACCCCAGGCGGCCCAGGGCGGAGGAACAAGCGCGCGGCAGCCGGCGTTCGCCCCGTGGTCCGAATTATCCCGCGCCGCACCGGGCCGTTGCGGCACATCCAACCCAGGTTGCGCATGCTCTCGATCTTCCGGTCAACAGCCCTTGTGCTGATGCTCTGCTGCGGCGGCTGTTCCGCCGCCGATCTCGTGAATGCCGCGACAAGCCGCAGCGGCTACGAGGTGCAGCATCAGGCCTATGCGCCGGGCCCGCGCCACGGGCTCGACCTCTATGTTCCGGACACGGTGGCGCCCGATGCGCCGGTTGTCGTCTTCATCTATGGCGGTGGTTGGGTTTCCGGGGACAAGCAAACATACCTCTTCGCCGGCCAGGCCTTCGCTTCGCGCGGCTACATCACCGCCGTGCCGGACTACCGCGTCTACCCCGAGGTCCGTTTCCCGGATTTCATGGACGACGCGGCCGAGGCGGTCGCCTGGGTGGCGCAGCACGAGAAGACGCCGGACGGCAAGCCCCGGCCGATCATCCTGGTCGGCCATTCCGCCGGCGCGCAGATCGCCATGCTGCTGGCGCTCGACAAGCATTATCTCGCCCGGCAGGAAACGCCGGTCTGCAATACGGTAATGGGCGTGGTGGGGATGGCCGGGCCATACGATTTCCTGCCGCTCAAGCAGGAGCGCTACAAGAAGGTGTTCCCCGAGAAGACGCGGCCCGCCAGCCAGGCGATCGCCTTCGCCTCGCGGGACGAACCGCCGGTGCTGCTGCAGGCCGGCACGGGCGACACCACGGTCGATCCCGGCAACAGCCGCCGTCTCGCAGATCGCATCCGCGAAAAGGGCGGTCGGGTGGAGTTGAAGGAGTACAAGGGCGTGGGCCACGCCGAGTTGGTGGGCACGCTCGCCGCCCCGCTCCGCCATGTCGCCCCCACGCTGGACGACATCGACGCCTTCATCAAGGCGCAGGCGGGCAAGTCCGCTCCGTTCTGTCGCTGATCTGTCGCTGAAACCTCGGTCGGAAACAGAAAAAGGCGGCCGAAGCCGCCTTTCTCATCAATCAGCGAAAGCGCCGGCTCAGCCGATTACGGCCTCGTATTCGCCGGTGGTGGCCTCCTTGAGGTAGGCCAGAGCCGTCTTCGCCTGCTCGGCGATGGCGGCGAAAGCGGCGGGCTCGTGGATCGCGATATCCGAGAGCACCTTGCGGTCGACCTCGATGCCGGCCTTGTTCAGGCCGTCGATCAGGCGGCCGTAGCTCAGGCCATGCTCGCGGGCGGCGGCGTTGATGCGCTGGATCCACAGGGCGCGGAAGTTGCGCTTGCGATTGCGGCGGTCGCGGTAGGCGTACTGGTTCGCCTTTTCCACAGCCTGCTTGGCAATGCGGATGGTGTTCTTGCGACGGCCGTAAAAGCCCTTCGCCTGCTTCAGAACTTTTTTGTGCTTGGCGTGAGCCGTCACGCCTCTTTTGACACGTGCCATGGTGCGGTCTCCTCGGCCTTAGTTGTAGGGCATGAATTTGCGGACGATCCGGGCATCCGGCTCGGCGAGCACGGTGGTGCCGCGCGCCTTTCGGATGAACTTGGTGGTCCGCTTGATCATGCCGTGCCGCTTGCCGGCCTGGCCCGCCTTCACGTGTCCCGATCCCGTGAACTTGAAGCGCTTTTTAGCGCCCGACTTCGTCTTCATCTTGGGCATTCTGCTCTCCTTGAAACGCGACAAGGCCCCGCTGGAACGGAGCCGCCGCATCGCCGCTCTGAATTGAGCATTCTGGATCGCCACGGCATGCCCTTGTCCGGACAAGCGGAAGCTCGCACCTCTGCCAGTCCTTGGCCGGGCGATCCGAGGCGGCTCCTATAGCCCGGACGGCGCCCGCACGCAAGCAGCCGGCCTGCGGAAACCGGTCGCCGTACCGCTTTCCTGGGCGCAAAAGTCGGGCAGGGCAACACAGCGGTTGCACAGGCGCCGAACCTGTGGCATTGACGCGCCCGATCCACCCGATCAGCGCTGCGGTAGCTCAGTGGTAGAGCACTCCCTTGGTAAGGGAGAGGTCGAGAGTTCAATCCTCTCTCGCAGCACCAGTCTTTCCCCTGTTGGCATTAGCGGCTTAGTGCATCAGCAGTCCCGTTTTCCCAAGCATGGGGAGGGGCGAAGCTGCATTGTTCTTTTCGGCGGGGAACGGGGGCGCGTTCAAGGGGGCTTGTTCGCCGTCTGAGGTGAAAAAAGCGACGCCGCCCAGAGGATGAGAACGCCGGCTGACATCGTTGGTCGCTGACCTCTCCCTCCCCTAAGGCAATGTTGCAGGACGCGCTTTCAACGAGCGCTCTGAGGCCTGCCCGCCACAGGCCGCAAGTTGCGCATTCCGACGTTTTCGAATCTGCCGCGCTTCTCTCCGGCGATCGATCCGCGAATAGTCCGATCGCCCACAAGATGCCAATCGGATCGGCGAAATCTTCAGGCGGCGGTGCGCCAGCCTGAGCGCCTCAGAAATTCCCAAGCCGGGCGGTCCAAAGTCGAGGCGCACGTCGAAAGGCCGTTCATTAAGGTCAGGCGAATCGTTGCCGTAACGGCAGGCTTCTTTATCTATATAGAGATTGCGCTTCAGAGCACCTTTGTAGATGTCAGAGTTTGGGATCAAACTAAACAGTGCGCACCCGCCTCGGGGGCAGGTTCGCAGCCGCCCCACGATGCGCGATGTTGCGAAACGGGCTGGTGTCGGCATCAAGACCGTTTCGCGTGTCGTGAACAAAGAGCCGGGCGTGAGCGACGACACGAAGGCCCACATTCTTTGTGCCATCGCGGACCTTGGGTTCCGTCCCAATATCAGCGCTCGCGATCTGAAACAGGGCAAGACGAAGAGCCTCGGCCTGGTCTGCGAAGATCTCTCCGAGCCCTTTCAGTCGTGCTTGATCCGAGCGGTCGAGGAGGTCGCGATAAAGCACGGCCATATGCTCTTTGTCGCTTCGTCGGCGGGCGATGCGGACCGGGAACAAGAGGCGGTTCAGGCGCTGAGCTCAAGGCAGGTTGGCGGCCTCATCATCACTCCGGCGCGAAGCGACCCCGGCCGTTTGGCTACGGCCCTTCCCAAGGATAGTTCGGTCGTGTTCGTCGACCGCCCTGCTCCTGGGCTGATCGGTGACTGCATTCTGGCGGACAATGCCGGAGGCATCCATGCAGCGGTTCAGCATCTGACGAACCATCGCCACCGCCGGATCGCTTTCATAGGAGACCAGCCAAATCTATTCACTCAAACGGAACGGGTCGATGCCTTCCGCCATGCTTTGCAGGAAAGAGGGCTTCCCGTCGACGACCGGATGATCTCCATGCAACGGCCGGACCCGGTGACCGCCGCCGCCACCCTGACCGATATGCTGAATTTGCGAGACTTTCCGACCGCCATCATCACCGGCAATGCACTGTGCACGTTTGCCGTGCTTCATGGGCTCGCCGGCCAGAAGCGAAGACCCGCTCTGATCGGATTCGATGATTTCGCCATGGCGGACCTGCTCGACCCAGCCGTGACCGTTATCGCCCAGAACGCAGCGAGGATGGGAGAACTCGCGGCGGAACTCTTGTTCAAACGCCTTTCCGGCGCCCACACAGGGTCGCAGACCATAAGGCTTGCGACTCGCCTTATCGTCCGCGGTTCGGGTGAACTCGCCCCCTAACGGCGCGCGAGAGCAGCGAAGCAACGCCGAACACTGCATTCGATCTTCGATCTTGACGATTTCCGCCGACCGTCTAATCTGGGATGACAACGTTGTCATAAGAACAGCGGATGATCCCAGGGAGGAATATCATGAAGATCTCACGCTCTGCCCGAGTGACCCTCGGCGCATCTGTTCTCGCCCTGCTGGCATCATCCAGCGCTGGTTTCACAGCGCCTGTCACACTGCGCTGGGCCATGTCCGCCGATTCGCAGGCCGAGATCGGCGTCTGGCAGCATCTCGCGGATATGGTTCATGCGAAATACCCCGATATCACGGTCACGTTCGAAAGCACGGCATTCTCCGATTACTACAACAAGCTGGTAACCGAGGCGGCGGCCGATGACCTGCCCTGCATTGCCGGGCTTCAGGCCCAACGCATTCCGGATGTGGGATCGATCTTCATCGATCTTTCGTCGAAGCTCGGGTCGGGGCTGAACATCGGGGAATACCAGTCGTCGATCGTCGACGGGCTGAAGCAGGACGGCAAGCAACTGGCGATCCCATACGATCTCGGCCCTTACGTCGTCTATTACAACAAGACGATGTTCAAGGCGGCAGGCCTCGCACTGCCGAAGCCGGGCTGGACCAGCGAGGAGTTCCTGGCTGACGCGAAGAAGCTCACGGCCGATGGCCACCACGGCTTCGTCGCCGATGGCACGCCGGACATGTGGCTCCCCTTCGTCCTGAGCATCGGCGGCGACTACATGAAGGATGGAGCGCCGGACCTCGACAATGCCAAGATGGTTCAGGGGTTCACCTGGGTCACCGATCTCGCGACGAAGGAGAAAGTCGCACCTCAGATTCCGGCGACCGGTGCCTCCAACTACCCGGCCGACCAGTTCCGCAACGGAAACGCGGCAATGTATATCGACGGCCCTTGGCAACTCATCAACGCCAAGCAGAACGTCAAATTCGATATCGGCCTGACGACGGTGCCATCCTTCGGGGGCAAGTCGGTCACCACCATGTCCGGGACCGGCTTCGGCATCACCAAGAGCTGTCAGGATCCCGATGCTGCCTG
Source organism: Faunimonas pinastri (assembly GCF_900110915.1). GTDB lineage: Bacteria > Pseudomonadota > Alphaproteobacteria > Rhizobiales > Afifellaceae > Faunimonas > Faunimonas pinastri. The sequence continues at coordinate 203,610 of NZ_FOFG01000005.1, forward strand.
GAAGGCGATTTCCGTCATCGTCGGGCCGGAGGGGCAGAATTATATCGCCAAGGCGGGTCGCGGCTTTCCTGCCTACAAGGCCGCCCAGACATACTGGTATTCCGTCGCGGACGTGGACGGCGCGAAGGGCGCGATCGATACCGCTCTCGCGACCGTCAACGTCTACAAGACCACGCCGAAGTGGAATCGGATCGCCGCCTTGCTCCAGCAGTACGGCGTGGAAGCCTTCAACGGTTCGAGCAGCCCGCAAGCTGTTCTGACCGAGGTGCAGAACCAGGTCGAATAGCCTTTCATGAGCGCGACCATTCCCCTGACAAAGCACGAAGCTGTTCCCGGTCCGGGAGAGCATGAAGCCGCGGGCGCAACGGAGCATTCCGGGACGCACGCCGGCAACCGGCCGAAAAGATCGTCACGAAAAGGGGGGCGGGGGGGAGAGACCCTTGCCGCTCTCGCGTTTCTTGCGCCGAACCTGGTCGGTTTTCTCTGCTTCACCGTCCTCCCGATCGTCGCATCCCTCGTGCTCAGCTTCTACGAGTGGCCCATCATCGGCACCCCGGTCTTCAAGGGGCTGGGCAACTTCGTCAAGCTGTTCACCCGGGACGTCGTCTTCTGGCGCATCGTCGGCCACACGTTGCACTTTGTCGTGGGCTACCTGATCCTGAACCTCCTGATTTCGATCGGGATCGCCGTCTGGCTGACGGGGCGGGTGCCGGCCAAGGGGTTCTTTCGCTTCGTCTTTTTCCTGCCCGTCCTCAGTCCGATGGTGGCCAACGCCGTCGTCTGGCGGCTGCTGTTTGCCTATCCGGACGGATTGATCGTCGCAGTCTTCCGCATGCTGACAGGATCGCCCGGTCCCAACTGGCTGGGCTCGCCCGACTGGTCCATGTCGGCGCTGATCATCATGTCCGTCTGGGCTGGTTTCGGCTACAACATGATCATCTTCGTCGCCGGCATCGAGGGCATCCCAAAGCCACTCTACGAGGCCGCCCGACTCGACGGCGCCGGACCCTGGGTGCGCTTCCGGCACATCACCCTACCCCTGCTGACACCGAGCATCTTCTTCGCGACGGTGATGACCCTCATCTCCTCGCTCCAGGTTTTCGCACAGCCCTACATCCTGACAGGCGGCGGCCCCGGCTCGTCCACCACCACCATCGTCTACTATCTCTACCAGAACGGCTTCCAGAACTACGAGATGGGCTATGCCTCGGCGATCGCCTGGAGTCTGTTCATCCTGATCATGGGCGTGACAGCCGTGCAGTTCTGGTTCCAGAAAAAGTGGGTGCACTACGAATGAGCCTCGCCGGGACCATGGGGCGACAATGCACGCCCATCCTCCAACGACTGCCTGCCATCGCATCGCAGATCCTTCTCGCCATCACCGCGCTGATCATCCTGACCCCCTTTATCTGGATGGTAAGCACCGCGCTCAAACCTTCCTCGGAGGTGTTCGCCAATCCGCCACGGCTGATCGGATCGAGCATCGAATGGGGCAACTTCTCGAAGGCATGGCACTACCTTCCCTTCGCCCGTTTCATGCTGAACGGGCTGATCGTCTCCGGACTTGGCACTATGGTCGTCGTCGCGACGTCCGCGTCGGCCGCCTATGCCTTCTCCCGTCTCCACTGGCGGGGGCGGGACGGGATCTTCCTGCTTTATCTCGGGACGCTGATGATCCCGCAGGAAGTGCTGGTCGTGCCGATGTTCATGCTGATGCGAAAGCTTGGCTGGGTGAACAGCTACCAGGCGCTGATCATCCCCTGGGCCTTCTCCGCCTTTGGGACCTTCCTGCTGCGCCAGTTCTTCCTGACCCTCCCCCGAGAACTGGAAGAGGCGGCCAAGATCGATGGAGCAGGACGGTGGATCATCTTCTCGCGTATCCTGCTGCCGCTGACCGCTCCAGCACTCGGAACGCTCGCGGTGTTCACCTTCGTCGGCTACTGGAACAGCTTTCTCTGGCCCTTGCTCGTCGTCAGTAACGTCAAGATGGCGACTGTCCCCCTCGGGTTGAACATGTTTCTCGGCCAGACGGGCAATCAGTGGAACATGCTGATGGCCGCCGCGACGATCTCGATCGTGCCGAGCGTGATCATGGTCCTTTGCCTGCAACGCTACCTCGTCTCCGGCATCGCGCTCAGCGGCCTGGGCGGCCGCTGAGCTCGCTCCTCAACTCTCGTTCCGTCTTTTCAGGAGAAGATCATGTCGATCTCGCACGGCGTGCTGCGCCAAATTCATCTCGACTTCCACACCAGCAAGGACATCCCGAAGGTCGGCGAGAGCTTCAATCCCGAGACCTTCGCGCGGACCCTGCAAGAGGCTGACGTCAACTCGATCATCCTCTTCGCCCGCTGCCATCACGGCTATCTCTATTATCCTGGCGACGAGTCGATCCTGGGGCCGGTCCATCCGGGTCTCGATTTCGATCTTCTCGGCCAGCAGCTCGCTGCATGCCGTAAGCTCGGCATCAAGGTCTCGATCTACACCACGGTCCAGTGGGACGTGCTCACCGCTTCGCGGCATCCAGAATGGCGAGTGATGCACGATGACGGGTCGCTGGAAGGGACGCCTCCGTTCGAGGCCGGCTTCTATCGCAAGCTCAGCCTGAGTTCTCCCTATCAGGAAGTCTTCAAGGATCACCTCAAGGATATCCTAAAGCACTTCCAGCCGGACGGCATCTATTTCGATTTCATTCGTCCAGACTGCGACGTGTCGGAATATTCGCAGGAGACGATGCGGGCGCAGGGGCTCGATCCCGCCAAGCGCGAGGATCAGGAGGCGTTCGGCGACTGGAATGCCAACCGCTACGAGATGGAACTGGCGGAATTGGCCCGCAGCATTCAGCCGAACCTCTCGGTCACCTTCAATGGCGGCCATATCGGCATGCGCCATCGCGACGCCGCGCCCGCCTATACGCATTTCGAGCTGGAAACGCTGCCGAGCGGCGGCTGGGGCTACATGTATTTCCCGGTAACGGGACGATATGCCCGCACCCTCGGTCCCGGCGTTGTCGGCACCACGGGCAAGTTCCATTCCACTTGGGGCGATTTCCATTCGCTCAAGAACAAGGCGGCGCTGGAATACGAAGTGTTCAGGATGATCGCCCAGGGTGCGGGCTGCTCTATCGGGGATCAGCTTCATCCGAATGGCGCCCTCGACCCGGACACCTACGAACTGGTCGGCTCGGTTTACAAAGCCGTTCGGGCAAAGGAGCCGTGGCTGGCGAATGCGAAGCCGCTGACCGAGATCGCCGTCTACAACCCGGAAGAACAACTCGGCGGCGGCGTCATGGATCTGCCGAAGGGCATTCAGGGCATGGTCCGGATGCTGGTGGAAGGCGGACACCAGTTCGACCTCGTCGGGTCATGGCATGATCTCGACGCCTATAGGCTCGTGGTTCTGCCGGACTATATCCGTCTCACAGATGAGCAGGCCTCACGGTTGCGGACGTTCATCGCCAACGGGGGCAAGGTCATCGCCTCCTTTGAATCCGGTCTCTCACAGGACGGCAGCGAATTCATCCTGACGGAACTCGGAGTGCGTCTGGATTCCGACGGCCCGCGCGACCTCGCCGGCAAGCTCGTGCGCGGCAAAGTCTTCGAACGGCATGACTACGCTCAATACGTGAAGCCGCGGGAAGCTCTCTCCAAGGACATGAAGCCGGCCGAGCGGCCGATCTACATCCGGGGAACCGACGTTTCAGCCCAACCGGGCTCAACGGTTCTGGCGGATCTCGTCGAACCCTATTTCGACCGGACCTACCAGCACTACATCTCGCATCTGCAGGCGCCCTCGACCGGCCACGTCGGCAAGCCGGCCGTCGTACAGAACGGCTCGGTCATCTACTTCAACAGCCCGATCGCGACGCAGTATGAACAATGCGCTCCGCTCTGGGTGCGGCAACTGTTCCTTAATGCCGTGGACATCCTGCTGCCTGACCCGTTGGTCAGACACGAGGGTCCTAGCACGCTTGAGGTCTCGATTCTTCGCCAGGCCGAAGAGAACCGGGATGTCGTACACCTCTTGCATTACGTGCCGGAACGGCGTGGAGCAGAGTTCGACACCATCGAGGATGTGTTGCCGGTGTTCGGTGTCAAGCTCTCGATCCGGAGTGACCATCCGGTCGAAACGATCACCTTGGAACCGCAACGAGTGCAGCTCCCGTTCGAAGAGCGAGACGGCCGAATTGAAGTCAACGTTCTCAAGGTGCATGGGCATCAAATGCTCTCCCTCAAGCACAAGCAGGAGGGGAGATAGCCCTTTCGGGGGCGACCTTCCTGTAGGATCAGGAGCAAATTCCGAGGCCGAAACAGGGCTGATCACCCATGTTTCGGCTGAGGGTCACGGGTGCTCAGGCCCGATCCCAGCACTGGCGGCGTTGTATTCTCTGGATCGACGTGCTCGCCGACTGGAAATGACTCGGATCCTCGTCGGACACGAAGAACGACCAGGAGCCGTGGTCAGGCGGTGGTTGTTCGGCGCAGCCCGTGAGTGCCGGGTCCGCTTGTGCTTTGAAGCAGCTCCCGAGCGGACCGGCAGCCGGCGGTCGATTGCGCTGATCTTGAGAACCGAGCGGTTCAGGGACCGAACGACGCCTCGCGGTCCCAGACGTCGCCGGGTTCGGCCGCGACGAAGACGTCCGGCGGCAATCCGAGCTTTTGGAGTTCCGCCGCCAGTTCTTCCTTCGGGGCCGTCCGGGCCTCGTCGGTCAGACGGAACGTGCCCCAGTGCACGCCGAAGGCGCGGCGGGCGCCGCAATCCGCCATGATGCGCACGGCCTCGGCCGGATCGACGTGCTGGTCCTTCATGAACCAGCGCGGCGCATAGGCGCCGATCGGGATCACGGCGAAGTCGATGTCGGGAAAGCGCGCGCCCACCTCGCGGAAGATTTCGCCGTCGCCATATCCGGTATCGCCGACGACATAGACGGTGCCGGCGGGCGACCGGATGACATAGCCGCCCCAGAGCGCCATGCGGCGATCGCCGAGGCTGCGCGCGGACCAGTGGTTCGCCGGCTGCAGGCAGGCCGTGATATCCGCTCCGAGGTCGAGCGACTGGCCCCAGTCCAGCGTATCCACCCGGATTTCCGGCGCCTTCCCGGCGATGACGGCATCGTTGCCGAGCGGCGCGACGAAGCGGGGGCGATGCGCCTGCTGAAGTCGCTTCAGTGTGTCGATGTCTAGATGGTCGTAATGATCGTGCGTGAGGAGCACCGCATGGATCGGCGGCAGGTCCTCGAAGCGGATGCCGGGCGCATTGACGCGGCGCGGACCCGCCCAGCGAACGGGACTGACGCGCTCCGACCAGACGGGATCGACCAGGAGGTTCCGGCCGGCCAGCTGGATCAGCACGGAGGCATGCCCAACCATGGTGACGCGGAGCCCGGCCACCTGGGGTTCCGGAACGGTCGTGCGCACCGGCGGCGCTTCTGTCCAGGGCTGCCGACCGCCTTCAAAGCGCCAGCGAAGGAGGTCCTTGAGGCCGCGGTCCGTGTTGGGATGCCGGGGATTGAAGAAGCGGCCGTCGTCGAAATGGTCCGACGGAGGGCCCTGATAGTACTTGTTCGCTGGCATCTGTTCCCTTGTCGGCAATTGGCCGGGCCGGTCGCGCCGGCACGCGCGATCTGCGTCGCCGGTCGCCGCTTTCCTTCCATGAAGGATGCCGGACGACCAAGCGCAAGGGGACGCCCCGCTTCTCGTCACCCCTTTGCGCGGTATTCGTCGGGAATGACGAAGACCTCGTCGGCCCGGGCATAGCCGCCGTCGGGGATCTCCTCGATCAGCACCATGGTATGCGGCCGCGCATTCTCTGCTCCTGTTGCTCTCTATTGATTTCAGGTCGCCGGATGGAGCAGGCCGGCGATCCCGATCCGCTCCAGGAGCTGCGCGCGGACACGGTCGGTCATGCCGTTGACGATTTTGGCGCCGTCCTCGGAGGGATCGACATGGATGCGGAAGGGGCTGCTTCCCGTGCGGAGGTCGACGGACCCTTGCGATCGCCTCCGCTACCTCCGCCGGATCGGCATAGGCGGGCTCCAGCGCCGCGAGGCCCCGCGACGCCTGGGCGCCCACGCCGGCATGAGGCCCGACCAGTAGAGTCCCGCGCGCTTCGGGCATCGCCGGGATGGCCGGCGTTGGCGAAATGCTCGGTGCCCTTCGTGACGGCGCCCGGCACCACGATCGTGGTCTCGATGCCGAAGCGGGCGAGTTCCAGCGCATAGCTCTGGGCGAGTGCATCCATGCCGCCCTTCGCCGCGAAATATGGCGCCGGGAAAGGCGGCCTGCCGCCGCGCGCGCTGCTGGAGCCGACCCACACCGTCTGCGCCGCGCGAAGAGAGCGCATATGCGGCAGCGCGGCGCGGTTTACCCGCTGCGTTCCCGCCGCTTCGCTCGATGCGGTGATCTGCGCGCAATCCTTCCACTGGTTCGCCTCGGCCGAGGCTCTGGCGGAGATCCGTCGCGTGCTCGTGCCGGACGGCGTGCTCGGCCTGATCTGGAACGTTCGTGACGAAAACGTGCCCTGGGTGGCGTCGCTGTCGGACATCACCGACCCGTTCGAGGCCGGCACGCCGCTACCGGACGAGCACGTGGCGGCGGGTCTTCCCGGCCCGGGCTTCACGGCCATCGGCGAGCGGTTCGTGCGTCATGCGCATGTCGGCAGCCCCGAGCAGGTGATCGTGGACCGCACGCTTTCCGTCAGCTTCATCGCCGCCCTCCATGACGAGCAGCGCCAGGAGGTAGCCCGCCGCCTCCGCGCGCTTGTCGGCGTCCCGCCCGGACTGTCCAGGCGGGACGAGGTCGCCTTTCCCTGCGAGACGGCGATGTTCGCCTATCGCAAGACAGGCTGAGCACCGGAGCCACGACGCTCCCAGCTGGCGCGGCTTTTCGATTTGAGGCAATGATCCCCGCGATCTGCTTCGGCCGGCATGCGGTTCGAGATCTTCACTGGCTTGAGACTGGCTTTGATCGCAATCGACAAGAGCGTGGCGAAAGGCTTCCGGGCCGAGACCCGGGCGATCCTTGGCCTCGCCTTCCCGCTGGCGCTGAGCAACATCGCGCCCTTCGGCTTCCTGGTCGTCAATCTCGGCTTCCTCGGCCGCCAGAGCGCCACGGCGCTCGCTTCCGGCGCGCTCGCCTATGGGCTCTTCACGCTGAGCCTCAGCCTGCTCGCGGGGCTGGATTCCGCCGCTATGGCGATGATCGCCACTGCGCGGGGCGAGCGTTTCCGCATCTTCAGCGCGGTTCGCGGCACGATGCACCAGGCCGTCCTCTGCAGCCTTGTCTCCTGCGCGCTGATCTGGAGCGTGCTGTGGTGGTGCGAGCCGATCCTCATCCGCTTCGGACAGGAGCCGCATATCGCCGCCGGCGCGGGCGAGACGACCCGCACGTTGATGTGGGCGCTCCTGCCCTATACGCTGTTCAAGATGATGCGGGCGTTTCTCGGCGCGCATGGACGGCAGCGCTGGCCGCTTTTCGTGGTGGTCGGCGGCGTGCTGCTGAACGGCTGCCTCGGCTATGTGCTCATCGACGGCCCGGCCCATCTCGGCCTGCGCGGCGCGGGGCTTGCCACGCTGAGCGCCTCCACCGTGATGGCCGGCGCGCTCGCGCTGGTTCTGGTCCTCGATCCGCGCATGCGGCGCTATGCGATGTTCCGGCGCTGGAGCGCGCCGGACCGGCGAAGCATCGGCGATCTTCTGGGCCTCAGCATTCCGATCTCGATGACGATGCTTCTGGAAAACGGCGTCTTCTATGCCGCGATGATCTCGGCCGGGCTCTTCGGCGAGGCGCAGCTTGCGGCCCATTCCATCACGATGCAGATGGTGTCGCTCGCCTTCAAGGTGCCGGTCGGGTTGGGGCAAGCGGCGACGATCCGGGTGGCGCATGCGCGGGGCGCGATGAATTTCGCCGCCGCCGAGCGGGCGGGGCGCACCACCTTCGTCCTCACCATCTGCTTCGCGCTGATCGTGGCGAGCCTGATGCTGCTCGCCCCCACCTGGCTGATCGGCTTCTTCATCGACACGTCAGATCCCGCTTCGGCCGCCGTCGTTTCCTACGGAAGACACTTCCTGTTCTTCGCCGGGATCTTCGAAGTGTCCGACGCCGTGCAGGGCGGCATGGCGGGCGTGTTGCGAGGCTATCGCGACGCCAAGATCCCGATGCTGCTGGCTGCCCTCGGCTACTGGGTGCTCGGGCTGCCGACCGGTCTGGTGCTGGCGGGGCCCTTCGGACTGCAGGGCCTCGGCATCTGGGCCGGGCTGGCCGTCGGGCTCACCGCCGTCGCGCTGATGATGGTGCTGCGCTGGAAGCACCTGACCGCGCTCTTCCGCGTCCCGGCCCTGGCCGCGCGCGCTTCCGTTCCCGCAGGTTGACGCGAGCCGGGCGGCGGTTTCTCGACGGCTCCCCGCAGCGAAATTGTGGCCCGTCCGCCACGGCGAGGCGCTCGCCGCCTGGTTGCGACGGTTTGGCCGCAATCGCTGCTTGTTGCCTGGTGGGATCGCGGATAGGCGGATTGTCACGCAACCATAATAAACGGAAACGCCCGTGCTCTCCTCCGTGACCCGCCTGTTCCCGCTCTGGGCCCTGATCGTCGCCGTCGCCGCCTTCTTCGCGCCGGGCGCTTTCAGCGGCATCGGCCCCTACGTCACCTATCTCCTGGCGATCATCATGTTCGCCATGGGCGTGACGCTCACCTTCGACGATTTCCGTCGCGTCCTCGTCCGCCCGGCGCCCGTCATCGCCGGCGTGGTGCTGCATTATATCGTCATGCCGCTGGCGGCGTGGGCGCTGGCCAAGGTCTTCGGCATGGAGCCGGACCTCGCCACGGGCATGATCCTGGTCGGCAGCGTCGCCAGCGGCACGGCCTCCAACGTGATGATCTACCTGGCCAAGGGCGACGTGGCGCTGTCCATCTCCATCAGCGCGCTGTCCACCATCGTCGGCGTGGTGGCGACGCCGTTCCTGACGCGGCTCTATGTCGACGCGGATATCGCGGTCGATGTCGGCGGCCTGCTGCTCAGCATCGTGGAAATCGTGGCCGTCCCGGTCGTCCTGGGACTGATCGTCAACCAGATCCTGCGCCGCTTCGTGCGGACCGTCGAGCCGGCCCTGCCGCTGATCTCCATGGTCGCCATCCTCGCGATCATCGCGGCGGTGGTCGCCGGCAGCCATGCCAATATCGCCAATGTGGGCCCGCTGGTGCTGCTCGCGGTCGTCCTGCACAACGGTATCGGCCTGCTCAGCGGCTATTGGGGCGGCCGTCTCCTCGGCTTCGACGAGGCGGTCTGCCGCACGCTGGCGCTGGAAGTCGGCATGCAGAATTCCGGCCTCGCGGCGACGCTGGGCAAGATCTACTTCTCGCCGCTGGCCGCGCTCCCCGGCGCGATCTTCTCCGTCTGGCACAACCTTTCGGGTTCGCTGCTCGCCGGCTTCTGGGCCGGGCGCCCGACGCAGAAGCGCAGCGACGCGCCGCGCGAGACGCTCGACATCGTGCACTGAGCGACGGACGAGGCGGGCTCCACCCGCTTGAGCCGGAACACGGAGGGCGCGCCGGCAACGGCGCGCCCTTCTTGCATCTCTTGTGCGCGGGCACGTTCTTTCCCAAATGAGGCTGGGAGGTGCGCATGGTCAAACGGATTGCCGATATCGAAATCCTCGGACCCGAGGACGCGGAGAAAAAGGAAGCCAGCATCAAGGCCCGTTTCTGGCCGACGGTGAAGAAGGCGCTGCGGCAGATCCCGTTCATGGACGAGGTCGTTGCCGCCTATTACGCGATGCTCGATCCCGCCACTCCGATGCGCTCGCGGCTGATCATCATCGGCGCGCTCGCCTATTTCGTCTCGCCCTTCGACGTGATCCCGGATTTCATCGTCGGCCTGGGTTTCCTGGACGACGCCTCGGTGCTGGCAGCCGCCCTGGCCACGGTGCGTTCGTCGATCACCGACGAGCACAGGCAGGCGGCGCGCGAGGCGCTGAAGGGCGAGGACGCGAAACCCAAGTCCTGAGCGGCGGCAAGGCCGGGTCCGCGATCACCGGATCGTCACCGGCCGCCGGAGACCCCGCCCAACTATGGCCGCGTTTGGACTCCAGCCAAATCGGCAAAGCGTTTATGGTTTGGTAACCATGTTCGCCCAGTTTCCGCCACAGTGACGACGCCGGCCCGCCGAGGGTCGGCACCCCCCTGAACAGGATGGACCAGCCTCACCCATGATGTACCGGACACTTCTGATCGGCGCCCTCTCGCTCTTCTCGGCAACCGCGGCTTTTGCTCAGACGCCGACCTCGCTCGGCACCTTCAACGACTGGACGGCATGGACCTATGCCGGCAAGAAGGGCAAGGTCTGCTACGTCCATGCGGTGCCGAAGACCAAGGCGCCGGACGGGCTGAACCACGGCGACGTTTCCTTCTTCATCCGCCGCAGCCCGGCCGACAAAATCCAGAGCGAATCGAACTTCGTGGTGGGTTATCCCTTCAAGGAGAACTCCACGGTCACCGCCGATATCGACGGCAAGAAGTTCACCATGTTCACCCAGGGCGACAGCGCCTGGCTGCTGAACGCCGGCGAGGAGCCGCAGCTCGTCGCCGGCATGAAGGCAGGCAAGAAGCTCATCATGAGCGGGCAGTCCGGCCGCGGCAACCCAACGACCTACACGTTCTCGCTGTCCGGCCTCACCGCCGCGCTGAGCAAGATCAACGGCGAGTGCAAGTAGCCATCGTCGCCCTCTGCCGAGGGCGGTGCTGGTACTCCGCGCGCCGCGACCCTATCTAGGGGGTTGAACGGACCGTCTCCTCGAAAGACGGTCCGTTTCGTTGCGACGCCTTCTCTGGTAAAAGGCCTGCCATGACCGCCCTCGCCATCGTCCCCGAAACGTCCGTCGCGCCCGCGCGCCCCTCCCTCATACCGGCCCTCACGGCGGAAAAGCCGTCGCTGATCGGGTTGTCGCGCGAGGAGCTCGGGCAGGCGCTGGTGGAAGCCGGCATTCCGGAAAAGCAGGTGCGGATGCGCTCCGCGCAGATCTGGCACTGGCTCTATGTGCGCGGCGCGACCGATTTCGGCGCCATGAGCAACATGTCCAAGGCGCTGCGCGAAACGCTTGCGGAGCGCTTCGCGCTGGCACGGCCGGAGATCGTGACGGAGCAGATTTCCGTCGATGGCACCCGCAAGTGGCTGTTGCGCTTTCCCCCGCGCGGCGCCGGTCGCCCGGTCGAGGTGGAAACCGTCTACATTCCCGAGGAAGGCCGCGGCACGCTTTGCGTATCCAGTCAGGTCGGCTGCACGCTCACCTGCTCCTTTTGCCATACCGGCACGCAGAAGCTCGTCCGCAACCTGACGCCGGAAGAAATCATCGGCCAGGTGCTGCTCGCCCGCGACCGGCTGGGCGACTTCCCGGATGCCGCGACGCCCGCCGGCGCCATTGTTCCGGGCGAAGGCCGTCTCGTCTCCAACATCGTCATGATGGGCATGGGCGAGCCGCTCTACAATTTCGACAACGTGAAGACGGCGCTCCATATCGCCGCCGACGGCGAGGGGCTGGCCCTCTCGCGCCGCCGCATCACGCTGTCCACTTCCGGCGTCGTGCCGATGATCCAGCGTGCCGGCGAGGAGATCGGCTCCATGCTGGCGATCTCGCTGCACGCGGTGCGCGACGAGCTGCGCGACGAGTTGGTGCCGATCAACAAGAAATATCCCATCGCCGAGCTGCTGGACGCCTGCCGCGCCTATCCGGGCCTCTCCAACGCCAAGCGCATCACCTTCGAATACGTGATGCTGAAGGGCGTCAACGACTCGCTCTCCGACGCGCGCGAGCTGGTGCGGCTGCTCAAAGGCATCCCCGCCAAGATCAACCTGATCCCGTTCAATCCGTGGCCTGGCTCCGCCTACGAGTGCTCGGACTGGGAGCAGATCGAGACCTTCTCCGACGTGGTGAATCGCGCCGGCTACGCATCGCCGATCCGCACGCCTCGCGGGCGCGATATCTTCGCCGCGTGCGGCCAGCTCAAGTCCGCTTCCGAGCGGATGCGCAAGGTCGATCGCGAGGCGGCAAGCGTCGTCGGCGGGGTGGCGGCCGCGCTCTAGCTCCCGTCGTTTCCGTCTCGTGGTCACCGTTCTCCGGATCGTCTTTCTCCTGCCGCTGGGCTTCGTCGTGGCCTGCCTGGCGGGGGCGGTGTTCCTGGTCGTGGCGGTGCTGCATGGCAGCGTCGACGATGTCGGCGCCTATACCAGCGAATATGGCGGCCAGCTTTTGCTGCTGACCCTCGGGCTCGCGGCCAGCATCGGCTGGCTTGCCGCCGTGCCTTCCCTCATCGGCGCGCTGCTCGGCGAGATCTTCGCGTGGCGCTCGGTGCTCTTCTACCTCGTCTACGGAGGCCTGACGGGCCTCGTCTCGGAACTGGCCATCCGCTCGCCGGAAGCGGCTGCCGCGCAGGTCCATATCTTCGTCGGGGCCGGTTGCGTCGGCGGCCTCTTCTACTGGATCGTCGCTGGATCGACGGCCGGAGCCGGCCGTGTAAAGCGGGTATCGAAGACCTGAACCGTCTTTCACGGGAACGAACAGGCGCTTCCCGGCCTTGTAAGCCGGATAACCGACGCCACCTTGCTTCCGACGGAGGATTTCATGCGCCTGAAGCTTTTCACCCGCCTGTCTGCCATCTTTGTGGCGGTCGTCCTGATCGCCGGTTGCGGCATCAACAACGTGCCGACCTATGAGGAGCAGGCCAAGGCCGCGTGGAGCGAGGTGCAGAACCAGTACCAGCGCCGCGCCGACCTGATCCCCAACCTCGTCGCCACCGTGCAGGGCTATGCCAAGCAGGAGCGCGAGGTGCTGACGCAGGTGACCGAGGCGCGCGCCAAGGCGACGCAGATGACGCTGCCGCCGGACATTCTCACCAATCCGGAAGCCTTCAAGAACTACCAGCAGGTGCAGGGCCAGCTCGGGGCGGCGCTGTCGCGGCTTCTCTCGATCACCGAGAACTACCCCGACTTGAAGTCGAACCAGAACTTCCTCGCCCTGCAGTCGCAGCTGGAAGGCACGGAAAACCGCATCGCCGTGGCGCGGCGCGACTACATCGCCGCCGTGCAGAAGTACAATACGGAGCTGCGCACCATTCCCGGGCGCTGGATCGCCGCGATCTTCTATTCCGGCGCGCAGCCCATGCAGAACTTCACCGCGGACGAGAAGGCGGCCCAGGCGCCGCAGGTGAAGTTCGACTGAACTCGGGGATGGTCCCGGCAGCCAGCACGAGGGCAGCATGATCAAGCGGTTCGTTCCTGACCCGGTGCCGATTCGTTCCGCGCTGGCGGTGCTCGTCGCCGGTCTGCTCCTCGCGTTCGGCCCCGCCGGGATCGGCCGCGCGGCGCCGACTTTCCCGCCGCTGACGGGCCGCGTCGTCGATGCCGCCAACATCCTCCCGCCGCAGCAGGCGACCGAGATCGACGGGATGCTGGCCGATCTGGAGGCGAAGAACGGCGATCAGCTCGTGGTCGCGACGGTGCCTTCCCTGGGCGGCGAGACGATCGAGGAATATGGCGTCGATCTCGGTCGTGCCTGGGGCATCGGCCAGAAGGACAAGAACAACGGCGCGATCCTGCTGGTCGCGCCCAACGAGCGGAAGGTCCGCATCGAGGTCGGCTACGGCCTGGAAGGCGACCTGACCGATGCGATGACCAGCGTCATCATCAATTCCTCCATCCTGCCCCGCTTCAAGGCCGGAGACATGGCCGGCGGCATTCGGCGCGGCACCGAGGACATCGTCTCCGTGCTGGGCGGCAATGGCGAGGCGATCAAGGAGCAGGCGCGAAGGGCGGCCCCGGTCCAGGCGAAGGATTCCGTCGGCTCCGGCATCGTGACGCTGATCTTCTGGCTGTTTATCTTCTTCTTCGTCATCCGCCCGATGTTCTTCGGCGGCCGCAGGCGCCGTCGCGGCGGCTTTCTGCCATGGATCATCCCGATGGGCGGCGGCTGGGGTGGCGGTCGCGGAGGTGGCTGGTCCGGTGGTGGCGGGGGCGGTGGGTTTTCCGGCGGTGGCGGCTCCTTCGGGGGCGGCGGCTCCTCGGGAAGCTGGTAATTCCGTGAGGACAGGACCATGAGCACGAAACGCGCATACCTTGACGAGGCGGATCACGCCAGGATTGCCGCGGCCGTGCAGCAGGCGGAAGCCCACACGGCTGGCGAGATCTTCACCATTCTTGCCCATGAGAGCGACAGCTATCGGCTCGTGCCGCTGCTCTGGGCCGCCCTGGTCTCGCTCGTGGGGGGCTTCGCGACCGCCATTCTCTGGCCTGGAATGGCGGCCGGCTCTCTCGCCCTGGGACAGGCGGTCGTCTTCGTCATCCTTGCGGGGCTCGGCTTCATCGGGCCTCTCCGCATGCATCTTGTGCCGCATTACCAGAAAAGCGAGCGGGCGCACCGCAACGCCATGGCCCAGTTCCTTGCGCAGGGCCTGCAACTGACCGAGGACCGGACGGGGGTCCTGATCTTCGTGTCGCTGGCCGAGCGCTATGCGGAGATCGTGGCGGACAAGAACATCAACGAGCAGGTGGATGCGGGCGTCTGGGACGAGATCCTGGATGCGCTGATCACCGAGGTGCGGAGCGGGGCGATCACCGATGGCTTCGTTCACGCGATCGAAAGCTGCGGGACGGTGCTGGCGCAGCATTTCCCGCGCCAGCCCGACGATGTGAACGAACTGCCCGACCGGCTGGTCGAGCTCTAGCCCGCTCTTCCGCCGCCGGGCATGCTCGTGCTCTCGCCCTAGTGGCGGAAGTGGCGCATGCCGGTGAAGACCATGGCGATGCCGGCCTCGTTGGCTGCATCGATGACCTCCTGGTCGCGCATGGAGCCGCCCGGCTGGATCACCGCCGTGGCTCCCGCTTCCACCGCCGCCAGCAGTCCGTCGGCGAAGGGGAAGAACGCGTCGGAGGCGACCACCGCGCCCTTGGCCAGCGATTCCCCGAGGCCCGCCGTGCTGGATGCCTCGGCGGCCTTGATCGCGGCGATGCGCGAGGAGTCCACCCGGCTCATCTGGCCAGCGCCGACACCCACCGTCGCGCCATCCTTGGCATAGACGATGGCGTTCGACTTCACATGCTTGGCGACGCGGAAGGCGAAGAGGAGGTCCGCCGTTTCCCCCACGGTCGGCGCGCGCCGGGTGACGACGCGGAGATGGCCGCCGCCGATACGGCCATTGTCGCGGCTCTGCACCAGAAGGCCGCCGCCGACGCTGCGCACCGTGAGGCCGGGCGCAGCCGGATCGGCCAGCGCGCCGGTTAGGAGCAGGCGGAGGTTCGGCTTCTTCTTGAACAGCTCGATCGCATCGTCATCGGCGCTTGGCGCGACCACGACCTCGGTGAAGATCTCCGTGATCGCCTGCGCAGCTTCAGCATCGAGATGACCGTTCAGCGCGACGATGCCACCGAAGGCGGAGACCGGATCGCAGCGGAGCGCCTTGCGATAGGCCTCGACGAGGCTGGAACCGGTGCCGACGCCGCAGGGGTTGGCGTGCTTGATGATCGCGACTGCGGGGCCTTCTTCCGGGTCGAACTCGCTGGCGAGCTCGAAGGCCGCATCGGCATCGTTGATATTGTTGAAGGAGAGCGACTTGCCCTGCACGCGACGCGCCGTGGCGACGGAGGGGCGTGTGTCGCCGGTGAGATAGAGGCCGGCCTGCTGGTGCGGGTTCTCGCCGTAGCGGAGGCTTTCCGCCAGCTTGCCGGCAACGGAGAAGCGCTCCGGCATGCCGTCGCCGAGTTCGCGCTGATACCAGCCGGAGACGGCGGAATCATAGGCGGCGGTACGGGCGAAAGCCTTGGCGGCGAGCGTGCGGCGGGTCGGGCGCGTCACGCCGCCCGCGTCGATCTCGGCCAGTACCGTGGCGTAATCGGCGGGGTCGGTCAGCACCGTCACGTATTCCGCGTTCTTCGCCCCGGCGCGGATCATGGCGGGGCCGCCGATGTCGATGTTCTCCACTGCCGTGAACGCGTCCGCGCCGGAAGCGACCGTCTCCTCGAAGGGGTAGAGGTTGACGACGAGGCAGTCGATGCCGGTGATGCCATGCTCCTGCATCGCCGCCTGATGGCCTTCGTCGTCGCGCACCGCGAGAAGCCCACCGTGGATCCTGGGATGCAGCGTCTTCACGCGGCCGTCCATCATCTCCGGCATGCCGGTGACGGCGCTGACCTCGGTGACGGGAATGCCGGCCTTGCGGAACAGCGCCAGCGTGCCACCGGTGGAGACGAGTTCAACCCCACGCTCGACCAGCGCCCGCGCGAGGTCCTCGATGCCGGTCTTGTCGGAAACGGAGATCAAGGCGCGGCGGATCGCCGTGCGCTCGGGACCGGGGCGGTGGGAAACGGCGGAGACGCTCATGGATCGCCTTTAAACTGCAAGCGGGGAGGAAAGGGCTCCCGCGCGCACTAGCACGGCCGGGCCACCGCGCAAAGCATCAGTGGCCGGAGCGTGACGCTCTATTCGTCGATGCGGGCCAACCGCCACTTCACCGCGGGCGCGGCGCCGGTTTCCGCCGCGATCACGATCTGCGTCGTCGGTCGGCTCGGGAAGACGTCGGAGAACTCGATGCTCTCTTCCAGTTCCAGCGGGTAATTCGCCGAGAATCGCCAGCGCGTCCCGTCAGGCGTCGCGAGTTCCATCGCGTCCTCGTCCTGCTCCAGCGTGGCGACGATGTCGTGGTGCAGATGGAAGCGGAGCTCGAAGATCCGGATCTGCGCATCGGCCGGCCCGGCGAACTGGTCGGTGCCTTCCAGCATCGCGCCGTCGGCTGCCAGCCGCAGCCCGCGCCGGTGAATGAGCCCGAAGCGCTTGACGTAGCCGTCATGGCTGAGATGCAGGGCGGTGCGGTTCTCCTTCCCGCCCTCGCGCTTGGAGGTCACGACCTTGGGACCCGAAACGATGCGGGCGTCCGCCGTCGGGCCGGCGAACTCGCTGGAGGATTCGTCGGCGAGAACGGCCGTGCAATGGGCAGCCGTCAGCCGCGCGGCGCGGCGAAGCGCCAGGTGGCGGGCACTCGGCGCGCCGCAATTGATGAAGATCCGCTGGTTGCGGCTGGAGAATTCGAAGGAGAGCGTTCCCGCATGCGCCTCGGTGCTGAAAGGCGGCAGCGGCGGTGCGCCGGCATCGACCAGCAGCAGGCTTTCCCCATGCTGCACCCGCTCGAAGCCGGAATAGGAAGCGGTGGAGATCGGCATCCCCAGCGTCTCGTCATAGGAGAGCACGGTCGCCACGAGATCGCGCGACGAGGACGAGGCGCCGTTGAAATGCGCGAACGCGCCGTCGCCGTGCCGGAAGAAACGCAGCATCGGCATCATGCGGTCGATGGAACCGATCAGGAGTTCGGATGGCAGCTCGCCGCGGGCGATCAGCGCCTGCCTGAGCGGCAACAGGTCGATCAGCGCCTGCACGAGGATCGCGGGATTGCGCGAGATATGCCCGCCATCCGGCAGGATCTGCTTCTTGAGTTCCTGATCCAGCCGGTCGAGCCCGGCGCGGGCGAGCCGCGCCTGCCCGGACAGCGAGATGCCGGTCATGGCGATCGCGATCGCCGCCTGCAGGCGCGGCAGGCCGGGCTTGGCCGTGCCGATCCGCGTGCGCAGGAACACGGCATGGCGCACCAGCGTCTGCACGAAGCGGCGATAGACCTCGTGGTCCGCGCCGTCGAGGATCAGCCGCGACTGCGCGAGGAACGACAGCGTGCGCTGCGCGGTGATATCGGTGTCCCAGACGATGGGCGCGCCGCGACGATAGATGCGGATCCAGTCCTCGGTGATCGCCCGGGCGTTGGAGCGGGCGAGCGGCGTGTCGGCCGCCTTCAGATGGCGAAGCCAGCGGAAGGAATGCAGCTCGCGCAGCCAATCCTCCGACGGCGGCTCGATCTCGAAGGGGGATGCGCCCGCCGTCTCCACCGCCCGCCCGGCAAAAACGAAGCGGCCGGCATAGATGTCCAGCGCCAGCACGGGATCGGCGGTGCGCAGATCGGGGGGTGCGATGAGGAGCTGCGAGCCGCCGCTGCGGCCGGGCCGGAGATGCCCCAGGCCTTCAACCACGCCGCCGACCGGCACGAAGCGGCCCGCTCGTTGGAGAGCAAACCGAAACCGTTCACCCGGCGCGAATGTTGACATGGATCGCGGGTAACCCTGTTCGCGGAGATTGGCAAGAAAAAGGCCGGCGCGGGCGCCGGCCCTCAACAGATCTGATCGGGAGCGGCCGTTCTCAGCCCTGGCGGACGAAACGGGCGGCGAAGAAGCCATCCATGCCGGGCTCCGCGTTGGCCGTGCCCGCATCGTGGCAGGGCAGGGTGCGGAGCGTGCCGGAACCGGTGACGACGTGGGCGAGGCCGCCCACTTCCGCCGGGAGCACCGGCTCCAGCCGGAACTCAGGATGAGCGCGCAGGAACGGCTCGATATGCGCCTCGCCCTCCTGCGGCTCCAGCGAGCAGGTGCAGAAGACGAGCCGGCCGCCGGGCTTCACCCAGCCCGCCACGCGGTCCAGCATCTTCGCCTGCAGCGCGGAAAGGGTTGCCACGTCCTCCGGCGTCTTCAGCCAGGCGACGTCGGGATGGCGGCGGATCGTGCCCGTTGCCGAGCAGGGCGCATCGAGGAGGATTGCGTCGAACGGCGCTTCCGGCTCGTAGGCCAGCACGTCGGCGGCTTTCAGCGTGGCGGAAAGGCCGAGGCGGTCGAGGTTCTGCGCCAGCCGCTTCAGCCGGTTTTCGGAAAGATCGATCGCCGTGACGTCGGCGCCGGCCGCCGCGAGCTCCGCCGTCTTGCCGCCGGGCGCGGCGCAGAGATCGGCGACATGCAGCCCCGCGACATCGCCGAGGAGGCGCGCGGGAAGGGCGGCGGCTGCGTCCTGCACCCACCAGTCGCCCTCGGCGAAGCCCGGCAGCAGCGAGACGCGCCGCGTTTCGGCAAGGCGGACCGTGCCGGTGGAGAGCACCACGCCTTCCACGGCGGCGGCGACCGCTTCGGCGTCGCGCTTGGGCGTCAGGTCGAGGCCCGGCTGTTGCGCGTGCGCGGTGGCGATCGCGGTCGCGGTGTCCTCGCCGTAAGCTTCGGTCCAGCTGGCGAAGAGCCAGTCCGGCGTGTTCAGCCGCGCGGCATCCGTGCGGCCGGCCAGAAGCTCGCGCTCGCGGGCGATGCGGCGGAGCACGCCGTTGACCAGTCCGCGCGCGTCGCGGGTACGCCGGTTTTCGGCGGCGACCGTGACGGCGATGCTGACGGCGGCATGGTCCGGCACGTCGAGAAACAGGATCTGCGCCGCGCCGACCATGAGCAGGATGCGGAGCGCCTCGGCATTGGCGGGCAGCTTGTGCTCGATGCAGCGGTCGAGCGCCGCTTCCAGCTCGCCGCGATGGCGCAGCACCGCGCCGACGATGGCGCGCACCAGCGCCCGGTCGCGCGCGTCGAGATCGCGGAAATGCGGAATGCCGTGATGCTCGTCCAGGAGCGCATCGAGCGGCACGCGCTTTTCCAGCACGCGCTCGAGGATCGAGGCCGCCGTCTTGCGGCTGGCGAGTCCTTCGCGACCGCGGCGCGGCATGTCGGCCTTGTCAGCGCGCGGCCCCGGCCGAACATCAGCTCGGGAATCAGGTCGGGAATCGGGGCGCTGCTGCGCGTCCGCGCCCTTGGCCGGGCGCTTGCGGCTGCCTTCGCGGCGGCCGGGCTTCTGTTCCACGGGATCGCTCATCCCCAGGGCCCGCGATGGGCGGAAGTGCCATTCGACGACTGGCCCGAACGCGCCCCCGAACGAGACCAGGGGCCGGAAAAGGAGCCGCCCTGATCGAGGGGAGCCTTTGGCGAAACGGGCGCGGCCGCAAAGCCGCCTTCGCCCGCCATCTGCCGGAGGGCCTCGACGCGGTTCGCCGTGGCGGGGTGGGTGGAAAAGAGATTGTCCATCCGCGCTCCGGACAGGGGATTGATGATAAAAAGATGCGCCGTCGCCGGGTTACCTTCCGCCGACGCCATCGGCGTCCGTCGGGCCGCGTTGTCGATCTTTTGCAGCGCGGATGCAAGCCACAGCGGATTGCCGCAGATTTCCGCGCCGCCCCGGTCGGCGGCATATTCGCGCGAACGGCTGACGGCCATCTGCACCACCATGGCGGCGAGCGGCGCGGTGATTGCTGCCAGCAGCACGCCGACGGTGCCCAGCGGATTGTTGCGGCTGTCGCGCGAACCGCCGAAGAAGAAAGCGAAATTGGCGAGCATGGAGATCGCGCCGGCGAGCGTCGCGGTGATCGTCATGGTCAGCGTATCGCGGTGGCGGATGTGGGCCAGTTCATGCGCGATGACGCCGGCCAGTTCCTCGCGCGGAAGCTGCGCGGTGATGCCCGTCGTGGCGGCGACCGCCGCGTGCTCCGGGTCGCGCCCGGTGGCGAAGGCGTTGGGCTGATGATCATCGATCAGGTAGACCCGCGGCATCGGCATGCCCGCGCGGCCCGCGAGTTCGGCCACGAGGCCATGGAGACCGGGTGCGGTGCGGGCGTCGACCTCGGTGGCATTGTGCATGCGCAGCACGAGCTTGTCGGCGTTCCAGTAGCTGAACACGTTCATCGCGGCGGCAACCAGAAAGGCGATGCCCATGCCGCCGGTTCCGCCGATGAGATAGCCGGCTCCGGTGAAGATGGCGGTCATCGCCGCCAGGAGCACCGTCGTCTTCAGTGAGTTCAAGCCGTTCTCCTTGCCGCCTTGCCTTTGGGTGCGGCCCTTCCAACATCGGCCCCGAACATTATGATGGGCCCGGATATTATGATGGGAAAGCCGGAGACGGCGTTCAACGGCGATGCGACCCGCAACCGGGCAGGCCGGCGTTCACGCGGACCCCGGCGACGAACGCCGGATGCAGGCAGAAACCAGGAGTGACGGCATGACGGACGAAACGGCAAAGGCAGGCGCACCGGCGGCCCAAAGCGCGGCAGGCGGCACGGGAGCGAACGCAGGAGCAGGCGAGACCGCGCAGCGCACCCTTTCCCCGGAAGCCCAGCGCGCACTGGCCGAGGCGGCCGAACGCCGAACAGCCGAGCAACGCCCCACTGAGGAAGCCGACCGCCCCCGCGAGATCAACGGCCGCGAAGGCCCGGAGCCGGTGCGTTTCGGCGATTGGGAGATCAAGGGTAGAGCGAGCGATTTCTAGAGGGCACACTGTTACACGGGAGGCATAACCCACCCACAGACAAGAAGCAGGACCTGGGAGCCTTTCGAGATCAATTAACCTTCCATCCCCCCGACAACTAACCCACTCTTTTCGTGCTAGATCGAAGCGTTTGCCCGCTAAGCAAAATAGCTGAAGGCGAGGTTCACGCTGAATAGCGGCGGCTCACAGATCGCAAAGTTCTATTCTATAAACCAAGCTCGGCCATCAAGCACTGATCCGCTCTGGTAGCGACAGGGAGCTTATCAGGAGCTGATAAGAAATCGGACAATCGATTGGAGGTTTTTATGGTCTACGTTGATCAGATCCAGCTCCCACAAGACATACAGTTCTCTCCAGAGACCTTGAACTTATTGGATGAGGTTCAGTCCGCAATCGCTGAAATAAGTTCGATAAGGCCGTTTGATCCGGAGGTAAACAGTAGAATTTCGACGGAATTTCTCCCCGATAGAGTTACTGCAAGTCTTAACATAGAAGGTATTTCGGTATCTAGGCGTCAGACTCTTCTGATGATGGACGCGATGACGCTCTCTGAGAATTCGTCGAAGGCCGAGCAAGAAGTATATAATGCACTAAAGGCAGACGAATTTGTTTTTGACTTGGCTTTAAGCGGCCAGTCGCTGACATCCAGCGCGGTAAGGGAGATAAATCGCATTCTCCAAGACAGAGTTCTTAAAACGGCAGGAACTTACCGTCAGCAAAACGTCGAGATCACTGGAGCGGCGTTTCAGCCTCCAGATCATACGAGTGTCCCTCAACTGATATCTGACCTTGTCGACGCATATTGCAGTATCGGCAATGTGCATCCGGTCCTGAAAGCCGCTTGGCTTCATGCCTCATTCACGCATATCCATCCATTTGAAGACGGAAATGGTAGAACCGGTCGTCTACTACAGGACTTATCTCTTCTGTATGACGGCTACTATCCAACCGGAATCCCTTCACATCGTCGAGATGATTACTATGACGCACTTGAGTGCGCAGATTCCGGAGATTGGAACCAGATATGTCAGATGATCTGCGAGTTCGAGCTCACGGTACTCTCTAAGGTGCAAGCGATCTACAATGAGGTCAGAAGCAGGGGTGAATTCATCACTGCTCTGGCAAAAAGGGCCAAGGAAACAAGAACAGGAGCGCTTCACAAGCAATACGTTGTTTGGAAGCAAAGAATGCATAACTTTACAAATCAAATAGTGGCCACTTGCGATGACGTAAATCGTAGCAGCGATATATTGTTCGTTAGAACTGATCAGCATGAAATAATTGACTTCCCGACGTGGCAGGAAATTTCGGAGAAAGGAAGGCGAAGCAAAACGTGGGTACTGAATCAGACGTGGTTTTCAGAGGGGCAACCCTTCTACAAATCGATTCTATATTTTCGTCGGCACGAATTCAGACCTGATGATGTATTTAGTAGAGATCAACTTTATGGAAAGGTCTCTCTGTTTCTGACTGGGGGGGAGCCAGAGGATGGATATCGGTTCGATTTCAACCGGTTCGCCGACCGTGACATAAGATTCCGTGAGTTGCTCCTAGTTGATGGCGGGCTTCATGTTTTTAGAAGTACTCGTAAGTTCAGAGTGGGACGGTTCGGAGAAGAGGAAATCTGGCAATGTGATGATGAGTTAGACTCGTCGAAGGTAGTCCAGGAGATTGTCGAGGACATCTTCCGGAGAAAACTTGGATTGTAGTAAGATATGATCGATCGCACTCCTTCCTTTCATCTCTTTAGATGTGATCGTTCTGGGGCGATCCGCTTCCGACGTCCTCTGTGACTTCTGCAGCGTACCCGCATACCGGGACAATGCGTGTTGCAATGTAGCAAGCGCGCCTTCCCTCAAGCCGCCTCCGTTCCCTGCACATGCAGCGCGTGGCCGAGTTTCTCGCGCTTGGTGGCGAGGTAGCGGGCGTTGTGGGGGTTGGCGGCGATTTCCAGGGGGACCGTTTCCACCACCTGGAGGCCGTAGCGCTCCAGCGCTTCCGCCTTGCGCGGGTTGTTGCTGAGCAGGCGCAGCCGCGTGATGCCCAGCGCCTTCAGGATCTGCGCCGCCATGCCGTAGTCGCGAAGATCGTCGGCGAAGCCCAGATCGTGGTTCGCTTCCACCGTGTCGCGGCCATGATCCTGCAGCGCATAGGCGCGGATCTTGTTGGCCAGCCCGATGCCGCGTCCCTCCTGCCCGCGCATGTAGAGAAGCGCGCCGGAAGACGCTTCCGAGATCATCCGCATGGAATGGCGAAGCTGCTCGCCGCAATCGCAGCGCATGGAGCCCAGCGCGTCGCCGGTCAGGCACTCCGAATGCACGCGCACCAGCGGCGCTTCGCCTGAGCCGTCGGCCGGGGCGGCGAGGGACCCCCCAGGAGGAGCGTTGACGAGCGCCAGATGCTCCTGCCCGTCGATGCGGCTGCGGAAAGCATGCGTCCGCATGGCTTCGTCGGTGTAGAGCGAGGGCAGGCGGGTCTGCGCGACGTCGTCCACCAGAATGTCGTGCTGCATGCGGTAGGCGGCGATCTCGGCGATGGAGAGCATGGGCAGGCCGTGCCTGGTCGCAAAGTTTTCCAGCTCCGCGCCGTGGGACATCTCGCCGTTCTCGCCGACGACTTCGCAGATCACGGCGGCAGGGCGCAGGCCGGCAAGGCGCATCAGGTCGACCGCGCCCTCGGTGTGGCCATCGCGGGCAAGCACGCCGCCATCTTCGGCGCGCAGCGGAAAGACGTGGCCGGGCGAGACCACGTCGCCGAGCTTGGCGTCCGGCGCGGTGGCGGCCTCGATCGTGCGGGCGCGGTCAAAGGCGGAAATGCCGGTGGTGATGCCGGTGCGCGCCTCGATGGAAACGGTGAAGGCGGTCTTGCGGGAGGCGAGGTTGCGGGCGACCATCGGCGCGAGGCCCAGGAGATCGATCTGCTCGCCCGTCATCGGCACGCACATCAGGCCGCGGGCATGGGTGATCATGAAGTTCACCGCCTGCGGCGTGGCAAATTCGGCGGCGACGACGATGTCGCCCTCGTTCTCGCGGCTCTCGTCGTCGGTCAGCAGGATCATCCCGCCGTTCTTCAGGTGCTCAAGGGCTCTCGTGATGCGTGACATGGCAATTCCCGTGGTCTGTGCCGGCGCTGACGCTGCCGGGCGAATGCGTGAAAAGGATCAGGTTCGGGGCGATGAAACGGGCTCCCGGCGGCGGATGGTGACGTCGTCCGGCGCGCCGGGGCGGGCGGATTTGCGGATGACGACGTGCTCGTCCCAAAGCCCGCCATCGAGAACGGAGCGGACGATCTCCGGCCCGGCTTCCACCAGCACTTCGGTGGCGCCCGCATCGGCGAGGCGGCGGAGCGCGGTCGTGAGATCGTGCTCGACGCTGACGATGAAGCCCCGGGCCTTGGCCGCCTCGACATAGGCCTCGGGGACGCGGGCGCGGCGATCGAGAATGGCGAGGTGGCGGCGTTTGCCCGGAAAGTCCGCGACGCGGCGCACGGTGAATTCGGGATCGTCGGCCAGCACCGTGCCGGAGCCGGTAAGGATCGCGTCGGCGCGGCGGCGAAGTTCGTGGGCGAGCTTGAGAGAGGCTTCGGAGGTGAAGGTCTTGCGGCCGGCGGGCGGGATCATGTCGCCCGCCTCGTCCAGCGCCTGCTTGACGGTGACCCAGGGCAGGCCGGTCAGCGTTCGCTTGACGAAGGGGCCGATCAGGTCGGCGCAATCGGCGAGGAGGGTGTCGCGGTCGGGATGCGGGAGGTCGGCCAGCCTATGGACGGCCAGGCCCGCCGCGCGTAGCCGCGCCGCGCCGCCGCTCGCCACCGGATTGGGATCGGCCACGCCGATCCACACCTCGCGCGCCGGCGTCTCCAGGATTGCCCCGGCGCAAGGCGGCGTGCGGCCGGTGTGGTTGCAGGGCTCCAGCGTGACGACGAAAGTGTGGATGCGGTCGAGCGTGCCCGCTTCGCGGCATTGGCGGATCGCCAGCGCCTCGGCATGAAGCTCGCCGGCCCTGTGGTGCGCGGCAACGGCGAGCACCTGACCTTCGGCGTCGAGAATGGTGCAGCCGACGGGGGGATTGGGCGCGGTGGCGCCGACGAAGCGGCGCGCCTCATCAATCGCGCAACGGAATGCGGCGGCAATCGCCGCGGCGCGCGCGTGGTTCGTCCCGGCGTTTCGGGAAAGGCTGGTCAGATCGAAAACGGCACCCATTCCGACAATCCCCGCTTTTCAGGGACGCAATCCGGGCGCATGGCGGCCTGATACCGCGATTCCGAGCGGAATCGCGGTATCAGGCCGACCGTTCTCTCTCATCCGGACTATACCGTCGGCCCCGGGATCACACCGGGTCTGCTGACCCCGCAAGGTTTCCCCTGCGGGCGCTCGCGGGCTGATGCGCTTGAGGCGCAAACACCGCCGGTGGGGAATCGCACCCCGCCCTGAGAACGTCCCATCCCCCATCGGGAGGATGACTATCGGTTTAGTGTAGGAACCTGAGACCCGTCCGACAAGCGGGAAACCGCATGGCGCCACACTGTTTCCGCTCCGTGCCCGACTTCGCACGAGCTGGCAGCGCGGCGATTATCCCACACTTGCCCATGCGACGATCCGACCGGATGCAAGGCGTCTGGTCAGTCGGTTCCCGGCGATGCTAGATGTGGCAAGAAGAAGGCGGGAGCCGATCCAAGGCCCCGTCGGGGAGTGAGACATGCGATACCTGTTGCTGCTGCCCTTCATCGGGCTGCTGCTGGTCGGGATCTATAATTCCGACGCGCCGCGGCTCTTCGGCTTTCCATTTTTCTACTGGTACCAGCTCGTCTGGGTTCCCGTCACCGCGATCCTGATCTGGTTCGTGTACAGGAGCGTGCGTCGATGAACGGTGTCGCGACAAACTGGACGGCGCTTTCCGTCTTCATCGCCTTCTTCGTGCTGGTCACGGTGATGGGCTTCGTTGCCGCGCGCTGGAGGGCGGGCGATCTTTCCGAGCTGCACGAATGGGGCCTCGGCGGCCGACAGTTCGGCGCGGTCATCACCTGGTTCCTGGTCGGCGGCGACTTCTACACGGCCTATACCGTGATCGCCGTGCCGGCGCTGGTCTATGCGGTCGGCGCCTATGGCTTCTTCGCGCTGCCCTACACGATCCTGGTCTATCCCTTCGTCTTTGCCGTGATGCCCCGCCTCTGGGCGGTCTCGCGGGCGCGCAACTACATCACCGCCGCCGATTTCGCCGAAGGGCGCTACGGCAGCAAGTGGCTGGCGCTCGTCATCGCCATTACCGGCATCGTCGCCACCATGCCCTATATCGCGTTGCAGCTGGTCGGCATGCAGGTGGTCATCGGCGCCATGGGACTGGGCGGTGAAGGCTTCTCCGGCGAGATCCCGCTGATCATCGCCTTCGTCATCCTCGCGGTCTACACCTATACCAGCGGCATCCGCGCCCCGGCCATGATCGCCTTCGTCAAGGACATCATGATCTATATCGTGGTGATCGCGGCGGTGATCGTCATTCCGCTGCATCTCGGCGGCTACGGCGCGGTGTTCGATTCCGCCGGCAAGGCGTTCGCGGCAAAGGGTGGCGCGACCGGCCTGACGCTGCATTCCGGCCAGTTGCTCCCCTATGCCACGCTGGCGCTGGGCTCGGCGCTCGCCGGCTTCATGTACCCCCATACGATGACCGGCATCCTGAGCTCTGCCTCAGGCGACGCCATCCGCAAGAACGCGATCTTCCTGCCGATCTACACGATCCTGCTCGGGCTGATCGCGCTCCTGGGCTACATGGCGATCGCGGCCAACATCCACGTCTCGCAGAACTCGGCGGTGGTGCCGGCGCTGTTCCTGAACATCTTCCCGAACTGGTTCGCGGGCTTCGCCTTCGCCGCCATCGCTATCGGTGCGCTGGTGCCGGCGGCGATCATGTCGATCGGCACGGCGAACCTTTTCACGCGGAACATCTGGCGGCCCTTCGTCAACCCGAACCTGGCCGGCGCGCAGGAATCGCGGATTGCGAAGCTCGTCTCGCTCCTGGTGAAGTTCGGCGCGCTGATCTTCATCATCTTCCTGCCGACGCAGTTCGCCATCGACCTGCAGCTCCTCGGGGGCGTCTGGATCCTGCAGATCTTCCCGGCGGTGGTGTTCGGCCTGTTCACGGCGTGGTTCCGCTCGGAAGGCCTGCTGGTCGGCTGGGTCGCGGGTTTCGGCCTCGGCTCGTGGCTCGCCTATGTCGACGGGCTCAAGCCGGTGCACAGCTTCGTCATCGGCGGGGACAAGTACACGATCTATATCGGCCTAATCGCGCTGGTCGTGAACATCGTGGTGTCGGCGATCTTCACGCTGGTCTTCCGGGCGATCCGGCCGGTCTATGCCCGCGACGAGACGGTGGAAGCCGATTACGACGTGAACCGCATCGACGCGGAGCTGCGCGCCTGATCGGGCAGCCCAGCGGTTGAAACGACAAGCCCGGGAGCGATCCCGGGCTTTCTTTTTCAGAGATGCCGGGCTTTCTTTTCAGAGATCCCCAAGCTTTCCCCCCGGATGCGCCCGGGGCTTTTTCTTCGCTCCGTCAAAGACCGCGCGGAACGCAGCCCCGGCTGCCGCATTTCCCGGAGCCTGCCGCGGGAGCAGGCTCTCAGGAGAGCGAATGGAAACGGGCGTCGCAATCGCGGTCCTCTGCATCGTCGTGGGCGGCGTCGCCGCGCAATGGCTCGCCTGGCGGGTCGGCGTTCCCGCCATCATCCTGCTGCTCGCCTTCGGGTTCGCGCTTGGGCCGGTTTTCGGCGTCCTGCATCCGAGCCAGGCCTTCGGGCCGGCACTCCGCCCGCTGATCGGCCTGATCGTCGCGATCATCGTGTTCGAAGGCGGGCTGGCGCTGGATTTCCGCGAACTCAGGGCGGCCGGTAGCGGCGTGCTCCGGCTCACCGCCATCGCGCTGCCGATCAATCTCGTCCTCGGTTCGCTGGCCGCGCATTTCATCGCGGGCATGCCATGGCCGGTGGCGATCCTGTTCGGCGCGATCGTGGTGGTGACCGGCCCCACCGTGATCCTGCCGCTCCTCCGCAACACGCGGCTGGAGCAGCGAAGCGCCTCGTTCCTGAAGTGGGAGGCGATCGTCAACGATCCGGTCGGGGCGATCCTGACCGCGGTGGTGCTGGAGATCGTCCTGAGCGGCAAGGGGGAGGGCAGCCTCTCTCTGGTCGGCCTCGGCCTGCATGTGGGTGTCGGCATCGTCGCCGGGCTGGCGCTCGGCGTCGGGGCCGGCGCGGTGATCGCCTGGGCCTTCCGTCGCGACCAGATCCCGGAGGTGCTGAAGACGCCCGTGCTGCTCGCGACCGCGCTCGGCGTCTATGTCGTCCCCAACCTCCTGATGGACGAAGCGGGCCTGATCGCCGCCACGGTGTTCGGCGTGACGCTCGCCAACCTCCATGTGCCCGGTCTGGCGGAGCTTCGCCGCTTCAAGGAATCGCTGGTCGTCCTCCTGGTGACGGCGCTCTTCATCGTGCTGACCGCCGACCTCGATCCGAAGGTGCTGGGCTCCCTGTCCTGGCCCATCGTGGCGTTGACCGGCGCCATTCTCTTCGTCGTCCGGCCGCTGGCGATCTGGCTGGGCACCGTTCGCAGCGATCTGACCGTGCCCGAGCGCGTGCTGGTCGGCTGGATCGGGCCGCGCGGCATCGTCGCCGCCGCCGTGGCCGGCCTTGCCGGGCTGAAGCTGACGGAAGCGGGTTATGGGGGCGGCGAACTGATCCAGCCGACTGTCTTCGCCGTGATCGCCTCCACCGTGATCGTGCACGGGCTGACGCTGAAGCCGCTGGCGCGCCGCCTAAAACTCACCGCGAGTTCCGCCCCGACGCTGGCGATCCTCGGCGCCTCGCCCTGGAGCATCGACCTCGCCTCGGTGATTCATCGCCACGGCGGCGCGGTGGTGCTGATCGACACCTATCCCGGCGCGTTGATGCGGGCGCGGTGGCGGGGCATCCCGACGCTGCAGGCGGAACTGCTGTCGCGCCACGCGGAGGAGGAACTCGCCGCCCAGCCGATCGACTACCTGCTCGCGGCCACGCCGGACGACATCTACAACGCCTTGATCTGCTCGCGCCTGGGGCCGGAGCTCGGACGCGAGCGCGTGTTCCAGCTGGCGCCCACCGCCGAGCACATGGTGGACGCCGAGAAGGGCATGATGCGCGACTGGCGCGGCAAGGTCTTCGGCAGCTCGGCGCTGGACTTCGCCACCATCGCCGAGCGCTATGAGAAGGGCTGGCGCTTCCATGCGATCACGCCGGAGCCGGCTGCCGAAGCCGGCGACGAGAAAGCGGATAGGCGGACCCGGGCCGAGGCCGACGACATGGACGGGGTCGAGCCGCTGGTGGTCGTGCGCCGCAACGGGCGGCTGGACCTCCCCTCCGAGGAGCATGCGTTCGAAACGGTGCCGACCCCGGAGGACAGGCTGGTCGTGTTTCGCCCGCCGGCGGTTTCCGGCGCCTGACGGGAGGCCCCCGGCTTCCGCGTTCGGCGCCAGCGAGCGAGGCATTTGATCCAGAGCAAAGACGAAGCCCTTGCTCCGCGCTATCCAGGATACACTTATCGGAAAAGGCGCTATGTTTCGGATTCTGCCGCCGGGCGGGCAGGTCGCGTCAAGGTGCCGCTGGAAAAAGTTCACGGATCGGGATTAAAATGACCTGACCGGCTGGAGCGGGTGAATGTTCGATTACAAATCCCATTTCGAGAGCGCCGTAGAGGCCCTGCGGGACGAGCGGCGCTATCGCGTGTTTGCGGATCTTGAGCGACAGGTCGGCCGCTTCCCCAAGGCGATCTACCGGCGCGAGGGCAGCGACGAGCGTGAGATCGTCATCTGGTGTTCCAACGATTATCTCGGCATGGGCCAGCACCCCAAGGTGGTCGGCGCGATGCAGGACGCGGCCGGGCGCATGGGCGCCGGCGCCGGCGGCACGCGCAACATCTCCGGCAACAATCATCCGCTGGTCGAGCTTGAGCGCGAGCTCGCCGACCTCCACGCCAAGGAATCCGCTCTCGTCTTCACCTCCGGCTTTGTGTCCAACGAGGCGTCGATCTCCACGATCGCGCGCCTCCTGCCGGATTGCCTGATCCTTTCCGACCAGCTGAACCACGCCTCCATGATCGAGGGCGTGCGCAAGTCCGGCGGCCAGAAGCAGATCTGGCGCCATAACGACACCGCGCATCTGGAAGACCTGCTCAAGGCCGCCGGCCGCGAGCGTCCCAAGCTGATCGTGTTCGAATCCGTCTATTCCATGGACGGCGACGTGGCGCCGATCGAGTGGATCGCCGATCTCGCCGACAAATACGGCGCGATGACCTATATCGACGAAGTCCATGCCGTCGGCATGTACGGCCCGCGCGGCGCCGGCATCTGCGAGCGCGACGGCGTGATGGACCGCATCGACGTGATCGAGGGCACGCTGGCCAAGGGCTACGGCGTGCTCGGCGGCTACATCACCGGCACGTCGGCGATGATCGACGCGGTGCGCTCCTATGCGCCGGGCTTCATCTTCACGACGGCGCTGCCGCCGGCGCTTGCCGCCGCTGCCTGCGCCTCGATCCGCCACCTCAAGGAATCGACGGTGGAGCGCGAGGGCCAGCAGCGCCAGGCGCAGCACGCCAAGGAGCGGCTGTCGGCCGCCGGCCTGCCGGTCATGCCGTCGGAAACACATATCATTCCCGTGCTGGTCGGCGATCCCGAGCTCTGCAAGGCGGCAAGCGATCGGCTGCTCAACGTCCACGGCATCTATATCCAGCCGATCAACTATCCGACCGTGCCGCGCGGCACCGAGCGCCTTCGCATCACGCCGACGCCCTATCATGGCGACGCGCTGATCGAGGAGCTGACGGCCGCGCTGGTGGAGACGTGGAACCACCTGCAGCTGCCGCTCGGCGGCGAGGCGAGCCCGCATCACGCCGAGACGAGCTTCGCGCAGCTTTTCGCCGCTGCCGGCGGCTGATCGCTTCCGCATCGGACATGAAAAAGGCCGGCCCCTCGGGACCGGCCTTTTCTTTGAGCGCCGCTTGCCGCTTCAGCCGCCCAGCCAGTTGCCCAGACGGTTGGCGACCTCGTGCAGGTCGTCCGCCCGGCGGGCGAAGCAGAGGCGCATGAAACGCGAGCCGCTCGAGCCGAAGGCGGTGCCCGGCGCGATGCCGATCTTCGCCTCGTCGATCAGCCGGAAGGCGAGGGCGCGCGTGTCGTCCTCGCCGGCCAGCGCGAAGAACGCGTAGAAGGCGCCGGCCGGCCACGCGAATTCCGTGCGGTTGGATTGCGCCAGCGCCTCGCAGATGATCCGCCGTCCCTCCGCCGCGCGGCGGACCTGCTCGTCGACGAAGGCGTCGCCCTCGTCGAGCGCCGCGATGGCGGCCCGCTGCATGAAGGCGGCGACGCCGGAGGTGGAATACTGGACGAGGTTCTCCAGCACGTCTCCAAGCGCCGGCGGCGCACTGATCCAGCCGATGCGCCAGCCTGTCATCGCCCAGTTCTTGGAGAAGGTGTTGACGTAGAGGATGCGGTCGTCGTCCTCGGCCACGTCGTAGAAGGACGCGGCGCGGGGCGCGTCGAAGACGAAGCGATTGTAGACTTCGTCGGCGACGATCCAGATGCCCCGCTCGCGCGCCAGGTCGAGGATCGCCCTGAGCTGCTCCTTCGGCGCGGTCCAGCCGGTCGGGTTGGCGGGCGAGTTGATGAAGATCACCCGCGTCCTCGGGGTTACCGCCGCGACCAGCCTGTCGATGTCGAGGGTCCATTCGCGGCCCGCGAAATCGAGATCGACCTCCACCACGGTCGCGCCGGAAAGCGCGAGCGCGGCGGAGAAATTCGGCCAGGCCGGCGTCAGCACGATCGCCTCGTCGCCGGGTCCGGCGAGGGCGGAAATCGCGAGCTGGATG
Source organism: Faunimonas pinastri (assembly GCF_900110915.1). Taxonomy (GTDB): domain Bacteria; phylum Pseudomonadota; class Alphaproteobacteria; order Rhizobiales; family Afifellaceae; genus Faunimonas; species Faunimonas pinastri. Next base: position 235,632 of record NZ_FOFG01000005.1, read on the forward strand.
GACTGCATGCCCGAGCCCGTGACGAAGAAGCGCTCCGGCGAGAAGGGGCGGCCGAACTGCCGCTCGTGGTAGCGCGCGAGTGCGGCCCGAAGCTCCGGAATGCCGCGCTGCCATGTGTAGAAGGTCTCGCCGGCGGCCATGGACCGGGCGGCGGCCTCGCAGATGAAGGCCGGCGTGGAAAGATCGCCCTCGCCGACCCAGAGCGGGATCAGTCCCGGCCTGGTGCGACCGTAATTCGCCACTTCGACGATGCCGGAGGCGGGCGCCAGCCGTGCCTCACGCCGAAGTGATCCCAACAGATCCGAATTCATGCCGCCTCCGAACAGCGCCCGCCGGAGAGCGCTCCCGCCGTCTTAGCCGGCGAGCGGTCCGTCGTCCCGCGCAAGTTTTTGATGGGCGTCATCGCTTCCGTTGATCGAAGGTCAGACGGGACCGGCCGTTTCGGGCCCATCGCTTCGGCCTAATCGCCTAGGTCGTAGACTCATAAGCTCTCAGCCATAGGCGTGTTGAGGCGATCAGGAGGGCTGCGAGAAAGTTTCGGGCGAGCTTGTCGAAGCGCGTTGCGACACGGCGGAAGTGTTTGAGCTTGCAGAAGAACCGCTCCACGAGGTTGCGCCGGCGGTAGAGGGCTGGCTCAACGGAGCGCTGCACACGGACCCGGCTCTGGGTGGGGATATGCGCCTGTCCACCTGTTTTGGCGACAAGATCGAGGATAGCGCGGCTGTCATAACCGCGGTCCGCAACGAGTGCTCCGGCTGCGGGCAGGCCGACCAGCAGGTCCGGAACGGCGGTTTTGTCCGAAGCCTGGCCGGCGGTGATCAGCAGCCTCACTGGTAGGCCGTCCTGATCCACGACGGCGTGGATCTTCGTGCTCAGTCCGCCACGAGAACGGCCGATGGCGTGATCCGGACCCCCTTTTTACCGCCCGCCGCATGCTGGTGAGCGCGGACGATTGAGCTGTCG
>NZ_FOFG01000004.1 GCF_900110915.1 Faunimonas pinastri
CGCGCATCGCCGAGATTGGCGTCGCAGGAATAGGAGAAGACGCGGCCGATCTCCTGCCCCAGTTCATGCGCCATGCCGCGAAGCTCGGCGGTGAAAGCCAGCGATCCCCGCCGGACCTCGCCGACATTGCCGGTCCGCATGATCACCGCCTGCCCCGGATCGGCCCAGTTGGCGCGGCGAAGCTCGATCGCCGCATTGTCCCAGAGCCCGGCCAGCAGGTCCGCTTCCGTCAGGCTGTCGGAGGAGAGCGCGCCGTCCACCTCCAGGTCGTCGACGGAGAGCCCCAGCGAGCTCTTCGCCTCCGACGCAGTGAAGCCGCTCGCCGCCGCGTACGCCACCCCATCGACCGTGAGATCGCGGTCGTGGTCGGTGAAGCCCAGCACCACGCCATCGGTGCGCACCAGCTTCCAGCACCAGCACAGCGTCGTCGCACCGCCGTCGAGATGGGCCTGCAGGCCGGAGGGCAGCGTCTTCATAACCGGATCTCGATCAGTTCGATGTCGGGAAGCGTTCCGGCACGCCAGGAAGCCAGCGTGGCGTCGAGCGTGTCGGAGTTGAAGCGCACAGGCACGTCGAATTCAAAGCCGGCCGTGATCGCGACGCCGTTTGCGGGCGCGGCATCGAAGGTCAGCAGGCCGGTCGTGGCGTCGACCGTCCAGCCGGAACTCCGATCGCCGCCACCGACGGCGACACTCACACTGCCCGCAACGGGCTTCGTGATCTTGCGCGTCCACGGCGCGAACTTCGCGCCATAGACCTTCACCAGCTGGAAGCTCTTCGTCGCTCCATCGCCGGTGCCGATCGGCTGATCCAGCGCCGTCGGCTTCTGGCCAGGACGGGTGGACTGGAAGTCGGTGATATCCTTGAACCGGAACCCATAGAGCCGGCCGCGTCGCTCCTCGAAGAACACGTGCAGGTCATAGAGGTCGTCCGCCGTGCGAAGCCCCTTCGTCACGTTGTACTTCCGCCGCGAATTCGACCAGGAGGCGTTCCGCTCTTCCCGTCCGTCGTTGAGATCGACGATCTCCGTCTTCCGCTCCGGGCCACCGGATGATCCATTCGAGACCCGGAACGGGAACGACACCTCATGAAAGCTTGCCATCAGCGTGCCCGTTGCGCGCCCTGCAGGACCTTGTAGAGCCCGCCGGCGATTTGAGTTTTCGACTTGCGGAACGACTGGGCATCGTTGGCGATGACGGTCATGTTGAGCGCAGTCTGATTATTGACGTTGGTCCCACCGCTCCGCTGTTGGGCCGAACGGAAGCCGCTGAGGTTCGGGATCACCAGTTCACCCTTCTTCAGGATCGCCGGCATCTCTCCTGGCTTCAGTCCGGCAATCCCGCCGGAATGATAGCGGGGCGCTCCGGAGAAGACGCCCGACGGAACGGATCGGCGCGGTGCGCCGCCGCCGACAATGCCGCCCTGGTGATGAACCGAGGCGCTCGTCGTGCTGCTTCCCCCAAGCAGGCCGGAAAACAGACTGGTCAGGATGCCACTGCCGCCCGAGGTGCCGGTCTTTCCAAAAAGGGTGCTGATCACGTCGTTTTCGGCAAGGTCGAGCAGCTTGCTATCGATGCCGCCGATCACGTCGCTCAGCGCCTCGGCCCCGGATTTCCCCTCGCGAAGATCGGAAACGAAGGTGCTGAGGGCGCTCTTCGCCGACGAACGCACCTCATCCATGCGGCCGGTGAGTTCCTTGAGCGCTGCCTGTTGTTTTTGCTGCGCAACGATCTCGTTCGCTCGCGCGGCCGCCAGCTGATCGACCTTCTCCGTGTAGGCGGCCAGGTCGGTGACGCCGGCCGCCTTGAGCTTGTTCTCCAGGTCCTGCTTCGCCGCCGCCGTTTCCATGGCAACGTTGGAGCGGTTCACCGCGGTGACCTGCAGGCCAACCGCATCCGTCTCACGGCTGTAGGAGGCCAGGACCTGGTCGGCCTTCTTGGAAAGCTCTTCCTGCTGCTTGACCTGGTCGAGCATGCCGGGCGCCTTGGTCAGCACCCCCGGCCCATATTGCAGCGTCTCTTTAGAGAAGCTGCCCTTGCCAGCGCTCACGGCCTTCACCTTCGCCGGGCCAGCATTGTAGGCGAGCACAGCCTTCTCGATGTCGCCATTGAACATGTCGATCAGCAGGCGAAGATATTTCGCGCCCGCCATGATGCTCTGTGACGGATCCGAGGTGTTGGTCACACCCATGTCGGACGCGGTCCCGGGCATCAGCTGCATGATGCCACGAGCCCCCGCGGGTGATACGGCATCGTTGTTGAACTTTCCGCGCGTTTCCCACCAGCCGACCGAGGAGAGCAGATTGGGATCGACGTTGTACTTGTCGCCGGCGGACAGGAACGTCGATCGGTATTGATCCGGCACGTCGGCGACCGAATGAGCATACGGGCTGGACTTCGCCGCGTACTCCTTGTTGTAGGCGGCGATCTCTTTCGCTTGCGCTTCTTTCAGACGCTCGATCGCGCCCTGAGCGCCCCTGGCGCCCTTGATGAGCCCGGCGAAGCGTTCATTGATCGCCGCCAGACCGCGTGCATAATCGGTAAGCCCGGCATTCTGCAGGCTGGCATCGGCGGCCTTAAGGGCCTGTGTTGCCGTCTCCGCAGCCGCGATCCGAGCCGTTCTCTGGCTGCCTTCCAATAATTCGAGAGAGGCTTTTTCCGCGGATCGCGCACTCTGTGCACCCGTGGACGATGATCCCCCCGCGTGCTGCTGAAGCAGCCCCAATGCGCTCTGCTTCGGGATCAGCGAGTCCCCGATCTTTTCGAGAACCTCCAGGTCCTTTTGAAGACCGGGCGCCTGCCTGACGATGTCGTCCAGCCGCTGATGGAAGGTCTCGACGGAAGGGATCGCATCATTCTTCAGAGCGTCAATGATCTCCTGCAGGTTGTTCGCCAGCGGCTTCAGGACCGGATTGTCCGCCATGCCTGACATCTGCAACTGCGTGGAGATCGGGTTGAAGAGCTGGCTCTTCAGCCCATCAACGGATTCCTGCCCGCCCCGGATCTTACGATTCGTGTCAAGAAGAGGCATGCCGTTGATGGCGTCGCTCATCTTGGTGATGCGGTCGCTCGCGCCATCGGCACTTGTGCCGATGGAGTCCAGCCACTTGGTGAATTCCTCAGCTTCCTCGCTCGCGTGCGCCGACGAGCTGGCAAGGTAAGACGCACCAGCGGAAAGCACACCGATACCGGCAATGGCCAGGTTGGCGGGCGTCAGCATAGCGGCAAGCAACGTTCCGAAGCTTGTCACCGAAGCCCCGGCACTGCCACTCCCCATCCCAAACGCTTCGGCCACTTCGCTTCCCTGCTGGGCAAGGATCGTCATCGGGTTGGCGCCTGCCGAGAGCGAACCGAGGGTGTGATGAAGGGCTGATTGCAGCATCATCACCTGCACACGGCTGGCGCCGATCGGCTTGCTGATATCGAGGCCGGTTTCCGCCTGTTTGCCGAATGCCGTCATTTCGCTGCGGGTGCGACGGAAGCTCGCCTGGATGCGCGTCGCCGCACGGTCGGCACTGGTTGCAGCAGCGTCGAAGTTCTTCTCGAAGCCACCAGTTCCGGTCTCGGCCAGAGTGCCCTCCATCTGCCCGAACCGCTTCTCGATCTGCGCCGCGCGCTGGTTCGTCGTCGCGACGGCGCTCGACATCATCTTCTCGAACTTGTTGATCTGCGCTTCGAGCTGCACGACCAGCCGATCGGTTTCGGTGCTTGCGGCCATTCAAAACCTCACTGCGCTGTTGGCGATGATTGCCGCCTCGAATTCTTCGTCGGTCGGCGCTTCCGTCCGCGCACCACCATTGGCAGCGAGGTAGCCGTCGACCAGCGCCGAGAACTCCCAGAGGGACATCCGGTCGATCTGTTCCGGAGCGAAGCCTAGGGCGCCTCCGGTTCCGTAGAAGGCGGCGAAGCGGAACCGTCCGTCGGGGAGGGCTTCGTCTCCCCCTGCTCCGCCGCCTGCGGTTTTCCCACGGGCTCCTCCGGGCTTCCCATGATGGCGGCGCCGATGATAGCCTGCGCCACGGGAACGCTCTCCAGCAAGGGTCGCTCGTCGACGTAGCGGGCGACAAGCACGAGAGCCTCGGTCGGGCGAAGCGCACCGCCGCCGATCAAACCGAGGCGGATCGTCTCGCGGACTTCGTCGATCCGCCAAATGCCCGTCATCAACCGGTTGAGGACCTCGTATGGTCCGGCATTGCACTTGTCCTGGAGTTCCCGCAGTTCGCCGATGCCGAGCCGGAACCGGTGCTCGGAATCACCCCAAGGAAAGACGACCTCTCCATGCCGGCTCATCAGACGACCGGGGCCGCGGTAAAGGCGCCGACCTCGCCGTCGGACTTCAGCGTGAGCGACACCGTCGCCTTCGATCCACGATCGCCGGTGATCGACCACTCCGTCAGCTTGAACTCGCCGCTCCAGTATCCCTTGTCGGCAACCCAGACCTGGATCGTCTTGGCATCGTCGCTGCGGAACCAGGTATCCCAGAACGCGATATCGGAAGTGTCGAGCTTGCCGGCGCCGGTGATCGTGGCGTTCAGCCCGTCCTTGGTTGTCTGGTTCCAGCCCGGCGCTTCTGGAGCATCGCAATCCGGCACCACGTCATCGTTCGAGGTCGACCCCCACTGAATGCCACGCTCGGCATTGATCAGGCAGGGATGCACGAAGACCTGCGGCGATGCGCCGTCGCCGACTTTGATCAGGAGCCGCGTGCCGCTGATCGTCGAGGGACTCGTCATGGATATATCTCCTGTAGGAAATCCGCGCTCGGCGGATCAGAGGGGTTCGACCAGATACCGGAAGGTCAGGACGCCATGGGCGGTAAGCCCGTCGCCGGGATCGGTGAGATAGTGGGACCGGTAGAACTGCCCCACGATGGTGGCGAAGCCCTCCATCGGGATCGGGCCTCCAAGCGCCGCACGCACCGCGCCGCCGATCGACTTCGCTTCGACCTTGCCGGGGCGGCGCGACCAGACATGCACGTCGACAAAGATCTCGGAGCCGTCCGAGCATCCGTCGCCGTCATCGTTCACCTGGTCCTCGCCGATGACGACATAGGGAAAGCTCTTCTGCTCCGGCACGCTGTCATAGACACGGCCGCTGATCAGGGCGACCAGCGACGCCGACGCGGTCAGTTGCTCGTAGACCGCCTTCTGGACGGCCAGCGCCGGATCGCTCATGTCCCCGCCGCCCCGTCCTTGATCGCCTTGCGCATGGCGCGCGTAACCCGGCTCTTGAAGCGCTTCTTGTTGGCCCGATACGAGGGATAGAAGAACGGCTCTGCGGCCATCTTCTCCGTGCCGAACTCGACAGCCAGCGCGTAATCGTAGGTCACCCCGGCGCCTTCCCGGACCGGCCGGGTCGTCGTCGGCCCACCCGCCTGCACCTGGTAGCCGAGGTAGCCCTTCTCCTCGCTCAATTCCGTGGCTGTGATGCTGTCACGCAGCACACCCTTATCGACCACCACGAGGCGCTTCTGCAGCAGGACCAGTTCGTCGGCATTCTGAGCAAGAGCGGCCTTCGTGGCTTCCTTTACCCTGGCAGGCAGCGCTTGCAGCACCTTCGCCAGGCGCTCGCGGTTCCGGACCTTCGCCATCAGCTCGCCACTCCCGCCTTGCAGGTCAGCGTGATCCACTGCCGGCGGCCTTCCATGTCCTCGGCCGTCTGGATCGCGAACTCGCGCTCCGAGCCATCATCGCGGAGGTGGATTGCACGCCAGTCAGCGGTGATGGCGCGCGTCTTCTCGTCGAACCGCAGCACGATCGTTGCCGGCTGAACGCCCTCCAGGCGGCTCGCGAGAACTTCCTCGCCGCCCCGCATCATCTGCACGGCCGCGCGGCGCTCGAATTGAGCCTGCCAGGCCGAGACGGAATTGCCGAACCCGTCCTTTTGCGGCGTGCGCCTCTCCAGGCGCACACGCTCACGAAGCTGTCCGGACGTTATCGGCATCGGGCTTCTCCTCGCGATCGACGCGCTTGCCGCAAACGGACGCTTCGGCCGCATCGGCGCAGGCGCGGCTCACCAGCTCCGTCGTGCCCGCCGGATAGTGGATCGTGATCCGGCCGCCGCGTCCCGGCACGTGCCACGGGAAGTCGCGCGTGAAGGCGATGCGCGGCATCAGAGCGCCCAGACCCGGAAGGGTGCGAGAAGCGCCTGTACGCCGAGGGGCATCTCGGTGATGACGCTGTTGCCGACCGCGACGGCTTCCCGGTTCATGTACCAGTGCCCGAGCATCAGCAGGATAGCCTGCTTGATCGGTGCCGGCACGTCCTCATAGCCGGCGGTGTAGCGGATACGGACCGTTTCCGGCCCGTGATGGGCCTCCGGCCAACTCTGCCAGAAATCATGCACGAGGCGTGGAGAATCGGTGCCGATGAGACGCCGATCCGCGGCGTCCATCACCTGCTCTGTGCCGCTTCGATCGCGGTAACGGATCTCATCGACGGAAATGATCGGCGGATAGGGCAATTCGATGCCGGTGCTGCAGTGATACGGGAAGGTGTCAAGCCGCAGCTCCAGCACCTGCTTGCCGATTGCCCTCCCCAGCCATCCGGCTGGGCCATCGATCGATCCTGCCGCCGCTGCCAGATAGGCTGCGATGCTCAGATCGTCGTCGCCGGACTCCACGCGAAGATGACGCTTCGCCTCATCCAGCGTGACCACCTCCTCTGGTGGAGCGATGACAGCGACCTGCATCACTTCGACCCGGACGGCTTTGCAGCCTTGTTCTTCGGCTCCGGCGTCATCTTGTTCTGCGGCAACGGCGCCAATTTCTCCCCCATGTCGCCGATCAAGCCGCTGCGCCGAAGCTCACGCGCCCTGGCTTCTGAAAGCAAAACCCCGCTACCACGCTTCACATAACCGTCCTCGCCTTCAGGAGCGGCGAAGCCCTTCAGAGCTGCATATTCGCGCATGGATGATCTCCGGCATCAGGAGGAGCCGGCGAGTGCCGGCTCCGGTTCTCGGTTAAGTGCTCAGCCGGTGACCGGCGCGGCGAACTCGCCATGCACGAAGCTGGCGGGACGGAAGACCGCGAGGCCGAGCCGCTCCTCCGCTCGGATCGTCACCATGTTCTTGACGAAATTATCCCCATCCTCGGTCGAGACCTGGACGTTGGCCTCCTCGCGGTCGAAGACCTGCGCCGCCATGTTGAAGGCGCCGACCATGAACTCGCCCAGGGGCATCGCATTGGTGTCGACGACAGGGATGCCCCAGAGGTTCTGCCCGTTGTTCACGATCGGATTGGACCAGATGTAGTTCCCGTCGGCGTTCTTCAGGGTCTCGATGTCGGTCCAGTCCACCGGGTTCATGACGATGCCGCTGGCCCTGTATTCACCGATGCGGACCTGCAGCATCGCACGACGGATCGTGTCGATCGCCGTGTCGCCGGCCCGGCGAAGGGCATCGTTGAACACGGTCGCCTGCGGGATCAGGCCAAGCAGGTTCTGCCCCGTGCCATCACCGGCGAGGAGCTGCTGCTCTTCGACGTACATCAGACCATAGCGCAGGCGGCCGTCGACATAGGACTGGAGCGCCGGCACGTCCGCCAGGACCTGCACGGAGGCCTTGATCCAATGGGCAATAGTCCGCACCACGGTCGTCTTCAGCTCGAATGCCAGATCCGACTGCGGCTTCAGCGCGCCTTCGGCGACCGTCGCCGCCATGTTCTGGAAGCCGCTTTCCTGCACATACTCGATCGACGGCGATGCCGTGCGGCCGGGCATGATCAAGTCGCGGATCGTCATCGGCCGATCGGGCGGCGCGATGATGCCGGGCAGGCGGTTCGGCGTAATTGCCGCGCCGATGCCCCCCGTGCCGGTCGTGCCGCTGTTCAGGTTCGTCACGGCTTTCAGCGCCATGCGAGCCGTGCCACGGCCCTTGGCGACAAGCGACTTGAAGTCCTCGTTATCGGTGAACTGCTCACCGATCGACTTTTGTGCCTGGCCGCCACCGGCACCTGCCCGACGCGCCATCTTCTGCTCGACTTCCATCAGCCGCGCCTGGAGGTCGGAACCTTCCTTGGCGAGCTTCTCCAAGCCACCCTTCGTGTCGTCGAGGACCTTGCCGTGTTCCTTAATCTCGGCAGTCGCCTTTTCAGCGAAGGCCTTGATCTCGGCATCGCGCTGGTTCAGCGCATCGAGCACCTGCTTGAACTCGACGCGATCGGCCGCGGGATCGCCCTGGCCGGCATCTTTGCGCGCGAACTGGCCGCGCTGGTATTCGAACGGCTTCATGGCCGTGTCTCCTAGAATGAGGGCAGTTTGAAGCCAGACAGCTGCGTCAGCAGCGACTTGGCGGCTTCGGTTTGGATCGCCTCGCCCTCGGACTCACTCCGGAGCAGATGAGACAGGCCGCGATTGGCGAGCACCGCGGACTGTGATTTCGAGAAGCCGGCCTCGCGCAGGAACTTCTCGAATTCGGGAAGCGTGGGAAGCGAGCCATGGGCCAGCTTCATCTTGATCGCGTCGACCCGGGCCTCATCGTTCGCCGGGAAGGTGACGAGCGAGATCTCGACCAGGTCGAGCTGGTTCAGGGTGCGGATGCCGGTTTTCTCGTCGTACGACGAGTTGCGGACATAGTATCCGATGGAGAGACCGGACACCGCGCCGGCCTTCATCAACGCATAGGCTTCCTTGGCCTGGGCAACGTCATCCTTGAGGAGGCGGCCCTTCACCTGCAGGCCGGTCGCGTCCTGCTTCAGGTCCTCATAGACGCCGATCGGCTGACCGCTACGGTGCTGCCAGAGCACCGGCACGGGTCGGCCCTTCGCCTTGATGTCGGCCAGCGTGGCGGAAAACGCGCCGGGTGCCACCACCTCGTTGTAGCTGTCGATGGCGCCGAAGACGGAGCCGTACCCAGAGAAAAGGCCGTCATCGCTGACGGCCTTCACTTCGAGATCGAAGTCCCTGATCTTCAGGGCCGCGTGCTTAAGCTGCATGTTGGCGTTCCTTGTCGTCGATCCCGAGCCAGGCGCGGAAGGCGGCCTTGGCCGCCTCGTTGCCCTGCAGGCTGCCGAGCTGGTCGAGCGGCGCGAGGTTGGTCTGGGCCGTCAGGGCATCGCCACCCGGCTTCTTCGGCAGGTTCAGCTTCGAGCGGCCCTCGTTGCGGGTCATCAATGCGTTCTGGACCATGGTGGAAAGGAAGGCAGCCTTTGCCGCGCTGTCCGCCTGCAGCAGCCCCTCCCGATTGAATTCGGCATAAAGGGTCCGGCGATCTCCCGGCCGGATCAATTGCTTGCGGATCCGCTGCTCAATCCGGTTCAGCATAGGATTGAGGCCCGTCGTCAGCCAGCCGAGCAGGATTTGCTCGACGCCCGATCCCCACATGGTCTGCCCATCTCCGGCATGGCCCACCATGATCGGCGGCACCCCGAACCAGCGGCAGATTTCCTCGATGTTGAAGCGCCGCGTCTCCAGGAGCTGGGCGTCTTCCGGGTTCATCGTCAGCTGCTGGTACTTTAGCCCGGCTTCGAGGATCATCATTTTGCCGGCGTTCGTCGAGCCGACATACTGCTTCATCACCTCGGCGAGCTGCGTCCGCTGGGCGTCCTTCAACACCTGGTCGGAGGTGAGGACGCCGGCGACCTGCATGCCGTTGCCGAACATTTTCGCGGCCGTTTCATCCGCAGCGATTGCGGAGCCCATGGTCTGGACGCCGAACCGGATCGGCGACAGGCCGACATCCCCACCAAAACCAAAGGCGCGAAGGTGCAGCATCTTTTCGCGCGGAAGATCCTCGATCTGCCCGCGATCAATGAAGCGATAGCGGAGCTCTCCCTCTTGCGTCCGATAGGGCTGCACCTTGTCGGAATCGAACGGCTGCAGTGCTGTGATCCGCTCGCCAGATGTCGCGATTTCGGCGTAGGCGTTGCCGTTGGTGCAGAGCCAAGCGACCATCCCTTCCCAGAATTCGACGGTCGTCTGATCATCGTTCGGGCTGTCGAGCAGGATTTCTGCGAGGGGATGATCATCCCGCCCCACTCGGCCGCCGTCCGACTGCTTCTCGTAGAAGCCCATCGGCAGTCCGGCGACTGCTTGAGCCGTCAGGCGGATGCAGGACCATACTGCCGAGAGTTGCAGGGCTGTGTGGTTGGTGACCGCCTTCCCCGCATGGCTTCCGCCGCCAAAGAACGCCTGGAAGAAGGCCCCATCTGTCAGGCTGATGGATCTGCCGCGCCAGCGATCGAGCACTCCCATCAGATCACCATGATCGGGTTCGCGAGGAATTGATCCAGATTGACCCCGGTCTCGCCGATGGTCGCGACGCCGATGCTCATGGCGAGCGAGACCATGCCGTCGATGCGGCTGGTGGCCTTGTCCTTGTCGAACATGCGGTGCCCCGTTCGGTTTTGCTCGAAGACCACGCCGGCCGCGCACATCGTCATCACCGGGTTCGGGTCGACAACGATGCGCGTTTCCAGCAGCGCCGCCTCAAGCTTGTTGATGGAATCCGGCATCCACAGCGCGACATCTTCCGCGCCGGCCGGGCCATCGTCTTTCTCGCCGACCACACGACGCCTGAAGCCCTGCGGATGGACGACACAGGGTAGCGTCACCCCGATATCGTCCAGCTGATCGCCAAGGTTCTCCAGCCCGTATTGGTCGCAGCCGATCTGCAGGGGATCGTAACGGGCGCAGAGTGATGCCAGCGCGCTCGCCACCCACCGATAGGAGACACGGTTGCCCGGCACGGGCTCCATGTGCCCCTGCTTTGCCCAGAGATCGTAGGGCGCCCGGTCGATGCGAGCGCGGTCGACCAGCGTATCTGCCGGCGTCCAGAACCAGGTCCGGCTGGCGAAGCGCCAGGCGTCGCGTTTCGCTTCCAGCACCCAGGTCAGGGTAAAGGCGGTCAAATCCCGTGTGCGGGAGAGATCCAACCCCCCGAAGCAGGGTACGCCCCGATCGGTCAGTTCGTCCGGATCAACCTCGCCTTGGCAGGCTTCCCAGATCCGCCGCGGGATCGCCGCCGTCTCGCTTTCCGTCCAGACGCAGAAGTGCAGGCGCCGCACCAGGCCGTCCTTTGACGGCATCCCGACCGCTTCCTGCACCTGCTCGCGGATAAACGGCTTCTGGATAGAGATCCCCAGATTGGGATTGGCCTTCACCCAGCAGTCTTCGTCCGCAAACGGATCGTCGCCTTCGTCCAGCGAGCAGATAAAGGTGAACCAGGCATCGTTCTCGATGACGCCAGTGACCACCTTGGTGGAATATTCGTGCTCCTGCCAGCACACCGATTTCCGGTCGAAGCCGGAATTGGTGATCTCGAAGATCAGCGCTTCCTGGTTGCCCTTGGTGCCGGCCCGGAGCATCTCGATCACGCTGTTGTCTCGGTGCTCGTGCACCTCATCGATGAGCGCGCAGTAGGGTCGGATGCCCGACTTGCCCTTCTTCTCCGACGAGATCGGCTTGAAGAACGACCCCGACTTTGTATGCGTCAGCTGCCACACCGGGTTGAGACCGCTCGGTTCCAGTCGCCGCTTCAGCGCCCGCGACCGCTCCCACATGGCAACGGCGTCCCGGAAGAGGATCGCGGCCTGGTCGCGATCCGTCGCGGCCGAATAGATCTCCGCCCGCAGCTTGCCATTGGCCGAGCACATGTAGTGCCCGATGCCAGCCGCCAGCGGCGACTTGCCGTTGCCCTTGCCGATCTCGCAATAGCCACGGCGAAAGCGCCGGAAGCCATGCGCGTTCTTCCAGCCGAACAGCGAGCCGACGATGAAGGCCTGCCAGGGCTGCAGCACGAACGGCACCGCCTTGCTGACGATGCCACCGTCGTCGCCGGGCAGCTCCACCTCGACCGTGAGCACGTCACGGAAGAAGCCGATCGCGCGCTCGGCCGCGGCAAGATCCCAGAAGAGACCGCGATCCGGCCCGCGCTCCAGGTCGGCCAGGTGGCGCTGGCATGCCGCCCGCACCAGTGGACCGGCGACGATATCCTTCGCCACCACCGCCTCGGCATAGGCGGTCGTGCCATCCTCCAACCGTTCAGGCATTGTCAGAAGTAGCCGTCGCTCGGATCGAAGAGATCGCCCTGCCCGACTGCCATGTTGCGCTCATCCGCCGGCGACAGGCCGAGCATGGCGACCAGCGAACGCCAGTGCCGCCAGGTCTCGTTGAGCTGCGCTACTTCCGGTCGGCTCTTCATCTGAGAGCCGTTCCGACCGGTGACCTCGTAGGTCTCATCGTCGAGCTCCGGCATACGCTCGCGGAGAGCCCTAAGCCTGACGACCGCCCGGCAGTATTCCACGACGGTGTCGACGAAGTGCGATTTGAGGCGACCGATCGCGGGATCAGCCAGCAGCGGCGCGACGCGATCCCATTCGCGGCGCAGTTCCGGTGTCAGGTTGCGCGGGCGAAGCCGCCGGGCTTCCCGTATGGCCGTGTCCCGGCGCAGCTTCTCGGCATCGACGCCCGCATCGGAGCGCATGGGCACGACATTGTCGAGCTTCGGCTTGCGTCCCTTCATGGTGATACGCCCTCAAGCCCGACCCGAAGCTCAATCGCGGAGCTCCCCGGCATGGGCTTTCTCTATTTAATTCCAGCTTTTTGCGCGCGAATGGTGGAGCCCGGTCCGCGGCGGGAAGGGCCTGGACTTTCGATACCCCCTCCCGGCAGGCCATATCCGCCTACTTGGCGCGGGAAGCGCTCTACCTCAGGTACGGAGTCTCACTTCCACCGCGTGGCACATCCAGCCAAACCGTCCCGCCGAGGAGCTCGTTCGCCAGCTCTTCCGCGAGCCGTTCAGGCTGCTCCGCCATGAAGTCGAACCAGTCGCTCCCATTGCGTTGAATTCGACGCCGGTTGTTAGGATGCCGATCCTGAGCTGTGGCTTTGGCCAAAGGCACCACCCCCTTCACCCGGCTCATAACGCCTCCTGGAGGGCACCGCGCAAGCTCAACGGCGAACGATCCTCCGTGGCGGTTGAACTGGAAAGAGATCAGATCACCACCCTCCTCGGTCAACCTCCGAAAATGAGGGAACGAGCCTGTGAACCCAGCCAATCGCAGGCGTGGCAGAGCCAACGCTTGCAAGGCCGCAGTCATCTCAGTTCGCGATGCCATAACTCCATAATAGCGGACTGCAGGCCGAGATCACAATCGAACCAGCTGCGGCCAACCAGCGGCTTCACCTCAGTCTCTGTCCTTCGGCCAGCCATCAGCCCCGAACGTCAGCACCTCGCGGCCGTGTTCGGCGCGTTGCTTGTCTCGGTTATGGTGGCGGGGGCAGAGGGACTGGAACGGTCCAACCCAGAACTTGCCCTCGTCTCCCCGGTGCGGCTCGACGTGGTCGCAGACCGTCGCCGGCGTGAGGTCGCCATGCTCCAGGCAGAAGCGGCAGAGCGGTTCGGCCTGCAATTGCCGCAGCCGTAGCGATCGCCAGCGCGCCGTCTTGTACCAGGCGCGCCACTCGTATCGGTCGCTCCGGCGCTGATCCGCTTCGCGCCTGTCCTGCACCCTTGATCCGGGACGAGGCGTCGGGCGCGGCATGCTTGGCTCCAGATACGACAACGCCCGGAAGCGAGGACATCGCTCCGGGCGCAAATCATGAAGTGACGCATAACTGCTCTTAACCCCGGGGGTTGTCAACGCCCTTTCTTCCAACTCTCACGCCCGCTGAGCTGGCATGCGCGACCGGAGTCGCTTCAACGGCCCTCCGGAACGGCGCGCCCTCTGCGGCCATCTCTGCCCCTTCCCCGCGAACAGCGCGGATGTGCGACCGGTCTGCCTTCTCCGGCCACCAGTGATCCGCCAACTGCGTTAGTGCGATCCGTAGCCGCATTCCAACATGCTCGCGCATCTGCCGCCCTTCGGACTGGAACGCTTCGCGAGCAGCATCCTCGACCGACTGCCCCTCGCCCACAATGCGCCTTACCACTGCGCCGTCGATCTGCCCCAGCACCGCCGCCGCTTCCCGCAACACGCCCGCAGCCCAGAGCTGATCGTCCGTCGGCGATGCCGTGCCGGGCACGCCGGCACGCGGGCTGACATCGAGGGCGCAGCGGATCGAGCCCGGGCAGGTCTCGAAGGCGTTGCGGTACATGTCGGCCGCGCTGCGCTGGCGAATGTCGATCTGCCGGCGGCGGTGCATGGCGGCGATGGTGTCGACGATGCGCTCGACCCGGTCCATGCCGTGCGCCCGGCCGTAGGGGCTGTCGACCAGTTCCGGCTGCGTCTCGCGGCGGTCCGCCTGCGTCTTCGGTGCCCGGGCCTGCCGCTTGGCGCCACCTTTCCCAGTCTTGCCCGCCTTCCCGGCCTTGCGAGGATCGCGAGGGTTGGACGAGGGTTCCGGGGCAACCCTCGCGGTCTCTTTTCCCTTTTCCTTCATAGACTTCGTCTCTTCCTTCGAGGGTTGCGAGGGTTTGGTGGAGTTTCTAGAAAGATTTTCGTTTTCCATCAGAGCCCCCAAGCCGGATATCTCTCACACGCGTACGCGCGCGCGACCCTCGCGACCCTCGCAAGGGTCGTGTTAAGTGATTGATTTTGTTTATTATTGTTGTTCGCGAGGGTCATGCCAGACCCTCGCGCAACCCTCGCGACCCTCGCATCAGAAGCTGTCCTCCCATCGATCGCCGGAGGATTTTTTCTGCCGCGTCGGGTCTTCCGGCACGTCATGCAGGCGCACGTTTTTATACTTGCGAATACGTCCGCTGATCTTCTCGATGCCTTTTTGAGGCATCAGCACCGCGAAGGTCTTCTCGCTGTAGGGTCGCACCGAGCTGGCGTGGCACCAGGCGGAATAAGCGAGATAAACGTCCCGCGCCGTCTCGTCATGGCCCTCCGCTGGCTCCACGCAGGCCGTCAGGAACTCGCCCAGCGGATCCATATCGGCGCGGTAGCTTTCCGTCGCCTGGTGGATCTCCGGCGGCACCACGAGCCCGCCTTCCAGATAGGCCAGCAATCCCTCCAGCAGCCAGTTGAGGATGCCGGCGCTCTCGGCCGCGAACTCCGCCAGCACCTGCTCCATCGGCCGCCTTTCTGCCGGTGGAATGGTCACGGTCCAGGGGATCAGCTTGACGCGTCGCCAGATGCCCTCGTCAATGCCGCCGATGTCCGGCTTTTCGTTGCAGGAACCCACCGCCTTGAAGGCGGGGATCAGGTCGAAGAAGCGGCCGTGCAGGTGGCGCACCGGCATCTTCTCGCCGCCGGTCAGCATCTTCAGCGTGTTCTCGCGGAAGCCCTGCCCGCGCGGCAGCTCTGCGCAGCGGACCATGCGCGCGCCGGGCAACCGGGCGAACTCTGGCGTGGCCTGATCACCGCGGCGCTGCAGCTCGCCCGTCAGCGCCTCCGCCGGCAGCGTCTGGGCATAGGAGCCCATCAGCCGCGCCAGCGCCTCCATGTAGGTCGACTTGCCGTTGGCGCCGAGGCCGTAGTTCAGCACGAAGGCCTGCTCGACAATGCCGGTCAGCGCCAGGCCGTGATAGACCTGCAAAAAACGCCGGATGCCCGGGTTGGGCTGGAAGCGCTCCATGAAGGCCGCCCAGGTTGGACACGTCGCCTCCGGATCGTAGGCGACCGGCATCAGCTTGGAGATCCGATCGTCGCGCCGATGCGGATCGAGGCGCACCTGCCATATCTCACGGGTGGCATCGGGATCCGGACATTCGGGATCGGCTACCTTCACCATGCGCAGCGTACCGTTGCGCACGTTCATCGCCAGCGGTTCAACGTCGAGATCGTCGGGCGCCACGGTGCAGTGAGGCAGTGCCTGGGCAATCATGCCGTTGAGC
Source organism: Faunimonas pinastri (assembly GCF_900110915.1). Taxonomy (GTDB): domain Bacteria; phylum Pseudomonadota; class Alphaproteobacteria; order Rhizobiales; family Afifellaceae; genus Faunimonas; species Faunimonas pinastri. Next base: position 15,720 of record NZ_FOFG01000004.1, read on the forward strand.
CGGGACGTGTTTCCGCAGGAGATCGCAAACTTGCGCCGCCCCGTCTTCCGCCCGCCCAGCGCCTTGCGCGCCACCTTGGCGGCTTCGATGGCGGTTAGGTCGGATTCGTCCCGGTCATGGACGGCTTTTTTCTCCGCCATCCGGCCGGCCTCGATCGCCGTCTCCTCCCATGGCATCGCCGCCAGCACGTCGGCTTCCGCCACGATGCGCTCCGCCACGATCTGGGCATAGCGCTGCATCGCCTCATCGCCGCCCTGCGCGTCCCAGTGGGCGCCGGCCCAGACATGCTGGCCGACGTCGCGCACGTTCAGGATGTCGTCGCCGAACCAGGTGCGCAGTCGCCGGGCGTTTCCGGTGTCGTTCTGCGGCTCGGCGGCCGCGCGGGCGAGACGTTCGGGGTCGAGGTCGTCGAATTGAACGGTGGAGCCATCGTCCACGGGATCGTCATCGCCGTCCTCAGGCTCCTCCCCGTCCCCCTCGCGGGCGCTGGCGACGTCCTCATTCGCTCTTCGCGAGTCCGGCTTTCCAGCCGACTGGGGGGCTGCGGGGCCGGCGAGAGAAGGACCCTCGGGAGGGTCGGAAGGTAAGGGAGCGCGGAGCGCCGCCCCCGGGCGGCGCCCGTTATTCCCCCTCGCGATCTCCGCGAGATCACGAGGGCTGTCCATGCCGGCGCGGATCGAGCGTTCGATGTTGCGATCGACCAGCACCCAGCCGTCGACCTGGGCGAGCCCGTTCCGATCGACCGCGCCGCGCATGCCGGCGACGACGACGCTCTCGGTTAGCACGCCGGCGCCGACCAGCTGGCCCAGCACGAAGCCGCATTTGTTCAGCGTATGCCCGCGCGTGCCCCGCCCGGCCCGCTCCAGCTCCCGAAGCTCGTTGTCGAGCGCGGAGAGGCCATAGCGGCGGATCCGCTCGTCATCATGCGCGCGATCGGCGCCGGCAGCATGAGAGGGCGCGGGAGAGACTGCCGCGGCTTGTGGCGCATCCCGCCGGTGCTTCTCCAGCACGAAGCGGATCAGCTCCGGCGGCGCCGCCGGCGGATCGAAGTCGTCGAGCCCGCTATCTTCTTCCCAGAGATAGGCGACGCCGTCGCAGCCATCGTCCTTGGCCTTGCGCCCGCGACGGGTGGAGGGCGGCAGGATGACATAGCCGCCCGTGCCGCGCACATCGACGTCGGGGATCACGCCGGCGCGGTTGCCGATCTCCAGCCCATCCGGCATCGCGAACCAGAGATGCAGGCCGCCGCGCGGCGTGCGCACCATCGGGCACGGGGGAAGCGCGAAGGGCGCGCTCAGCTCCTGCTCCAACGCTGCCGCGAAGCCGGCAGCATCGTCGACGCCCTCGCCTTCTGCCCGCAGTTCAGCGAGGCGCTCGATCACCAGGCCGAGCAGTCCCTCGGCCGTCGCGCCGTCCTTGGGATCCAGGTCGACCACAAAGGCGCCGATCGGCGCGCCCGTGGGCACACCGATCATGGCGTTAGGGTGCTTTTTCCACCAGGCGCGGATCCGCTCCGGATCGGCCGAGGCGTTCTTGAGCCCATGTTCCGTCAGCGGCTGCTTGGTGTTGGGATGGCAGGGAAAGACCGGCCATCCGCGCAAGCCATAGCCCAGCGCGTGCGCAATCATGTCGGGCATCTCGGGTCCTAGAACGGGATCTCGTCGTCCAGATCGTCATGGCGCGGCGGCGAGCTCGCCTCCCCGCCGCCATAGCCGGCGTCGTTGTCGGGCAGGCCCGGCCGGCCACCGCCGCCGGAGCCGAGCAGGTTCAGCTTGGCGTCGAAGCCGTTCAGCACGATCTCGGTCGTGTAGCGGTCAGTATTGCCCTGGTCGGTCCACTTCCGGGTGCGGATCTCGCCCTGGATGAAGAGCGGCGTGCCCTTGCGCACATATTGCTCGACGACGCCGACCAGCCCCTCGGAGAAGACGACGATGTGATGCCACTCCGTCGCCTGCTTCTTCTCCCCGCTCTCGCGATCCTTCCAGCTCTTGGTTGTGGCCAGGCTGAAGCCTGCCACCGGCTTGCCCGACGCGGTGCGGCGGATCTCGGGATCGCGCCCGACATTGCCGATCAGCATCGCCGTGTTCATGCCCTGCATTTTCGAACCCCTTCGGATTGACCGACGCTATTTCCGTAACTACATAAATTCAGATGTTGATCTGGGACGAAGCCAAGTACGACGCGAACGTCGCAAAACACGGCATCGAATTCACGGAGGCAGAGCGGTTCGACTTTGCCTCGGCTCGGACTGTGATTGACGACCGATTTGACTATGGCGAGGTGCGGGAGATCGCTTTCGGATACATCGGGACGCGTCTCCACGTGCTGGTCTTCAGCAGACGAGGCAGCGACCTCCGGGTGATCAGCCTGCGGAAGGCAAATGCACGCGAAAGGACGTTCTATGAGCAAGCGCAAGCCTGAGCATATCTCGCAGGAGGATTGGGACGCGGTGGATTCGCCGCCTCTTTCCGACGAGATGCTTGCCCGGATGAAGCCCGTCCGCGAGGTTGCTCCCGAGCTGATTGAGATGCATCGGCAACGTGGCAGGCCACGCTCCGACGATACCAAGCGCTCAACAACGCTGCGCCTTTCTCCAGATGTGCTTGACCACTTTCGATCCACTGGCCCTGGCTGGCAGACCCGCATCGACGAGACGCTCCGAGCAGCTATCGTAAGGAATCCGTCGACCGGCAGGTTCTCCCGCGTCACGAGCGACGACAAAAAAATCAATGCAATCTCGGCGAAGGACGATAACAGCAGGTCCTCCAGACTGACCCGAGGGAATGAACCGAAAGGATCTAAAGGAGCAGCCTGACTCATCGCTCGCCCCGCCTCAGCACCGCGCGAACCTCGCGCGCGTTCGCCTGGATCTTGTTGAGCAGCGCGACGGCCTCATCGAGCACGTCGGCGAAGAACAGCTCCGCCTTGTCCGGCCGGCAAAGCGAGCCACGGGTGGCGAGCAGCGCATTGCGCTCGCGGATCATCTCGCTCTCGTAGGAAAGCCGCCCAATCATCTCGATCAGCGAGATCTTCTCGCGCTCTTGAGTCTCACTCATTCCGGCAGCTCCCGGCGCAGATGTTCGAGGTGAGCGCGAAGCCGCGAGGCGACGTCCATCTGCTCGTCCAGCTCGCGGATTGCGCAGTCGAGTTCGCGGCGATCCAGCACGCCGTCGGAAAGGCCCTCGGTGACGGACTGCCAGACTTCGGCGGTTTCCTTCACCAACCGCGCCACGATCTCGCAGATGTTCTCCGTGGCGGCGCTGGCGACGCGGGTCAGGCCGAAGCCGAGGATCGCTGCGTAGGTTTGCAGGATGAAGGGCTGCGGCGCCCGCCGGTCGATATCCAGCGCCACGTCGATCGGCACGAAGCGCTTGGCGTAATGCGCCTTGCCATAGCGGGTGAGATCGCCGGCTTCGACGCGGGTTGCCCATTGCATGGAGACCGGGCCGCCCGCCTGTTCGATTGCTGTCTCGGTGATCGACTTCAGCGCCCGGCGCTCCTGAGGCGTGGAGGGTCGGAGCTTCTCAATCAGGCTCATGCCGACCTCCGGAAGAAAAAAACCGGGCGGGCAAACGGCAGGAAAGCCCGCCCGGCCTCACGCGCGCTGGACTGGAGGAAAATCCGCGACGTGATAGGATGCCGCTCATGTGGATGAGCATGGCATGGAACTGGTTCGCTCTGCTGTTCGGCGCCTGGACGATCGTGGCGGCGATCATCTGCGTGCCAATCATCCTGCGTGACGAGCGACGTGCACGCCGGAAGCGAGAGGCTGCGGAGAAGCATTAGGCCCCTCTCCCCTGGAAACGATTGGCCGGGGAATTTCCAAGCCAGGCTTGCTGGCGTCGTGCATGGTTCTCTTCGGAATCGCCGGCGCCGAGGCTGCGGGCGATCCGGCGGCTGCTGGCCTGCCGGGCGATAGCCTTCATGCGGTCGAGGAAAGGAACGATGCGATGTGCAACGACGCACGGGGACTTGAGCCAGGGTTGGAGGATCTGCTCGCTCTCTCCGCTCCAGTCCGTGATGCGATTGAGCTTGTTCAGTTCGGCTATGAAAAGCTTGTGATCGATCTCCTCGATGGCGATCGTGGCGCGGCCGATTTCGATTGGCAGCTCGCCCGCGATCAGGCGCTCAAGGCGATCAAGATCTTCCCGATGGACGGCGCGGCCCCGGATCACGAACTGCAGGCAAAGCGCGTGGCTCTCGCCGCCATGGGTCGAGCCTTCGACCGGCTCGCCGCAACCTTCGGGCATGATGAAGGCGCGGATGGCTCGCCGATATGTCCAGCCGATCAAAGCCCGCCGCGACTCTGACCAGCAAACCATCAAAGGCCTGTCATGACCCTGCCTGTTACCGATGCTGCCATTCCCGATGCAAACGGCGTCGGCGCCCGCCTCGCCTTCTCCATCCTGCAGGAAGCCTTCCTTGACATGGCTGTCGCTCTCGGGAGGATCGATCCGGATAAGGCCGGCGACCTCATCACCGCTCTGGAGATCAATGCCGTCGCGCGGCTGAAGAGCTTCGGGGATGCCGCCGGTCCGGCCAGCGTTCCCGTGCAGCGCAATGCAGCCGCTTCCGTCCGTGAGGTCACGAAGGAAGCAAAGCAGCGGATCGCGGCAGCCCGGACACGGAATTGAGGATGCTGTCATGCGGCAGCCCTCTGCTGGGCAACAAGGGGCCGGGGCACGTCATCTGGCCAAGGTTCGCCTTCCGGCCAGTGATGACCAAACCAGGTGACCGCGTGCTCATAGCTTCCCGTGGTCAGGTCTTTTCCCGCGCGAAGACCGCCGAGCCTCTTTCCGTCATTGAAGAGGATCGTGGAGAGGCGCGAAAGCGAGATGCCTCTGCAGCCAGCATAGGCTTCTGCCAGAACGACGATGTGATCTTTGAGCCGCATGGGAGCAGACTATGCGGTTCAACAACCGCACTGTCAACGGTTCTTAAACCGCTATTGCCCCTCGTCGCGTGCGGTTAGAATACCGCATATGAGTGGAAGCATCGCAGAACGCATTGAACAAAGACTGGCAGTGATCGGGATGACCGCCCGCGCTGCCTCCCTTTCCGCGGGTCTCAGCGGGGATGCAATCCGCAACATACAGCGGAAAGCCGACACGAGCCCGGACTCCGCTCCGCGCGGCAGCACGTTGAAAAAGCTGGCCAAAGTTCTTCAGGCCTCGGAGCAATGGCTTCTCACTGGAGAGGGTCCACTCGAGGCAAAGAACGAGATCCCGGTCATGGGATATATCGGCGCCGGCGCCGAGATCCTTCCTGAGTACGAGCAAGTACCGCCTGAGGGCATTTGGCAGGTGGAGCTACCGATCCCCATTTCCGAGGAAATGGTTGCTTTCGAAGTGCGAGGAGACTCCATGCTTCCTCGATACGATGAGGGTGACGTGATTGTCGTCTACGCGGAGCAGCAGAGACCGGCTGAGAGTTTCTTCGGAGAAGAAGCTGCAGTCCGGACGAGCGATGGCAGACGCTTCCTAAAGCGCATCACCCGGGGATTTGAACCGCGCACCGTGAACCTGGAAAGCTTCAATGCCAAAACCATCGAGAGCGTGTGTCTCGAATGGATTGGGGAGATCTGGATTACAGTGCGTTCCGGCCAGCGACGTCGATTGAACCTCCGGGAGAACCTTCGAGGCTCGGCCACGCTCGACGATACGGAATAGGGTTTTAAAACCGCTCGTCTACTTGACGCGGTTTTAAAACCGCTACATGTTGCTCCTGCGTTGAACAGGAGCAGTCATGAACACGCTCATTTCCGAAACTGAAACCGCATCTGATGATCGCGTCATTGCGCTAGACCTGATCGTCGCCCAGATCGGTAACACCGTACTCGTGCGCGCAGCGAACGGCACCGTCGGCTACATCACGGCAGCCGTATGGCTGGAGCCGCTAAGCACCGACGAGATCGTCGATGCGCTCTCGGCCGACGAGGCCGACACCTACCGCAACCTCATGGATGCTCTTCGCGAGCAGGCGCCCAATCCCGATCCCGCCAAGCGGCTGATTGCGCTGACCGACTTCGTTGCTGATCGCCATGCCCTGACAGGGAACGTCACGCGCGACGAATTGCTCGACGCCGGCTTCGATGCCATCGAGATCGAGCAACTGATGCCCAAGGTCCGCAAGCGCCTGGCCGACCGCCAGGTCCGCGAAGCGGCCTGATCCGGCGTGCCATGGCCGCGCTCGGCTATGACCTCGCGATCGGCACGATCTTCCTCGTGACGATCGCCCTCGCTCTCGTCAGCCTTTCGCTGAGCCGGAGCGAGGTCGTCGCGGCAACAGGCCCGCGCAATCCCTTCCACACCCCCCGTCCCGGACACAACAGGAGCACGCAATGACGTTCCTGACAGACCTCAGCCAGGCTCAACGCACCGCTTTGGCAAGCGCCGCCCGTCAGCCCCTCTTTCGCGTCGCTCATGGCTGGCGAGCGCAGGGCAGCAACACAACCGTGAAGCTGGCCACCGCCAAGATCCTGACGGATCGCGGCCTGGTCACGGTCGAGCGAACCCGCTTCCGCCACCCGGCACTCGTGGCCACGGCCGAAGGCAAGCGCCTGAACAGATCCGCCCGCAAGCAGGCGGTCCCCTCCCGGCCAGACTTCACAGCCACCATCAGCATCGGGGGCCCGGCATGACCGAGAATACGAAGCTCGTGATCGACGAGGCGGGCAGCCGGGCAGCCGAACAGCAACTCGTCGGCATCGTTCCCAGCGACTGCATTCCCACATTGGTCAACGCTGTGGTCGGAGCCTACCTCACCGCCGCAGCCAGGAACGCGATCAAGGCCGAACATCAGCCTGACCACCGCGACGATCCGCTCGGGCACTTCCTCTCGCAATGCATGGTCGACGAGATCGGCCACACCGAGAAGGCCCGCGATATGTACGGGGCCTATCTCGACTGGTGTCGCGACCAGGACCTCCCGCCCTTCGGAGAGATCTATTTCCGGCGAGCACTCGCGGAAGAAGGCTTTCAACGTGCAGAGGACTGTCCTTCTGCCTATCGCGACGTTCGCCTGAAAGGAAAACCCGGGGGAGAGGATGAGTGACCCTGCCCCCGGTTCTCCCGAAGCGATCGCCGCCGGTTGCCTCTGCCCGGCGGCCGATCCGGAGCGGCCGATCTTTGCCGTTCACGTCCACTGCCCGCTCCACCGCCAGCTGATTGCGCAGAAGGTGGCCGAGCTGCTGGCCGAAAAACACCGAGGAGTGACATGGCCCGAACCAGCTCCCTCGCCTTAGCCATCCCGCCGCGCGGCCTGACGAGAGAGCAGGCAGCCGGATACCTTGGACTCACAACCTCGGCATTTGATCATTGGGTGAGGCAGTCGCGAATACCCGGCCCGCTGCCCGGGACACGAAGGTGGGATCGCAGCGCGATCGACTCCGCTCTGGACAAGCTCTCCGGCTTGACCACAACCTCGGCACCTTCTGCTTACGATCGCTGGAAGGCAGAACAGAATGCTGATGAAGACTAAGGGCATCCACCGCGTCAGGCGCGAACTCGCTGACGGCACGCTTCGCTACCACTACTACGCCTGGCGCGGCGGCCCGAAGTTCTGGAGCTCGGAGGTTGCCGTCGCGAGCCCGGCGCCTCAGGCATTCCAAGATGCGTATCGACAAGCGCAGGCACGCCGAGCTGCTCCTGTTCAGAGCGAACGGAACACGATTTCCGAGCTGATCGGCAAGTTCAAGATCGAGGTCATGCCCGGGCTGAAAGCCAGCACGCGGGAAAGCTACGACTTCTCTCTCCAGCTAATCGAGAAGAAATTCGGCCGGGCCGAGATCGGTGCCTTCACCGTTCCTGCGATGCGAGGCGATATCAAGGGCTGGCATCGTTCTTTCTCGGAAACGCCCCGTGCTGCCGACATGCGCCTGGGCGTCCTTGTCCGCCTGCTGAACTATGCCAAGGACGAGGGCCTGATCACCGGCCATTGCGCGGACGATATCGACCGCCTCCACAAGGTATCGCGCGCGGACATCATATGGACGCCGTCGGAGATCGAGAACTTCGCGGCCGAGGCACCTTTTCCGCTCTGGCTGGGCATCCATTTCCTGCGCCTCTCCGGCATGCGTCGCGGCGATGCCCTTCGCGTCCAGCTATCCGCGGACAAGGGCTCCTGGTTGGAGTGGCGGACCTCAAAGTCCAACGAACGGACCGAAGTGGTGATTCCAATTGTTCGCGAGCTGCGAGCCGTCCTCGACGCTGCCAAGCGCTATCGGGAAGCCAAGCGGGTCGAGAGCACTACGATCCTGTTCAACTCCCTCGGCCGCCCATGGACCCCGAGCGGCTTCTCGACGTCATTCGACCGCCGGCGCGAAGCTCTGGGGATCGAGAAGCACGTTCACGACCTCCGCGGAACAGCCGCCACAAAGTTCATGGAAGCGGGCCTTACCGATGGTGAGATCGCCGAGGTGATGGGCTGGCGCACGGACGATATCGCGAAGATTCGGAGCCGTTATGTGTCCCGCGCGGCGATCGTCTCCGCGGCCATCCGACGCCTCGAAGGGAACGGCTGAGGAACAGAAACTGTAAACCGCCTGTAAACGGTCGCAGAGGCTGGACACAGGCGTTTTTCTAAGGCAATGGCTTCAAAGCCCTTTTAGCGACAGGCCGGCTTAGCTCAGTTGGTAGAGCACCTGATTTGTAATCAGGGGGTCGGGGGTTCGAGTCCCTCAGCCGGCACCACCCCACTCGTTACGCCCTCGGCCGCGTTTGCTCTGCTCGGCGCAGTCATCGAGGGGTCAGCGATGGGTGCGCTCAGGTCTCCCGCCGCTGCGCCAAGTTGGTGACGTTGCAAGCGGAGGCTTTACCCCGCAGCGCTCTCACTCTTGCTTGCACCGCTAAGGCAGAGTTTCGAACCGACGCATCGCGCCTCGGATACGGATATCATTATACGCCGGAACTCTGGAACCGAGGCGGGAGGATCCGTCGCGGGACTTCCAGCGTTGGACCACGCCAGCTTCCATATCGAAAAAATCCAGCACCCGCAAAGCGGCGTGAATCCGCCCCGTCTCGTCCACCGTCGCAATGACATCGAGTTCCGCGGCGGAGTTCCGATCCGGGTCAGGAGGGCCGGCACTTCCGCCGGCATCCGCTTCTCTCTGCCGATCACGGCTGCCTGCCGCCCTCCTGACCCTTGCGTGATCTTCCGCTCGCTCCCCGGTCAGACCTGCTCCCACTCCGCTTCGACTTCCAAGGCGAGCTTGTCTTTCTTGCACGTGGCGAGTGCTGATTCCTTGCCTTCGTCGAAGAAGCGGATGGCGAATTCGCCGTCTTCCACCGAGCCCTCAAGCCGGGGCTCCGCCTGCTTTCCGGCATGGCCGACATAACGCAGGCTGGTGCCATAATGGGCGCTCCAGAAGAAGGGCGGCAGGCGGAAATCCCCGGTCGCGCCCATCAGCAGGCGGGCGACATGCTGGCCCTGCCGTTCGGCGTGCACCCAGTGCTCCACCCGGATATGCCCGCCCCCATGCGGGTCAGGATAGCGGGCGATGTCGCCTGCCGCGTAGATCCCTTCCGCCGAGGTTTCCAGCCGGCCGTTGACCACGACGCCGCCGCCCTTTTCCTTTGACGCGACTTTCAGCCCCGCCGCTTCGGCAAGCTCCGCGCGTGGCGCCACACCCGTGCCGGCGACCACGAAATCGGCTTCGAGCTTCGAGCCGTCATCCAGCGTCAGCGTCCTGCCGTCGAAGCCCTTTACCTTCCGTCCAAGATGGAAGGTGACGCCCTTCTTCTCATGCAGCCCTTGCACGAACTTGCCGCCCTCTATCCCCAGCGTCTTCCCCACCGGCACCTCGTCGGGTGAGATCACGTCGACCTGCAGTTTGCGGCCGATCATCGAGGCCGCGACCTCCAGACCGATATAGCTCGCGCCGATCACCGCGACCCGGCTCGCCTTCTCCGCCGCCTCGATCAGCGCGTCGGCGTCGGCGAGCGTTCGGAGCACATAGACGTTGGGACGCTCGAAGCCCGGAATGTCCGGCCGCTGCGGCTCGGCGCCGGTTGCCAGCACAAGCGCGTCATAGCCGATCCGCTCGCCGCCGGAGAGCGTGATCTCCTTCGCGGCCGGATCGATCGCCTCGACGTTCGTCTTCAGGCGCAGCGCGATCCCGCCCTCGCCCTTGCCCTCGCCCTCGCCAGCGGCGTAAAGCGGCTTGTCGGCGAGCGCTGCGTTCTCGCGCGACACCTTGCCGGCCAGATATTGCTTGGAACAGAAGGTCCGGTCGTAGGGCGCATCGCTGTCGTTGCTGATCATTGTTACGGAACCCGGGAAGGCGGAGCGAGCCAGCATTTCCGCGCAGGCGTGACCGGCGGCCCCACCGCCGACGATGACCACGCGGCGTGCGAGCGTCTTCTCCGGCGCGGGTCTGGAAATCGTCTCCCTTCCCTTGCCGACAACGATCCGGCCGTCACTTTCCTCGGCGCGGAAACAGCCGACGGGATCGAGTGCGGGCGCCGACACCGCCTCGCCTGTTTCAAGGCTGAAGCGGGCGTGATGCCAGGGGCAGCGAAGCTCGCCATGGACCATGATGCCCTTCGCGAGCGGGGCGCCGAGATGGGTGCATTTCGCGCCGAGGGCGAAGAGCTTGCCGCCGGACCGGGCGACCAGCACGTCCTCGCCGTCGAGCGTGCCGACCAGCATCTGGCCCTCCGTCAGGTCGGCGCTGGCAATGCCCTTTGCGAGATCCGGTTTTTCCTGCTGGTTTTCAGATGCCACGGTGCGCTCCTTCTTCGCTGGATCAGGATCGTGAACGCACGGGGGCGCCCGAAGGTCCAGCGAAGCGGGAGCGCCGCGTCTCAGCCCTTCACGGCGCCGGCCATCATGGAGCGGCCGATATGCTTGTAGGCGGCGAGGCCGACGAAGAGCGGCGGCAGGGTTCCGACGATCATGACGGCCGCGGCGATGCCCCAGCGCACGTCCCCGCCGCTGGCGGAGAAGAAGAAGGACGCGCCCACCGTCACCGGCACCGCGGCGCGGGTCGTCAGCATCAGCCCGAAGAGGAACTCGTTCCAGGAATAGATAAAGGAGAGGATCAGCGACGAGGCGAGCGCCGGCTTGGCCAGCGGAAAGACCACGCGCGTCAGGATCGCCATGGTGCCGAGCCCGTCCACGCGCGCCGCTTCCTCGATCTCCTTCGGCATGTCGCGCAGCGCGTTGGCGATCAGGATCAGCACCAGCGGCAGGTTGATCAGGCAGAGGATCAGGCCGAGACCGAAGCGGGTGTCGAGCAGGTGAACCTGCTGGTAGATCAGGTAGAGCGGGATTGAAAAGATGATCAGCGGGATGGCGCGAAGGTTCGTCACAATCGGCAGCAGCCAGCGCTCACCGGTGCCGAAACGCACCATGGCGTAGGCCGCCGGGAAGGCGAGCACGATAGACAACACCGCGCCGAAACCCGCCGAAATGAAGCTGTTGGCGAGGTAATGCAGCATGTCGAAGCGGTCCGACATGGCGAAGATCGCGCGGTAGTTTTCCAGCGTCGGCTGCTGGATGATCAGCGAGGCGCTGGACGCGATCTCGGAATCCGACTTCAGCGACGTGATCAGCGTGGAGATGATCGGGAAGTTCAGGACCAGCGCGGCGACGACCAGCACGAGCCAGCGGACGGCCATCATCAACGGCGAGGGCTTCATCGGCGGGCCCTCGCGAAACGGAGAAGCACCACCAGCACGACGAAGGAAAGGAGCAGCAGCACGATGGAAGCCGCGACCGCCTGGCCGATATCGTTCTGCTTGAAGAAGGCCTCGTAGATATAGATGCTGATGGTCGTGGTGCTGCCGCCCGCCCCGCTGCCGGTCAGGACATAGACGTTGTCGAAGACGCGGAAGCTGTCGATGAAGCGGATGAAGAAGGTCAGCAGGATCGTCGGCATCATCCAGGGAAAGTCGATGTAACGCAGCTGCGCCAGCGCGCGGATGCCATCCACGGCGGCCGCCTCGCGGATCTCGCCGGGGATCGCGCCATAGGACGAATAAAGGATCAGCAGCGCGAAGGGCGTCCATTGCAGGACCTCGATCACGGCAAGCGTCCAGAACGCGTTCTGCGGATCGAGGAACGCCGGGGAATCGCCCGTCCAGAGCACGAAATAATAGGGCAGCACGCCGACGAATTCGTGCAGGATCAGCCGGTACATGAGGCCGACCAGCGCCGGCGCCACCATCATCGGCAGCAGGAAAATCGCGATCAGGAACGACCATCGGGCCAGGATCGGCGCCAGGAAGATGGCCAGGAACAGGCCGAGCAACAGCTCCGCCACGGCCGTGACGAGCGCGAAGCGCAGGGAAAAGCCCATGGCGCTCCAGAAGGCGCCGTCATGCAGCACCTTCAGGAAATTGCCGAAGCCCTGAAGCGTCGGCGCGCGCAGGTTCTCGAAGCTGACCTGCGAGACGGAATAAAGCAGATCGATCGCCAGCGGCAGCGCCAGCATCACGAGAAGAAACGCCGTCACTGGCGCAATCAGCACAATGGAGTCGCGCCGGTCCGCTGCCTGCATGGGTAAAGCCTCTGCGAGAGGGAGATCGGCGGCATGTCGCCGCCGGGAGAGAGGACCGGCCCGGGGTGGGGGCCGGTCCGACAGCTTACTTCAGGAGCTTGCCCATCTCGTCGGAGGTTTCCTTGAGCGTCGCGTCGAGGTCCTTTGTGCCGGCCCAGTAGCCGGTGAACTCCTTGGCCTGGAGCTCGTAGACCTGCAGCGCGTTCGCCGTCGTGCCGCCGTTCATGATGAAGCCGTACTTGTTGGCGAATTCGCCGAGCGTCACGAGATCCGGCCGGTCGGTGGCGAGCTGCTGCGCGGCATCCCCCTGCAGAGCCGGAGAGCCGCCGGCCTTGGCATAGGTCACCATCGCGTCGGCGCTGGCGAGCCAGTTCAGGAACTTCGTCGCGCCTTCCTTGTGCTGGGACGACTTGTTGAGGCCGAGGCCCAACCCGTGGATGTGGGTGAAGCGCCCGGCCTCGCCCGCCGGAGGCGCAACAGTGCCGATCTTGCCGGCCACGACGGGACGCTTGGCCTTGTCGTTGAGGTCGGCGAAGGCGGCATTCCACTGCATCATGGTCGCGACCTGCCCGGAGCCGAAGGCGGCATTCGCCTCGGGGAACTCGTAGGAAAGCGAGTCCTTGGGCGACGTGCCGGCGTCATAGAGCTTCTTGTAGAGCTCCAGCGCCTTGCGGTAACCGGCTGAGTCGACGCTCACCTTGCCGTTCTCGTCCAGCCAGTTGCCACCCTCGGACCGGGCGGAGGACTGGAAGACCATCATGTTGAACAGGAGGTTCTTCATCTGCAGCACGGTGCCGTAGCGCGTCGGGCTGGAGGAGTTGATCCCCTTCGTGAAGAACAGCGCGGTCGCCGCGTAATCGTCCCAGGTCCACTGGTCCGGAGCCTTCGGCTCCAGCGTCTTGCCGAGGTACTTCTGCGAGATCTCGCCGTATGTCTTCTTCCAGGCGGCGTCGGACTCGAGCTTCTCGATCAGGTCCTTGCGGAAATACATGTAGATCAGCGAGAGGTCGGTCGGCACGCCGTACTGTTTGCCGTCGAATTGCTGGGTGGCGAGTACCTTATCGCTGAAGATCTGCTTCGCGCTGTCCGGCAGCGTGATCGGATCCATGAAGGGCGCGTAGCGGCCGATCGAGTAGGTCGCGACGAGGTTGATGTCGAACTCCGACGAGCCCGCCGCGAGATCGGCCTGCAGCTTGTCCCAGAAGCCGTCGCGGTTAAAGAAGATCAGCTTGACCTTGTCGTCCGCCGCGACGTCGGAACGGGCATTGTAGACCTCGACGGTCTTGCGCAGCGCCACTTCCTCCGGTCCGCCCGGCCAGCCGAGCACGGTGACGTCGGCCTGCGCGCTACCGGCGGCGAGCGCCAGAAGCGCGACCGTGCCGGCGAGAACTGACTTGAACCCCTTCATCATCTTCCCCTCCTCAGGCGCTTTGCGCCGTTGAAACCAGATCCGCGATCCCGAGCAGGCCGGCTTCGGCGCCGAGCGCCGCAGGCCTGATCTCCGGCCGCGTCAGTGCCGGCAGGTCCCCCAGCATGGAGCGGAGACCGTCGATGTAGCCCTCCGCCAATCCGACACCGCCGCCGATGACGAAGCGGGCGGGGTCGAAGAGCATCTGCAAGGAGCGAAGCGTGTGCGCCATGCGGGTCAGCGCTGCCTCAAGCAACTCCCGTGCCCAATCCTCGCCGGCCCGGCCGGCCGCGAAGATGGTGGGGGCATCGGCCGGGTGGCCGGCGGTCGCGGCAAAGCGGGCCAGCGCGGAGCCGGAGGCGAAATCCTCCAGCCGGGCAGCATCGCCCTTTCCCGTCTCGACCAGCATCTGGCCGACATGTCCGGCAAGGCCGCTGCGGCCGGAAAGCAGCCGGCCATTGCTGATCACGCCGCCGCCGATCCCGGTGGAGACGGTCAGGAAAATCATGTCGATCCCCTGCCCCGCCCCGAAGCGATATTCGCCCCAGGCGGCCGCCTGCGCATCGTTGACCGCCTGCACCGGCACGCCGAGGCGATCGGAAAGCCCCGCCACCAGCGGCAATCCATCGGGAACGGGCAGCGTCGCGGGGTTGAGCGCATGCCAGCGGCCGTCGCGCACGATCCCGGTCACCGCGGCGCCCGCCGCACCGAACGAGCCGCGCCACTCCGCTGCGAGATCGCCGATCAGGTCGAGCCAGGCATCGGCACCCGCCTCGCGCGGTGTCGCGGCCCGCCGCTGATCGAGAATGCGTCGGCCTTTCACCAGGGCGACGAGCGTCTTGGTGCCGCCGACATCGATCGCGAGGACGGGGCCGCCGTTCATGCTCAGAGCGCCGCCTTCCGCGCCGGGGCGGGCCGGGCTGCGCGGACGGCATCGAGGAACCAGGATGTGATGTGTTCGGGCCGCGTGATCGCGGAGCCCACGACGACGGCCGTCGCGCCGAGCCTTACCGCCGTCGCCGCGAGTTCGGGAGAATTGTAGCGCCCTTCGGCGAAGACCGGTGCGCCCAGCGCCACGCAGTCCCTCAGGAGATCGAGGTCGGGGCCCTCCGGCACGGTCCCGTCGGTATAGCCGGACATGGTGGTTCCCACGACGTCGACACCGGCCGCGAGCGCGGCCTCCGCATCGGAAACGACCGAGCAATCGGCCATGGCGAGCGCCCCGGCCCGGTGGGCTGCGGCGGCAAGATCGGCGACGCTGTCGGGGCGAACCCGCAGGGTCGCGTCGAAGGCCACGATGTCCGCGCCGGCCTCGGCGAGCTCGGCGACGTCCCGGACTCGCGGCGTGATGAAGACGGGGGTGTCGGGCTCGTCGCGCTTTACCAGACCGATGATCGGCAGCTTCGTGGCAGCGCGCACGGCCGCGACATAGCTCACGCCCTGAATGCGCAGTCCGGAAGCGCCGGCCGCTTCGGCGGCCAACGCAAAGGCCACGACGATGTCGGCCCGGTCCATCGACCCGCCGATGACCGGCTGACACGAAACGACCAATCCGCCACTCAGACCATCAAGCACCGACACGGGAACCTCGCAGAACCACCCGGCCAACAGGTCTACATCAGAAGAATACCAGATGCAAACCAGTGAAGCTGGGACTCATGATCAGCGGTGGAGTTCCACGAGGAAATCGTAGCTGTCGCCGCGGTAGCGGCTGCGGGCGAACTCAACCGTCTCGCCACCCTCGCCGAAGCAGCGCCGCTCGATATCGAGGATGGGCGAACCGACGGGAACTTCCAGCAGCGCCGCTTCCTCTTCGCTCGCCACGTCGGAACGCATCCGCTGCAGCGCGCGCACCGGGAGGTGGCCCTGCTGAGCCAGCGTTTCGTAGAGCGACTCGCTGACGAGATCCGGTTCGGGCAGGAAAGCGCCGGGAACGACGGTATTCTCCAGCGCCATGGGAATGCCACCGGCCGTGCGAAGGCGGCGGAAACGGCAGACCGCGGTGCCGGGAGAAAGCCCCAGCGCCAGGCATTCCTCCGAAAGCGCCGGCCCCTGCTCGCGGCTGAGCCAGCGAACGCCGGGCTCCAGGCCGCGCGCCAGCATGTCCTCGGTGAAACTGGAAAGGCCGGAGAGCGACTTTTCAACCCTCTCCGCCACGCTGGTTCGCGCGCCATGGCGCTGCACGAGCAGGCTGTCCTCGACCAGATCCTTGAGCGCGCGGCGCACGGTGACGCGCGACAGCGCCAGCTTCTGCGCGAGTTCCCGCTCGCCCGGTATCGCCTCGCCCGGTCGCAGGAGGTCCTGCCTGATCGCCGAGCGGAACGCATCCTGCAGCCGCTTGTAGAGCGCCGTGGAGCCCGGCTGGTCCAGTCGGCCGTTCTCCCGCAGGAAGGCGACGAGAGCGTCCTCGGTGCCGAGATCGCGCAAGCCTAGCTCGGACATGCCCGACTCCGCTTCATGATCAGTTGGTGCATTTGAATGATTTCATAGCTCATCCCCTTACGATGGTCGCAGGAAAAGAAGGTGGTAACCCTCGCGGGTGGCCAGTCCCCCGAACCGGTCCGCCGGTCCGCCCGCCGCGAAACGCCTCAGTGCCGTCGTGGCGAGAAGCTGGAGATCAATCCCCGCAATTGCGGCTCGTCGACCAGCAGGGCCGCGTCGTGCCGGGAAAGCCAGCGCATGTGCCGCTGACCCTTTTCCCGGAAGGTTTCCTCCTGCCCCGTCACTTCGAAGGGAAAGACGTCGACCCGGCAGAGCTCGAACCGATCCTTGAAGCGCTTGAAATATTCGTAGTTGCCGATCGGCTCCTTGCCGATCTTCCCGATCAGCCCGGCTTCCTCATTCGCCTCGGTGGCGGCCGCTTGTGCATTGGTCTTGCCCTTCATCGGCCATCCCTTCGGAATGATCGGGCGCAGAGTGCTGCGCGAGGTCAGGATCAGGATCTCAAGGGTGCCTGTTTCGGTCCAGCGGTAAGGGAGCGCTGCAACCTGCAGCCCGCGCTCTCCCTTCTTTCCCCGCTTCTTGAAAGCCATTCTTCTCCGCCCCACAGGTCCGACATCGCAAGTGCCGACTTCGGCGGCAGCCAATCGCCCAGCATTTCAGTTGCCGACCCAGCGTTTCATGACACTTTTGTGACAATTACATGACGATCCGGCCAGCCGAAAAGTGCCGGAGGGCATCGTTTCCCCCTGTTGAGGGATGTCCCAAGAGTTGATCCGCTCGTCCTCGACCGGTCAGGCCACAGCCGAGTCGTTGTCCTTTCGCCCGGCACGGCGGCGTTCCATGTCGTCGACGACCAGCGCGGCGAGATCCTTCAGGATCGCCCGGTCGGTCGCGTCGAGCTTCGGCCGGGGAACGCTGTCGGTCACGCAGAGCGCACCCAGCGGCTGCCCGCCTTCCCGGCTGACCAGCGGCGCGCCGGCATAGAAGCGGATCGCATCGTCGCCATTGGCGAGCGGGTTCTCCGCAAAGCGCGGATCCTTCTGCGTGTCCGGAATGACGAGCAACCCGTCGCCGGTGATCGTATGGGCGCAAAAGCTCACGTCGCGCGGAACCGTTTCCAGTTCGATCCCGTGCCGGCCCGTGAGGCGGAGTTCGTCGATTCCCACCAGCGACACAAAGCCGGTGGGTGTGTTCAGGAGGGTCGCCGCCAGGCGCGCGATGCGGTCGAGGCTCTCGGAAGGCTTGGTAACGCCGGCTTTCTCGTAGAGTCGAAGGACGGCCAGCCGTTCCTCCTCCCGCGCCGGGACAGGCGCCACGGGAGACCGCGGCACGTCTTCCGTTCGCATGCTGCGGTTTCGACCGTTCCGCTTGGCCTCGTACAGGTTCCGATCGGCCTCAGCCACCAGAGTACGACCGTTTTCGGCCGAATAGCCGGCGACCGGCATCATGCCGGCAACGCCGATGCTGACGGTGACGACGCCGCCGTTGGCGGCGTTTCCCTCATGCAGGATGCCCAGGTCCTCGATCGCCTTGCGAACGCGTTCGGCGACATGGGCGGCCCCCGCCTCGTCCGTGCCGGGAAGCAGCACCACGATTTCCTCGCCACCATAGCGGGCCGCGAGATCGCCGGGCCGGTTGATGCAGCCCTCCACCGCGGCGGCAACCTGCTGCAGGCACGTATCGCCCGCCTGATGGCCGTAGCGATCGTTGTAGAGCTTGAAGCGGTCGACATCCAGGAGCAGCAGGGAAAGCGGCGTCCCGTGACGCGAGGCACGGCGGCATTCCGCATCCAGCGCCTCGTCGAAACGGCGACGGTTGGCAAGCCCGGTCAACCCGTCGCTCGCAGCCAGCAGCGCGAGTTCCGAGTTCAGCGCGGCCAGCTTTATCTCCGCCGCCTTGCGCTTCGAGACATCGCGGAGAACGACGATAAAGCTTTCGTCCTGCTCGACGTAGCTGTACCGCCCCTCCATCCAGATATACTCGCCCTGCTTGTTGCGGATCCGGTATGTGGTGTCGGCCGTGCCGGCGTCGCTCCGGGCTGAATCGACAAGCCCGGCGACGGCTTGCCAGTCATCGGGGTGGATCAGCGCGCGGGGATGACCGCCGATGAGTTCTTCCGGTGTGTAGCCGAGAACCGCCAGCGAGGCGGGCGACACATAGGTGCGGAAAAGACCGCGATCCAGCCGCATGATGATGTCGCTGGCATGGTCCGCGAGCAGCCGGTACTGCGCGTCGGCCTTGCGCCGCTCGAGTTCAGCCCTGTTGCGACGACGCAGTTCCCGGGCCAGGAGCCCGCCGAAGCCTGCGGCGACGGCGCAGAGGGAGATCAGCATGCCGCCGATCATCCAGGCGCGCTTGCGCCAGCCGGCATAGATGTCCCGCTCGCCGGCCGCCACGTCGAGCACCAGCGGGAACGCCTTCACCCCGGTGAAGGAATAGATGCGCCGCACGTTGTCGACGGCAGAGCTCGCCGTGAAGTTTCCCGTCCCTTCCCTCACGAAGCGCCTGAAGTTCGAACTGGTGCCGATGCTCTTGCCGATCTGATCCGGATCGTAAGGCAGGCGCATGACGTAGGTCCCGTCCATCAGGAAGAGATTGATGGCGCCCGCGGGGCCTATCGTGGCGCCGCTGAAGAGATCCTTGAAGTAGTCCAGCCGCAGCGTTCCGACCACCACGCCACCGAAGCTTCCATCGGGGGCGACGATGCGACGGCTGAACGCGATGACCATGTCGTTGCCGGTCAGGCGGCGGCGGAAGGGATGGCTGATATAGAGGCCCACATCGGGCCGTTCCTTCTGCGCGACGAAGTATTCGCGGTCGCTGAAATTGTCCTGGCGTGGCGGCGATGCGCCGGAGTCCAAAACAACGTTGCCGGCCGCGTCCAGAACAAGGATCGCGCCCAGATACTTCGCCGTTGCCGCGCGGTCGAAGAGAACCTTTCGTTGCAGGTCCGGCGTCAGCCGCAGGAGGTCGGGATCGTGCAGCCCGTCCGTCGCCGATTGCAGCGACAGGTCGTAGCTTGTCAGCGTGCGGGTGATATCCTGCGAGAACGCGTTGAGGAGATTGTCCGCGCCCGTCAGAGCGCGACTTCCCGTGTCGTGGCGCAATTCCAGGAGCATGCTCACCGAGAGCGCGCAGAAACCCAGGATCAGCAGAATCACGACAGCCGCGATCAGGCGCGGGCCTCTGAAGATGGACGAGTTGCGCTTTGTTCCAAACACTCGACTGTCAGCCGATCTTCTATGCTCCGGAAATCCTAGAAAGCATGACTTGCGATAGGATTAAGGCGCGGGACGCAATCTTTAGCTCAGGTGCCGCCTCGACTTTCGGATGGTGGCCTACCACCGAAGGTCAAGTTTCGACAATCCATGGAAATGATACGTATCGGAGTACCGTGGGGTTTCAACGATGCGAAGCTGCGGTAACCGCGCGAAGAGGGTCGGTAGCGCCACCTGAAGCTCCAGCCGGGCCAACGGTGCCCCGATGCAGAAGTGAATGCCGCCTCCGAAGCTCGTGTGCGCCACCTTCGGGCGCTCCGGCCAGAGCCGGTCGGGATCGGGATAGACCGCCGGATCGCGATTGGCCGCGCCCAGCATTAGTCCGACCCGGTCACCCGTGCGGAACGGAATCCCTTCATATTCCAGATCCTCCAGCGCATACCGGGTGAACATGTGGAGCGGCGGGTCGAAGCGCAGCAATTCCTCCACGGTGTTCTCGGTCGCTTCCGGCGAGGCGAAGGCCCGCCCTGCGTCGATCCCCTCTTCCAGCAGCGCCTTGACCGCATTGCCTATGGCGTTGACCGTTGCCTCGTGACCGGCATTCAGGAGCAGGATGCAACTGGTGATCAGTTCGTCCTCGCTGAGCCTCTCCCCTTCCGCCTCCACGGAAATCAGATGGCTGATGAGGTCGCCTTCCGGCCGGTCCCGACGCTCGGTCACGTAGCCCTTGAGGAAGGCGACGAAGTCGAGCGTGGCCCTGACCGCCGCATCCTCGTCGGCGCGCGTGCGGCCGAACTGGTACATGGCGACCATCCGATGCGACCACTCCAGCAGTTGCGGCGCCATGGCGACGGGCACGCCCAGAAGCTCCGCGATCAGCGTCACCGGGATGGGGGTCGCGAAAGCGGCAAGCAGGTCGACCTCCCCTTGCCCTTCGAAACCGTCGACGAGTTCGCTGGCGAGCGCCGCGATGCGGGGCCGCAGGCGTTCAACCTGCCGCGAGACGAAGGCGCGGTTCACCAGCGTGCGCAGTCGCGTATGAACCGGCGGCTCGCGCTCCAGCATGGAATGGGCATCGACCTCATAGAAGGGCGCCACATGCGGCTCGATCTCCGGCCAGCCGAGCGCCTCGCGGCCGACGAGATGCGTGATCTCCCGACCGAACCGGCGGTCGCGAAAGAGCGCGGCGACGTTGCGGTGATCGAAGAAGCACCAGTGGCCGTATTCTTCCCAGAAGAGTGCCGGGCCGGCCTCCCGCATGTCTCGATAGAAGCGATAAGGATCCTGCACGAAGGCGGGATCGGTGGGCTCCTGGGAAAGGCGGCGGCGCGTCGGGTCGATCTTCATGCGCTCTTTTTGCGGGAAGCCAGCCGCCCCCGCAAGCCGCGCCGGACAGAGCGGGCCGTCTCTCAGCGCTCCCTGGAGCGGGTGATGATACGTCGCGCGCGGGGACTGACGGAGGGGGCACCGCGCGCCTCAACGGCGAGCCCCATTTCGATCAGCCGCTCCAGGATCGTGCGCGGCACCAGCCGGGATTCCGGCGCGCCGCGACTGACCCTGAGCAGCGCTTCCCATTCTTCGTCGGTGAGGTCGAGGCGATCCTGCATTCCGCCTTCCTAGGCAGCCACGGGCCGCGCCGCAATATGCGTTGGCCCCTGAAGCGCCATGTAATAGGGTCCGCGCGCAAGATCGAAGCAGCTGGAGCCGACCCGAATGGTCACGCGGTGCGCAATCTATTCGCCGAGCGGATTCGGCACGCCGGAGAACCCGTTCGGCAAGGATGTCGCCAATCTCGGCCTCTTCCGCGCCATCGCCCGGCATTCCGGCTATTCCGACATCAACTTCCTGCTTCACGCCCAGACGCCGCCGGAGCAGGTCGCGCAGGCGCTTCTCGGACGAGAGCGAACCGCCACCCGCATCAACACAGGCGGCCTGCTGAGCGTGGGACGCATGCGCGAGTCCGGCGTGCTGCTGCGCGGCAAGGCGGATCTCGCCGACCTCGCGTGGCTGCGGCGCGGCGCGGGCAGCGACCGTGATTTCAGCCTTGTCGGCCTGGTTCACTGCATCGCGCCTCCCGCGCTGCGCCGCTACATCGCCGATGCGGCGACGGCGCCGGTGCAGCCCTGGGATGCCCTGATCTGCACCTCGCCGGTCGTTCGCGACAATCTCGCCCGCATGTTCGAGGGCGTCAGCGATCATCTCTCCTCGCGCTTCGGCGGGAGCAGGCCGCCCTCGCCTCCCATGCCCGCCTTGCCCGTGATCCCGCTCGGCGTCGATGTCGAAAGGTTCGCCCGCGCCGCCGACCGGCCCGACGTGCGCGAAGCGACGCGAACGCGGATGCAACTCGGACCGGACGACGTGCTCGTGCTCTGGGTCGGCCGCCTGTCCTTCTTCGAGAAGGCCTTTCCGCAACCCATGTTCCAGGCCGTGGCGGAAGCGGCGGCGCGGACCGGCAAGCGCATCCACTTCGCCATGGCCGGCTGGTTCCCGGCGGGCGAGACGGGCCGGCAGGAATATGCCGACGCGGCACGTCTTCACGCGCCCGGCGTCACGGTTCACCTTCTCGACGGTCGCAAGAGCGAAACCGTGGATGCCCTCTGGTCCGCTTCCGACATCTTCCTGTCGCTGGTCGACAACGTCCAGGAAACCTTCGGCATCACGCCGATCGAGGCAATGGCGGCGGGCCTGCCCGTGGTCGTCAGCGACTGGGACGGCTACCGCGCCAATGTCGTGGACGGCGAGCAGGGTTTTCTGGTGGAAACGCTGGGCGGTCCGGCGGGCCTCGGCGCCACCATGCTGCAGCGGCATGTCTTCGGCCTGGACTCCTACCAGAACTATGTCGGCAATGTCGCCCAGCATACGGCGATCGATATCGGCGCGGCGGCGGATGCTATCGGCCGGCTGGCCGGCGATCCCGAACTGCGGCGCCGGTTTGGCGAGGCCGGTCGCCGTCACGCCCGCGAGCGCTACGACTGGCCGGTGATCGTGAGACAGATCGACGGCCTTTTCGACGAACTGGCCGCGCTTCGGCAGGATGCCGCCGCCTTCGAGGCCGGGTCGGCTCTGGCGCGCCAGGATCCCGTCCGGTGCGAGCCCTTCGGCGATTTCGCGGAGTTCGCCACGAACGTGCTGTCCGGAAGCACGCGGCTACGGGCGCGCGCGGGCGTGACCGAGGCCTCGGTGGCCAGGCTGGCGACCGTCGGGCTCAATCGCTTCGGCGGCATGTGGCGACCCCGGGCGGAAGCGACAACGGCGCTGCTTCGCGCGGTGGTCGAACACCCCGACCGCGACGTGGAAGCGATCCTCGCGGGCTTTCCCAACGAGCCCAGGCAACCCCTGCAGGCGGCGCTGATGTGGATGTGCAAATACGGCTTGCTGGACTGGAAGACCGGGTGACGCTTCCGCCGACGCCGCTGGTCAGAACTGGAAGGAGAAGCTCTTTTCCACGACCGTCTTGCCGTCGCGGGTGACCGTGTACTCGGCGGCATAGGTGCCAGCGGCCCAGCCTTCCGGAGGACGCTTGCGTCCGACCAGCATCAGGTACTGATCCTTGTTCTCGTCGAGCGGCACGATCTCCTGCTGGATAAGCACGGAGCCATCGGGCTTGCGGACGACGAGGCGCTGCTGATCGCCCTGCCGCAGGCCGATGGAGCGGACATAGGCGACGATGGCCGGCGCGTCCGTTCCCTTCGGCGGCACGACCCCACCGCTTTCCACGTCGGCCATGGAGAGCTTCTGGGTGGCGAATCCGGCGTTGAGCACGGTGCCGGCATGGTAGGCCAGCGCATCCTTCAGCGCGGGATCCCAGAGCGATGTCCCGCCGCCGCACTCGCCTTCCTTCTCGCCCACCGCGAAGGGATCGAGCGACGTCCCCTCCTCCATCACCGTGAAATGCAGGTGGGGGAATTCCGTATCGCCGGACAGGCCGACCTGACCGAGCTTCTGTCCGACCTTCACGCGATCGCCAGGGTGCACGACGATGCTGCCCCGCGCCATGTGGCAATATTGAGTTTGCAGCTTCCCCTCGTTCTGCACGACGAGGCCGTTGCCGCATTCGCGACCGCGCACCGCTTCCCGGCCCGTCGTGGCGACCGACACGTCTTCCATGCCGTCGCGGACGCGGAGCACGGTTCCGGGCGCCGCCGCCAGGACGTTCACGCCGGCCGCCTTGTCCTTCATGCTGAGCAGGCGGATATCGACGCCGTTGTGGCGCTGATAGGTCATCGTCCCGCACATGTAATCTTCGGCGGCGGGACCGAAGTCGCGGTCGAAATAATGCTGGATGAAGCAGGTCTTGCCGACCGTGCAATCGACCGGCCATTCCAGCTTGAAACCGGCCGGGATTTCCACGGGGCTTGCTGGCTCGGCAGGATTTCCGGCCATCGTCCCGGCCAGGGCGCCAGCGGGCGCCAGGGACAGCACGGTAATGCAGACGATTTTAAGCTTCATTCCTTTGCTGTGTAACAGCCGCCCGAGCGAAGCGACAAGAGCGGCCAGCGCACACTGTAGTGAACAGCCGGTGAGCGAGACTGACGAACGGGCCTAATGAACCGAGACGGTGAACGATGCGGGCGAGCCAAGCTGGCGAACGGGGCCGGTCGGGCGGCTACCGGACCGCCATGGTCCTGGACCAGAAGCGGTCGAGCGCCTCGATGAAACGGGCATGGGACCAGTGCGCCGCCGTCTCCGCCGCCGCCCCGCGCATCATCTGCGCGCCCGGCCCCCCGCGCTCCACCAGCGTCACCGCCTTGACCAGCGCATGGGCGCAGGCCTCGCAATCGTCCTCTTCCACCCAGAAACCGTTGGCGCTGGTCGCATATTCGCGGCCGCCGATCCCGGTGAAGCCCGCCACGACGCATTCGGAGGCCATGGCCTCCAGCGTGGTCATGCCCAGCCCTTCCAGCCGGCTGAGGCTCAGGAAGACGTGCGCCTCCGCGAAGGTGCGGGCGACCTGTTCCTCCGATGCGGCTTCCAGCACGGCGAAACGCCAGCTGAGCTTCCCGCCATAGAGGCGGCGGAACATGAAGTTGACGATCCGCAGTTCCAGCGGCCGCTTGCGGGAGGCGCAGGCGATGATCGGCTGCTTCTCCCCGGGTCGGAACCGCCGTTCATCGGCAAAGGCCGGCAGCACGTCCACCGAGCGATGCGGCAGGAAGCGTGCGATCCAGGACGCGGCCGACCGGCTGCACGCCACGAACTCGCGATAGCTGGCAAGCTCCTCCTGCGTCAGCCGCCCCAGGCCGTTGGCGGCGGCATAGAAGTGGTTCTGGCAGAAGACGATCTTGCGATGAGGCGATGCCGCGTAGTGCTTCAGCACCGCCGTCGCGTCTTCCGGGATCACCAGCACGTCGCCGTCGCGCGGCGGCGTACCGCTCTCCACCTCAACGTCGTGGCTGAACCAGTCAGGCACCGGAGCGCTGCCTTCGATGCGCAGCACGGCGGGGTAGCCCAGCGCTTTTAACGCCTCGACATGGCGAACGATCATCTTGTGACCGCCGGTCAGGCGCTGCGTGCCGATCAGCACATAGACGATGCGGCTCACGATGCCGCCGGCGCGCTGGCGCTGCCGAAATCGAATTGCAGCGCCCCCACCTTGGAGAGCCAGGCGACCGGGCCCAGCAGCGCCGCGACGGTGCGGCCGGTCCGGGCGGCCAGCGTCTCCAGCGTGGTCCATTCCGTCTCGGTCAGCGCTTCAAGGATGAGCGTGATGGTCTCGGGCGGCGGCAGCACCACTGCCGCGAACTTCGTGGACCCAAGATCTCGGCGCGCGATCGCCGCATCGACGCTGGTGCCCGGAATGCGCCGGAAACCCGTTTTCGCGCCGATGGCGCGGGTCGGGTAGCTCGCGAACATGGTGAAGGGATCGGGACGGTCGGGGCGGCGGCGGCGCGTGAGGGGCGGATGCAGGCTGGCATCGCTGCGCCGGCGTTCGCCGAGATCGTCCCAGAGCTCCTGGTAGCGGCGGAAGACGACGGTCCAGTCGAACGTCGCGCGGGCGCGCTGGCGGGCCGCCTCACCCATCCGCCTGCGCAGCGCCGGATCGGTGATGAGCTTGCGATAGGCTTCCGTGACGGCGGCCACGTCCACCGCGACCAGCTGGCTCGTCACACCGCAATAGATGTCGTAATTGTCGATGCCGATATCGAACCGGTCGGCCAGCACCGTGCCACTGCCCGGCGGCAGCGTCGTCGTCGGCACGCGGAACCCGTCGATGCCGTCGCGAACGGTGTCCTTGTAGCCGTCCCAGTCGGAGACGACGACCGGCAGGCCGGAAGCCATCGCCTCGATGGGCGTCAGGCCGAAGGTTTCCTGCACGTTGTCGGAAAGCGACGTGAAGATGTCGGCCGAGGCCCAGACATCCCGCAGCTGTTCCTGATCGCGGCCGTCGACATAGATGGTGCGGACGGACGGACACAGCGTCTCCGCGTCGTCCTTGAAGGCCTTTTCGGTCTGATCGTTGCCGAACCAGCCGGCCTGAATCAGCGTGACCTTGCTGTCCTTCGCGCAGGCTTCCAGGCCGAGATACATGGGCACGGGATGCGCCTTGCCGTGGAAGGAGAGCCGCCCCACGAAGATCACCACCGTTTCGTCCTCGCCGATGCCGAAGGTGGCGCGGGCGGCGGCCCGGCGCCCCTCGTCGAGGGCCAGGGTATCGCAGTGGACGCCCAGCGGGATCACGGGCAGCTGCGGCAGCGTGAAGCGCGTGGCGCCCGTCCGCTCGCGCAGATATTCGGCGTTGTTTTCCAGCAGCGAGCGCACGCTGTCTCGCACCGCGCGCGAAGTGCAGACGATCGCGTCCCATTCCTCCAGCGGCGCGGTGACGAGCCCGGCCAGGGCCTCCATCACGCTCTGCGAGGCGGTCGTGTGCGTCACGCCGCAAAGGCTGTAGGCGCGTGGATTGGCATGGGACAGCCGCATCCAGGCGTCGACGAAGATGCGGGGGTCCGGGCGGTAGAGAAGGCCCGGCTCGGCGAGCCGCTTGGGATCCATGAACGGGACCCATGCCACGCCGGTCTTGGGTGCTCCGGACTCGGCCAGTTCCCGGGCCATCTGCTCGGCCCCGGCGCGGGCGCGGGCATAGGCCCAGACGCGCTCGGGCGCGGCCTTGGCCACGGCCCGCATGAAGGCGGCACCGGCCGACTGCCTGCCCATCAGCTTGCCCTTCAGCGAATAGGCTTCCGGCTCGTAGTAAATCGCGAACTTCGACATGAACTGCCCGTACCCGGTCAAGGCGGCCGATCGGCCCGTCAGGAAGAGCGCTATAGCATGTCGCGGATGTTTCGTAGCGAGGGCCGGCTCGAACAGGCCCTGCCGCAAAAGAAAAGGCCGCCCCAAGGGGCGGCCTTTCCGTTTCGAATGATCGAAGCCGATCAGGCGACGGTCGTACCACCAACGATGTCGTTGTAGCTGACGCCCGTGATGCTGTTGTCGCCCGTCAGGGTGACCTCGGAGTTACCGCCATCCGTGAACAGGTAACCGTCGCTGCCGCCGGCCACGAAGACGTAGTCGAGGTCCGTGTTGGAGCCGAAGAGAGCCGCAGCCACCGCAGCGGCATCGTCAGCACCGCCGGAAACCTGGGCAGCCGTGAAGTTCGCGGCCGTGCCAGCGTCGCCACCAGCGAACGAGATCGAGTCGTTGCCGGTCACGAAGTCAGCGATGGTGCTGGTCGTGTCAGCGCCGTTGATCTGGAACAGATCGTTGCCGAGACCGCCGACGAGAACGTCGTTGGTGCCGGTAGCGGTCAGCGTGTCGTCGCCCTGGCCGCCGTAAACGGTCGCATCAGCGCCCGAAGCGGAGAGCACGTCGTTGCCGCGGTTGCCGTACACCACGTCGCCAGCACCCGAGGAAACGACAACATCGTCGCCCTGGCCGCCGAACACCGTGGAAGCACCACCGGAGACGTGGATCGCGTCGTCGCCCTTGTTGCCATAGACGAGGTCACCGCCGTCGACACCGTAGATCAGGTCGTTGCCCTGGCCACCGTAAACGGTGTTTTCGCCGCCGGCAGCGTAGATCGAGTCATCGCCCTTGTTACCGTAGACGAGGCTCGTGCCGCCCGACGCAAAGACCGAGTCGTTGCCCTGGCCGCCGAACACGGTGTTGTCGCCGCCAAGAGCGGAGATCGAATCGTCGCCCTTGTTGCCATAGATCAGGTTGGCACCGCCCGACGCAAAGACCGAGTCGTTGCCCTGGCCGCCGTAGACCGTGGACGCGCCGCCGGCAGCAGAGATCGAATCGTCACCCTGGTTACCATAGATCAGGTTGGTGCCACCGGTCGCGGAGATGGAGTCATCGCCGTAGCCGCCGACGAGAACCGAGTTGCCGGTCGCGGAAAGCGTGTCGTCACCCTGGCCACCGTACACGGTGGAATCGGCGCCAGCGGTGAGCAGGTCGTCGCCGAGGTTGCCATAGATGACATTGTCGCTGCCAAGCGTGCCGTAGACGGCGTCGTCGGAAGCGGTGATCGTGTCGTTGCCCTGGCCGCCGTAAAGCACGTCGTTGCCGGTGCCCGGAGCAGTGATGAGATCGTCGCCCTGGTTGCCGTAGATCACGCTGTCGGCGCTGCCCTGGATCGTGTCGTTGCCGAGGCCACCGAAGACCAGATCGTTGCCGCCCGAAGCGTAGATCGAGTCGTTGCCCTGGCCGCCGAACACGCTGGAGCCGCCGCCGTAGGCGTTCAGGGTGTCGTCACCGAGGTTGCCGTAGACGACCGAGTTATTGTTCTGCGCCGTCAGGGTGTCGTCGCCCTGGCCGCCATAGATCGTGTCGTTCTCGCCGATCGCATTGATCGAGTCATCGCCCTGGAAACCGTAGATCAGATCGTTGCCGCCGGCGGCGATCGTGATCGTGTCACCGACCTCGGATCCCGGAACCGTCTGGTCGCTCAGCGTCTCGTAATTGATTTCAGCCATCGTAATCTGCCTCCGAAGAGCCGTTTCTAGCCTATGGCCTGCGCGTATCCGCATCTCCCCGCCGTCCCCGGACCATTCCTGGTCGGGACGCCCACTCAGGTTCCCCAGACGCCGACCGCACGCGAGCCAAGCCGAGCGAAGTGATAAAGCAGCCTACCAACAAAGTGCAAGCTAGGGGTGTAAGAAGAGGCAAAACAATCAAAGACTATACATCGAAAGTTGTATTCTGATTTCTCTAACACAACCTGAGATTACTTAGCGGGCTTATAATTTCCCCTATAAGTCGAAATTGTGACGGAAAGCAGTTCTAGAAATGGTCTCTCGCCACTTTCGTCGAACGATTCAGAAGCGAGTCAGCATTGCCAACGAGTCATCGTGGTGACCCAGACGCCGAATGCCGGACCGCCCCGTTGAAGAGGCTCGCACCGGCCCGGTTTCCCCGATAGAACCGGGCGACTGTCGAAGCTGGAGGAGAAGCGGGTGGTCCAGATTTTCTTCGTGTCCGGAGCGCCGAAGTCCGGGACCACCTGGCTGCAGAAGCTGCTGGACGCCCATCCCGAGATCGTCTGCTCCGGCGAGGGGCACTTCGTCGAGAAGCTCGCCGCGCCGCTGATGAACGTCCGCAACGAGTATAACAGGCACATGCAGCTCGTCGCCGAGCGCGTGTACCAGGGCAAGCCGTACTACCAGCCGATGGGCGGCCGCGAGACGCTTGGCCTCGCCCGCTCCTTCATCCTGCAGCTCATGGGAAAGCGGCAGACGCCCGAGACCCGCGCGCTCGGCGACAAGACGCCCCGCTACACCCAGTTCCTGCCCGACCTGAACGTGCTCTTTCCCGAGGCGCTCTTCCTCAACATCGTGCGCGACCCGCGCGACGTGACCGTCAGCCGGTTGCACCATGCGCGCCGCGCCGGCTATGCCGCCGCCCTCGATCCGGCGTCCGACGATTATCGCCAGCTGGTGAAGAACGCGGCCGAGGCGTGGCTTGCAGCGCAGCAGAAGGTCGATGCCTTCGCCCAGGCGCATCCCTCCCGGCTCCTGGAAGTCCGCTATGAGGATCTCCTGGAGCGACCGGAAGCGGAGGCGGCTAAAGCTTTTCTCTTCCTCGGCGTCGGTCACGTCCCGGACGTGGTGACGGCAGCGGTCACGGCTTCCTCCTTCGAAGCCCTGAGCGGCCGCAAGCGTGGCGAGGAAAGCGGCAGTTCGTTCTTCCGCAAGGGCGTCGCCGGCGACTGGGTGGACGTTCTCGACGCCGCCGCCCTGCGCACGGTCCGCGCGATCTGCGGCGACGGGATGGACCGCAAGGGCTATGCCGACGGGCGAAGCCGGGAAGAACACGCCCCGACGGAACATTCGCCCATGGGCGGAGCCTGATCCCGAAACGAAAGCTGAGACGAAGCCAGACTTCAATGATGTCCTCTCCTGTCGCACTGCTCGCCTGGGAACTCGGTGCGGGCCTCGGCCATGCCCGCCGTCTTCTGGTCGCCGCCAAGGCCCTGCAACAAAGAGGGTTCCGGCCCATCGTCGCCGCGCGCGAACTCTGGGCGGCGACCGACGAGTTCCACGCGGCCGGGATTCCACTGATCCAGGCGCCGCATCATCAGGGACAGGCGCCGAAGGTGCGCCCGTTCCGGGCACGCGGATTCGCCGACATGGTCGCCATCTGCGGCTTCGCCAGGGCGGAAGCGCTCTGGCCCGCGGTGCATGGCTGGGACGGTCTTTTCGACCTGGTCCGCCCGGACGTGGTGGTCGCGGATTATTCGCCGGTGCTGTCGCTCGCGGCTTACGGGCGGGTGCCGCTGGTCGCGATCGGCGACGGGTTCGTCCTGCCGCCGCCGCATCTGCCCACCTTCCCTCTCCTGCGCGAAGGCTCGGACATGCCGGGCGAGGCAGAGCTTCTGGCCAATGCGGCGAAGGTACAGGACCGACGCGGCCTTCCCGCTCCGGCGACCCTGCCGGGCCTGATCGGCGGCGATGCCCATGTCGTCTGCACCCTGCCGGAGACCGATATCTATGCCGATCGGCGTGAACGGCCGGCGAGCGGCCCGCTGACGGCAACGCACGAGCCGCTGGGGCCGGCAACGCAACAGGGTCTTTTCGCCTATCTCGCCGCCGATCACGGCCTGACGCCCAAGCTCCTGCAGGTCCTCTGCGACATGCGCGTGCCGGCGGAAATCTTCGTGCGGGATGCACCGGACAGCCTGAAGGCGTCGCTGCGAAATGCGCACGTCACGGTGCACGACACGCCGCCGCCCCTGCCCGAAGCGCTCGCGCGCGCCGCACTGGTCATTCACCACGGCGGGATCGGCACCAGCGAATCCTGCCTGGCGCTCGGCCGGCCGCAAGTTGTCCTGCCCCGGCACTTCGAGCAGACCCTGAACGCGCGACGGCTGCGGCAGCTCGGCGCCGCCGTGGCACTGCCGTCGGAGTTCAAGCTGGCGGAAGCGCAGGACCTGATCGCGGCCGCTCTTGCCTCGGAATCGATGAAGAAGCTGGCGGAAGCCCGCGCACACCAGATCGCCGATCGCCACTATGACAGCGTCGGCGAGATCGCCGGTCACTGCGAAGCCCTGGCCGGGCGCGGCGTGATGCAGGTTTAGAGAGAATCCGGAGCCGGGCCAGGAAGAGCCGGGTCGAGAAGAGTCGGATCGGACCTTATCGCGGCCGGACCGAAAAGACGGAGGTCGATCCGCCGTGGCGGATCGACGATATCAGCGGCGGACTATTCGTCCCGATAAACCCGCTCGCGTCGTTCGTGGCGCTCCTGCGCCTCGATCGACAATGTCGCAATCGGGCGTGCATCCAGCCGCTTCAGGCTGATCGGCTCGCCCGTGTCCTCACAGTAACCGTAGGAGCCATCCTCGATCCGCTTCAACGCGGCGTCGATCTTGGAGATCAACTTGCGCTGGCGGTCGCGGGCACGGAGTTCGATCGAACGATCGGTCTCCGAGGACGCGCGATCCGCATAATCGGGATGGTTGTGGCTTTCGGCTTGCAGGGCCTCCAGCGTCTCCTTGCTCTCGGCGAGGAGATCGTCTCTCCAGGCGAGAAGCTTCTTGCGGAAATATTCCCGCTGCCGCTCGCTCATGAAGATCTCGTCCTCGCTCGGCCGGTAAGTTCTTTCCTCATTCAACAGCATCGGTCAGTTCCCAATGTGTTGCCCCTCTCCGTCGCGAGCCGCATATACCGAAAAAGCGGGACGACTTGCAAGCCGGAAAGAGTTGAAGCTTTTGTGAAACCTTCTGGAAGTGTAATAACTTAGCCGGGGCATCAGCAAAGCCGGACACGGCCGGCGGAGAAACGCCGACGCCCGGTATCGATTGCAAACCTGCGGCTCTGTCGTCCGTCTCTCTGGCGTCCGTACAGATCTTCCAGGCACTCGCCTACCATTTCCTCCACCCGCCAAGCAAGAACCTTGCCAACGCCTCTTCCGGTCGCGGGAAACAAAAAACCGCCTTCGCTGAAACTTCCCGGGCGAACCTCCCGTATTCCCTCTCAGACGCGACAGCGATCGTGTCGCAGGGGAAACTAGGAGAGAGAAATGATCCACCTCAGGTCGAAATTCACCACCGCCGCTACCGTTGCGCTGATGGCCGCCGCGCCGCTCGCCTTTGCCGGCCAGTCCTATGCGGCATCGATGAAGTCGGACATGTCGGGCATGCAGTCCGGCGATATGCAGTCCGGCGACATGATGAAGCACAAGACCAAGATGGTCGGCGGTGCAGCGATGTACCCGAACAAGAACATCGTCGAGAACGCGGTGCACTCCAAGGACCACACGACGCTCGTCGCGGCCGTCAAGGCGGCAGGGCTCGTGGACACGCTTTCCGGCCCCGGTCCCTTCACGGTGTTCGCGCCGACCAACGAAGCTTTCAAGATGCTTCCCGCCGGCACGGTGGAAACCCTGCTGAAGCCGGAAAACAAGGCGATGCTGACCAAGGTGCTCACCTATCACGTGGTGCCTGGCGAACATGACGCCGCCAACCTCGTCGGCCTGATCCAGAAGGGCGGCGGCAAGGCGGAACTGAAGACGGTGGAAGGCGACACGCTCACCGTCACCAAGCTCGACGGCAAGACGCTCGGAGTGACCGACGACAAGGGCCAGACGGCCAAGATCACCATCCGCGACGTCTACCAGTCCAACGGCGTGATCCACGTCGTCAACAAGGTCCTGATGCCGTAACCCACCCACCTGCGGCAGAGGGATGGCGGGGAGTTCGCTTCGGCGTGCTCCCCGCCTCTTTTTTTGCGCAGGCTGAGACTTTCCGTCACGGCCCTGCAGGGCGGCTATGCCAAGTTGATGCAGGTCAGACCGTTTCGAAGGCTGTATTAAGGTCGAAGTATCAACCTTCGCGCGCGTTTGATTCGGCCCTCCGACGGCGGCCGTCGAGCGTGCCTGCCCGGCGACGCGACCCCATGAGATCCGACCTTGCGCGCAACGCGCTGATCCTCGGCCTGCTTTCGGCGGTCGGGCCCTTCACCATCGACATGTACCTCCCCTCCTTCCCGGATATCGCGAAGGAGTTCGGCGTTCCCGTCG
This sequence comes from Faunimonas pinastri, assembly GCF_900110915.1. GTDB lineage: Bacteria > Pseudomonadota > Alphaproteobacteria > Rhizobiales > Afifellaceae > Faunimonas > Faunimonas pinastri. The sequence continues at coordinate 48,739 of NZ_FOFG01000004.1, forward strand.
GCGAAGTGCAGATGAGCCTCGTCAGCTATTTCGTCGCCATCGCGATCGGGCAGGCCTTCTACGGTCCGCTGGCCGACATGTACGGCCGCAAGATACCTCTCTTCGCCGGCATGCTGATCTTCGTGCTCTCCTCGATCGGCTGCAGCCTGGCCAGCGACATCCCGATGCTGGTCGCCATGCGCTTCCTTCAGGGCATCGGCTCCTGCGCCAGTATGGTGATCCCGCGTGCCATGGTGCGCGACCTCCATACCGGCGACGAGGCCGTGCGTCTGATGTCGCTGATGATGCTGGTCTTCAGCGTCTCGCCGATGCTGGCGCCGCTGGCCGGCGGCGCGCTTGCCAGTTTCGTCACCTGGCGGGCGATCTTCTGGGTGCTGGCCGGGATCGGCCTGATCGGCATGGTCGTCGCCTTTCTGTACCTGCCCGAGACCGGCGCCAAGCGTGTGCGTTCGCCCGGCGGACTTGGCCGCTCGATGCGGAGCTTCCGTGAACTGATCGTGGACGGACGTTTCGTCGGCACCGTCTTCATCGCCGGCTTCGCCCAGGCCGGCATGTTTGCCTATCTCGCCGGATCGTCCTTCCTGTTCATCGACGTCTTCGGCTTGTCGAAGACGATGTACAGCGTGGTCTTCGCCACAAACGCGATCTTCTTCATCGGCGGCGCGCAATTCAATCACATCCTGATCCGCCGCCTTGGCATTGCCCGGCTGATCCGCCGCACCACCCCGATCTTCGCGCTGGCCGGCATCGCGCTCCTCGTCCTGACGGCGTCCGGCATGGCGGGTTTCCTCGCCACCTGGCTCTGTCTGATCGTCTGGTTCGGCTGCCTCGGCTTCATCATCCCGACCGCAACCGTGCTGGCGCTGGAGCCCCATGGCCATCAGGCGGGCACGGCTTCCGCCCTGATGGGCACGCTGCAATTCGCCGGCGGCTCGGTCAGCAGCGCCCTGGTCAGCGCCCTCTTCAACGGCACGGCCATTCCCATGGTGGGCGTCATCGCGCTGACCTCGCTGGGTCCGCTGATCCTCGCCTACACACTCCTCCGCGTCCCGCGCGGCGTCGTCGCGGCCTGAGCAACGCTGCTTTCCACTTCGGGAGAGCAACAAAAGCCTGCGTGAGAGGGGTCGCCGGAGCTTGCCGCCCGGCGCGCGCCGCCCTAGCCTCACGGGATGCCGCGACTTCTCCTGCTCCGTCACGCCGAAGCCGAAATCCCGCCGGGCACCGCCGATGCGGATCGCCCGCTCTCGTTGCGAGGTCACCGCGATGCCGAGGCGATGGGCCGCCTTGTCGCCGCTCGCGACTGGCGGCCCGACCTGATCCTCTGCTCCCCGTCGCGGCGGACGCGGGAAACGCTGGTCGAGGTGCAGAAGTCGCTCGACGGGGGCACGGCCGTCCACTTCCTGCCCGAGCTCTATAACGGGGCGGAAAACGAGTACCGCGCGGCCATACGGCGCTCTGGAGCCGAGGCGGCGTGCCTGCTCCTGATCGGCCACAATCCGACGATCCACCAGACGGCATTGCATCTGTCCGCCAGCGGAAGCCCGGGGCTGATCGAGCAGCTTCGGCAGAGTTTTCCGCCGGCAGCCTTCGCCACGATCGAGGTGGACGGCGCATGGGACGCGATCAACTCCGATGCGGGGCGGCTGGTCGATCTCGTCACCCCCGAGGAAGCCTTCCGGCAACTTGCCCTTTGAAGCCGGGCCGCGCCGAACCATATTGAGGCGCAAAGGAAGGGCTGCTTGGCACCATCTATCACTAGCCTCGGCGACGAGGCACGTATCGTCGCGGACAATGTCGCGGGCAGGATCTTCGGTGGCAGCACGCCGACGCTGCGCCTCGGCGTCACCGGCCTTTCGCGCGCGGGCAAGACGGTGTTCATCACCGCGCTCGTCCACAACCTCATCCACGGCGGACGGCTGCCGCTTTTCGACGCCTCGGCGACGGGGCGGCTGACCGAGGCGAAGCTCGAGCCGCAGCCGGACGACGAGATCGCCCGCTTCGACTACGAGGCCCACGTCCGCTCGCTGGTGGAGGACCGGATCTGGCCGAAGTCCACGCACCGGATTTCCGAGCTGCGCCTGACGATCGATTTCGAATCCGCCAGCGGCTGGCGGCGGAGCTTCGGGCGCGGCCGGCTGCATCTCGATATCGTCGACTATCCCGGCGAATGGCTGCTGGATCTCTCGCTGCTCGGAAAATCGTATGCCGAATGGTCGGCGGAGGCCCTGCGGCTGGCGCGCGAGCCGGAACGGAGCGACATTTCGGGCGCCTGGCTGCAGGCGCTTGGCGGCGTCGATCCCGCGTCGGGCGCGATCGAGGACCAAGCGCGCGCGCTGGCGGAGAGCTTTACCGCGTATCTCCGCGCCGCCCGCTCCGACGAGCACGCTCTGTCCATGCTGCCGCCCGGTCGCTTCCTCATGCCCGGGGACATGGAGGGCTCGCCCGCCCTCACCTTCGCTCCGCTCGATCTTCCCGAAAGCTTCTCCGCGCCCAAGGGCAGCCTCGCCGCCATGATGGAGCGGCGCTATGAGGCCTATAAGAGCCACGTCGTGAAGCCGTTCTTCCGCGATCACTTCGCCCGCCTGGACCGGCAGATCGTGTTGGTGGACATGCTGGCCGCGCTGAATGCGGGACCGGCGGCGCTTCGGGACCTGGAAACGGCGCTGGCCGACGTGCTCGCCTGCTTCCGCCCGGGGCGCGCGAGCTGGCTTACCTCCATCCTCCGCCGCCGCATCGACCGGATCGTGTTCGCCGCGACCAAGGCCGACCATGTCCACCACACCGACCACGACAATCTCGCGCGGCTGCTGGCCCGGCTGACGCGCCGAGCGGCAGAGCGGGCGGAGTTCGCCGGCGCTGAGGTGCGGGTCGTGCCGCTGGCCGCCGTTCGCGCGACCCGTGAGGTCGCCGTCACGCGCGCCGGGGAGACGCTGCCGGCGATTGCCGGCGTGCCGATGACCGGGGAACGCGTCGACGGCGAGACCTATGACGGCGAAACGGAGATTGCGCTTTTTCCGGGCGATCTGCCTCGTGATCCTGAAGCGCTTTTTGACGGGGACGGCGGAGCGGACAAGGGCGTGGAGGCCGACCCCGCGCTGCATTACCTTCGGTTTCGGCCGCCGCGGCTGGAGCGCACAGCCGAAGGCGCGACGTTGTCGCTGCCGCATATCCGCCTGGACCAGACGCTGCAATATCTCATCGGAGACCGCCTGAAATGAGCGATCCCGGTTCCGGTCAGCCCTATCGCCGCCCCACCGCTTTCCGCCTCGACGATTCCCGGCTGGAGATCGCCGAGGAGCCCGCCTACGAGGAGATCGAGGATCTCGCACCCGGCATTGACGATGCCAAGGGCGCGGTGGAGCAGATCGCCAATCCCCGTCGGCGCGGTTTCCGCTGGGGCGCGCTGGTGCTTTCGGCCGCTGGCGCGCTCGTCTCGCTGGCGATCGGCCTCGGCGTCGACGCGCTGATCCGCGACCTCTTTCAACGTGCCCCTTGGCTTGGCTGGGTGGGGCTGGTCGCCTTGTCCCTCTTCGTTCTCGGCCTTGTCGTGGTGATCGGACGCGAGCTTGCCGGGATCGCGCGGCTGAAACGGGTCGCGCGGCTGCGGCTTGCCTGCGACGAGGCGGCCGCCAGCAACGATCGCGACCTCGCCATCGCGGCGACCCGTTCGGTGATGGACCTTTATTCCGCCCGCCCGGAGACGGCGAAGGCCCGCGCCGACGTCCGCAACTATCTTCGCGAAATCATGGACGGACGCGATTTGCTCGTGCTGGCCGAACGCGACCTGGTCGCGCCGCTGGACGCGCGCGCGCGGGCCATGATCTCCGGCTCGGCCCGGCGCGTATCGGTCGTGACGGCCGTCAGTCCCCGCGCCTTCCTCGATATCATCTATGTGCTTTGGGAAAGCGTGCGCCTCATCCGCCGCGTTTCCTCGCTTTACGGCGGGCGCCCGGGCGCGATCGGCATGCTTCGGCTGCTTCGCGCCGTGCTCGGCCATCTCGCGGTCACCGGCACCATCGCCGTGGGCGACACGATCCTGCAGCAGGTGCTGGGCCATGGTCTCGCCGGGCGTATCTCCTCCAAGCTCGGCGAGGGCGTCGTCAACGGATTGATGACGGCGCGCATCGGGCTTTCCGCGATGGATGTGTGCCGGCCCCTGCCCTTTCTCGCGGCGGAGCGGCCGCGGCTCAAGGATCTCGCGGGCAATCTCGTTTCGCGCGAATAGAGCCCGAACAAGCGGAGTGCGGCACGCGCGCCACACCGGCGCCAAAGCGTCCAGGGCAATCCTTACCGCGCCATTAGGGTTAACCGTCCGTTGACATTTGCGGCCCTAGTTTGGTCGCACGCCAATCGACGAGTACCGGATTCATGTCCCGACTGACTGCTCTCTTCCTGTCGTGCGCCGTTTCCGTCGCCGCCTTCGCCGCCCCGGCTCGTGCCAACGACGACGCCGCCGTGTTCATGGCCAAATTTTCCGGCGAATGGATGGGCATCGGCCGCATCCTGATCGGCCCGCAGGTCAATTCCAAGTTCTACTGCTCGCTGGACGGCGATCCGACGCACACGCAGTTGACGTTCAACATGAAGGGCAAGTGTTGGATGGGGAAGCTTTCCGCCCCGGTCTTCGCCGACCTGCACTACAACAATGACAACCAGCGCTTCTACGGCGCCTTCCTCGACGGCGCGCGCGGCAACGGCGTCGATATCATCGGCGAGCGCAAGGGCCCCGACGGCTTCGACCTGAAGCTTACCCGGGGCTCGAATTCGGGCGTGATTTCAGCTTCGCCCGTCGGCGATAACCAGATCAACGCCACGCTGCTCCTGCATGACGGCATCAACAACCGCGACGTGCCCGTCGTCGCGATGGGCATCTACCGCAAGGGAACGCCCGCCTACGATCCGGCGCCGGTGCCGGACGTCACGGGTTCTATCGCCCGGGCGAACTGAACGAGGGGCCGCGAGGCCCCTTTTTTTTCGCTCACTCGCACCATGCCGGGCACTGAAAGGCACAAGACGCGTTTAACCAACAAAGCGCATTTCCACGCACGGTTACACTTGCAAAGCGTTGAACGGGTATAGTTCAACCTCTGCGGTCGCGTGGCTGTGATGACTAACCTTTCGATGGCGGCCGACCTGCCCTGGACCCAAGAGGTGCGAATGCCGCCCGCTTTGCCGCACGCCTTTGACGTCGCGGTGGCGACGAGCGCCGCCGAACTCAAGGCGCTCCGGCCGGAATGGCTGGCCCTGGAGGAGAAGGCGGTTGCTCCCCTGCCCTTCCAGAGCTTCGGCCAGATTTCGACCTGGCTGCGGCATCAGCCGGAAAGTCTGAGGCTGCGTGTCGTGGTGGTCCGGGAAAACGGGCGCGCGGCGCTCATCCTGCCGCTTGCGCTGCGTTCGCGCATCGGCCTCGCGGTTGCCCGCATGGCCGGCGAGCCGGTGGCGCAATACGCCGACGTCCTGCTCGATCCCGAGATCGCATCCGAGGACACCTTCCGCGCCGCACTCGGGGCAGCCCGCGCGGGAGGACTGGACGCGATCGAGTTCACGCGCGTGCGGGCCGACTCGCACCTCGCGCGTTTTGCGGCGCTCCTCGGCACGCCGGAGCATCTCCGCGTCGCGCCCTATGCCGATGTCGGAGCGTTCGGGAGCTACGACGGCTTTCTCCAGACCCTTTCCAAGAACACCCGCAAGAGCCTGCGAAACCGCCGCAACAACCTCGACAGGCAGGAAGGCGTGGCCTTCGCCATCATCGAGGGCGGCGCGGAAGCGCGCGCGGCGCTGGCCGCCTGCATGGCGCTGAAACGCGAGTGGCTCCAGAGCCGGGGGGCGATCTCTTCCGCTTTCCGCGATCCCCTCACCAGCGAGATCCTGCTGGATCTGGCCGAGGATCACCGGAATTCCGGCTCGGTGGTGCTGACCATGCACGTCGCCGGGCGGCTCACCGCGATCTATCTCGGCTTCGAATATCGGGGAACGTTCTTCACCTATATGAGCGCCTACGATCCGGATTTTTCGGATCTCTCACCCGGCCGAATGCTGCTCGATCATTATCTCGCGACGTTTCCGGAGCGGAACATGCGGAGGCTCGACCTGCTGCCGCCCGACGACGGCTATAAGCGGGAATGGTGCTCGGCCGCGGAAGAGGTCGCAGACTACACGCTGGCGCTGTCCCCGGCCGGCCGCCTCTATCGCGACGTCTACCGGAACCGGGTTCGGCCGGTCATGCGCCAGACCTGGGCGCGGCTGCCGGAAAGCGTGCGCGGCAGGATCGTGGCGCGCCTTCTCAAGGTCTGAAGGCAGAACGGGCGAGCGACTTGTCGGTGGTACCGACGAGCCGCCCGCGTGCCCGTGCGTCAGATGACTCCGAGCTTCTTCTGCAGGCTGGACGACGAGGTCGTGTACTGGAAGACGACGCGCGCGTCCGGATTGACGATCCGCTTGGCCGCCTGTGCCATCAGCGCCGCCTCGTGGAAGCCGGAGAGGATGAGCTTCAGCTTGCCCGGATAGTAGTTGATGTCGCCGATGGCGAAGATGCCGGGTTCGGAGGTCTGAAACTTCTCGGTATCCACCGTGACGAGGTTTTCCTCCAGATTGAGGCCCCACTCCGCCACGGGACCGAGTTTCATGGTCAGCCCGAAGAACGGCAGAAGCCGCGTGCAGGCAATATCCACCTCGCCGTTCGGCCCCTTCACGGTGATCGACTCGAGGTGACCGTTCTCGCCCTTGAGGGCTGACACCTGCCCCTGCTCGAACAGGATCTCGCCGCGCTCCTGCAGCGAGAACATCTTGTTGACGCTGTCGGGTGCGGCGCGGAATTCCGGCCGGCGATGGATAAGCGTCACGCTCTTTGCGAGCGGCTGCAGGTTCAGCGTCCAGTCGAGCGCGGAATCGCCGCCGCCGACGACGACCAGGTGATGGTCGCGGAAATCTTCCATCCGACGCACGGAATAGAAGACGCTCTTCTGCTCGTAATTCTCGATGCCGGCGATCGGCGGGCGCTTCGGCTGGAAGGAGCCGCCGCCGGCCGCGATCACGACGACCTTGGCGAGAAGCGCCGTGCCCGTATCGGTGCGGACGCGGAAAGCGCCGTCTTCCGTGCGCTCGATCTCCGTCACCATCTCACCGAAGTGGAACTCGGGCGCGAACGGCTCGATCTGCTTCAGGAGGTTGTCGACCAGGCCCTGGCCGGAAACCTCGGGCAGGCCCGGAATGTCGTAGATCGGCTTTTCCGGATAGAGCTCGGCGCACTGGCCGCCCGGGCGATCGAGAATGTCGATGAGATGGCATTTGAGATCGAGGAGGCCGAGTTCGAAAACGGCGAAGAGGCCGCAGGGGCCCGCGCCGATGATCACCACATCCGTTTCGACGAAATTCGACAGCATGAACGCTCCGGAACGATCTAGCGGCGGCCGATCAGGCCTGCCGCTCGGGCAGATTGACGACGAGGCCGTTCAGGGCCTCCGAGATACGGATCTGGCATGACAGACGCGAATTCGGCCTGACATCATAGGCGAAATCGAGCATGTCCTCTTCCATGGCTTCCGGCTCGCCGGTAACCTCCTGCCACTCGGGATCCACATAGACGTGGCAGGTCGCACAGGCGCAGGCGCCGCCGCATTCCGCCTCGATCCCCGGAACGCCGTTCCGGACCGCGGCTTCCATCACGGTGGAGCCTGTTTCTGCCTCGACGTCGTAGCGCGTATCGTCAGGTGCGATGAAGGTAATTTTTGCCATCTTGCTCTGTCGATTTGAAAAGCCGGTCGGGTTTAGACCGGGATACGGGTGAGTCAAGCTCGGATCGCCCTCGGCGGCCCTGCGGAAACCGAACCTCAGGTGGAGAAGACGCTCGCGGCTTCTGGCTTTCCTCAACCGAGATATGATGTTGCGCAGCGGTCGCAAGTGCCTGGGCGGCTGCCCGCCCGCGGATGCAACGCTCGGCCGGCCAATGCGGTCCCGGGCCGCGGAGTTGTACCAGGCTGATACGGGACTTCGGATCGCCCGCTTAGGCCGTTATTCGCGTTCGGAGATTCCATGGGACGAATTTTCGACGGAATTGGTTTTTTCTTTCGGCATCAGGATTTCACCAGTACACTGTGAACACCTGAAGCTGTGATCACAGGATCACTGTACTCGGGTTGCTCCGGCGCATGCTGGGCTGACGACCGGATGAAGACGGCGCGAGGCAGGTCGGTACCCCCTTTGGGGAAGCCATTCCGATGCCCTCTCCGTTGCCTGTCGCAGGTGCGGCAGTGCGTCCGTTTTGTGTTGTGTACGGACCGAGGCGACTGAAAAAATGAGCAAACTTCCGAAGGCGGACGCGACAGAAGCTGCTCTCTCGGCGGTCGAGGAAGCGCTGAAGATCGACTTCTCGAGCGAATTCCGAGGAGCCCGCGCAGCCGGACAACCGAACGCCCAGCCCGTGGATCAGCCGGCCAGGAACCCCGTCGGAAGCGAAGACGCCCAGGCTTCCCAGCCAGCCGCCGGATCGCCGGGCCCGGTCGCGGGAGCCCGCTCTCCCCTTCGCGCCCCCGCCCAGAACGCACAGAACGCCACGTCGGATACCGCAGCGCAGAAGCCCGCCGCCTCCGGGTCTCCTGCCGCCGCGCAGCCGGGCCAGCCCCGCCAGACCGCGCCGAACGGCCAGCAGCGCCCTGCCCAGCGGCCGGATACGTCCCGACCCGAAGCTGCCGCCGGCGAGCCGTCGCGCAACGAACGCCAGCGCGCGCAGGAACGCGCCCGCGCCCAGCGCGCCGCCAATGACGACGTCCGCTCCGTCGGCAACCTCCTCTTCGCGCTGCAGCGCCGCCCCTCCTACACCCCCCTCTGGACGGCGCTGGTCATCAGCGTGATCTGGATCGGTCTCGGCGTCGCGCTCGGCCTGAACCTCTGGCATCAGGACCTCTTCGGCCTGAATTCGCTGAGCGGCATGACCCGGATGGGCGCCCTCGCCCTGGTGATCGTGGCGCCGCTCTTCCTCTGCTGGTCCATCGCGATCCTCGTCTGGCGCAGCCAGGAAATGCGCGTCGTTTCCCGCACGCTGACGGAAGTGGCTCTTCGCCTCGCCGAGCCGGAGAACATCGCCAAGGAATCCGTCGTCAGCGTCGGCCAGGCGATCCGCCGCGAGGTCGCGGCCATGGGCGACGGGATCGAGCGTGCCCTGGCGCGCGCCAGCGAACTGGAAACGCTGGTCCATAACGAAGTGGCCAGCCTCGAACGCTCCTATACCGACAACGAACTGCGCATCCGCCGCCTCGTCGACGATCTCGTGACGGAACGCGAAGCGATCATCCAGAACGCCGAGCGTGTCCGTTCCGCCATCAGCGGCGCGCGGGACTCGCTTTCCGGCGACCTCGCTTCCACCACGGAAGAGATCACCAACCGCGCCGACCAGGCCGCCCGCGCGCTTTCCGACCTCCTCGCCGCCCGGTCCGAGCAGATCACCACCGCCTTTACCCAGGGCGGCGACGCGATCTCCGGCATCGTCACCGAGCGCACGGACCACCTCGTCGCGCGCCTCAACGAAGCCAGCGACAATTTCTCCGGCGTCATCAGCGAACGCGGCGACGCGATCGTCGCGCGCTTCAACGAAAGCACCGGCTCGCTGATCGGCGCGCTTGGCGACGAGCGCGTGAACGGCCTGGCCGACAATCTGTCGCGAAACTTCAACACGCTGGGCGAGGATCTTCTCCGCCGCATAGCGCAATCCGCCGACAGCCTCGCGCAGATGGTCACGACCAACAGCGACCAGGTCATCGCGCGGCTTGAGGAGACCAACGGCCGGGCCGTGCGCTCCTTCACCGAGCGCGGCGGCGAACTGATGGCCGAGATGGCTCGCACCAGCGGCGAGATCGACCGCAGCGTCACCGCCAACACCGACGACATCACCCGCCGTCTCGTGGAAGCGCGCGAGCAGCTGGCGACCACTTTGACGGAGAATTCGTCCGAGCTTCTGGGCAAGCTGGAGGGCGCCAGCGAGGCGATCACCCGCGCCGTTACCGTGGACGGCGAGGCGCTGGCCACCCGGCTGCAGTCAAAGGGCGACGAGATCTCGACCCGGATCACCGATCATTCAGAATCGACCGCGAGCCGGCTTGAACGCGCCGCCGATATCGTCTCCACCGCGCTGGACCAGCGCTCCCGCGCCGTGATCGAGCGCCTTGGCCAGACCGGCCAGGAAATCTCGCGCGGTATGATCAGCCAGGTGGAGACGGTGGAAGCGGCCGCGGCCGACGTCACCGCTCGCCTGGACGGCAAGGGTATCGAGGTCAGCGAGGCGATGCGTCGCCAGATCGAGGCGGCCTCCGAGATGCTGTCGGCCGCCAATGCTCGCTTCGGCGAGACGGGCGGCACTGTGGAGCGCGGCATCCGCGAGCAGATCGAAGCCATCGAAACGGCGCTCAACGGCGTCCAGAACAGCTTCACCAGCACCGGCCGCGACGTGGTCGGCGAGATCGGCAGTCGTGTCGATGCCGTGGAAGCGGCACTCGGCTCCGCCAACACCCGCATCGAGCAGACCGGCGAGCGCATCAACGCGACGCTGGCCGAGCGGCTCGCCGCCGTGGAGCAGGCGCTTGCCGGCGCGGATGAGCGTCTGAGCGGCACCGGCCACGGGCTGGTGGAGCGCATCGGCGAACGCGCCGACCGCATCCATGCCGCGTTCGAACAGGCCAACCAGCGCCTGAACGACACCAGCGAGGACCTGGGCTCCGCTCTTTCCGGCCGCATCGGCGGCATCGAGGCGATGCTCCTGGCCGCGCATGAGCGCTTCGGAGCGGTGAAGGATTCGCTTTCCGGCGATATCGGATCGCTGATCGACACGGTCGAGGAAGCCCTGGCTTCCGCCGACCGCCGCTTCCTCGAATCCGGCCGTCAGGCAGCCGAGGGTTTGCGTGGCGAACTGGAGGATATCCAGAACGCGCTTCGTGGCTCGACCGAAAATGTCGGCACCGCCCTGACGGAGCGCAGCGAGCGCATCCAGACCGAAATAAGCGACCATCTCGGCCGGCTGGCGGACCTTCTCTCCACCCGCGGCGGCGAAGTCGCTGCCAGCATCGGCGAGCGCACCGAAGCCTTCGGCGCGGCGATCGATGCCCGGCTGGAAGACATCAACGACCGGGTCAAGGTCGATCTCGGCGACTTCGCCTCCCGCCTCGGCGAGACGGCGGAAAAGGCCGCCAACCGCCTGACCGGCTCTGCCGAGACGATTGAGACGGCCGTCACCGGCCGCTTCGGCGAGTTCGAGACCCGCATTTCCGAAAGCACGGACGGCGCGGTCAGCCGCCTGTCCAGCGCGGCCGAGCGGATCGAGGGATCCTTCGCCGCCCCGCTCAGCGAGTTCGAAACGCGCATCTCCAGTGTTGCCGAGGGCGCCGTCGTGCGCCTCAACAGCTCCGCCGAGCGGATCGAGGGCACCCTCACCGGCCCCCTGGGCGAGCTGGAGAACCGGCTGACCGACGCGACGGACCGCGCGGTCGCCCGCCTCGATGCGTCGACGGAGACTGTCGAGAGCGCCTTCACCGGCCGTCTTGGAGATTTCCAGAGCCGCATCACCGACCGGCTCGACGACGCCGCCGACAACTTCGGCCGTCGCGGCGACGTGCTGGCCGAAACCCTCTCGGAGCGCTTGTCGCGCATCGACACGGCGCTCGACGATCGTGCCCAGCACATCAACGAGATGCTGGTCGCCCGCACCCGCGAACTGGCCGAAGGCTTCACCAACGGGCAGAACGTGATCGGCGTCGCCCTGGACGATCGCCTCTCCGGCCTGAACGATGCCCTGGCCGACCAGACCCGCGATCTCACGGAAGCGCTGGCCAGCCGGATGCAGGAGGTCAACCGCAACCTCGCCGACCAGCTGGTTTCCGCGGAAGGCCGGTTCACCGACCGGGCCAACAGCTTCCAGACGGCGCTGGAGGAAACTTCCGGCACGCTGGAAGAGCGTGCGGCGGCGCTGCGCGAGATGCTGGCCCATCGGCAGAGCGAGCTCGCCAACCTCTTCGACAACCATTCCACCGACGTGCTCTCCCAGATCGAGGAACGCGCCCGCGGTGTGCTCGACGGCGTTGCCGGCCAGACCCGCGCGTTCTCCGAGACGCTGGAAACGCATGGCCGCGACCTGGAAGCCTCGCTCGAAGAGCGCACCCGCCGCTTGGTCGACGGTCTTCAGGAAGGCACGCGCACCGTCACCGACGGGCTGGAGGAAGCCCGCCGCCAGCTGGTTCAGGACATCATCCTGCATTCCCGCGGCATCACCGATGGCTTCGACGAGAGCGCCCGTGCTCTCATGGAAGAGATCAGCCGTCGCTCCGGCAGCCTTACCGAGGGCTTCGACGAAAGCACCCGTCGCCTCCTGGAAGAACTCGACGCGCGTTCGCAGGGCCTCAATGGCGGCATCGACGAGCGCAGCCGCGCCCTCATCGAGGACCTGCAGGAACGCGCCCGCGAGTTCCGCGACAGCCTGGAGGAAACCTCGCAGACGCTGCTGGAGAATGTCCGCGAACGCACGCAGTCCGTCGCCGAAACCATCGGGGCGACCTCGCGCAACCTCGTTGACGAGATCGCGGGCCGCACGCAGGGCCTGACGGACGGGCTCGACGACCGAAGCCGCGCGCTCGTGGCTGCGCTGGAAGAGCGCAGCGGAACCTTCACCGAAGGCGTGGACGCCACGACGCGCGGCCTGATCGAAACCGTGGAAAACCGCACGCGCGGTCTTTCCGAAGAGGTTGCCACGCGCAGCCGTGAGCTTCTGGAAGGGCTGGACAGCCGGACCCAGGGTCTTGCGGCCGACATGGAAAGCTCCGCACGCGGCCTTCTCGACGAACTCGACCAGCGCCGCAACGCGCTTTTGGAGAATCTGGAGGCACAGGGCCGCAGCGTCGTGGAGGCGATCGGCGCACAGGCCGATCAGGCCGGCGATGCACTGGATGCCAGCGTCCGCCGCCTGCTTTCCACGCTGGGCACGCAGACCCGCAGCATCCTGGATGCCATCACCGGCACGAACGATCGCTTCCGCTCCGATATCGTGGACATGCTCACCCAGCTGGAGGACACCCACAAGCAGTTGCAAGGCGTGCTCTCCGGCAGCGGCGAGCAGCTGGCGACCATCGAAAGCAACCTGTCGGAGCAGACGGTCGGCCTGCGCAACGCGCTCGACGCCGCGGCGCGCGAGACGGGCTCTTCGCACGCCCTCCTTTCCGACCAGATCAAGACGCTTCGCGACGTTTCGACCTATGTGCTCCGCGACATCCGCACCATTGCCGGCCAGATCGACACGGAAGCGCAGACTCTGTCCGGAACCGCGGCCCAGCTCGTGGAAACCAACGAGACCATGCGCGGCGGCTTCGACGAACGCCGCGAGGTGCTGGAGCATCTCTCCGGCGGTCTCGCCGAACAGGTGCAGGCCGTCGAGGAACGTCTCGGCCGCTTGAACGACCTCGTGAACCACACGCTCGGCAGCGCCGAGGACCGGATCAGCACCGTGGCGCAGGCGATGAGCCGCACCACCGAGGACACCGCCCGCCGTGCCGGCGCCGCCCTCGCCCAGGCCATGGCGAATGCCGGCCAGCAGGTCGGCGATCTTTCCGGAGAGATCAACCGGATGGGCGAGGAGTTGGAGCGGCTCAGCAACGAGCAGACCCGCGATGCGTCCGGCCGGATTAGCGCGGCCCTGGGCGATGCCGAGGAGCGCTTCCGCAACCTGGCCGCCGCCGTCAGCCGTCTGACGGAGGAGTCCACCACGCTCGCTGCCGGCAAGGTGTCGGAAACGGTCGACTCGGTCGAAAACCGCGTCCGCGCCCTTGGCGACGCTCTCGGTCGGCGTGCGGAAGAAGCCGCGCGCGACGCCATCGGCCAGTTCGAGGCGATGCGGCATGCCGCCGTCTCCGAAGGTCGCCGCGCCGTGGAAGGTATCCAGGCCGCCCATGCGGATCTCGACCGCGCCATCCGGGAAACGACCGGCGGTTCCGACGAGAGCATCCGCACGGCGATCCAGGCGCTGGTCACCGAGATCGGCGAAGCCATGGACGGCGCCTCTCGCCGCTTCTCCGGCACCGCGGAGGATATGCGTGGAGCCGTCGGCACCCTGCAGCGCGAGCTCGACAAGACTCGCGAGGAGCTGAAGCGCAGCCTGCTGCAGATGCCGCAGGATGCGCGCGACGCCTCCGACACGATGCGCCGTGCGATCACGGACCAGGTGAAGGCGATCGCCGAGCTTTCCAACATGGTGGCCCGGCTGGGCGGAGACATCGGCAGCCCTGCCGTCGCGGCAATTCCCGCGGCCCCGGCAAGGCGCGAAGACAATCGGCCTGTCCGGCCGACCGCGCCCGCCTCGGTCCCGACTCCCGGCCCCGCGCCGCAGCGCGCGGAACCGGAAGCGCACGGGGTTGCTTCGGCCCAACCGCACGCACAGCCGAGTGCACAACAGGCGGCACCCGTCCGCTCCGTACCGGCCCCGCAGCCCGTCGCCGCTCCCCGCAATGATGTGCCTGCCGAGCAGAATGCCCCGGTCATTGCTCGCAACGGGGACGATCGCGCAACCCGGCCGGCCGTGACAGCCGCACAGTCACCGGCGGCGGAGCTTCGGCCCAACGCGGCCGGCCTGTCGGCCCGGGTCTCCCCGGCAGCACCGCAGGCGGCTCCTGCCCGTCCGGCTCCGGCCCAGCAGGTATCTCGGGAGCAGCGCGCCGCGCCGGCGGCTCCCAATGCGGCCCGTCCCGCAGCTCCGGCTCCCCAGCCGGTCGCCCGTCCCGCATCCGCGGCACCCCAGCGCCCGGCGGAAGCTCCGCGCGCCCCTGCGCCCCAGCGTGCTCCGGCACCTGCCGCACGGGTGACACAGCCGGACTTTGGCAACGAACTTGAAGCCGCATTGGCTTTGGATGCGCCGGTCCAGACCGTCGCTTCGGGCTCGGCAGCCCGGCTTCTGCGGACCCCTTCCGTCAATGACGCTCCTGCTCACGGCGGGCGAGGTCATGTTGAGCGTGGCGAGAGTGCGCGGAGCGAACCCGCTCGCGCGGAGCCGGCGCGGGACGAGCCCGAAGCGGCCGAGCCCGCGCCCGCACTCGCCGTTCCGTCCTTCCTGGTGAAGTTCGGGAGCAACGGAACGGCTCGAGCCAATCCGCGTCCCGCCGCGCCCGCGAGCTCCTCTCCGGAAGCTCCGGCAAAGGCCGGCGCGACGGCGGAAGTTGTCCGGCCATCCGAGCCGCGTCCTGCACAAGGTCGCGCCCAGGAAGGCCGTGGCTGGGTGGCCGACCTGCTTCGTCGCGCTTCCTCCAAGGACAGCGACGATGCGGAAACCGCCCACCGGGCTTCGGCGGAAACCCAGGCCGAGCCTTCGCCGCAGCGTTCGCCCGAGCAGGTCGCGGAGTCACTCAGCGCCCTGTCCCTCGACGTGGCGCGGGCGATCGACCATGAAGCGGCCGTCGAACTCTGGGATCGTCATCGCCGCGGCGAGCAGAGCGTCTTCACTCGCCGCCTTTACACGCTGCAGGGCCAGAAGACCTTCGACGAGATCCGCCGCAAGTACGAGCGCGACGGCGACTTCCGCAAGGCGGTCGATAATTACGTCGGCGACTTCGAGCGGCTCCTCGACCAGGTGTCGCAGAACGGCAGCGACCCGCAGGTGGCCCGGAGCTACCTGACCTCGGATACCGGTAAGGTCTACACCATGCTGGCGCATGCTTCAGGGAAGCTGAACTGAGGGGTTAGGCACCTCGCCTGATAACAGGCCGTCGCACCCCGGTGCGGCGGCCTTTTTTCATTTGTCGGATCGGACGGGCAGGTCCTCAAGCCCTCCCCCACAGCGCCCCCGAACGTTCGGGGGCTCCCCGGCGGTTTGGCTCGGGCGTGCTGCTGCCGGAACGGCGGTAGCTTGCGGGCCGCCCCTCCACCTCACTCGCGGGAAGCCAGGCTGCGGAAAGGGCATCGAGAGATACTCAGCCCAAGACTCGTTCGACGAGAGGGACAGGACCCTGCCCTGTTCGAACAGGGACACGGTGGTAATGGCCGAGCCCCGGATAGCGGGATCAGGCTCGATGCGGGCCAAAGAAGATCAGGCCGGCACCGAGCAGGCAAAGGAAAGCACCTCCCAGATCCCATCGATCGGGCCGCACACCTTCCGCCCACCAGAGCCACACCAGCGCAGACGTGATGTAGATGCCGCCATAGGCGGCATAGGCCCGCCCGGCGTCTGACGTGTCGGCCCGTGTCAGGAGCCAGGCGAAGAGCACCAGCGATGTGCAGCCCGGAACGAGCCACCACGCAGACTTGCTCATGCGCAGCCAGGCCCAGAAGGCGAAGCAGCCCGCGATCTCCGCCAAGGCCGCTCCGATGTAGATGACCGCGGTCTGCATGGCCCGACCATATCAGCCTCGGCCAACGATGTCCGCGCAGGCGTGCAGCCCATCCGCCATCTGCCGTGCTGAAAGCATCGCTGTTCGACCGGCCAAAGAAAAACCCCGCCGGAGACCGGCGGGGTTTCAGGAGACTCGAAGCGCAGTGGGCTTTCAGGTCTGGCCGATGACCCAGTTCGTGATCTGCTCAAAAACCGATGCCATGGACTGGTCCAGGCCAGCCACCACCGCCTCGGCGGCGCGTCCCTGAACCGGGGCGACGGCGCGGAACTCGCGCGAGCTGACCACGCGGCCGGTCTTGTCGTTCATCAACTTGACGTCGAGGTCCGCCACGGCGCCCTCGCGGGTCAGCTCAAAGGCCCTGATGTCCACGATGATCTGATAGTCGATCAGCAGCCCCTGTCCCGGCACTGCCGCGGCGTGAACCCGGCCGGTGTTCTGCAGTGTCTCGGAAAGACGGGTCTGCAGCAGACGCGGCAGCGAATCGACCCAGTTGGCCTGAGGCAGATAGGCGTATTCCTGCTCGGTCGGGCGGGCGGCGATGCGGTTGTTGTCCAGCGACTTCAGCGTCGTGGGCGTCGGCACCAGCAGTTGCGCGCTGCTCGTTCCCCGCACGGTGAAGGCAGGCGGGGCCTTCAGATCATAGATCGAGCTCGGCTTCGGCGGAATGATCAGCGAGCATGCGCCCAGGCTGGCCGCGAGCGCCAGAATGGCCGCCCGCAGGGCCGCCCGCGGCAGCAGGCGCTTTGTGGTGGAGGTTCTCGTCAGCACGTTGGTACCTCTCGCCTTAATGCCGCTGGCCGTTATAGGTCGGCGCCCGATCACCGTGCAGCAGGAACTGCGACGGATTCTGCTGCAGATCGGTAATGACACTATCCAGATGCGTTACCGTCCGTTGTGTCTGTCCGACAAGCCCCTGGAGCTCGCCGTAGCCGCGTGTGCTGAACTTGTCCACACCGGCGCCGATGCCCTTGACCTGGACGTTGAACGTATCGGCCGCGGTCTTGATCGAGGCCAGCGTCTCGCGAGCCTGCTGGATCAGCCCGTTCGTCTGGCCGTTCTGCGGACCCGTCATCGTATTCAGGTTGCCCAGCAGCGCGTTCGCCTTCTGGCTGATCTCGTCCAGCCGCTGCGAAGTCGCCTTCACGTTCGCCACGATGGTGGTGATATCCTGGCTGTTGTCGCGAAGCGTGCCGGCAAACGTGTGGATGCTGTCCACGGTGTCGCCGACCTTCCGCTCGTCGATCGATGCCACGACCTTGTTGGCGTTGGCGAGCAGCGTGTTGGCATTGTCGCCGATCGACGGCAGACGCGGCGTGAAGGCGGCGAAATCACGCGAGGCCGCCGAGAGGTTGGTCACCAGCGTGTCGATGTCCGCCTTATGGTCGCCCAGCGTCTGGGCCACGGTGGAGATGCCGTTGACCGTGGCGCGGATGCGCTCGGGATCGATCGCCGAAGTGATCTGGTCGAAGCGGTCCACGAGGTGGCTGATCTTGCCGGGGTCGACCGCATCCACGATGGTCTCCACCTTCTGCGCCACCGTCGGCAGGCGGGCGGTGAAGGCGCTGACGTCGCTGGAGACGGTGGAGAGCCGCGTCACGATGGCGTCGATGTCCTCGCTGTGGCGTCCGAGGGACTGCGCGAGGCTGTTGACGCTGTCGACGGTGCCACGGATCTTCTCCGGGTCGATCGCATCGGCGACGCCCTGAACGCGATCGACAATCCCGTGCAGCTTGTTGCTGACATCGGCGATGCTCTTCGCGGCAGTCGAGGCGTTGCTCATGAAATCGCCGATCTGCCCGGAATTCTGGGCCAGCGACTGCGTGAGCGTGCGCACGTTATCGATGGAATCGTGGATCGCGCCGGAGTTCTCGTCCACCAGCTTCTGCACGGCGCTCAGCGTGTCCTTGGTCGTGGAGAGGATCGTGCGCGCGCCGGCCATCAGGTCCTGGATGCTGGAGCGCTGGGCGACGATGGTCGGATTGGGATTGTCCGCCCAGATGCTCGGCGCCGTGGGCGATCCCGCCGAAAGGTCGACATACCCGACGCCCGTGAGGCCGGCGAAGCCGAGCGCGACGTTGGTGTCCTTCTTGACCGGCGTGGTGCTGGCGACGCCGAGGTCCGCGATGACCCGGCCCGGATGCTGCGGATCGAGCCGCAGGCCCTTCACGTCGCCGACCTTGATGCCGTTGAACACGACCTGTCCGCCGACGCTGAGGCCGTTCACCGGATCGTTGAAGATCACCGAGATCGGCAAATTGTTGTTCTGGCTCGTGCCGCGCTCCAGCCAGTAGACGAACAGGGCCGCGACCACCAGGACGACCAGGGTGAAGGCGCCGACGAGTGCTGAGTTTGCTCTGGTTTCCATTTTTCTATCCGAAAGCTGCCCGCGCCCGTTCGCCCTGGAAGTATTCCTTCACCCAGGGATGATCGAAGGTCTTCATCGTATTGAGATCACCCTCCACCAGAACACGTTTCTCCGCGATTACCGCGATACGGTCCACGATGGAGTGCAGGGTATCGACGTCATGCGTCACCATGACCACGGTCAGGCCGAGTGTGTTGCGCAGGTCGACGATCAACTGATCGAACCCGGCGGCGGAAATGGGATCGAGGCCGGAGGTCGGCTCATCGAGGAAAAGGAGGTCGGGATCGAGCGCGAGGGCGCGCGCGAGCGCGGCGCGCTTGATCATGCCGCCGGAAAGCTCGGACGGCATCTTGTCGCCGTCGCTGGCCTTCAGGCCGACCATTTCGATACGCAACCGGGAAAGGTCCTGCACCAGATCTTCCGGCAGCTTCAGGAACTCGCGCATGGGCACCGCGACGTTTTCCGCCACGGTGAGAGCGGAGAAGAGCGCGCCGAACTGGAAGAGAACGCCCCAGCGCTTTTCCATCTCCACGCTCGGACCGCTCGGGCCGATTTCCTCGCCGAAGGCGGAAACCGTGCCGGCCTGATGCGGGACGAGGCCGAGGATGGCGCGCGTCAGCACGGACTTGCCTGTGCCGGATGCGCCGACGATCGCCAGGATCTCGCCGCGCCGAACCTCGAAGTCCAGGTTTTCCAGGATCGTCCGTCCGCCAAAGCCAACGGTGAGGCCGCTGGTCTGGAGAATGGTCTCCGGCTCGGCGTCGGGGGCCTTAGAAGTTGATAGCGGCATAGAAGATCGCAAAAAGACCGTCGACGACGATCACCATGAAGATGCCTTTCACAACGGAAGCCGTCGTGTGCCGACCCAGCGATTCGGAGCTGCCCTGGACGAGCATACCTTCCGCGCAGGCGATAATCGCGATGATTATCGCCATGAAGGGTGCCTTCAGGAGGCCGGCGGCGAGCGTTGAAAGGGTCACCGCATCCTTGAAGCGGCCGATGAAGGCCGTGGGCGAGATCCCCGCGTAAAGCCAGAGCGTGAAGATCGCCCCGGCAATCGACGCCATGGCCGCCATGAAGGTGAGCAGCGGCAGCACGATGACGAGCGAGATCACGCGCGGCAGGACCAGCACGCTCATCGCGTCGAGCCCCATGGCCTGCAAGGCGTCGGTTTCCTCGCGCATGCGCATGGAGCCGAGCTCGGCCGTGATGGCGCTGCCGGACCGGCCGGCTACCATGATCGCCGTGATGATCATCGCCAGTTCGCGCAGGGCGAGAATGCCGACGAGATCGACGGCGAAGATGGAGGCGCCGAAATACTGGAGCTGGAACGCACCCTGCTGCGCGATGATGCCGCCGACGATCAGCGAGAGGAGCAGCACGATCGGCATGGCGCGCACGCCGGCGGAATCCATCTGGTGAAGGATCGACGTAAAGCGAAGATTGCTCGGATGCCGGATCGTATAGCCGACCTGCAGCACCAGCGCCCCGAAGATCCGCAGCAGGTAGCCGGCGTAATCGACCGTGGAGAGCACGGCGTCGCCGATGGCCGACAGGATGTTGGGCGAGCTCCGCTTGCGGAACGGCTCGGCATCCTCGCCGACGACGGCGCGCACCCGGTCGAGCAGCACGGTGCGGGCGTGGTCCGCCCCGCTCCATTCCACCTTGCGGCCGGCGTCCGACCATTGCCGCTCCACGCGGGCGAGCAGGAACGCACCGGACGTATCCAGCGCATCGACAGAGCCCACGTCGATCAGCAGGTCCTTGCCGCCTTGCTGATCGGGCGCGCTGCTGGAGCGAACCGCCCGGTCGAGCTGGGCCGCCTCCGCAATGACCCACGATCCCTTCGGACGCAGGACGAAGCGATTGCCGTCGGTCTGGACATCGAGAGCCGCTGTCATTTCAAAGATGTTCCAGGCTGACGAATCCGCCGTTGCGTGTTAGGTCTGTCCATATGTCGGGGAAACTGCCCATTTCCCGTGGTTCAGGCAAGAGCAGGAAAGTCACAGGACGACTAATGTCCATTGAGAAACCTTATCTTCTCTTCCTGGGCGACGTGCCTGACCAGCTCGCGGCCAAGACCGCGACCGGCGTGGTCGATTGGCGCCCGGATTGGTGCGTCGGCCAGACGCGGCTGGAAGGCTGCAAGGCCGATACGGGCCTGCCCGACATGACGATCGCGGAAGGCCGCGCCGCGGGCGGGAGGACACTGGTGATCGGCGCCGTCAATCCCGGCGGAGTGCTGCCGGACAACTGGGTCGCTTCGGTGGTGGAGGCGATCGAGGCCGGCATGGATGTCGCCAGCGGGCTGCACATGCGCCTCGGCTCCAGCCCGGAGATCCGCGAGGCCGCCGAGCGTCGCGGGGCGCGGTTGCACGACGTTCGCCATGCCGACCGCCAGTTCGCGACCGGCAAGGGTTTCCGGCGCAGCGGCAAGCGGCTGCTGACGGTCGGCACCGACTGCTCCATCGGCAAGAAGTACACCGCGCTGGCGCTGGAACGCGAGATGTCGGCGCGCGGCTTCGATGCGGAATTCTGCGCGACGGGACAGACGGGCGTGCTGATCGCCGGCCGCGGCGTCGCGATCGACGCCGTCATTGCCGACTTTATTTCCGGCGCCGTGGAATGGCTGACGCCCGAAGCGGCGCCCGATCACTGGCAGATCGTTGAAGGTCAGGGCTCGCTCTTCCATCCGTCCTTCGCGGGCGTATCGCTCGGGCTGCTGCATGGCGCCCAGCCCGACGCCTTCATTGTCTGCCACGAGCCGACGCGGACGACCATGAGAAACGTGCGCACGCCTATCCCGGATGTCGCAGATGTGATCGACCTGACGGTGCGCCACGGCCGCCTCAACAATCAGGACATTCGCTGCGTCGGGATTTCGGTGAATACCTCGGCCCTGGATGCCGCCGAGGCGGATGCCTGCCTTCGCCAGCTTTCCGAGCGCTTCGATCTGCCGGCCGTGGATCCGATCCGCATGGGCGTCTTGCCCATCGTGGAGCGTCTCGAAACCGAGTTCCCACGTCCCTGATGCCGGCGCTACATGCTTCCATCGAACGCTGGCCGATCGCCGGCAGCTTCACCATCTCCCGTGGCTCGCGCACGGAAGCGGTCGTCGTCGTGGTCGAAGTCTCCGACGGCACCCACCGGGGCCGAGGCGAATGCGTCCCCTATCCGCGCTATGGTGAGACGCCGGAAAGCGTCGTCGCCGAGATCGAAAGCCTCGACCCGACGGATCTCGACCGGGAGAGCCTGCGCACGCGCCTTCATCCGGGGGCCGCGCGCAACGCCGTCGACTGCGCGCTCTGGGATCTTGAGGCGAAGCGATCGGGCATATCGGTCGCGCGCAGCCTGGGTCTTTCCGATCTTCGTCCATTGGAAACCGCTTATACGCTGAGCCTGGGCGACCCCACGTCGATGCAGGCGGCGGCAGCCCGCGCGGCGGAGCGCCCGCTCCTCAAGGTGAAACTCGGCGGCGATGGCGACGTGGAGCGTATTCTCGCCGTGCGTGCCGGTGCGCCGCGCTCGCGCCTGATCGTGGACGCCAACGAGGGCTGGAGCGAAGCGAATTTCGGGGCGAACAGCCTTGCCTGCCGGGAAGCCGGCGTGGTGCTGATCGAGCAGCCGCTGCCCGCCGGAGCCGACGATTTCCTGCGCGGGGTGGATCGACCGGTGCCGATCTGCGCCGACGAAAGCCTGCACGTGGCGGCGGACCTCGAAGCGCTCGCCGGCAAGTACGACGCCGTCAACATCAAGCTGGACAAGACGGGCGGGCTCACCGAGGCGCTCGACCTCTTCCGGGAAGCGCGTCGTCGTGATTTTTCGATCATGGTGGGCTGCATGGTCGGCACGTCGCTCGCCATGGCGCCGGCCGTGCTGCTGGCGCAGGGCGCCGATATCGTGGACCTCGACGGACCGCTGCTGCTCGCGCGCGACCGCGACCCCGGCCTCCTCTATGAAGGCGCGATGGTCTCCCCGCCCGGGACATCCCTCTGGGGGTGAAGCCCTCGCTCCAGCGGGAACGAGAAGAACAGCCCTGCCCCGGCCAGCAGTGCCATGACCGAGAATGCGTAGGCCGGCGACAGGCGGTAGAGCGGCCCCGCCGCGAGTGTCGCGACTGCCAGCACCAGTCCACTGGTGAGCTGGTAGAGCGCCTGCAGGCGCGCGGTGTGGCCGGGCGCGCTCACCGAGCCGATCGCCCGCATCACGCCGATATGGTTGAAGGCGAACGTGATGGCGTGCAGCGCCTGCAGCAAGAGCGCGGCGCCCGGCGCGACGGCAAAGGGAAAGAACGCCCAGCGAAGGACGGCGACGAGCGCGCCGGCCACCAGACAGCGGCGCGCCCCGGGCTGAGGAATGCGGCCGACGACCCACAGCACCAGCAATTCCGC
This sequence comes from Faunimonas pinastri, assembly GCF_900110915.1. GTDB lineage: Bacteria > Pseudomonadota > Alphaproteobacteria > Rhizobiales > Afifellaceae > Faunimonas > Faunimonas pinastri. The sequence goes on from NZ_FOFG01000004.1 coordinate 71,844, forward strand.
CGTCACCGAGACCGCCCACATGGCAGCGATGCTGAACGCGCTGAAGCCTATCGAGTGCCAATAGAGGCTGGCGAAAGTGTAATAGGCGCCGTGGCTGCCGACGGTGCAACTGGCTCCGAGGAAAGCCCGCCGGATCACCGGCTCGGAGAACGCGGTGCGCCAGCCGATCCCGTCGCGCGAGGGGAGCGAGGGACCGACTTCCGGCACTGCGAGCGAGATGACGCCGCCGATCAGGAAGGTCGCGGTCAGCAGCAGAAAGACGCCGGGCAGCGCGATTAGCCGGATCGCGGCGGCGGTGATGAGGCTCGCCACGATGAAGGCGAAGGACCCCCAGATGCGCAGGCGCGCGTAGACCAGGCCGTGATCCCGAACGCCCACGAGATTGACCGCATCCGACAGCGGAATCAGGAAGTTCCACAGCATGATCGCCAGCGCGGTCAGGACGAGGGTCGGCCAGAAGCCGTGGACGGCGCCGAGGCAGGCGAAGGCGATGCCCGCCGCGAAGGCGAAGGCCGCGGCGGCGTGGGCGAGGTTGCGGAAGCGATCCGTCAGTGCAGCCAGGGGCGCGGTGAGAATCGGGCGCAGGAACAAGGGCGCGGCCAGAACGGCGGCGAGTTCGGTATCGGCCAGCCCGCGCGCCGCCAGCCAGACCGGCAGGAACGGATAGATGATCCCGCTCGCGAAGAAAACGACGGCACAGAAAGCCGAAGCGCGGATCGCAAAATCAGTCCCGGAGCCTGATTGTTTCAAGTTTAATCCTTTTCTAAAAGGTTTAATCAAGACTCAGGCTGGAGTGATCTCGAATATCGCGCCAGCCCCAAGGGAAAATCATGGCCGGTCGCACACAGAGCCGTCTCGCCGATTCGGACTATGAAGATGTTTTACAGGCGCTGTCGGCGACAACAAAGGGCCGGCTGTTTCTTGCAGAATATCTTCGCCGCACCCGGCCACAGGAAACGCGCGGCCTTCTGAAGGCTTTAAAGCGCGTCGAGAACAATATCGACCTGTTGCGCAGCGAAGTTCGCCAGGAACATGTGGGCACCGAGATCCGCCGCATCGCGACGACGCTGTCGGGAGCCGCCTCCCTGCGCGCGGCGGGGCCGGAACAGGCCGAGCTTCACCGTTCCATGCTGGGCAAGGCCGGCGACGACCTCCTGAAGCTTGCCGAAAGCCTGCTGCCCGCAGCCTCGACGTCCTCCGGCCCTGCGCCGGCAGAGATCCCCCCGACGCTATCCGGGGCCACGACCCTGACCGCTGCCACTGGCCATGCCCCTCGTCCTGCCGCTGCCACGGTGACCGACGAGCGGCCGGCAGACGTCTTCGCCAGCGCGCCGGAAGGCGAGAAGGGCCGCTATATCGAGGACGACATGCTGTTCTTCGAAGCGCCGGCGCGGACGGTTCAGGCGGAGCGGCGGTAGGCTTTCACCGCATCCATCAGCATTTCGTCATCGATATTGCCGCCGGACAGGACGATCACGGCGGTTTTTTCCCTGAGGTCGAGCCGCCCGGCCAGCACCGCCGCAAGGCAGACGGCCCCGCCGGGTTCCAGCACCAGCCGCATCGTCTCGGAGGCAAAGCCGACGGCGTGCAGCGCCTCGGCATCGCTGACGGCAAGGCCGCCTGCCATGCGATCGCGGTTGAGCGCGAAGGTCAGGACGCCCGGCTTCGACGCCAGCAGCGCGTCGCAGATGGAGCCGGAAAGACGCTCGTTCCGCACCGCTTCGCCTGCCCGCAGCGAGCGGCCGTAGTCGTCGAAGCCTTCGGGCTCAACCACATAGGACGCGATCTCGGGAAAGCGCTCGCGGAGCGCCAGGGTCACGCCCGCCGCAAGCCCGCCGCCGCTGGCCGGCGCCATCACCACGTCCGGCACGACGCCCGCGGCCTCCAGGTCGTCGGCGACTTCGAGCCCGATCGTCCCCTGGCCCGCAATGACATGGCGATTGTTGTAGGGGTGGATGAAATGTCCCCCCTCTTCCGCGATGATGTCGGCGGCGATCGCCTCGCGGTCTTCCGTCTCCCGGTCGTAAAGCACGACGCGCGCACCGAACGCGGCGGTCCGTTCGCGCTTCAGCACCGGCGCATCGCTCGGCATGACGATCACGGAGGAGATCCCGGCCAGACGGGCGGCTTCCGCCACGCCCTGCGCGTGGTTGCCGGAGGAGCAGGCCACGACGCCCGCGCGGGCATCGTCACCCAACGCCTGCACCGCGTTTCGCGCGCCCCGGAACTTGAACGAGCCCGTTCGCTGCAGGCATTCCGGCTTCAGATAAACCGTCCCGCCCGTCATCTCGGAAAGCTGCGGCGAGCGGATCAGCGGGGTGCGCACGGCCGCTCCGGCGATGCGCTCCCTTGCTTCCAGAATGTCGGCATAGCCGGGAAGGTCTGACATGGGGCGCCCCTGTTCAAGCGGATCGGTCAGGCCGCTTTCTGCGCCAGAGCTCCATGCCCGGCAAGGATATTGTTCCGGAACGCCGCCGCGCTCGCCTCCCAGCTGAACCCCTGCGCGAACTGCCGCGCGTCCGCGCCGGAAAGTTCAAGGGCGGCGAGTGCCGCCTTCCGGAGATCCACATCGAGGACGCCGACCTTGGGATCGGTGATGACGTCGCGCGGACCGGTCACCGGAAAGGCCGCGACCGGCAAGCCCGAGGAAAGCGCTTCCAGCAAGACGTTGCCGAAGGTGTCGGTGCGGCTGGGGAACACGAACACGTCGGCCGATGCATAGGCCTGCGCCAGCGCCTCGCCCTTCATCATGCCGAGGAAATGCACGTCGGGAAAGCGCGCCTGCAGGCCCGCGCGCGCCGGTCCGTCGCCGACGACCACCCTGGAGCCCGGCAGGTTCAGGGCGCAGAACGCTTCCAGGTTCTTCTCCACCGCCACACGGCCGACATTCAGGAAGATCGGGCGCGGCAGATCGAGGTTCGCCTCCGGACGTGGATGGAACAAGTCCGCATCCACGCCGCGCGACCATCGCATGAGGTGCCGGAAGCCGCGCGCGGTGAGTTCCGCTTCCAGCGACGGCGTGGCGACCATGCAGCCCAGCCCGGAATTGTGGAAGCGGCGGACGACGGCATAGGCCCAGCTTTCCGGCAGGGGGAAACGAGCGGAGACGTATTCCGGAAACCTGGTGTGATAGCTCGTCGTGAAGCCGATGCCGGTCTTCAGGCAATGGCGTCGGGCCAGCATCCCGAGCGGGCCTTCCGTGGCGATGTGCACGTGATCCGGCTTCTCCGCGTCGATCACCCGCGCGATCCGCCCCGGCCCGACCAGCGACAGCCGGATATCGGGATAGGTCGGGCACGGCACGGTGCGGAACCGGTCGGGCGCCACGACGGAGACCTCGTCGCCCTGTCCGCGCAGCACCGTCGTGATCCGGTTCAACGAATGAACGACGCCATTGACCTGCGGAAACCATGCATCCGTCACGATGGTCAGGCGCATCGCCACCCCCGTTTGCGGTGCCGTGGCCTCACGCGGCGACCTTCGCGGCCGGCGCAGTTCCCGCATCGGCATAGGCGGCGGCCACTTCCGCCCAGCGAATGATCTCGAAGCGACCGTCGTGGTTCTCCACCAACGCGGTGCAGCTTTCCACCCAGTCGCCGCAATTCATGTAACGGATGCCGTTCTGCTCGCGCAGCGCCGCGTGATGGATATGGCCGCAGATCACGCCATCCGCCTCCACCCGCTCCGCCTCGCGCGAGAGCGCATCTTCGAAAGCGCCGATGAAATTCACCGCGTCCTTCACCTTCAGCTTCGCCCAGGCCGACAGCGACCAGTAGGAGAAGCCGAGCTTGCGGCGGATGAGGTTTACGTAGGTGTTGACGCCGAGGGCGGTCTCGTAGGCCCAGTCGCCGAGAAAGGCTAGCCATCTGGCGTGGCGCACTACGACGTCGAACTGATCGCCGTGCAGCACCAGCATGCGCCTGTGGTCGGCGGTTTCGTGGATGATGGAATTCACCACCTCGATACCGCCGAAATGGGTGCCGAGGTAGTTGCGCAGGAACTCGTCGTGATTGCCGGGAACGTAGACGATGCGAGCGCCCTTGCGTCCCTTGCGCATCAGCTTCTGCGCGACGTCGTTGTGGGCCTGCGGCCAGTACCAGCTTCGCTTCAGCCGCCAGCCGTCCACGATATCGCCGACGAGATAGATCGTCTCGGCATCGTGCCAGCGAAGAAACTCAAGCAGCATCTCCGCCTGGCATCCGCGCGTCCCGAGATGGACATCGGAGATGAAGAGCGCATGAACGTGACGGGGAAACATCTGGGTGTGCATGGCCGGAAACCTCGATCGCTCGAGAGAAAGAAACCGGATTCCCGTCTCAGTTTCATGACGCTAAGGTTCCCGGAGCGCAGGCCGCCGGGCCTCGGTTCCCTTGTCCGGCCGGCGTGGCTGAAGGCATCGCCGGGAGATGACATGGATCTTGGAATTACGGGCCGGACGGCCGTCGTCTGCGCCTCCAGCAGGGGCCTGGGACGCGGCTGCGCCATCGCGCTGGCGGAAGCCGGCTGCCGGGTGGTGATCAACGGCCGCGATGCGGAGCGGCTTGGCGAAACGGCAAAAGCGATCCGCGACCAGACCGGCGCGGAGATCATCCCGGTCGCGGCCGATGTTTCGGCTGCCGAGGGGCGTCAGGCGATCCTCGACAGGGCTGGCGAGGTCGATATCCTGGTCAACAACAATGGCGGACCGCCCTCGCGCGATTTTCGCGAGCTGGACCGTGGGGCGATCGTCGCCGGCGTCACCCAGAACATGATCACGCCCATCGAATTCCTGCAGGCGGTGATCGACGGCATGACGGCGCGCGGCTTCGGGCGTGTGGTCAACATCACCTCGTCCTCGGTGCTGGCACCCATCCCCGGCCTCGACCTCTCGTCGGGCGCGCGGGCCGGCCTGACGGCATTCCTCGCCGGGGTCTCCCGGCAGGTCGCCGGTCAGGGCGTCACCATCAACAATATCCTGCCGGGCAAGATGGACACCGACAGGCTGCGCGGCACGTTCAAGTTCCAGGCGGACAAGGCGGGGCTGAGCGTGGAGGAATTCGCCGGGAAGCAAATGGCGCAGATCCCGGCCGGCAGGTTCGGCTCGGCGGAGGAATTCGGAAAGCTCTGCGCTTTTCTCTGCTCCGCCCATGCGGGCTACATCACCGGCCAGAACTTCCTGGTGGATGGCGGCCTGCTGCAGCGCGCCTTCTGAGGCGGCCAGACTCCGTCCTTAAAAAGAAAGAGGCCGGGTTTCCCCAGCCTCTTTCCCGCCACCCCGTTGGCAACTTCAATTCGCATGGCTGCCGGTCGGTGTCCCGCCGAACCGGTAGCGAAAGCCGAGCGAAACGATATGCGCGTCGGCATTGACCTCGCCGCGCACCGCTCCGCTGCTGCTTTGCACATGGTCGTCGCCAACCCCGGCCACATAGGCATAGGAGGCGTCGATCAGGCAGCGCTCACAGGCTTTGTAGGTGAAACCCGCCGAGCCGGAAACACGGTCCACATCGGGCAACCGGAATTGACGGGCACTGTTGCCCACCGGCGACAGTTCGTAGGCGACACCGGCCCGCAACGTCCATTTCGGGCTGACATCGTATTCCGTGCCGCCGGAGAAGAACCAGCCGTCATCATAGCCGAAGACGATGTCCTGCTCGGGAACGGTGATCTCGCCGACGCCGCTCACCGCGACCTTGTCCTTCGCCTGGACGGAAACCTGCTTGAAGCGGCTCCACTGGTCCCATTCCACGCCGCCCATGACGCGCCAGCGATCCGTGATCGCCTGCCGCACGCCGACGCTGAGCTTGGCCGGCGTCTCCAGCTTGGCCGTGGCATCGAGGTCCAGCGGCACCGTGAGAAGCGACTGGCCGAGCAGCGACCCCGTCACGCTGCCGGTGAGCTTGCTGTCGATGGAATATTTCAGGCCCGAACGGTAGCCGATGCCGATCTCCGTGCCCTCGCGCGGCTTCAGGAGCACACCGACATTGTAGCCATAGGCCCAGGAATCGCCGTCCAGCGAAGCGTTCGCACCGAGGCTGAGCGGCAGCGGCACGCCGGGCACGGAAAGCTGGCCGAGCGAAGCGCCCACGCCCGTATAGCGAATGTCCAGATATTGCGCCTGGAAGCCGGCGCCGACGCTCAGCCAGTCCGTCAGGTCCACCGACAGCATCGGATTGATGTTGAACGTGGTGATCGAGGAGGTGCCGGCGATCCCCTGATTGCGCAGCTCGGACCCGAAATCGTATTTCGACCGCATCCCGAAGGGTTCGGTGATGGCGAGGCCCAGCACCACGCGATCGTTGATCCGGTAGGCGTCGTAGCCGCTCACCAGTGCCGCGTTGGCGACGACGTCGCCTTCGTTCGACGTGAAGGGCGAGAGAACGTCGATGCTGGCCCGAGGAGCAACGAAGGTCGCGCTCGTCTCGGTCTGAAAGCCCATAACGGCCGACAAGGTCGCCGGATTCCAGAACATGGAGGAAAGCGAGCCGCCCGCCGCCATGCCGGCAAAGGCCAGCCCTTCGCCATAAGCGCTCTGGTCGCGGAGCCCGAAGGCACCCGCCTGCGCTTCGCTCATCAACGCGGAGGACGTCAGCAGGATGACGGCGCCAGCCGCTCCGGCGCAAGCCAATCTCAAGTTTCTCAAGGCCCTAGTTCGTCTCATGGCAGCGTCCCGGTGGCGGGAATCGCCACCGACAAGACGCGTCGAACCAGACCTAAACCATCGATGTTACCGTTTCGAAAAGGTCGGCGGGAACCCTGTGACGAATGGGCTGTGGATCGGAGGAGCCGCGAACCCGGCAGATTTCATTTCGCCGGCCAGGAGCGCCAGAAATGGTGCACGGGTCCGTTGCCCGCGCCGATGTCGAGGGTATCGGCTGCGGCGATCGCTCCGTGCAGGTAGCTCTTCGCTTCCGCGACGGCGATGCCGAGTTCATGCCCCAGCGCCAGCCCGGACGCGATGGCGGCGGAAAGCGTGCAGCCGGTGCCGTGGGTGTGCCGCGTGGCGATCATCGGCGCGTCGAGCCAGACCTGCCTTTCCCCGTCGGCCAGGAGATCGCTCGCCCGACCACCCGGCAAGTGGCCCCCCTTCAGGAGCACCGAGCGCGCACCGAGACGGAGCAGGCCTTCCGCCTGCCGGATCATCGCGTCGCGATCCTCGGCCATGGAGGCGCCGAGAAGACGGGCGGACTCGTGCAGATTGGGTGTGATCAGGGCGCAGCGCGGGAAGAGCTCCGATTTCAGCGTATCGATCGCCTCGTCGCTGATCAGCACGACGCCGGTGCTCGTGACCATGACCGGGTCCAGCACGACCGGCCCCGTCGAAAGCGCATCGAGTCCACCCGCCACCGCGCGGATGATCTCGGGCTTCGATAGCATGCCGATCTTTGTCGCGTTCACCCGAAGGTCGCCGAAAACGGCGTCCATCTGCAGGCGCACGAAATCGGGCGGCACATCGTGCACACCCGTGACCGTCAGCGTATTCTGCGCGGTCAGGGCCGTGATCACGCTGGCGCCGTAAACGCCCAGGGCCGAAAAGGTCTTGAGGTCGGCCTGGATCCCGGCCCCGCCTCCGGAATCGGAGCCGGCGATCGTTACGGCGATGGCAGTCATTCAGGTCCCGCTGTCTCCGGCCCGTCCGGATCGAGACCGATCTATGGGTTTCCCGGCGCAATTGCACGAGGTTGTTGCGGCGTCGTCTCGCCGGTCGTGGTGCCGGGGCCAGCCAAACCGCCTGTTGGCGCCGTGGTGCCGGTCACCGCCGGATCGTTGGTCTTGGGCGCGGCGTCGGGCACGCCGCCCGTGCCGTTGCCGAGCCGGCAATGCGCGGAATCGTTACCCTTGGCCAGGCAATTGGTGAAATCGAAATTGTTGGCCGGAGAGTTGGGCGAGCTCGGCGGCGGCACGGCCGGCTGCGCTGGCGCGTCCGTCGTGGTCTGGGCATGAGCGCCCGCTAGCGGAAGAGCCGCGAGCACGGCTGCAAGCAAGGCACCTCTGACACTTTCGATTTTCATGGCCGGGATCCTTTCCCTCGAACAAATCCAGGCGGGATTGTTTGGTTCCGCGAAAGTACCGGAGCGGAAACCCGCCGGATCAAACCTCCAGACAGCGCGGCCGGGATGTTCTAAAAGCCCCTGCAAAGGCAGCCTGGAGACAGCGATGACCCCCTTCTTCGTCCTGATCAAATGCCAGCTCGGACGCGCCTACGAGGTCGCGACCGAACTGGCCGATGCGGAGATCGCGTCGGAGATCTATTCCACCGCGGGTGACTACGACCTGCTCGCCAAGTTCTACGTCGAGCCCGGCGGCGATATCGGTCACTTCGTCAACGAGAAGGTGCACCGCATTCCCGGTATCCAGGACACCAAGACGATCATCACCTTCAAGGCGTTCTGAGATCGCTCGGGGCACCGCCCCTCACGGCGCGGTATAGGCTCCGTCCACGAGATGATAGCTGCCGGTCACGAAGGATGCGCGATCGCTGAGCAGGAAGCAGGTCAGCTCGGCCACTTCCTCGGCGCGACCGAGTCTCCCGATCGGGTGCAGCGAAATCAGATGGTCCTTGGTCGCCTTGTCCATGTGGCTCAGTAGCGGCGTATCGATAAAGGCCGGGCCGACCGCGTTGACCCGCACGCCCTTCGCCGAATATTCCATCGCCGCCGTCTTGGTCAGGCCGATCACGCCGTGCTTCGCGGCGACATAGGCTGGCGAACTGACGAAACCGCTGGTGCCGAGGATCGACGACATGTTGACGATGGAGCCGCCGCCGGAGGCGAGCATCGCCGGAATCTCGTACCTGGTGGAATAGAAGACGCTGTTGAGGTTGACGTCGATGACGCGCTTCCAGTCGTCGATGCCGTAATCGGCCGTGAGCGCGCTCGCCCCCCCGATGCCGGCGTTGTTGACGGCGAGATGCAGTGCGCCGAAGCTTTCCACCGTGAAGTCGACCATGGCCTTGACCGCTTCCGGGTCGGTCACGTCGATCTTGTAGGACCTGGCCACCGCCGACCCCAGCTCCTCGGCAAGCTGCCTCGCGCCGTCCTCGTTGAAATCGGCGATCACAACCTTAGCGCCGCCGGAGGCCAATTGCCGCGCGACGGCCGCACCGATACCGGATGCAGCACCCGTCACCAGCGCAACCTTGCCCTCGAACTCTGCTGCCATTCTTCATCTCCCGGGAGTGGTGACCTCGTTGCGAGGCCGGTATTGCACACTACCCGGCCGCGCCGCGGCAAGCCTTGATCGAGATCTATGGGCCAGACCGGGCCGAGGCGAACCGGGGTGGGCCGGCTCAGGCCGACGTTGCGAGCTGGATCGTCTCCCAGATGCGGAGGGGCGTCGCCGGCATGTCGATATGGGTGATGCCGTAGGCACGGCTGAGAGCGTCGACCACGGCGTTCATGACCGCCGGCGCGGCGCCGATGGTCCCGGCCTCCCCGGCGCCCTTGATCCCCATCGCGTTCGACTTGGACGGCACGTTGCGCGTCGAGAACTCGTAAACCGGCACATCCCAGGCGCGCGGCAGCGCGTAATCCTGCAGCGTCGCGGACAGAAGCTGGCCGTCCCCGTCATAGACGGTTCGCTCGTGCAGCGCCTGCCCGATCCCCTGCGCCACGCCGCCATGGACCTGGCCCGCCAGCAGCATCGGGTTCACCACCGCGCCGAAATCGTCGACGATCACGTAGCGGAGGATGTGCGTGAGCCCCGTTTCCGGGTCGATTTCCAGCTCGCAGACATGCGTGCCGTTGGGGAAGGTCGGCGCCTTCGTCTCGTAATCGCCGGTCGCCACGAGCTTCGTGCGATCGCTCGCCCGCAGGGCCACCTCGGCATAGCCGATTTCGCGATCGGTGCCGACGATCCGGGCGACGCCGTCGACCAGCTCGATATCGCCGGCCGATGCTTCCAGTTCGTCGGCGGCGAGTTCCCGGATCTGCTCGGCCAGCATCCGCGCGCCGCGATCCACGGAGGGAACGCCGATCGGGATGGAGCGCGAGCCGCCGGTGCCGCCGCCCGTGGGCAGCGCGTCGGAATCGCCCTGCACCACGCGGATGCGGCTGTAGTCGAGGCCGAGATGACCGGCCACGAACTGGGCATAGGCCGTGTGATGCCCCTGCCCGTTCGCCTGCGTGCCGATATGCAGGGTCACGGTGCCATCGCCTTCGAGCACCAGCTTGGCCGGCTCGGAGCCGGGAAAGGCGCAGGCCTCGATATAGGTCGCCAATCCGAAGCCGCGGATCCTCCCCCGCTCGCGGCTCTCGGCAAGGCGGGAGGGGAAGCCGGCGGCGTCCGCCTCGGCCAGAGCCGCATCCATGTGCGCCTCGAACTCGCCGGTGTCGTAGGTGCGGCCGCCCTGCGTCTTGTAGGGCATCTGCTCCGGCCGGATGAAGTTGCGGCGGCGGATCTCTTCCGGCGTCAGCCCCGCGACCCGCGCCGCCTGATCGATCAGCCGCTCCACCAGATAAGCCGCCTCCGGGCGGCCGGCGCCGCGATACGCATCCACGGGCACCGTGTTGGTGAAGACGCCCTTGCAGGCGATATGCGCCGCCGGAATATCGTATACGCCGGTGGTCATCGTGATCCCGCCATAGGGCACGTACGGGCCGAACGGCGAGAAATAGGCGCCCATCGCAGCCGTGAGATCGACGCGCATGGCCAGGATCCGGCCCTCCGCATCCAGCGCCATCGCGGCTCGGGCGACGTTGTCGCGGCCATGCGAGTCGGCCAGGAAATGCTCGTTGCGGTCGCAGACCCACTTCACGGGCCGGCCGAGGACGCGCGCCGCCTTCATCACCAGCGGATATTCCCGGTAGACGACCGCCTTGGTGCCGAAGCCGCCTCCGACATCGTAGGTGCGGACATGGATCGCCTGCTCGTCAACGTCGAGCAGCTTGGCGAGCGCGGAGCGAATGCCGTGAACTCCCTGCGTGCCCGTCACGATGGAGTAGCGGCCGGTTTGCGCGTCGAACTCGGCCACCGCTGCGCGGGGCTCCAGATAATTGCTCACCACGCGGTTGTTGACGATGGTCTGCTCCGCCACGCCCGCGGCCTTCGCGAAGGCCGCGGCTGTGTCGGCGGCATCGCCCAGTTCGTATTCGAAGGCGACGTTGCTGCCGTGCTCGGGCCAGACGAGCGGCGCGTCCGGCTCCAGCGCACGCGCCGTGTCGACGACCGCCGGCAGCATCTCGTAATCCACCTCGATCAGTTCGGCGGCCGAGCGGGCGGTTTCCAGATCGTCGGCCACGACGAAGGCGATGGCCTCTCCGACATAGCGGACCGTGTCGCCGGCGAGCACCGGGAATTCCGGCGAGAAGGCTTCGGTGCCGGGCTTCAGCTTGCCCATCGCATCGCAGGGCAGCGGCTTGATGTCCGTGACGTCGGCGCCGGTCCAGACGAGATGCACGCCAGGCAATTCGCGGGACGCGCGCAGATCGCCGATGCGAAGCCGGGCATGCCCCGCGCCGGAGCGAAGGAGGAAGGCATGAAGGCAGCCCTCCGGCGTGACATCGGCGGTGTAGCGGCCCTTGCCTCGGATCAGGGATTCATCCTCGATGCGGCGGACGGACGCTCCCATCCCGAACTTCAATGGAGCATGGTCGGTCATCTCGCCCTCGCCGGAAGCTGTTCCTGATTGCGAGATAACCATGTCGCTCCCCGTCATGCCAGAGGCGTGACCGGATGGCGCGGAACGCGGCGATCCCGACCGACGTTCACGGTTCGAACCCTCGGGATCTTCTTCATGGATTATCATTTTCGCGAACGGGCCGGAGCCTTCGGCCTGAGCTATGTCGATGTCCATCAGCTCTGCTTCAAACGCCGCAAGAGCGGCCGCGGCTTCACCTATCTGGACTCGCAGGGCAACGTGATCCGCGACCCCGAGGTCCGCGCCCGCCTCGAAGCTCTGGTGCTGCCGCCCGCCTGGACCGACGTCTGCCTCGCCGACGATCCACGCGCCCATGTGCAGGCCATCGGCCGCGACAGCGAAGGGCGGCTGCAATATCGCTATCACGACGACTGGACGAGCGTCCGCGACCAGATCAAGGCGGAGCGCCTGCTGCGCTTCGGCCGCGCGCTGCCGAAGATCCGGGCACGGCTGGAGCGGGATCTGCGCCGTCGCAAGACCGACCGGCGCTATGCCTCGGCGGTCGCCGGACGGCTGATCGACCGCGCCCTGCTGCGTTCGGGCCACGACATCACCAACATCGACGACGGCGGGCGCGGGGCGACGACGCTGCTGAAGCGCGACGTGCGCATCACGGCCTCGGCGGTGGAGCTCAGGTTCACCGGCAAGAGCGGCAAGAAGATCGAGAAAACGGTGCGCGATCCCCTGCTCGTCAAGCGCATGAGCAAGCTGAAGACCATCGGCAAGAAGCGGCTCTTCGCCTTCAAGGACGAAGGCGGCGGCGCCGCGCATTACCTGTCCGCCCGCGATCTCAACGCCTATCTGCAGGAGGCCGCCGGCGCCCCGGTGACCGCCAAGGACTTCCGCACCTTCGCCGCGTCATCCACCGCTCTCGCGATGCTCGCCGACGCGCCGCCGCCGGAAAGCGAGTACCAGAAGAAGCGGCTGCTCGCGAAGGTGATGAAAAGCGCCTCGGAGCGGCTCGCGAACACCCCGGCCGTCGCCCGCGCCAGCTACGTGCATCCCATGGTGGTCGCCGCCTTCGACGAGGGACGACTCAGCCCGGCCATGCTCAAGGGACAGCTGCGGCAGGGACTGGACCGCGCGGAAACGGCGCTGATGCGCTTCCTCGAAAGCGAGGTGGAAGCCGCGGCCCGGGACGCGAAGGCCGCCGCCGCCAGCGACAAGACGAAAACTTCACACCCGGAACGACCGGCAAAGGCTGGCGTTGTCGAACCAACCTCAATGACGGAGATGCATGCATGAGCGACGATACCCTGGACACCTTCTGGAAGCTCGTGAAGGACGTCCACACCTGCATGATGACCACCCGTGACGGCAATCATCTCCGCGCGCGTCCCATGGCGCCGCTTTTCGATGAAACCACCCACGAGATCCGCTTCCTGACGCAGCTCTCCTCGCACAAGACCGACGAACTCGCGTCCAACCCGGACTGCAATCTCGCCTTCGCGAACCCCAGCAAGGGCGATTACGTATCTGTCTCCGGGCAGGCTTACCTGACGCAGGACCGCAAGCTGATCGACCTCCTCTGGAAGGATGACTTCAAGGCCTGGTTCAAGAACGGCAAGGACGATCCCGATGTCGGCGTCATCCGCGTCGTGCCGGCACAGGCGGAATATTGGGACAGCAACGGCGCGCTGAAGCAGGCTTGGGAAGTTTTCAAGGCCAAGCACAGCGACACGCAGCCGGACATGGGCGAAAACAAGAAGCTGTCGCCCTGAGCGGCAGCGTCTTCTCGGCTCGGGGCGACACTGCCATCTCACCCCGAGCAGAAGTCCGGGCGGCAACGTTATTCTGAAAAGGAAAGGGCCGGATCATCGATCCAGCCCTTCTGTTATCGAGCGACCTGTATCCGGGAGACGATGCGGGTCAGGAGACCGAGCGCATGATCACCGTGGCGGACAGCGCGTCGGCGCCGTAGGTCTCGCCGGCTTCCAGCGCCAGCAATTCCGCCAGGCGGCTGCGGGCGCGGCTGACGCGGCTCTTGATGGTGCCGACGGCGCATTCGCAGATCTCGGCGGCTTCCTCGTAGGAAAAGCCGGAAGCACCGACCAGGATCAGCGCTTCGCGCTGGTCGGACGGAAGCTGCGACAGGGCCTCGCGGAAGTCGCGAAGATCCATGTGGCCGTTCTGGGCGGGCTGCGAAGCCAGACGCGCGGCATAGGTGCCCTCGGCGTCTTCAACCTCACGGCCGCGCTTGCGGACCTGGGAATAGAATTCGTTACGCAGGATCGTGAACAGCCAGGCGCGAAGGTTCGTCCCTTCCTGGAAGGAATCGAACTTGGCCCACGCCTTCATCAGCGTTTCCTGCACGAGATCGTCTGCGCGCTCGCTATTGCCTGCCAGCGACACCGCAAACGCGCGGAGATTGGGGATCGACCCAAGGAGATCGTCTCTCAAGGCATCCGAAACGGGCATAAACTGCTACCTTTCAGCGCTTTTGAGTCGAGCGTTCCAGCTGTTCCAACAGTTCCATGAAGCGGTTTGGAACGGGCTCGTTGATGACATCGTCATAGAAGGCCCGGAGATGCTTGCCGATCTCGCCCTGTACGCGCTGATCAACCTTGCCCTCGGAGTTTTCTCCGCTCGATCGTCCAAATGCGTTTTCGCTGCCCATGCCGCCCTGATCGTTGTCTCTAGCCGCCATAATAATCTCCGAGGGCAGAGCCATCGCCTGCTTTATTGCTGTCATCATGGCCGGATCGCCGTCCCTGCTGAAGATGAAAGCCTGAGCGGCCTGTTAACTCTTCAGACAGCAAACGGATTGGACTAGCCGCCGTTCCAGAGAGCATCAATTTTCCCTAAAAATTGCTATAGCTAAGGTTACTTTTCAGTTGCCTCTGACGAGAGCCCTTGCTCCTCGCGACCTTTCACGGGGGTGCGAGGGAGAGGATTTATTAGGCTCGGAGGGGAAGGCAAGTTAATTCGTGCCGGCAAAAAATATCGCTGTGGCTTTGGAACCCGGAGGAAAGCACCCCGTTATCCCGCGGCTTCCAGGAGCGTGACCAGCGCATCTGGACGAGGTCATCTTCAAAATCGGACCGACCCCGTCGACCGATTTTCCTGATGACCGACCCCGGTCGGCTTCTCCTCATGCCCCTTCCCCCTCGTGGCCGGCCGGGGTCTTCTCTCCCCATCCCACTCCATCGCAGCGTCTGGATCGAGCCGTGCCAAGGCCTGCGGCCGCCTGCACCTATGGCCGACCGGTCCTGAAACCGCCCATCCGGATCGGTCCGTTCAAGTCGGCTCCGCCTCGGTCGGCGCGGCGTCGCCCCTCAAACCCAGATAAAGAGAACGACGGCGAGAACGATCACCGCGAGGATCGTCCCGAAGATTAGCGGCCGCATGCCCATGCCGCCGGTGCGCTCGCCCTGCCGGGCATCGTTTGTGGGCGTCGGATGTTGGGTCATCGGAGCCTCCTGATCGCCGAACGTGCCGCCGTCCCGCAGGTTCCGGCAGGTGGCCGCGGCAGACGGAGCGGACCGATCCCCACGACCTTCAGCGCCTGGGCTGGATGATCTTCAGCCCGCCCGCATGGATGCGGACATGCAGGGGCGGTCTCAGCTTGACGATTTCCCCATCGACGGACGCCACGCGCGGCTTGTCCAGCGTGATCTCGACCTCCCTGCCGTCCCAGCGTTCCAGCAGCGGGCTCTGGGCCATGTCCCCCACCGCAACCGTAGCGGAAAGTTGCAAAAGATCCGACCATTTGCGCGAGTTGCTGACATAGAGGCCAAGCCTCCCCTGCCGGGGATCGTCGGCGAACGGCAGGTGGCCCGGACCGAAGAGATTGTTGGAAACCACGATCGCAGCGGTTCGCCGGTGGATGACCTGCCCGTCCACCCGGATCTTCGCGTGCAACGCCGGGGGCTTCCGCAGCGCCGTGCGCAACGCCTGGATGTTGGCGAGGATCTTGCCCATGCGCGAGCCGTACTTCATTCGCTCCCGCAGGGCGATCATCCGGGGATGCAGCCCGAGCGTCACGTGATGCACGAAGAAGCGGCCGTTAACCTCGGCGATATCGACATGATCCGTCGTGCCCCAGGCGAGCGCGCGAGCGGATGCCTCCAGCTCCAGTGGAATGCCGAGACTGCGCGCGAACAGGTTCATGGTGCCGAGCGGCAGGATGCCCAGCGCGACCTCGCCACCCGCGGCAGCCCGGGCCGCCGCCGAAACGGAACCGTCGCCGCCGCCGATGATCAGGCCCTCGCAGGTACGATCGCGACAATGAACGGCAACGGCCTCGATCGCCTCTCGACCGGCATGCGACTCGAATGCAACCTCATGCCCCGCCTCCTCGAAGATGGCGCGGAGACGGGTGATCGTCCGTTGCGTCTCGAGTCCCCGAAGGGTCCCGGCATTCGTATTGAGAACGACGGTCAGCTTCATCGGGCGCGGGCAGGAATCCTCGCTCACTCGCGCTCTTCGGCCTCGTAATCCTCTTGCCGCTCCAGGATCTCGTCGGGCTGGTCGAGCCGGTCGTCCGGATCCATGCCGTAGCCGCCCGGGGTGCCGAAATCTTCCGCCGGGCTCTCCAGCGTGGCCAGGGCGTCCTCGACGCGGGAGACGAGCGAGCCGAACTCGTCGCTCTCGTCCATGCCGCCACGGGTTCGCAGCTGATCGAGCATGCCCGTCAGAACGGCCCGGCGCTCCTCGACCGAACCCTCGGGGCCGCTGAGGACGGCGTCGATGTCGTCGGCACTGATCGGCTGATCGTAACCCGGCAGGTCGGAATCGTCGCCGACATCGAAGTCGGCGCTGATCGGGGATCCTTCACGCGTGTCGCGGCTCATGACTTTCACTCCATTTGTCTGGAAAATGAGCCCGGCGGAGGTTGGTTCCAGAACTCTTAGCCGGCAAGGCTCTCTGCACCCTCCCGCGCACACCCGGAAACCCGGCCGCCGGCCGCAGCGCGCGGGCTGCCGGGAACAAGGATCCCTGCCAGCCGATTGTACCGGTCTGACGCGCCGGAGAGTTCGACCGCGATGACCGACAGCGAGCCACAAGCCGACAAGCACCGGGCCCGTCATCCGGAAGAAGACGAAACGGCCGCGCGGGATCAGCGTCGGGACGGCGGGAGAGACGACGCCGAGAACGAGGCGATCGAGGAAGCGCAGTCGCTTTCCGCCGTCGCCGTCTACGAAGTCGTGCGGCGGGAAGGCGACGAGGAACTCTCCCGCCCCGCCACGTCGCTCTGGTGGTCGGGGGTCGCCGCCGGGCTCTCCATCAGCTTTTCGCTTCTAGCCCAGTCGCTTCTGGAGACGCACCTGCCGGACACCGGCTGGCGTTCGCTGATCTCCAGCTCCGGTTATTGCGTCGGGTTCCTCATGGTGGTGCTGGGGCGCCAGCAACTCTTTACCGAGAACACCATCACCGCGATCCTGCCGCTGGCGAAGGATTTCTCCGCGAGCAATCTGGGCCGGGTCGGCCGGCTCTGGAGCATCGTCTTTCTCGCCAACATGGCCGGCACCCTCTTCGCCGCCCTGTTCTGCACCTTCACCCCCGTGCTGCAGCCGGAGATCTATGACGGAATGCTCCGGATCAGCCGCGTCATGATGGCGAACGACTGGTGGTCCATGCTGATCCGCGGCATCTCCGCGGGATTCCTGATCGCCACGATGGTCTGGCTGATCCCCAGCGCGGAGGGCGCGAAGTTCCACACGGTCACGCTGATCACCTACCTCATCGCGCTCGGCGGCTTCACCCATATCATCGCCGGCAGCATGGAGGCCTTCCTGCTGATGCTGCACGGCGAGATCGGGATCCTGACGGTGGTGGGGGGCTTCATGCTGCCGGTGCTTCTCGGCAACATCATCGGGGGAACGGCGCTCTTCGCGGTGCTCGCCCATGCGCAGGTGATGAACGAGATCTAGACCGCCCCGCCGCAGATCCGGCATCGGCTTATCGGGCGCAGTATCCCGATCCGGTATCTTCGGCATTGCCTCGCGAAGTCCGAAAGTTTATCTGTTCGGGCAAGCAGGCGGGGCGCCTAGAGGGTTCAATTATGGAAATTGGTATCTGGAAGCTGGTCATCACCGCCGCAGTGGTCGTCCTTCTCTTCGGTCGCGGCAAGATTTCCGACCTGATGGGCGATGTCGCAAAGGGTATCAAGAGCTTCAAGCAGGGCATGGCCGACGACGAGACGACGCCGGCTCCCCGCATCGAGCAGACCGCTACCCCGGTCGCTCCGGAAGCCTTCGAGAAGAAGCAGACCGTCGCCTGAAAGCCTGATCGATCCGCAGTCGCATGCCGGGCCGCGAGGTTCGGCAGGCAGTGATCGGATTGATGATCGTTCGAGGAGGCCGGACTGGCGCGATTTCGGCCTGGCCGCTCCCCGATCGCCGGATCGGTGCGTGAAATGAAGGCCGGCGTGGTTCGTTCCGCGCTGGCCTTTTTCTTGGCCGCCGTCCTGTTCGCTATCCTCCCGGCCGGATCCTTGTCGGCCGATCCCCTTCCCCCAGCCATCCGCGACCTGGACGGGCACTGGAAGGGCGACGGGCTGGACCTGACCTTCGATATCCGCCGCTCACAGGCCCGCGTCGATCCGCAGAAGCCCTTCGCATGGAAGTCGCTGGTGGTGACCAACATCACCGACGACATGGTGGTCTTCTTCATCGGCCCGATGCGGTTCGTGGGAACGGTCGGCAACGATGGACGCCTGACCCTGACGGGAACCGCTTTCGCCGGCAGCCGGACGCTGATCAAGGTCCCCGGCAACGAACGTCCTGGAAGCCAACATCCCGGAGGCCGGAGTGCCGATCCCGCGCCTCGGTGACAGCCTTGAGTCGCAGACAATCACGAAGAGCAGAACTACAACTATAAGTTTACTGTTTCTGATTTATCCCTCAGAGGTAGAATATCTTCCTGGTTGAGATGGCCTTCCGGGGTTTCCTCGCAGATGAATTTATGGTTTTGGCGCGCGATATGCCGGAAAATAACCCGCTGTTGCTGGCACGACACGCATGTTTTCTTTTTCGTAAACCAGAATTGCTGCATGGTCGGCTCCGTTCAATAAGCGGCTGAAGCCGAATGGGACCGGGCCGGATGAAGCTTCTGAAGTTTGTCGCCGTGGGATTGATGACATCGGCTGCAGCGGGTTGCGGGCTTCCATCGTCGAGCCCGACCTTCTCCCAGGTGCAGCGGGGCGCGGTCCAGCCGGCGGGCATGAACTTCTGCTCCGTGCAGCTCGATCCCCGGATCACGGCGATCCTGAAGCGACCGGCGACGCCCGGCTTTTCCTCCGTCTTCCGCGACCGGGCTGGCGCGCCCACCCTGGCGCTGCGCCCCGGGGACGTCGTCTCCGTCACCATCTACGAGGCAGGCGGAGCCTCGCTCTTCGGGACGGCCCCGTCGGCCGACCAGCTGCCGGATGCCTCATCCAAGACCAGCACGACCCTGCCACCGCAATCGATCGAGGCGGACGGGCGGATCACCGTTCCCTATGCAGGGCGCATCATCGCGGTCGGCAAGACGCCGGGTTCGCTGGCGCGCGAGATCGAGCAGCAGCTCGCCGGCAAGGCGGTGCAGCCGCAGGTGATCGTTTCCACGGTGTCGAACGGCTCCAGCATCGCGACGGTGGGCGGCGAGGTCGGCAAGGCCGGCGTCGTTCCGCTGACGCTGCGCGGCGAAAAGCTCCTCGACGTCATCGCCGAGGCCGGCGGGGCGAAGTACCCGGCCTACGAGACCTACGTGCAGATCATCCGGGGCAGGACGTCCGGCATGATCCAGCTTCAGCGCGTGCTGGACGATCCGGGCAACAACATCTTCATCCGGCCGAACGATCAGGTCTTCCTCAGCCGCAACCCTTCCAGCTTCACGGTGCTCGGCGCGACCCAGAAGGTCTCGCAATATACATTCGACACCGAGCATGTGAGCCTTGCCGAAGCCATAGGCCGCGCCGGTGGCCCGATCGACACGATCGGCAATCCCGGCGGCATCTTCCTCTTCCGCTACGAGCCCGCTTCGGTGGCGAGCGAGGTGCTGCAGGCCCCGGCGGCGAACCCGGCCTCCTGCACTCTGGCGATGCAGTCGCCCTATGTCCCCGTCATGTACCGGATCGACCTCAGCCAGCCGTCGGGCTATTTCCTGGCCCAGCAGGTGCCGCTGCGCGACAAGGACGTCATCCTGGCGACAGACGCCGATGCGGTGCACCTGCAGAAGGCCATCTCGGTCGTGCGCGGCTTCACCGGCATCGCCTATGACCTGAACAGGAACGTGAAGGACTAATCTCCTGATCCTCTTCGAGAATGTCTCCAAGGAATTGCGCAGCGGGACGCTGCGCACCCTGGTTCTCGACGATGTCAGCATCGCGCTGCCGACCGATCGGCGGCTGGTCGTCCTTGGCCAGCAGGGAAGCGGTCGCTCCACGCTGATCCAGCTTCTGGCCGGGCTGCTGCTGCCCTCCTCCGGCGAAATCCAGCGCTATGCCCGGCTATCGTTTCCGGTCGGCTATTCCGGCCTGCACCGGCCGGATCTGACGGTCCGCCAGAACATCGTGCGGACGGCCGGCCTTTACGGCGCCAATCCCGGCGAAGTGCTGCACTTCATCGAGACTGTCGCAAATCTCGGCCCGGCGCTGGACGAGGAGTTCCGCCGACTGCCGCGAGAGATCCGGCAGATGGTGTGCATCGCCCTCTCCTACGCGATCCCGTTCGAGACCTATCTCGTGGACGAGCATGTGGCGGCCGGACCGCCGGAATTTCGCAAGCTCTGCGTTTCCATGTTCCGCAATCGGCTGGCGGAGGCCGGATGCATCCTGGCGACCCGCCACGTGAACAACGCCCGGCGCTTCGGCGACATGGGCGCGATCATCCATAACGGCATGATGGCGCTCTACGAGGACCTGGACGAGGCGATCGCCGATTTCGAGGAGCTTCAGCAGCACGCGGCGGAAACGAGCGCGGCGGACCGCGACCCGGACGAACGCTACGTCTGAACGGGCCCGTTGCGCGATGCCGGAATGCCGGCAAACGCCGCCGCGGAAAGCAGCCGCGCCGCACGTCTTCCGTCTGTCCAGCCCTCGGCGATGCGCACTTCCGCAACGCCCAGCCGCCGCAGGCGCTCGGCGACGACCTCGACCGGAGCACGCAGATCCACCGGCGCGAGGTTCGGCGCGACCGGCACGACGTCTGCCTCAAGCCGAAAACGGCCGAGGGAAGGCCCGACATCGGGTAGAAGCCACAGGCCCGGGAACGGCTCTTCCGTTGCACGAGATGTCCGGCCGAGCGTCAGAACAGCCGAAGGCACGGCCCGGCGAACACGGGCCTCGTCCAGCCTCTCGCGACAGGGCGCCAGCGGATCGTCCCGGATGAAGCGGGCGACGACCCGACCGTAGTCCGGGTGCAACTGCCGCATGGTTCGGAGCGCCGCCTCGATCCGCTCCTGCTTCTCCTGCCGGAAGGAACGGCCGCCATAGTGCCGCACATAGACATGGGGCGCCGCCATGCTGCGCCACCCCGCCTTCAGCGCGCGGCGGCAGAAGTCGTTCTCCTCGCCATAGCCGCGCCCGAAGCGCTCCGCGTCGAAGGGCCCGACCGCATCGAGGCAGGCGCGACGGATATAAAGACAGAAGCCGACGCCGGTCGGGATCTCCACAAGCTCCGGGGCCAATCCGGCCGCGAGCTCATCCAACTCCCGGTCGCCGAGTTCCAGCGGCATCGAATTGTTGCGGAGCCGGATGGGGTAGCTCAGGATGGTCGCATCGCTGGAAAGCGGCGTCACCGTACCGATACCGGCATGGCTGAGCGCCGCATTCCGCAGCCGGTCCAGCCAGTTTCCGAAGACCTCGGTATCGGCATTCAGCAGCACCACGTCGCGACCGGGATGCAGCCGGATGCCGCGATTGACCGAGCCGACGAAACCGAGGTTCCCCTCGTTGCGCAGAAGGGTGATCAGGCCCCGGTCGGCGAGGTGGCGAAGTCGCATTGCCAGAGCCGGATCGGGCGAAGCATCGTCGATCACGACGATCTCGGCCGGGCAGAGATTGCGCGCAGCCAGCGCCCTCTGGATCGAGCGCAGCGCTTCGGTACGCCCCGCATAGACCGGAATGATGACGTCGACCCTAGGCTCCGCCGCATGCTCGCGCGGGATCAGAGCGTCCCACTCGTCCTCGCGCGGCTCCGTGGGCTCGACCTGCGGGAGCACCGGGGGGAACTCCCCGCCGGCTGGGTCGGAACCGCGAGGCCCGGGCTCCCGCATCTCGCGGCGTCCACGCGTGGCGTAATGCGTCAGCGGCTCGCAGCCTAGAACCCGGACGTCGGGATTGGCCCGGAGATACCATAGCGGATCGAAGCCGGGATTCGGCCGCAGCCCCTGTAGCCAGCCTTGGTGAAGATAGTGGCGCAGAGGGTTTTTCGCCGCCGCTCCGGAGCCTGCCTGAGACAAATAGTGCTCCGCATCGAAAAGAGGCGATGAGCGCAGCCCACCACGATCGTCCGTCGGGCCGCCCGAAAGAAAGAGGCCGGACAGCAGCTCCAGGTTGCAAGACGAAAGGACATGACCTGCCGGGAGCAGACCCCGGCGGTTCAGAATTCCGCGGACAGTGCGCAAGTCATGCAGATTGATCGATCTCAGGATCAACTCCGCCTTGTACGCCAATATTCTATTCCAAGTTGAACGCATTCAGGCCTTTGCGAAACTTCTCCTCGGGTTGAGGCTAGCATACTCGCAGGAAAGCTCCCGAAATCTTCTTGCCTGCCCGGAAAGCCCCCTCGTACCATGCAAAGGGGGACGATCCTGATGGGTTGCTGAGCAAGACATGAACCTGCGTGAGATGTCGCCGCCCCTGCCCCTTGATCGCCGTCCGGTGATCGTGGGGTGCTCGTGTCGGCTCCCCGGCGCGGCCAGCCCCGATGCGCTCTGGTCCCTGCTCAGCTCCGGCAGCTGCGCGATTACCGAGGTCACGGCCGAACGCTGGCCGTTGGAACGTTTCTGGCATCCGCGCCGCTCCGAACCCGGCTTCAGCTACACGCTCGCCGCCGGCCTCATCGACGCGCCCTACGATTTCGACCCCGCGCTCTTCAACATCTCGCCGCGCGAGGCGGAGGAGATCGACCCGCAGCAGCGCCTGCTCCTGGAACTCACCTGGGAGGCGCTGGAGGACGCTGGTATTCCGCCGTCGTCGCTGGCGGGCACGGAGACGGGCGTCTATGTCGGCGCCTCCGCGCTCGATTACGGCAGCCGGCAGGCAGCGGATCCCGCTTCCATCGGCAGCCATTTCATCGCCGGCAACACGCTGTCGATCGTCTCCAATCGCATCTCCCATGCCTTCGGCTTCACCGGGCCGAGCTTCACGCTGGATACCGCCTGCTCGTCCTCGCTGGTGGCGCTGAACCAGGCCGCGATGGCGATCGAGAGCGGCGCTGTGGAGACGGCCATCGTCGCGGGCGTGAACCTGCTGCTCAGCCCCACCTCGTTCATCGGTTTCTCGCGCGCGGGCATGCTGTCGCCGACCGGTCTTTGCCGGCCCTTCGCCGCCGGGGCGGACGGCTATGTCCGCGCGGAAGGCGGCGCCGTCGTCGTGCTGCGCCGCGCCGACCTCGCTTCGGCCCGTGGCGAGCAGTCGCTGGCCACGATCCTCGGCACCGGCATCAATTCCGACGGCCGAACCGCCGGGTTGAGCCTGCCCTCCAGCAACGGGCAGCGAAGCCTGCTGGAACGGCTCTACCGCGAACGGGATGTCGATCCCGAAACGCTGGCTTTCGTGGAAGCGCATGGGACGGGCACGCGCGTCGGCGATCCCGCAGAGGCGGAAGCGATCGGCCGGGCGCTCGGCCTGGCGCGTTCGCGACCGCTGCCCATCGGCTCGGTCAAGTCCAACCTCGGCCATCTCGAACCCGCCTCCGGGCTCGCCGGCATCCTCAAGGCCGTGCTCGCCTTCCGGCATCGCAGCCTGCCGCGATCGCTGCATCTGGACGAGCTCAATCCGGATATCGACTTCGCCGCGCTCAATCTTTCGCCCGCGGAAGAAGCCGTCGATCTTTCCGGCCATGCCGGACCGCTGACGGCCGGCATCTCGTCCTTCGGCTTCGGCGGCACCAATGCCCATGCGATCCTGCAAGCACCGGACGTTTCCCGGCCGCCGGCTTCGTCGGGAGTCGACGAAGCGCCGCGCCTGCTCGTCATCTCCGCCCAGACGCAGACCGCGCTGGCAGAACTCGCCGGGCGGCATGCCGTCGCGCTGGAGAGGCGTTCACCCGAGGCGGTTGCCGGCGCCGCCGCGCACCGTCGCGATCTCCTGCCCCACCGCTTGGCCGTACCGGTAACCGATGCGGCCGAAATGGCGGGCACGCTGAGTGCCTTCGCGGCCGGGACCGGCGGGCAGGAAGCACATGCCCGGTCCGGCAACCGCGATGCGCCGGTGGCCTTCGTCTATTCCGGCAATGCCTCGCAATGGGCGGGCATGGGCCGCGCCGCCTTTCGGCAGAACGCTGCATTTCACGCCCGCTTCACCGAGATCGCCGACCTCTATCTCCAACACGACGATCTCGCTCTGGTCGAGGCTTTGCACAGCGCCGATCTAAGGGCGCGGCTGCGCCGCGCGACGGTCGCCCAGCCGCTGCTTTTCGCGCTGCAATCGGCGGCCACGATAGCCCTCGGGGAGGCGGGGCTACGGCCGGATGTCGTGCTCGGCCATTCCATCGGCGAGATCGCGGCGGCGGAGGCCGCCGGGGGGCTGGACCTGCAGCAGGCCGTCAAGCTGCTCCACCATCGCAGCCATCATCAGGAAGCGCTCTTCGGCAGGGGCGGCATGGCGGCCCTGAAGCTGCCGGCGGAAGAAGCGAGCACCTTCCTGGACGTAAACGGGCTCGACGACATCGCCATCGCCGCGATCAACAGCCCCACGGCCGTCACCGTCGCAGGCTCCAGCGAGGCGCTGCAGCGGCTTCTCGACGCCGCCGCAAGGGCACGTGTCGCCTGCCGCTCGCTCGACCTCGCCTATCCGTTCCACTCCGCGTTGCTGGACCCGATCGAGGCGGAGTTCCGCGCAGCGGTCGGGAGCCTTGCTCCCCATGCGGGAAGCGTGCGCTTCGTCTCCACCGTCACCGGCGACGTGCTGCCCGGTACGGCGCTCGACACGGATTACTGGTGGCGCAACATCCGAGAACCCGTGCGCTTCGGCGACGCCGTCGAAACGACTGAAAAGTTGGGTTGCCGCGTCTTCGTGGAGATTGGACCGCGCGCCGTCCTGGTGAACCACATGCGGGCGACACTGGCGGAAGCGGCATCGGAGACGGCCGTCATCCCAAGCTTCGGCCAGGGTGACCGGCAGGACGGACCGGACCCGATCTTCCACATCGTGACCCGCGCGGTACTCGCCGGTGGGCGAGCCGACCGGCGGCGGCTCTTCGGCTTGCCCCCGACAGGTCGCGTGGCGCTGCCCGCCTATCCCTGGGAGCACAAAAGCTTTCGCCTGCCAGCGTCCGTCGAAGCGACAGATACCCCCGCATTCGCCTCGCATCCGCTGATCGGGCGCCGCGACCGCGCCGATGCGCTGGAATGGCATACGCTGCTCGATACGGCGCTGGTGCCCTATCTCGCCGAGCACCGGCTGGAAGGCGAGCCCGTGCTGCCCGGCGCGGCTTTCGCCGAGATGCTGCTGGCCGCCGGACGCGACTGGCTGGGTGACGGTCCGCTCGCGGTGGAGGATCTCGACATCCTCCAGTCGCTGCCGCTGCCGGAAGGCGGGATGCGGGAGATCTCCGTGCGCCTTTCGCCGGAAACGCAGGTAGCCGAGATCTGGAGCCGGCCCCGCTTTGCGGCGGAATGGGCGCTTCACGCGCGCGGCCGCATTTCCTGGCTGAGCGCCGAACCCGGCCCGTTTCCAGCCTTCGCCTCGCCGGTGCAGGAGCACGATCCCGAGGCGATCTACAGGCTGGCGGAGAGCCTCGGCCTCTCCTACGGCCCGGCGTTCCGGCTGGTGGAAGCCGCGCGCAAGAGCGACGAACTCCTGGAGCTGGATCTAGCCCCGGAGCACGCGGAGAACGGCCTCTCTCCGCTGTCGCACGTGCTGCATCCGACCGTGCTCGACGCCGCCCTGCACGGGCTTTTCCTCTGCTATCGTCCCCGAGATATCGAGGAGCATCGCTCCTATCTGCCGGTGCGCTTCGGCTCGCTGCGGGTGCATCGACCGGGCGCCACCATCGCCCGCGCCTTCGTGCAAGTGGACCACCACACCGACCGCTCGCTGGCCGTCTCCATCGTGCTGGTCACACCGGATGGCCATGTCGCGGCGGAACTTCGCGACCTGCGCCTGCGCGCGGCGATCCTCGTTCGCCGGTCGGAGGAACTGTTCTTCCGCTTCGACGAAAAGCCGGTTCCCCGGCCGGTCCCCGCGCTTGCCGAAAAGGTTCTCGCGGCGGTCGACCAGGGGCCGCACGATCAGACGGAAGAGGACTGGCTGCTTCTGACCGCCTTTGCCCGCTCGCTGACCCATCGTTCACTGACGACTCTCGCCGGAGTGGAGGCTTTCCGGCTGGACGATCTCATCGCGGCGGGCCGCCTGGCCCCCACGGCACTGCCCTTCGCCGCGAGCTTGCTGGACGGGCTGGAAGGTGCGGGGCTTGCCGAAGGAACCGACGGCCAGTGGCGGCTCGCGGCCGAAAGCGGCTTGCCGGAACCGGAAAGCCTGGCACTGACGCTGCTTGCCGACCATCCGCACCGCGCGCTGGAAGCCACACTCGCGGCCCGGCTCGCGGCGGATCTGGATACGATCTGGCAAAGCGGTGAGCGGCTGACCTACCGCACCTCCGTCATCGAGCAGATCGGGACGCACTCCCTCTTTGTCTCCGGCGCGCTTCAAACGCTTCGCCGGGCCGTGCAGGCCGCCGTCGAGACGGCACAGCCTCAGCCGCTCCGGGTGCTCGTGGCCGAACCCGGCAGTGCCGGCGTCGTCGCGACGCTCGCGCCCCTACACCGGTCGGGCCGCATCGATCTCGTGCTCGCGGGCCTCGATGCCGATCACCTCCGCGCGGCAGCCATGGCGGCCGGCAACTTGCCCTCATTGCTTCTCGATCCGGCGACGGGACCGGGCGACCAGCCGTTCCACATGCTGCTGGTCGGCCCGCAGGATTTCGCTCCGTCCGACCAGCCGATCGACTGGCCCGACTTGCTGGGCGCGGCCGGGGCGGCGCTGCTGCCGGAGGGCGTCGTGCTTGCGGCGCAGCCCGAGCCCGATCTCGTATCGGAACTCTTCCTCGGCAGTGCCATGGCCGCGTCGGCTCGGGAGGCAGAGCGGGCGCGTTTCGCTCCGGGCGATGCAGACTTCCATGCTCTGCTGGCGCAGGCGCGGTTCCGCGAACTTCAGGAGAAGATGCTGCCCGGCAACGGCCGGCGCTCCTTCCTGTTCTTCGGCAAGGCGCCCGAGCGTGTCGCCGCAGCCGAAGGCGCGACGCCGGTTCGGATCTTCGGTTCGGACAAGGACTGGACGCGCTGCCTCCAGAGCGCGCTGGAGGCGCAGGGACGCGCGGTGCAATCGAGCCCTCTCCCCTTCGATGCGGCGCAGCCATTCGACTGGACCGAGGCGCTCGAAAGCTGCGGCGAAACACCGTCGGATCTCGTCCTCGCCTGCAACTGGGACGCGGCTGGCAGGGAGGCCTTGGGTGCCACCATGCTCCGCGCCGCCGCCCTGCTGGAGGCTGCACGCGCGGCGACAAACACGCATCGCCTGTGGCTTCTCTCCCTGACGGAAGCGAACGGCCATGCCGAACAGCTGGCCGCCGCCTTTCGCGCCTTCGCCCGCGTGGCGATGAACGAATATTCCGACCTCGATCTCCGGCTGGCCGAGATCGCCCTCGACGCCGATCCCGGAAAATCCGCAGCAGCATTCGCAGCCGTCGCGGTCGATCCCGACGCTGACCGCGAATGGACGATCCGCGGCGACGCCGTCACCGTTCAGCGAGCGGTGCGAGGCCTTTCCCCGAGCGGCAAGGAAGCTCCGCTCGCGGATGCCGCCCGGCTGGATTTCAGCACCGGCGGCGGGCGTGAGCGCGTGACGTGGCAGGCGGCGGGGCGGCGAGTGCCCGGGCGGGGCGAGGTGGAAATCCGGATCGCCGCCAGCGGCATCAACTTCCGCGACGTGATGTTCGCCATGGGCCTCCTGCCGGACGAGATTCTGGAAGGCGGGTTTGCCGGCCCGGTCCTCGGCTTCGAAGCGACGGGAACCGTGGAGCGCGTCGGGCCCGGGGTGACATCGCTGAAGCCCGGCGACCGCGTCATGAGCTTCGGCTCCGGCGCTTTCGGCACGCACATGACCGTGCCGGAAGGCATGGCCGTCACGATCCCCGGCGGGCTCGGGCTTGAGGAAGCCGCGACGCTGCCCGTCGCCTTCACCACAGCATGGTACGCGCTGGTCGAGCTTGCGCGGCTGAAGCGGCGGGACTGGGTGCTGATCCATGGAGCGGCCGGCGGCGTGGGACTGGCGGCCCTGCAGATCGCGAAATGGCGCGGAGCCAGGGTCGTCGCGACCGCCGGCTCGGAGGACAAGCGTGCTCTGGCCCGTCTGCTCGGCGCGGACATCGTGCTGGATTCCCGCTCCCTCGCCTTTGCCGAAACGATCCGCCGCGAGATCGGCGGCGTCGATGTCGTGCTGAACTCGCTTTCCGGCGCCGCGATGGAAGCGAGCCTGAGGGTGTTGAAGCCGTTCGGTCGGTTCCTGGAGCTCGGCAAGCGGGATTACGTGGCGGGCACGCACATGCCGCTTCGTCCCTTCCGGCAGAACCTCACCTATTTCGGCGTCGATCTCGACCAGCTTCTGGCACACGATCCGAAACTCGCGACGCGCATGATCCGCGACCTCGGCCGCCTCTTCGAGAAGAACGCGCTGATGCCGCTGCCCTTCCGCAGCTTCGCCGCCGAGGATGTCGGCGCGGCCTTCACGTTGATGCAGCGCTCCGGGCATGTCGGCAAGGTGCTGCTCCGTCCGCCGCTAGCGATGCCGGCCCGAGCCGGCGGGAAGGCGGCGTTCAAGGCTGCGGCGAACGGCGCGCACCTCGTGGTCGGCGGTACCGGCGGCTTCGGCTTCGAAACGGTGGAATGGCTGGCCGAACAAGGCGCGCGGACGATCGTCGCGGCGTCGCGGCGCGGGCGTTTCGCCGAAGAGATGGAAGCGCGCGTCGCCGCCATGCGGGCGAAGGGTGTGACGGTCGTCGCGGTTACGCTCGATGTGACCGACAAGGCGGCGGTGGATGCGGTGCTGTTGGAGCTTCGCGAGGAACATGGCCGCATCGCCGGCATCGTCCATGCCGCCATGGTGCTGGAAGACGGGTTGATCGCGGATCTCCGGCCCGGAACCCTTCAGGCGGTGCTTTCGCCCAAGATCGACGGCGCGCTCCATCTGGATGCCGCGAGCCGGGCCGCGCCGCTCGATTATTTCGTGCTCTATTCCTCGGTGACGACGATGATCGGCAATCCCGGCCAGGGCGCCTACGTCGCCGCCAACGCCTTTCTTGAAGACCTCGCGCGGCAGCGGCGACGGGACGGATTTCCGGCGCTCGCGGTCGGCTGGGGCCCGATCCTCGACGCCGGTGTTCTCGCGCGCAGCGCCGAGACCGGCACGAAGCTCGCGCGCCGCGCCGGCAATATGGGCCTGAAGGCACGCGAGGCGCTGGACCAGCTCGGCCGCCTGCTCGCAGCCGACGCCGACCATCCCGCCAGAGCCGCGATCGTTTGCGCGCCGCTCGACTTCGGTGGGGTGCTGACGGAATTGCCGACGCTGCGCTCGCCGACATTTTCCGGGCTGGTGCAGCGGGGAAGCGGCGCGCGCGGGGGCGACGACATCGACCTCCTCGCCTTGATCGAAGGCAGGACGGACGCGGAGGCGCGCGACCTCGTGACGACGTTGCTGGCGCACGAACTTTCAGCCGTGCTCCGGCTGCCGGCCGCCGAGATCGACCTCAAGCGCCCCCTCGCCGATCTCGGCATGGACTCGCTGATGGGCATCGAACTTCGCATGGGCATCGAGAAGCGCTTCGCGCTGGAACTGCCGCAGATCGCGATCACGGCGGGCAAGTCGCTGACGGAGATCGCCCAGACCATCCTGGCGCAGGCCAGGACCGGCGGCGCGGCGGATATGCCGGAAGCCGCAGCCGGGATCACGGGTCGGAGCGGCGCGGTCCTGCTCGCCCGGCACGGCGGCGGGTCGATGGACAGGAACGCGGAGGCGGATGCGCTGGCCGTTGCGGTCGAGGAAAAGCGGCTGACGCTGGAAAGGCTGGCCTCATGAGCCGCCCCCCGCATACGCGGCTTTCAGGCGACGCCAAACAGGCGCTTTTCGCCTCGCTGAAGACCGGCAAGCCGTCGGAAGCGACATCCCGCAAGCGTGCCGCTGATCGATCGGCTCCGGCGCGAAGCTATGACACATCCTTCGAGTCGCTGCCCGGCTTCCGGGAAGCGCAGGTGCAGCGCGCGGCGGCCGAACTCTTCGGCGTCGGAAACCCCTTCTACCGCCTGCATACGACGCAAGCGGGCGCGAGAAGCGAGATCGACGGCAAGCCGGTCCTGAACTTCGCTTCCTACGATTATCTCGGGCTCAATGCCGAAACGGAGGTGCAGGAGGCGGCGCGGGCGGCGATCTCAGAATGGGGCACCAGCGTTTCCGCCAGCCGCATCACGGCGGGTGAGCGGCCGTTCCATCGGGAACTGGAGGCCGAGCTTGCCGCCGTCTACGAGGCCGAGGCGGCTTTGGTCTTCGTCAGCGGGCATGCGACCAACATCTCGGTCATCTCGCAGCTTGTTGGCCCTGGCGACCTGATCCTGCACGACGCGCTGATCCACAACAGCGCGGTGGTCGGGGCGCAACTTTCCGGCGCGCAACGCCGGACGTTTCCGCACAACGACATGGATGCGCTGGAGGCGATGCTCCGCGCCGAGCGCGACAGCTTCGGGCGGGTGCTGGTCGTCACCGAGGGGCTCTTCTCCATGGACGGAGACAGCCCCGATCTTGCGCGCCTGATCGAGCTGAAGACCCGCTTCGGCGCGTGGCTGATGGTCGACGACGCGCACGGGCTGGGCGTGCTCGGCCGCACCGGCCGGGGTCTGGCCGAGCATTGCGGCGTCGATCCCGGTGGCGTCGATATCTGGATGGGCACGCTGTCCAAGACGCTGGCGAGTTGCGGCGGCTATATCGCCGGCAAGGCCGCCCTCGTCGACTACCTCAAGTTCACCGCACCGGGTTTCGTCTATTCCGTCGGCATTCCCGCGCCCGCCGCGACCGCGTCGCTTGCCGCGCTCCGGATGATGCGCCAGGAGCCCGAACGCGCCGCGCGATTGCAGGAAAACGGCCGCCTTTTCCTGGAGCTCGCATGCGCAGCCGGCCTCGACACCGGCACCAGCAACGGCCATTGCGTGGTGCCGGTCATCCTGGGCGACAGCCTAAGAACGGCGGTGCTGGCACAGCGACTGCTGGCGCGCGGGATCAACGCCGTGCCGATCATCCCGCCCGCCGTGCCGGAAAAGGCCGCACGGCTGCGCTTCTTCATCTCCTCCACGCATCGTCCCGAGGATCTCAGGCAGGCCGTTTCCGGGGTGCGCGAAGAGGTGGACGGCCTGGACCGCGACGGCATCTCGCTCGCCAATCTCGGCGCGCTGGCCGGGGGATTGGCCGGCCGCTGACCTCAGTCGCGTCCTTTCTCCACGGTGAAGCGGAAGAGCGTGTCGACGACGGCGTTGCGCAGAA
Source organism: Faunimonas pinastri (assembly GCF_900110915.1). Classification (GTDB taxonomy): domain Bacteria; phylum Pseudomonadota; class Alphaproteobacteria; order Rhizobiales; family Afifellaceae; genus Faunimonas; species Faunimonas pinastri. The sequence continues at coordinate 103,130 of NZ_FOFG01000004.1, forward strand.
TGCGCGGCACGAGGTGGCCGAGGCGGATCAGCCAGACAAGCGGCCATGGAAACGCCAGCACCAGTCTTCCCCGCGCCGTCGCATCGGCAATGCGGCGGGCGGCGTCCGCCGCGCTCACCTCAAAGGGGCGCCAGCCCTTGTAGCTCTCCGTCATGCCGGTCGCGATGAAGCCGGGACAGGCGATCGTGACCGTGACGCCGAAGGGTCGGAGCCAGCCGGCAAGCGCATGACCCCAGGCGGCAAGACCCGCCTTGCTGGCGCTGTAGGCCGGCTGGTCCGGCATCGGCTCCATCGCGGCCAATGAGGAAATCAGGGTGATCGCGCCTTGCCGTCTCGCGCGCATCGGCTCCAGCAGCGGCGTGACAGTGGCCGCCGCGCCTTCCAGATTGACGCGGAACTGCTCGATCGCGGCATCCAGAGGTTCCGCCGAGCGGCCCGGGCCGAGGCTCGCTTCCACCCCTGCATTGGCGATGACGAGATCCACCGGGAAGACTGCATCGAAGGCGAGAAGCCGGGCGGCCAGTGCCTCGGTTTCGCGAATGTCGATGGCAGCGATTTCCACGCTGGCCCCGGCGGCGCGGCAAGTTTCCGCGACGCCGGTCAGCCGCCCTTCATCGCGGCCGATCAGCAGCAGCGTTACGCCGGGACGGGCATGGTGCCGGGCCAGCGCCGCACCGAGCCCGCTGGAGGCCCCGGTGATCACGATCGCGCGAAAGTCTCGCTTCATTCCGCATCCCCGGCCAGCATCCGCGCGGCAGCCGCCGCCGTTCCGCGTTCGATGCCGTCGCGCGTGAAGAAGTCGCCGGTAATCTGCGTTTGCGCGATCAAGACGCGATGAAATGCGAGAACGAGTTCGGGATCCGGCGCGTCCGGGCTCGTCCAGAACCGGTCCAGCGGCTCCTGAAAGGTCAGGCCGGGCATGTCGTAGATCGCGCGGCCCAGCGCCTTCAGCTTCTTGCCGAGTTGCAGGGCCAGCAGTCCGGCCGAGGAATTGACCAGCACCACGCCTTCCGAGCGCGTGGTCAGCGTGGGCAGATGCCCGTCCTTGATGAAATGCATCCGGTCGGCCACGCCGTGCCGGCCGGCGATGGCGGCGATCTCGCGGGCATAGGGGATGAGGCCGGGATCGAGCGGATGCAGCTTGAAGAGGAGCTGGCTCTCCCCCGTCGCATGCCGGGCGAAGGAGGCGATGATGTCCTCGATCGGCTCGAACGGGCTCTCGAAGCGGGAATGCACGCGGATCTGATAATCGCTGTGCAGTTGCAGCGGCACGAGGAAGAACGGCTTGCCGGAACCGAGGAGCGCGTCGACTACCCGCCGCGACCGGCGGCCCTCCCCGGGTGCCCGCGCGAAACGGGCCATCCAGCCCGCATATTCCCGGAAGGGATGCGTCGGACCGTGCCAGCGGTAATGCGGAAAGAGCGGCGACAAGGCGAAGCCGACGATGTTCGCGCCGACGTCCCACGCGGCACGGTTGAAGAAGCTGCTGCGAACGCTTGAGGACGCCTCCGGCCCGGTGAGACGCGCCGCCCGTTCGAGGATGGTCCGGGGATCGCGCGACAGGCGGGAATAGCCGTTGGTCCCGCCCCGCTCCAGCGTGATCCAGCCCGGCCGGAGATAGCCTTCCTCGAAGACATGCACCCGGAGGCCCAGACGCTCCGCCGCCTCGATCGCGGCGCGATGGTACGGCCGGCAGTCGCCGAAGAGCACGAGATCGGTGACGCCGCGCCCCTTCATCAGGTCCGCCACGAAGACCGGCCAGTCTGCGAGGCGGCCGCGATAGAGGATCGCCCGTCCCCACCAGAAGACGAGATCCGCGCCGGAGACATGCACGCGCGTCGTCCGGTGGCCGGCCCTGCTAAGACGGCGCGCCAGCCGGAACGAGAACGGCGTCGCCAGCCCCTGCAGGAAGAGGAAATGACGTGCCCCCGCTGTTCTGTCCCCCCTCATGGGGCCTCCAGTACAAGCGCCGCGCGGACCAGCGCATTCAGGTGCTCGGGCCGCGAGATGGTGCCTAGCACCGGCGTCGCCTCGGCCTCCCGGCCAAGCTCGACCACGAGAAAGTCGGTCCGCGTATCCGGGAACGGATCGGCGAAGCCCGGCAGGACGGGCACATGGTCGCCGTAGTGCACGAGCAGCACGCGCCGGGCTTCCGCGTCGAGCGCCTCGGCGAGACGCGCCAGCATGCGGTCGGCATTGCGGAGGTGATGCACGAACTGTCGCACCGGATCGTCCTCTCCGGGAAGCCGACCCGGCCCGAAGGGATCGTGCGCCTCCATCGTCACCGCCTGAGCATAAAGGCACTTGCCCTCGCCCCGCGCCTTGCGAAACGCACCGATGAGGAAATCCGCGACTGCGAGATCGCCGACATAATGCCCCTCGCGATCCGCCTCGGAGAAGCAGGAGATGTCGGCGAAGCGGTCGAAGCGAAAGCGCGGGATAGCGATCTCGCGACGAAAGAAGGCGGGATCGTAGGGATGCACGAAGATCCGCTCCCACCTTTCGCCATGCAGCGCCCGCGGCAGGGCGAAGGGTGCAAGCCGCCGGCTGCGGAGATAGGGATGGAAGCCGCCGAAGCCGAGATCGTCGAAGCCGAGCCCGGTGATCGCGGCCGCTTCCGGGCGCAGCGTATAGGCGCCAACGCAGGGAACCTCGATCAGACCCGTGGCGCGGGCGCGCTCCTTCAGCGAATCGTATGCGGGAAGGTCCAGTCCGGCCATCCCGAGACGCCGGAGATCGACGAAGCTTTCCGCCTGGATCACCAGCACCGCATCGTAGTCGCCGCGTTCCATCACGGGGGCCGGTATGGAGGGACCGCGCTGCGGCCGCCGCCCCTCGTCGACCCAGCGCGTCCAGTAGGCGGCGAGCGAGCCGACGAGCCCAAGGCTCCCGAGATGGCCGTCCAGACGGGGGACCGGGGCCACGCCGGCGGCGAGCCGATCAAGCCATCCGCCGCCAGGCCGCAGCAGCACGACGATGGGCAAAGCGAGCGCGCCAGCCAGCGGAATGAGCCACATCGCGCCACCCAGCGCGACCGGCTCCACATGCCACCACAGGACGATCAGGCCCAGGGTGACGGCAATCGCGGCGACGATCAGCAGAACCGCCCGCCGCTCAAGATAGAAGAGCCGGGGGTAGCGCAGGATCGGGCCGAGAAAGGCGAAATCGGCAAAGACCAGCGGCTCGGCAAGGCTGAGCGCCTTGAGGTTCGAGATAACGACGAGGATGACGCCGGTCACGATCGTCGCGACGAAGGCGAAGGCGGGACGGCGCGATATCGCCAGCGCGACCAGCCAGATCCAGGCGAGAGCGGCGAAGCGGAACAGCAAGGCGCGCCAGCCGCCGCAAAAGGGTCGGCGCCTCGGCCGCGCGAAGGAATCGACGAAATCGCTGACGGCAAGCGTCAGGCAAAGAGAGATCGCTGTCCACATGGACGGGCGGAGATACTCCGATACCCCGAAGCTCCCACGGCCCGGTCTTGCAACAAAGCATAAGGGCCGCCGGGAAGCCTCACAAGGGCGGGCTTGCGGCGCGCTCCGCCGCTGGTAAGTTTCCCTCCGCAAAGGTCCGGGGTCCATGCCGCTTCATCTGTTTTCGCTGCCCCGACCAGGGTTTTCGCCTCATCCCTCATGGTGGCGGCCGACTCGCAAGGAGGGGCGACTGGAGGGGATCGGCGGCGGCTTGCTGCACGGCTGGGCATTCGATCCCGGTGAGCCCTCCCGGCGGCAGCGAGTGATCCTCGTCTCGCGGACGGGCCAGCGGCTGGAAACACTGGCGGACCGCTACCGTGCCGATCTCGCAGCGGCCGGCATCGGCGACGGGCATCACGGCTTCGCCGTGCCGCTGGAGCTTGTCGGGAGCGCCGCCGGTATCCGCGCCCTTGTCGAAGATGGCGGCTTCGAACTGCCGGGCAGTCCGTTCGCCGACGATGACGGTGTCCCGCCCCTCGAGTTCGACCGCGGATCGATGCGCGCGCGCATCGACGGCGCGCATGGTAGCCGCGCCCTCACCGGCTGGGTTCTCGATCGCCAGGATCGGAGCTACAGGCCGCTGCTGGCGCTGCGGCAGGGCGAACGTGTTCTCTCGCAAGGCCGACCGACGCGCGCGCGACGTGACATGCCCGAGGGTTTCGACGGCCTGCACGGCTTCACGCTGCCGCTGCGTCCAGGAGTTCGCGGCCGCTGCACGCTGGTCGACGCCGAGCGGGGGACCCTGCTCGCCACGTTCAGGATCGGGCGACACGCAGTGCGATCATGAGCACACCCATGCGGATCCTGTTCCTCGATACCGCGCGCCACGGGCTTTGGGGCGCGCAGCCGAACCGGTTTGCGCCGGCTGCGGCGGAGCTGACCCGCGCCGGCCATTCCGTGCTGCTCGCGAGCGACGAAGACGTCGCGGATCTGCCGTTTCCGCTGGTTTGCGGCAGCGGTCGCGCCGGCGACACCGCCCCGCTCCGCGACACATACAGGCTTACCCAGCAGCTTCGCGGCGAGACGTTCGACCTCATCGTCGCGCCGCTTGGGGGCGGCATCGCCCATGGCTTGCTCACCATGCGGGCCTGCGGCGAAGCGTTCGGCACCACACGGATCGCGCTCTGGGGACACCGGCCGTCGCGCTCGGTCGCGCTCGGCGAGGATCGTGCACCCAGCGGGCTTTCACCGCTGGTGGCCGACGCGATGGAACGGACCTGCCTCCGCCTTGCCGATCGGCTCATCGTGCCCGGCCAGCACGCGCTGGACGAGATCCGAACGCTCGGGACCGACCTGCCACCGATCCTCAACGCAGGCCTGCCGCTGCCCGACATCGCGCCGACCGGACCCGCCCCATCCCCGCTCCGCGACATCACCTTTGTCGGGCCGCTTTCCCGGGAAAACGGCGCCTACCTCTTCATGGATGCCATGGAAGAGCTGGCGCGACGCGGTGAACTCGAACCTCGCACGGTGACCTTTCTCGGCCCTGCCAACGAGCGCGACGGAGCGATTTCGCTGGAGAACATGGGGGTCCGCGCCGCCCGCTGGGATTTCCGCTTCCGGCTGGAAGGCACGACCGATCGCGAACACATGCTCCAAACCCTCGCCGAGCCCGGCCGCCTCGCCGTTTTCGCGGCCCTTCGATGCGGCGACGACCCCATGCTGCGGATGGCGCGAAAGGCCGGCGTGCCGCTGATCGCGACCGCCGCTTACGATAGCGGCGAGGATGGCGCCGGACCGGCCTGCCCGGCCAACGCGCAGGATCTCGCCGATACCATCGCGGCAGCGCTCCGCACGCCGCCGAAACCTTCGAACGTACCGGAGGACGCGACGGACTGGCCGGCGCTCCTGCGCGAGATCGCTGCAGCACCCATCCGATCACCCGCGACACAGAACACCGCGATCGAGAGCATCAGCGTCTGCGTGGTGACGCGCAATCGCGAGGCCACCCTGCTGCAGGCGCTCGCCAGCGTCGGCGATTGTCCGGGTTGCGCCGTCGAACTGGTCGTCTTCGACAATGCCGGCGACGCCCCGCTCGCCTTGCCGGTGCTTGGGGCCGCGACGCCGCATCCGGTTCGGCTGGTCCGGTCGGAGCGCCATCTCTCTCCGGCAGCCGCTTACAACGCTGCGGTAGCGGAGGCCGGAAGCGATGCCCTGCTGTTCCTCGACGACGACAACATTCTCACCGAAGACGGTCTTTCCCGCTTCGCCACCGCCCTGCGAGCCGGATGGTTCGACATCGTCACCACGACGCTGGACCTCGTCGACGGCAACGCTGCGGAAGGCGTCTCAACCGGCCGCTTCATCTTCATGGGAGAAGCCGCGAGCGCCGGGCTTTTCTTCAACGGCTTCGGCGACCGCGCCGCCATGATGCGGCGGGACGCGTTTCTGGCGCTCGGCGGCTTTCCCGATCCGGGGTACCATGCGCCGGTTTCCGACTGGGCCTTTTTCGCCCGCGCGCAGGCTGCCGGCCTGCGGATCGGGGTGCTGCAGGACCCCGCCCTTCGCTACGCCCGACGCCTTGGCGGCGAGGCGACGAACTGGCTGAAGAACGACGGGGAAGGCGCAAAGCGCTTCGTGCTGGAAACCTGCGGTTCGGCCATCGACGGCGCGCTGGTCGCCCGCTTCGCTCAGGCCCTCCAACGGCTCAGAGGTTAAGGCCAGCCAATTCCTTCGGCCGCAGGAGCGGCTCGGCGCGCGCGTTCATCGTCTCGACGTGCGCCCGGTTGAGATCGCGCAGGCGTTCCAGCCTCGGCCGGTCGTGGGCGAGCGCCACCAGCGCCTGGCTCCAGCGGCCGGGCTCGATCGGCACGCACATGCCGAGCGCCAGTTCCTCCGCGTTCGGCTTGTAGATCTCCGCGTCCGAAACCAGCAGCGCCGCGCCGAGCCGCATGGCATCGATACGCTTGGTTGCGGCACGAGCGGCGTTGGCGGGGCTCGGCAGCAGGGGTGCCAGCAGCAGGTCCGCGCCGCGCTCGGCCGTGTCGCGGCGAAAATCGGGCCAGGATCGCGACCGCAAGAAGCGGATGCCACGCTGGCCACGCCAGAGAAGCCGCAGCCGCAGGCCCGCCGCCACTTCGGCCGTGATGCCGGGCTCCGCCTTCAGCGCGTCGCGCAGGACGGGGCGCAGCCACCGATGCTCGCCGCGATGCACGGAGGTGGAATGAAACGCCACCCGCAGACCGATCTGCGGCTCGCGGGATCGAGGCTCATCGCGAGGGCCGGACATCGGGGAAAGCAGCCGGAGCTCGGCAAGGCTATCGCGCTCCGCGATCCGGGGATTGGCGACATAGAGCAGGTCGAGACAGCTTGCGAGCCGGCGGCGATGGCTGAGGTGCAGCCTGAGCAGGCGCAGCTTGTAGTCCGCCGGCACGCTGCGATCGGCGAAGAGCGCATCGATGTCGTCGTCGAGGAACAGCGCGACCCCGGCCAGAATGCCACCCCGCGCCTCGATCAGGTCCAGCCATGCGGCCGTCAGATAGCGGCAGAAGAGAATCAGCGTCCCGTCCAGCCGTTCCGCGTCGAGCAGCGACGGCACCCGGTCGATGTCCACGATCTCGTAGGGCATCTTGCCGAACCGGCGCAGGCGGGGGCCGAGATAATAGTCGAACGAGGGGTTCGGTCCCGCCTGGACGGCGATGATCCTGCGAACCGGCCGGCGAAGCCGCCCCGAGGGCATCAGCGCCGGAAACCGCCATTTCATTCCTGCAACTCTCCCGTTTCGCGTGCGGCTGCCGATTGCCCGGTCGCATCAGGAAGGAGCGCGAGGAAATGGTCGAGCAGGTCACCGGGCCTATCCGCAAGCTCGGGATCAAGCAAGGTGCCATGACCGATGGCGCGCAGGCGTTCCGCGATCGCGCCGAGATCGAAGGCATGGACCGGCACTTGCGCGCGGAGGGCATGCGTCAGGACGAAGGACCAGGTTTCCGGCCAGATCGCGGGGATAAAGACGACGTGCGGAGCCGTCCGCCGCAAAAGATCCTCCGCCCCGCCGGGAGGATAGCGCCCGAGCACCTCCACGCCGGCCTTCCGTAGCGCGGCATCGCCGACGGACTGGCCAAGCAGGAGCAGCCGGACGGGAGCCTTGCGCCGCGCGATTTCTTCGGCCAGCCGGAGCACCACCTCGTAGCCCTTCGCCACATTGAGCCGGCCGAGCACGGCAACGCGCAGGGTTTCTCCCGGCCCGATGGACGGCATTCGGGGTGGCGTGATTTCGTTGTCGTCTTCCGGGCGCCAGACCCGGATGGAAAGATCCGGCCAGTGGCGGTGCAGTCGGTCGACGAGGTCGCGGCTGGGGGCGATGATCCGGTCGCAGGCGGCGAGGAACCGATGCGCCTCGCTCCGCCATTGCTCGAGCGATTGAGCTCCGCCGTCCTCCGCCGGCACGCAGCCGACGCACGCGCGCCCCTTCTGCCCTCCGCAAAAGCGACCCTCCGCATCCACGAGATTGATGCGCGGGCAGATCCAGAAATAATCGTGCAGGATGACGCCCAGCCGCAGATCGGCCACGCGGCAGAGCTCGGGCAATCGCGAGAACGCGCTGGCGGGGAGGTCCACCAGATGATTGACCACGAGGGCGACCGCCTTCGTGGCGGCAGCCAGTTCGCCCACGCGCTCCGGTTCCTCGAAGAGGTCGAAGACGGGCGAAAGCGCCTCGCCGGTTTCCGTGTCCACGGCCTGGAAGAGCGGCGCGGCCCGGCTCAGGCGGGAAAGGCGCACCGGGCGAAAGCCCCGGCGGCGCAGGCTTTCCTCGTAGAGGTCGAGAAAGTGGCTGCTGCCGCCGCCGCGGGAGTGGTGCAGCGTAAGGACCCCGGGGCGCGACGCGGCGTTTCCCCTTTCCCGCCGCCCGACGGGCCTAAGCGGGACCGTGGGGCCGGCTTTTCCCCCCAGGCGGGCATGGTGCAGCACCGGATCGTCATGCCAGCGCAGCTCCGGGTGGCGCTCGCGGTAGAAGATCGGGTCGAAACCGGGGTTCGGCGCCCAGTTCTGGAAGCGGCCGACGAGATGATAGTGCAGCACCGGATCGCGCGCGGCGGCCCCACGGGCCGCACCATTCAGCTGGCGAAGGTAGAAGCCGCTCTCCACGGACGGCCCGATCTGTCGGAGCCGGCGAGACAGCAGGAGCCGAACCGCCCCACGGGGAAGAGCAAGGCGCCCCAGGAGGATGCGCTCGACGGCAAAGCGCAGAACGGGAAGCCCGAAGCGCCGATCCCAGTCTCGGATATCAAACCAGTCGCGGATATCAAACAAGGGTGCCATCGACGCTCGCCGCCCCATACCGTCAGGCGGCGGGCGCCTCCCCTCGCTGCCCCAGGAACCAGTCCCAGGTTTGCGCCAGGCCATGGGCCAGCGGGGTGGAGGGGTCGAAGCCGAGTTCCCGCCGCGCCTTGGAGACGTCGCAATAGGTCGCGACCACCTCGCCCGGACGGAAGGGCTGATAATCGACCTCCAGCGCGCGAGGCGCCACCACGTCCCGCATCGTGTCCAGCAATTCGTTCAGCGACGTCGGCCGCCCCGAGCCCAGCTGGATCACCCCGGAGGCACCTCGCTCGATACCGGAAAGGATGCCGCGGCAGAGGTCCTCCACGAAGACGAAGTCGCGGATCTGGCTGCCATCGCCATAGACGACGGGTTGCCGCCCGGCCAGGATCGTCTTGAAAAACGCGGCCACCACGCTGCCCTTGTGGAAGGAGCGCGGGCCGTAGACATTGGCGAAGCGCAGCGACAGCGCCTTCAATCCGTAGCTTGCGGCATAGGCGCTGCAATAGCCCTCGACAGCGAGCTTGGAAGCGCCATAGGGCGAGGCCGGCCGGGGCACCATCTCCTCATGAACCGGCGGCTCCACCTCGCCGACGATCGCGCCGCCCGTGGAGGCATTCACCAGCCGCATGATGCCCCGCGCGCGCATGGCTTCCAGGAGGTTCAGCGTGCCCACCACGTTGGAGCGCATGTTGAACATGGGATCGGCGATGGAATCCATGACGCGGGTGTCGGCGGCCAGATGCACCACCGCGTCCACGCCTTCCAGCGCCGCGTGGATCGCATCGGGATCGGCGAGGTCGCCGGAGATGAAATCCGCCTTCAGGCCGGCAAGGTGCTCCCGCTTGCCCATGCTCTCGTTGTCGAAGACGCTGACCTCGTGGATCCCCGCTCCGTTCAGTGTCGCGACAAGGTTGGTCCCGATAAAGCCGCAGCCGCCGGTGATCAGAATCCGCATCGTCAGGTCCTTCGAGTTGAGCCGGCTCTGCCAGCGTTGCGTCAGGCCCAGGGCCAGAATCGTCGTTGCCGGACCTGCCGTCCGGCGATCACCATCGGCGACCGTTTCAGGCGCAGGCCGTTCTGCGCGATGACGATGTCGATCCGGTGCGCCTCGCCCGTGCCCAGGCTTTCCGTCAGCCGCAGGCGGAAGCCGTGTTCGCCCGTGCCGACCGATTTCTGCGCGAGGTCGTCGCGATACTGGTCCGCCCGGATCGCAGCCAGGAATCGCCCGTCCAGGAAGATCGCGGCATCGAGCTCGCCATCGGCGTCGGAGCGCGACCGCAGCCAGCCCTGCACCACGCCCTCGTCGCTCGGATCGCAGAAGCCCTCGAAGCGCGTGGGTCCGATATCCGCGGCCGGCGCGAAAACCTCGATCGGTGCGCCCAGAATTTCCCCCGTGCCTGCGATCCTGAGCTGGACGGTGCGGGTTCCTGTTGCGAGCCGGGCGAGAAGCCCCGGCGCGAAGGCGGGGAGCTGGAACAGATGGCCGTCCCAGCTCGGCGGGAGATCCGCCCGCGCGAAGCTCGCCCGCCGCATGGCCGTATCCACCGCGACGACCCGGCCCGCACAGACGGCCTCCAGCGTCAGGTATTCGCCGGGACGATGCCGGTCGCGCACCCAGCCGTGGATCGCGCCGTTACGCACGAAGAGGACGCGCCCCTCGGCGCTTTCGCCCGTCAGCAGCATGGAACCCGCGGCGGGCCCTCGGCCCCTCCGGGAGGGGTCATGCGGTGCAAGGACTTCTCGGCCGCTCCGCCCGGCCATGAGGATCGCTCCCACACGGGCAACGATCGTGCGGTTGGCGGATGGCGGGGCATTCAGTTCGAGACGCCGCTGCCGCTGGATGGCCAGCCGCGTGAACAATCCCTTGGCGAGAAGAAGGCCGCCCGCGATCTCGCCGGACGGCCCCGCAAGCTCCGGGCGGACGGCACGCACCGCGCTACCCAGTTCGTCATAGCCCCGGTCCCTCAGCCATTGGCGGGAGAGCCGGGGAACCGTGCCGATGACCGAGAGGCCGGTCGTGCAGCGAAAGCCCGAGCGGGCCGCGCGTATCGCGAATTCGCGCTCGTAGCCCAGCACGCGGTAATCGCCGGTGAAGCCACCCGTTGCCCGGAAGCAGGCGCGCCGCACGGCCAGCGGCTGGGCCGCGACCTCGTGGGAGAAGAAGCCGCCGCCTCGCTCCGCGACGATCGGCGCCCGCAGCAATTGCCGTCCTTCCCCGTCCGCCGCCTCTTCCCGGAACAGGAAGTTCAGGCAATCGGCGCCCGAGGCATCGAAGATGCCGGCCGTCTCGGCGAGCGCCCGCTCGGCCAGCTCCATCCCGCTCCAGATGAAAAGCAGGATGTCGGCTGTCGCGATCGCGGCCGCACTGTTCAGCGATGCGCCGGCATCCTGGTCGGCGGTATCGATGACGCGGACGGTTTCCCGGGCCGAAGTCAGCTCGCGGGCGGCCGCGACCGCACCATGCGCGGGCGAATCGATGGCGATCACGACTTCCGCCGGCGGTCGCCCCTGCGCATCCAGCGAACCCAGAGTTCGGGAGAGGCTTTCGAGATCGCCGGCATGATAGATGCAGACGGCCAGCGACGGCTCCGGCGACGCCGCCGTCTCCCGTTCATGTTGCGGAGCGGCGGGCGCGCGGGTCGACAGGCGACGGTGGAAAGCGCGCCAGACCTCCGTGTTGGCGTCGTTGTCGAAGCTGGGGGCGGCGACATAGGCTCCCTCCGCCAGCGCCTTGGCCAGGCAGGCGGCGAGCGGGATCGGGTGCGGTCGGCAGAGCACCTCGCCGCGATCCTCGGCGCGGATCAGTTCGGCCGTGCCGCCGACATCCGAAGCGATGAACGGTATCCCCGCGGCCGCCGCCTCGTGGACGGCCAGCGACGCATTCTCGATCAGCGACGGCATGACGGCGAGCCGCTTGCCGGAAAGCAGATAACGCAGCGCGTCCGGCTGCGGGAACTCGGAAAGGATCCGCACGTCCGTCGGCCAGTTCTCCGTCACCTCGCGGATGAAATCGACGACGGACTGGTCCGGCCGCGCCGGAAGGCGGGCGCCGGGCTTGCCCATGAAGCTGACGACTGGGGGAAGCTTTATGCCCTCGCGGATCATGCGGGCGACCGCGTCGCAGAAGATCACCAGTCCCTTGCGCGCTTCCAGCCGTCCGAAAAAGACGATCTCATCCACGGCCCGGCGCTGGCCCGCCTCATCCGGCCGCGTCGGCAGGACAGAGGGCAGCTGCAGGATGTTCGGCTGGACGTATGTGCGGCCCGGCGGGAGTTCGTAGCCCTGCGCCGCCATCCAGCGAAGCAGGTGCGCGCTGCCGCCGACCACCATGTCGGCAAGCTCGATGCTCCGCCGTTCCGCGTAGATGCGGTCGAGTTCGTCCGGCCGCTCCAGCGGCTGCAGTCCGTACATGCGGTTCCACAGCCAGGGCGACGAGGACTTAACCACGAAGAGAGTGTCGCGGCAGGCGAGGCCCTGCTCTTTCGCCGTCAGGCTGAGGAGCCCCGCGCCGCGCCATTCCGACAAGTGGACCACGTCGAAGCGATGCTCGGAAAGATAGCGCATCATGTTGAAGGACGGGCGCAGCCAGCGCTCCTGCGGCCCGACAAGGCCTTCCCGCATCGCGTGGTTGGGCGCCGCCACCAGCCTCACCCCGAGCCGCAGATAGTGCTCCGCCCATTCCTCCACCGAGCCGACATCCACCTTGTGGCCGGGCAGATAGAGGATCGTGACATCGTGGCCGGAGGCGGCCAGCACCTCGGCCAATACCGCATAGGTTGATCCGATGCCGCCATTCTGCACCGGGCCGACAATGTCTTCGGTCACGATGCAGATGGAAAGCGGCCGGACCTTGGCCGGCCCCTCCGGCGCGGCGCTCCGGAGATCGGGAAACGCGCGCGACCATGCATCCTCGATGCCCGACCCCGCTCCCAACCCGGAGTCAGGCTCCATTCCCGCCCCGGTTTCCAGCCAGGACCTTTCAAAGTCCGACAAAGAACAGAGTGGTTGGACGGAGTGCTCCATGAAGTATTTCACAGATGGACTGTGCCGATCCTGTCAGGACCCGGCTCTGCCCGGATCAAGATATCCATGACGCAAGTAGATTTACAATACACACCAATAGGTTGCATATCTTCACTTGTCGATATCGTGATTTATCACGGTCCAGTTGCCAATTCTCGTGACTATGATCAGATTCTCCTTTCGGTCCAGTGGTGACATTTCCGAATCTCTCGTGATAATCTCCTGCAGACACGCTCCGCGGAGAAGCATTGGTGACTGTCCCCGAAGCGGATCACAGCCAAGGAATCGGGGACCGCGGGTTCGCTGCCCGGGAGAGCGCCGAGTCCTATCGCGAGGGTTATGCCGCCGAGGACCGTCCGGGGCAGGACGCTCCCGGCGAGCAGGAAAGCTCCGGAGCAGCCGCCGAGACCGCGGCGCTGCGCCGGGCCGTCGCCCGGACGGAGCCCCTGCCCGCCCCGCTGCCGCCCCTTCGCTCCGAAGTCTGGCCCGACTGGAAGCCCCAGAATCCTCCGGCCGTCCCCCAGGTTCAGCAGCAGCGCATCCCGGACCTGCCGTCCCTGCCGCGCATTCAGGAGCGCCGAACCGGCGCCATCGCGCTTTCCTTCGCCGTCTTCGTGCTCCTGCCGATCCTGCTGACCGCGCTTTATTCCTTCTTCATCGCCTCCAAGGAGTACGTCTCCGAATTCCGCTTCTCCGTGACGGACACGAGCGCAAGCTCCGGTTCCGGCAGCCTCCAGACGCTGGCGACGGTGATCGGCGGGGGCGGCAGCAGTGCCGGTGGCAGCCAGCAGAACTACATCGTCACGGATTTCCTCACGAGCCGGCAGGCCGTGGACGAACTGGAAAAGCGCATCCACATCCGCGAACTCTATTCCGGCGATGTGGGCGACCGGTTTTCCCGCTTCGACGATTCCCGCTCGATGGAGGATTTCGTCGCCTATTGGAAGCGGATGATCAGCGCCAGCTTCGACCCGGTGACGGGCATCGCGAACGCCCGGGTGAAGGCGTTCCGGCCGCAGGACGCGCAGCTGATCGCACGGACGCTGGTGACGCTCTCGGAAGAGCTGATCAACGATCTCGCCTTGCGCTCCCAGAAGGACGCCGTCCGCTTCGCCGAGCAGGAGGTGCAGCGCGCGCAGGACCGGATGCAGACGGCCAAGGCCGCGATGGATGCCTACCGCAACACGGAAGGCGTGATCGACCCCAACTCCAATCTCGTTTCAAGCAACATCGATCTGGCCAAGACGCTGCGGGCCAATCTGAGCGCGTTGCAAACGCAGCTGGCGACCCTGACGCGCCAGCACCTCGATGCGTCCTCGCCGGCCGTGCAAACGGTGCAGACGCGGATCAATGCCACGCGCGACCAGCTCGCCAGCATCGAGCGGCAGGTCGGCAACAATCGCGGCGGCAGCGAATCCTTGACGCGCGTGGTCTCGCAATACGAGAAGCTCGACATGGATCGGCAATACGCACAGACCATGCTGGTCAGCACCATGCAGGCACTCGACCAGGCCCGCGCCAATGCTGCCGCCCAGCACCTTTATCTCACGCCCTATGTGCAACCCGCTCTGCCGGAAAGCGCCAGCTATCCCCGGCCCTTCCTCGCCACCATGCGCACGGCCATGATCGCCGCGTGCCTCTGGTTCATCGGACTTGTTCTTGTCCGCGCCATCCGGGACCACGCGCGATGAGCGGCATGCCTGCCCCGCGGGCGCTGGCCTGCCGCAAGGTGCCGTCGACCGCCCGGTTCGCGATCGCCTGCGCGGTTCTCCTCGCAGCAGCGGCGAGCGGGCCGGCAACGGGCCAGACGCTCGGCCTTCCCTATGGCACCTCGCCTCCAAGCGCGACCTCGTCCGGCGGCGCGGCGGCGGACCAGCCGAATCCGGGCGCCGTGAACAGTGCGATCGGCAGCCAACAGGCCGGCGCAGGCTGGGGGCACTACGAAGCACCCGGCCGAACCAGTGCCACGACAAAGCCCCTGTCCTATGGCACGGACGCGCAGGGCAATGCCTGGGTCTACGATCCCGCCACGGGTCTCACCCAGAATTTCGGAACGGGCGAGACGCGTTATAGGGGGCGGAAGTGAGATTTCAGAACAATGATGCCCCAGAGAGCTATTGAGAAATAATAGACTTAAAACAATTCTATTCTTGGCAAAACATTTCGGCAGAACCACAACCTGGAGTTATTAAAATCACCCTGCGGTTTATGGTGGGGAACTCCAGAGGCTTTATCCTGATACCGCATTGAACGAGGTGGGTACCTTCCTATGCTTATCGTTATAGACCAGCCTAAGAGCCTCCGGGTGCTTCGAACATACCAGGATGCAACGGGATCGGTGAAGCGGGAGCGTCTCGGCGTCGTTTCTAAGAGCACCTTCGACGTGCCCGACGAGATCGCCTCGACGCTGGCCGACGACGAGGCACGGGATCTTGCCGAAACGATCGAGGTCTATCGCCGCGCCGGGCAGATGCGGAAGCAAGTCGCCACCCTCACTTTTCCCGAGACGGTTCGCGAAGTTCTGGAATATGTCGAGAACGGCGCCAGCGAGAGCGAGAAGAAGGTTGTGATCACCAGCCTTCTTGAAGCAATGCGTGTGATACGCAAATTGGAACGCGAGGAACACGGGAGCCTGATGGCATGAGCATTCTGACGCGACACCCGAGAGCCAAGGGCACCGTGATGGTGCTGGGTGGCGATGGATTCTGCGGCTGGCCGACAGCCCTTCACCTGTCCAATCTGGGCTACGAGGTCGTCATCGTCGACAACCTTTCGCGTCGGAAGATCGATGTGGAGCTCGGCGCCGAATCGCTGACCCCCATCGCAACCATGGAAGCCCGGCTCGCGGCCTGGAAAGAGGTGAGCGGCAAGACCATTCGCTTCGTCGACCTGACGCTGGGCGAGGACTTCCACGAGTTCGTGGAACTGCTGAGCGAGGTGCAGCCCGAGGCCATCGTGCACTTCGCCGAGCAGCGGGCGGCCCCCTATTCCATGAAGGGCGCGCGCCAGAAGCGCTACACCGTCTCCAACAATCTCTGCGCCACGCACGACGTGCTCTGCGCCATGGTGGAAGCGGGCGTGGATTCACACCTCGTCCATCTCGGCACGATGGGCGTCTACGGCTACGGCACCGCCGGCCTGACGATCCCGGAAGGCTACCTGCCCATCACGGTTCAGACCGCCAATGGCCCGCAGGACCTTGAGGTCCTCTACCCGGCCAATCCGGGCAGCGTCTATCATATGACCAAGACGCAGGATCAGCTGTTCTTCTTCTACTATAACAAGAACAACGCCATCCGGATCACCGACCTCCACCAGGGCATCGTCTGGGGAACGCAGACCCCCGAGACCGCCCGGCATGAAGCGCTGATCAACCGCTTCGACTATGACGGCGACTACGGCACGGTGCTGAACCGCTTCCTGATGCAGGCGGCGATCGGCTATCCCCTCACCGTGCATGGTTCGGGGGGCCAGACCCGCGCCTTCATCCATATTCGCGACACCGTCCGCTGCATCGAGATCGCCATCGCGAACCCGCCGAAAAAGGGCGATCGCGTGATGATCCTCAACCAGATGACGCAAACGCATCGCCTGATCGACCTCGCCGAGAAGATCTCGGAAATGACCGGCGTGCCCTACGAGCACGTCCGCAATCCTCGCGTCGAGGCGGCGGAGAACGAACTGGTCGTCAGCAACGAGCAGTTCCTGGCGCTGGGCCTCAACCCGACCAAGCTTGAAGACGGGCTGATGGAAGAGGTGCAGACCATCGCCAAGCGCTTCGCTCACCGCTGCGACAAGAGCAAGATCCCCTGCGTTTCCACCTGGCGACGGGACGAGCCGCAGCCGGTCGAGACGACGGAGCCGCCGCTGGCCGCCACGGCCTGAGGGCCATAGCCTTCTTGGATCAATTCACTGCCGGCCCTCGGGCCGGCAGTTTGCGTTTGAAAGATGCGCCGGCTCCGATGCGGGCGTCTCGGGAGGCCTTCGCGAACTGGACGGAATTGCCCTCCAGCAGCAGCCAGCCGCGCTTCAGGAGCAGTCCGGTCTCCGACGAGACGACTTCCACGGTTTTGGCGGGGCCTTCCCGTAGCACCTTGGGCACGGTGATCGAGAAGCCGTAGGCGCCCGAACCGATCCCGTTGTCGCGAAGGTCGAGCCGCTCCGCATCCGCCGGGATCCGCGCGAGGAAGCGCCCGTCGATGAAGATGCTGACATCCACGACGGCATCCGGCTGCTTCGGCATCCAGGCCCAGCCGCGCACGACGCCGCTCTGGCTCGGATCGCAATAGCCCTCGATGCCGAAGCTCTGCAGCGGCCGATCCGGCGGCGCCACGAGCGAGGCGGGAAAGGCGATGTCGGTCCCTGCGATGCGGAAGGACACGCTCTTGCCGCGCCGCTGCAATCCCAGTGGAAAGCGGCTACTGAAGACCGGCAGCACGAAGCCGTGCCGCTGCAGCGCCTTCGGCAGGTTCAGCGCGGTCGGCAGATCGGCATTGGCCTTGATGCGCGACACCGGCTTGTTGTTGATCAGAACTTCCAGCTCGACCGGACGCGCCGGCTGCTGTTCGTCCACGATCAGCCCGAGAAGCTCGCCCTTGCGGGCCGTCAGCACCGCGCCGCTGAACCGCCCCTCCGGATCGAGGCGGGAGCGCGCCATCTGCTCGCCGATGTTGCGGACCGTCCGGTTGGGTGAGGACGGGGGAGCGGCCTGTGGCTCCGCAGCGTCCGCCACGTCGCCCATGAAGGCGGAGAACATGCGCGAGAACGTGCCCTTGGCGGCCGGACCGGCGGAGGCCCGGGCGGGCGCCGAACGTCCCGGCTTGGCCCTCCCACCGCCGCCCGGCCGCGCCTGCAGGCCCTTGCTCATCAGCAGCAGCTCGCGAAGCGCCAACGGCACGGAGGCAAGCTGCGGGCGAATGGCGCGGAACTGGCTGACCGGCTCGTCGTAACAGCGCTGGTAAAGCCATTCCTCGTTCCAGGCAGGAACGGTGCCGAGTTCGACCAGAGCCGTCTCGCAATGCAGGCCGTTGATTTGCGCGTTGGCCACGAATTCGTAATCCTGCCCGAGGACACGGTAATCCGTGGAGAACCCGCCGGTGACCGCAAATGCGGACGCGCGCACGAACAGCGGCAGCGCCGTCAGGTCGGTGCGGAAGAAAGCCTCCGTCACGCTGCCCAGCACGATGGCGCTGAGATAGTCGCGGTCCGCTTTTTCCGGCCCATGGGCGACCCGGTAGAAGTAGTTCACGACATCGGCGCCGCTGGCCTGAGCGATCCCGGAAAGCGCGGTCAGCCCCTCGGCGCGAAGCGTCGAACCGGCCCAGAGAAACAGCAGGAATTCGCCGCTCGCCTGCCCGGCCAGAAGGTTGAAGGCCGGCCCGCTATCGAGGTCGAACGCCTCGATCGCGCGAACGGAAAACGGATATTCCGCGCCCATCCGCTCCACCTGGCTAACGCCATCCGGATCGTCGCCATCGACCGCCACCAGCACTTCCGCCGGCAGATGCCCCTGCGCGGCCAGTGAATCGAGGGTTTGGCGGAGTTCCGCGTCCCCGCTTACATGGTAGAGGCAGGCCGAAGTCGCGGCCTCGTGCAGGACCGGCGGAGGCGCCCTCTTCAGCAGATGCTCCTTCAGCCCGCGCGACAGATCGAGGTGGAACTGCCTCCACTCGCCCAGGACGTCGTCGTTGTGGAAGCTCGGCCGGGCGACATAGCCACCGAGCCGGACCGCCTCGGAGATCTTCTCGGCGAGCGGGATCGGATGGGAATCGCAGAGCACGAAGCCATGGTCCTCCGCCGCGATCAGCTCGGGCGTTCCGCCGGAATCGGAAGCGACGAAGGGGATGCCGCAGATCGCAGCCTCGTAGACGGCCAGCGATGAGTTTTCGATCATGGACGGCATCACCGCCAGCCGGTCGCCGCTCAGGAGATAGCGGATCGCGTCATATTGCTGGAACTCGGTGAGGATCTGCACCTCGACCGGCCAGTCCGCCGTTTCCGAGCGGATATAATCGAGGATGTCCTGGTTCGGCCGCGCGGTCAGCCGTGCGCCCGGCTTGCCCATGAAGCTGATGCGCGGCGGCAGGCGCCCGCCTGAGCGGATGATGCGCTTGATCGCCTGGACAAAGGTGAAGAGCCCTTTTCGCGATTCCAACCGGCCGAAAAAGACGATCTCGTCGATCGGCAGTCGCATGCCCGGCGTCACCGGCCGCTCCGCCATGAGATCGCGGAGATGGTCGAAGGAGACGACATTGGGCTGGACGAAGGTATGCGAGCGGGGAATACGGTAACCTTGGCTGCCCATCCAGCGCAGGAGGTGCAGGCTGCCGCCGATCACCATGTCGGCATATTCCACGCTGCGCCGTTCCGCCGTTGTCTTGGCAAGGTCGTCGAGACGATCCAGCGGCTGCGACCCGTAGAGGCGGTTCCAGAGCCAGGGCGATGACGTCTTGACGATGAAGAGCGTGTCCTGGAATGCGATGCCCTGCCGCTTGGCGAGCAGGCTGAGGTAACCCGAACCGCGCCACTCCGAGACGTGGACCACGTCCATCGGGTGATCCAGCAGGTAGCGCATCATGTTGTAGGGCGCCAGTAGCCAGCGGTCGGCCGAGGTCTGGATCCGTTCGATGCCGCCGTAATTCGGCACGGGTACGAAGGTCACGCCGCGTTGGGCGTAGTATTCCACCCATTCCTCGATCGTGCCGTTCTCGCATTCCTGCCCCTTCAGGTACAGGATCGTCGTGTCGTAGCCGATCTGCGCCAGGAGCTGCGCCAGATAGGAATAGGTCGTGCCGATGCCGCCGTTTCGGACGGGACCGACGATGTCCTCGGTGGCGATGCAGACCCTGAGCCGCCGGGTCTCGCCGTCGAAACGGGGCAGCGCGGCGAGGCCGGGAAATTCCACGTTCCAGGAATCGTGAACGCGCGGGACGAGATCTTCAAGCGAGCCGGTCTGCAGCGGATTGCAGAGGAGTTTCTCGAGGGCGGTACTTCCCAACAGCAAAGAGGCAACTCCTGATCAGGGCGGCGATATCCGGGAGCGTTCAGCCCGGCTTCGGTTGCAGGGCGCGAGCCAGGACGCGGCTCATCAGGTCGAACCCGGCGGCGGATGGATGAACGCGGTCCTCGGCGAAGAGCGGGCAATCCGTCGCCTCGCCGCATTCGGCGGCAAAGGCTCCGTGCACATCGACATAGGTGAGGCCGAATTCTGCCGAGAGCTCGCGGAGAACGTCGTTGGCGGCCAGCACGCGGTCCGACATGCGCCCCTCCACCCTGCCCTTCTGCAGGATGTTGACGAAGTAGACCCGGGCGGCGGGAAATCTCGGTTTCAGCGACCGCAGGAGATCGCGGGCCTTCGCCTCCAGGCTGCAGGGATCGTCGCGGTTGACGCTGTTGGACCCCACCATCACGACCACCGAGGACACCGCCCGGGCGGCTGGCGCATCCACCTGGTCGATCATCCAGCGCGTATTCTCGAAACGGTCGCCACCTTGCGCGAAATTCAGGACAGGCGTGCCGAAGAGATGGTCAAGTTGGTCGGCCGGCCAGCGTCCGGCATCGGAATCGCCGAAGATCAGGGCTCTTGTATCAGGCGGGAGCACGGCGGCCTTATCCGCCAGCCGATCGCTGTAGGGCGTGCCGCGCGGCACTTCCGTCTGCACGGCCGCGCCGCCGCAGGTCGCCCCGGCCGCGACTGCCGCGCTTCCCGTTCCGGCCAGCAGGAGCGCCGCCAGCAGGAACGCCTTCGGCACCGGCCCTGGCAGTCCACCTGTCGAAATGTCCCAGGCTCGTGCGCGCTTGACCATGTCTGCGTCCGCCAATGCGGCATCGGTGCCGCGGCCTCACTATACTCGACGGGGAGGACCCGTCCGCCAGCCTCAGGTTGTATCTCGCGCGAAAGGCTCGGCTCAGGGTTGCTTGACGGTTCGGGCCGATGCGAACAACCTCCGGGCACTCGGGCGAACCGGTCCGCTCTCGCGTTTCAACGTCCCAGAGGTGTGATTTGGCGATACGCGCCCTGCTGTTCGGGGGTTGCCTGCTGCGTGGCCCCTTCCACAGAATCCGCAATGCCGAGCGTCGCAAGCCCGGCACGGACTGGGACGGCGTTCCGGAAGACCTGACCTTCGGCGGCGTCCCCTACTTCACCTATACGCTGGGCGAGATGCTGCAGACAGTGCAGATCTACAAGGGCCAGCGCTACGTCCCGCGCGAGATCAAGACGCTGTGCGGGATCAACCACGATTTCTCGCCCAATCCACGCGTCGCGCTGAACAAGATCGACGTGATGCTGATCGAGCCCAACACCTCCAACGAGATCGAGTTCGAGGGCTATTACCTCAACCGCAATCGCGTCATGGATCTGCTTGAGCGGATCCGTGCGCTCGGCGAGGCGGCGGACAAGCTTGCCGGCCAGTGGTTCCACAAGGGCGTCAACGGCATGAACGACGAGCTGCGTCGTTCCCTGGCCGAAAAGCTCATCGACCTCCTGCCCGACGACATCGAAGACCGGGATTTTCTCTGTGTCTTCCTGCGCAATGCGCGCGGCGAGAAGCGCGATGTGCACACGGCACTGAAAGCCTTCCTCGACGCAGTCGACATCCCGGTGGGACTGGTGACCTTCACATGGCAGTACATGCCAGACGGTCGCCCGATCAGCTGGCCGGCGGACTTCTACAAGAAGCTCATGGCCGCGGCGCACGCGCTGGATCTGCCCTATATCGAGCCGCGTGAATACGTGACCGAATTCGGCATCAAGGCCGCGATGCGGAAGGACTTCAAGCACTACACCGAGGAATTCCAGCCGATCATGGCGAAGGCGCTGGTGCAGTTCGCGAAGGACGTGATCGCACGCGGCAAACCGGACGGACAGGAGATCGGGCGGCTCTCCGGCGATGCCGGAGAGGCCGGTGCCGCCGGAAACGGCGCTATCGAGACTGAGGCTGAGGCCGAGGCAGTCAGAGCCGGCGAAGCTCCGGTAGCCAATCCGGCGGAAAGCGGACGGGCGCCGCTTCTGGCAGCTTCGCCCTGAGCGCCCCGTTCGCCTCGCGCAGCCACAGCGCCGCCTCGCGCCGGCCCTGCCCCGCCACGCGACCGGCGGGCGCCGCTTCGACGAGGAAGCCTGCGGGATGTGCAAGTTGATGGACGCAGAGCAGTTCCCGAGCCTCGCCCGGCTGACGGAGGCCATACTCGCGGTATGGCCGCAGCACCGGCGCTACCTCCAGAGCAACTTCGCCGAACGCGATACCGACATGCTGCGTCATTCCGAGCGGCTGACGGCCATGATCCTGCGTCTCGCGGACAGCACGGAAGGCGGGTTGCCGGCACTCGCCACCGACTACCGATTCCTCTGCGAGAAGATCATCCTGCCGGAGGAGATGCACTTCCGCAGGACGAACGCCTACCGGCTGACCCGCTTCGACGACGCGCTGGAGCAGGTCTACAGCCGCAAGGAGTTCATGACGCGCTACATGAACGGGCTGCTCGTCTCCGACGTGATCTGGCTCAATCATTGCCGCTGCATGAAGCATTATGCGGACACCTTCCTGCCGGGCCTTCCCGAGGGCGCCAGCCTGCTGGAAATCGGCCCCGGCCACGGTCTTCTTCTCTGCCTGGCCGCCGAACGACCCGGGATCGGCGAGATAACGGCCTGGGACGTATCGGAGGCGAGCCTCGACGCATCCCGCCATTCGCTGGAGGTGCTAGAGGCGAAGCGAACGGCAAGTTTCCGGCAGGTCGATATCTTCGACCGCAGCCAGCGGCGGGAGAACGATCTCTTCGACGCGATCGTGCTCAGCGAGGTGCTGGAGCATCTGGAAGATCCGGCGGCCGCGCTCTCGGCTCTGTTCGACCTCACCCGTCCGGGTGGCCGGGTGTGGATCAACGTTCCCGCCAACAGCCCCGCCCCCGATCATCTTTTCCTGCTGAGAAACGCCGACGAGGCGACGGCGCTGGTGCGGAATGCCGGCTTCGAGGTGGTGGAATCGGTCGTCTACCCCATGAGCGGCGTGACGCTGGAGCGGGCCAAGCGAGAGGCGCTGACCGTGAATTGCGTCGTCGTCGGCCGACGGCCCGCGCATTGAGATCCGCATGACCGCCACTGTCGCCACCGGGTCACCGGAACCCACCGCGACCGCTCATGCGCGCAGCTTCAGCCTCGCCGACCAGCAGCTTTTCGCCGCCCTTTCCGGCGATCGCAATCCCATGCACCTGGACGCGCAGGCCGCGCGACGGACGCAAGCCGGCGATTGCGTCGTCCACGGCGTCCACGCCGCACTCTGGGCGCTGGATTGCCTCGCCGCCGATGGCGTGCCGCTCTCGTCGCTGGCCTCGCTCCGCGTCGCCTTCAACCGCTTCATCCATCTGGATCAGCCTGTCCGGTTGACGTGGCGGAGCCCCGCTGCCGGCAGCCTCAAGGCGCAGGTCGAGCTTGAAGGCACCGCCGCCGTCACCCTGACGCTGAAGTTCGGGCCGCGCGGCGAAGCGGATGTTGCGGGATGGTCGGGCCTGTCCGATCTCGCCATCGGCAACGTTCCCGACCAGCCGGCGAGCGCCACGTTCCCCGACATTGCCGGACGTCTTGTCGCTCCGGCCGCATCGGAGACGTTCGGGGCGGCGTTCCCCCATGCCTGCCAGGCCTTGGGCACCGCCCGCATCTCCGCGCTGGCCCTTCTCTCCACGCTTGTCGGGATGATCTGCCCCGGCCTGCACTCGGTCTTCTCCGGCTTTGCGGTGAAGCTGACGGAGCCTGCGAACGCGGCCGGCCTCTTCGTTCGCACCCGTTCCTTCGACGAACGGTTCCGGCTGGCGACGATCGACATCTCCGGCTCCGGCGTTGCGGGCGAAGTCTCCGCCTTCGAGCGCTTTGCGCCGGTGGAAAGCCGCTTCGCCGATCTCGCGGCGCAGGTCACGCCGGGAGAATTCGTCGGCCGCCGCGCCCTGATCGTCGGCGGCTCTCGTGGCCTCGGCGCGGCGACCGCCAAGCTGATCGCGGCAGGCGGCGGCCAGGCCGTCATAACCTATGTGCGCGGCGCGGAGGAAGCGGAGAAGGTGCGCGCCGAGATCGTCGCGGCGTGCGGGGCGAAGAGCTGCACGGTGCTCCCCTTCGACGCCGCCCGGGATGCCGCGCCGCAGCTCGCGGGTCTCTCGGGCGAGATCACTCACTTCTATTATTTCGCGACGCCGCGCATCTTCCGGCAATCCGGCACCGTCTTCGATCCGGCCGTCTTTACCGAGTTCCTGCGCTTCTACGTCGACGGCTTCGCCGCCACGCTGCAAGCTCTGCTGGAACGAAGCGGCGGCACGCTGCATGCGCTCTACCCGTCTTCCGTCGCGGTGGCCGACCGGCCGAAGCAGATGACGGAATATGCCATGGCGAAGGCCGCCGGCGAGATCCTCTGCGCGGACATGGCCCGCGCCCAGGCCCGCCTCACGATATCAGCGCCGCGCCTGCCGCGTATCCTCACCGACCAGACCGCGACCGTTCCGCCCGTGGAGGCTGCCGACGCCGTCGCCACGATGCTGCCCCTTCTGCGCGCCGAGGCATGACGACGGCCGGACGGCGCATCCGACAACACACGCATCAACTTGAGAACCGGAGCTTCCAGTGAACCGTGACCAGATCCGCAGCAAGATCGCCGAACTTCTTGGCGACATCACCGACAATGACGATCTCGCTTTGACCGACGAAACCACCGCCGACGACGTCGATGGCTGGGACAGCGTCAACCACGTCAAGCTGATCGTGGCGCTGGAATCCGCGCTGAAGATCCGCTTCGACAGCGACGAGATCACGGCACCCGACAATGTCGGCGCACTGGTCGATCTCATCGCGGAAAAGCTCCCCTCGGCCTGACGGGCGCAGCATTTACGGCAGCGCGAAACGGAGACGCAGCATGGTCGCACCCTTCGTCCAGCTACCCTGGTTGCCCGCCGCCCCGGCCGATTTCGCGTCGCTCTGCCGGCGGTTCGGCAGCGGCGAAGGACCGGCGGGTGCGGAAGCGCAGCGGCTTTCCAATTTCGCGCTGGACGCCACGCAGTCCGGCAGCCTGAGCCGGGCCATTGCCAGGCGTCGCAAGGCGAAAGCCGATTTCGCGCCGCTTTCGCCGTTCCGGCTGGGCCTCCTTTCGAACGCCACGACGGACCTGATCGCGGATTGCCTGCCCGCCGCCGCCGCGCGGCATGGCGTGCTGCTGGATCTCGTCACGACGCCTTTCGACCAGGTGATGCAGCAGGCGCTGGATCCTTCCTCCGAAACCAACAATGCCGGGCTCGACGCGGTGCTGGTCGCGGTGGACCATCGCTGGCTGCAACTCGATCGCTCCCGGCTCGGTGGCGGCGATGAGCAGAGCGCCGCCGCGCTGGAACAGCTGAGGACCGTCGTCACGGCGCTCCGCGGGAATCGCGCCGCGCCGCCCATCCTGCAGACCGTTCCCGTACCGCCCTCGCCGCTCTTCGGCAGCTACGAGCGGCGCGTGCGCGGCACGATCCGCACCATGATCGAGGACGTCAATCGCGGCATCCTCGACCTCGCCGACGAGACCGGCTGCACCGTGCTGGATACCGCCGCGCTGGCGGAGCGGATCGGCACCGACCTCTGGTTCGACGCGGTGCAATGGGGCGCCTACAAGCTGCCCTTCGCGGCCGAAGCCGGGCCGGCCCATGCCGACATGGTGGGGCGGCTTCTCGGCGCGATCCGTGGCAAGGCCCGCAAGTGCCTCGTGCTCGACCTCGACAACACGGTCTGGGGCGGCGTGATCGGCGACGACGGGATGGAGGGCATCAAGATCGGCCAGGGCAGCGCCGTCGGCGAGGCATTCCTTGCCGTGCAGCATGCCGCGCTCGACCTTCGCGACCGCGGCATCATCCTGGCCGTCAGTTCCAAGAACGACGACGAGGTCGCCCGGCGGCCCTTCCGCGAGCACCCGGACATGGCGCTGAAGGAGAGCCACATCTCCGTCTTTCAGGCAAACTGGTCGGACAAGGCCAGCAACCTGGAATCGATCGCGCGCAGCCTGAATATCGGCCTCGACGCCCTCGTCCTGCTGGACGACAACCCGGCGGAACGGGCGCAGCTTCGCGCCGCGCTGCCCATGGTAGCGGTGCCGGAGCTGCCGCAGGACCCGAGCTGGTACCCGGGAATCCTGTTCGCGGCCGGCTATTTCGAGGCCGTGACCTTCTCGGCCGAGGATCGCATCCGCGTCCAGTCCTATGCCAGCGATGCGCAGCGCGCCGAGGTGTTCGCCACATCCCGCGATCTCGGGGATTACCTCGGCTCGCTGGCGATGGTGATGACCGCTACGCCTTTCGACGTACAGGGCCGGCAGCGGATCACCCAGCTCACCAACAAGACCAACCAGTTCAACCTGACCACCCGCCGCTACCGCGAAAGCGACATCGCCGCGTTCGACGCGGACCCGGCGGTCTGGACGCTGCAGGTGCGGCTGCAGGACAGGTTCGGCGATCTCGGCATGATCGCGCTGGTGATCTGCCGCACGCGGCGGGACGGCGAAGAGACGGCCTGGGACATCGACACCTGGCTGATGAGCTGCCGCGTTCTCGGCCGCAAGGTCGAGGAGGCCATGCTGGCTGAGGTGGTCGCGGGCGCCCGCGAGACCGGGGTCGCGCGGCTCAGGGGCACGTATATCCCGACCGCCAAGAATGGCATGGTCGCCGAGCATTATTCCAGGCTCGGCTTCTCGATGGTGGAAGAAGCGACGGACGGCACCCGATACTACGAACTCGACGTGGCGCGCTACGAAGCGCCCGACCTGCCGATGACGGTGCGGCACGGCTCGGTTCGGACGCCGGAGAGCGCGTGACCATGCGGGCCGCCCGCAAGTTCGTCGCCCTCGCAGGCGTGCTCGCCGCCTTCTTGGGGGGCGCGACCGCCGCTGGCGCGCAACAGTGCTTCTCGCCGCAGGACGCCGCCAGACTTCCCTTCGCGATCATCCGGCAAGCGCCGCCTCCGCCGACGGATGACGCCCGGAACTACCGCTTCTATCCCCTGACAGATTCCGCCTCGCTGAATCTCGACCGGCTGAACGAATCCCGCGCCTCGGTCGGAAAGTACTGGTTCCAGTGGGCGAACCGCTGCCAGGACCTCGGCTTCAACAAGGGAGCGTGCGGCCGCAATCCCAAGGGCAACGTGCCGATCGACGGTCCCGGTGGCGATCGGGAGCGGCGGCGCACCTTCTTCTCCAGTCTCGACCGGGCGAACGACTGCACGCTGGCGCAGGCGGCTCTCGTGCTCGGCCATTCCCAGGTCGAGGCGGAGAAGCTCGCGGCCCGCAGCGGCGGCAAGCCGATCGGCGAAGAACAACTGCGTTCGGCCCCGCCGCCCGGTCGCCTCGTGGATCTCTGTCCCCTGCCCGCCAGAACGCTGCCGCCGGAGGGCAAGGGCATCGTGCTGGACTACGAAGTGCAGGACGGGCGGACACCGGCCGAGACGACCGCATTCCTCCAGGACTATGCCCGGCTCGTCCACGCTTCGGCCAAGGAGGCGATCCTCTACACCAATCCGCTGAACGCGCCGACGCAGCGCTTTACCGGCATTGACGGCAGCAACGCCCACGCGCTCTACCGGGCATTCGACCGCATCGGCGTACAGCTCTGGAGCCGCAACCGCGAAGGCGATCTGGGCCGAAGCGCCGCCGCGCAGCTGGATCTCCTGAGGGCCGGCGGGGCCGTCGATCCGAAACGGCTGATCCTCGTCTACGAGCTGCGGGGCACGGACATGGCGGACGCCCGCACCGCGCGCGCTCCTGATGGCGGGCCGCTTCGGCGCACTGATGCCGTGGCGAAACGGGGCGGATGTCGGGGACGACTGCGACGGCGATACGACGCGCAAGCTCCGCTGCCTCATCTCCGGCGAATGCTCCTGAGAGGCCCAGCCTCTAGAACTGCGCCTCGACCTCCGAGCTCGCATCCGCGATCTGCTCCGGGCCGGTCTCCGGCTCGCGTGCGTTCGACCCGCGCATGCCGCCCAGCTGGTTGAAATCCTGCACGCAGTCTTCCACGTCCTCGTAGAAGGCGAGCTGCCCGTCGTTCAGGATCGCCGCGCAGTCCGCATAGGCGCGGCCGACACGCACATTGGGCGCCAGCATGATCAGCCCCGCATGCTCCAGCCGCTGCCATAGCACGGCCTCCACATAGGCCTGCATTTCCGGCACCTCGCCAAAGGGCGCGCCGTCGAAGACATAGACATCGAAGGGGATGGCGAGGCTGATCAGCTGGCTCGTCCAGACGCGGGTCTTGCGCGGCAGCACGCCCCAGTGAAGGTCCATCCGCTGCCCGATCAGCGGCAGCGAGGCGACGTAATCCAGCACGGCGCGCCGGTCCGCGCCGTAGATCTCGGCCAGATAGGACGCGTTCTGCGCGATCGTCAGCTTGGGGCGAAAGCCGCCGAAGAAGCCGACGGGAGGCGAGACGCGCACGTCGCGGCGCACACGGCCGCGCGCGGGGTCGATCAGCTCGGAAAGCAGCCACGCCAGCGTCGTGCGCCCGCTGCCGCGCGCGCCGAAGACCACCAGCCGGCGGTCGGTCGGCAGTTCGCCCGAGAGGTTCTCGAAGACGCGTGTCCGGCCCTTGTTGCCGACGTGGTAATACTCGACGTCTTCCAGCGCGATCATGGGGTCAGGCCGGCCGGCTGATGCGGGTACGGTTGACCTCCATGCAGGCCAGCCCGAACACCACCACGCCAATCGCGCAGGACCACATGAAGAAGGGGTCGAAGACCAACGTCGGATAGGTCGGATAAAAGCCCATCCGGAACAGGCTCACCGCGTGCAGCACCGGATTCCACGACAGGATGTCGCGCAGGAAGACGGGCTTGAAATCCGTGATGAAGAGCACCCCGGAAAACAGCATGAAGACGCGCGAGACCGGTGCGTAGATGAAATGCCAGAGCGGAAAGATCGGCGCGATGGCCGCGTTCACCGCGCCCATGCCGAAGCCCAGAACGGCCAGCACCAGCATCGACTGCGCGATCGCGCCCCAGTCGGAGGGGATCGCGTCGGGCGTGATGAAGACCGCCTCCAGCCCGAACAGCACGAAGCCGATCAGCGTATAGGCGAAGAGCCTGAGCACGCAGTCTGCGATGACGAAGTCGAGCGGCGTTTCCATGCTGAAGCGCTGGCCGATCTTGTTCTGGTTCACCGACGTGTGGGAGTGCGAGGACAGCTGGATGAAGACGAAGACGGGATAGAGCCCGTTGGAGATGAACAGGATGGTGCTGGAGCCGAACACGGGCTGGATGCGCGTGGCGAAATGCCAGGCGGCGATCAGCGCGATGTGGAACACCGGCTCGATCAGCGAGAGCAGGAAGCCTACGCCGGTCAGATTGTAGAGGTTGCGCCAGAAAATGGCGCGGATCACCCGGATCTGAATGGAGAAAGCCGAGGTGAAGGTCATGCGTCCCCAATCCGGAGCACCAGCGCCCGGAGCACCGGCGCCCGGAACCACCAGCGGGACCGCCCGGCGGGAGCGAGATTGCCCGCTTCATCCGAATGGGTCAATGCGGCCGCCGCGTCATCCTCCGATTGCGGGCTCCCCCCTTGTCAATTGCTAAGGACGGCAGCCTCCCCACCATGAACAATCCACAAGCGTCGGTCTGCGGCGCGGGTTCCGACGGTGACGGGCGATCTCTCCTCCCTCCCAGCGTCACCGTCGGCCCCTTTTCCGATGGCCCTTTTCAAGTGGTCCGTTTCGAGTGGCTCGTTTTTCTGGAGAGCAGAATGCCGGATGTGCGACGGTGTCGGTCCACCGCCGAAAAGTATCGCCAGCTAGGCGCGCGTTGCGGTGACCCGGATCTCCGCCGCGCCTACAAGGATCTGGAAGGGCTGTGGCTGCTTCTGGGCGAGTTCATCGAGGAAATCCGCCTCTCCGGCACCGGCAACCACGAAAAGATCTTCGCCATGCTGGACCGTATCGCCCTGATCCGGTCGGAGGTTCAGGTTCTCACCGAGGAAACGTCCCGCTCCCGCAGGGGCGAGGATGCGGGCGACCTCGACGGCAACGCAGGCGGGGCGGATATCGTCCGCCTTGCCCGGCCCGTCTCCCGGATCCACTGAGCCCGCTCCCTCCGCCGCATCGGCAAAGCCCTGGGCGAACAATGCCGACACCGCGCGGGCAGGATACCCCGGCCTCCATACTCGCGCCTCCACGTCAGCCTCGCGGCGAGTTTGACGGCTGCCCGCCGCGAGGCTGCGGCCAGCGTCAGCCGGGTATTACTCCCGGCGGTAGGATCCGCGATCCCCTACCACATTCTCGTTATACGAGATCTACGCCTTAAGAATTCTCTTCTTGGTTGTTCATTGGGCTATGAGAGGTCCCGGCTGGCTCGCGTTGTCGGGATCCGCCGATCACCCCGCTCATGCCCCAGAGGCGAGCGACCGGATTGGTTGGTGGGCGACGGAACGCACGGCTTGGAGCGACACGCCTTTTGGAGGCAGAACACAGATGCCCACTACGATCACTGGAACGACTGGCGCCGACACGATCAATGCATCCACGGCTGATGTCAGCAACCCGACGATTTACGGCCTGCAGGGTGACGACAGCATCCTCGGCAGCAGCACGAGCGCCTCGCTGATCTACGGCAACCAGGGTGACGACATCATCTATGGGTCGGGAACCGGCACCGGCACCGCCTCCGGCGCCGATCTGTACCAGGACACGCTCTATGGCGGCCAGGGCAACGATTCGATCTTCTCGATGTCGTCGGGCGCTCAGATCTACGGCAACATGGGTGACGATTCGATCGTCTCCGGCGGCGGCCGGGCGACGATCTTCGGCGGCCAGGGCGACGACACGATCGACCTCTCCGGCCCCACGGGGGTGACGGGCGTCGGCAACAACACCGTTTACGGGGGCATGGGCGACGACATCATCTATGGCGTCAGCTCCGACATGATCTACGGCAACCAGGGCGATGACAGCATCACGTCCGGCGCCTCCTCCACCGTCTATGGCGGGCAGGGCTCCGACACCGTGATCGCAGCCGGCGGCAGCAACGAGATCTACGGCAACCTGGGCAATGACCTCGTCACGGTCGCCGGTGACAGCAACACCGTCTTCGGCGGCCAGGGCAACGACCGCGTGGTCGTCACCGGCGGCACCACCGACGTGATCTACGGAAATCTCGGCAACGACGCGATCGACCTCGGCGGGTCCGGCGGCGACGCCACCGTCTATGGCGGCCAGGGTGCCGACACCATTCTCGGCGGCGCCGACACCGACTTCATCTACGGAAATCTCGGCAACGACCTCTTCGACCTCGGCGCCGGCGGCACAACCGGTGTGACCGTGGCCGACTTCGTCAGCGGCGAGGACCAGATCGCGGTCGGTGCCGTTGCCGGAACGGCGACGAACTTCACGTCGGCCACCACGACCGGCGGCCTGACGGCGGCTCAGACCGCGGCGGCGTCCCTGTTCGGCACCGACACCGGTCTGGAATACGTCTTCGTCTCCTCCTCCGATGGCGGCTACCTCTTCGACGGCGGCGCGGACACCTACGCCGTGCTCAGCAACACGAGCAGCATGGCCTACAACGACATCGTCGCTTCCTCGGGCGCCGGCCTCACGGCGGGCGCTGGCCCCACCACCTGATCGAAGCCGGACGGCAACCACAACGAGAGCCGCCCTTCGGGGCGGCTCTTTTTCGTTTTCGCCTTCGCCTTCGCGTGAACCGGGCGGTGTCCCGCGCCGCCCCTCTCCCGGGCGGCACGCATCGAGGATGGGCGCGCGTCCGATCTACCACTATCGGCACCACGGCTTCTTGAGCATTCGCAACCAATAGGTGTAAGTTCCTTTTCCGCATCCGACGACGGGGTGGAAGGAAGCCATGCCGGAACTGCGCGAAGATCCCGAGGAAACCCGGATCGAGGCCTATGTGGCCGAACAGATTCGCACCCGGCGCAAGCTCGCGGGGCTCAACCAGACCGAGCTGGCGCGCGCCCTCGGCATCTCCTTCCAGATGATCGGCAAATACGAGAACGCCGCGAATCGGCTGACCGTCGGCCGCCTCTGCCGGATCGCGCGGGTGCTCGGCATATCGGTGGAGGAACTCCTGCCCCCGGATGCGATCGCCAGGTCTGCGGCCTCCCCGCCCCTCCCGCTCGGTCAGATGGAATCGGGCGAGTCTTTGCCGCCCGACGGTCCGGGCCTTCGCGACATGCTGGAGAAGGTCGAGCTCGTGCAGAAGTTCTCCGCGATCGACAGCGCGCGCGCCCGCCGCTTGCTGATCAGCGTTGCCGAAACCTTCGGCCCCTCCACCGAGTGAGGTACGCGCTCCCCGATAGGTGGCGGCGAGAACCTTGGATGTTGCCGAAATACTACCGGAGCGTCAGCTAATCGTATTTTCTCCCTTGTAGGTTGTACTTCTTTCGGGTTCCGGGCTATGAGAGTCGCGGCTGGCTCGCGTGTTGTCGACGTTCCCGGTGATCAGCTGGAGCCGTCCTTATCCGAAAGGAGGGGGCGGGCAGGACGGCGACACGCACTCGGCCTGAGACTCTTCGAAGCCTCTGGAGGCAGGTCTAAATGGCGACTGATTTCATCTACGGTTCGGACTCGGACGACGACACCATCTACGGTGGTGAAGGTTCGCAGACGATCATCACGGATAACGATTCCGACTATACGATCTACGGCAACCAGGGCGACGACACCGTCGAACTGCGCGGCAGCGGCACCAGCACCGTCTATGGCGGCCAGGGCGATGACCTCGTGACGGCCGATCAGGCCGGCCAGGCGCTCGTCTACGGCAACAAGGGCGACGACACGGTCGACCTGCGCGGCTCCTACGGCAGCGGCACCGTCTACGGCGGCCAGGGCGACGACCTGATCTACGGCGGCGACACGAGCAACATCCTCGTCGGCGGCCGTGACAACGACACGATCTACGGCGGCTCTTCCGCTGGCGACCAGATCATCTATGGCAACCAGGGCGACGACGTCCTCTTCGCCATCGGCGACGGCAGCGCCACGCTTTACGGCGGCCAGGGCGCGGACAGCATCTCCGTCATCAGCGGTGAAGCTGCGCTGGTCTACGGCAACAAGGGTGACGATACGATCGTCCTCGGCGCTGACGTCGAAGACGGTTCCACCGTCTATGGCGGCCAGGGTGACGACAACATCACCGGCTCGGTGAACGACGAGACATTCTACGGCAACATCGGCGATGACGTGATCGTCACCGGTGGTGGCGACGACCTCGTCTACGGCAACCAGGGCGATGACTCGATCTCCGTCACCGGCACCGGCGACGTCACGGCCTATGGCGGCCAGGGCGCGGACAGCATCGTTGCGACGGGCGCCATTGGCGACATGCTCGTCTACGGCAACCTCGGCGACGATCTCGTCGATCTCTCCGGCTCGACCGGCGACGCGACCGTTTACGGCGGCCAGGGCGACGACGTGATCTACGGCAGCGTCGGCAACAACACGCTGGTCGGCGGCCTCGGCGACGACGTCATCTACGCCACGACCTCGGCTGCTACCGGCTCGCTCATCAATGGCAACTTCGTGGCCGGCTCCTCTGCGCTGATCTACGGCAACGAGGGTGACGACGCGATCTTCGTCGCGGCGGCAGGCGATGCGTCGGGTTCCGCGACCGTCTACGGCGGCCAGGGGGCAGACAGCATCACGGTTGACGGCGACGCTACCGTCTATGGTGGCGAAGGCGACGACCAGATCGCTGTGACCGCGGTAACTTCCGCGCTGGTCTACGGCAACGAAGGCGACGACGCGATCGCGGTTTCCGGCGACGGAGTCGCAAGCGTCTATGGTGGCCAGGGCGATGACGCGATCAACCTGAGCACGTTTACTGGCAGCTCGACGGTTCTCGGCGGCTACGGCAACGATGCGATCACTGTAAACGCGGCTGACGGCGAAACGGCCCTCATCTACGGCAACCAGGGCGACGACTTCGTCTCCGTGACGGGTGCCGGCGATGCGACGGTCTTCGGCGGCCAGGGCAACGACGCGATCAACGCGAGTGGTTCCTCGGGTTCCGTGACCCTTGACGGCGGCGTCGGCGACGACACCATCCTCGGCTCGACCGGTGGCAACAGCCTCCTCATCGGCGGCGCAGGTAACGACAGCGTCGTTGCCAATGGCACCAATGACACCCTCGTGGCTGCGGCTGGCGATTTCGACACGCTGGTGAGCTCTGCTGGCGGGTCGATTTTCGACCTCACGTCCGGCGGTGACTTCACCAACACGCTGATCTACGGCACGACGGCTGCTGAAGGTGTCGCGGGCGATGTCATCTATGCTGCCAGCGATGTCACCATCGGCAACAATGACGTATTCGACGTTCGCACGATCGACGTAGCTAGCGGCGGCAATCTGGATGCGTCGGCGGTCACGGCGATCTACGGCCTGAACATCTCAGCTCAGGACCTGTCCGACAACGTTTTCGGTGTGGCGAACTCCGCCGTCACGATCACCAGCGGTGCTGGCGATGACACCATCACGGGCGGCAACGGCAACGATCTCCTCATTGGTGGTGCCGGTGCTAACCTGATCTACGGCGGTTTGGGCGACGACACGATCACCAGCTCGGGTGACAACAGCCTGCTCTACGGCAACGAAGGTAACGACAACATCACCGCTGACGGTGCCAACAGCACGGTTTACGGCGGCGCCGGTGACGACACCATCACCAGCACGGGCGACAACAGCGTCTTGTTCGGTGAAACGGGTAACGACGTCCTTGTCAGCTCGGGCGATAACAGCCAGATCTCCGGCAACGAAGGTGACGACAACATCACCGCCGACGGTGCCAACAGCACTGTTTACGGCGGCACCGGTGATGACACCATCGTCAGCTCGGGTGACAACAGCCTGCTCTACGGCAACGAAGGTGACGACAACATCACCGCTACCGGTGCCAACAGCACTGTTAATGGCGGTGCAGGCGACGACACCATTACCAGCACGGGCGGCAGCAGCCTCCTGATCGGTGGCGATGGTGCTGATACCTTCGTCGTCGGCAACAGCGGCACTGCGGGGACGGCGGACACGATCGCCGACTTCACGTCTGCTGATGATGACGCGATTGCTCTGATCGGCGGCGTGGCTGGAACGGCTGACAACTACTACGAGATCACTCTCGGGAAGGGTCAGACCGGCTTCGACGCAGCACTCGAAGCTGCGACCACGGAGTTCAACAGCACCTCCCCCGGCGCAAACGCTCACGACTATGTCTTCGTGACCGATGGCACGGATGGCTATCTGTTCGCCGACTTGGACAACAGCGGCACGGCCGACGTGGCGATTACCCTGACGGGCGTCAGTTCGACCGACGACTTCAATTACACGGACATCGTCAGCAACCCTGACACCGTCGCGTAATCGACTGCCGTTAGCGTATCCAACAACGAGGCCGCCCTACGGGGCGGCCTTTTTCTTTTCGAATACAGCGTCGTCTTTCACGCCCTGATTTCCTCTCACCCGCAGCTTTCGGCGGCCGGATGGCATCTCACGGGAGCGATCACCATCACCGGCAGCCTCTGGTTCGAGCGGCCGGTGATGATCGGATCCGGCACGACACTGAAGGCCTGTCGCCTTGGTGCCCTGTCCTGTGTCGCGCCTCTCGCCATCCCCCTCCGGGCCGATATCGCCGTTCGAGCGGCATCCCGCATCGGCCCGTCCCCGCACCCGACGGATCGGCTGACGACCAGCCCATTGCCTTACGACAACCTCTTCCCCGCTCACCTCCCCTGCGGTCCGCAAAACCGCTGGAACGAGATCGCGCCATTGAGATCGGCTACGAGGTCTGGATCGGCGCGGGAACCTTGGTCATGGCAGGCACGAAGATCGGCCACGGCGCGGCGGTCGCCGCCCGGGCAGTCGTCGCCGGGATGTGGAGCCCTACGGGAGCGTCGGCGACGTGCCCGGCAGAACCATTCGCCGCCGCTCCGCGAGCGCCCATTGTGACTCGTCTGGTGGCGCTACGATTGGTCGGTCTGGCTCGCCAGAGTTAAACGCCGACCGAACGGATCGCTTTCGGAGATGCCCCTCGGCGCGTTCGCCGGAACGATTCGGAGCGGCGACCTCGCAACGCTCGACGCCCGAGGCAGATGCCGCGACCGGAGCGCGGGAACCGGATGCTCTCGCTGTAGCGGACGGGCGAAACCCTGCCCGACCTCGCGGCTGCCTGATCGTTCCACCTGGCAACGGGGGGAGCGATCCCCGCCGCCGATCGGACGAAGGCATTCCGGGCCAGATCCACCCGGCGGAGGTCACGAACATCGCGGCAGGCCGTGGAAGGGCAAAGCGCGATCAGGAACGCGACGCTTCATCCGCAAGGTGCAACCACGTTCGCCGCCGTGTTTCGGTATCGGGAGCGGCGGTGGTCGATCTGGTCGATGCCCACGGAGCTCGATGCAGTGGTGAGGCGAAGACCTCGGTCGATGTCTCCTCCGCTCCGATTGAGCGGAAAGCGACCTCTGCGGAAAACAGTCCCCTCGGTCCAACGCGCCCAGCATGACTCCCGCGCTACGGCCCGGCCCGACTTCGAAAGCGTCGGCGGGAACACTCCGCTCGCGGTCTCGGACCCTCAAGGGAGGACGTCCTACCGGCCCGCCTGAACACCCGCCGGTCTTGCCCCGGCGATTCCAGCCACAGCTGATTCATCGACTGCCGAAACAGAAACAAGGCGCGGTATTTCCGCTGCACGAGGTCTCGGTCGCCGCTGATGGTCGATCAGCCGCGCAAACCGCGTCTTGCGGGATCAGAATACCCAAGCCCGAAGGCTGGTGACCGCCAGAAGGCGGTAATCAATGCCGTGTATGGGGAAAATCATGATCGGTCTAGGACCGTCATCTTGCCGTCAGCGGGAACGGCGTTACTCCAAAAGAGGAGTGGTGGGTGCACCAGGGCTCGAACCTGGGACCCGCTGATTAAGAGTCAGCTGCTCTACCAACTGAGCTATGCACCCGGCCCGAGGAGGTGTATAGCCAGCCAGCCTCGGCGGTGCAACCCCCCTTCTTCGGCTTTCCAGGAAAGTTGAAGTTATCCACAGGACTGCGCTTTCCCCCTCCATCAAGGCTCGCCAGAACGAAAGCCCTTCACGCTCAATTCCCCGGAACTCCGCCGCTTTGCCGCGAGTTGCGCCTTTATGCCGGGTGATCGGCGACAGGATGGAGCAGGACGATGGCGTCAGCGAAAGACAGACTTCTCCAGTGGCTTCGAGACGCGCATGCCATGGAGGAGCAGGCCGAGACGATGCTGAAGGCGCAGGCCTCGCGCATCGAGAATTATCCGGAGATCAAGGCCCGCATCGAGCAGCATATCGTTGAGACGCAGGGCCAGCAGAAGAAGCTGGAAAGCTGCATCACCCGGCTCGGCGGCAGCACGTCCTCGTTCAAGGATCTCGCCGGCAAGCTGATGGCCACCATGCAGGGCCTCGGCGGCGCCACGATGGGCGACGAGATCGTCAAGGGCGCGGTGATCAGCTACGCCTTCGAGAACCTCGAACAGGCAACCTATACCGGCCTGATCGGCGCGGCGGACTATGTCGGCGACACCGAAACCAAGCGGATCTGCGAGGAAATCCTGCAGGAGGAAATCGCCATGGCGGACTTCCTGAAGCAGCATCTGCCGGGCACGGTCCAGCAATACCTCACCCGCGAGGAAACGCCGGACGTCATGTCCAAGCGTTGATCGTCCGCCGGGACGAACACCCGCCCGGAAACGCAAAGCCCCGCCATTGGCGGGGCTTTCTGTTTGATGAGCTTTCCCGGTCGCTCAGGGCGTCACGCGGCCATAGCCACGCCCCGGAATGAAGCAGGAGCTGCCCAGCGGCTGGGCGCGGTACATCCCATACTGTCGCGAATGGCTGATCCGGCAGGTCGCGCCGAGCGGCGGCGGACCATAGGGGCGCGGGCCGTAGAAAGGCGGAGGTGGCGGCGGAGGCGCGCCCCACTCCGGCGGCGGGCCCCAATGAGGCGGCGGCGGAGGTGGCGGCGGACCCCATTCCGGAGGCGGTGGCGGACCATAATACTGCACCGGCAGGAGCGAACCTGCCGAAGGCGCCGAAACGCCGCCCAAAACGGGCTGCGCGCCGACGGATGCCGCGCCGGCGAAAGCTGCCGTCGAGCAGAACAGCGACAGGCCGACGCCCAGCGCTGCGAGGAGACGTTGCATTTGATGACCTCCAGAGCGCCGCCTACCCCCGGCGATGCGCTCGAAGCACTCTTGAGCCGGGATCATGGCAGGAAGAAGTCCTGAGATATCCGGTTACTTTCGGAACGCAGACATATACTTATCTCTCGCAAGACTTACAGTCAGGCTCCGATATCATCAGGTTCCCGAAGAGAGGATGGCGGCTACTCCTCTCCGGCTTGTGCCCGGCACTCGCCTCCGAGCTTCTGATAGGCGTCGCTTTCGTCGGGGGAAAGCTGGTTGGCGAGCACATGCGGCCAGATGCCTTGCGACTTGGCGGTCGACACCACGCAGCCACAGGCGCGGGTGCAAATGCCCGTATCAGTCCCGCCGCTCTCGCAAATCTCCTGGCAGGTCTCCACGAAATTGGCCGCCGGCCCCGGCAGGTTCGGGCCGAACGCCTGCGCGATGCACCAGAAAATGCCAAAGAGAAGCGGCTGGTGAATAAGATAGATGGCAAGGCTGTGCCGC
Organism: Faunimonas pinastri; assembly: GCF_900110915.1. Lineage (GTDB taxonomy): Bacteria > Pseudomonadota > Alphaproteobacteria > Rhizobiales > Afifellaceae > Faunimonas > Faunimonas pinastri. The sequence continues at coordinate 141,520 of NZ_FOFG01000004.1, forward strand.
CCGGCCCAGACCAGCGGCCGCAGCAATCGAGCTCGCACCGGCGGGAGACTCAGCCTCGGCGTGGGCCCTTGCAGGCCAGCGAGCCGGGCCAGCACCATTCCCGCCAGCACGCAGCCGAACCACGGGAAGACCGGCACGTAATCGTTGGTCTGCGGCGCATAGTCCATCAGCCCCAGCCATTGCAAGGCGGGCGCATCGAAGACGGGGCCAGCCAGGAAATGCGGGGCGGCAAGGCAGAAGATCGCAGCCAGCACCGCCACCCAGACCGGCAGGCGCAGGAACGGCAGCCCCAGAACGCTGGCGACGGCGATACTATGAAGGATGCCGAAAAAGATGAAGGCGTCCGGGAAGACGAACCAGGTAACGACGGTCACGGCGGCTGCCGATACGGCCAGCATCGCCAGCCGCCGGCCGAAGCGCCGAAGTTTCAGACCGCGCCGGTTCGCCAGCACGAGGCTGACGCCGACGAGGATCAGGAAGGTGCCGGCGATGCAGCGGGCGAACAGGCGCCAGCCCGGCAAGTCCGCGACCGGATGGGCGATGAGCCCGAGCGCCCCGACATCCCAGGCGCCATGGAAGATCGCCATCGCGATGATGGCGATGCCCCGCACGAGATCGATAAAGCCGAGCCGCCCTGCCCCGGCGGCACTTGGCGCGTCGATGCGCAGCGGACCTCCAGTTCCGGTGGCTGGCCCGCTCGCGGGCTCGGCGGGAGTGACGGGCGAGCGCGGGGCTTTGTCGTCCCGGCGTTCGCTCTCGGCGGAAACAGGCTCGCTTTTGATGATCAGCCCGCCCGAAGTGCTTCGGGAGCCGTCTTGGCACGCCGTGTCATCAGCTTGTTGAGCCCGGAGACATAGGCCTTGGCGGAGGCGACCATGGTGTCGGTATCCGCGCCGCGGCCGGTGACGGTCTTGCCGTTCTCTTCCAGGCGGACCGAAACCTCCGCCTGCGCGTCCGTACCTTCCGTCACGGCGCTCACCTGATAGAGCATGAGGTCGGCGCCGTGCTCGACGATCTTGCGGATCGCCGCGAAGGTGGCGTCGACCGGACCGTCCCCGTGCGATTCCCGCGTCTCGTGCCGACCGTCCACGTCCAGCGTCACCGTGGCGCGGGCAGCACCGCCCGTGCCGGAGATCACGGTGAGCGCGATCATGCGGATGCGCTCGCCCGCCGCGGCGACTTCGTCCTCGACCAGCGCCTCGATATCCTCGTCGAAGACGTGCTTCTTGCGGTCGGCGAGATCCTTGAAGCGCTTGAACGCATCCTCGAAGGCGTTTTCGCCAAGCTGGTAGCCCAGCGCCACCAGCTTTTCGCGGAAGGCATGGCGGCCGGAATGCTTGCCCATGACCAGCGAGGTCTGGCTGACGCCGACATCTTCGGGCCGCATGATCTCATAGGTCTCGGCGTTCTTGAGCATGCCGTCCTGATGGATGCCGCTCTCATGCGCGAAGGCGTTCTTGCCGACGATCGCCTTGTTGTACTGCACCGGGAAGGCGGAAACGGTGGAGACCATGCGCGAGGCGCGGACCAGCATCCGGGTGTCGATGCCGGTGTCGAAGGGCAGCACATCGCCGCGTGTCCTGATCGCCATCACGATCTCTTCCAGAGCGGCGTTGCCCGCGCGCTCGCCAAGGCCGTTGATCGTGCATTCGATCTGCCGCGCGCCGGCGCGGATGCCGGCCAGCGAATTGGCAACCGCCATGCCGAGATCGTCATGGCAATGCGTGGAGAAGATCACATCGTCCGCCCCGGGCACGCGCTGGCGCAGCATGGAGATCAACGCGAAATATTCCTCCGGCACGGAATAGCCGACCGTGTCCGGGATATTGATGGTGCCGGCGCCCGCCTTGATGGCGGCTTCGACGCAGCGGCAGAGGAAATCGTGCTCGGTACGCGTGCCATCCTCCGCGGACCATTCCACGTCGTCGGTGTGGTTGCGCGCGCGGGTGACGGAATCCGTCACCTTCTGCAGCACCTGCTCCGGCGTCATGTTCAGCTTGAACTTCATGTGAAGCGGGCTGGTGGCGATGAAGGTATGGATGCGGCGACGCTCCGCCGGCCTCAGTGCCTCGGCCGCGCGGTCGATGTCCTTGGCGGAGGCGCGGGAGAGCCCGCAGATCACCGAGCGCTTCACCCGGCCGGCGATCTGCTGCACCGCCTCGAAATCTCCGTCCGAGGCGATCGGGAAACCCGCCTCGATGATGTCGACGCCCATCTGGTCCAGAATGTCGGCGACCTGGAGCTTCTCCTCCAGCGTCATGGACGCGCCGGGCGACTGCTCGCCGTCGCGCAGCGTGGTGTCGAAGATCAGGATGCGATCCTTGTCGGAGGCAGGCTGAGGCGTCGATTGCGAAACTTCGGAAATCGTATTCACGGGAATTTTCCTTCAGGCATGCGGTGCTCGGGCCGCGAGGATCAGCTGTCTCGATGATCTCCCCTGAGGACCCGCCCTGTGCGGCTCGCGTGGAGCAAGCCCGGGCTGCCGGCGCTCAGGGGCGCCTAAGAAGAAGGAGGAGTCCGAGGTCGAGCGCGAGCGGCCGTCCAGACGGCACGGCATTCCGCAGCTTCATGACATCGGTGGACCGCATGGTCATCCCGTCAAACCTCGATAGGCAGGAGAATAACGTTTCATCGTGAATGGCGCAACCGCTCGCCTCGACACTTCGCAGAGGATGTTCACGCCTCGTTAACCTTCACGGTCTCATACTGTCTTCTTCGGATTTCTCGCGACGTTTTGCTCTGCCTGGCAACTTTCTTGCTTGGCAAGGAACGCCCGCTTGCACCCTGGAGACGGAAATGCCGATCCGGCAGGATCTCTATATTGCCCTTGTTCTGGCCGTTCTCGGACCGACGCTTGGCGCGGGAGCGACGGCGCGCGGTTGGGTCCGGGACGAAAGCGGCTTGATGGACGAAATCCTGAGCTCCGACCGCCTGTCCGAGACCGATGCGGATTCCGTCCGCACGCTGATCGCCGAGGCCCGCATGCTGCAGGCCGATGGCAACGAAAACGGCGCGGCAGCGCGGATGGCCGAGATCGTCGGCATTCTCCGCGCCGCCTGACCCGCGCTCCGTCACCGGAACGACAGGATCAGCGCTCCAGCGTTCCCTCCTTGACGCGGATGGCGTCGCCGCCGATGCGGACAGTGGCAAGCGCTCCGCCATCCACGATCAGCTCCAACGAGATCAGTGAGGGCTGCCCCATTTCGAAGCCCTGCTCGATGACATGGCGATACTCGCCGTCGGGCAGCGCGTCGAAATTGAGGATAGCGCCCGCAAGGGCCGCCGCGGCCGAACCCGTCGCCGGGTCCTCATCGATGCCCATGGCGGGCGCGAACATGCGGGCGCGGAAGGAATGGTCGTGCCCTTCCGTCTCGCGGGTATACAGATAGGCGTCTTCCTTCCCGAACGCCGTCTCCCAGGCATCCTTGACCACCCTCGCCTTGGCGAGCGCTTCCATGCCGCTCACCGGAACGAAGTTGAAGGCAACGCCCGCCGACCAGCGACTCGGGCGATGGTTCTCGAACATCAGGTCGGAAGGGGCGAGCCCCAGCGCCGCGCCGATCAGCTCGGCCTCGATCGCCTCCCCGGCTTCTTCCGGCAGCTTCGGACAATCGAACTCCGCGAAGCCCGACGAGGGGTCGTGCAGTTTGACGCCGCAGCGTACCAGCCCCACGTCCTCCACCAGCGTGACCACCGCCTCCTTCTCGCCCGGCTCGCCTCCGAAGCGCTTCACGGCCAGGGAAACCGCCGCGCCCACGGTGGGGTGGCCGGCGAATGGCAGCTCGGATACGGGGGTGAAGATACGCACCCGCGCGGAATGAGCGGGGTTCTCGTCCTTCAGTATGAAGATCGTCTCCGACAGGCCGAACCGGGTGGCGATCGCCTGCATCTCCTCGGCCGAAAGATCGTCGGCGTCATGGACGACAGCCAGCGGATTGCCGCCCTCCGGCCCGTCGGTGAAGACGTGGTAGATCTCGTAGCTCTTAGTCATTGGGCACGCTTTCGAACGGAGTTTTCTGGATCAGGAAGCGCATCGTAAGCCCCTGAATCAGGATGGAGAATATGACGACCGCATAGGTCGCCAGCACGATCGGGGTCCGCGCGTTGGGATCTCCGATGGACAGCGCCAGCGCGATCGAAATGCCGCCGCGCACGCCGCCCCATGTCATGATCGGAATGGCGCGAGTGGCGAATGTCCCTTTCAGGAGCAGCAGGATCGGGACGGAAACCGAAACCAGTCGGCCCACGAACACGCTGATCACCGCAAGAACGGCAAGACCGATCACCTGGAAGGCGATGGGCAGCACCAGCAATTGAAGCCCTATAAGCAGGAACAGCAGGCAGTTCAGGAGTTCGTCCACCAACTCCCAGAACTGGAACAGCATACCCTTCGTCGTTTCCGACATGGCCGTGTCGGCGCCACGGCTGCCGACAAGGATGCCCGCGACGACGACGGTGACGGGCGCCGACGTCTCCAGATCGGTGGCGAGCGTATAGAGCCCGGCCACGGTCGCCAGCGTGATCAGGATTTCCACGGGAGGGTTATCGATGCTCTTGATCGCGCGCACGGCGATCCATCCGCCGATGGCGCCAAGCACGACGGAACCAAGAGCTTCGCGCAGGAAAAGCAGACCGACATCGCTCAGATGGATTTGATCGTTGGGCTGGGCCAAAGCCAGGGCGATCGTGAACACGACAATGCCGACACCGTCGTTGAAGAGGCTTTCTCCGACGATGCGGACCTCCAACGGCTTGGGAATATCGAGGGTCTTCAGGATCGCCAGCACGGCCACGGGATCGGTCGGCGAGATCAGCGCTCCGAAAACATAGGCCCATGCGGCCGGCATTTCCGACCCGAGCAGGCGCGATCCCTGCCACACGCAGGTTCCCACGATCAGCGTCGACAGGATCACGCCGACGGTTGCCAACGCGCCCACCGCCCAGCGCTCCTGCTTCAGCCGCCCCGCGTCGACATTCAGCGCGCCTGCGAAGAGCAGGAAAGCCAGCATGCCGTTCATGAAGGTCTTGTAGAAATCGACCTTGTTGATCGTCCCCTCGATGGACTTGTGGATCGGCAATGAGGGAACGAGGCGATCCACGATCAGGACGATGATGGAGCCGACGAGGGTGACGACCAGAACCCCGATGGCGTTCGGCTGACGGAGAAACCGGCTGTTGATCCAGCTACAGACCGCCGAGAGAACCAGCAGCAGCGCGATGAGTTCTCCAGTGTCCAATCCGGCTCCTCCTGAGGAGTTCAGACGTTTGCGAATGGACAAAGGTTCCAGTCCGGCGGGAATTCATTTCCTCCGGCAAAGAAAAACCCCGCGGCGCCGGGCGCCGCGGGGTCTGATTTCTCGCCGGAAAGCGAGGCTTAGTTCTTGGCCTTGTCGACCAGCTTGTTGGACGAGATCCACGGCATCATGCCGCGCAGGCGCTCGCCGACTTCCTCGATCGGGTGGGCGTCGTTGAAGCGGCGCGTGCCCTTGAAGCGGGCCATGCCGCCCTTCACTTCCTGCATCCAGTCGGAGGTGAACTTGCCGGTCTGGATGTCAGTCAGGACGCGCTTCATCTCCGCCTTCGTCTCCGACGTCACGATGCGCGGGCCGGTGACGTACTCGCCCCACTCGGCGGTGTTGGAGATGGAGTAGTTCATGTTGGCGATGCCGCCCTCATAGATGAGGTCGACGATCAGCTTCACTTCGTGCAGGCACTCGAAATAGGCCATCTCGGGGGCGTAGCCGCCCTCGACCAGCGTCTCGAAGCCGGCGCGGATCAGCTCGACCAGACCGCCGCAGAGCACGGCCTGCTCGCCGAACAGGTCGGTCTCGCACTCTTCCTTGAACGTCGTCTCGATGATGCCCGAACGACCGCCGCCGATGGCGCAGGCATAGGAGAGCGCCAGGTCCTGCGCGTTGCCGGTCGCGTCCTGCGCGATGGCGATCAGGCACGGCACGCCGCCGCCCTTCTGGTACTCGCCGCGCACCGTGTGGCCGGGGCCCTTCGGCGCGATCATGACGACGTCGAGGGTCGACTTCGGCTCGATCAGGTTGAAGTGCACGTTGAGGCCGTGGGCGAAGGCGAGCGCCGCGCCGTCACGGATGTTGCCCTCGACGTGCTCCTTGTAGATGTCGGCCTGAAGTTCGTCCGGCGTGCACATCATCAGGAGGTCGGCGACCTTGGCCGCGTCGGCGACGGACATGACCTGGAAGCCGGCCTCTTCGGCCTTCTTGGCGGTGGCCGAACCCGGACGCAGAGCGATGATGACGTTCTTGACGCCGGAATCGCGGAGGTTCTGCGCGTGCGCATGGCCCTGGCTGCCGTAACCGACGATGACGACCTTCTTGTCCTTGATCAGATTCACGTCCGCATCGCGGTCGTAATAAACGCGCATCTTTATTCCTTCCCTTGAGATCCGAGGCCGGCAACCGACATTTCGATGAAATCGGCGGATTTCTAGCCCTCAAGGAGGCTGCGGGCAACCGCGGATGCCGGAAAAAGCTGAGCTTTGTTGGCGCGTCAAAGCTTCAGGAAGTGAAAGGCGCGTCCGTCCCACAGCGAGAAATCGCGCGTGCCCTCCCGCCGGAGACGAAAACCCGCTGTTTCCGCAAGCAGTCGCGCGTCCCGCAGGTCCGTCTCCCCATCGCCTCGATAGGAGAAGTTGAGGATGACGAAGCTGCCGCCGGGCCGCAGGATTCGGGCGGCCTCGCGCATCATCGTCTGCGCGAGAAGAAGCCCCGGCTGCACGAGGTAGGGAAAGGAATCAACGGCCAGCACGAGGTCGAAGCTCGCATCGGCAAAGGGGCGGAGATCCTCCCCCGTCGATTGCTCGAAGCGAACGTTTCCGAGCCCGCGGCACCGGATGCCCGCGGCTTTCACCATGCTGCCGGAAACGTCTACCCCGACGATCGAGGCCACCTTGGCGGACAATGCTTCCTCGATGCGCCCATTGCCGCAGCCGAAATCGAGCACGTCCCCGGTCGGGCCGAGCAGGCCCCATTCGTCCAGCCGGCCAACGATCTCGGCCGTCGCGGCGCGAAGGATCGCCGGGTTGCCGAGGGAATAGAGCGCGACGCTCCCCTCGCCCGAGATCGCGGCCACCCGGTCGAACACCCCGCGCCAGAGGGCGATCTCCTCCGCCGGCGTGGCCGCCGCGCCGGGCTCCCCCACTTCGGCAAGCACGGAGCGGATCACGTTCCATGCCTGCGGATTGTCCTGCCAGAGTTGCCGCATCTCGGCGAGCCGTAGGGGATCTCCCTCCCTCCCATGCAGCACCGCATCGATATCGTCGGGGCTATCCGCCGCAACGATCATCTGCATCAGCGCGATGTTCGCGGGCAATCCCCCACGTGCACCCTGCGCCATCGCGTGCTGCAAGGCGTCCCGGCTCACGCCGCGCCCGCGTGGCTGATCGTTCGCTTGCGATTCATGCGGTCCGTCGCGCCCCAATCGTATTTGTGCGCCTCCCGACCCCGCAGGAAGCTGAAGGTCCGCACACCGCCCGCCGCAAGATCGGCCAGCACGTGCTCCATCAGCACCATGCCGGGGCTTTCGAACTCGTAGTCAGGATCGAAGCCGTTGATGTAAGTCGCGGCCCAGTCACCCCGGCGCAGGCAATACTGGACGGCGACGATCTTGCCGCCGATCCTGAGGGAATCGAGCCGCAACAGCCCGGCTTTCTGCAGGCGCGGCACGGCAGCCCGCTGGAATTGCTGCACGACGTCCGGCGCCAGCACGCCTTCCTCGCCGCGTTCCCCCCAGCGCCTCGCATGAAGTCGGAAAAGGTGCCCGAGCAGATCGAGGCAGGTCTCGTCAGTCGCGGTCTCGAAGCTGACGGCGCCCCGCTTCGCCGCGCGGTTCCGGGCAAGCCGCAGATGCCGCTTCTTGCTCTTGCGCGCCTGCGCGAACACGTCCTCCCCCTCGACGACTTCCAGCACCGGACAGGCGCTGGCAGGCGTGATCTCGTCGCGGCAGCCCAAGGGAATTGGAACCCGGAACGCCGCCGCATGCTCCGGCAGTTCCTCCAGATCCCAGCTGTCCCATTCGTCGCTGTGGGCGGCGGCGAGATCGGAGAGAGCGGAGAGCGCGGAGAGCGCGGGGTCGCCTGCCGCCGGGTCGAGCAGGACGTCGTGGTAGTCGCTGAGCGAGATGCCGACCGGCAGGATACGGCGGCCATATACGCCGTCTTCAAGATAGCCCGGCGACAGCGCCACGAGGCGCCCGCCCTGTCGCACTGCGAGGGTGAAGAGCGCGCCGGGATGGAAGCTTTCCCACCACGGGATCAGCCATGCCGGCGACTGAAATGGCGTGGCGCTCCCAGAAGCGTGCCAGAGTGCCCACCAATCCTTCTCCAGGGCGCGCAGACCATTGAGGTCGCGGATCAATTCCGTCGTGAAAGCCGCTCCCGGGAGTTCGAGCGAGATCGCATCCGCACCCGACATTCTCACTGCGCGGCGCTCATCGCTCGCCCCGCGCCGAACTCCGCCAGCCGCTGGTAGACCTCGAAATAACGGCCGATCATCTGTTCGTTGGAGAAACGATGCCGTGCCGTCTCCCGGCAGACGCTCGGGCTGAGCTCGGCCGCGGCACGCATGGCCGCAGCCATCTCGTCCAGATCGTCGACGATGAAGCCGGTGCGGCCATGCTCCACCGTTTTCGGCAACGCCCCCTTGCGGAAGGCCACGACGGGCGTGCCGCAGGCGGCCGCCTCGCGCGCGACCAGCGAACTCGTCTCGTCCACCAGCGACGGCACGACCAGACATTGGGCAGCCGTCAGGAGCCGGCGCTTGCGGGCAAAGCCGATGGGGCCGATGAAACGGCGGCGCCGGTCCAGTCGTGGCACGATTTCCTCGGTGAAATAGCGCTCGTGCTCGGCATAGGGAAAGACCTCGCCGGCGATCAGCAGCGACATGTCCGCCTGCCGGGCCGCATCGATCGCGAGATGCAGGCCCTTCTCCGGGCAGACGCGGCCAAGCACCAGGGCAAAGCCGCGCTTGGCGTGCCACGCCGTGAGTGCCTCCACGGGGACGCCGTTCTCGATGGGATCCAGGAGGCTCACTGCCGCGGTACAATCGTCATGCTGGGCATGGCTGACGCAATGCAGCCAGGTATCCGGCCGATCCGGCGTCAGTGAGCCCTCCGGATACCATGAGATCGGCAGGTGCAAGGTCGCGAGCACCGGCAGGCCCGCCGGCGGCAGATAACCCCAGAAGTCCAGACCGTGCATATGGATGACGTCGACGGGGAAGCGGTCGAGTGCCTCGGCGATGGCGGCACGGTGGGCGGGCCAGCACGCCTCGCGCACCTCGTTGCTGAGCGGCCCTTGGCGCCGGGGCACCGACACCAGCGTTCCCGCGACTTCAGAGCCGTCCACCGCCACGACGATCGAGCGATGGCCCGCCGCGACCAGCGCTTCGTCCAGCGCGTGCAACACCTGTTCGGAACCGCCGACAGCATCGGGTCCGACGGGCGCCAGGGGATAGGCGACGCTGAGGACGGTGAGGCTCATGCGGTGCGCACCAGCCCGAGCTCCCGCTCCGCCTCGGCGACGCGCTGGAGCCAGAGGTCGCCGGTCAGGCCCCAGTCGTACATCTCATAGAGCAGGTTGCCGCCGTTCGGCAGCCGGGCGAAGTCGATCTCGCCCGCCGGGCGGAACCGCTCCACATCCAGCTTGAAGAGCCTCAGAACCTCTTCCTGCGTGACATGCGCCGCCATCATCTGGAGCTTGCGCGCTCTCTGCCCGGCATCGAGGACAATGGACGTTTCCGGCGCGGCGGGCTCCGGCAGGAAGGTCTGCGTCACCCAGCCATCCGGTCCCCGATGATAGAACGGCATTTCGATCACCGCCGGCGCCCTGCCCTCGCCGGCGAGAAGCTTGCAGGCTGCCGCCACGGCAAAGGCCGTCGCCTCATGATCGGCGTGCCCGCCTTCGAAGGCATGGGTGAGCACGACGTCGCTCTCGGCAAGCACCCCGGTCAGCTGGCGCGCGATGAGCGTCAGGTTCGCGGACGCCTGCTGGTCGGGGACACCGAGGCAGACGAGTTGCTGCGGCACGATCCCGACGACCCCGGCGGCATGCTCCAGTTCCGCCCGGCGCGCGGCTGCATAATCGGCGGGCGACGCGAAGCCCTGCACCTTCGCATCGGCCCCGTTCCGGGGTGCCCCATCCGTGACGTGGACGATCTTCGGCGAGGGGAAGCGGGAAAGTTGTCCGCCGCAACCGATCGTCTCGTCGTCGGGATGCGCCACGACGACCACGACCCTGAATGGAATGTCGGCGGCAGGATCGACTAGCGCCCGGAGGAATTTTTTACCGTCCACCTGCCCTGTCCGGAGATCCGCCGCCGACATGATGTCTTACTCCGCTGCTTCCGAAACGCGGTTGGAGCCGTAGCGCGCGATCATGGAGGCGCAGAACTCGGCGAATTCCTCCTTCACCTGCGGCGGGCTCGTATGGTGCGGGGAGATGCCACGATGCTCCGGCGTGAAGCAGAAGGTGACCGTCACGTCGAAGTCGGCCAGCGCTTCCATCTGCCGGTCGAACCAGCGCAGCGCGTCCGGGCGATAGGAATCGGCCCAGGAAAGGCCGGTGCGCAAATATTTCACACCGAGCCGCTTCATCCAGGCGACGCCCTCGTCAAGGCGCGGGTCCTCGAAGTGGAACCACTGGCAGAGCCCCATGTCCGGCGTATGCTGCGCAAACGCTTCCAGCGAAGGCTTCGGCGTGCCGTCCTCGCGGATCAGGCCCATGTAGAAATGCCGGTAATAGGACGAGCCTTCGGCCTCCTTGTGCCGCGTGGTCGCGCCCCAGGCCTGCGGCAGGTCGAAGAGGCTGTACCACTGGATACGGTCCACCTTGCCGACCAGCAGTTCGGCCGTGCGGTTGACACCCCAGGCCTGCACCTCTTCGGCGCCGAAGGATGATACGCCGACCTCCGTCACCCAGATCGGCTTGTCGGTGACCGCGCGCATCTCGTCGATCTTGTCCGGCCATTCCTTGATCTGCCACAGGTTCCAGTCGAGCGGGAAACCGTGCACCGCGACCACGTCGATATGGTCGAGCAGGCCGTAATTCTGCATCCGCTGGATGAAGAAGGGATCGATCGGTGAAATACCGCCGAGAACGCGGGGAATGTTGGCGTTCTCCGCCCGGATCGCCTGCGCGGCAATCGTCATGGTCTCGGCGAACATCGACCAGTCCGGATCGATCTCCGGGTCCCAGTGCGACTTGTTGTTCGGCTCGTTCCAGAGCATCGCCGCTTCGATCATTTCGACGCTCCTTCAGCCGGCCCCTTCACCGGATAGACCGGGCCGGACCACGGCGGCGGCTCCACGTCGCGGTGACGGCAGAGGTAGACCTCCTCCTCCGGGTGGGAGACGATCTCGAAGCCGGCGCTGCGGAGCATCGCCTCGGTCGCGGCCGCGTTCGGCGCCCACCAGTTCGTGGGATCGTGCGAATATTCGTGTTCGATGAAGTGCAGCTTGGGATAGCCGGGGCTGTCGAAATGATCGGCCTGGAAGAAATCGTAGTCCGCCTGGACCGGATCGACCTGGTTGGAACCGCGCTGCATCGACTGGAACAGCATGAGATCCCGGGTGACGTGCTCGTGGATGAGGTCCAGCGCCAGCAGCGGGTGGCGCAGGTGATAGAGCACGCCCATGAAGATCACCACGTCGAAGCGCTCGCCCAGCGAGGCGACGTCATAGACGGAGAGCTTCTCGAATTCGATATCGCAGCCCAGCACTTCGGCCGCGAAGCGCGCCTGCGCCAGATAGTCGTCGTCGAAGTCGATGCCGAGCACCCGCTCCGCGCCGCGTCGCTTCATCTCGATGGAATAGAAGCCGCCGTTGCAGCCGATATCGAGAACCGTCTTGCCCGTCAGGTCCTTCGGAATGGCATCGGCGAAGTTGCGGAACTTCACGTTCGGGTAATCGCCCAGGAAATGCTCCGGGGCCGTGCGAACGCCGCGCAGGTCCAGGTTGTGGAACCAGGGGCCGAGGGCCTCCGCCTTGCGACGGATGTCCTCCGCACTCAACGTCATTTCGTTCATCGTGTCTCCTAGACCCTTTGCTGGGTCAGATAACTGAAGGCGCGCCCGGTTGGCCAGCCGATGGCGACCCGGGCGCCCCCGCCCCCTTCCTGCGCCCCGGCGGCCTCGCTCAACAGGCCGATGGCGCTGCGATAGCCATGCAGCGTGCCGACGTCGACGTAGGATTGTCCCGCCTTCACCCCGCAGGCTTCCCCGCCGGCGGCGAGATAGGCGTTGACCAGCGTGCCCACATATTCGTCCCGGCACTCACGCTCCAGCCAAAGCTGCCGGAGCTCTTCCAGCACGCGGCCCGGCATCTTGAACGCCCCCCAGATCCACCGCGAAGCGGGTTCAGACTGCTTCACCTGAATTTCGCAGACACGGTTTTCCGCATCAAGCACCACGGCGTCGAAGACTTCCGGATGCTCCACCGGAAAAAGCAGGAAGGACAGCTTGTCGTCCGGCAGTTCGGCCAGCGCCCGCTCGGGAAACCATACCGTGTCGGGCAATCCGACGATCACGCATTCGTCCCGGCCCATCAATGGCGACGCGCTGAAGATCGCGTCGCAAAGCCCGCTCGGCTGCGGCTGCACGACATAGGCGATCGCCGCATGCCCGTAGCTGCCGCCATAATATTCCATGATGTCGGATTTGCCGGGCGAAATGACGAAGCAGATCTTGTCCGCGCCGCCGTGGATCATCCGTTCCACGAGATATTCGGAAACCGCGCAGGGCCGCTCGATCCCGCAATCGAGACGACTGCCAACCGGCAACAGCTCCTTGGAGAAGGCGAGCGGCTGGATGCGACTGCCTCGGCCAGCGGCCGGAACGATACCCCACATCAGCGAAACCCCTCCCGGTTACGGAGCCATGTCGAGCGTCAATGCCTGTTCCTCGCCGGCGGGACCGCCGGCCGCTTCATCAAAGAGCGCCAACATCTCTTCAGCGCGCTTCTCTGAAGTATGTTCCGTCAAAACCCGCTCGCGCGCACGATTTGCGATGCGCTTCAGTTCGTCGTCGCCAAGATCGAGTGCGGCGATCGTGTCGTCCCGCGTGCGGCAGACCAGAATGTCGCGGCCGGGCTGGAAGAACGCGTCGAGCCCTTCCCACCAGTCCGAAAGCATGGGCACGCCACACGCGGCCGCTTCGAACAGCCGACCGGACGGGCACCAGCCCATCCCGGCCATGGCCGAACGCGTGACGTTGAGCGTCAACCGAGACGAGGAGAAGAAGGCCGGATGCTCGGGGGGCGGCAGGTGGCGGACAAAATAGATGTTCTTCGACCAGGGGAAGCTCTGCGGATACTGAGCGCCGCCGATCAGGAAGCGCTGCTCCGGCCGCGCCCGCGCCGGCTCGATGAAGAGCTCCACCAGTGCCTGCTGGCGGTCTTCCGAATAGGTCCCGAGATAGGAAAGGTCGTTGGCATAGGGTCCGACCGGCTGAACGGGATGGTGGATATCGGGGTCCACATGCCCATAGAGCGGCGCGACGCGACCGGCGCCGAGAAGCGACTTCAGCTGCTCCAGCGCATCGCCGCCGGTATAGCTGAGGACGAGGTCGAAGCCGGTCAGGCCGTGTGGACCGAGATAGGCGACCCCTTCTCCGGCTTTCAGGCGCGACAGGGTAACCGGCGTGTCGAGATCGTAGAAGACACGCAGTGCGCGGCCGGCGAGCACGATGTCCGTCGCGGGAAGGCCGTCCGGACAATAGGACGTGACCATCGCCACGTCCGCGGACGCGACCTCCCCCTCCGCGCGCGAGCGGATCTCGTCCCAGTCGGAATAGAGCACCAGCTCACCGCCCGGGATTTCGGAAAGGTCGCGGTTCTCGGCGTAATAGGGGACGTCGCGCTCGAAGAAGGTAACGTGGTGACCGGCTTTTGCCAGCGCCCGGATCAGGCCGCGCCAGAGGGTGGCGTGTCCGTTGCCCCAGGACGAGCTGACGGTAAGGCCGAACACCACGATCTTCATGCTGGCCGACACCTCATCCCGGAACCTCGTTGATATTCAGGACGCGGCCGCCCCACGGGCCCACCGCGATCCGGCTGATCGAGGCGGGGCTCACGTCGAACCTGAGGATGCAATCGAGCGAAAGCCCGAGATAATGCGCCAGCGCGGCCTTGATCACGTCGCCATGGCTGACCAGAACGACGTTCCCGTCCGCATGTTCCTGCTGGATGGCATCGATCACGGCGACGATGCGGCCCTGGACCTCCGCCATGCTTTCGCCGCCCGGAACGCGGGCTTCGCCGCGCATCTCGTTCCAGCGCGCCCAGCGCGGATCGGCTTCCAGTTCCGCGAAGCTCCGCCCGGTCCACTCGCCGAAATCGATCTCGGCCAGCCCGTCGCGGACCGATGCGGGACAGCCCGTCGCCACGGCGATGGACCCGGCCGTTTCCACCGCCCGCTGCACGGGGCTCGTCAGCACCGCCCGCACGCTTTCGCGCGAAAGGGCGGCCCCGGTGCGGCCCGCCTGCTCGCGACCCTCCCCGCTCAGCCCGACCCCCGGCATCCGGCCGACCAGCATGCGCGAGAGCCTGTCGTGGGTGGCGTGGCGGACGAGGAGGATCGTGGTCATCGTCGACCCTTCGCTAGTCGCGACCGAAGATGAACCGCTCGGTGCGCTCGCGCGCTTCCGCATCGGTGAACTGCTCCGGCGGCGACTTCATGAAGTAGCTGGAGGGGCCGATCAGCGCGCCGCCTTCCTTGCGGTCCAGCGCCACCTTGGCGCAACGCACGGCGTCGATGACCACGCCGGCCGAGTTGGGCGAATCCCAGACCTCCAGCTTCAGTTCGAGGTTCAGCGGGACGTTGCCGAACGTCGTGCCTTCCAGCCGGATGAAGGCGAACTTGCGATCCGTCAGCCACGGCACGTAGTCGCTCGGGCCGACATGCACGTCGCCGGCCGGCAGGGGCACATCGAGCTGGCTCGTCACGGCCTGCGTCTTGGAGATCTTCTTGGATTCCAGACGCTCGCGTTCCAGCATGTTCTGGAAGTCGCTGTTGCCGCCGACATTCAGCTGATAGGTGCGATCGAGCCGCACGCCGCGCTCGCGGAAAAGGTTGGCGAGCACGCGGTGGACGATCGTGGCGCCCACCTGGCTCTTGATGTCGTCGCCGACGAGCGGCAGCGAGCGCTCCTCGAAACGCTTCCGCCATTCCGGGTTGGACGCGATGAAGACGGGCACGCAGTTGACGAAGGCGCAGCCGGCTTCCAGCGCCTTTTCAGCGTAATATTCGGTGGCGCGCTGCGAGCCGACCGGCAGGTAGGAAATCAGAACATCCGTTCCGCTCTCCCGCAGGATCCGGACCACATCGTCGGCCTCGCCCTCGGCCTCCTCGATCTCTTCGCGCAGATACTTGCCGAGGCCGTCCAGCGTTTCTCCGCGATGCACGCGCACGCCGGTTGGCGCCACCTTGGCAAAGTTCTGCGTGTTGTTCGGCCCGGCGAGGATCGCATCCGCGACATCCTGCCCGACCTTGGCGGCATTGATATCGAAAGCGGCGGAAACCTCGATGTCGCCGATACGGTAGCCCCCGAGTTCCGGGTGCATCAGCCCGGGAATCGGCTCGTTGGATTCGGCATCGGCGTAGAAGGTCAGCCCCTGGACGAAGGAGGATGCGCAGTTTCCGACACCAATGATGCCGACACGCAGTTTGTTAGATTTCAATGGTCCAGCTCCATGACACGGTCAGCTTTCTGTGACCGCATCCGGGACATCAGGCAACAGCGGGAGTTCTGGAGAACTTGCGCTCCGACCAGTTCCGCTCGTCGCCGGGCTTGCCCGGATAGGTGGACATCGCTCACTCGGTTGCAACAAACGGTGTGAGATTAGCCTTTGTTCCCCGCCGTGCCTATGCGCGCGTCGGCTTTCCACGATGCGGCATCCGAAAGATCCGCCACCCGTCCGAAAGGCGATGCTTGTTCCCGAACCCGTGATCGAAGGACGGAGACGAGGGTCCGCTCATCAGGCGCCGGGTTCGTCAGGCTCCACTTGTCCGCGCCGCTGCAGCCAGCCCGCCACCAGCCAGCAGATCAGCGCCCACGCCGAGCCGATGGCCCATCCCGCCAGCACGTCGGTCGGCCAGTGCACGCCGAGATAGAGCCGACTGAAGCCGATCAGCAGCGTCAACCCGATGGAGGCGGCGATCAGGAAGATCCTCACCCGCCGCCGTGATTCCATCTGCGCCACCAGCGCGCCAAGCGTCAGGTAGGTGACGGCGGACAACATCGCGTGACTGCTCGGAAAGCTGAACGAGTTCACGTGAACGAGATGCGGCACCACGTCGGGCCGCGGCCTCTGGATGTCGAACTTGAGAAAGGCCGAAAGCAACGCTCCGCCGGCGATCGCGACCAGGACCAGCAATGTCGCGGCACGCTTCCCGCTGACCAGGAGGTAAAGGCACACAAGCCCGGTAATCAGCGCGAGAACCGCATTGCTGCCGAGGCTCGTGATGTCGTGGAGCGCCTTGTGCACCCAGGCCGGGCCGATCGGCTTGGCCAGGTTCTCCGGATGGCGAAGCGCAAGAAGGACAGCCTCGTCGAAAGCGTGGCCTTGCGTTCCCCTGATATCGTTGAGGATCAGTCCGAAGGCGAGCAGGCTCGCCGCGGTCAGGCAGAGAAGGACCAGGACACCGAACTCGACGGGTATCCAGCGCGCCAGACCCGAGGGCCGACCTTGCTCGTTGCGAACTGTGCGCGCCATGACGCCTCCTGTTGCTCCCGTCCCGCGTCGTGCACAATCAAGGCAAATACAAGGACGCCCCGGCATTTCCACCGGGGCGTCCCTCATTACATTCGATTGAGACGGTTAGATCTCGTCGCGGTGGCGACCCCCGAGAGCGGCGGCGGCACTGGCGATGAAGGCACCGATCAGCAGGGCCAGGAACGAGCCCATCGCAGCGGCGGACGCAGCCTTGCGAGCCTCGTCCGCAGCCTTCTTGGCCTTCTCCTTGGCGGCATTCACCTGACCGAGCACATCGTCGACGCGCTTCTGGGCGTCGGGCTGGCTGAGGCCGGTGCGCTGGGCCACGAGCTGGCTCAGATAAGCCTTGTCGGCCGGCGACACTTCACCGTTCGCCGCGCTGTTGGCGAGGATCCGCGTGGTTTCAGCACGGACATCGGCAGCGTTGGCGTTCGGATCGGGGTTCGGTGAACGGAACAGGCTGTCGACGAAGTAACCCGTCGCTTCGCCGGCACCGCTGTTCTGGCCGGCCTGCTGGCCAGCGGCCTGGGTAGCACCCTGCGCCGCACCACCGAGAACGGTGGAGACGGAATGAGCGGCACCGCCGACGATGGACGTCGCGGCAGAAGCCAGGAACACCACGCCGATGACGGTTGCGACCGCCCAGGACAGGAAGCCATGCGCCGTATCGCGGAAGAAGACCTCGTCACCGTGCATGTTGGACCACTTGGTCCGCAGGCGACCCGTGAGGTAGCCACCGAGACCGGAGGAAATCCAGAGCACGAAGACCAGCCACGCCGCGGCGCCTGCCGTGAACGCGCCTGCCGAGGGATTGGAGCCCGAGTAGGGCGAGACCGCCGACAGACCGAAGCCGGAGCCCAGGATCAGCAGGATCAGGGTGACCGCTGCGGCGACGAAGGCACCGCCCAGGACCGCCGACCACGTGACCGCGGAATGGGACGATTCGACCGAGCCGCCGACTTCGACGGGCGAAGTCGCGACCCGGGACCCGATGGGGACCCCAGTGGGGGTAAGTGCCATTTGATCGATCCCGCTCAATGCCAGAAGAGCATGATAAGAAGAATGATCGGGATCGGAATCCCAAGGAACCAAAGAAGAATACCGCGGCCCATTTTAGCCTCCCTTACAAAAACGTGAGCAGAGAACGACCGCGCAGGTTCATGGTTCCTCGCCAGCTAAGTTTTTGTCGGAGGGCGTTCAGCGAACGATGGTGATCTTCTCCGCCGCGCGGGTCACGGCCGTATAAAGCCAGCGCTCCCGCGCCTCCCGGAAGGCAAAACTCTCGTCGAACAGGACAACATTGTCCCATTGCGAACCCTGCGACTTGTGCACGGTCAGCGCATAGCCATAGTCGAATTCGTCGGAATTCTTGCGCAGTTCCCAGGGAACGCTTTCCGGCCCGGTCTCGAACATCGCCTTCTGCACGCGAACCTTGGCAGACGGGCCGAACCGCCCCTCCTCCTCCGATTTCACCACCAGGTTCATCACCGGGCCGGGCTTGTCGCCGACGAACGTCACGCGCCAGAGGCTGCCGTTCAGCAGTCCCTTCTCGGAATTGTTGCGGAGGCAAACGAGCTTGTCGCCGGCCGAGGGAAGCAGGCCGGTGAAATCCTTCAGCTGCCGGATCCGCTGGTTGTAGAGCTGGCGTGTCTTGTTGCGGCCGAGAAGCACCTGGTCGGCCGCCAGCACCTGCTCGCTGTCGATCTCGCGCTTGGAGATCACACGGCTCTCGCCGAACTCGCCGTATTCGAGCCTGCCGCCCTCGCGGATCACCTGCGCCAGCGCGATGATCGGGTTGTCGCGCGCCTGCCGGTGCACCTCCGTCAGCATCACGTCGGGTTCGTGCTCGGTGAAGAAACCGCCACCGGAAACCGGCGGCAACTGGCCGGGATCGCCGAGCACCAGGATCGGCGTGCCATAGGACAGGAGATCGCGGCCGAGTTTCTCGTCCACCATGGAGCATTCGTCGATGACGACGAGCTTGGCCTTGGCGACGGAGCTCTTCCGGTTCAGCGAAAAACTCGGAAGCAGGTCGCCCGATTCCTCCTCCGTGGCCTCGCCACGCGGGCGATAGATCATGGAGTGGATGGTGGAAGCGCCGGCGCAGCCCTTGTTGCGGAGCACCTGCGCGGCCTTGCCGGTGAAGGCCGCGAACAACACGTCGCCGTCCACGCCTTCCGCCAGGATGCGGGCAAGCGTCGTCTTGCCCGTGCCGGCATAGCCGAACAGGCGGAAGATCTGCTGCTCGCCATCCTTGAGCCATTTCGCAACGGCCTTGATGGCATCATCCTGCTGCGGGGAAAATTCCACGGTCGCTTCGGGTCTGTTTCAGGTCGGGAGGAACGGCCGGCGAATCCGGCCACTCACCACCGCATAGCATTCAATCCGCCCGGAACACAACGCGAACGCGCGTCACATCGCTTCCGGGCCGCGGGCGAGCGCAGCCACGCCGGTACGGCAGACCTCGACCAGCCCGACCGGCTTCATCACGGAGATGAAGCGTTCCACCTTGGCGGTCCGCCCGGTGAGCTGGAAAATGAAATGGTCGGAAGTGGCGTCCACCACCTTGGCCTCGAAGGCATCGGCCAGCCGCAACGCCTCCGCGCGGATGTCGCCGGTGCCGGTCACCTTGACCAGCGCCAGTTCCCGCTCCAGCGACGTCTCGTCGTTGCGCTGCAGGGAGAGTTCCGTGAGGTCGTTCACCCGGTGCACCGGCACGAGGCGGCCCAGGTGGTTCTTGATCTGCGTCAGCACCGGACGTGTCGCCGTCGTCACGATGGTGATGCGCGACAGATGGCGGTCGTGCTCGGTTTCGGAGACGGTGAGGCTGTCGATGTTATAGCCCCGGCCGGAGAAGAGCCCGATCACCCGCGCCAGCACGCCCGGCTCGTTGTCGACCAGGATCGACAGCGTATGCCGCTCTTCCGGATCGTGCCTGTCTTCCAGGAAATAGGCCGAGGCCGGCGGGATAAGCGCAGATTCAGACATTGTGTTTCCCCAGGTCGGTCGGTGGCGGCGGCGCGATCTCGCCGGGCCGCTCGCCGCCGCGTGTTTCTTCAAGAGGCGGAATCGGCTCCGCGGCGGGTTCTTCCCCGTGGCCGAGTTCCAGCAGCCGGATCGCAACCGCGATCATCAGGATGGAGCCCGGCAGGACCAGCATGGTCCAGGTGAAATGCCCTTCCGATTCCACCACCACGCGGGCAAAGATGACGATGAGGACGACGACGACGACCTCGGCCAGGATCTCCTTGAGCTGGCCGACACCGTCGATCTTCATCCAGTTGGGCAGGAGGCGCGTCGTCCGCTCCGGCAGGCGGAACACGAAGCCGATGGCGATCCCGTAGGCGAAGATCACCAGGACGACGCCGAACAGGAAAGCATCCACCGCCTCCAGCACGGGGACGGTGACATGCCCCTCCGTTCCGGCCGCCAGCAGATGCCAGGCATGGATGAGGTGCAGGCTGCCCTGATAGAACATCAACAGCGAGCCGATCAGCGCGCCGGCCGACCCGATCAGCATGATCCCGCGAAACCAGAGCAGAACCCGAAGCATCAATCCCCCTCGCCCGCGCGTGCCCGAAAGCGTCCGGTCGGAACTCCGGGCAGGAGCCACCGGCCGGACTTCCAAGCCGCAGTCTAGACCAGCGCCCTGCCGGCCGCGCCGATGGCGTTCGCGACCGCCTCGTCGTTGGCTTCGTCGGCAAGCAGCATCTCGTTATGCGCCTTGCCCGACGGAATCATCGGGAAGCAGTTCTCCAAGCTTGCCACGCGGCAGTCGAAGAGCACAGGCCGGTCGACGGCGATCATCTCGTTGATGGCGCTGTCGAGTTCGCCGGGCGTCTCCGCCCGAATGCCGACGGCGCCATAGGCTTCCGCCAGCTTCACGAAATCGGGCAGCGATTCCGTATAGGAATGCGACAGGCGGTTGCCGTGCAGGAGCTGCTGCCATTGCCGCACCATGCCCATGTACTGGTTGTTCAGGATGAACACCTTGATCGGCAGGTTGTGCTGAACGGCGGTGGAAAGTTCCTGCATGTTCATCAGCACCGAGGCATCGCCGGCGACGCAGACGACCAGGCTACCGGGATGCGCGACCTGCACGCCGACCGCGGAGGGCAGTCCGTAGCCCATCGTGCCGAGACCGCCGGAGGTCATCCACCGGTTCGGCTCGTCGAAGCCGTAATACTGCGCCGTCCACATCTGGTGCTGGCCGACCTCGGTGGTGACGTAGCTGTCGCGTCCGCGCGTGAGCTCATAGAGCCGCTGAACCGCGTATTGCGGCATGATCACGTCGTCGGACTTCTTGTAGGAGAGCGACTTGCGGGCGCGCCACTTCGCGATTTGCGTCCACCAGTCCGCGAGTTCCTGGCGCGGGCGGAGCCCCTCCTCCCGCCAGACGCGCTGGATTTCCGACATGATCTGCCCGGCGTCGCCGACGATCGGCAGATCGACACGGATGTTCTTGTTGATCGACGACGGATCCACGTCGATGTGGATCTTGCGCGAGCCCGGCGAGAAGGCATCGGTGCGGCCGGTGATGCGGTCGTCGAAGCGCGCGCCGACGCAGATGATCAGGTCCGCGTCATGCATCACCATGTTGGCTTCATAGGTGCCGTGCATACCGAGCATGCCCAGCCAGTTGTCGCCGGAAGCCGGATAGGCGCCGAGGCCGGTCAGCGTCGAGGTGACCGGGAATCCCGTCGCGGCGACGAGTTCGCGCAGCAGGCGGCTCGCATCCGGGCCGGCATTGATGACGCCGCCGCCCGTGTAGAAGACCGGCCGCTCGGCTTCGGCCATCATGCGCGCGGCATAGCGGATCGCTTCCGGATCGCCCTGACGCGGCGGCTGGTAGCCGAGATGGCGGCGCGCCTCCACCTGGTTGGGGCCGACATAGGTGCCGATGGCGAATTGCACGTCTTTCGGAACGTCGACGAGAACCGGGCCGGGACGGCCGGTGGTCGCGACATAGAAGGCCTCGTGCAGGATGCGGGCGAGGTCGTTCACGTCGGTGACGAGGAAATTGTGCTTGGTGCAGGCGCGGGTGATGCCGACCGTGTCGGCCTCCTGGAAGGCGTCCGTGCCGATCAGATGCGTCGGGACCTGCCCGGAAATGCAGACCAGCGGGACGGAATCCATCAGCGCGTCGGTCAGCGGCGTCACCATGTTGGTCGCGCCGGGACCGGACGTGACGAGGACGACGCCGGGCTTGCCGGTGGAGCGGGCATAGCCCTCCGCCGCATGGCCCGCGCCCTGCTCGTGCCGGACGAGGACGTGGCGGACCTTATCCTGCTGGAACAGCGCGTCGTAGATCGGCAGTACGGCGCCGCCGGGATAGCCGAAGAGGTGTTCCACCCCCTGATCGGCCAGCGCTCTCAAGACGATTTCCGCGCCCGTCATCTGTTCCGCCATCTTATCCTCCGGTCCAGCGCTTTCCTGTGCGCCGGGTCTTCCGTTTTCTCGAATTCGGCAACAAAAAAGGGCCCCATCGGGACCCTTGAAACGCGCACCAGCTTTCGCGGCGACCCTTAAAAGGCCACCCCGCCGGTGCGCAGACATACGATAAGCTCGAATTTGCTCATGACGAGCTTTCTAGGGCTCTGGCTTGCGCCGGTCAAGCCGCAACTCACTCCGCCGTCTCCTTCTGGTGCGCCTCGATCTCGTCCAGCACCGCTTCGGGCGCCACGTCCTTCTTGATCTCGTTGATTTCGGCGTCATGGCCGGAAACCGGAACCTGAAGATGCTTGGCGATCATTTCCACCAGTTCCGCGAGCTTCGTCAGTTCGTGCTCGGCCAGAAGATTGATCTGCAGGTCGAGATCGGCCCGTCGGTCGGCCGCGGCAGCCATCCGGTTCTGGCTGATCAGCACGAAGGTGGACAGAAAGATCGCTTCCACCGAGGCGATCATCGCCAGCGTCACCAGCGACGGATCGAAGCGGGGGACCTTCGGGATCAGCCCGACATTCACTGAGATCCAGAGCCCGTAAAGGACCAGGTGGACGTAGACGAAGACCATGCTGCCGGCGAAGGCTGTGATCTTCTGCGCCACTTTCTGCTGCGTGGAAGCGGAGGCTGCCTCCCGCTTCCGCCGCCCCTCCAGCGCCTCGATATTGCGCCGCAGCGATTCGCTCAGGGACTCAGGCTTGGGAGGAGATACGGTCGGCGTGTTCGATGACATCGAAGGCTCCACAGCGGGACCGCCGATCCCGCATCAACTCTGGTTATCCAGAAAGCGGTTGGCCACCGATAGGTTTCCTCTCCTGCCCTGCGGCGGAAGGCCCGTCAGAAGATACGCCGCATGTAGCGGGCGTTTTCGTCGTAGCTGGCGAGCTTGGCCCGGAGCTCGGGACGATCCTCGATCCTCAGGCCGTGGCGCTCCCAGAATGGCGCCGAACCATGCACCGCCACCAGTGAGAGGCTTGGGAAGCGTCGACCGGCGCGGTCGATCAGCTCGATCACCGCCTGCGACCCCGCTCCTCCCCGCCGCGCCTCCGGCAGGAGCGCGATGTCGTGGAGATAACAGGTGCCGGGCACCTCCGGCAGGCGATGAAGGAACGTGTCGAGAGCGGGGACCGCGCCGTCGTCCCAGGGATGCGAGATCAGGTAGCCGACGACGACGCCGCTTCGCTCCAGCACGCGGCAACCCTCGGGATAAAGCGCCAGCCGCTCCGTCAGCACCTCCGTTCGCTCGAAAAAGCCCGGATGCACCACGGCCGCGACAGCTTCCACCGCCGCCATGTCATCCGGAAGCATGAGCCGCCAGCTTTCAGGCATCGATCCTCTCCCAATCCGACATCTGGTTCCTGAACCACGTTCCCTGTCGCTTCGCATAGCGGCGCGTCTCCTGCTGGGCCCGCGCGATCGCGTCCGCCGGTTCCATTTCGCCGGCCAGCACGGCGGCGAACTCGCGAACGCCGATAGCCTTCATGGCCGGCAGCTCCGGCGATAGTTCCAGCTTCAAGAGATCGCGCACCTCGTCCAGCGCTCCCGCCGCGACCATTCCCTCGAAGCGCCGGTCGATGCGGCCGTAGAGGACCGGTCGCTCGGGCGAGAGGACCAAGCGGCGAGCCGACCCGGCGGGCAGCAACGGCGCCGATGTTTCCTGCTCCTGCCAGTCGAGCAGCGAGCGGCCGGTCGCGTCCAGAACCTCCAGCGCGCGGACGATACGGGTGGAATCGCCGGGCTTCAGCCTGGAAGCGGTCGCCGGATCGCGTTCCGAGAGCAGCGCATGGAGCTCTTCCGGCCCGCTCTGCTCCAGAGCCTCCAGCCAGCGCCGGCGGATTTCCTGCGCGATCTCGGGAACGGCGGTGAGCCCTTCCGTGAGCGCGCGAAAGTAAAGGCCGGTGCCGCCCACCACGATTGCCAGCGCGCCCTGTGCGCGGGCCTCCGCCAGAACCGGCGCGATATCGCCCAGCCACCGGCCGACGGAATAACGCTCCGACGGCGGCACATGGCCATAGAGGCGATGCGGCACGTCCGCCTCGGCCTCCACGTCCGGACGCGCGGTCAGCACCCGCAGGCCGCCATAGACCTGCATGGAATCGGCGTTGATCACCGCCGCCGCGCGGCCTCTGTCCATGGCGTGGACCGCCAGCGAAGCGGCCGCGGCCGACTTGCCGCTGGCGGTAGGCCCGGCTATCAGCACCGGACGCCCTTCTTCCACCAGATCCGCCGGGAAATTCATGGCCAACGTCCTCAACCTCATTGCCAATCCCGCCCGGTCGCCGATCGGGGATGCCGCCGCCGAACAGGCCCGCCGCGCCGTCGAAGATGCCGGCGGCGCTCCGGCCGGGGCCGACTGGCTTTCCCCCGGCGAAGCGCTGGACCTTCCCTTCTCGGGCGATCCGGCTGCCGTGCTGTCGGCTGCCCGTGCCGCATTCCGCGATATTCCGGTCGACGTCAATGTGGTCGCGGTCGAGAAGCGCCGGAAGCGTCTGCTTCTGGCCGACATGGATTCCACGCTGATCGAGCAGGAATGCATCGACGAACTCGCGGCCGAGATCGGCGTCGGCGAGCGGGTCGCGGCGATCACCGAGCGGGCGATGCGCGGCGAGATCGAGTTCGAGCCGGCGCTCCGGGAGCGGGTGGCGTTGCTGGAGGGGCTCGCCACGGCCGTCACCGACAAGGTACTGGCGGAACGCATCCGCGTGACGCAGGGCGCGCCCGCAGCGGTCGCCACCATGCGCAGACACGGGGCTTATGCGGCCCTGGTTTCCGGTGGGTTCACGGTCTTCGCCGGGCCCATCGCCATGCGGCTCGGCTTCGACGAGTTCCGCGCCAACCAGTTGATCGTCTCCGGCGAGACGTTCGCCGGCCGGGTCAACGAGCCCATTCTCGGGCGCGAGGCCAAGGTGGAAGCGTTGCGCGATCTCGTGGCCCGGCACGGTCTCGACCTGTCCGAGACGCTGGCCGTCGGCGACGGCGCGAACGATCTCGGCATGATCAAGCTCGCCGGTCTCGGCGTGGCGTATCGCGCCAAGCCGGCCGTGCGGGCGGAAGCGGCGGCGGCCATCGAGCACGGCGATCTCACCGGTCTCCTGTTCCTGCAGGGCTATCGCCGCGAGGAATTCGCCGAAGGCTGACCGCGTCGGGTCCGGGCAGGCTTACCTGCCGTTGAGGGCCAGCGTCACGAAGTGAAGCTTCCTGCCGGCGCTGGTGACCAGCAGCAGCGCCGTCTTCCGTCCGGCCTGCCTCAGCTTGCCGACCTTGTCCTGCAGGTCGTCGGGTGAATCCACGGCCGTCTGGTTGATCTCCAGCACGACATCGCCGGGCTGCATCTTATTATCCTCGGCAGTGCTGCCGGACGAAACGGCCGTGACCACGAGGCCCCGCACGTCGGGGGCGACGTTGTACTGCTTGCGGTTTGCCGCCGAGAGCGTTTCCACGGTCATGCCGAGCACCGAGCCGCCTTGCGAATGCGTGCTGGTGCCGCCTTCCGGCTTCGGCTCGTCGCCCTCCTGCGCCAGCAGGATCGGCACGCGCAGCGTCACCGGCTGCCCGTCGCGGATCACCACCACATCCACCACGCGGCCGGCGGGCGTATCGGCCACCAGTCGCGGCAGATCGCGGGAGGTGTTCACGTCCTGCCCGTTGAAGGTGATCACCACGTCTCCCGGACGAAGGCCCGCCTTGGCGGCGGGTCCGCCATCGGAGATGCCGGCCACCAGCGCCCCATGGGGCTTGTCCATGCCGAGGCTTCGGGCGACCTCGTCGCCGACCTCCTGGATGCGGACGCCGATGAAGCCGCGCCGCGCCTGCCCGTATTGCCGGAGCTGCTCGATGACGGGGGCCGCGATTTCGGTCGGGACGGCGAAACCGATACCGATCGAGCCACCGGTCGGTGACACGATGGCCGTGTTGATGCCGATCACCTCGCCCTCCATGTTGAACAGCGGGCCGCCGGAATTGCCGCGATTGATGGCGGCATCCGTCTGGATGAAACTGTCGTAGGGGCCGGCATTGATGTCGCGGTTCAACGCGGAGACGATGCCGGCGGTGAGGCTGCCGCCGAAGCCGAAGGGATTGCCGATCGCCAGCACCCAGTCGCCGATGCGCAGCTTGCCGGAATCGCCGAACTTCACCGCCGTCAGCGGCAGCTTCGGCGTCACCTTCAGGAGCGCCAGATCTGTTTTCGCGTCATGGCCGACCAGCTTCGCCGTGAGCTTCGTGCCGTCGGCGAAGCTGGCGATGATCTCGTCGGCGTTCTCGATGACGTGATTGTTGGTGATGATCAGGCCGGAGGCGTCGATCACAAAACCGGAGCCGAGCGATTCGACCTTCTTGGGCTTGGCGGGATCCTGTCCCTCCTCGCTGTCGCCCTGCCCATCGCTCCGCTCGTCGCCGCCCTGCTCCGAGCCGCCCTCGCCCGACGGGTTGGCGGGGTTGCCGAAGTACTGCTGGAAGGGCGAGCCCTGCGGCACGTCGGGCATGGGAAGACCGCCGGACGGGCTGACCGTGGTGCGTGTGGAGATGTTGACCACCGAGGCCATCAGGCCGGCCGCGAGATCGGCGAAGGACGCGGGCGTGGAACTCGCGACTGCCGGCGTGACGATGCCGGGACCGGCCAGGGCAGCCGCAACCATCGCGATGCGGACAGCCGCCCGAGCCATCCGAGCGAAAGACAAAGGTGCCGGATTCATATCATCCCCCGCGGCTGCGGCCCCGGAACAGTCTCCGGAGCCGCGCGGAAGGCAATATAGGGGCTCAGCCCCGCGCCATCCAGACGATGCCGAAGCCGAGCAGCGCGAAGCTCAGCCCGGCGAGGCGCAACGCGTCACCCTTCGATGCCGCGAGATGCCCGGCCATGCGTCGCATCGCGTTGGGAAAGAGGGCGTAGACGATGCCCTCGATCACCAGGACGAGACCGATCGCGTCGACCGCATCCTTCACTGCGCCGCTCCGGCGGCGGGAGGCGTGGGAGCGCCTCCCGGAGACTTCAGGTAACGGAAGAACTCCGAGTCCGGTGACAGGACCAGCGTTCCGTTACTGCCCTCCAGCGCGGTGCGATAGGCGCCGAGCGAGCGGTAGAAGGCGAAGAAGTCGGGGTCCTTGGCAAAGGCCGTGGCCAGAACCCGGCCCCGCTCCGCGTCGCCCTGACCGCGCAGGATATCGGCGTCGCGCGTGGCGTCGGCCACGGCCACGACAGCCTTGCGGTCCGCTTCCGCCCGAATGCCGGCAGCGCGCTGCGTACCCATGGCGCGGAGCTGGGCGGCTTCCGCCAGTCGCTCCGCCTTCATGCGGTCGAAGGTCTGCTGCGAGACTTCCGGAAGGAGATCCGTGCGCTTGATTCGGACATCGACGATATCGATACCGATGCCGGCCGCTATCGGCCGGATCCTGTCGCGCACTTCCACCATCATCTGCTGGCGTTCCGCCGACAGCGCGTCCTCGAAGCTTCGCTGGCCGTACACGCTGCGCAGCGCCGAGTTCAACTGCGTGCGCAGGTTGTCCTGCGCCTGCGCGAGGTTGCCCGCCATGTTCTCGCGGAACTTGCGGGGGTCGGAGATGCGGAAGGCGAGGAACGCGTCGACGAGATAGCGGCGGCCGTCGCGGACCTGCACGCCCAGATCGTCGATGTCGAAGCTCATCAGCCGCTTGTCGACATAGCTGACGGTTTCCACGAGGCTCGTGGGCACCTTGAAGTAGAGGCCGGGCTTGTCCACCACGCGGCGGATCTCGCCCCAGCGCAGCACCAGCGCCTGCTGGTTGGCATAGACCACGAAGAGCGAGGAATAGGCCAGGAACAGGAGGACGAGAAGGCCGATCAGGCCGGCATAGAAGCGCCGCATCACTGGCCTCCCATGTCGGACGCCGACAGCGTCGGCAGCGCCTGCTGCTGCACCGACGCGACGTCCGATTCGGCCGACCCGGAGGCGGCCGGCGGCGGCGCGATCGAGGCGCGAGCCTGCCCGCTCGCATTCAGCGGCAGATAGGGCAGGATGTTGCCCACGCCCTTGTCGATGATGATCTTGTTGGAGTTCTTCAAGACGTCCTCAAGCGTCTCCAGATAAAGGCGACGGCGGCTGATGTCGGGCGAGGCCTGATAGGAGCCGAGAACGAAGGTGAAACGCTGCGCCTCGCCCTGCCCTTCGGCGATCATCTGGTCCTTGTAGCCGGCGGCCTGGCCGCGGATCTGAGCCGCCTGCGCATTGGCGTCGCCGAGCTTCTTGTTGGCATATTGCTCGGCCTCGCGCTGGTAGCGATCGAGATCCTGCTGGGCGCGCTGCACTTCCTCGAAAGCGTCGGCCACCTGCTCGGGCGGATCGGCCTTTTCAAGCTGCACGCCGATCACGGTGATGCCGGCGCCATAGGTATCGAGCGTGCCCTGCAGCAAGGCGAGAACCTGGCCTTCCACCTCGGCGCGCTTTTCCGTGCGCACATCTTCCGCACGTGCGCGACCGACATATTCGCGCATGGCGCTGTCGGCGATGCGGGTGACGAAATCATCCGCGCCCGCCACGTTGAAAAGGTATTTCTTCGGATCGCTGACGCGCCAGATCACCGTGAAGGTGACATTGACGATATTCTGGTCCGCCGACAACATCAGGCCGGAAGTCTGGCCGCCGCGATCGGTGTTGGAGCCGATGGAGGTGCGGCGCTGGCGAATGGAAACCTTCTCGACCGTCTCGATCGGCCACAGCATGAAATGCGGGCCCGGCTCGGCCACTTCCTGCTTGGGCTTGCCGAAGACGAGTTCCTGGCCGAGCTCGTCCGGCTGCACCGTGTAGATGCATTCCATCAGCCAGACGCCGAGAAGCACGAGAACAACAAGGGCGCCGATCGCGAGATTGCCACGACCGCCCGAAGGCATGAGCGTGCGCAGGCGGTCCTGGCTTTGCCGCAGCAGGTCGTTCAGATCGGGAGGAGAATTGGGACCCCGGGGAGGCTGCTGCGGGCCGGAGCCCCAGGGGCCGCCGCCTTTCCAGCCGTTTCCACCGCCATCACCGGTGTTGTTGTTCCAGGGCATCCCGCCTCCAATGCTTCAAGAGGTCGCATATAGATGAGGGAACCCGCCGTCACAACGCCGCCGATTTGACCCGGCTGGCGATCGGGCTTCGCCGCCGGTCAGCGCAGCCGTTCGTAGACGTGAAGCTCGGCCGTCGCGTCGTCGCCGGGCGACGGGAGAATCGCTTCGCGGCTTACTTCCTTCCACTCGTCCCGGCCGATCTCCGGAAATGTCACCGCCCCGACGGGAGACACGTTCACGCGGGAAAGACAGATACGGTCGGCGCGATCCATGAAGCGGCGGTAGATCTCGCCGCCACCGATGACACAGACTTCCGAAACCCCGGATTTCAGCGCTTCCGCCCGGGCGACCTCCAGCGCTTCGTCGGGATCGCCGGCATGGACGACTCCTTCGGGTAATGCGCCTTGCGAACGGCTGACGACGATGTTCAGCCGCCCCTCCAGAGGCTTCGGCAGGCTCTCGAACGTCTTGCGTCCCATGATGACCGGCTTGCCCATGGTGCGGGCGCGAAACCCCTTCATGTCCTCGCGGACGCGCCACGGAATGCTGTTGTCCGCGCCGATCACATTATTGTTGGCCACGGCAACGACGATGACGACCAGCGGCTCGGGCGCTCGGGCCCCGGAAGCGCTTTCCGTCATACCGCGACCGCCGCCTTGATATGGGGATGCGGATCGTAGGCCTCTATCGTCACGTCATCGTAGACGAAGTCGAAGATCGAGCTTCGCTCGGGGTTGAGCACCAGCTTCGGCAGCGGGCGCGGCGCACGGGAAAGCTGCTCGCGCGCCTGCTCGAAATGGTTGCTGTAGAGATGCGCGTCGCCCAGCGTGTGGATGAAATCGCCGGGCTGGAGGCCCGAGGCCTGCGCCATCATCGCCGTGAGCAACGCATAGGACGCGATGTTGAAGGGTACGCCCAGGAAGATGTCGCCGGAGCGCTGGTAGAGCTGGCAGGACAACCGGCCATCCGACACGTAGAATTGGAACAGGCAGTGGCAGGGCGGCAGCGCCATCTCCGCGATCTCGGCCGGATTCCAGGCCGTGACCACCAGCCGCCGCGAATCGGGGTTGCGGCGGATCTCGTTCTGCACCCAGGCCAGCTGGTCGATGCTCGATCCGTCGGAACTCGGCCACGAGCGCCATTGCTGGCCGTAGACCGGGCCGAGGTCGCCGTTCTCGTCCGCCCAGTCATCCCAGATCCGAACGCCGTTATCCTGCAGGTAACGGACATTGGTGTCGCCGGCGATGAACCAGAGCAGCTCATGCACGATGGAGCGGATGTGCAGCTTCTTGGTCGTCAGCAGGGGGAAACCGTCGGCCAGATCGAATCGCATCTGGTGGCCGAAGACCGAACGGGTGCCCGTGCCCGTGCGGTCGCTCCGGTCGGTGCCCTCATGCAGGACGCGGGAAAGGAGGTCGAGATACTGGCGCATGGTCGGTCCCTTACTCCAACCGCGATGCGCCTGCGAGTCGGATTGCTTCCCACTCCGGCCGAAGCACCGCCATGATCAACTGGTCGCGGAACTCCCCGTTCATGTAGACGCTGCTGCGCTCCACGCCCTCCGCCTGGAAGCCGACAGCCTGATAGGTGCGCCGCGCCCGGAGATTTTCCGGGAAGAGCCCGAGCCACACGCGATGGGCATCCGTCTCGTCGAAGATCCGCGAGACCACTGCCGCCAGCATGCGCCTTCCATGCCCCTGCCCCGGCTGCCGCACCGCGATCCGACGCACCAGGGCCTTGCGATTCGCCGCCCCCCAGAACTCGACGAGAACGAAGCCCGCGGGCACTCCGTCCTTCTGGCCGATGAAATACGCGAAGGAGGGATCGGCGAAAGCCTGGCGGTGGCGCGCCTCCTCCCAGCGTCCGACGAACCGCTCGTATCCCTCGCCGCGCTCGGTCGCCATGATGAAGGGAATGTCCGCGGGGCTGGCTCGACGAAGCGGGAAGTCTCCCTGCGGAGACGGTGCAGGCTGGGCGTTGGCGTTCATGAAACCCCGATCATTTGCACCACGGGGCTTTGCAACCTCGCGGACCTTGCCTATATTCGTTTCGTGCCGGTCGCACCGGCTATGGCGATAAACGACCATCGTAATAAACCTATCGGACCCGGGGGCGGTACCCGGCGCCTCCACCACCAACGGTCTTCAGGACCGCTGCTGCTGGGGGCGAAACAGGATCGACGAGGGCGTAAAGGGTGTGTTTTTGCTCGGCATGGTACCGCCGTTATCGGGCTCTTAAAATAGTTGCCAATGACAACTATGCTCCGGTTGCTGTCGCCGCGTAATGCGGTGCCGGTAATGGAAATCAAGTCCTAGGGGGTAGCACTTCTGGGCGGGGTTCGGAGGCACCTGGCAACAGAAGCCTCCACTTCCTCCTTTTATTTCTGTCTTTCCCCTGCTCGTTCGCCGCATGCGCTCGTGGGCCATTGCAAGCTGCGTCCTCCCGACGTAGATTCCGCGCGATGTCGGAAGATCTGATCCGTTATGACGTGCTTGCGCAGGAAGCCCTGCGCGGTGTCGTTCGCAAGGTTTTGTCCGAGGTGGCCCAGACAGGGCTCCCCGGCGAGCACCACTTCTTTATCACCTTCGATACGCGTTCTCCCGGCGTCCGGATCTCTTCCCGCCTCCGGGGACAGTATCCGGAGGAGATGACGATCGTCCTGCAGCACCAGTTCTGGGACCTGAATATCGGGGACCAGCAGTTCGAGGTCGGGTTGTCCTTTCATGGCATTCCCGAGCGGCTCGTGGTGCCCTATCCCGCGATCAAGAGCTTCGTCGATCCGCATGCGAGCTTCGGCCTGAAGTTCGACCTGCCGGAAGAGGCGGAGCAGGCAACGGACGCGCCTGTCGACGTCGTGGCGGAGGTCGAGGGACCGGAAGTCGCGGCCGGGGCGCCCGAAGCGCAGGAAGAGCCGGCCAAGCAGGGCCCGGCCGCCGAGGTCGTGTCGCTGGACGCCTTCCGCAAGAAGAACGGCTAGCGCCGCCACTCGCCCTTTCGGATCGGGCCGCGCGCATGATCGCGGCGCCGCGCTTCGCAACCTTCGAAGGTCTTGCATCGGCTCCGGTCAGATGGGAAAAGGCTGCGTCGGCGTTTCCGCCGATGCCCGCCTGCACCTGATCTCGCCCGGTGCAGACGTCTCGTGCCCATGAGACCAGGACTGATTCAATGACCGGAACACGCACGGAAACCGATTCCTTCGGGCCGCTGGAAGTCCCCTCCGACAAGTATTGGGGCGCCCAGACGCAGCGCTCCCTGCAGAACTTCAAGATCGGCACGGAGACGATGCCCGCCCCCCTGGTCCGGGCGCTCGGCATCATCAAGCGCGCCGCTGCGCTCGCCAACCAGAACCTCGACATGCTTGACGAGAAGCTTGCAAGGGCGATCTCCGACGCGGCGCAGGAAGTGATCGACGGCAAGCTCAACGACAACTTCCCGCTCGTCGTGTGGCAGACCGGCTCCGGCACGCAGACCAACATGAACGCCAACGAGGTGATCTCCAACCGGGCGATCGAACTTCTCGGCGGCGAGATGGGCTCCAAGAAGCCGATCCACCCGAACGACCACGTCAACCGCAGCCAGTCCTCCAACGATACCTTCCCGACCGCGATGCACATCGCCGCGGCGGAGCAGATCGTCCACCTGCTGGTGCCGGCGTTGCAGCACCTGCGCGACGCGCTGCATGCCAAGGCGGAAGCGTTCAAGGACATCATCAAGATCGGCCGCACGCATACGCAGGACGCCACCCCGGTCACGCTCGGCCAGGAATTCTCCGGCTATGTCGCGCAGCTGGAATACGGCATCCGGCGCGTCAAGGATTCGGTCGACTACCTCTTCGAGCTGGCGCAGGGCGGCACCGCCGTCGGCACGGGCCTCAACGCCCATCCGAAATTCGCGGAGGCTTTCGCCGAGCAGGTCGCCGAGTCGACCGGCCTGCCCTTCCGCACCGCCCCGAACAAGTTCGAGGCGCTCGCCGCCCACGACGCCTATGTCTTCGTGCACGGCGCGCTGAACACCGTCGCGGTGTCGCTCTTCAAGATCGCCAACGACATCCGCTTCCTGGGCTCCGGCCCGCGTTCGGGCCTCGGCGAACTGAACCTGCCGGAAAACGAGCCGGGCTCCTCCATCATGCCGGGCAAGGTCAACCCGACCCAGTGCGAGGCCATGACCATGGTCTGCGCGCAGGTGATGGGCAACCAGACCACCGTCACGATCGCCGGCAGCCAGGGTCATTTCGAGCTCAACGTCTTCAAGCCGGTGCTCGCCTTCAACATGCTGCAGTCGATCCGGCTCCTGGCCGACGCCTCCAATTCCTTCGCCGACAATTGCGTGGTCGGGATCGAGGCGAACGAGGCGCGAATCAAGGACCTGATGGAGCGTTCGCTGATGCTGGTGACGGCGCTGGCCCCGAAGATCGGCTACGACAACGCGACCAAGGTCGCCAAGACCGCCCACAAGAACGGCACGACGCTTCGCGAGGAGGCCGTCCGCCTCGGTTTCGTAACGGAAGCGGAGTTTGACGAGGTCGTTCGCCCCGAGCACATGATCGGACCGAACGCGGCCGGCTGATCCCGGCCGGTCGATCGCGAGGAACTGAAGCCAATGGTCGAGCCGATCAATCTGCGTCTGGCTCGCAAGAGAAAGGCCCGCGACGAAGCCGCGGGCCAGGCGGCCGCTAACCGCGTCGCCTTCGGCCGCACGAAGGCCGAAAAGCAGGGCACGGCGCTGGAACAAGAGAAAGCGGGCCGAGCCCTTGAAGGTCACCGCCGGCCGCGCGAAAGCTCCGGCCCGACCGGAGAAGTTCCCGGAGATTCCGGGGCCGCGTCCGGGCCTGACGCCCCTTCCCGCCCCAAACGCTGACCTGACCATCATGAAAAAGCGATCGGTCACCCTGCAGGGCCATTCCACCAGCGTCTCGGTGGAGGAACCCTTCTGGCAGGAACTGAAGCGCATGGCCGCCGCGGGAAATCTGTCCCTCTCGCAGTTGATCTCCGGCATCGATGAGGCGCGCGGTACGGAGAACCTGTCCTCGGCTCTCCGGCTGGCCGTGCTTCAGGATCTCAAGACTCGGCTGGAAACCTCCGCCCTCACCTGAGCCTG
The DNA here is from genome assembly GCF_900110915.1 of Faunimonas pinastri. Lineage (GTDB taxonomy): Bacteria > Pseudomonadota > Alphaproteobacteria > Rhizobiales > Afifellaceae > Faunimonas > Faunimonas pinastri. The sequence continues at coordinate 175,814 of NZ_FOFG01000004.1, forward strand.
GGGCGGATCGACATTCAGGATTCCCAGACGGGTAGAGTGTTGATTCATAGGGTTCCCTGCGGGAGCGCGGAGCGGATTATGACGAGCAAGCGCTGTGAGGTAGACCACAGGCAGTGAGCACGGTCGCGCCGTTGCTGCCGGGGCAGGCTGGAGATCCGGGCCGTGCAGGGTCGGACAACCCTTGTTCGTGATGGACGTTTGTGGGGGGCAGCGCTCAGGCGCGCATCGGTGTGACCTGCCGGAGCGCTACGGCCAATGGAAGACGGTGCATCGCCGCTCAAGCCGCTGGTGTCATGCCGGGGTGTGGGAGCGAGCCTTCGAGGCACTCACCGCCGATCGCGACAACCTGTACCTCGTGATCGACAGCACCATCGTTCGCGCGCACCAGCAGGCCGCGAGCGGGGCTCTGGATCAGTTGCTGGGGCGTTCGCGAGGCGGACTGACCACCAGGATCCACACGCTGGCAGACGCGCTCCGTCGGCCGTTGCGGTTCATCATCACCGCAGGCCAGCGGCGACATCACACAAGTACCTATCTCCCGAGAACTCCACGCCGGAAGCGCCGTGCTCTCCGCCGAAGCCTATGGCAGCAATGCCTTGCGCGCCACCATCGCCAGCATGAACGTCCTAGCGGTGATCCCCTCCAACCTCTTCCGCATGATTTCCATTCCCCACGACGCGATCGCCTACAAGCACCGCAACCTCATCGAGCGGCGGTTCAGAAGACTCAAACACTTCCGCCGCTTCGCCATCCGTTACGATCGCCGCACCATCCATTTCACCGGCTTCGTCCACCTCGCCGCCATGATGATCTGGCTACGCTGAACGTCGATCGCCCTAGCCGGGCGGCGTGCCGGCTGCCGGGCCGCCGGATGCTGCGCCCGGATCGTGCGAGGGCCCGAGATCACGCAAGGGGCTCGAATCCTGCAAAGGAAACGACTTGCGCAGGATCTGGTCGAGCTTTTCCGAATCCTGTTCCACATTCCGGGTGCCGGCAGCGGGTGCCGGCACGCGCGGCGTCGGTCGCGGCTCCGGGGTCGGCGGCGGCGCTGTCTCGGCCTGTGGCGGTTGGCTGGGCGGGTTGGCCTGTCGGCTGTCGGGCTGCGTTTCCGGCATTGCCGGCCTGCTTGCGGCGGAAGGGCTGGCCGAGGAGGCGTCAGGTGCCGCCGGGGGCGGCGTTGCCTCGGCGGCAGGTGCGGGTTCAGGCTTCGGCGGGTGGGCCTCGACCTCCCGCTGAGCGGCCTGCTGGCGCTCCAGCTTCATCAGGCGGTCGAGCCTTTGCTTTTCCACAATATCCGCCTGCAGGGTCTCGATTTCGTCCACCTGACGGCTGAGCGCGCGCACGTTCAGGAAGCTCACGAGCGGGCCGACATCGATCGAGCGACGCGGCGCGGCGGCGGGTCCGTCGAAGTTCAACACAACCTCGGGCCGGGTCTCGCCGAGCTTCTTGTCCGTCGTGGGCATCTTCAGCGACCAGGAGCTGGCGAGATGCATGCTGTCGAGATCGAGGGTGGCGGTCGCAAGGCCGGTCAGTGGCTGCGCGGTGAAGGACAGCGCCGGAATCCGGATTTCGCCCGAGCCGACCGAGAACGAGCCCGTAGCATGCGGCACGGCGATGGAGCCGTTGCCGAACGTGCTTCCGAACGTCTTGCCTATCGTGTCCTTGTTGATCGCGAGCCCCGCATCCACCGCATGGATCGTGTTGCGGAATGCCGCCGGATTGATCGCCGGAAACACCGCGCCGTCCAGCGTCAGAGTACCGCCGCCGTTCAGCGCGGACACCAGTTCGGCGATCGAGCGGCCGTGGCTGCTGACGTCCAGCGAGCCGGCCACCGTGCCGGAGCCGACGGGCTTGCCGCCCTGCGCCCAGACGAGGTCGCCCAGCCGCGCGCCGTTCAGCGAAGCCCGCAGCGTCACGTTCGCCTCGCCATTGTTCATGCCGGACTGCAGCATGCCCTTGAGCTGGCCGCCCGCGAGGCTGGCCGTGAGCTGGCCGATGTCGAGCTTGCCGCCGGCATAACCGAGGTTCATCGCGGCGTCGCTGCCGCTGATGCCGGAACCCAGGTCGATCTTGGCAGCCGAGACTTTCAAATCGACGCTCACCGGCCCCGGCAGCGCACTGGACAGGCTGCCATCCGGCCACTTGCCGTCGATGAAACGAGGCGGAACGCCGACGAAGAAACCGACGAGTTCCGGCAGGTCGACCGTGCCCGTACTGATATCTCCGGTGAGCTTCTGCCCGGCGGAGAGGTCCGCCGCCAGCGAGCCCTTGAGATCCGCCCCGTTCAGCGTGCCCGAAACAAGCCGCAGCTGCAGGGCGCTGCCCTTGCCGGTAAGCGGTCCATGCAGCGCCAGCGAGTGTCCGGCGCCGAGATCCGGCACGGCCATGCCCGCCATCATCAGCGCGGGATCGATATCGGCGGTGCTCGCATCGAGCCGGCCCGAAATCTGCACCGACTCGCCTTCCACGGCGCCGGCCGTTCCATCGAAGCTCGCCTTGATCCCGGCGAGATCGCCCTGCACGTTCAGCGCGCCGATGGAATTCAGCGCCCCGCTGAAGCTCACCTTGACGTTGGCCGGGCCGGAGCGCTCGACGGGCACGGGAGCAAGGCCGAACTGCCGCAGCAACGTGACGCTGTCATCGGCGGCGATCACCCCATCGACACGCCCCTTGATCGCGGCGGGCTCGTTGACGCTGCCCTTGCCGGACGCGTTCAGCGTGACGCGCGTGCCGGCGAAGGTGCCGTTGACGTTGAGGCTCAGCGCCTCCTGATCGTCGATCTCGAAGGAGATGTCGGATTTGGCTGGGGTGAGCGCCGGCGCGAGGGCGGCGAAGCGAAGTGCCGCCGGATTGTCGGGCCTGACCGTCGTCAGGAACGCGGCCGCCGCCTTCAGGTCCTGCGCGGAAACGGAGGCGTCGATCCGACCCTGGGGCTTGCCGAGCGGGTCATGGATATTGCCGTGCGCGTTGATCTGCGCGCCCGCGAAATCGCCGATCGAGAGATTGCTGATATCCAGAGCGTTGGCGTCCATGGTCGCCTGCACGGCAACCTTGCTGGCCTCGAAGCCGCTGGCGACGAGCTTGTCCGTCTTGAGATCGAGCAGCATCTCCGTACCGTCCGGGCGCCACTGGCGTCCGGTCACGAGATGCAGGAGCGCGCTGCCTTGATCGATATCGAAGCGGTCGGCCTGAAGATTGGCCGCGACGAAGGTCTGGTTGTTTTCCGGGAAGTGCCGGAAGGAAATGGCGCCCCGCACCTGGCCCTCGCCGAGCCCGGCCTTGATCGAAGAAAGCTTCTGGATGCGCGGACGGAGATCGAGATCCGCCTCCACGGAGAAGGGCGAAAGGCCAGCCGCCGCGGCGGGATTGCCCTGCCACCATCCGGCAAAAGCCGCCGGCTGATCGCAGGTGAGCTTGCCGTGGCCCTGGAAGGCCGTTTCCTCGCCGGGCAGAAGCCCGCCGCTGAGGCTCGCCTGCGTGTTGCCCGGCAGGAGCGCGCTCGCCCGGCTGAGGCGCCAGCCGCCCTTTTCCGGCGCGATTTCGGCGGCGACGTTCTGCATGACATTGCCGCCGATCACCACACTCTTGGCGGCGAGGCTGAGCGTGCCGGGCACGGGCGGCAGCGGCGCGGCGCGGGCCAGCGCGACGAGGCGGTCGAGCGCGGTCTCGACGGAAACGGGATCGTCGACTGAGCCGCCCAGCGCCCGGTCGACATCGATCTGGTTTGTCCCGATGGAAGCATCGAAGCGCGCGGCGGGACCGAGCGCGGCAGTGGCCTTGCCCTCCAGGATCAGCGCGCGGCCGGGCGGGCCGTAGTTCACCTTGATCTGCGGCAGCTTCAGCGACTGCGCGTCGAGTTCCATGTTGGCCGTGGCGGAAAGGGCCGCCCAGGGCGACGGATGCTTCTCGTCGGCGGGAGGCTTGATACCGGAGAGCGCCGCCGTTCCGGTGAAGCTCGGCACCTGCCCCGCCGCCAGCCGCAAGCGACCGTCGAACAGCGTGGAAACCGGGATGCTCGCCGGCGTGACGGAAACCTTCACGGGCAGGTCACCCGCGGGGGTCAGGGCGCCGGCGCCGAGATCCACGTCGAATGGCTGGCCTTCCAGCGAGAACTGCGCCCGCATCCGGCCCGGGCCTTGCAGCGACTGCGCGCTGATCTGCGCCGCGACCTGCTCGGCGTGCCAGCGCCGCCCGGTGCGGCTGTCGGTGATATCGGCCCTGCCGCCAGTCAGGGAGACGTTGGCGAGCCCTACATTGGCGAGGTCGATGGGCGGGCGCTCGGGCCCCGCGGCGCCCGGTTGAGAAAGATCCGCGAGATCGAAGCGGAATGTCGGCCGCTCCACGTCCATCTGGGTGATCTGGAAGCGGCCGCTGAAAAGCGAGGAGAGTTCGAGCTCGGCGCGGAAGCGCTCGACGCTGACCTGCGCCTTGCCCTCGTTGCCGATCCGCACATCGGTGAAGCTCAGGGTGGGCGTCGGCAGGATCCGAAGTTCCGCCTTGCCCGCGACCGTCACCGGCACGCCGAGATAACGGCTCCCCTCCCGCTCGAAGGTCGTACGGTAATTCGTCCAGTCCACGAAGTAGGGGCCGACCAGAGCCGTCACGAGGACGGCGATGATCAGGATACCGACCGATATGAAGATCTTGTTCAGATCGCCCTCCCCTCCCGTGCGGCGTTCAGGTCCGCATGATCTTCCCGGGGTTCATGATGTTGAGCGGATCGAGCGCCCGCTTGATGGTGCGCATGACATCGACCGCGTGGCCGAGTTCATGCTCCAGATAGGCCATCTTCCCCTGGCCGATCCCATGTTCCCCCGTACACGTTCCATCCATGGCAATGGCACGCTTGGCAAGGCGGGACATCAGGGTTTCCGCACTTTCCAGTTCCTTTGCGTCCTTTGTGTCGACAAGGACGCTCAGATGGAAGTTGCCGTCGCCGACATGGCCGACGATGGGGGCCAGGATACCGAGTTCGGCAAGATCGGCCTGCGTCTCCGCCACGCAATCGGCGAGCCGGGAAATCGGCACGCAGACATCGGTGGAAATAACGTCGACGCCCGGTCGCAGGCCCTTGGCCGCCCAGTAGGCGTCATGCCGCGCCTGCCACATCCGGGCGCGGTCCTCCTCACGGGTGAACCACTGGAAGCCGGAGCCGCCGAACTCCCCGGCGATCTCGCCGAAGTTCTCCGCCTGCTCCTTCACGCCTTCCGGCGTGCCGTGGAATTCCAGGAGCAGCGCCGGGGTTTCCGGCAGGTCGAGCTTGGCGAAGGCATTCGTGGCCTTCACCTGCAGTTCGTCCATCAGCTCGATCCGCGCGACCGGGATTCCGTACTGGATCGTGGCGATAACGGCGTTGCACGCTTCCGGCACGCTCGGGAACGAGCAGAAGGCCGAGGATACCGCCTGCGGGATACCCTGCAGCTTCAGCGTGAGTTCCGTGATGATGCCGAGCGTGCCTTCCGCGCCGATCATCAGCCGCGTCAGGTCGTATCCGGCCGAAGTCTTCTTGGCGCGGTTCGCGGTCTTCATCACCGAGCCGTCCGCCATCACGACGGTGAGGTTCAGGACATTGTCCTTCATCGTGCCGTAACGCACGGCATTGGTACCGGAGGCCCGGGTGGAAGCCATCCCGCCCAGCGTCGCCTCAGCGCCGGGATCGATGGGGAAGAAGAGCCCGAGATCGCGGAGATGCTCGTTCAGTTGCTTGCGGTTGACCCCCGGCTGCACCACGCAGTCGAGATCCTCGGCGTGAACCTCCACGATGCGGTTCATCCGCGTCATGTCGAGGGAAACGCCGCCGGCCGGCGCATTCAGCTGGCCCTCCAGCGAGGAGCCGGAACCGAAAGGCACGATCGGCGTGCGGTTCGCCGCGCAGATCCGGACGATCTCGCTCACCTCTTCCGTGCTCTCGGGATAGAGAACCGCGTCCGGCGGCTGGTTGCCGACCCAGGTGGTCGTGTGCCCGTGCTGCTCGCGAAGAGCCTGCGCCTGGCTCACCCGATCGCCGAAACGCGCCTTCAGAGCGGCGATCGTCGCGGCAATGCCGCTTTCGTTGCGAGGCAGAAATTCAGCGCGTCCCATGGCGTCCCTCAAGGAGAGCCGGCTTCCCGATGAGCCGGTCCATCGTTCTCGCCTCTTTTGCGACTTCACATCGTCGAAGGGCAAGCCCGCAAGCGCAATCTGGCGGATTGGCACAGACCGGAGAGGGAATAAGCCTGCGCCGAAAGGAGAAGACGGGGGGGTCACGACGGGGTATCGCCGGATTCGTCAGCCCGTCTTGTCGCGCCAGGCCGGAACGAGCGCCCCGTCCCCGCCCAGAACCGGATCGGTCGCCGGGAGCGGCAAATGCTTGATGGCGGCGGCGGCCTTTTCGATATCCGAGCTTTCGGGCCGGATCACGCGACCGTTCTGGCCGGGTGGATAGGCCCCGACGATGCTGAAGTCGGACGAGGCGGACAGGCGCTTGTGGCCGGTGCCGGCCGGCAGCACGACGACGTCGCCCGCTTTGAGATCGACCTCGATCCGATTATCGCCGCCGAGCCCGATCTTCGCCTTGCCGGAGACGACGCCCAGCACTTCGTGCCCTTCCGTGTGGAAATGCCAGTAGGCGAAGACGCCGTTGACCCACGTGCCCTCCCAGCCGTTGCGCTGGAAAAGCGTCTGGCAGCCTTCCGCGAAGCAGTCGCCCGCCTTCAGCGCGTCTCTATAGAAGAGCACCGGCAGGCTGTTGTTGGGAATGCCGCCATCCGGCTCCAGCGAGAAGATCTCAACATCCGCTTCAGCCATTCCGCCCCTCCGAAAGCCCGGCGGCAAAGGCGCCGCCGGGCTCTAACGCGGAGAAGCCGAACCGGCTCCCGGTCAGCTTCGCGCGGAGAGATACTGGTGCAGGAACTCCGTCGTCCGATCCCAGGCGAGCTTCGCGTCCTCCGCGTCGTAGCGCGCGCCGGTCGGGTTGGCGAAGGCATGGTCGGCATCGTACCAGTAGGCGGTGAAGAGCTCCGACTTGCCGGCCTTCTTCAGCTCCGCCTCGAAGCCCTCGACCATCTCCTTGTTGATGTGATCGTCCTCGGTGCCGAACTGGCCGAGCACCGGGCAGTGAAGGTTCTGCAACTCGCCAGCTTTCTTGGCGACGCTGCCGTAATAGACGACGCAGGCATCGACGGGCGCGGCCAGCGCCGTATTCAGCGACCAGCCGCCGCCGAAGCACCAGCCGACCGTGCCGACCTTACCGGTGGAATCCTTGTGCCCCCGGAGATAATCGACCGCCCCCGCCAGGCTCTCGGTCGCTTCCTTGGAATCGACCGCCTTCATGGCCGCCTGCGCCTCGTCCGGGCTCCTGGCGACGGTTCCGCCGTAGAGATCGACGGCAAGCGCGATGTAGCCCTGCTCGGCCAGCTCCGCCGCGACCGACTTGATCTGGTCATTGAGCCCCCACCATTCGTGGATCAGGATGACGGCCGGCGCCGGCAGCTGCTTCGGCATTGCGATCACGCCGGACACCTTGCCGCCCGTCTTGGTGGTCACGTTGACCGGCTCAAGCCGTGCCGCCTGCGCATGCGCGAGATCGGGGAAGGCCAGCACGGTCGCCAGCGGCAGCGCCATCGTTCCCGCCAGAAAGGCGCGGCGATCCGTCTCCGCCAGCGGGATCGGCGGCATGTCCCTGTGGCTTCCGCATCCGTCGAGTGTACACATGGCGTTGCTCCCTTTTGGCCAGAGACGAAGGTCAGGGCGGCGATCATAGCGCCGGATCGTCACGCCGTCGCCTCACCGAAACGCGACGGCCCTCATCCCGATGCGAAGTCGCCCCGCCGTTCCCATATGAAGGCGACCGGCTTTGGTTGGGCCTCGCCATCGGGCTCATGTTGCCGTATTGTTCTCCGAACTCATGTCTTGGGAATCGATGTCCGAACCCGTCCGCCGCACCGACCTCACGAAACCTGCAACGGAGCTCGACGCTTCTGAGGGGGCTGCGGACGGTGCGCCGCGCCCGCCGAAACAGGGGATCGCCGCGCGTGCGATGGCGGCGCGATCGGGTCCCAGCCAGGCGTCGTTCTTCGACGGGATGAACCCGGAGCAGCGCGAGGCGGTGGAAACGACCGAGGGTCCCCTGCTCGTGCTGGCCGGCGCGGGCACGGGCAAGACGCGTGTTTTGACGACACGCATCGCCCACATCCTCGCCTCCGGCCGCGCCTATCCCTCGCAGATCCTCGCCGTCACTTTCACCAACAAGGCGGCGCGGGAGATGAAGAACCGCATCGGCCGGCTGATCGGCGAAGGCTCGGCGGAGGGCATGCCGTGGCTCGGCACGTTCCACTCCATCGGCGTCAAGATCCTGCGCCGGCACGCGGAGCTGGTGGATCTCCGGTCCGACTTCACCATCCTCGATACCGACGACCAGATCCGGCTCCTGAAGCAGATCCTGTCGGCCGCCAATGTCGATGAGAAACGCTGGCCCGCGCGCCAGCTCGCCTCCGCCATCGACGGCTGGAAGAACCGCGGGCTCTCTCCCGACAAGGTGCCGCAGGGCGAAGGTTACGCCTATGCCAACGGCAAGGGCGCGGAGCTCTATGCGGAGTACCAGGGACGGCTGAAGGCGCTGAACGCCGCCGATTTCGGCGATCTCCTGACGGAGTGCCTGCGGCTCTTCCGCGAGCATCCGGATGTGCTCGCCGATTTCCAGAAGCGCTTCCGCTACATGCTCGTGGACGAGTACCAGGACACCAACGTCGCCCAGTATCTCTGGCTGCGGCTCCTTGCGCAGGGCAACCGCAACATCTGCTGCGTCGGCGACGACGACCAGTCGATTTATGGCTGGCGCGGCGCGGAGGTGGACAACATCCTTCGCTTCGAGCGGGATTTCGAAGGCGCCAAGGTCATCCGGCTTGAGCGCAACTATCGCTCCACCGGGCACATCCTCGCCGCCGCCTCCGGGCTGATCGCGCATAACGAGGACCGGCTGGGCAAGACGCTCTTCACCGAGACGGCGGAGCTGGGCGACCGCGTCGCCGTCACCTCCGGCTGGGATTCCGGCGAGGAAGCCCGCGCGATCGGCGAGGATATCGAGCAGCGGCAGCGGCAGGGCCACTCGCTGAACGAGATGGCGATCCTCGTCCGCGCGTCCTTCCAGATGCGCGAGTTCGAAGACCGCTTCATCACGCTCGGCCTGAATTACCGCGTCATCGGCGGCCCGCGCTTCTTCGAGCGCATGGAGATCCGCGACGCGCTGGCCTATCTCCGCGCGACGGTGAACCCAGCCGACGACCTCGCCTTCGAGCGCATCGTCAACACGCCCAAGCGCGGGCTTGGCGCCGCCACGCTGCAGCAGATCCACGCCCATGCGCGCAGCCGCAACATTCCGCTGATGGCGGCGGCGGCCGAACTCAGCCAGTCTGAGGAGCTGAAGCCGAAAGCGCGGCAGACGCTCGGCGGCATCGTGCAATCCTTCGCGCGCTGGTCGGCACAAGTCCCCAACATGCGCCACGCGGACCTGGCGGAAATGATCCTGGAGGAAAGCGGCTACACCGAGATGTGGCAGCTCGACCGCTCGGCCGAAGCTCCGGGTCGGCTGGAGAATCTCAAGGAACTCGTCAACAACATGGGCGACTACGAGTCGCTGCAAAGCTTCCTGGAGCACGTCTCGCTGGTGATGGACGCGGAAGGCGCGGAGGCGGAAGAAGCCGTTTCCATCATGACGCTGCATTCCGCCAAGGGGCTGGAGTTCGATACGGTCTACCTTCCGGGCTGGGAGGAAGGCCTTTTCCCGCACCAGCGCTCGGTCGACGAGAACGGCCGCGCGGGCCTGGAGGAAGAACGCCGCCTTGCCTATGTCGGCATCACGCGCGCCCGGCGGAAGGCGTCGATCTGGTTCGTGTCCAACCGCCGCGTCCACGGCCTCTGGCAATCCACGGTGCCGTCGCGCTTCCTGGACGAATTGCCGGAGGACCACGTCGAGGTGTCGGAACCCGCAAGCTATGGCGGTTACGGCGCGGGCGGCATGGGCGGCTACGGCATGTCGCGCTTCGACCAGATGGAGCCCTTCAACTCCGCCTATCGCACACCCGGCTGGCAGCGCGCGCAGGCGAACCGAGACCGGGTCGATCCGCGCAAGCGCACCACCGCGTCCCGCCAGCCACTGACCATCGAGGGCGACCTGATCGCCAAGAGTGTGATCGGCGGCACCGCGAAGTTCGCCAAGGGCCAGCGCGTCTTCCACCAGAAGTTCGGCCCCGGCACGATCGCCGATGTCGACGGCAACAAGCTGACCGTGGACTTCGACAAGGCCGGGCAGAAGCGCGTGCTGGACAGCTTCATCGAGGAGAGCTGAGAATTCCTCAGCTCTCACGCCCCGTAGCGTTCGGTTCGGATAACCTGCGGCGGCACGCCTTCGTCCACGAGGCCGGATGCGACGTTTTCCACGAAGGGATTGGAGCCGCAGACATAGACGAGTGACGGCGGGACCCCCCACTTTCCCAGCACTTCCGCGAGCATCGTCCGGTCGATGCGCCGGCCGTAGTCGCCTTCCCGTTCCGGCGTCTCGCGCGTGGTCACGGCCACGAAGCCAAAGGCGGGCAGCCGCGCCTGGAGGTCCAGCAGCTCGTCGCGAAAGACCAGATCCTCCGAGCGGCGCGCCGAGTGGATCAGCAACGCCGGCGTGTCCGGCGCGGCAACTGCCAGATCGCGGACGATCGCCATTAGCGGCGCGATGCCCGAGCCGCCGGCCACCAGCAGCAGCGGCCCCCCATCGTCCTTCCTCCAGACGAAATAACCCCCGATCGGCCCGCGCACCTCGATGACGTCGTCGGCCTGCGCGATCTCGTGAAAGAAGGGCGAGACCTCACCGCCTTCCAGCCGCTCGATGATGAGTTCGGTGCTGGCGGAGCCCGGCGCGGAGGAGATCGAATAGCTCCGCTGCGCCTGATAGCCGTCCGGCGCCGTCAGCCGGACATCCACATGCTGCCCGGCGACGGATCGCGGCAGGTCAGCGCGGAGCAAGACGCTGACGATATCCGGCGTGCGCGGCACGATCCGCTCGATCGACGCCTCGCGCCAGCGCAGCCGCTCGGACACCTCGCTCACGATCCGTCAGAGATCGTCGCGGAAGCGCTGCTCCGCCCAGGGATCGCCGCGCATATGGTAGCCCCGCAATTCCCAGAAGCCGGCTTCGTCCCTCTCGGTGAATTGCAGGCCATTCAGCCATTTCGCCGATTTCCAGAGATAGAGATGCGGCACCAGAAGCCGGGCGGGCCCGCCATGGTCCGGCGTGATCGGCTCCCCGGCATAAAGCAGCGCGATCATCGCCTTGCCCCCGACGAGATCGTCGGTCGGCACGTTGGTGGAATAGCCGTCATAGGAATGGGCGAGCGTGAAGCCGGTCGGCGCGGAGATGTTGGCGGCGGCGACGATGTCGTCCACCAGCACGCCCTGCCACGCCGTGTCGAGCTTGGACCATCTGGTGACGCAATGGATGTCGCGCGTCATCCTGCTCTGCGGCAGGTCGTTCATCTCCTCCCAGCTGAAGGTCGCGACCTTGCGCGGGCCGACCTTCAGCGTGAAGGACCAGTCATCCAGCCGCACGCGCGGCGTCGGCCCGGCTGAGAGGACCGGAAAATCCTCCGTCAGGTATTGCCCAGGCGGAATGCGGTCCGCGACTTCGGAAGGCTGTCGCCGCCCGGTGAACCCACGGGTGATCATGCTTTCCTCCTGACGGCCCATGCAGGGCGCCGCTGCGTCAACACCAGAGGTCGGCAACAGTGCCGCTTTCGTCAATCCCGCGACCGTGCGGCCGATTGGATTTCCTTGCGCATTCCGGTAGTTCATCGATCATGTCGGACACGCCCCCAGCCGACAGGAGACCCTCGATGAACCTCAAGATCGCTGCCGCCGCCCTGCTGATCGCCTGCTCCGGCCTTCCCGCCGCGGCGCTGGCCCAGAGCCAGCCTTCGGCGCCCAACTACACGCACGATCCGCGCGAGGTGAAGGCGGGCGAGTACGTGCTGGATTCCGCACACGGCAAGATCACCTGGGTCATCAACCATCAGGGCTATTCCAGCTTCGTCGGGCACTTCACCGGCGTGAAGGCGAACCTGACCTACGATGCCTCCAACGTCTCCAAAATGGCGCTTTCCGTCACCGTGGACATCAACAATGTCGCGACGCTGGTGCCGGAACTCGACGAGCACCTGAAGACACCCGATTTCTTCGACGCGGCGAAATTCCCGGCCGCGACCTTCAAGGCGACCCGTTTCCAGAAGACGGGCGCGAAGACCGCCAAGGTCACGGGCGAACTGACGCTGCATGGCGTGACGAAGCCCTTCACCATGGAAGTGAGCTTCAACCAGGCCGGCTCCGATCCGTTCGAGAAGCAGTACCGCGTCGGTTTCACCGGCAAGGGCGTGCTCAAGCGCTCCGATTACGGCATGAAGCAGTTCCTGCCGGCCATCGGCGACAGCGTCGCGCTTGAAATGGAAGGCGAATTCGTAGAGGCCAGGTAGACCTTACGCCGGACCCTTCGATGACCCTGAAAGCCAGCCTGACCGCCAGCCGCCGCGACGCCACCCGCATCTCCGACCAGCTCGAACAGGAACTGACGGATGACGGCGTCGTGGTGGCGCTCACCGAAAAATCGGAGGCGGACGGCATCTGGGCCGTCGAGGTCTATTACGAGGAAGGCGACGCGGAGGCGATCGCCGCGGATCTCGACGCGCGCGTCGGCGGCAGCGTGGCGGGGAGTTTCGCGGTCGAGACGCTGCCCGAAACCGATTGGGTCGCGGCGGGCCTCGCCGATCTCAAGCCGGTGCCGGCCGGGCGTTTCCTGATCCACGGCAGCCACGACAGCGACAAGCTGCCCGGCGGCCGCGTCCCGATCCTCATCGAGGCCGGGCAGGCTTTCGGCACCGGCCATCATGGCACGACCGCCGGCTGCCTCACCGTGTTGAACCAGTTGCTGCGCACCCGTCGCTTCGACAACCCGCTGGATGTGGGCACCGGCAGCGGCGTGCTGGCCATCGCGCTGGCCAAGCTCCTGCGCAGGCCCGTGTTCGCCAGCGACATCGACCCGATCGCCGTCCGCGTGGCGCAGGAGAACGTCGTCAAGAACGCCGTGGCGCCGCTAGTCCGTACCTTTGTGGCGGACGGGCTTTCCCATCCGATGATCCGCGACAACGGACCGTTCGACCTGATTGTCGCCAATATCCTGGCGGAGCCGTTGATGAAGCTCGCGCCGGCCATGGCACAGGTGCTGGCGCCCGGCGGCACGCTTGTGCTCTCCGGCCTCCTGAAGCGGCAGCGCGAGCGCGTGGTCGCCGCCTATTCCGCTCAGGGCATCCGCCTGCAAACGGTCCACATCTTCGAAGGCTGGGGCGTGCTCGTCCTGCGCTCTCCGTCCCGCAGCCGCCCGCTCGGCACATCCGCCGTCCAGTTCTCCGGGCCGACCGGCCACGCCTGGGCCAACGACTGAATTCCTGCCGGCACGCTCCGGCCCGAACGAGAGACCTGAACCATGTTCCAGAGCTTTACGGAAACCAGCGATCCCACCCGGGGCGCGGAGCGGGTTTCGGCTCTCCGCGAGGCCATGCAGCGGCATGACGTGCAGGGTTTCATCGTGCCCCGCGCCGACGAGCACCAGGGCGAGTATGTCGCGAAATCGGCCGAGCGGCTGGCCTGGCTAACAGGCTTCACCGGCTCCGCCGGAACCGCGGTGGTGCTGGCCGACAAGGCTGCCGTCTTCGTCGACGGGCGCTACACCGTGCAGGTGCGCAATCAGGTCGATCTGGACGTCTTCCAGCCCGTGCCGGTGATGGAAATCTCCGTCGCCGAATGGCTGAAGGGGAACGTCTCGCCCGGCATGACGATCGGCTTCGACCCCTGGCTGATGACGCGCAGCGAAGTGCGCCGCATCGAGCGGGCGCTGGAAAGCGTCAGCGCCCGGCTCGCTCCGGTGGACATCAATCTCGTGGATGCCGTCTGGACCGACCGGCCGGAATCGCCGCTCTCCCAGGTTTTCGAACAGACGGACGCGCTGGCCGGCCGCTCCGCCGCCGAGAAGATCTCGGAAATCCAGGGCATCCTCCGCGACAAGCGGGTCGTCGCCTTCTGCGCCACCGATCCCGCCTCGATCGCCTGGCTCTTCAACATCCGCGGCAAGGACGTGGCCCATACGCCGTTGCCGCTGTCCTTCGCCATCGTGCGGGCTGAGGGGCGCCCTTCCCTCTTCATCGACGGCCGCAAGCTCGGCAACGAGATGCGCGACCGGCTGGAGCAGCTTGCGGACGTGAGCGAGCCCGACCGCCTGCTGCCCGCCCTGCACGAACTGGGCAGCCGCGATGGCGAGGTGCTCTACGACGCCTCCGGCTCGGCCGAGGCGATCGCGGTCGCGATTGAGACCACGGGCGGTCACATCGTCGAGGGAGCGGACCCGATCGCGCTCCCGAAAGCCCGCAAGAGCGAGGCGGAACTTGCCGGCTCACGCGCGGCGCATGCCCGAGACGGCGTGGCCATGATGCGCTTCCTGATGTGGCTGGAGGGGGAAGCGACCGACGGGGGCGTGACCGAGATCGACGCGGCGAAGCGACTGGAAGAGCTTCGCGCCGAGGTGGGCGAAACCGACGGCGTGGCGCTGGAGGACATTTCCTTCGACACGATCTCCTCGACCGGGCTGAACGGCGCGATCAACCATTACCGCGTGACGGAAAAGAGCAACCGGGCGCTCGCCGCCGGGGACCTCTTCCTGCTGGATTCAGGTGCGCAGTACCGCGACGGCACCACCGACATCACGCGGACCGTTCTTTTCGGCGAGGCCGAGGCGGCGCGGCTCGATCTTTACCGCGATCGGTTCACCCGGGTGCTGAAGGGCCATATCGCGCTGGCCATGGCGCGCTTTCCCAAGGGCACGACCGGCGCGCATCTGGACATTCTCGCCCGCTCCGCGCTCTGGACCAGCGGCCTCGATTTCGACCATGGCACCGGCCACGGCGTCGGCGCCTATCTTTCCGTGCACGAGGGACCGGCGCGTATTTCCAAGGCCGGCCACGTGCCGCTGGAGACGGGCATGATCCTTTCCAACGAGCCGGGTTACTACCGCGAGGGCGATTTCGGCATCCGCATCGAAAACCTGATCGTCGTGCGCGAGCCGCGCGAGGTGTCGGGCGGCGACCGCGCGATGCATGCCTTCGAAACGATCACGCTGGCCCCGCTGGACCGCCGGCTGATCGCGACGCGCCTCCTGACGCAGCCGGAGATTTCCTGGCTCGACACCTATCACTCGCGCGTCTTCGGCGCGCTCTCCGGCTGGCCAGACCTGACCGCCGAGGAACGGCGTTGGCTGGACGCCGCCTGCCGCCCCATCGTCGGCTGAGAGTACGAGGAATAGTTCAGTTTTTATTCACCGTCATTGTTAGTCGCCAGCACAGATTGGACGATTTATAAGGAAGCGCCGTTCGATACTGGACACGACCAATCTCGGAGCGACTGATGCCGGCACGTTTGCCAGCGGAAGAGCAGGAAAGACTGCGGGCACTTGCCGAATACGACCTCATGGACACGGGTCCGGAGGTCGATTTCGACCGCATCGTGCAGCTTGCCACCCGCGTCTTCGATTGCAAGATCGCGCTGGTTCCGCTGGTCGGCACGGACCGGCAGTTCTTCAAGGCGCGCGTGGGACTGCCGATCTGCGAAACGTCGCGCGACGTTTCCTTCTGCGCCTACGTCATCCTGGGCCACGAGGTCGTGGTCATCCCGGATGCCACGAAGGATGAGCGCTTCGCCGAAAATCCGCTGGTAACCGGCGAGCCGTTCATCCGCTTCTATGCGGGCGCCCCGCTGACGACGCCTTCCGGTTTCAACATCGGCTCCCTCTGCATCATCGACGACGAGCCACGGGCCTCCTTCTCCCCGGCCGAGAAGCAGATGCTGCAGGACATGGCCAGCATGGTCATGGACCGGATGGAGGTTCGCAGACTTGAGAACCTGCGCCGGCTGGTCAGCTCCCGCTTCGAGAACATCGCCTCCACCTCGCCCGATGGCATGATCTGCGCCGACCGGGACGGTTGCATCACCTTCTGGAACGGATCGGCGGAGACGATCTTCGGCTGGAAGGCGGAAGAAGTACTCGGCCGGTCGCTTGACGTCATCATCCCCGAACGGATGCGCAGCGGTCACAACGAGGGCATGGAGCGGCTGGCCGGGGGCGGCCCTGCGCGACTGGCAGGCAAGACCGTGGAACTGACGGCGTCGCGCCGCGACGGCTCCGAGTTCCCGGTCGAGATTTCGCTTTCCTGCTGGGGGGAAGGCGAGTCGATGGGCTTCGGCTCCATCATCCGCGACATCACCCACCGCCGCAACAACGAGGCCCAGCTCTTCCGCCTCGCCTATCGCGATCCGGTGACGGAGTTGCCGAACCGTACCGCGTTGCGGACGCGCCTCGGCCAGATCATCAAGGGAGGCGCCCCGGCCACCCTGTTCCTGATCGACCTCGACGGCTTCAAGGCGGTGAACGACACGGCCGGGCATTCCGCCGGCGACCACGTGCTCAAGACCGTGGCGCAGCGGCTGCAGGAAGAGCTGTCACCCGGCGATTTCCTCAGCCGCGAAGGCGGCGACGAGTTCGCTCTCGTGCTGTCGGGGCCGGCCCTGCCGGCGCGGCACGCTATGCTGCGCGAGCGTATCGTCGAACGGATCGGCGAGCCGATCGCGGTGGACGAACGGCCGTTCCAGCTCACCAGCAGCATCGGCGTGGTGCGTTGTCCGACGGACGGCACGACCAGCGACGAGCTGCTGGGAAACGCCGATCTCGCCCTGCACGAGGCCAAGAAGCAGATCGGCAATTCGTTCAGGCTCTACACCTCCAATCTCCGCGAGACGGCGGCGCATCGGCGCGAAGTCGAGTTCGAACTGCGCGGCGCGATCGAGCGCGGCGAGCTTGAGCTTTTCTACCAGCCGCAGGTCGATCTTCGCGACTTCGATGTCACCGGCGCGGAAGCGCTGATGCGCTGGCGGCACCCGGAGCGGGGATTGCTGGCTCCCGGCCTCTTCCTCGGCGTCCTGGAAACCAGCGCCATGGCGGTCGACGTGGGCACCTGGTCCCTGCGGGAGGCCTGCCGCATGGCCCGGGATTTCGAGGCGCTCTCCGGGCGGCCGTTCCGGATGGGCGTCAACCTCTTCGCCGAGCAGTTCCGTGCCGGCAACCTCGTTGAGGTGGTGCGCGATGTGCTGGCGGAAACCGGGCTTGCCCCGGACCGGCTGGAGCTGGAGATCACCGAGAACATCGTGCTGTCGCAAGACGAGACGCTGATCCCGGTTCTCAAGGAATTGCGCGATATGGGCGTCGGCGTGGCGTTCGACGATTACGGCACCGGCTTCGCGTCGCTGAGCATGCTGAAGCGCTTTCCCGTCACCCGCCTGAAGATCGACCGCTCCTTCGTGCAAGACGTCGTGGACGATCCCGAGGACACCGCGCTGGTTCAGGCAGTGCTCTATCTGTCCGAGAAGTTCGGCCTGGAAGTGATCGCCGAGGGCGTCGAAGGGCCGGAGCAGGAAGCTTTCCTGCGCGAGCGCGGCTGCCCGGAAGCGCAGGGTTATTATTACGGCAGGCCGATGCCCGCACCGGACTTCATCGCCTTCCTGCGCCAGAAGGCCAAGGCGGCACAGGTCGCCTGAGATGAGGGCGACTGAAAGGCCGCCCTTTACTGACCGACCCTGACGAACCAGGCCTCCTCGTCGATAACTTCGATGCCGAGTTCGGCAGCCTTCTTCAGCTTGGATCCACCCCCCGGCCCCGCCACGACCAGATCGGTCTTGGCAGACACGGAGCCCGCGACCTTGGCGCCCAGGCGCTCGGCCATGGCCTTGGCTTCTTCCCGCGTCATCCGTTCCAGCGATCCGGTGAAGACCACCGTCTTGCCGGCGACGGGCGAGTCGATCGCGACGCTTTCCATCGGCCGGGGCGTCACCTGCTCCAGGAGCCGCGCGACCTCCTCGCGATTGTGCTCCTCGCGGAAAAACTGGACGATTGCCTCGCCGACGACCGGGCCGATCCCCTCGATCGCCACGAGATCGGCCCAGGCCGCCTCGTTCCCCTCCCCGGCTGAAACCGCCGTCTCGCGGAAGGCCGGGAAATCGGAATAGTGCCGCGCGAGGAGCCGCGCATTCGTCTCGCCGACATGGCGGATGCCCAGCGCGTAGATCACCCGGTTGAGATCGATCTCTCGCCGTTCGTCGATGGCGGCGAAGAGATTGGCGGCGCTGGTGAAGCCCCAGCCTTCCCGCGCGCTGAGCTTTCGCAGCGAGCGCTCGTCCCGCTGCCGCAGCGTGAAGATATCGGAGGGATGGGCGATCAGCCCGTCACGATAGAAGGCCTCCACCTGCTTGTCGCCGAGGCCGTCGATGTCGAAAGCGTCCCTCGCCACGAAATGCTTGATCCGCTCCATGGCCTGCGCCGGGCAGATCAGGCCGCCGGTGCAGCGGCGCACCGAATCCTCGCGGCCGGATTTCGGATTATGCTCGCGGACGGCATCGCTGCCGCATTCCGGGCAGGCATGCGGGAAGCGGAACGGCTCCGCGTCCTCGGGCCGCTTGGTCAGCACCACATCGACGATCTGCGGGATCACGTCCCCGGCGCGCTGCACGATCACGGTGTCGCCGATGCGGATGTCCTTGCCATCGCGGAGTGGCTTGCCGTCATTGCCGATGCCGCGAACATAATCCTCGTTGTGGAGGGTCGCGTTGGACACGACCACGCCGCCGACCGTCACCGGCTTCAGCTTGGCGACCGGGGTCAGCGAGCCGGTGCGGCCGACCTGGATCTCGATATCCTCCAGCACGGTCAGCGCCTGCTCGGCCGCGAACTTGTGTGCGATGGCCCAGCGCGGCGCCCGGGACACGAAGCCCAGCCGCAGCTGCAGGCCAAGATCGTCGACCTTGTAGACGACGCCGTCGATGTCATAGCCTAGATTGGCGCGATCGGCTTCGATCCGGCGATAATGCGCCACCAGTTCTTCCGGCGTCCGGCAGCGGACCATCAGCGGGTTGGTCCGGAAGCCCCAGCCGCCCAGGCGTTTGACGGCATCGAACTGCGTCTCGCCGATATCCTCGCTGACCTCGCCCCATCCATAGGCGAAGAAATGCAGCGTGCGCGACGCGGTGATCGACGAATCGAGTTGGCGCAGCGAGCCGGCGGCGGCATTGCGCGGGTTGGCGAAGGTGCGCCCGCCGCCATTCGCTTCCATGCGTCCGTTCAGGGCGCGAAAGTCGGCATGGCTCATATAGACCTCGCCGCGAACCTCCAGCACCTCCGGCACGTCGTCCGGCAGGATCTGCGGGATCTCGCCGATGGTGCGGATATTTGCGGTGACGTCCTCGCCTTCGGAGCCGTCGCCCCGGGTGGCGCCCACCACCAGCCTGCCACGCTCGTAGCGGAGCGAGGCGGAAAGGCCGTCGATCTTCGGCTCCGCGACAAAGGTCAGGGGCGCATCGGCGGAGAGCCCCAGGAAGCGGCGAATGCGGGCGACGAACTCCGCCACGTCTTCTTCGGCGAAGGCATTGTCGAGCGACAGCATGGGAAGCGCGTGACGCACTTTGCTGAAGCGGCTGACCGGACGCGCGCCGAGCCGGGCGGAAGGCGAATCCAGCCGCACCAGATCGGGAAAACGAGCCTCTATTTCCTTGTTGCGGCGGCGCAGCGCATCGTAATCCGCGTCGGAAATCTCCGGAGCGTCTTCCTGGAAATAGTGACGATCATGGGCCGCGATCGTCTCCGCGAGCCTCTCCAGTTCCGTCTTCGCTTCGTCTTCCCCGAGTTCGCCAACCGGCTTTGTCGCGCCGTCATCGGCCATCATTCAAACGTCCTCCCGCCTCATCAGGCTCTCGGCGGCGGCGCGCGCCTCGTCCGAAATCGTGGCGCCGGCCAGCATTCGAGCAATCTCTTCCCGGCGCTCTGGCCCTTCCACCTCGATCACATCGGTGGCGACCCGCTCGCCGTCGCCGACGAGTTTCTTGGAAATAACCAGATGCGAACCCGCCCGGGCCGCGACCTGGGGCGCATGCGTAACAGAAAGAACCTGAACCCGTTCCGCCAGCCGGGCCAGCCGCCGACCGATCGCCTCGGCAACGGCACCACCCACGCCCGTATCGATCTCGTCGAAGACCAAGGTGGGCGCGGAGCCGCGATCCGCCAGGGCAACCTTGAGCGCCAGCAGGAAACGGGAGAGTTCGCCGCCCGACGCGACCTTCATGATCGGACCGGCTTGCGTGCCGGGATTGGTGCGGACATGGAAGGCGACGAGGTCGAAGCCGTCGGCCGTCTCGCGCTCCTCGTCCACCTCGCGGGCGACGATGAAGCGCGCGGCGTCCAGCTTCAGCGCGGGCAATTCGGCACTGACCGCGGCCTCCAGCGTCTCGCCCGCTTCCGCGCGACGGACCGTCAGCCGGCGCGCCGCCTCGCGGTAGGCATCCCGGGCTTCCGCCACGGCGTGTCCCAGGGCCACGGTGCGCTCCTCGCCCACGTCAAGGTCGGAGAGCTTCGCGGCATATTCGGCAGCCAGCGCCGGCAGCGCTTCCACCGCGACCTGATATTTGCGGGAGGCGGCGCGCAGCGCGAAGAGCCGGGTCTCCGTCTCCTCCAGTTCGCGCGGATCGAACTCCGTCTCGCGGATCGCCTCTTCCAACCCGATTCGGGCTTCGTCGAGCCGGTCGAGCGCCGCGTTTATCGCGGCGAGAGTCTCGTCCAGAAGCCCCGGAAGATCGGCGGCCTTACGGTCCAGCCGGCGCACGACGCTGACGAGTTCGGGCGTCGGCGACGACGAGCCGGCGATGGTTTCATAGGCTTCGGTGAGGTCGCCGGCGATCTTCTCCGCCCGCATCAGATATTGCCGCCGCTCCGCGAGGCGCTCTTCCTCGCCCGCTTCCGGGGAAAGCTCCTCCAGTTCCGCCACGGCAGAGCGCAGGAACTCCCCTTCCCGCTCCGCTTCGTCCAGGCTGCTCTGAAGCTCGCGCAGTTCCCGTTCCAGCGAACGAAGCGCGCGGTAGCGGCGGCCGACTTCCTCAACCTCGGCATTGAGGCCGCCGAAGGCGTCGAGGACGCGACGATGCTCCTCGGGATCCACCAGCGCGCGATCGTCGTGCTGGCCGTGAATCTCGACGAGTTGCGCGCCCACGGCCTTCAGGAGCGATACGCTGCAAGGCTGGTCGTTGACGAAGGCGCGGGTCTTGCCGTCGGATGTCTGCGTGCGGCGCAGGATCACCGCGCCGTCGGGATCGATGCCATTGTCCGACAGCGTCCTGCGGACCGGATGATCGTCCGGCACCTCGAAGACGGCGACCACCTGCCCGCGTTCGGCGCCGGAGCGCACGAGACCCGCGTCGCCGCGCGCGCCAAGCGCCAGCGAGAGCGAATCGAGCAGGATCGATTTGCCCGCGCCCGTCTCGCCCGTCAAAACAGTCAGCCCGGCGTCGAAATCGATACCGAGCCGCTGAATAAGGACGATGTCCTGAACGGTGAGTGTGGCCAGCATGGCCGGCGAGGCTTCAGCCGGAAGCTTTTCCGCGGAAGGAACGGGAGATCCAGGAGCCCTGGTTCTCCTTCGGCTCGACGCCACCCTTCTGCAGCAGATTATAGGCGTTGTGATACCACGGGCTATCCGGGAAGTTGTGACCCAGCACGGCCGCGGCCGTCTGCGCTTCCGGAACGATGCCCAGCGCGAGGTAACATTCGACAAGGCGCAGCAGCGCCTCCTCGACTTCACGCGTGCTCTGGTAATCGGTCACGACCGACTTGAAGCGGTTCACGGCCGCGAGATATTCGTGCCGCTCTTCGTAGTAGCGGCCGATCTGCAGCTCCTTGCCGGCGAGCTGATCCTTGGCGATCTGCAGCCGCTTGCGCCCGTCCACCGCGTATTGCGAGTCCGGGTACTTGTCGACCAGCAGCTGCATGGCATCGATGGCCTTCTTCGACTGATCCTGGTCGCGCGTGACGTCCGGGATCTGGTGGAAGTAGGACATGCCGATCAGATACTGGGCGTAGGCCGCGTCCTCACCCGTCGGGTAAAGCGTGGTGTAGCGCTTCGCGTCGTTGATGGCGTCCTGGTACTGGCCGCGCCGATAGTTCGTCGCAGCCGACAGCACGACGGCCCGGCGCGCATAGACCGAATAGGGATACTGGTCGTTGACCTGATTGAAGGTCTTGGTCGCAGACTTGCTGTCGCCGGCGTTCATCTCCGCCAGGCCACGATTGTAGAGCACCTCGGCCGAATCGCTCGAATCGATATCGGCCTTCGGCTTGGAGGAACAGCCGGCCATGAGCAGGGCGAGGACCGGAGCTGCGAAGACCGCGGCCCGCACGCGCCCGGCAGAGAAGACGGAAGAACGATGCTGCATAAGGTTAACGCCTGACATCCGGCCGCATACGATGCGCCTGTGAATACCTGACGTAGCGGACTTGTCCAAGCCGTTCATGCGCAAAAAGCGGTGCAGGGCTTCGTTCAGGAGTGATCCGGCGCAAACGCCGGGGCGAGCATGCCGGACAGAACGTCGGAACGGCCCTCGGAAGCGCGCCCGTCCCGCTCGGCGGACGCCGTGGCGCCGGTCACGTACGTCCACGCATCGCGGCGGGCGAGAAGCGCCTTCAGCGCCATCGCATTCACCTTGTGGCCGCCCTTGTAGGAACGGTAGCAACCGACGAAGGGCATGCCGGCAAGCGCCAGATCGCCCACGGCGTCCAGCAGCTTGTGGCGCACGAACTCGTCGGGATAGCGGAGCCCCTCGGGATTGAGGACACGGTCCTCGCCGATCACCACGGAGTTCTCCAGCGAAGAACCCATGGCGTAGCCGGCCTTCCAGAGGCGCTCGACGTCGCTCATGAAGCCGAAGGTGCGGGCACGGGAAATCTCGGTGCGGAAGCTGTCCGGCGTGATGTCGATCGCCATTTCCTGCCGGCCGATCAGTTCGTTGGCGAACTCGATCGCGACGTCGAAACGGAAACCGTCAAAGGGCACGAACTCGGCAAACGATTCGCCGACGGCGATCTGCACGGGCTTCAGGATTTTGATGAAGCGCTTGGGCGCCTTCTGCTCGACCAGGCCGACCTGATCGACTGCATCGACGAAAGCCGCCGCGCTGCCGTCCATCACCGGCACTTCCGAGCCGTCGATCTCAATGGAAACATTGTCGACGCCAAGCGAGATCAGCGCCGCCATCAGATGCTCGACGGTGGCGACGAACAGGCCGGCCGGATCGCCCAGCAGCGTGCAGAGCTCGGTTGCGGCGACAGCGGAGTGGATGGCGGGGATCTCGATATCGGCCTGCCCTTCCGCGGTGCGGACGAACACGATGCCGGTATTGGCATCGGCCGGAGAGAGGGTCATGCT
Source organism: Faunimonas pinastri (assembly GCF_900110915.1). Taxonomy (GTDB): domain Bacteria; phylum Pseudomonadota; class Alphaproteobacteria; order Rhizobiales; family Afifellaceae; genus Faunimonas; species Faunimonas pinastri. Next base: position 199,168 of record NZ_FOFG01000004.1, read on the forward strand.
CACCGGCTTCCCACTATGGACGCCGATACCCGACAGCTCGATCCGGCTCTTCAGCGTCTTCTGGAAAGGGGTGGTGTTCTTCTTCATGACCGCACTCAACTCCAAGGCAACTGCCGCACGTCGGGAATGACGTTCGATTCGCCGCCTCTCGATGAGCTATCTAGAAACAGATCGGCCGCCGGGCCAATCAAGGTTCGTTACCGTTTGTTACGGATGCCGACTCGGATTCCTCAACGGGTTCAGCACGTTAACGGTGTGTAAACAAAAACCCGGCGTCGGGGGTCCGACGCCGGGCTTGAAGGTTGGGCTGAGCCTTGCGGCGATCAGCTGGACTGGCGGCGGAGGAAGGCCGGAATTTCCAGCGGATCCTCGTCGCGCTGCTGTTCCACCATGGCGACGCGGCCACGGGTGTCGAGCTGGCCGTGGGCGGCCTGGGGCTCGCCGGTGCGGCGCGGCTGCGGCTGCTTCACGAACGGGGCGGCTGCACGGGCCTGCGGAGCCGGAGCCTGCGGCTGGCGACCGCGGGGCTCGATCTCCATGCCGGAGGTCAGGTCGTCGTCATCGCGCTTGCCGAGGCTCTGCGTGATTCGGGCGATCAGGCCGCGCGGACGGCGGTCTTCCTCTTCAGCCACCGGAGCGGCGGGCTGGCGCATCTGGCGCTGCACGACCGGCGGGAAATCCTCCACGCGGGGCATGCGGGGCTGCGCTTCCTGCGGACGCTCGGCAGCCGGCGGGATGAAGGCTGCGGACTGGGCCGGAGCCGGACGGGGAGCCGCCGATTCCTGCTGGGCCGGACGGGTGGCGACCAGCGACGGGTCCTGACGGAACGGGCCGACGCGAACCGGCTCGGCCGGCTGACGCTGGGCCGCCGGGCGGGGAGCCGCCGACTGGGCCTTCGGGCCGACGCCGAGTTCTTCTTCCAGGCGGTCCAGAGCGAAAGCGGTGACGGCAGCGTCGCGGCCCTGCGAAGCAGGAGCGGCAGCCGGATTAGCGGAGACGGACTTCAGCCGCCGGGTCAGTTCGGCGACGCCCGCGTCAGCCGTGACCGTCTCCTGCTGCTTTCCCAGCTGGTCGACTCCCGTCGCCACCACGGAAACGCGGATGATGCCTTCCAGGTTTTCGTCGAACGTGGCGCCGAAGATGATGTTGGCTTCGCCGTCCACTTCCTCGCGGACGCGGCTGGCCGCCTCGTCCACTTCGAAGAGGGTCATGTCGCGACCGCCGGTGATGGAGATCAGCAGCCCCTGCGCACCCTTCATGCAGACATCGTCCAGCAGCGGGTTGCAGATCGCCTTCTCGGCCGCTTCCACGGCGCGCTTGTCGCCCGAAGCCTCGCCGGTGCCCATCATCGCCTTGCCCATGTTGCGCATCACGGAGCGCACGTCGGCGAAGTCGAGGTTGATGAGGCCTTCCTTGACCATCAGGTCGGTGATGCAGGCAACGCCGGAGTAGAGCACCTCGTCGGCCATCGCGAAGGCGTCGGCGAAGGTGGTCTTGTCGTTGGCGATGCGGAACAGGTTCTGGTTCGGAATGACGATCAGCGTGTCGACATTCTTCTGCAGTTCCTCGATGCCCGCCTCGGCGAGCTTCATGCGGCGGGCGCCCTCGAACTGGAACGGCTTGGTGACCACGCCGACCGTCAGGATGCCCATCTCGCGGGCCGCGCGGGCCACGACCGGAGCCGCGCCTGTGCCGGTGCCGCCGCCCATGCCGGCGGTGATGAAGACCATGTGCGCGCCGGACAGGTGATCGTTGATCTCATCGATCGTTTCCTGGGCGGCCGCGCGGCCGATCTCCGGCTGCGAGCCGGCACCGAGGCCTTCCGTCACGGAGTGACCCATCTGGATCAGCCGCTCGGCCTTGCTCATGGTGAGGGCCTGGGCATCGGTGTTGCCGACGACAAAGTCGACCCCTTCAAGCCCGGCCTCGATCATGTTGTTGACCGCGTTGCATCCGGCACCGCCGACACCGAACACGGTGATCCGGGGCTTGAGTTCCTGGATATCGGGCATTTTCAGGTTGATGCTCATGTGCTCGATCCTCTTCCGCCTTTCCGCGAGGGGCGCCGCCGCGCCGCCTGCTATTCCGTTGATTAGAAGCTTTCTTTCAGCCATCGCCCGACCCGGGCGAGGTATCCCGTCGACTCCATCGGGAGCCACGAATTCGCGCGAGCATGAAACTGCTCGATACCCGCCACCTGCGGGTAGATCGTCAGGCCCGCCGCCACCGCGTAGCCCGGTCCCTTGGCGGCGTCCGGCAGGCCGGAAATCCCCAGGGGCCGGCCAAGCCGGACGTTGCGCCCGAGAATGCGCCGGGCGGCTTCGGTGATGCCGGTGAGCTGGCTCGCGCCGCCCGTCAGCACCACGCGCTTGCCGACCTGATCGGCAAAGCCGGATTTCACCAGCATGTCCCGCGTCATCTCCAGCGTTTCCTCGATGCGCGGCCGGATGATCCGGGTCAGCGAGGAGCGCGGAGCGGTGTTGGGATAGTCCCGCTCGTCCTCGCCGACCGCCGGGATCGTGAGGATTTCCTTGTCGTCGGAGCTGGAAGGCAGCGCCGAGCCGTGGCGCGCCTTCAGCCGCTCCGCATCCGCCAGGCCCGTGGAAAGGCCGCGGGCGATATCCAGCGTCACATGCTGCCCACCGATCGGGATCGCGCCGGAATAGACGAACTGTCCGCCGTGGAAGACGGAAAGCGTGGTGGTGCCGCCGCCCATGTCGATGCAGGCGACGCCGAGCTCGACCTCGTCGTCCACCAGTGTGGAGAGACCGGAGGCGTAAGGCGCGGCCACGATCGTATCCACTTCCAGGTGGCAGCGGTTGATCGCGAATTCCAGATTGCGCAGCGGGCTGTCGTCGGCGCTGACGATGTGCATGTCGACGCCGAGATTCTCGCCGAGCATCCCCTCGGGATCCTGCATGCCGCGCTGGCCGTCCAGCGAATAGCCCACCGGCAGCGAGTGGATCACCATCCGGCCTTCACTGACCGTGTGGGCGGCGCCCGCCGCCAGCACGCGCTGGATGTCGACCTGCGAAACCGCGGCCTCGGCCAGCGGCACCGTCGCCGTGAAGCTCTCGCTCTTCAGCCGGCCGCAGGAGACGTTGACCACCAGGCTGGAGATCGTCATCTGCGCCATGCGCTCGGCCTGGTCGACGGCGATGCGGATCGCCTTCTCCGCTTCGTCCAGATCGACGACCACGCCGGACTTCACGCCGCGCGAGCGGGTGAAGCCGAAGCCCAGCACCTCGACCGAATGGGTCCGGTGACGGAGCTGCTCGCCGGTCTGCGGCTTCAGCCGCGCGATCAGGCAGCAGACCTTGGTGGAGCCGACGTCGAGAACGCTGACCACCTGCGTCCGCTTCAGGCCCAGGGTCTTGCCCCGGGAAACGCTCGAATGTTGGGTCGTGCCATGCATCAGTGGGCCCTCGCCAGCTTATAGGGCTTCACGTTGGGGTTCTGCTTTTCCAGGTCCTTGATGTCCCGGCCCTGCGGCAGGCGGACCGCCACGCGATCCGGCAGCCGCAAGTCGACGATGACGATGTCGCGGGACAGGAGCTGATGATCTTCCTGCAGCTTGACCAGCTGCGCCATCGCCTGCTCGATGCCCGTCTCCGGCAACTTCACCGTGATGCCGTTGTCGAGCACGAGGTCCCAGCGGCGACCGGCGACGAGAACGGCCGCCTTGGTGCGTTCGGCGATCGACGGGAAATCGTCCAGCGTCTCGCGGAACGGTCCCGCCTCCAGGTTCGCCTCGGGGCCAACCAGGAAGGGGAGACCCGCATGGGGACGCCCGTCGAAATCCATGATCTTCAGGCCGTTCCGGTCGATGATCGAGATCGCGCCGCCGTTCTGCCAAAGCGCATATGGCTGCCGCTCTTCCACCTCGACCGACAGCTTGTTCGGGTAGAGCTTGCGGACCGTCGCATGCGTGATCCAGGGCAGCTTCGCCAGACGGTCGCGGGCCGCGATCGGATCGTAGGTCAGGAGCGACACGTTCTTGACCTGCAACTGGTCGAGGATCTCGCGCTCGGAGGTTTCCGCCTCCCCCGTCATCTTGATCTCGTGGATCCCAAGCCCGGCCGCGACCAGGGCCGCGTTCGAGAGTTCCTGCACGTGGCCGCCGGCGATCACGCCATAGGCGACGGTCGCCATCAGGAAGACGAGCGCGGGAAAGTGGCCGATGCCGGACGGCTTCGCCTCGATGCGGGCCGCGAAGCGGCGGATGCGGCGAGGCAGCTGGCCGACCGTGCGACGATCGCGACCGTCGAACAGGGCGCTCACCCTGAATCCCCCTTGCGTAGCGCCTAGCGACGACACGATGCGTCCTCCACCATCCAGGTCATGAGTTCCGAGAAGCCGATACCGGCGTGGGCCGCGAGTTCCGGAACAAGGGAGGTTGGCGTCATGCCGGGCTGGGTGTTGACCTCCAGCCAGACGAGCTCGCCCGTCCCGTCCTCGTCGAATCGGAAATCGGAGCGGGAAATCCCGCGACAGCCGATGGCACGATGCGCTTCCAGAGCGAGCTTGCGAATGTTTTGGTAAACAAAGTCTTTAAGCGGTGCCGGAACGATGTGTCGGGAGCCGCCAGCCACGTATTTGGCGTCGTAGTCGTAGAATCCGGGACCGGTGGGGAGAATTTCGGTCACGCCGAGCGCTTCGGTTCCCATAACGGCACAGGTCAGCTCGCGCCCGGCCACATAGTGCTCGACCATCACGTCGTCACCGAAGCCCCAGCCTTCGCCGTCCAGCGATTGCGGCGGGCACGGCTGATCTTTCGCCACGATGATGACGCCGAAGGACGAACCCTCGGCGATGGGCTTCACCACGTAGGGCGGCGGCAGCACATGCGACTTCGATACCGCGTCGCGGCCGACGATGCGATGTTCTGCGACGGGAACGCCTGCCGCAGCCGCCACGGCCTTGGCCTTTTCCTTGTTCATGGCGAGCGCGGAGGCCATGACCCCGGAATGCGTGTAGGGAATGCCGAGCACTTCAAGGATGCCCTGGACACAGCCGTCTTCGCCGAACGGGCCGTGCAACGCGTTGAAGACGACGTCCGGCTTCAGGTTGGCGAGGACATCGGCAACGTCGCGGCCGACATCGACGCGGGTGACCTGGTAACCGGCTGCTTCCAGACCGTCGGCACACGCCTTGCCCGAAGCAAGGCTGACCGGTCGTTCGGAAGACCACCCGCCCATCAGCACCGCAACGTGCTTGCCTGCCGCCATTAACCAAGCCTCCCGCGATTCCGTTCGCGTGAGGCCACTATGGGCCGGCAATTCGTAAATAAAGGTTAATGAAGGTTACCCCTCAGTGGGACCTTAAACACTTCGCTTACCATTTCAGGATGCGCGAACAAGGCTCTGACAGCGCAATGAAATCCTGCTCCGATCAACACTCATCACGGCGCTGTGGCAGAACCGTGAACGTCGTTAAGTTCAGAGATCGGATGAGATTTTTTTTGGAGCGGACGCTGCCGGGCGGTCCAGATTCGGGAAGGAATCAACCCCGCGGGGCTCGCTTCCTCGTGCGTTGGTTAACGCGGGAGCCTGGGGCGACAAAGCGGACGGTCCTGGCCGCCCGCTCGAGGCGCGTCAGCCCTGGCCGAGAAAAGGCAGGACTTCGCCGGTCGCGCCGAAACGCCCCATGCGCTTGATTTCCCATTCCAGCCGGATGCCGCTGGTCTCCAGCACGCGGGCGCGAACCGTTTCGCCCAGAAGCTCGATATCGTGGCCAGTGGCCGCGCCGACATTGAGCAGGAAGTTGCAGTGCATCTCGGATACCTGCGCGTCGCCGACCCGCAGGCCGCGGCAACCGGCGGCGTCGATCAGCTGCCAGGACTTGTTGCCCTCAGGGTTCTTGAAGGTCGAGCCTCCTGTGCGGCTCTTGATCGGCTGCGCGGCCTCACGGTGCGCCTGGACGGCATCCATGGCGGCGCGGATCGCCTCCGGCTCTTCCGGTGCCCCCTCGTACACCGCCTCGACGAAAATGAAGTCGTCGGGCGCGCCGCAATGGCGATAGGAATAGCCGAGATCGGCATTGGAGAGGACGTGCCTCTCGCCGCGCCGATCGATGGCGACCGCCTCGACCAGCCGGTCACGGGTTTCCGTCCCGTTGGCGCCGGCGTTCATGCGGAGCGCACCGCCGATGCCACCGGGAATGCCGTGATAGAAGGCAAAGCCGCCGAGGCCCGCGTCGAGCGCATGCGCCGCGACGCGGCGATCGGCCAACGCCGTACCGACACGCAGCCGGTTCCCTTCCACGGTCGCATGGCCGAAGCCTCGCGCGGAAAGCCGGATCACCACGCCCGGCATGCCGCCGTCGCGCACCAGCAGGTTGGAGCCGAGACCGAAAACGGTAACCGGCAACTCCTCCGGCAGCGCGCGCATCAGAAACGCCAGATCGTCGGCATCGGCGGGCATGGCCAGGATCTCGGCCGGGCCACCGGCGCGAAACCAGACGATCGGCGCCAGCGCTGCATCCGCCTGCAAGCTGCCGCGAAAGCCTGCCAGCCGGTCCTTCAGGCGAGCGAGCAACCCCGCTCCGTCCAGAGGAGCCCCGTTCAGCGCACGGGTCGCGGCGGTTCCTTCGGCGAACGTCTGGCTCATGCCTGCGCCTCCGCCTTCTCCGCCATCTCGTCGAGTTGGGCGAGCTCGTTCGGCAGCGCCTGGGCCCAGCGCGTGATGGAGCCGGCGCCGAGGCAGACCACCATGTCGCCGGGCTTGGCGATGGTGGAGATCAGCGGCGCGAGATCGTCGGCGCTGGGCAGCGGCCGCGCGTCGCGGTGTCCGCCGGCCCGCAGGCCTTCCACCAGCGCGTCGCGATCGACGCCCTCTATGGGCGCCTCGCCCGCGGCATAGACGTCCGCCACGATCACCGTGTCTGCCTCGTTGAAGCAGGCACAGAATTCCGGGAAGAGGCTCTGCAGGCGCGAGTAGCGATGGGGCTGGACGACGGCGACCACCTTGTTGGTCGCGGCCGAACGCGCGGCCCGCAGCACGGCCAGGATCTCGACGGGATGGTGGCCGTAATCGTCGTAGATATCGACGCCCTTCCACTCGCCCGTATGGGTGAAGCGCCGCTTCACGCCGCCGAAGCCCGCCAGACCCTTGCGGATATCGTCGGCGCTGATACCGAGGGTCCGCGCCAGCGCGATGGCGGCCGTGGCGTTGGAAACGTTGTGCTCCCCCGGCATGGGCAGCACGAGGTTGTCGATCGTCTCCATCTCACCGGTAACCCGGTCGCGCCGTTCCACCGTGAAGAGGCTCTTGCCGCCGGAGAACGTGACGTCGAGAAAGCGCGCCTCGGCCTGCGGATTGCGGCCATAGGTGATGACGCGACGATCCTCGATCTCGCGAACCAGCGCCTGCACCACCGGATGATCCAGGCACATCACGGCGAAACCGTAGAATGGCACGTTCTCCACGAAGGCGCGGAAGGCGTCGCGGACCTTGTCGAAGGAGCCGTAATGATCGAGGTGCTCGGGGTCGATATTGGTGACCACCGCCACGTCGGCCGGCAGCTTGACGAAGGTGCCGTCGGATTCGTCCGCCTCGACGACCATCCAGTCGCCCTCGCCCATGCGGGCATTCGTGCCGTAGGCGTTGATGATGCCGCCATTGATGACGGTCGGGTCGAGGCCGCCGGCATCCAGCAGCGCCGCGACCATGGAGGTGGTCGTCGTCTTGCCGTGCGTGCCGCCTACGGCGACGGCCGATTTCAGGCGCATCAGCTCGGCCAGCATTTCCGCGCGGCGCACCACCGGCAGGCCCTTGGCGCGGGCTTCCTTCAGCTCGGGATTATCCCGCTTGATGGCGGAGGAAACGACCACCACGGCCGCATCGGCCAGCGCCTCGGCGGAATGGCCGATCACGACCTCCACGCCCTTTTCGCGCAGGCGCTGCACGTTGGCGCTGTCGGAAGCATCCGACCCGCGCACCCGGTAACCCAGATTGACCAGCACCTCGGCGATGCCGCTCATGCCGATGCCGCCGATTCCAACGAAATGGATCGGTCCGATGTCGCGCGGCAGCTTCATTCGAAAAACTCCTGTTACGAGGCGAGCCGCTCCACCAGATCGGCCAGCCGTTCGGCCGCATCCGGCCTGCCCTGCGCCTTCGCTCCCGCCGCCGCCCGGGCCAGCTCGGCCGGGTTTTCCATGAAATCGCGGAGGCGCGCGGCCAGAGCCTCGCTTGTCAATTCCCGTTCCGGCACAAGCCACGCCCCGCCCGACGATGCAAGCGCCTTGGCGTTTTCCGCCTGGTCGTGGTCCAGCGCGTGCGGATACGGCACGAGGATCGCCGGGCGGCCGATGACGGCGAGCTCCGACACCGTGGAGGCTCCCGCGCGGCTCAGCACCAGATGCGCGTCGGCAAGGCGGGCCGGCATGTCGTCGAAGAAGGGTCGAAGCTCCGCGTCGAGGCCGATCTCGCGATAGGCCGCGCCGGCGCGCTCCATGTCCTCCGGCCGCGCCTGCTGCACGAGGTGGAGGCGGCTTCTCAGGTGTTCCGGCAGGAGGGCGATCGCGGCGGGGACGGCTTCCGAAAAGTATCGCGCGCCCTGGCTGCCACCGAAGACCAGCAGGTTGAAGGGGCCATCCGCTGCGGGCACGTCATAGGGACGGTGCGCCGCCTCGGCCACTGCGCCGCGCACTGGATTGCCGACATGCTCGACCTGCCGCGCGCCTTGCGCTCCCTTTGGATCGGCAAAGCCGGTGGCGACCACCGCGCCGAAGCGGATCAGGAGCTTGTTGGCGCGCCCCACCACCGCGTTTTGCTCATGAACGAGGATCGGCAGTCCCGAGGTGCGGGCCGCCACCAGCGGCGGTACGGTCGGATAACCTCCGAAGCCGACGACGATTGAGGGCTTCAACCGGGCAAGCAGCTTGCGCGACTCCAGCACGCCGCGTCCCAGCGTCGCGACAGATCCGGCCATCTTCACCGGGTTGCCGCCGGCAAGCGATGCGGAGCGGACGATGTGGGTATCCCCGGCCGGAACGCCCTTCACGAACTCGCCGACGCGAGGGTCGGTGGCAAGTTGAACGTTCCAGCCACGACGGAGCAACGCCTCGCGCAGGGCGAGCGCCGGAAAGAGGTGGCCGCCGGTTCCCCCGGCGACCAGAAGGGCGGTTCCTGCCATCCGCTCAGGCCGCGACCATGGCCGAGTGCGGACGCGGCACGATGGTGTTCTGCTGCGACACGGAGCGGCGGGAGAGCGCCAGCAGGAAGCCGGTTGTCAAAGCCGTCGCGATGAGCGTCGAGCCGCCATAGGAGATGAAGGGCAGTGTCATGCCCTTGGCTGGCAGAAGCTGCAGGTTCACGCCCATGTTGATGAAGGCCTGCATGCCGATCTGCGTGACGAGGCCGGCGATCGCCATGCGTTCGAAGGCGCTGTTGCGCTTCAGCGCCTGGCTCATGCCGCGAAGCACGAGGATCAGGAAGAGCGAGACGATGATCAGGCAGAGGATGATGCCGAATTCCTCGCCCACGACGGAGAACACAAAGTCGGTATGGGCGTCCGGCAAGACGCGCTTCATCACGCCTTCGCCCGGACCGGTGCCCGACCAGCCGCCGAAGCGGAAGGATTGCAGCGCCGTGTCGATCTGGAACGTGTCGCCCGAGGAATGGTCGCGGAAGCGATCGATACGTGCCGCCACGTGGGGGAACACGAAGTAGGCCGCGGCAAGACCGCCGCCGGACAGGACACCGAGACCGACCACCAGCATCGGCGACACGCCGGCGAGGAAAAGCAGCGTGCCCCAGCAGGCGGTGGTCAGCATCGTCTGGCCAAGGTCGGGTTCGGCAACCAGCAACGCCAGGACGACGACGAGCAATCCGACAGCCAGCAGTCGGCCGGGAATGTCCGGCCGGTTACCCTCACCGAAGAGCCACGCGGAGATGACGATGAAAGCGGGCTTCACGAACTCGGAGGGCTGGACGGAAAGCCCGGCCACGGAGAACCAGCGCCGGGAACCCTTCACCTCCGCCCCGAAGAGCAGCACGCCCACCATCATGCCGAGCCCGAGAACCAGCACGATCAGCGCCGCGCGCCGTATTTGCCGGGGCGTCAGGAAGGAGATGCCGATCATGATTGCCGCCGAAACCGGAGCGAACAGGGCCTGGCGGTAGAAGAAATGCAACGGCTCCAGCCCGATTCGCTCGGCGACGGCCGGACTGGCCGCCAGCGACAGGACGACGCCGCCGAGGAGCATGATCAGCACCAGCGACAGGAGCGTCCTGTCGATGGTCCACCACCATTCCGCGAGAGGAGAGCGGTTCGCGCGACTGATCATGCTGATGTCTCCTGATGAGAGCGATCGAGAACGTTCACGGCTTGTCTGAAAGCGTCGCCCCGGGCTTCGAAATCGGGGAACTGGTCGAAGGACGCACAGGCCGGCGAGAGGAGGATCACCGGCTCGGCAGCCTCATCCAGGGCCGCGTCGTCGGCAGCAAGCCGGACGGCGGTTTGCAGGTCGCCCGCGATGACGTGCGGCACCTTGCGGGAAAGCGTGGCGGAGAAGTCTTCCGCCGCCTGCCCGATGAGATAGGCCTTCGCGATCCGGGGGAAGAACTCCGCGAGATCGGCGATGCCGCCGGCCTTGGGAACACCGCCGGCGATCCAGTAGATCGGCTCGAACGTGGCGAGCGCCTTTGCAGTCGCGTCCGCGTTGGTCGCCTTGGAATCGTTGACGATGAGCACCCGGCCGCGACGGCCGACCACTTCCATCCGATGCGCGAGCCCCGGAAAGCTCTGCATGCCCGTCATGACCTGATCGATCGTGAGGCCGAGCGCGCGGACGGCGCCATAGGCGCAGGCCGCATTCTGCCAGTTGTGACGGCCGCGCAGCGTCGGCAGCGGCGCGAAGGACACTGACGGCTCGCCCGATTCGATCAGGCGCCCCTCGGAATTGACGAAGAACGAAGCGCCCTCGTTCTCTTCCACCGACACCGTTTCCAGAATCGGCACGCCCCACTCCACGAGCCTGGCCGCGACGTCTTCCATGACGGGCTCGTCGATGCCCAGCACGGCCGTGTCGTGCGCGCCCATATTGGCGAAGATCCGCTCCTTGGCCAGGCGATACCCGGTCATGTCGCCGTGCCGATCGAGGTGGTCCGGCGTGAGGTTCAGCCACACCGCGACATGGGGACGGAAGCGCACCGTCAGGTCGAGCTGGTACGACGACATTTCCAGGACGTAGATCCGGTCGTCGGCGGGATCGTCGAGATCCAGCGCCGAGCGTCCGATATTGCCGCCCACCGAAACCCGCATCCCGGCTTCCGCCAGCACATGGCCGATCAGCGCGGTGGTGGTGGACTTGCCGTTGGTGCCGGTGATCGCGACGAAGCGGCACTGGTCGCCCAGCCCGCGCGCATCGACCTCGCGCCAGAGCAGCTCGATGTCGGAAATGATCTCGACGGCGGCATTGGCCGCGAGCCCGACGACCTTGTGCGGTTCGGGATGGGTCAGCGGAATGCCGGGCGCCAGCACCAGAGAGGAGAGTTCCGGCCACGCCCAGTCCTCGGGCTCCGCGATGCGGGCGCCGAGTTCGGCGGCGGCGTCGCGCGCGCTTTCGCGGTCGTCCCAGGCCAGCACGTTCGCGCCGCCGGCGATCGCCGAGCGCACCGTTGCCAGCCCGCTGCGCGCGAGCCCGACAACCCCGATCCGCTGTCCCTGGAGATGGTTGAGCTTCACCGTCATGGTTATCTCAGCTTCAGCGTGGAAAGCCCGATCAGGGCGAGGATCACGGCGACGATCCAGAAGCGGATCACGACCTGCGGCTCGGTCCAGCCGAGTTGCTCGAAATGGTGGTGGATCGGCGCCATCCGGAAGACCCGCTTGCCGGTCAGCTTGTAGGAGCCGACCTGGATGATGACCGACAGCGCCTCGACCACGAAGAGGCCGCCGATGATCGCCAGCACGATCTCGTGCTTGGTCGCGACCGCGATCGCACCGAGAAGACCGCCCAGCGCCAGCGAGCCGGTATCGCCCATGAAGATGGCGGCAGGTGGCGCGTTGAACCAGAGAAAGCCCAGCCCGGCGCCTATCAACGCGCCGCAGAGCACCGAGAGCTCACCCGTGCCCGGGACGTAATGGATCTGCAGGTAGTCGGCGAACACGGAGTTGCCGGAGAGGTAGGCGATCATGCCAAGCGAGGCCGCTGCGATCATCACCGGCACGATGGCGAGGCCGTCGAGGCCGTCCGTCAGGTTCACCGCGTTGCCGGCGGCCACCACGACGAAGCCCGCGAAGACGATGAAGAACAGGCCGAGATTGAGGACCCAGCTTTTCACGAAGGGGAACGCCAGCGACATCGGCAGCGGGCGGTCGCCCGCGCGGGTCATCACGAAGACCGCGACGGCGGCGATCAGGAACTCCAGGCCCAGCCGCGCCTTGGCGGAGAAGCCGCGCTCCGTCGCCTTCGTCACCTTCAGATAATCGTCGTAGAAGCCAATCAGCCCGAAACCGACGGTGACGAGCAGCACCGACCAGACGTAGATCGACTGGAGGTTCCCCCAGATCAGTGTCGAGACCAGCACGCCCGTCATGATCATCAGGCCGCCCATGGTCGGCGTGCCCGCCTTGGCGAGATGCGTCTGCGGTCCGTCGGCGCGGATCGGCTGTCCCCGCCCCTGCTTCAGCCTGAGCATCTGGATCATCGCCGGCCCGAACAGGAACACGAACAGCATGGCCGTGATCGTCGCCGCGCCCGTCCGAAACGTGATGTAGCGGAAGACGTTGAAGGCAGGGCTGTGATCGGCGAACTGGCCGAGTAAGGTTAGCATTCGGACATTCCAGACATGGCTCAGGTTTCGCTTTGCGGGTTCGGCGCAAACCTGCGCTTGATTGTTTCCACCACCGGGCCGAATCGCGTGCCCAGCGATGCCTTCAGCATGATGACATCACCGGGGCGGATTGCATCGACAAGGATGGGCTCGAGTTCCGCGGCGGTTGCGGCATAGGCGCCCCTGCAGGCATCGGGGAGTTCGTCCCACAGCGTCTTCATCTCCGCGCCGGCAAGGTAGACGAGATCCGCGCCATTGCTGGCGATGTCGGCGGCCAGTCCACGGTGCAACGCCTCTGAATCGTTGCCGAGTTCCAGCATGTCGCCCAGCACCGCCACGCGGCGGCCCAGCCCGCTCGGACGCACCTGCGCCAGCAGCGACAGCGCGGCCTGCATGGACGTCGGGTTGGCGTTGTAGCTCTCGTCCAGCAGGATGAAGTCGCCACCGGAATGGCTGAGGAGAAAGCGCTCGCCCCGGCCCTTGGCCGCGCGGAACCCGGCGAGGCCGAGAGCCACCCGCGCGACGTCCGCGCCGATCTCGCGAGCGACGGCCAGCACGCCAAGCGCATTCTGCAGGAGATGCCGACCCGGCGCGCCCACGCGAAACGCCAGTTGCTCGCCGAAGATGGAGGCCTGCGCCGTGGAGCCGTCCTCCTGCAGCGCGCAACGCTCCAGACGGATGTCGGAGGTGGGATCCTCGCCGAAGCCGACGACCTTTCCGCCATGCTCGCGGGCGCGCTCGGCCAGGAGCTCGAACCATTCGTTGTCGCGGTTGATGATCGCGGCGCCGCCGGGCAACAGGCCTTCGAAGATCTCGGCCTTGGCTTCCGCGATCTCCCGCTCGTCGGCGAAGAAGGCGAGATGCACGGGGGCGACGATGGTGACGATCGCCGCATGCGGGCGGACCATGCCGACCAGCGGACGGATCTCGCCGGAATGGTTCATGCCGATTTCGAAAATGCCGAATTCGGTGTCCGCCGGCATGCGGGCGAGCGTCAGCGGCACGCCCCAGTGATTGTTGAAGGAGCCGACCGGCGCGTGGGTGCGCCCCAGCGGCGAGAAGACGGTGCGGAGCATCTCCTTGGTGGAGGTCTTGCCGACCGAACCGGTGACCGCGACGACCTTGCCGGTCATGCGCGCGCGCGCGGCGCGACCGAGACGCTCCAGCGCATCCAGCGGATCGTCGGAGACGACAAGCAGTGCCCCCTCTACCGGACCGATTTCGTCAACACGGGATTGCGAGACGACGGCCAGCGCCGCACCGGCTTTCAGCGCGCCGGCCACGAAGGCATGGGCGTCGAAGCGGTCGCCTCTGATGGCGAAGAACGCTTCGCCCGGGCCGACGGTGCGGCTGTCGATGGATATGCCGGTGATCTCGGCGGGAGCGTTGCCGATCAGCCGGCCGCCGATCGCGGCGAGCAGAGCATCGAGGGACCAGAGAGCGCTCATTCGGACCCTCCGGCAATGGCTGCGAGCGCGTCGCGCACTTCCTGCTGGTCGGAGAAAGGCAGCACCTTGTCGCCAATGGTCTGGCCGGTCTCATGTCCCTTGCCGGCCACCAGCAGCACGTCGCCCTTGTTCAGCCCGGCAACGGCATGGCGGATGGCTTCACGGCGGTCACCGATCTCCTCGGCGCCCGGGGCGGCGGCGAGCACGGCCTTGCGGATAGCGGCAGGATCCTCGCTGCGGGGATTGTCGTCGGTCACGATGACATGGTCCGCGTTCCCGGCGGCGGCCTTGCCCATCAGCGGGCGCTTGCCGGTATCGCGGTCGCCGCCAGCGCCGAAGATCACCACGAGACGCCCCTCGGCGTGCGCACGCAGGGCCTGCAGCGCCTTGGCCAGCGCTTCGGGCGTGTGGGCGTAATCGACGAAGACCTGCGCGCCGGACGGGTGACTGCCGATCAACTCCAGCCGCCCGGAAGCGCCCTTCAGGTCGGCCAGCGCTTCCAGCGCGACCTTTGTCGGGACCCCGGTCGCGATCGCGAGTGCCGCGGCGACCAGCGCGTTGGAGACCTGGAAGTCGCCGACCAGCGGCAGCGGCACATAATGGCGCTCGCCTTCCGCTTCCACGACAAGCCGGACGCCGTCGGACATTCGCGTCACCGAGACGAGCTTCAGCGTCTCGCCCTTGCGTCCGATGCTGCCGAAGATCTCGCCGCGTTTCTTGGCGATCATCCGGATGGTTTCGGCCTGCGGCTCGTCGGCATCGACGACGATGTGCGAGCCCTCTTCCAGCAGCGTATCGAACAGCCGGAGCTTGGCGCGGAGATAGTCTTCCAGCGTCCGATGATAATCGAGGTGGTCGCGGGTGAGATTGGTGAATGCGCCCGCGCTCAGCCTGACCCCGTCGAGCCGGCGCTGCTGGAGGCCGTGGCTGGAGGCTTCCATGGAGAGATGGGTCACGTTATCGTCCGCGAGGTCCGCCAGCATCTGATGCAGGCTGACCGGATCGGGAGTCGTCAGGCTCGGACGCACGGAACCGTCCGGCGCGATCAGCCCGATCGTGCCGAGGCTCGCGGCCCGGAAGCCCGCCTTCTGCCAGATCTGCCGCACGAAGACGGCGACGGACGTCTTGCCGTTGGTGCCGGTGACCGCGATCACCGTCTTCGGCTGACGCTCGTAGAAGCGGGCGGCGGCGAGCGCCAGCGCCCGACGCGGATCGGCCGAGCGAATCAGGGGAACGGAAATCTTGCCTTCCAGCGGCTGGTCGCCGATCAGGATCGCGGCCGCGCCGGCCTCGATGGCCTGCGACACGAAACGGGCGCCGTCGGCCCGCTCGCCCGGCAGGGCTGCGAACAGAAAGCCGGGCTTCACGGCCCGGCTGTCTGCCGTCATTCCATTGATGAGGCGGCCCGCGACTTCCCCGGCGACCTCAGCCGTATCGGGAAAAAGCGCGTCCAGCCTTCGCGGAGAGTGTCGTCGTTCGGGCGTCACATGACCTCACTGTGCCGAGGCAATCGCCATGACGGCGGCGTCTTCCTGATCGGCCGGGCGCGGTGCGACGTCAAGCATCGGCGCGATACGGCGGATGATATTGCCGCACATCGGGGCAGCATTGTGGGCCGACTGGTTGTCGCGGCCGTCGACGTTCTTGGGATCGTCGATCAGCGTGAAGACGAGATAGCGCGGCTTGTCCATCGGGAAGGCGGAGAGGAAGGCGTTCATCACGCGCGTCTTGGAATAGCGCCCGTTCTCCACCTTCTCGGCCGTGCCCGTCTTGCCGCCGACGAGATAGCCCGGAATGTTGGCCGAGCGGCCGGAACCGTCGATGACGTTGAGGCGCAGGAGCTTGCGCATGTCGGCGCTCGTTTCCGGCTTGATCACCTGGCGGCCGACCTGGGCGGCCTCGTCCTGCGAACGGGTCAGGAAGGTCGGAGGGAAGTAGACGCCGCCATTGACGACCGCGACGCCGGCTGCCGCCGTCTGCAGCGCGGAAACGGAGATGCCGTGACCGAACGCCACCGTGACGGAGGTGATCTCAGGCCAGGCCTTCGGCACGATCGGCGCACCGGCTTCCGGCAGTTCGGTGCGCAGCGTGTCGAGGAAGCCGAACCGCTTCAGATATTCCTTCTGCTTGTCCACGCCGAGCTTCAGGACCATACGGCCCGTGCCCACGTTGGAGGAATACTTGAAGATCTCGGGAACGGTCAGCCAGCGACCCTTGCTGTGGAAGTCGTGGATCGTGTTGCGCCCGATCTGCAGCGAATGGCTGGCATCAAAGGACGAGTTCAGCGTCGCCGCGCCCGCGTCCAGCGCCATGGCGGTGGTGAAGGTCTTGAAGGTCGAGCCCATCTCGTAGACGCCGACGGTGGCCCGGTTCATGTTGTTCTTGTCGAGCGCCTGCGCACGATCGTTCGGGTCGTAATCCGGGCCGGAACTCATGGCGATCACTTCGCCGGTTCGGACGTCCATGACGATGCCGACCGCGCCGGTCGCCTCGTAATGCGCCAGACCCTGGGCGATCTCGTCGCGCACCACGTTCTGGACGCGGAGGTCGATGGAAAGCTTCACCGGTTCGGAATTGTGACCGATGTCGAAGCCGGCCGCGTTCAGGTCGGTCAGGCCGCTGCGGTCGATATACTTCTCGATGCCGGCGATGCCCTGGTTGTCGATATTGACCTCGCCGAGGACATGCGAAGCCGTGGCGCCGCCGGGATAGAAGCGCTTGTTCTCGACACGGAATCCGATGCCGGGAATGCCGAGATCGTGGACCGTCTGCTGCTGGCGCGGCGTCAACTCGCGGCGCAGGTAGACGAAGCCGCTGTTCGTGGAGAGCTGGCGGCGCAGGCGCGCGCGGTTCATGTCCGGGAAGACGGTGGTCAGCAGTTCCGTCGCCTCGTCCGGATCGACGATCTTGCGCGGCTCGGCGAAGAGGGAGGCCGTCTTGATGTCGGTGGCCAGGATCTCGCCGCGACGATCGGTGATGTCGGGCCGCGCCTGCGACGAGGACACCGCAACGGGCGAGCTCTTGTCGTCGGTCTCGCCGCCGACGCCGATCATGACCAGCCGCATGGCCAGCACGCTGTAGAGAAGTCCGAAACCGCCCATCGCCAGCGCGACGCGCACCTTGCCGCCGCGCGAGCCGCCCCGGTTGCCGCCGAAGGCGGCGTTGCGGACATGACGCCAGGCCGATTGTGAGGTCTGCTGGATCATTTGGCGTCTCCATTGGCGCCCAGGAGCGCCGAAAGGGCAGCGGTGTCTTCAGGCTTGGGCGCCGGGCGCATGGGCAGGATGCTGGGGTCGATGATCTGCACGGGATCGACGCGCTGCAGCTGCATCTGGTCGTTGTGCCGGTTGATCAGCCCCTCGATCCGGCCGGGCTGCTTCAGGAAGCTCCACTCGGCGTTCAGCAGCGAGATGGTTTCGCGCTGCTGGTCGACCTTGCGCTGCAGGGCCGCGACGTTCTCCGCCACGGCCTCGGCGCGATACTTGATCTGGAAGACCACGAAGGCCGCCGTGGCGGCAGCCATCACGGACAGGATTTGGAGCCAGCGGATCATGCGTATGCCTCCGGTCCCGGAATACCGGCGAGGATGGGAACACCCACCGCCCGGAAATCCAGGGCATGGGCGGGAGCGGATGTGCGGATGGCGGCACGCAGGCGAGCAGAGCGGGCGCGCGGGTTGACGGCGGTCTCGGCCTCGCCCGGCTCAACCGAGCGGCGGGTCAGGAGTTCGAAACTGGGGACGGCGGACTGCACCAGCGGCGCGTGGCGCGAGCCGCGCTCCTCGCGCGAACGCTCCTGCAGGAAACGCTTCACGATCCGGTCTTCCAGCGAATGGAAGGCGACGACGACGATGCGTCCGCCCTCGTCCAGAACGGACTCGGCGGCGGCAAGCGCGCGGGCGAGTTCTTCCAGCTCGCGATTGACGAAGATGCGGAGCGCCTGGAACGTCCGGGTCGCGGGATGGATGCGCTGCCCGCCCTGGGGCGCGGCCTTGGCGATGATCTCGGCGAGCTGGCGCGTGGTGACGATCGGCGCCTCCTTGCGGGCGGCGTCGATCGCGCGCGCGATCCGCACGGCCTTGTTCTCTTCGCCGAGGATGCCGATGATCCGGGTCAGCTCGTTGACCGGCGCATTGTTGACGACGGTCGCGGCATCCGGCCCGCTCTGGTCCATGCGCATGTCGAGCGGCCCGTCGAAGCGGAAGGAGAAGCCCCGCTCCGCCTGGTCGAGCTGCATGGAGGACACGCCGACATCGAGAACGATGCCGTCCGGCGGCAAGAAGCCCTGCGCCTCGGCATGGGCATCGAGATCGGAGAAGCGCCCCTCCACCAGACGGAGGCGACCGGCGGATGCCTGCACCAGCGCCTGGCCGGCATCGATCGCCGTGCGGTCACGGTCGATGGCGAGCACCTCGCCGCCCTGCCCGAGGATCGCGCCGGTATATCCGCCAGCCCCGAAAGTGCCGTCGATATAGCGGCCGCCCGGCTTCACGGCGAGATGCTCCAGCACCTCGGCGAGCAGCACGGGAATGTGACGCTCGGCGCCGCCGGCGGCCGGAACGTCGTCGCGATCGTTGAGCGAGGATGTCATCACGCGTCGCCCCCAGCCGGGTTCTTGGAGGAGAGGCTTCTGGTCACAGAGCGCAGATGGGCGCGCGCCTGGCGCTGCCGCTCGGCGAACTGGCCGGGCTCCCAGATCTGGAATTTATAACCCTGCCCGACAAAGACGGCGCTGTCGGAAATGCCGGCATGCTCGCGGAACTCGTCCGGCAGCACGATACGGCCGTCGCCGTCGATCTTCAGCACGCGGCTCTCGCCGTAAAAGGCGGTGGAGAGAATTTCATGCTCTTCGGAAAAGGTCTCGAAGACGGAAAGGCGCTCGCCGATCGCCTGCTGCAGCTTCTGGCCGCCGCCATCGATCGCGGGCTGATCCAGCGCGGGATAGCAATAGACGCCCTCATGGCCCTCGCGCGCCATCACCGCCCGAAAGGGCGCCGGCACCGACACGCGGCCCTTGCCGTCGAGCCGGTTCGTGAAGGTTGCAACGAAGCCGTCCATTCCCTGCGCCCTGCCCCTCCTGCGCCATGCCGCGCCGCTTCCCGACCTGCCGCGAACGGACAGCCGAACCCGTTGCCTGCGACCCCTCCACTCGAGAGAGGCTGCCGACGGGCCGAAGGCGGTCCCTCTTGGAGGGAAGCACCGATCCGATGCCGGGATGATTTGGACTATCATGGGATGGTATGGGTGTCCAATGGAATTACGTCCCACTAACCATGTTCGGCATGGGCGCTTGCCACGCCGAAGCAGCTCGCATCGACGAAGCGACAGGGTGAACAAAGATGGTAAACAGGTGGTAAGCGAAGCCCCTTCCCCAGCTTTCCCAGAGGACGGCGCAAAGCCGGAGTTCCGGGCCCGGAAGACGGCGGGGAGGCCTTCGGCCGCACGCGGCCCGGGCCTCGACATCCACGATCCCTTCCGCCGGAGAGCAGCTGGCGTTAGGACCTGATCAGCATGGACGCAGAGAGGACGATGGGCCTTTTATCCAGACTGGGAGACCTGATCTCCGGAAGCGCCGCGGCGGTCGGCAACGCGGTTGCCGGAATGCGCGGGCTGGTGGCCGGCCTTTCCAGCCGCGACACCCGCAAGCAGGTGGCCTTCACCATCGCCATGGTGGCGCTTTCGGCCAAGATGGCGAAGGCGGACGGCGTGGTGAGTCCGCCGGAGATAGACGCCTTCTGCCGCATCTTCACCATTCCGCTGGGCGAAGAGCGGAATGTCAGCCGCGTCTACAATCTCGCCAAGAGCGATATCGCGGGTTTCGAGAGCTACGCGCGCGACGTACGGGAGCTGTTCCCAGACGATCCCACCATGCTGGAGGAGATCGTCGACGGGCTCTTCCACATCGCCAAGGCGGACGGCGCCGTGCATGAGCGCGAGTTGGCCTTCCTTGCCCGGGTCGCGGAGCTGTTCGGCTTTTCCGCCGAGGAATTCGCCCGCATTTCCGCGCGACATATCGGCGGCGAAACCGACCCCTACCTGATCCTGGGCGCCGACCGGACGTGGGACAACGCGACCCTGAAGCGCCATTACCGCAGGCTGGTGGTGGAAAACCATCCGGACCGCCTGGTCGGCCACGGCCTGCCGCAAGAATTCATCAAGATCGCCACGGATCGCCTCGCCGCCATCAATGCCGCCTGGGACGACGTGGCCCGGCAAAGGAAGATCGCATGACCTCGCCTCTCCCGATCGAGGATTGCCCCTCGCCCAATCACGGCGAGCGCCGCACCGGGCCGGTCGACATCCTGATCCTGCATTATACGGGCATGCCGGATGACGGCGAAGCGCAGCGCTGGCTCTGCAATCCGGAAAGCGAGGTTTCCAGCCATTACGTCGTCCACCGGGATGGCCGGCTCGTCCGCCTTGTGCCGGAGGACCGCCGCGCCTGGCATGCCGGTGCCTCCAGCTGGGCCGGCGAGACCGACATCAACTCCCGTTCCGTCGGCATCGAGATCGCCAACCCCGGCCATACCGGCGGCCTCCCCGAGTTCCCGCCGGCGCAGATCGAGGCCTTGATCGCGCTCTGCCGCGAGATCGTAGGACGCCATCCCATTCCACCCCACCGGGTGCTCGCCCACTCCGACGTCGCCCCGTCCCGCAAGGTCGATCCCGGCGAGCGCTTCCCTTGGGACCTCCTTCATGAGGCGGGGATCGGCCATTGGGTGGAACCAGTAGAAACAAGTGGAGGGATGTTCTTCTCAAGAGGAGATCAAGGCCAGCCAGTAGAAGCCCTGCAAGCAATGCTTGCGCTTTACGGTTACGGACTTTCGATCAACGGAGTCTTCGACAAGGCGACGGAAGAAATCGTGAGCGCCTTTCAACGTCATTTTCGCCCGGCCAGAGTCGATGGAATAGCGGATCGGGGGACTATCGAGACGCTACACAAGCTTCTGGTAGGGGTTTCTTAACCCTTAAATGCTCCGGAAACTTTTAATCGGCTTTGTAACATTTCGTGATGGAACGTGCACATTCTCGCCACATCATGACTTTAGTGCCCCTTCTCGCCGCAGGGCGACAATGATCCCACGGGTACAGGGAATTGAGTATGAGCGTATGCAGCCGAGCGACAGCCTTGATCTTCGCATGTCTTCTTGGACTTCCTGCCGCGGAAGCCCAGGCAGCCAGCGGACATCACACGAAGCACTTGGCTAATTCTCATCACCATGCCTCGAATACTTCTCACGGAAGTAAGCATTCGGCCCGGCACGGCCGCTACCACAGAAACTCCCATGTATCGAGCCGGGCGAAAACTCGGTCCGGCGGCCGAGTGGCCCGCGCCAACGCACCGGCCGCGATCGAAAGCCTGATCGCCAAGCACGCCCGAGCCAACGGCATTCCGGTCGAGCTCGCCCGTGCCGTCGTGCAGATCGAAAGCCGCTTCAATCCCCGGGCTGCCGCGGGTGGCGCCATCGGCCTGATGCAGATCAAGGCCCAGACGGCACGCGGTGTCGGCTATCACGGAAGCGTCGCCGGCCTCTACGATCCCGAAACCAACATTACTTACGGCATGAAGTATCTTGCCCAGGCGCACGAGCTTGGCGGCGGCAGCGTCTGCCGTACGATCCTGAAGTACAATGCGGGCGTCGCGGCCACCTCGATGAACGCGACCTCGGCCCGCTACTGCAGCATGGTGAAGTCCATCATGGGCGCCGCTGCCGACGAGCCCGATGAGCGCGTCGCCACGATCTCGGACGTGGACACCAGCAAGCCCGGCCTGCTGTAAGCCCTTTTCCCGATCGAAAGTTACCCTGCTGAAAGCGCCCCGCGAGGGCGCTTTTTGCTTTGGGCGAGGCGGTTTCGCGGTTGGATGCGAGCGCCGCTCGCCCTTACGGAAATGGGGAAGATGCCAGCCGGCCTGTAAGCCGGGTTCTGTAAGGCCGGGATCTTGCGATCCCGACGCGACGACCATTCATCTGGAGCGCCCGTTACCGAACGCTTCTCGCGACCGACCCGGACGGCGGGCCTGGAAAAGGCTGGGCTGCTAGAGCCCGTGCCGTCCCTTTTTGGTCTTGCTCCCGGTGGGGTTTACCTTGCCGTCCGCATTGCTGCGTCCGCGGTGGGCTCTTACCCCACCCTTTCACCCTTGCCGCGCGAGCCGAAGCCAATTGCGCGGCGGTTTGCTTTCTGTGGCACTTTCCCTGGGGTCGCCCCCGCCGGACGTTATCCGGCACCGTTTTTCCATGGAGCCCGGACTTTCCTCCCTTCCCGCGAAGCGGAAAGAGCGGCCGTCCAGCCGACTGGCGCGCTTCTGGTGACAGGTGGCACGCCCGAGGTCAAGGCGATCGGTCGGGCGGTCCCATGTTCCTCGCCGGTCGCCCCCGTTTATTGCGCCGGGGCAGCCGGCGGAGGACTGGCGGGCTGCGGGTCCGCAGCTGTCCCGTTTACCGGAGCGGGGCTCCGCGGCATCGGGTCGACAGCAGGAGGGTTTGCCTCCGGGCCGACAGGCGCCGGCTGCTGCCGCGCCGCATCGTTCCGCGCGCGGGTCGCCGGGGGACTGGCGTCGCCGTTGTCGCTCCCCTCGCTGGCACCCTCATCCATGGAGGCGTTCAGCGCGTCCGCTGCATCCTGCACCGTATCCACGGCCTGATTGGCTGCGTCCTGCACGGTGTCGGCCGCGCTCTTCAGGTTTTCCTTGATCTCCGGAGCCTTGGCCTTCAGCGCATCGATCGCGGCGCTGCCGGCCTGGCCGGCCTTCACCGCCATCTCCTTGGCGGCCGCAGCTGAATCCCTGAGCGCCGCCTTGGCGCGGTCGCCCGCCTCGGCAGCCTTGCGGTCAGCCTCGGAATGATCGGCCGCCTGAGCCGGCGTCTGGTCGGCAGGCGCCTTCTCGGCTTCCTTCTTGTTGTCGCATCCCGCGACAAGCAAAGCGGCAAATGCGGCCGCGACGACGATACGCTTCATAGGTGACGCCTCAAAACAGATCCCGATACGGGCCGCCGAAGGGCCATTCGCCTAACGCGCAGCCCCCGAATCGTTCGTGCGACTATCATTACGGCCGGGGAAGGTGACAAGGCTCTTGCGCGTGCGGGGCAGCCGGGCCGTTAAGCCCGGCCGCCCCGCTTGCTCGGTCAGATCGACCGCCCTGATTACAGGACGTCGGCCGGCAGCTTGCCGCCGTTCTCAGCGAGTTTCTGCATCAGCGCCTTGTGCAGCCACATGTTCATCGCGGCGGAATCGCTGGTGTCGCCGGTATAATGCAGGTCGCTGGCAAGCTCCTTGCGGGCGCCAAGGCTGCTGTCGAGGTCGAGCGCCTTCATCAGATCGACGATGGAATGTTTCCAGTCGAGCTTCTCGCCCTTGGACTGCACGGCCTTGTCGAGAACGGCGGCCACATCGACGCTCCCACCACCGGAGGCGGAGGCACCGGCGCTCGCGGCCGGGGCCTGCGCCGCTGCCGAAGAAGTCGCCGCAGGAGCAGCCGATGCCGCGGACGAGGCAGCGCTGGACGAAGCAGCCGGGCTTGCGCCGGAAGCGCCACCTGCCCCCGCGCCCGCCGGCTGTGCCCCCGCCGGCTGTGCCCCTGCAGTCGAAGCGTGCGCACGGTTGAAGATGGATCCCATGATCCTGTCGAGAATGCTCATCGAAGCTCCTTTGGGTGTGGTGTTAATCGCTCGATGGCAAGCCAACGGCTGGGGCAAGCGCATGTTCCCCGGCGAAGTTCGGCCAGCCGGAACGGCGATCCGCCAGAAGCTTCACCGGCCCGCCCGGGACGGAATGAAAAGTCAACCGTTGCGCGGCAACAACACTCCTTCGCGCGCCACTCCTTTATGAGTAGCAGCCAACACCCTCGAATCCGAACTCTCCGGAGCACATCCTGCCATGTTGAAGAAGAGCCGCGCCGCCCTCGCAGGCGCCGCCGCAATGAGCGTTCTCCTGCTCGCCGGCTGCGTGGAAACCACGCCTCCCCCGCCCGCTGCCGTCCTGCCGCCGGCCGCCATCGGCGCCCCCGTCGCGGAAGCCGCTCCGATGATGGAAGCTCCTCCCGGCCCGGGCGAGACGCCCGATTACCAGGCGATGTACGCCGCGAACCCGAACGAGCCTTTCCCGGTTCCGGCGATCAACCTGTCCAAGGTCGATCCCCAGTTCCTGCGCCGCGAGGTCGATTACCAGACCGACCAGCCGGTGGGCACGATCGTGATCGACCCGCATGCGCACTACCTCTACCTCGTGGAGCCGAACGGCCGCGCCATCCGCTACGGCGTCGGCGTCGGCAAGGCGGGCTTCGCCTGGTCCGGCATCGCCACGATCAAGACCAAGCAGCATTGGCCGGATTGGTACCCGCCGAAGGAAATGTACGAGCGTCAGCCCGAGCTGAAGTCGCATATGAGCCAGCTGCAGAGCGGCCTCGGCGTTCCCGGCGGCCCGCGCAACCCGCTGGGCGCCCGCGCCATGTACCTCTGGCAGAACAACAAGGACACGCTCTACCGCATCCACGGTACGCTTGAGCCCTGGACGATCGGCAAAAGCGTCTCGTCCGGCTGCATCCGCATGATCAACCAGGACGTGATGGACCTCTACGAGCGCGTTCCGGAAAACACGGAAGTCGTGGTCGTGCCGTCCAGCGGCGTCATCCCGCTCGCAAACGGCCAGCTTGTCGACAAGAAGCAGGGCAACAAGGGCCCGATGCTCAAGGGAAAGGGTCCCGTGACCCAGACCACGGCGACGGGCAAGGTGCCGGTGCCCAACACGATGGGCCAGTAAGGGCCTGATCGCCATTGCGGTCCCGGTTTCCGGGGCTGCTCCGAAGCCTCGGCGAACGTTCGAAACGTGGAACGATTCAATCGCCGGGGCTTTCTTCGAGAAGTTCCCAACCTTGGCGGAAATAATGAAACGCTCTCTCGCCGCTCTGGCTCTCGCAGCCGTTGTCCCGCTCGCCGCCTGCCAGTCCATGGGTGCCGGCGGGGGAATGAAGTCCGCCTCCAACCTCGAAGGCCGCTGGGAATCGGCGGATGGCGTCTCGGTCGCCACCTTCCATGAAGGCAGCTTCACCTCGCGCTTCACCAAGAACAACGAGGTTCTCGCCGATGGCCGCTACACCAACACCGGCAATGTCACGCAGGTGAATTGGTACTCCAAGCAGGGCAAGCAGCAGAAGTCGGCTTCCTGCACCTTCCAGAGCAAGAACAGCCTGAAGTGCAACCAGCCGACCGGCGGTTCCTTTGTCCTGAACCGCGTCTGATCCAGACGTCAGTTCGACGATCCTGAACGGCGCTCCGCTGCAAGGCGGGGCGCCGTTCTCGTCCGAGACGACGTGTCGGCGCAATAGGGTTGTTCCGGAGCGATGTCGCCACGACTGGTGCCGACGTCGGGTGAGCCGGCCTGTCTTTCCGACGACCCCGCTCCATCGTCGCTCCGCCTTGCATCGCGCCGGACGCTGCCTTAGCCGGTTGACGTCCGGAGATGCCGTCGATGTCCCTGTCGCAAATGCTGGCCTTCCTGCTCTTCGCCGCCGTCGCGACGGTGACGCCAGGGCCCAACAACGTGATGCTCACGGCCACCGGCGCAAATTTCGGCATCCGTCGGGGATTGCCGCATCTTCTCGGCATCGCAATCGGCTTCGCCTTGATGATCTTCATCGTGGCGCTCGGGCTCGGCAGTCTCCTGATCCAGAGCCCCACCCTTCTGCGCGCACTCAAGATCGCAGGCATCGTCGTGCTGCTCTGGCTGTCCTGGAAGATCGCCACGGCCGGCCGTTCGAAAACGTCCGATCGCGCAAACCCGGTCACGTTTTTGGAAGCGGCGCTGTTCCAGTGGGTCAACCCGAAGGCGTGGCTGATCTGCGCCAGCGCCGTCGGCACCTATCTCGACGCCCACCCCGGCAGCGCCGCCACTCAGGCGACGGCCTTCGCGGTGATCTTCGCGGGGACAGCCCTGCCCTGCGCCGGGATCTGGCTTCTTTTCGGGGCGGGCCTGCAGACATGGCTCCGATCTGAACGGGCTCTTCGCGCCTTCAACATCGCCATGGGCGTACTGCTCGCCTCCACGCTCGTCCTGCTCGTCTGAGCTGTCCGTCCGGAACTTGGCCCCGGCTCCGTCGTTGCTCCTGCCCGATCACGAAGCAGGAAAGCACGGAACATGCAGGCTCCCGGCCAGGACAGAAGCGACAAGGAGCCGATCCACAAGCCCGCGCTTGAGCTTTCGCCCGAGGCTTCGCAGTTCTACACGGAAGTGCTGCGCGTCCTGACGGAATCGAACATCCGGTTCCTCGTCGCGGGAACCTTCGCCGTCGGCGCCTATACCGACATCAGCCGACCGACCAAGGACATCGACATCTTCTGCAAGCCGGGTGATTACCCGCGCATCCTGCATACCTTTCACGAACTCGGCTACGAGACGGCCATCGAGGACGAACGCTGGCTCGCCAAGGTCAAGAAGGGTCCGCTCTTCTTCGACGTGATCTTCAATTCCACCGCTTCGGTGACGCCGGTGACAGACGCGTGGTTCGAGGACGGCCACGAGGCGGACATTCTGGGCTTCAAGGTTCCGGTCCTGTCGCCGACCGAACTGATCTGGTCCAAGGTCTTCGTCCAGAACCGCGAGCGCTACGACGGCGCCGATGTCGTGCACGTGATGCTGCACGAGAACGACAACATCGATTGGAAGCGGCTGCTCAGCTACATGGAGGCCTATTGGGAGGTGCTCCTCGTCCACATCCTCAATTTCCGCTTCATCTATCCCACGGAGCGGCATCGCATTCCCTCGTGGCTCATGGCGGAGCTCATGGACCGGCTGAAGTTCCAGGAGGAACTGCCGGTGCCGGAGACACGCATCTGCCGCGGTCGGATGTTCTCCAAGCACGATTACCGGATCGACGTGATGGAATGGGGCTTCTCCGACGCGATCGGCGAAGCCGGAGTGAGAGACGACGCATAGGAGCGCGCAATGAGAGTGGCCGGACTGGCTGACCTGCATGTCACAGAGACCGACAAGCATCCCTTCCGCGAACTGTTCAGCGAGATCTCAGGCAGCGCCGATGTCCTGACGCTTTGCGGGGATCTCACCAATCTCGGCACGGTGAAGGAAGCGGAGATCCTTGCCGAGGACCTCGCCTCCCTGTCCATTCCGGTGGTGGGCGTCCTCGGCAATCACGACCACGAGTCCGACTGCGTGGAGAAGGTTTCCGAGATCCTGCGCGAGGCGGGGTTGTGCCTGCTCGACGGCACCTCGACCGAGATCGACGAAGTTGCCTTCGTGGGCACCAAGGGCTTCGCCGGTGGCTTTGGCCGCTTCATGCTGGGCTCCTTCGGCGAGGCGCCGATCAAGAGCTTCGTCGCGGAAGGCGTGCAGGAAGCATTGCGGCTGGAGAATGCGCTTCGCCGTGTGCGGCAGGGCCGCGTGGTGGTGTTGCTGCACTATGCGCCGATCGTGGAGACGGTGATGGGCGAGCCGCCGGAAATCTTCCCCTTCCTCGGCTCGTCGCGGCTGGCGGAAACGATCGGCCGTTTCGAGGTCAACGTGATCCTGCACGGCCATGCCCATCGGGGTGCCTTCGAGGGCAAGACCCCGAACGGAGTTCCCGTATTCAACTGCGCCCGCATGATCGAAAAGCCGGCGGGGCGGCCCTATCACCTGATCGAGGTTTAGGCGTCAGGGTTGGTCCGAGAATTTCGGTCGACCTTCCCCCCTCACAGACCTCTTTCCGAGGGATCGAAGGCCAGAGACAACCTTCAAGGCCCCGTGCGTGCCACCTGCCCGGGAGGCGGTGTCGGGTACAGCTGAGGTCGCAGACGATCCCGGCCCCGGCGTTCCGGCCTGCGAAACCGGCGGCCACATTCCAGATGACCAAGCTGTCACCCGACCGCAAGCCCCCCGGCTTAGCGGGCTCGTCATGTCGCGCTCGCACTCGGAGCCGGGCCGGTGCAGGCTTACGCGCATAAACGCGCACGAAAAAGGCCGGAGCATAGCTCCGGCCTTTTCGTTCAGCTGAAGATCAGCTTACTTGTCTGCGGCGTCGCGCACGGCATCCTTGGCGCCACCAACGGTGTTCTGCACCTTGCCTTCGGCCTTGTCGGCCTTGCCTTCGGCCTGGAGCTTGGTGTCGCCCGTGACCTTGCCGGCGGCATCCTTGACAGCACCCTTGGCCTGCTTCGCCATACCTTCGATGCGATCGCTATCCATGATCTTGCTCCCTTGTTTCACGTCATAATCGACTGTTGAGAGAACGGTTGGCCCAGCTAAACGTTCCGCTCGCAGACAGGCTGAGGAAAGGGATTGGATCTTGGTGAATCTGGATGGACGGGCGCAGAGTGCGCCCCGCTCGAAGCGTCTGCTGCAATGCGCGATCGCCGTGCTCGCCCTCATCCCGCTCTTCGCCGGCATCTTCGGTGTCGTGAGGGGTCCGGCATTTCTCGACGTGACGCCGCCCTGGCCGACGGACCTCGACAGCCACTTCCGCTTCCTGTCCGGCGTATTCCTCATGCTGGGGCTGATCTTCTATTCCACGATCCCCGACATCGAACGGAAGACGGAGCGCTTCCGCCTGGGCGCGTTGATGATCGTCGCCGGGGGCCTTGCCCGCCTGCTCTCGCTCGGCCTGCACGGCGTGCCGAGCTTCGGTCATGTCGGCGGGCTCGTCATGGAACTCGTCGTCGTGCCGCTGCTCGTTCTCTGGCAGGCGCACGTCGCGCGGGAGGCCGGAACGCGCTGAGCGCGTTCCTCTCCAGCATAAGGGGAGCGCGCTGAGCGTCTCCATCTTCTGCACGAGGGGAGCAGAGAACTGCTGCCCCTATCATCTCAGTCGGCCATCGTCTCGAGCGACGCGAAGCTCTCCAGACCCGCTTCCTCGTCGAAGGGCGTTTCCACTTCCACGAACGTGTCGGGATAGAAGCCGTTGAAGCGCGTCCGCAGCGCCAGCGAATAGGCGCCGATATGGCCGATCTCGATCCAGTCGCCGGTGTCCACCGTTTCCGGCAGCCAGAAAGGCCGCGACAGGATGTCGACGCTGTCGCAGGTGGCGCCACAGACCTTGAAGGGGACCAGCTTTTCCGGGTTCCCGGTGCGGCGCTTGCGCGACGGATCGGGCAGGAAGCGGGCGGGCAGCGTGATCTTGCCGGTCCAGGAATCCGACAGCGACGACCAGATGCCGTCATTGATGTAGAGCCGCTGGCCCTTCTTCAGGAGCACGCGGACGATCACCGACAACGAGCGGGCGACGATCACGCGCCCGGGCTCGGCGATCTGCGGCAGGTCGGAAAAGCCGTAATCGTCGATGTCCGTGCGGATCTGCCCCATCAGCTCCGGCAGTGTCGGAAAATCCGGCTTCTTGCGGCGGGGATCGTGGCCGTATTCCGCAGGGAAACCGCCGCCGACATCGATGCCGGCCAGCGGCACGCCGGCGCGAGAGCGCACCCAGTCGGCCGAGGCGAGTGCTCGCTGATAGGCTTCCGCGTCGTCCATCTGGCTGCCGACATGGAAGCAGAGGCCGGTCTTGAAGCCTATGCGGTCGAGCCGCTGCAGGAGTTCCACCGCATGGGCGGGCGCCGCACCGAACTTCTTGGATAGTTCGTAGGCGGCATGGCCCTTGGTCTGCAGGCGAACGTAAAGGGTGATCTCGGAGGGATCGAGATCGCCGGCGCGCACGATGCGCAGGATCTTGGCGATCTCGTCCTCATGGTCGAGCGAGAGCACGCGGATGCCGTATTTTTCCAGCGCCAGCCGGATATCGGACTGCGCCTTCACGGGATGCATGTAGAGCATCTCCGCATCCGGCGAGACGGCGCGCACGGCCTCGAACTCGCCCGGGCTCGCCACGTCGAAGCAGGTGATCCCCGCTTCCGCCAGCGCCTTCAGCACGAACTCCTCGCCGTTCGTCTTCACGGCATAGGCGGTCTTGCCGGAGAAGTTTTCCACGAAGGCGCGGGCGTCGGCCTTCAGGACCTCCGGGCGAAAACCGTAAATCGGAACATCGGGACGCAGGGCATAGGCCGCGTCCCGGCCGGTCTTGAACTTTTGGATGCGTCTCTCCCTCGGCCGGAAAGTAGGGCTCAACTCAGCCCGTGAACTCACGCTGGAAACGGGCAAACCCGATTCGGGTTCGCCGGAAACACAAGCGACGCTTCCGTGACGATATCAAGACCGAAGCGGCGCTTCAGGCCGCCTGCTTCTCAGCCGCGCGCAGGCCGAGGCTTTCCAGCGTGGCTTCCACCAGCTCACCCTTGTTGAGCGTGTAGAAGTGGAAGAAATCGACACCGAGCTGGCGCAACCCGATCACCTGCTCGGCCGCGACCTCGACCGCCGTGCGGCGATGCGCATCCATGTCGGTTTCCAGCCCCTCGAAGCGGCGGGCGATCCGCTCGGGGATGGTCGCCCCGCAACGTCCGGCAAAGCCCTGGACGGCGGAAAACTTGTGGATCGGCAGGATGCCCGGCACGATCGGGATCGCGATCCCCGCCGCCCGGACGCGCTCCAGATAGGCCTCGAAAAGATCGTTGTCGAAGAAGAGCTGGGTGATCGCCCGATCCGCGCCCGCATCGATCTTGCGCTTCAGAACGTCGAGATCCTCCGCCCAGTCCGCGCTCTGCGGATGACGCTCGGGATAGCCGGAAACGGAGACTTCCGTCCCCGGCACCTCTTTCAGGAAGGCGACGAGATCGGCGGTGTCCTGAAAACCCTCCGGATGTGGCCGGTACGGCTCGCCGAGGCCTCCCTCGGAATCTCCCCGCAGGGCCACGAAGTGGCTGACGCCGAGATCGCGGAAGCGGGCCACGACCTCAGCCACATGCTCCCTGCTCTGGCCGACGCAGGTGAGATGCGCGGCCGTCGGCAGCGCGGTGCCTTCGATGATGAGGCGCACCGCCTGGAACGAACGGTCGCGCGTGGAGCCGCCCGCGCCGTAGGTCATGGAGACGAATTGCGGGCGGAAGCGGGCCAGCCGCTCGGCAGCCTTCTCAAGCCCCGGAAGCTGCTCGTCGCTCTTCGGCGGGAAGAACTCGAAGGAAACAGCAAGCCCCTCGGCATTCCCGTTCGCGCCGCGCTCGGCCTCGTTCATCGTCAAACCGTCTCTCCAAGTCCCAGGCCGACATTCTCGCCAAGCGCGGGAGCGCGCCTGTCGCGGGCCGACCAGATTGTCACCGTCAGCGCTTCCGCATCGCCGGAAGGCGCCAGATCTTCCACCGAGCCAAGCGCCAGTCCCGCGTTGGCCAGCCATTGTTCCATCAACCCGTGGCCGATGCCGAGCCGCCGATGTGCCTGCTTCTCGCGCAGGAACTCCAGTCCATGCGGCGCGAAATCGACGACGATCAGCCGGCCGCCCGGCTCAAGGGCCTGCGCCGCCTCGGCGATCGCCCCGGCGGGATCGTCGAGGAAGTGCAGCACCTGGTGGATCAGCACGAGATCGAAACTCTCGCGCACCACCGGCAGGTTGTTGCCGTCGCCGATCCGGACCCGCGCCTGTCCGACGCCCGCCCGCTCCAGGTTGGCACGGGCGACGGCCAGCATGGCGTGGGAGAGATCGACGCCCAGCGCCCGCTCCGTCCGGCCGGCGAAGAGCTCCAGCATACGACCCGTCCCGGTGCCGATATCGAGCATGGAGCGGAACGGCCCATCGCCGGCGGTCGCCAGAACGGCCGCCTCGACCTCCCGCTCCGGCACATGCAGCGAGCGGATGCGATCCCATTCGGCGGCATGTTCCTCGAAATAGCGCTCGGCAGACGCCTGATTCTGCCGCTTCAGCACCGCGAGCCGCTCGCGGTCGCGCTTCAGGTTCGTATCCGCCGCATCGGCACAGGCGAGGATCGCCCGCACCGTCTCGCGGCCGGAGGCGCGGCCCGGAAGCTCGTCGGCGAGGCGGTAATAGACCCAGGAGCCCTCGGGATTGCGGTCCACCAGCCCGGCATCGGCCAGGATCTTGAGGTGGCGCGAGACGCGAGGCTGGGACTGGCCGAGAATGTCGGTGAGTTCCTTTACCGTGCGCTCTCCCTGGTCGAGCAGCGCCAGCAGGCGCAGGCGTGTCTCATCGCCTGCGGCCTTCAGCTGAAGCACCAGTTCCTCGACCTGAGAGCCCACAGCCCACCGCCTCGCCTTAAAACATATGCCGATATCTTTATGTGTTCGAGCTGACAAAAACAAGCAGTGACGATCACCGCATTAGGCGGCAGGCGACAGCCGGCCTAGGATCTCCAACAAACACGGGAGTCCGGATGCTGCAGGCATGTCTCAATGGCGGGAGAGACCGTCGATTCAGCCCGGCCGTTCCTTTCACGCCGGCCGAACTGGCGGCGGATGCCCTGGCCGTTCGAACGGCAGGCGCCACCGAACTGCACGTTCACCCGCGCGACGGAGCGGGCCGGGAAAGCCTGCTCGCCACCGACGTTTCGGCCGCGCTTCACGCCATTCGCGCCGCCGTCCCCGGCATGCCGGTCGGCCTTTCCACCGGCGACTGGATCGCGCCCACCGGTACGCCCCGGCTCGATGCCATTCGCGAATGGCAGGCGCTTCCCGATTACCTTTCCGTCAATCTCGGCGAGGCAGACGCGGCCGACATGATCGGCCTCGTGACGAGCAGGGGGATCGGCGTGGAAGCCGGGCTTGCGACACCGCAGGATGCGCGACGCCTCGTCGATCTGGGCAAGGGACCGGACTGCCTGAGGATCCTGCTTGAAATCGAGGAAGCGGATAGTGCCGAGGCACGGCGTGTGGCCGACGAGATGATCGCCATTCTCGAAGCGGCGAAGATCGGGGTGCCCCGCCTGCTGCATGGCTTCGACGACAATATTTGGGCCATGTGCCGGCGCGCCCGTGAACTCGGTCTCGATACCCGGATCGGGCTGGAGGATGGCCGCCATCTCCCGTCCGGCGCGCCCGCCCGCTCCAATGCCGAACTGGCGGCGGCGGCGGTCGGCATCGCCGCTTGAACCCATGGTGAAAGACGGGCACCACCGCGCGGTTCAACGGAGTTCAGGCGCGACATGACCGAAATCCGCGAGGGCGAGATCGCCCTGCCCTTCGATCCCGCCGAGCGCACGCCGGATGCGTCGCTGGTCTTTATCGGCCGCGCGCGCACGCCCTGGGACGGCCGCACCGCCTGCCCGCACAACATGACACAGGCGCGCGAACGCGGCGCCGCCTCCTTGCTGGAGATCGATCCGGAATGGCGGCGGGGACTTCGCGACATCGTTCCCGGTCCGGCGATCCTGCTCTACTGGATGCACGAAGCGCGGCGCGACCTCATCGTCCAGGCGCCGAAGAAGCGGCCCGAGCCCGCCGGCGTCTTCAGCCTGCGCTCCCCGGTACGACCGAACCCGATCGCGCTCGCCGTCGTGGAGATCATCGCCTGCGACGCGAAAACCGGACACGTCGAGATCGATGCGCTGGATTGCCTGGACGGCACGCCGATCCTCGATCTCAAGCCGTGGATCGCGGGCATCGACATTCCGCCGAGCTACAAGGGTTGAAGCCGTGCCGTCGGGAGCGGTGACGAGCGGCGCTTCGGGATGGCGATCGGGGCGACCGTCTCTGGTCGCGGCGCTTTACGCGATCGCCCTCTCATTGGCGATGGCCTGGGACAGGGAAGGCGGTCTGACGCTGATCGTCTCGATGTCGATCCTGCTGCTTCTCCTGCTGCAAATGACGCCGCCGCCGAGTTTGGCGACGATGCTGGGAGACCCGCGCCGGCTTCTTTCGGTCGGCATCGCGATCGGTCTCTTCATCGCCATCACGCTGGCCGGCTTCCGTTATCGCGACGAAATCCGGTTCGCCATCGTGAAGCCGATCCACCTTCACGAGCTCCATCGCCTCGCGCCGACGGCAAGCGGGCGGATACGGAAGAGTTGGGACTGGCGGGGCGGCATGGGCTGGAATGTCGAACTCGTCTATGACGATGCGCCTCAGCGAAAGGTGGAGGATAGGCCGGGGCGCGACGGTTGCACCCGCGATTTTCGTGCGCTGGGCAGCCACTTCTTCCTCGAAGGCGAATATTGCTGATGAGGTTGGCTGTGGCATTCCGCTCTGACCGGACGTGAGGGGTGGTACGAGGGGCGCAAAGCGGTTAAGGGACGCGCCCTTTGGAGTTTTGCGTCATGTCTGCCTGCGGCCTCGATTTCGGCACATCCAACACCACGCTCGGAACCGTGCGCCGGGAGGGGCCCGAACTCGCGGCTCTCGAAGCCGACAAGGTCACCATTCCCAGCGCCATCTTCTATCGCCGCGACGGCGAGGCGGAGATCGGCCGGGCCGCTATTTCCGCCTATGTGGAAGGCGTCGAGGGCCGGTTGATGCGGGCGCTGAAATCGGTGCTCGGCAGCGCCCTTCTGGACGAGGCGACGCCCATCGGCCGCCGCCGCATCAAGTTTCGCGAGGTGATCGCCGACTATCTCCGCGAGGTGAAGCGTCGCGCCGAGGCGGCCGCGGGGACGGAACTCACGCAGGTCGTGCACGGCCGCCCCGTCCACTTCGTCGACGGCGATCCCGAAGGCGACCGCCGGGCGGAGGATGCGCTTCGCGACATCGCCGGCGAGATCGGCTTTACCGATATTTCCTTCCAGTTCGAGCCCATCGCCGCCGCCCTCGATTACGAACGGCAGATCAATTCCGAACAGATCGCGCTGATCGCCGATATCGGTGGCGGCACGTCGGATTTCTCCATCGTCCGCCTCAGTCCCGAGCGCCACGCCAAGACCGAGCGCGGCGAGGACATCCTCGCCAATGACGGCGTGCGGATCGGCGGCACCGACTTCGACCGCTTCCTCAGCCTCGGCACGGTGATGCCGCTCCTGGGCTTCCGCAGCCCCATGCAGCGGCCGGGCCTCGACGTGCCCTCCGGCTACTTCCACGATCTGGCGACCTGGTCCTCGATCAACCGGCTCTACGACCCCAAGACCATGCGCGACATCCGGCAGGTGCGCCGCGAGGCGAGGCAGCCGGAGCTGCTGGATCGGCTCATCGCCGTGATCGAGGAAGAGCGCGGCCATACGCTGGCTATCGACGTGGAGGGGGCCAAGATCGGCTTGTCCGATGCCCCGCAAAGCGATGTCTCGCTCGGCTGGATCGAGCCGGGGCTTGCCGCGGAGATCGGCCGGGAGGATCTCGTCCGGCACACCGACGATCTGGCGACCCGCATCGCGCAGCGGATCGGCCGCTGCCTCGATCAGGCAGGGCTCGCCCACGGCAGGATCGACGCCCTGTTCCTCACGGGCGGCTCCACGCAGCTTGCCCATGTCCGCTCCGCGATCGTAGCAGCGGCCCCCGAAGCGCGCGTGGTGGAAGGCGACACCTTCGGCTCCGTCGGCATCGGCCTCACCGTGGAAGCAGCCCGTCGCTACGCCTGAGCGGGCAAGAAAAAGGCGCGGCCCCGAAGGACCGCGCCCGCATTCCTTTGACGGGTGAGGCTCAGCTCGCCTTGGCGGCTGCCCTGCCCTGCTCGTCCAGCTTCGCGAAATCGTCATCGGAGAGCCGGATCGCGGCGGCCGCAACGTTGTCCTCCAGATGCTTCACCTTGCTGGTGCCGGGGATCGGCAGCATGACCGGGCTGCGCTTCAGCACCCACGCCAGCGCTACCTGGCCGGGGGTGGCCCTGTGGTCCTGCGCGATGGAATCCAGGATCGAGCCGGGCCTGGCGAGATTGCCGGAGGCCAGCGGGAACCAGGGAATGAAGCCGATGCCGTTCTTCCCGCAATAATCCAGCACGTCCTCGCTGCCGCGATCGACGAGATTGTAGCGGTTCTGCACGGTCGCGACGGTGAACACCTTCCGGGCCGCCTCGATCTCGTCGACCTTCACCTCGCTCAGGCCGACATGGCGGATCAGCCCTTCCTTCTGCATGGCGGCGATCGCGTCGAACTGCTCGTCGCGCGGCACCTTGGGATCGATGCGGTGAAGCTGCCAGAGGTCGATTCGCTCGACCTTGAGGCGGCGCAGGCTCATCAGCACCGCCTGGCGCAGATATTCCGGCCTTCCGACCGGAACCCAGAGATCGGGGCCGTTGCGCACGAGACCGCCCTTGGTGGCGATCAGCAAGCCACCATAGGGTTGCAGGGCCTCGCGGATGAGGTCCTCGCTGACGTCCGGGCCGTAGCTGTCGGCCGTGTCGATGAAGTTGACGCCGAGTTCCGGCAGGCGCTTCAGGACGCGGAGCGCTTCCGCGCGATCCTGCGGCTCGTCCCAGATTCCCTTGCCGGTGATGCGCATCGCGCCGAAACCGAGCCGGTTGACTTCGATGTCGCCACCGACCGCGAACGTGCCTGAACCTGATGCCCCCGAGCCGGATTCAATGGATGCGCTCATGGCTTTGCCTTGTCTCTGAGGAAAGAAATGCCGGAGACGATCGACGGCTCCGGCGAAATCCATGGGCAGAACTGCCCGCTCACTAAAGGCTGGAAGGCACGAGGAGTTCCCTCAAGGAACCCCTCTTCCCATACCCTGGAGGTGTCAGACCTGGGGGCGCTTCTTCGGCCGGTGCGCCGGCTTGGGGCGCGGCGCGATCTCGGTGCGGACCGGCTCGATGCGAACGCTCGGATCTTCCGTATCCTCGCGACGGATCGACTGGGCGAAACGCGGCGCGGACTCCGGATGGATCTCGAACTTGGTCTCACGGTCGAGAATGCGGATCTGTCCGATCTCGCGCTTGGTGACGTGGCCCCGGCGGCAGATCAGCGGCAGCAGCCAGCGCGGATCGGCATTCTGCTGGCGGCCGACATTCATGCGGAACCAGATGCCGCCTTCGCCGCCCTCGCCATCCCGGTCACGGCGCGGGCCGCCCGGACCGGCGTCGCGGCCACGACCGAAGTCGCGATCCTGGCCACGGTCGCCGCCCCGATCGGGTCCGCGCTCGCGCCGTTCGGAGCCGTTCTGTCCACCGTCGCGATCACGCCGCTCGAAGCGTTCCGGCTGCTCGAAAAGTTCTTCCGGCGCGGGCAGACCCTCGCGGGCCAGCCGGGCATAAGCGGTGGCGATCTTTTCAGCGCCGTGTTCCGCCAGCAGCACCTTGCCGAGTTCCAGGTCCTCTTCCACGGGCTCGATCGCCCAGGCCGGATCCTTCATGATCCGCTCGCGATCCTGCGCCGTGATCTCGGCGGCGGTCGGAGCGCCGCCCCAGGTGGCGCGAATATTGGCAGAACCCAGCATGCGGTCGGCGGCGCGCCAGCGCGTATGCGGCACGAGCAGCACGCAAACGCCCTTGCGACCGGCACGGCCGGTGCGGCCGCTTCGGTGCAGCAGCCCTTCGCGGTTGGTCGGCAGATCGTAATGGATGACGAGGCCGAGATCCGGCAGATCGATGCCGCGCGCGGCGACGTCGGTGGCGACGCAGACACGGGCGCGACCGTCGCGAAGCGCCTGCAGGGCATGCGAGCGCTCGTTCTGGCTGAGCTCGCCGGACAGGGCCACGACCGCGAAGCCGCGCTCGAAGAGGCTCGCCGTCAGCTGCTTCACCGCCTCGCGGGTGGAGCAGAACACCATGGCGCCGCGCGCCTCGAAGAAGCGCAGCACGTTGACCGTGGCCAGCTCCTTCTCGTTGGGCGCGACGCGCATGGCGCGATATTCGATATCGACGTGCTGTTCGCTGTCGCGCACCGTGGAGATGCGGAATGCGTCGCGCTGATAGCGCTTGGCCAGCGCCGCGATGGGCTTCGCCATGGTCGCGGAGAAGAGCAGCGTGCGGCGCTGCGACGGCGTGGCGTCGAGGATGAACTCCAGATCCTCGCGGAAGCCGAGATCGAGCATCTCGTCGGCTTCGTCGAGGATGACGGCGCGCATGGAACCGGTTTCCATGTTGCCGCGCTCCAGATGATCGCGCAGGCGGCCGGGCGTGCCGACCACGATGTGCGCGCCACTGGCCAGCGCGCGACGCTCGGTGCGGGGATCCATGCCACCGACGCAGGAGACGACCTTCGCCCCCGCGCCGGCATAAAGCCATTCCAGCTCGCGATGAACCTGCAGCGCCAGTTCGCGCGTCGGCGCGACGACGAGGGCCAGCGGCTCGCCCGCCGGGCCGAGTCGCTCCTCGCCGTTCAACAGGGTGGGCGCCATGGCCATGCCGAAGGCGACCGTCTTGCCAGAGCCGGTCTGCGCGGAAACCAGCAGGTCGCGGCCATCTGCTTCCGGCTGCAACACAGCCGTCTGGACCGGCGTCAGCTCGGCATAACCACGCTCTTCGAGCGCTCGGGCAAGGGGAGGTACAACGTTCGAAAGAGGCATCACGGCTCAGGTATTTGGGAGGATGTTTTCTCCTGTAAACCGGCTTGCCCGCAAAACCTAGCATTTCCCGCGAATGCCTGCCCCGCGCTGACGAGAGGCAGACGGCGCGGGGTCGAATTCGGCCCTAGCCGCGCCCCTTGGTGCGAGTATCGTTGGGACGGGCGGAGCGGACGAGGAAGTCGACGATCGCGCCGGCGACGTCATTGCCCGTCGCCTGCTCGATCCCCTGCAGGCCGGGCGAGGAATTCACCTCCATCACCACCGGCCCATGGTTTGACCGCAGCATGTCCACGCCGCAGACGTTGAGGCCCATGATCTTGGCGGCGCGAATCGCGGTGGAGCGCTCCTCGGGCGTGATCTTAATGGCCGTCGCGCGACCGCCTCGGTGCAGGTTGGAGCGGAAATCGTCGTCCGCGCCCTTGCGCTGCATGGCGGCGATCACCTTGCCGCCGATGACGAGGGCGCGGATATCGGTGCCGTTGGCCTCGCGGATGAATTCCTGCACCAGGATGTTCACGTTGGCGCCGCGAAAGGCTTCGATCACCGACTTGGCCGACTTGGTGGTTTCGCCGAGCACGACGCCGATGCCCTGCGTGCCCTCGATCAGCTTGATGATGACGGGCGCCTCTCCCACCATCTTCAGGACCTCGTTGGTCTGCTTGGGATCGTGGGCAAAGGCGGTAACGGGCAGGCCGATGCCCTCGCGCGCGAGAAGCTGCATGGAGCGCAGCTTGTCGCGCGAGCGGCCGATGGCGACCGACTCGTTCAGCGGCCAGACACCCATCATCTCGAACTGCCGAAGCACCGCCAGGCCGTAATAGGTGATGGAGGCGCCGATGCGCGGGATCACCGCGTCGTAACCCTCGAGCTTCTCGCCGTTGTAATGCAGTTCCGGGCGGTGCGAGGTGATGTTCATGTAGCAGCGCAGCGTGTTCACGACCTCGATCGTGTGCCCGCGCTCGCGCGCCGCCTCGCCGAGCCTCTGATGCGAATAGAGGCTGGGATTGCGCGCCAGCATGCAGATCTTCAAGGATAGTCTCCGGGTCGGTCCCCCGCCTTCGCTGTAGCTGATTGCAGGCGTCGTGTCCTGAGGGAAACGGGGCGTCCCCACAGCCACGAACAGGCGCTGTCCACCAGCATCCGGCCGGCCAGCGCCTCGCGCCCGATCAGCATGGGAAGCTCCATGCTGCCGCGGTTGGTCAGCGACACTTCCGCCTCCCAGAAGTGCCCGGCCAGCACCAGCCGCGTCAGAATCACGGTCCTGAGTTCCGCCCGGCCGTTGGAGCTCCTGACCTGGCGCTGGCCGACGACCGGCGCCTCGTGCCAGGGCACGTTCTCCCCCTCCCCGATCACGTCGAAGCGCACCCAGTTCGCACCGTCCCGCAGAAAGTGCTCGATGCTGTCGGCATGCAGCGCGGAGGTCTTCGCGCCCGTATCGATCTTGGCCTTGATCCGGCCGATCCCCAAGGCCGGCAGCGACACCCATTCGCGCCAGCCCACCACGATGCCGCCCGGATGGGTGGTGTCGCCGCCGGCCGCGTCGACGGGCGGGAAGCGGTCGAGCCGGCGGTCGCCATCGAGCAGGATCTTCGGGAAGGTTCTCAAGCGCACCTCGCTCATGGGGGAAACGGCAACATACAGGGAGAGCCCCGTTCCATCCAGCGAAGCCATTCGGCATCTCACCCACATGCCGGCCTGCCTTGTACGTTCCGGCCGGGAACCCGGCACGGGCGGCCGGATTGAACGGAGACCATGAGCGACAGAACAATTACCAGCGAGACGGCCCCGACCGCCGTGCCGGAACGGCAGCCGGTCGGCATCATCATCGCGGCGCTGCTGCTCGTGATGTTCCTGGGGGCGCTGGATCAGACCATCGTCTCCACCGCGCTTCCCACCATCGTCGGCGAACTCGGCGGGCTGGAGCACCTATCGTGGGTGGTCACGGCCTACATGCTCGCCACGACGGTGGTGACGCCGCTCTACGGCAAGCTCGGCGATCTCTATGGCCGCAAGCTCGTGCTGCAATCCGCCATCGTGCTGTTTCTCGTGGGTTCCGCGCTATGCGGGTTCAGCCGCAACATGGGGGAACTCATCGCGTTCCGCGCCGTGCAGGGGCTCGGGGGCGGCGGCCTCATGGTCACCGCCATGGCCGTCGTGGGCGATATATTGCCGCCACGCGAGCGCGGCCGCTATCAGGGCCTCTTCGGTGGCGTCTTCGGCCTTTCCACCGTGATCGGTCCGCTGATCGGCGGCTTCTTCGTCGATCATCTGTCCTGGCGCTGGATCTTCTACGTGAACCTGCCGGTGGGCGTGCTGGCCTTGGCCGTCATCGCGTCCGTGTTCCGCGCCACCCGCGTGACCCGCCGCCCCTCGATCGACTATGCGGGCACCGCCTGCCTTGCCGGCGCGCTTTCCGCGGTCGTGCTCTTCACCAGCCTCGGCGGCACCACGCTCGCCTGGTCCAGCCGCCCCATTCTCGGCCTGATCGCCGTGGCGGTCGTGCTCGGCGCGCTCTTCATCGTCGCCGAGCGCCGCGCCAGCGAGCCTGTCCTGCCGCTCGCGCTTTTCGGCAACCGCATCTTCCTGATCTCGTCGGTCGTCAGCGGCATCGTCGGCCTCGCCATGTTCGGCTCGGTCAGCTTCATGCCGCTCTTCCTGCAGGTGGTGAAGGCGGAAAGCCCGCTGCGCTCCGGCCTTCAGCTGACGCCGATGATGGCCGGCGTGCTGGTGAGCTCCATCACCGCCGGCCAGATCATCAGCCGAACCGGGCGCTACAAACTCTTCCCTGTCGCCGGAACGGCGGTTATGGCGCTGGCGCTGTTTCTGCTGTCGCGCCTTTCCGCAGCAACGGGCGTCTGGACCGCTTCGGGCTATATGCTGATCCTCGGGCTCGGGCTCGGCATGGTCATGCAGGTGCTGGTGCTCGCCGTGCAAAACGCGGTGCCGTACCACGAACTGGGCGTCGCCACCTCGGGTGTCACCCTGTTCCGCTCCATGGGCGGCTCGCTCGGCGTCTCGCTGTTCGGGGCGATCTTCTCGAACCAGCTGGAAAACCAGCTTGCCTCGCATTTTCCGGCCGGAACCCCTCTTCCCGCGGCGACCGATCCGGCGGCTCTGGCGCGATTGCCCGCGGCGCTCCGGACACTCTATATCGAAGGGTTCGCGCTGGCGCTCGGGCCGGTCTTTCTCTCCGCCGCCATCATTGCCGCCTGCGCGCTGATCTTCACCCTGTTCCTGCGCGAGATCCCGCTGCGGCAGACGGCGCGGGCCGACGGCGTGGCGGAGAGCTTCGCCATGCCCGCGACGCGACGTCCCTGGAGGAACTGCAGCGCATCCTGCTGCGGCTCGAGCAGCGTGAAAACCGCCGGCAGCTCTACGATGCGCTGGCCAGGCGGGCTGGGCTCGACCTCACGGCGGCGGAAGTCTGGCTGCTGGCGCGGATCTTCGATTCAGGAAAGCCGGACGAAACGCGCCTTGTTCCCACCCCGGCAATGGCGGCACCGCTGACCGCTCTCGTCGGCCGCGGGATGGTGGCGGACGCCGAGCTCCCTTCCCTCACCGACGCCGGGCGCGCGGTCATGGAGAAGCTGACCGCCGCCCGCCGGGCCGCCATGGCGGACCTGCTTTCGCGCT
Organism: Faunimonas pinastri; assembly: GCF_900110915.1. Taxonomy (GTDB): domain Bacteria; phylum Pseudomonadota; class Alphaproteobacteria; order Rhizobiales; family Afifellaceae; genus Faunimonas; species Faunimonas pinastri. The sequence goes on from NZ_FOFG01000004.1 coordinate 241,216, forward strand.
GGGCGCCCGAGCAGCACGCGGAGGTTCGCGCCATGCTGGACAGGCTCGCCCGCGCTTCCATGACGGAGCCGCCTCTGCCCGCAGCCTGATCAGGTCTGCGACATTCCGCCTCACAAACGCATCACCGGTGCGCAGCCATCGTAACAACTTCAATAACTTGACGGTCGCATTCCAGATTGGAACCGCTCCAAAAGCAAAAGTGTAATCCGACAGCATTCCCTCCGCGTTGCCTCCCCTTTATAGACCGGCGCAAGAACCTCTACCGGGGACGAGAATATCGATGCGGATCTTTGCCGGCCTTCTTCTTGCCTGCCTGTCGTTCTGGAGCGTCGGAGCTCACGCGGAAGACGCTTCCGTGTCCATCGCGATCAAGAACAACAAGTTCGAGCCGGAGGAACTGCATGTCCCCGCGCGCCAGAAGGTCGTGATCCACGTCGACAACCAGGATGCGACGCCCGAGGAATTCGAGAGCAGCTCCCTCAAGGTGGAGAAGATCGTCCCGGGCGGCACGAAGGGCATCGTGCGCATCGGCCCGCTGGTGCCGGGGCGCTACTCCTTCTTCGGAGATTTCCATCAGGACAGCGCCAACGGCGTCGTGATCGCCGAGTGACGGGAAAGAACGGCTGGGGCAAAGGAAGAGCACGATGCTGGGCACGCTGATCATTGTTTTCCGGGAAGTCATCGAGGCCGGCCTTGTCGTCGGCATCGTGCTGGCCGTCACGCGCGGATTGCCCGGGCGCGGCTGGTGGGTTTCCCTCGGGATCCTCGCGGGCGTGATCGGCGCGTCGATCGTCGCCGCCTTTGCCGGGGCGATTTCAAACGCCTTCGAGGGCTCCGGGCAGGAACTGCTGAATGCCGGCATCCTCCTCGTCGCCGTGCTCATGCTGATGTGGCACAACGCCTGGATGGCGAGCCACGGTCGCGAGATGGCGGCCGAGTTGAAGGCCGTCGGCCGCTCCATCTCCACCGGCGAGCGGCCGCCCGTCGCGCTTGCCGTGGTCGTCGGCGTCGCCGTGCTGCGCGAAGGCTCGGAAATCGTGCTCTTCCTCTACGGCATCGTGGCCGCCGGCACGAGCGCCGCCTCCATGCTGCTGGGGGGCGTGCTCGGGCTGGCGCTGGGCGCGGTCGTCGCCGCCCTCGGATATTTCGGTCTGGCAGCGATCCCCACCCGCTACATCTTCCGCGTCACCACCGGCCTGATCTCTCTCCTTGCCGCCGGTCTCGCGGCGCAGGCCATGCAGTTCCTGACGCAGGCCGGTACTGTGGATGTCCTTGGCGATCAGGTCTGGGACACCTCCGGCATCCTCGAAGAGAATTCGATGGTCGGCCGCGTCCTCCACACCCTCGTCGGCTATATGGACCGTCCGACCGAACTCCAGATCCTCGCCTATGTCACGACGCTGGTGCTTATGGTCCTGCTGATGTGGATCGCCGGTTCCGGCCATCGGAAGGGACACGAGGCGGGCAAGCCGGGCAGCGTGCAGGCGGCCTGAGATCGGGGGCACCCGGCGGACGCGTACCGGCCGGGGTCTGGAAGGCGTCGAGGGCAGCCGGCCCGCCCGGGATGGCCGGGCCCGGCTAGGAAACGCCTATCCCGCGGGTTCGCCGGCAAAGACGGGCTGCCCCGTTGTACAGCGCCGCCGCTTCGCTTAAGTAGCGGCCAATCTCATTCACGCGAATTACGGGGCAACGGCAGCGATGGCGCGCCAGTTCATCTACCATATGCACGGGCTGTCGAAGGCCTATTCCGGGGGCAAGAAGGTCCTCGACGACATTCACCTCTCCTTCTACCCCGATGCCAAGATCGGCGTGCTCGGCCCCAACGGCGCCGGCAAGTCGACGCTGCTGCGCATCATGGCCGGCCTCGACAAGGAATATTCCGGCGAGGCATGGGCCGCGGAAGGCGCCAAGGTCGGCTACCTCCCGCAGGAGCCCGTCCTCAATCCGGCGAAGGACGCGCTCGGCAACGTCATGGAAGGCGTGGCGGACAAGCAGGCGACGCTCGACCGCTACAACGAAATCATGATGAACTATTCCGACGAGACGGCCGACGAAGCGGCCAGGCTCCAGGACGAGATCGACGCGAAGGGCCTGTGGGATCTCGATTCCAAGGTCCGCATGTCGATGGAAGCCCTCGGTTGCCCGCCGCCGGATGCCGATGTCAATAATCTTTCCGGCGGTGAGAAGCGCCGCATCGCGCTCTGCAAGCTCCTGCTTTCCGAGCCCGAGATCATGCTGCTCGACGAGCCGACCAACCATCTCGACGCCGAGACGGTGGCCTGGCTGGAGAAGCACCTGCAGCAGTTCGCCGGCGCCGTGCTGATCATCACCCATGATCGCTACTTCCTCGACAACGTCACGGGCTGGATTCTCGAAGTCGACCGTGGCCGCGGCATTCCCTACGAGGGCAACTATTCCGCCTACCTGGAACAGAAGTCGAAGCGGTTCGCCCAGGAGCAGCGCGAGGACGAGTCGCGCCAGAAGGTCATCGAGCGCGAGCGCGAGTGGATGGGACGCTCACCGCAGGCCCGTCAGGCCAAGTCCAAGGCCCGTATCAAGGCCTATGACGAGCTGTTGAAGCAGAACGAGGCCCGCCTCCAGTCCCGCGACGCGCAGATCGTCATCCCGCCGGGCCCGCGCCTGGGCGATGTGGTGATCGAGGCCGAGGGCCTGAGCAAGGGCTTCGAGGGGCGTCAGCTCATCAGCGATCTGTCGTTCCGCCTGCCGCCCGGCGGCATCGTCGGCGTGATCGGTCCGAACGGCGCCGGCAAGTCGACGCTCTTCAAGATGATCACCGGGCACGAAAAGCCGGACACGGGCTCGATCCGCCTCGGCGAAACCGTGCAGCTCGGCTATGTCGACCAGTCGCGCGAGACGCTGGACCCGAACCGCAACGTCTGGGAAGAAATTTCCGAGGGCGCCGAGGTCTTCTATCTCGGCAAGCGCGAAGTGAATTCCCGCGGCTATGTCCGCGCCTTCAACTTCAAGGGCCCGGACCAGCAGAAGCCCGTGGGGGTGCTCTCCGGTGGTGAGCGCAACCGCGTCCATCTGGCCAAGATGCTGAAGTCCGGCGCCAACGTCCTGCTGCTCGACGAACCGACCAACGATCTCGACACGGAAACGCTGTCGGCGCTGGAAGACGCGCTGTCGGACTTTGCCGGCTGCGCCGTGGTCATCAGCCATGATCGCATGTTCCTGGACCGCCTCGCCACTCACATCCTCGCCTTCGAGGGCGACGGCCATGTGGAATGGTTCGAGGGCAACTTCCAGTCCTACGAGGAAGACAAGAAGCGCCGGCTGGGCATGGATCCGAACGATCCCGCCCGGATGAAGTTCAAGACCTTCACGCGCTGATCAAAAAGGGCCGCCATCGGGCGGCCCTTTCGTTTCTATCTCGCGGCTGCCCGCGCCTGTACCTGCACCGGATCGGCCCGGAAACGGTCGGGAAAGACGTTCTTCAGGTTGGCGATCATCGGCGCGTCGTTGACGACGATATAGCCGGCATCGGGATGCAGGGTCTCGTAGTCCTGATGGTAGTTCTCGGCCCGCCAGAAGGTGCCGAGCGGCGCGACTTCCGTGGCGACAGGCCGGGAAAACGCCTTGGCGCCGTCGAGCTGGGCGATGTAGGCGCGGGCGACCTTCGCCTGCTCCGGGCCCGTCGTGAAGATCGCCGAGCGGTATTGCGTGCCGCTGTCGGGCCCCTGCCGGTTCTTCTCGGTCGGATCGTGGGCGACGGAGAAGAAGATCCGCAGGATCTCGCCATAGCTGATCTGGCGGGGATCGTAGGTGATCTCCACCGCTTCCGCGTGACCCGTGCGACCGGAACTCACCTGCTCGTAGGTCGGCGACGCGGTGCTGCCGCCGGTATAGCCGTCGACCGCCTGCCGCACGCCCTTCACGTGCTCGAACACGCCCTGCACGCCCCAGAAGCATCCCCCGGCCAGAACCGCCGTTTGCAGGCCGCGCGCGGGACGAAGATCCTGCGCGGGCGGGGGGACCACGGCCGCAGGCGCGGCGAACGCCGGGGGCGCGGCAAGCGATCCCGACAGGGCCGTCATGAGAGCACCGGCCACGACCGGCAGGATAACGCCGGCGCCCACGAGCTTCGGGAAGCGGGACTTTGAAAGAGGGGACATGTGCTTTGCCAATTCGACCTCCACTCGGATCTCCTGATGATACGTTTGCCGGCCGTATCCGGTTGTATGTCACGGGATCAAATGCCGCAGGGATCCTGGCAAAACGGCGAAGAACGGCGCTGGTCGCCTCTCTCCTGCTGCTCCCGGCCCGGTCACTCGCGCCGCATCCGGCCTCGGCCAGGAGTTTCGATCGCGGAAAGGCGGCGGGCCGCCGACGAACGGGCGACCTGCGCCGACCGCCACCTCAACGATCCCGACGTACAGATGGCGCTGCTCTGCGAACTTGACCAGACCTGATCCCGACAGGTGGTCGCGAAGTTCTTCGCCGCGAGCATGAAGCCCGACTGAAGAGCCGGCAGGCCTGCCGCTGCGATGCGGCCCGTCTTCGTCGTCGCTACGACGGGGAGGTCGCGCGCCTCCGTGCCGGGATCGACGGCGCATGATCACCCACGGTCCGTTCCAGGCTCTTCTTCCGGACGCCCTCGCCGGTCAGCTTTCGAGAACGTCGGAATAGTCGGGGTGCCGCTGGAACTGTGCCCTGGCGAACGGGCAGAGCGGGATGATCTTGCGGCCGGAGCGGCGCGCGTCCTCGACGGCCCGCTGTACCAGTTTCAGGCCGATCCCCTGCCCCCGGAAGGCTTCGGGCACCTCCGTATGGTCGATGACGATGAGATGGTCGCCCGCCCTGGAGAAGGTCATGCGGGCCGCTTCGCCGGCTTCCGGGCGAAGGACATAGACGCCGCCGCTGCCGGTTTCCTCCAGCCGGATCTCCGTCTCGCTCGCCATGACCATTCTCCCGCTACAACGAGCTATCCTGACACCGGCGGCCGCCCCGCGAAAGGCCGAAGGCGCGGCCGGAACTTTCCGCCTGCCCGCGCCGTTGATTCCTTAGCCGCGCATACTTCGCGGCCAAAGACGGGGGTCTTGAAATGCGTCTAATTCTTCTGATCATCGTGATCATCCTGCTGATCGGCGCGCTGCCGACGTGGCCCTACGCCATGAACTGGGGCTACTATCCCTCGGGCGGCCTGGGCCTGATCCTGATCATCCTGATCGTTCTCCTGCTGATGGGCATCATCTAGAACTGACGGCAAGCGGAACGTCACGCCCCGGTGCGCCTCTGGCGGCCGGGGTTTCTGCTGTCCGCGCCCGCCTCACCGAAACGTGCGCGGAAGCCGTTGCCAAACTCGGTTCGGCCGGTCTAGGAAACCTGAACACGAAAGTCTGGATTGCAGCGCGATCGCTGCGTACCGGGAGTTTGCATGTTCAAGTTTCGGAAAGCCGCCATCGGCCTCGGGTTGGCCACCCTCCTGTGCGGCGTGGCGGCGAGCGCCCAGGCCGCCATCACCATCACCGACGTTTCCGGCCAGACCGTTACGCTCGAGAAGCCGGCCGAACGCATCGTGCTCGGCGAGGGACGCGACATCGTCGGGCTGGCGCTGATCGAAAAGGATCCCTCGGCGAATGTCGTGGGATGGATGGGCGAGTTCCGTAAGTCCGACCCGGCGACCTACGAGCAGTTCAAGGCGAAGTTCCCGAAGCTGGAAACCATTCCGCGCCTGGGCGTAACGGACGCCGACAGCTTCTCGGCCGAGAAGGCGCTGGCGCTGCACCCCGACGTGGCGATCTTCGGCATTGCCGGCCATGGTCCGGGTGAGCACGATCCGGCGGTGGAGCAGCTCCGCGCCGCCGGCATTCCCGTCATCTTCGTGGATTTCCGCATCCATCCCCTGAAGAATACCGTGCCCAGCATGATCGTTCTGGGCCAGGTGACGGGCCACGAGGCGGAGGCCAAGAGCTACACCGACTTCTACGAGCAGCATCTGAAGCGCATCTCCGACGCGCTGGCGAAGCCGCATTCCGAACCCAAAGTGTTCCTGGAGATGCTGGAAGGCATCCGGCCCTGCTGCCATACGGCGGGCAAGGGCAATCTCGGCGACTTCGTCGCCTTTGCCGGCGGTCATAATATCGGCGCCGACGTATTGCCCGGACCGCTAGGCGAGCTGAACCTGGAATATGTGATCCAGCAGAACCCGGCCGTTTATGTCGCGACCGGAAGTTCCAGCGGCCAGCCCGGCCGGGTGGCGATCGGCACCGGCATCGACGCGGCCAAGGCGCAGGCGACGCTCGCGGACGAACTGAAGCGGCCGGGCATCTCGACGCTCGCGGCGGTGACGGATGGCAGCGCGCACTCGCTCTGGCACAATTTCTACAATATGCCGACCAACATCGTCGCCATCGACGCGCTGGCGAAGTGGATCCACCCGGAGCTGTTCCCCGACCTCGATCCCGCGAAGACGATGGACGAGATCAACGCGCGCTTCCTGGCGCTGCCGCTCAAGGGCACATACGCGGCGAGCCTGCACTAGGCGCCCTGCACAAAACGAGGAGCGGGGCCGAAAGGCCCCACCCGATCCATGTCCGATACCACGCTCACCGCCACCTCCCTCCTTCCCGGCTATCGCAAGCTGGTGCGGACACGCATCCTGATCCTGATCGCGCTCGCGGTGGGCGTTCTGGCGGCGTTTCTCCTGGACCTGATGGTCGGCCCCTCCAGCCTGTCGCCGGCGGACGCGCTCCGGGGCATCTTCCAGCCGGATACGCTGAGCCCGCCGGTCAGGGTGATCATCTGGAACGTCCGCCTGCCCTACGCGCTCATGGCGCTGCTTGTCGGCTCCTCGCTGTCGCTCGCGGGGGCGGAGATGCAGACGATCCTGAACAATCCGCTGGCGAGCCCCTTCACGCTGGGCCTCTCCGGCGCGGCGAGCCTCGGCGCGGCGATGGCGATTGTGCTCGGCATCGGCATTCCCGGCGTCTCGCAGAACTGGGTGATCTCCGCCAACGCCTTCGCCTTCTGCTTCGCCTCCGCGATCCTCCTGCAGGCACTGACGAAACTCCGGGGCACCGGGCCGGAAACCCTCGTCCTGTTCGGCATCGCGCTGGTCTTCACCTTCCATGCGCTGGTCTCGCTGATCCAGTTCGTCGCATCGGAAGAAGCGCTGCAACAACTCGTCTTCTGGTCCATGGGCAGCCTTGCCCGCGCGAACTGGCCGAAGCTCGGCATCCTCGCTCTGATCGTTTTCTGCGTGACGCCTTTCTCCTTCGCCTCCTCCTGGAAGATGACGGCCCTTCGGCTGGGCGAGGACCGGGCGCGCTCCTTCGGCGTGAACGTGCCGCGACTGCGCTTCCTCTCCCTGCTCCGCATCAGCCTGCTTGCCGCCACGACCGTTGCCTTCACCGGCACCATCGCCTTCGTGGGGCTGGTGGGGCCGCATATCGCCCGCCTTCTTCTGGGGGAGGACCACCGGTTCTTCCTGCCGGGCAGCGCACTGGCCGGCGCGCTCGTCATGTCGCTGGCCTCCGTCGCCAGCAAGTCGATCCTGCCGGGCGTGCTGATCCCGGTCGGCATCGTCACCTCGCTGATCGGCGTCCCGGCCTTCCTCGCGCTGATCCTGACCAAGCGGGAACGCGGATGAGGGACCGGGTGGAGGACGCGTTTCATGTCGGGCAGCTCGCGGTCGGCTACGGCCGCAGGACCATCATCCGCGACCTGTCCCTGCCGACGCTCGTGCCGGGCGAGGTCACGGCGCTCGTGGGGCCGAACGGCGCGGGCAAGTCGACCCTGCTCCGGGCCATGGCCGGGCTGATCCGCAGCACCGGAAGCCTGCGCCTCGGCGCACAGGACCTCCGCAAGCTGTCGCTGAGCGAACATGCCTCGCGCGTCACCTACATGCCGCAGACGCTGCCGCAGCGGGTGGCGCTGACGGCGATCGAAACGGTGATCGCGGCGCTGAAGGCCTCGCCCGCCGGGGGCCGGGCCGGCGCGGGCAGCCAGATCCACGCGGTAGCCTGCGCCACGCTTTCCCGCCTCGGCATCGAGCATCTCGCTATGGAGGCGCTGGACCAGCTCTCCGGCGGGCAACGCCAGATGGTCAGCCTCGCGCAGGCCCTTGTGCGCGAGCCGCAGGTCCTGCTTCTGGACGAACCCACCAGCGCGCTCGACCTGCGCTACCAGCATCTCGTGATGAAGCTGGTGCGGGATCTCGCCCGCGAGCGGGGTATCGTGGCGGTCGTCGTCCTGCACGACCTCAACCTCGCCGCCGGCTGGGCCGACCGCATCGCGATGCTTTCGCGCGGGGAACTCGCCGCCTTCGGCACCCCGGCCGAAGCGATCAACGCGGCGCATCTTGCGGCCGTCTACGGCGTCTCCGCCCGCGTCGAGCAATGTTCGCGCGGCTCGCTGCAGGTGATGGTCGACGGGCCCGCCTGAAGCTTCGCGGCGACGAAATCCACCGCGCGACCCACCGCCATCGGCAGTTCGGAAGAATGCGTCTCCCGCTCGTTCAGCACGAAGGATGCGTGGATGCCCGGCATGGCGTCGAGGCGCTCGGCCAGCGCACGCACATGGTCCACCGGTCGCCGCGTCTCCATCCGTTTCAGCCGCTCTGCCGCATCCGGCCGGCCGACCTGATCCGGGCTCAGCTTCTGCTCGTATTGCGCCGACATCAGCAGGATATCGAGCCCGGAAAGCTCGGGATGGCCCATGCGAAAGGCGACCTCATCCCTGGCCAGGATACCGCCGCCGAACCAGAGCGACGGGCTGGCCGCGACATAGGCGAAAAAGTCGCCGGGATGCGTGAAGAGCACATGCATGGTGAAGAGGCCCCCATAGGAGTGGCCGAACAGCGCTTCCCGGCTGCGGTCGATCGGGATTTCCGCGTCGACCAGCGGCTTCATTTCCGTCTGGATCGCCTGCAGGAAGAGGTCGGCTCCGCCGATGGGTGAGCCGTCATCATCGGCGGCCTGACCCGGAACGGCCGGCGTGTCGTCCACATTGCGCGCGGGGTCGTAGTCGCCCGCCGTGACGTAGCCGACGCCGACGAGCGCCAGCGGCTCCATCGGCTTGCCCTCGGCTGCCCGCCGCTCCAGCGCCTTCATCGCCAGCGGAAAGGTGATGTTGCCGTCGAGCAGATAGAGGACGGGGTAGCCGCCGGGCGGCGCGGGAACAGCTGGACGGGCGATATAGAGGCGGAAGTCACGCCCCACGACGGCGGAATGAACGGTGCGGATCTCCGTTCGCACCGGCGTGGCGGGCGAGCTGCCCGCGCCCGCAGGACCGGCAAGGGCCAGCAGCGCGGCGAGGGAAAGCACGATCCGTCTCATCCCCGGCTCCACCGCATCGTCGGGGACGAAATGCCCCCGGCTTCATCTTCGAACCCCGAACCGGCCGGCAGGGCCTCGGTTCCGTCACGTCCGCGTGCTGCCGTTCCTTTGCCAAGGGTGGGCAAGCGCCATAAAGTGCCGGGAGGATTCAGGATGGAGCAGACAATGCAGGATCGCGGCGCAAGGGCTGGCTCGAAACTCACCCGGTTTTCCGTATCACCACTGGCGAGCCAGACGCGCCGGCTCGCCGATGTCGCGTCCGGCCGGAGCGCGCCGGATCTGGTGATCACCGGCGCGCGCATGCTTTCCACCTATTCCGAACGCATGCTGGACAATCGCGAGATCTGGGTGGCGGGCGGACGCATCGCGGCGGTGAAGCCGGCCGGCGCCTACAAGAGCGGGATCGGCTCCGGCGCCGTCCTCTACGATGCGCGCGGCGGCATCCTCGCGCCGGGTCTCGTCGATCCGCATATCCACATCGAATCCAGCATGGTGACGGCCTGCGCTTATGCGGAAGCCGCCCTTCTCAACGGCACCACCACGATCTTCTGCGACAGCCACGAGATCGGCAACGTCATGGATGTGGCGGGCGTCGAGGCCATGCTGGAGGATGCCCGGCAAGCGCCGCTTTCCATCTTCCTGACCGTTCCCAGCACCGTGCCCGCGACGTCGCCGGACCTGGAAACCGCAGGCGGCGACCTGACGCCCGACAAGATCGCCGCGATCTTCGACAGGTGGCCGGAAGCCGTGGGGCTCGGCGAGAAGATGGACTTCGTGCCGGTGACGATGGGCGACGAGCGCAGCCACGCGATCCTCGCGGCGGCGCTGTCGCGCGGCAGGCCGGTATCCGGCCACATCTACGGCCGCGAATTCGTGGCGGCCTACGCGGCGAGCGGCGTCACCGATACGCATGAAGCGATCGACCGCGACATCGCCGACGACCTGGTGGAAGCCGGCGTCTGGGTCTTCCTGCGCGGCGGCCCGCCGACCACGCCCTGGCATTCGCTGCCCGAGGCGATCAAGACGGTCACGGAACTCGGCGCCTCCCACAAGCGCCTCGCCATCTGCACCGACGACCGCGACGCCGACGACCTCATGTTCTTCGGGCTGGACTGGGTCGCCCGCGAGGCGATGAAGGCCGGGCTCACGCGCGAGCAGGCCTGGAGCCTTGGATCCCTGCATCCCGCGACGCGTTTCGCCATGGACGGCGAGATCGGCGGGCTCGGCGGCGGGCGTCGTGCCGACATCGTGCTGCTGAACGACGACATGGAGGTGCGCAACACCTGGTACGGCGGCGAACTCGTGGTGGAGGATCACAGGATCACCCCCATTCTGGATCAGGCCCTTTCGGAGCGCTACCGCTATCCCGACGCGGCCTATCGGACGGTCAAGCTCGACACCGCACCCCGCCTCACGCCCGATCTGCCGTCCGAGCGCTGCATCGCCCACACGATCCGCACGGAGCTGCCGGGCATCGTGCTGGTCCATGACAGGCAGGAACTGGAACCCGCCAACGACTGGCAGACGCATTTCGACCGGCACAATCTCTGCTTCGTCTCCGTGGTCGAGCGCCACGGGCGGTCCGACGGGCGGGTGGCGCATGGATTGCTCAAGGATTTCGGCCTGAAGCGCGGCGCGGTCGCCTCCAGCGTGGGTCACGATTCGCACAACATCATCGTGGCCGGCACCAACGAGGCCGACATGCAGGTGGCGCTGGCGGCGATCCGCGAGCATCAGGGCGGCGTCTGCGTCGTGGCCGATGGCGAGGTCGCGGCCATGGTGCCGCTGCCGATCGCGGGGCTCCTTTCCGACAAGCGCGTCACCGAGGTGGCGGAGGAAACCCGCGCGCTCAAGGCCGCCTGGGAAGCCGCCGGCTGCACCATCGCCTATATGGGCTTCAACCTCATCCCGCTTGCGGTGATCCCCGAAATCCGCATCACCGACCGGGGCCTGGTCCTCGTGCCGGAAATGGAACTCACGCTACTCTTCGAGCCGGCGGCCGCTTGAGGTTCAGCGCCCGCTCCTAATCGACGATGGTGGAGTGCGGCGACCACGCCACCTTCGTTACCCCCGGCCGGCGGGCCACCTGCTCCAGCCACGCCGGGACCGCGCCTCCCTGCTTCGGCCGACCCCGCCATTTCAGCTCGTAGCGAAGGTCGCGCTTGCGGCCTTCGTCCAGAAAGGCGAAGCGGCGATCGGTGATGGAAAAGCCGTCCTCTCCGAGACGACGCATGAGCTCCGGCTCGTCCAGGGCGCCGTTCTCGTCGGCGACCGAGAGAACCACCCGGTATTCCTCCGGGATCAACAGCTTCACCCATTTCAGGCCCCAGAGAACTACCATTCCGAGGGCCAACGCCAGCAGGCCGAGGCCGATCTGGCCGCCGCCGAAACAGAGCCCCATCACGGTCGCAAACCAGAGCGTCGCTGCCGTGGTCGCGCCCATTATCAGACTGCCGCGGTGGATGATCGCCGCCGCCCCGAGGAAACCCATGCCGGAGAGCAGGCCGAGCGGCAGGCGCATGGGATCGAAATTGACGAAGGAATCGGCGGCCCGGCCCGCCGTCGGCAGCAGGAGGTTCACCTCGATCATTGTCAGCGCGGAAGCGAGCGACAGCAGCATCAGCGTGCGGATGCCGGCGGCGTGGCCGGGTTCGCGGTTCAGGCCGATCAGCCCGCCGGCGACGGCTGTCAGGACAAGCCGTATGGCGATGTCGGCCCAGGTCAGGTTGGCGGGCATTCCGCCCATGGGGTGCTCCGGTTGCTCGAAACGATCCCATGTTCAACGCGACCGCGACGCCGTCGATCCCGACTCGATGGCCGGGGCCGCGCCTCGACCGCTAGCGCAGCTTCGGCGAACCGCCGAGGATCCGGTCGTAAAGGTCGTCGAGATGACCGGTCACGGCGCGAATATCGAAGCGCTCGTTGCAGCGCCGATAGCCCTGCTCGGCCAGGGATACGCGAAGCGTCTCGTCCTTGAGCAGCCGGTCGATGGCGATGGCGAGGTCCGGCGTCGCGGGGTCGTCGACCAGCAGCGCGGTGTCGCCCACCACCTCCGGCAGCCCCCCGCGCCGCGTCACCACGAGGGCGCAGCGCGCCGCCATGGATTCGATCGCCACGCGCCCGAACGGCTCGGCGAAGACGGACGGCACCAGCGCAATGGCGGCGCGGCGGTTCCAGTCTCGCACCTCCTCGTGCGGAACGTTTTCCAGCGCCAGCAACTGCGGACCGAAATTACGGAGATGCTCGCGCACCTCCTGCACATAGTCCGGCTGCTCGTCCGTGCTGCTCAGCAGGAAAACCGCGCGCCAGTCCGGGTGATCGGGCAGCACCTTGCGCAGCGCATCGACGGCCTCCACCACGCCCTTCTCGCGGACGAACCGCCCGGAGAACAGGATGAGCTTCTCCTTGTCCGACAGGTCGGCCGACCAGCCGGCGCAGTCGATGCCGTTATGGGCGGTGTAGGTGGGCGTATCCACCATGGGCCATTGATTGTTGAACGCTTCGCGCACGGCCTCGCTGACGCAGATCACCGCGTCCAGCGAACGATAACGGCGCAGGCGCTCCCATCGGCTCAGCAGGTGGCGCGGCGGCTTCTGGAAATTGTGGATGTGGAAGAGCACGGGGCAGCCCAGCCGCGACCGGCCAAGGATGGCGGCGGTCGGCAGGTGCTGGTGCACCACGACAAGATCGGGCTTCTCGGCGCGGATGATCTTGCGGATCTCCCGCGCACGCTCGCGGAAACCCGCCGCCTCACGCATGATCAGCTTGGTGTTGACGTCCTGAAAGGGTTCCTCGACCCACCCGGCGATCACCGTGCTCTGCTCCCGATATCGGCTGAAACGCACGAAATCGTGGATACAAAGGTCGATCGATGTCGCCCCGTGCGGGCTGAACCTCATGCCCCTCGGAGCAACAACGAGGATGGATTCCGGCTTCATCCGTGCCTGTATCGATGCATCAATGGGTGCCGGTGCTTAGAGCCTCCCGAAGGCTGCGGCAAGAACCTGCGGATGACTCCGCGGGCTTTCTTTGCTAGAGCCGGCGGGATTTCCGGTAGACGGTAGCCGATTCAGATGCGGCCTGCCACACAGAAACAGGACCCTTTTCATCGATGAAGCCAATCCTGGCGAAGCTGGCCGGAAACGGAGAGAAGAAGGGCACGCTCTATCTTCTCAAGCGCCTGATGATGGAAAACGCGCGCGATTACCTCTGGCATTACGCCTTCGCCTTCGCGTTGATGGGCGTCGTCGCGGCGACCACCGCGGCCAGCGCGTGGATCATCAAGGACGTCATCAACAAGATCTTCATCGAGCGCAACAGCGGCATGGTCTGGGCGATCGCGCTGTCGGTGATCGGGATCTATCTCGTCAAGGGACTGGCGAGCTACGGCCAGGACATGATGCTGGCCCGCATCGGCAACAACATCGTCGCCCGCAACCAGAAGCGCATCTATCGGCATATCCTGAACCACGGCCTGGAGTTCTTCCAGAACACGCCGATGGGCGATCTCTCCACGCGCATGTCCTACAACGCCCAGGCGGCGCGCGACGTGCTGGACCTCGTCATCACCAGCTTCGGTCGCGACGCCACGTCGCTGGTCAGCCTCATAGCGGTGATGCTGGTTCAGGATCCGGTCCTGTCCATCGGCGCCTTCCTGATCATGCCGCCGGCGGTGATCGGCGTCAGCAAGCTGGTCAAGCGCGTGCGCAAGGTCGCCCGGTCCGAGTTCCAGGGTCTCGCCGAGATCGTCACCATCGTCCAGGAAACCTCGCTCGGCATCCGCATCATCAAGGCTTTCGGGCTTGAAGGGCGCATGCAGAAGGCCATGAACAAGGCCGTCGAGGACGTGGAGCGACGCTCCAACAAGATGGTCGCGCTGAACGCGCGCACCAGCCCGCTGATGGAAACGCTGGGCGGCTTCGCGGTGGCCGGCGTCATCATGTATGGCGGCTGGGCGGTGATCCACCTCAACAAGGATCCGGGCTCGTTCTTCTCCTTCATCACCGCGCTGCTGCTCGCCTATGAGCCCGCCAAGCGCCTTGCCCGCCTTCAGGTGCAGCTCGAATCCGGCCTCATCGGCGTGCGCATGCTCTACGAGCTCCTGGACCGCAAGCCGACGCTGGTGGAAGCACCGGACGCGACGGAACTCATCTGCAACCAGGGCCTCGTGCGTTTCGACAATGTGCGCTTCGGTTATGGCCGCGGCCCGGTGATCAACGATCTCACGCTGGATTTCCCGGCGGGCAAGGTTTCCGCCCTGGTCGGTCCTTCCGGCGCGGGCAAGTCGACGATCCTGGCACTGATCGAACGCTTCTACGACCCCAAGCGCGGCCGCGTGCTGATCGACGGGCAGGACATCAAGGACGTGACCTTCGTCTCGCTCCGGCAGGATATCGCGCTGGTCACGCAGGACACGTTCCTGTTCCAGGGCTCCGTTCGCGACAACATCCTGACCGGCCGCCCCGGCGCGACGGAGCAGGAAGTGATCGACGCGGCCATTGCGGCCAACGCCCACGAGTTCATCGTGGAAATGCAGGGCGGCTACGACGCCAATGTCGGCGAAGGCGGCGGGCGCCTGTCCGGCGGCCAGCGCCAGCGCGTCGCCATCGCGCGCGCCATGCTGCGCGACGCCAAGGTCCTGCTCCTGGACGAGGCGACATCGGCACTCGATTCCATGTCCGAGTCCAAGGTCCAGGAGGCATTGCAGCGGCTGATGAAGGGGCGCACCACGATCGTCATCGCGCACCGTCTCTCCACCGTGCGCGACGCCGACGTGATCCACGTCCTCGACAAGGGCCGGCTGGTCCAGTCCGGCAGCCACGCGCAGCTTCTGGCGGAAGGCGGGCTTTATTCCCACCTGCACGCGCTGCAGTTCCGCGAAGCCGCGGACAACGTCGCGGACGAGGCTGCGGCTCAGGAAGGTCGCAAGGCGACCAGCATCGCTTCGGTCGCCTGACCGGATCGGGCTAACGCCGGGTCGAGCGGGAGCCGTCTCAGGCGAACGCGTCGGACCCCGTCATCAGGATCGTCGCCAGCTTTTCACAGCCGCGACGATCCTCCTCGTCGAAGCGACCGGGAACCGGGCTGTCGAGATCGAGGACGCCGACGATCCGGGAGCCGCTCCTCAGCGGCACCACCAATTCCGAGCGCGAGGCGGCATCGCAGGCGATGTGGCCGGGAAAGGCGTGGACATCCGGCACCACGACCGATTCGCCGTGCTCCACCGCGGTGCCGCAGACGCCCTTCCCCACCGCTATCCGAACGCAGGCCGGTTTGCCGTGAAACGGCCCGAGCACCAGTTCGCCGCCACGCATGAGATAGAACCCGGCCCAGTTGAGATCGGGCATCCGGTGAAAGAGCAGCGACGCGGCATTGGCGGCATTGGCGATGAAATCGCGCTCGCCGGAAAGCAGGCCACCGAGTTCGGCTGCCAGATCGGCATAGAGGCTCGGCTTGTCGGCGTCAGTCTTGTTGTCGAGGGCGAACATGGCGATCTCCGGAAAACCGGACGCTTTTAGCAAAGCCGCCCCGCCAATGCTTGCGGCGAAATCACCTCGCTTCGTCGCTGCCCTTGAAATAGGCAACCGGAACGGGCAAAGGGGGCGCTCCGCCGCATCTTCCATGGTGCGCGTGCAAACCCCAGCACTTTTGGTTGCCTCATGAGCGTCAGCACCATTCCCGCCGCTAAGCCAGCGGACCGGACAACCGTCAGTATCCTGGCCGCGATCAGCGTTGCGCACATGCTGAACGACACGATGCAGTCGCTCATTCCCGCGATCTATCCGCTGTTGAAGGCCAGCTTCGATCTGACCTTCACGCAGATCGGCTACATCACGCTGACCTTCCAGCTGACCTCGTCGCTGTTCCAGCCGGTGGTGGGCGTTTATACGGACCGGAATTCGCGGCCTTATTCGCTGGCGGTCGGCATGGGCTTCACCCTGATCGGCCTGCTGCTGCTCTCGGTCGCCGGCACCTTCCCGCTGCTGCTGCTCGCGGCCGGACTCGTGGGCCTCGGCTCCTCCGTCTTCCATCCGGAATCCTCACGCGTTGCGCGCATGGCGTCCGGCGGGCGCTACGGGCTCGCGCAGTCGGTGTTCCAGGTCGGCGGCAATGCGGGTTCCGCCATCGGCCCGCTGCTCGCGGCCTTCATCGTTCTGCCCTGGGGCCAGCGCAGCGTCGCCTGGTTTTCCGCCATCGCGCTCCTCGCGATGGTGCTCCTCACCTATGTCGGCAACTGGTACAAGACGCACAACCGGTCAAAGGCGAAGAAGGCTTCCGCCCTGCCGGAAGCAACATCCGCCCTGCCCCGACGGACCGTCTGGATTTCCGTCTGCGTGCTGCTGGCGCTGATCTTCTCGAAGTACTTCTACCTTTCGAGCCTGACGAGCTACTACACCTTCTATCTCATCTCGAAGTTCCACGTTTCCGTGCAGAACGCGCAGCTTCACCTCTTCGTCTTCCTCGGCGCGGTTGCCGTCGGGACGATCGTGGGCGGTCCGATCGGCGACCGCTTCGGCCGGAAGTACGTGATCTGGGGCTCCATTCTCGGCGTCCTGCCGTTCACGCTGATGCTGCCCGGCGCCGATCTCTTCTGGACGGGCGTGCTCAGCGCCGTGATCGGCATGATCCTGGCGTCGGCCTTCTCCGCCATCATCGTCTATGCGCAGGAACTCCTGCCCGGCAATGTCGGCATGGTCGCCGGACTGTTCTTCGGCTTCGCCTTCGGCATGGGCGGGCTGGGTGCCGCGGTGCTCGGCAGGATCGCGGATGCCACCAGCATCGCTTTCGTCTATCGGCTCTGCTCGTTCCTGCCGCTGATCGGTCTGCTCACGGCGTTTCTGCCGAACCTGGAGCAGCCCAAGCTGCGCCGGGCAGCAAAGGCCGAGGGCGACGCGGCGATGGAAGCGGGCCCCACGCGCTAAGGCACCGGACACCGGTCTCCACCGAGGCCGGTGCTCAGGCCTCGGTGTGTCTTCTCGGCTCCGACGGCTTGCCGATGGAGCGGCCGTCCCGGTCGAGGCATGCCGCGTCATCCGGACCGACGAGCGCACACCGGATTTCGTCGCCGGGCCTCAACGTGCTCTGGATTCCGCCGCAATGAACCTGCAGGTCGGCGCTGCTGACGATGTCGGAACGGATGTGAAGCGCATCGGAACCGACCTCGATCGCGATCAGGTGCGAGCGCAATTGCAGGTCGAAGCGCATGGCTCCGAGGTCGGGCGGAAGCCGCGGCTCGAAGCAGACGGCGTTTTCGGTTACCCTGATGCCCAGATAATGGCGAAACAGGAGGCCAAGGGCTCCGGCCGCCGCCCCCAGGTGGATGCCTTCCCTGGCGCTGCCCGGCATGAGTTCTCCGAGATCCGTCTGCAGCGCTTTCCCGTAGAGTTCCCATGAGCGGGCGACGCTGATCTGCGCCAGCGCGCCGGCGAAGACGACCCGCGACAGGCTGGAATCGTGCTGCGTGCAGTCGAGATAATACTCGATGGTCCGCCGCAGCTGGTCCTCGTCGAAGCCGTAGCCGAGCCGTTTCAGGATTTCGCGAAGCTCGTCCGCCGGAAAGATCCAGAACAACATGACCGCGTCGGCCTGCTTGCAGACGCGAAATTCCTGGACGTTCTCTCCGCGCTGCTGAAGAACCCAGTCGATGCGCTGGGATGGCGGATCGTTCTCCATGTCCTCCGGCAGGGAACGAAGCTTCTCGAAGCCCTGGAACTGGCTCAGGATCCCATCGTCGTGGAAAGCCAGGCGCATGCGGGTGCTGATCCGCTCCCATAGCTCGAACTCCTCGTCGCGCAGATCGAGCTTGCGGCGGAGTTCCTGCCGGCGGTTCTCCGGCAGATGGTCGAGGACCTCCAGCGCACGGCAGAGCGTCCAGACGGCCATGACATTGGTGTAGGCGTTGTTGTCGATCCCGGGCTCGTCCGCGCCGGGATACACAGTGTGGTACTCGTCGGGGCCCACGACGCCCAACAGGTCGAACCGATCGTCCTTTTCGTCGTAGGTGGCGAAGGAGGCCCAGAAGCGGGCGATCTCGATGATCATCTCCGCGCCCTTCTCGGACAGGAAGTGCAGGTCGCCCGTCGCCTCGAAATAACGCCAGATATTGAAGGCGATGCCCGCCCCGATATGGCGCTGGAGATAGGTGTAGTCGCGCGTCCATTCGCCGGTCAGCGGATTGAACTGCAGGAGCCGCGTCTCCTCCCGGCCGGAGGATGCGCTCCGCCAGGGGAACATGGCGCCGCGATATCCCGCTTCCGTTGCCCGCTCGCGCGCCTCGTCCAGCCGGTTGAAGCGATAGAGCAGCAGCGAGCGCGTCAGCGTCGGAAAGCGGAAATCGAGGAACGGGAAGATGAAGAGGTCGTCCCAGAAGATGTGCCCGCGATAGGCTTCCTGCCAGCCGCGCGCGGGAATGCCGATATCGAGGCCTTCCGAATGCGGCGAGATCGTCTGGAGCACATGGAAGGCATTGAAGCGAAGCACGGTGGAGAGCGCGGGATTGCCGAAATGCAGGCCCGACCGCCGCCAGAGCTCACCCCAGGCCGTGACATGCGCATCAAGCATCGCTGCGAAGTCGCCCGCGCGCCGGATCGCCAGCGAGGCAGCCTCCAGCGGCTCGAAGCTGGCCGTATCCAGCGAGCTATGCAGGGCCGCGACCTTCTCCAGCACCAGCGGCTCGCCCGCCTTGGCGGCGCAGTCGATCATCTCGAAGATCGACGTCTCGTCGGTTTTTTCGCTGTGGCGACCGGTTTCCTCGCCTTTCACCACGCGCAGGCGCGCCGCGAAGGCGGCTTCCCGCCGCGAACGGGTGGCGCGGACGCAGAGCGCCACGCCCTCGGGATCGAGTTCCACCAGATCGAGCACATCCAGATGGCGCTTCTCGAAGGGAGCATAGCGGCCGACGATGTCGTTGATCACGCCACCCTGGATGCCCGAGCGGATCTCCAGCCGGCCGGACCAGTCGACCGGCACGATACGCAGGCGCATCGCGGCGAGATGGGCGCTGGCCATGCTAACCAGTCGCTCCTCCTGGAGTTCCGTTGTGCGGCCCTTGGCATCGCGCACGGTCAACCGGCGAAGAGTGATGCCGCAGCGAAGATCGAGTTCGTGCCGATAATCCAGGATCTCCGCGTTTTCCAGCGAGAACCAGTCCCCCTCGCCGTCCGCTCGGAAGGTGAGCGACAGCCAGTTCGGCAGGTTCACGAGGGACTCGTCGTCGAGGTCCTGCCCCTCCACATGGCTCGTCAGCCGATTGTAGAAGCCCGCGCGGTACGTTCCGGGATAGTGGAACTCGGACGCCTCGTCGAACGGGCTCGCGCCGCGCGTCGTGAAGACACCGTTGCCGAGGGTGAAGAGCGCCTCGCGCTGCGTCTCGGTCTTCGGATCGTAATCCCCGAAGACCACGCGCCAGCCATCGTCGCTCCCCGTCCCGACTGTCTGCGGCTCAACCCCGGAGTTCACGCAGCCTCCCCAGGAGCTTGCCCGCCAGCGCCTCGACATCGGCGCGCTCGGGATAGGCCGGCTGCGACCCGTAGCCGGTGACGGCGAGGCTTGCCGTCGCGACGGCAAAGCAGGCCGCCTCGCGGACCGGCTTGCCGAGCAGAATCGCTACCGCCAGCGCGCCGGAGAACGCGTCGCCGGCGCCGGTCGTGTCCACCACGTCCACCGGTTCGGCCGGAACATGCACGACGCCCTCGTCGCCCGCCAGCACGCAACCGCCGTCGCCGAGCTTCACGAACACGGTCCCCGCACCACGCTCCCGTAACGCAAGCGCCGCCCTGCGCGCGCCCTCCACCGCTTCCGTGTCGATGTCGGCGAGTGCCTTCGCCTCTCCCGCATTGGGCGCGAGATAACCGACCTTGCCCGCCAGATCGCCGGCATCCTCGGCGGGCGACGGATCGAGGATCACCGGAATGCCGCACTCCTGCGCCGCCTCGATCGCACGCCGCGCAACGTCCGGCGGCACCTCCACGTCGAGCGAGAGGACGGAACCGTCGGGCGCGCCGCGTATCGCCTGTAGCGCCTCGCCGACGCTGTCCTCCGACCAGCAGCGATTGGCATTCGCGGCAAGGACGATGCCCTTCTTGCCGTCCGGCGGAACGGTGATCATGGAGACAGCCGTTGGCTGTTCGCCCGTCGCGTAGACACAATCCAGATCGACGCCGGCGTCGCGCAATGCGCCCAGCGCCTGCTCGCGGAGATCGTCGTCGCCGGTCATGCCGATCAGCCGCGTGGGCAGGCCGAACTTCGCGGCGAGGAAGGCGCGGTTGGCTGCCTTGCCGCCGGACAGGCGGACGAAATCGGACGCCATCAGCGTCTCGCTGACCTCGGGCCAGCGGGCGACCCGCATCTGGAAGTCGGCATTGACGCTGCCCAGCGACAGCAGGACCGCATCGGCTGCGGGCGTGGAAACGGACGGCAAGCTTCACCTGTCGCTGAAATTCCTCGACGCGATCGAGGATCGTTCGGCTAGTCAAATGTCTGGCGCACCGGGAGGTTGCCTCACGTTTGAGAAAACTCGCGAGCCGCGCTTCGACTGCGAAGTGGAGCGAGTGCGCGGCCCTCTTAAAACACGACGATTTTCTTCAGCTTTATATTGCGGGGGAGAGACCGATCCGCTAGAGCGCGCCTGAGCTTTGCTCTCGGAGGCGGACGGGATCGCCGCGCCGGTGGCCGACGCGGGCTGAGCGGGAACGCTCGACCTTGCCAGTCCCCTTCACCACCCGCCTTCGGGGCCCACGAAAAAGGTAGCAGGCGTTTATGAACGAACGGAGATGGGCAGGGCCGACCCGCTGGTCCGTGGCGGCCATTCTGGTGGTCGTCGCGCATGGAGCCGCCGCCTTGGCGCTCCTGGAGCACGAAGCGCCGCCCTCTGCCGCCGCCGAGACCGAAAACGCCATGGTCATCGATCTGGCGCCCGCAGCAGAACCGGAACCGGAGCCGGAACCGCAGCAGGCGGCCGCGCCCGAAGCAGCGCCCGAGCCCACGCCCGAGCCGACGACACAGCCGGAGGTGCAGCCGCCTCCGCCCCCGACGGAAGAGCTCCCGCCGCCGGTTGAAGAACCGCCGCCCCCGCCGCAGGTGGAGCCGCCGCCGCCGGAGGAACCGGCGCAGGTTGAGCCGCCGCCTCTGCCGGAGGAAAAGCCCGAACCCCAGCCCGAGCCGCAGCCTGAGATCAAGACGCCGGAGGTGCCGCAGGCGGAAGCCGTGCTGCCGCCGCCGCCGCGCCCGGCTCCGCCGCGGCCGACCAGGACGGTGGAGAAGCCCAAGCGGCAGGCGGTTGAGCGAAAGGCCGCCGAGCCGCGCAAGCCCGCGCCGCAGAGGCCGGTGGCGGCGCAGCCACGCGCCACGGCGCCGTCTGCCGCTCCCTCAGCTCCGGCGCGCGCCGCTTCGCCGGCTGCGGCGTCGAACTGGAAGAGCATGCTTTTCGGGCACCTGAACCGCTACAAGCAGCATCCGGCGGGAAGCGATTCCGGCACGGCAGTGGTGCGCTTCACCATGGACAGGAACGGCCGCGTGCTGTCCGCCAGCCTTGCGCGCAGTGCCGGCAGCGCCGCGCTCGACAATGCCGCCGTGGCCATGGTGCGCCGGGCAAGCCCCCTTCCCGCGCCGCCGGAAGGCTTCGGCGGATCGGTGCTGAACCTCTCCGTGCCCGTGCATTTCGACACGCGGTGACGGTGGAAGTTTACAGCGATTCCAAAGAAGAAGTTTACCGTCAGGAATAGAGACAGCGATAGTGTCAGCCGCTATAGATCGGCGATGAACGAGGGGCGGAGTTGAGCGACAGCTGTCGCAGGCGTCCGCCGCTCTCCCGAAAACGATGGCGCGAGCATGTACGAGCTTTCTTCAGCCACCTTCGCCGTCGCCGACCGGACATTGCTTTCGCCGCTGGATCTCCGCATTGCCGCCGGCAAGGTTGTCGGCCTGATCGGCCATAACGGCTCCGGCAAGTCGACGCTCCTGAAGCTCCTCGCCCGCCAGCAGAAGCCCACGGCGGGAACGATCGCCTTTCAGGGGCGCGATCTCCAGCAATGGGGCAGCCGGGAGTTCGCCCGCAAGGTCGCCTATCTCCAGCAGACCCCGCCCAGCGCCGCCGGCATGACGGTGCGCGAACTCGTGGCGCTCGGCCGCTATCCCTGGCACGGCGCTCTCGGCCGCTTCAGCGACGAGGATGCGGCCCGGGTCGAGGAAGCGCTGCGCCGCACCGATGTGCTGGCATTCGCCGACCGGTTGGTGGACGCGCTTTCCGGCGGCGAGCGCCAGCGCGTCTGGCTCGCGATGCTGGTGGCGCAAAACCCGGAATGCATGCTGCTGGACGAGCCGATCTCGGCGCTCGATATCGGCCACCAGATCGAGGTGCTGGATCTCGTCCGCGATCTCAGCCGGCAGCGGCAGCTCGGCGTCATCGTGGTGCTGCACGACATCAACATGGCCGCCCGCTTCTGCGACGAGCTGATCGCGCTGCGTGCCGGCAGGCTCCTGCTCCGAGGGACGCCGGGAGAACTGATGGCGCCGGAGCACCTGCAGGCGATCTATGGCGTGCCCATGGGCGTGCTGCCGCATCCGGAAAGCGGCGTGCCCATGAGCTTCGTTCGCTGACATGCGTCCCTCCGCCCCGACGAGCAAAGCCGCATGATCCCGTCCCTCGCCCCGGCGGCGGCGTTCCTGTCGGCGCCGCTCAGCAATTATCTTGACGCCTTCGTGCTGGCGGACGATCCGCGCCCCGGCATTCGCGTCAGCGAACTGCTTCGGCCGGACGTGCTGCCGGATTTTCTTTGCTGGGACGGCACCTGCCACGAGCGGAGCGACCGGCGCGCGGTCTGCTCGCTCTGGTCGCTCGCCTACTTCCACCGGCTGATCCCGCTCACCGTGATGTCGGGCGCGTTGCTCGGCCTCGATTTGCCGGTCGGCATGGACGAGACGGAGGTGATCTTCGACGAGCACCGGATGCCGGTCGCGATCCGCCTGCCGCACGAGGGCGAAATCAGCGTCGAGACCGACCCCTTCATCCGCTTCGATCCGCTGGTGCGCGAGCATCTGGAGCCGATGGTCACCGCCGTTTCCCGCGCGGCCGGCATCAGCCAGAAGCTTCTCTGGAACAATGCCGGCCATCTGCTGGAATGGCTGCTGGGGGAACTGTCGACCCGCACGGTCTCCGCCTGCGCCTCCTGTTTCCGCAACGCCACCTGCAACTGGAATGCGCTGGTGCGCCAGCAGCACTGGCCGGACGGGGACCGGAACTGCCTGTTCGATCCCGTCCGCTACGAGCTCGTCGACGGCCAGCCCGTCAGCTGGCGAAAGGTCTGCTGCATCCGCTATCTCCTGCCGGAGCACGGCTTCTGCTCCTATTGCCCGCATTTGCGCGCCAAGGCCGGCGCCGACCTCTCCTCCACCCTCGCCAAACCGGTCGTCCTCGCCGCCTGACGGGACGAAGGGATTGCGGGATCCTGTGATCCCGCCCCTCGAATCCTCCCGAGCTTTCCGCTACGGCCGCGCCGCCGATCGGGCTACAAAGACGGCGAGGAAACGTTCCGCCGGAGAGAGCGACATGCAAGCGTCCGATATCCTGCCCGCCGCCGCCGAACGCGCCACGCTTGTCGCGCGGGTCCACGATCCCGAACTCGGCCCCTGCGTCGTGCATCTCCGCGCCGGCGAACTTGTCGACATCACCGACAGCTTTCCCACGATCTCCGACCTGCTCGACGAAGCCGACCCTGCGGCCGCCGCGAAGAATGCGCCCGCCGGCCGGAGCTGGTCGCTGGAAGAGGTCGTTGCCGCGAGCTTCGGCACCCATCATGGTCATGCGCCTCAGCTCCTCGCGCCCTGCGACCTCCAGGCGCTGAAGGCCTGCGGCGTCACTTTTGCGCGAAGCATGCTGGAGCGGGTGATCGAGGAACGCTGCAAGGGCGATCCCGGTCGCGCGGCGCAGATCCGTCAGGAGATCGGCGAGGCGATCGGCGGTGCGCTTTCCGAGATCAAGGCGGGCTCGGAAGACGCGCAGCGCGCCAAGGACCTGCTGATCTCCCGGGGTTACTGGTCGCAATATCTGGAAGTCGGCATCGGCCCGGATGCGGAGGTCTTCACCAAGGCTCAACCGCTCTCAGCGGTCGGTCCGGGAGCCGAGATCGGCATTCTTCGCGCGTCCAGCTGGAACAATCCCGAGCCGGAAGTCGTGCTCGCCGTCAATGCCCGTGGCGAGGTTCGCGGAGCCGCGCTCGGCAACGACGTCAACCTCCGCGACCTCGAGGGCCGCAGCGCCCTCCTTCTCGGCAAGGCCAAGGACAATAACGGGTCCACCGCGATCGGGCCATTCATCCGGCTCTTCGACGCGGGCTTCGGCATGGACGATGTGCGCCGCATGCGGATAGACCTCCGCGTCACCGGCGCCGGAGACGGCTTCGTGCTGAACGGCCAGAGCTCCATGGCCGAAATCAGCCGCGATCCGCTGGATCTCGTCGCCCACGCCATGGGCCGGCATCATCAATATCCCGATGGCATGATGCTCTTCCTCGGCACGCTCTTCGCGCCGACGGAGGACCGCGACGTGCCGGGCCAGGGTTTCACCCATAAGCCGGGCGACGTCGTCGAGATCAGTTCCCCGGAGCTCGGCCGCCTCGTCAATCGAGTCGGCTATTGCGACGTGATCGAGCCCTGGACCTTCGGCGTCCGTTCATTGATGGCGAGCCTTCGGGCGCGCGCCTCCCGCAGCGACGGCTGAACGCGGCGACGCGCGTGCTCAACGCACGCGCGTTATCCTGGCGAGGAAGCCACTTTCCGGCAGCGCGGGCATGTGGGAGTGCATGTGCTGGACGATACGGTGGCGGTCGAAAGCGGCGCGGTTGGCCGCCATCGTTCGCTCCAGCCCGGCCCCGCCCGCGATATAGGCCCCGGCGTCGCCTGAGAGCTTGCGCAGCGCCTTGCGTTCCAGCTCGTCCGGCGAGACAGGCACGCGCTGTCGGCGGCCGAGCAGCCCATCGAAAAAGATGTTCGTCTGGCGCTCGCGACCGATCTGTCCCATTCCGCCCCTCACCCTTCACGTCGTTCGACGGAAGCAACGGGCGCGGATCGGCGACGTTCCAGGTGACGGTTCCGGGGACGGCGCGGCCATCGGCGCCGGAGGGAGATGGTGGGTCCGGCAGGACTCGAACCTGCAACCAGACGGTTATGAGCCGTCAGCTCTAACCATTGAGCTACAGACCCCTCCGGTGTCGGTTACGACTTTCGCCGGGAGACGGCAACCACCGCGATGATCATTCCGCCCTGCTTTCGCTGGACTTTGTTGCTTCAGTTCGCCCATCGTGACCAACAACAAGGAACATCCCGCATGCTCTCGACCCGAATGCTCCGCTCCGTAGCGGGAGGCTGCCTGCTGATTGCTGCCGTTTCCGCCCCCGGCTTCGCTGCCGCGCAGGGGCCGGCCACGAAAATGGCCGCCAGCCAGCGCCACATCAGCGTGACCGGCAACGGCACGGTGAATGCGCGACCGGACATGGCGACCATGACCATCGGCGTCATCCAGGAAGCGGAAACCGCAGGCGAGGCCGCGCAGGCCAATGCGGCCGCGATGGGCAAGGTCATCGACGGGCTCAAGCAGGCGGGCATCGCCGAGGCCGACCTCCAGACTTCCGGGTATTCCGTTTCGCCGAATTACTCGGAAGCCAAGGACAACCAGAAGCCGCGGCTGGTCGGCTACACCGTCAGCAACAATGTCAGTGTCAAATTGCGGGACATCACCAAGGTCGGCACGACGCTCGATGCGGCCACGTCGCTCGGCGCCAACTCCATCAGCGGCCCGGAATTCGGTCTCACCGATCCCAAACCCTTGCAGGACCAGACCCGGCAGGCCGCCGTTGCCGATGCGATCGCCAAGGCGAAGCTCTATGCCGCCGCGGCCGGCGTGGATCTCGGCGAGGTCGTCAGCATCGAGGAACAGGGGCCGGAGCGCGCCTTCCCGGTCAGCCCCATGCCCATGCGCGCGGACATGGCGCGTAAGACGCCGGTGGAAGCGGGCGAAGTCAGCTTCTCCAGCTCCGTCAGCGTCACCTTCGCGCTGCGCTGAACGCGAGCTCTCGATCCCGGCCGCTCCCGTCTACGCGACGGGGGCGGT
Organism: Faunimonas pinastri; assembly: GCF_900110915.1. Taxonomy (GTDB): domain Bacteria; phylum Pseudomonadota; class Alphaproteobacteria; order Rhizobiales; family Afifellaceae; genus Faunimonas; species Faunimonas pinastri. Next base: position 267,619 of record NZ_FOFG01000004.1, read on the forward strand.
CAGCACCGCGCGCAGGCCCGGATGATTGTCCTGGTATTCCAGCCGGCCGCCGATCTGCCCGACCAACGCGTCCATCATGCGCGTGCCGAAGCCGCCCTTCGGATGCTGGGCGCCCCGGCCCTGATCGCTGACGGCGAGCTGCAGGTTCGCATGATCGCCGCGCAGGCTGATGTCGATCGGCCCCATGCCGCCGCCATAGGCGTATTTGTTCGCGTTGATCACCAGTTCGGTGATGACGAGACCCAGCGTGACAGCCCGGTCGGTAGCGACCAGCACGGGCGCGGCGGACAGCGTGAGATAGCTGTCCCACTCCTTGCCCATGGACTGCACCATCTCGTCGCGCAGTTCCACGAGGTAGCGGTCGAGATCGACGGTGTCGATCTGATCGGCGCGATAAAGACGGCGATGCACAAGCCCGACGGCGCTGACACGGCGGCGTGCTTCATCCAGCATGCCGTGCAACTCCGGGTTTTCACTGTCCCGCTTCTGCAAATGCAGGAAGTTGGAGACCAGGAACAGGCTGTTCTGGACGCGGTGATTGACCTCGCGCAGCAGGATTTCCTTCTGCCGCAGCGCCACGTCGCGTTCCGCCACGGCACGCGACAGGTCGACATTGACGTCGCGCATGCGGCGCAGCTGCCGCAGTTCGTACAGCCGCTGGCGGAAACGCCCGGCGCTTTCCGTCTCGGCGAGGCTCCAGCGGCGCGACTGGCCGCGCACCGTCTCCGACCACGCATCGAAGGAGGAGCGCGGCGTCAGGATCTCGCCGGGTTGAAGCTCCACGGCCTTGTGCGGGTTACCCGCCCAGTTGATCGTCTCAATGCGCTCCTGCCGGAACCACATGACGACGAAGGGCTCTTCCTCCGAGATCGTGACGGCCACCAGCCCGCTGACCGACGACGCATAGGACGCGGCGGGCGCAAAGACGGCGGAGAGGTTGTGCGTCGCCAACGTTCCGGCGGCGCTTTCTCCCGCAGCCCAGGCCGCCAGCTCGGCCATCGCGTGTTCCGGCGGACAGCGGCCGGCCGTGCGCCAGCTCTCGCCCCGAACGATGGCAACCCCGTCGGCGTCCAGCATCCTCAGCAGCGTATCGGTATGCTGCGGCAGCGCCCCGTCCATCTCCGGATCGCGGACCATGCCGAACAGAAGGTCGTCCTCGCGCGAGCGGATGCTGGCGCGCTGGCGATAGAGCTCGCTCTCCTCCATGGCCCGGATGCGCCGCGCCAGATTGCCGGCAAGCGCCGCGCAGATCGAGCGCTTGGGATAGGAGATTTCGCGCGGGCGCGTATGGTGGCAGGCGATCAGCCCCCAGAGCGCCCCATCCACCACGATGGAAACCGAAGCTGAGGCCCAGACCCCCATGTTGCGGAGATACTGGAGGTGGATCGGCGAAACGCTGCGCAGGATGCAGTCGCTCATGTCGAGCGGCTTCTCGCCCGCCAGGGGAGGCTGAAGTTCGGCCGGATAATATTCCGCATCCGGGATGACGCGGACGGTGTTGCGCACGTAAAGCGCACGCGCCTGCTGCGGAATGTCCGATCCGGGAAAATGGTGGTTCAGGAAGGATTGCAGCCCTTCCGCGCAGTCCTCCGCGATGACCGAGCCGGCATGACCATCCTCGAACCGATAGATCATCACCCGCTCGAAGCCGGTCAGATCGCGCACGGCGGTGGCCGCCACCTGGCAAAGCGCCCTCAACGTGCTGGCGCGCTCGAATGATGCCGTCGCGCGATCGAGTTCAGATAGGAGATCGGTTGCGCCGGGCGGCCGCTCGCCGGCGGGTTCCAGCTCGACGATCAGCGAATCGCCACTACGATGCGCGCTGACATCGAACGCCGCGCCCGAGGCATTCAGCCAGCGCGTCACGAGGCGCGACTGCCACTGCAGCGCTTCCGAGATCGACCGGACCAGCGGCTCGTCCAGAATGTCGGCCGCCCGGTCCCCGACACGCGAGGCCGGAGGAAAGCCGAGGCCGCGCATCCCGGCCGCCTGCCTCAGGCCAAGCGTCTCCGGATCGAAGACCAGCATGATGCCATGCGGCTGGATCGAGCCGGGAATGTGGATCGGTTCGCGGTCGCAAACCGTCAGAGGGGGAGTCGCAATGTTCATGTCGCGGCCGCCGTGCCGCAAAGCCACAGTTCAACCTGTCGGAAACCGGAGACGGCGCCCTGCACGATCTCGTCCTGCATGTCCGCCCCTCCCCTATGCGCCTCACGCTCCAGCACGGCCAAACACTCCCGCCACATCAGGCCGGTGTCGGATCCGTAGGCGTCGAAAAAGCTCAACCCCTCGGACGAGACACCCCGCCTGGTCATTTCGCGGAAGATCACTCGCCCACCCAGCGTCGATCCTTCCAGCACATAGAGAAGCCCCAGAGCTTCCCCTTCGGACCGGACGGTGAAAGGAGAGTACGGCGCGGATGCGGCGACAACCCCTCCCAGCGTACGGATATCGGCATCGAGATACGGAGTTTTGCGCCTTTCCGCGTAACGGAGACCTTCCATACCCCCCAGAAGGGGCGAAAGGACCCGTTCGGCCCCGTCATGCAGGCTGCGGAAACGCAGCAGGATGTCGAGCCGGTCCCGCGGATTCGCGAGGCGGGTCATGATTTCCAGCCGGCTTTCCAGGCGAAGGTGAACGTCAGTCGTTTCGGTCCGCAAGCGCTCGCGGAAAGCAAGGGTCGGCGACAAGTTGCCCATTGGGTCTGATGCGTGATGCCGGACGCTAGCAGAGCCGAACGTCGTTAGACATGGGGCGGCTGCCATTTTGGCACAGCGTTGCGCGGAGGTGACAGGGGAGGCTAATGATCCGTACCTGACAGCAGGATTTCGCGAGAGATACACCATGCCCATCGCTCTGGTCGGCCTCGATGCGGACGATACGCTTTGGCACAACGAAACGGTCTTCCGGCTGACGCAGCAAAGATTCGTCGAACTGCTCACCCCTTTCGCCGACGAGCAGGACCTCGAAACGAAACTGGGCGCGACCGAGAAAAAGAACCTCGGAACATACGGCTACGGGGTGAAGGGCTTCACGCTGTCCATGCTGGAAACCGCACTCGACGTCTGCGGCGAAGACCTGCCGGCTTCCATCGTCCAGGCGATCCTGGCCGCGGGCCGCGAGATGATGACCCATCCCGTCGAACCGTTACCGGGCGTTCCGGCGGCGCTCGAACGGCTTGCGGCACAGTACCGGCTGGTGCTGATCACCAAGGGCGATCTGTTCCATCAGGAGAGCAAGCTTGCCGCCTCCGGCCTGGGGGAGTTCTTCCGCGGCGTCGAGATCGTCAGCGAGAAAAGCGCGGCGACTTACCGAACCGTCTTCGCTCGCCATGGCTCCGGTGAGGGCGAGGCCCTGATGGCGGGGAATTCGGTGCGGTCCGACATCCTCCCCGCGCTGGAAGCGGGAGGGTATGCCGCCCTTATCCCGTATCCGCTGGTCTGGGAACACGAGGCGGCGGAGAAACCCACCGAGCACCCGCGCTTTCGGGTGCTGGAAGGCCTCACCGAGCTACCGGATTGGCTGGCCACCCTTCCCTAGCCGCATACAGGCGGCAGGCGGAGGTCAGCGAAAAACCCGCTCGCCCTGCTCGTTGACGATCTGCTGGCCCTTGGTGATGGAGAAATCGGCAGCCCCGTCGATGGAAGCGAACTTCTCGGCGCGGACGAACTTGTACTCGCGCAGCACGCCGTCGATCTCCTTCGAGATGGTCCCGGCTGTCTGGTACTCGCTGCCTTCCTTGTAGGGAGTCGCCTGGATCGTGAAGCCGTTGTGCTCGATCTCGCGCGCGGTCTTCGGGGCCGCGCCCGAATCCGACTTGGAGACCGCGTCCCCGGACTTGCCGCCGAAAAGGGATTTCAGGAAGGACATGGATCACCTCTGAAGGGCAGTTGCATGGCCCGCGCGGAGGCGGATGCCGCGCCGTGCGGGGACTGGAGATGGAAAAGGCGGAAAGCGTCGCCGCCTTCCGCCCGTTCGTCTCAGCTGTCCAGGAAGCTGCGGAGCTTGCGCGACCGCGAGGGGTGCTTCAGCTTGCGCAGAGCCTTGGCCTCGATCTGGCGGATACGCTCGCGCGTCACCGAGAACTGCTGGCCGACTTCTTCCAGCGTGTGGTCGGTGTTCATGCCGATGCCGAACCGCATGCGCAGCACGCGCTCCTCGCGCGGCGTGAGCGAGGCCAGAACGCGGGTCGTCGTCTCGCGCAGATTGGCCTGGATCGCCGCATCGATCGGCAGGATCGCGTTCTTGTCCTCGATGAAGTCTCCCAGATGCGAATCCTCCTCGTCGCCGATCGGCGTTTCGAGACTGATCGGCTCCTTGGCGATCTTCAGGACCTTGCGGACCTTCTCCAGCGGCATCTGCAGCTTTTCCGCCAGCTCTTCCGGGGTCGGTTCACGACCGATCTCGTGCAGCATCTGCCGCGACGTGCGGACGATCTTGTTGATCGTCTCGATCATGTGCACGGGAATGCGGATCGTGCGGGCCTGGTCGGCGATCGAACGGGTGATCGCCTGCCGGATCCACCACGTCGCGTAGGTGGAGAACTTGTAGCCGCGGCGATACTCGAACTTATCGACGGCCTTCATCAGGCCGATATTGCCCTCCTGGATGAGGTCCAGGAACTGAAGGCCGCGGTTGGTGTACTTCTTGGCGATGGAGATCACCAGGCGGAGATTGGCCTCGACCATCTCCTTCTTCGCCTGACGGGCTTCGCGCTCGCCCTTCTGCACCTTGTGGACGATGTCGCGGAATTCCTTGATCTGCAGGCCCGTCTCGGCCGCCAGCTCATGGATATTCGTGCGAAGCTCCTGCACGCCGTCCTTCTCGGAGGCGGTGAAGTTCTTCCAGCCCTTTGTCGTGAGACGCGCGACCTTGCGCATCCACTGCGGATCGAGCTCGTTGCCACGATAATGCGACAGGAACTCCGCGCGGTCGACGCCATAGCCTTCGGCCAGCCGCATCAGGCGGGAATCCAGGCCGATCAGCCGCTTGTTGATGTCGTAGAGCTGCTCCACCAGACTGTCGATACGGGCCTGGTTCAGCGACAGCGACTTCACGTCGACGATCACTTCCTCGCGCAGCTTCTTGTAGCGCTTCTCCTCGGTGGGAGAGAGCGTGCGCGACTGCAGGGTCTCCTGGACCATCTGGTCCTGGAGCTTGCGGAGCTTCTTGTAGTTGTCGGCGACGCGGTCGAAGGTCTCGAGGACCTGCGGCTTGATCTCGGCTTCCATGGCGGCGAGCGAGATATTGTTCTCGAACTCGTCGTCCTCGTCGCCGTCGCTTTCGGAATCGGTCGGGACCGGGGGCGGCGCGGCTTCACGCTCCTCCGTCTCCGCCGGTGCGGTCGGGACGCGGCCCTCGGGGCCGGCATAGGTCGCCTCGAGATCGATGATGTCGCGCAGCAGCACGTTGCCGCCGTTCAACTCGTCGCGCCAGATGATGATCGCCTGAAAGGTGAGCGGGCTCTCGCAGAGCCCGGCGATCATCGCTTCGCGACCGGCCTCGATACGCTTGGCGATCGCGATCTCGCCCTCGCGGGACAGGAGCTCCACGGAGCCCATCTCGCGCAGGTACATGCGGACGGGATCGTCGGTCCGGTCGGACGGTTCGCGCTTGCCGGTCTTCTTGACAAGAGCAGTCGGGCCGGCCTCGGCCAGCTCCCGCCCCTCGGATTCCTCTTCGTTCTCGTCCTCGGAGGTTTCGCGCTCGGCCTCTTCAGCCTCCTCCGATTCCACCACATTGATGCCCATATCGGACAGCATCGACATGATGTCTTCGATCTGCTCGGAGGTGACCTCTTCGGACGGAAGAACGGCGTTGAGCTCGTCCACAGTCACATAGCCGCGCTTCTTGGCCTCCTTGATCATCCGCTTGACAGCGGCATCGGACAAGTCGAGAAGCGGACCGTCCTGGACGGCCTGCGGCTCGACTGCCTCGTCCTTGGTCTCTGCGGCGTTCTGTGTGTTCGTTGCCATCAGTGCGTCTCTGCGGCCTACTCGAAAGCGAGCCAAAATGTGGTTAAACGGTCGAACGGACCCTTGCAGCCCTCTCGCTTAAGAGATCCTGAAGAAGACCGCAGTCCGGTATCATTTCATTCTAGCACAAAGCAAGCAGACCGCGCGGGTCGGCCCACTTTACGATTTGAAGGGATGCACGATCCTTGCCATTTCGGGGTCGGATCCTCCATCCGGATGGAGAGTGCGGTTATCCTGGTCCTGGATGTCGCGCAATCGGATCAGGCTCGCGTCGCTGGCCTCACGGCCCAGCGCCTCCGCCGCCGCCTGACGTTCGTTAGATAGCGTTCCAGAACGAACACGCAAGTGGGCAGCGTCATCCCAGATCGTCGCAGCGCGCACGGGATCGGAATCCGGACCGAGCGCCTTGAAGCCCGTGCGCCGCAGCTTGCCCATCACAAGCTCCAGCGCCTCGCCATGTCCGCTGCGCACGAGGCTCGCCTGCAAACCGTCCGCCGAAAGGTCCGGGTTTTCCGCCAGACAGGCAAGAAGGCCGCCCGCGAGCCGCCCCAGGCCGCCCTCGAAATCCATGTGGCTGAAGACATCGAGCCGCTCTTCGGCGATCTCGGGATGGAAAAGCAGGGCGCCAAGCAGCACGGCGTCGCTAAGGCTGAGATCGCGCGACGAGTGCCCTGCCCGCACCATCGGATTACTAAGCAGGCTGGCGGACGGCCCGGTCGGCTCGGCAGCGCCGGGACGCATGAAGCCGGGCGCCCCGCCGCGCTTCATTGCAGCGTTTCGCCCCCTCGCCGCGAAGTTGCGGGCGCGTCCGAACTCGGCATCCATCCGCTCGCGGATCGCCATCTCGTAGAAGCGGCGCACGCTCTGGTCGGCGATCGTGCCGGCGGCGTTCTTCAGGGTCTGTTCCAGTCCGGCGCGGCGCTCCGGCGTGTCGATGGTGGCCGTGCGGGTCTCGCGCAGCCACAGCATCTCCACCATCGGCGTCGCCTTCTCCAGCGTCGCCCCGAAAGCCCTGGAGCCTTCCGCGCGGATGAAATCGTCGGGGTCCTGTCCGCCCGGCAACAGCGCGAAGCGCAGGCTCTTGCCGGGTTTCAGATGCGGCAGCGCCGTGTCGAGCGCGCGGAACGCGGCCTTCAGGCCGGCATCGTCGCCGTCGAAGCAAAGCACGGGCTCGTCCGCCATCTGCCAGAGCAGATGCAGCTGGTTCTCCGTCAGCGCCGTGCCGAGCGGCGCGACCGTCGCCTCGAAGCCCGCCGCAACGCAGGTGATGACGTCGATATAGCCTTCCACCGCGATCACCGGCACGGCCTTGCGGGAGGCGGCGCGGGCGGTGTGCCCGTTGAAGAGCACGTGGCCCTTGGAGAAGAGCGGCGTTTCCGGCGAATTCAGGTATTTCGCCTGCGCATCGGCCGAGAGCGCCCGACCACCGAAGGCGATGATGCGACCGCGCAGGTCGGTGATGGGGAAGATCACGCGGTCGCGAAAGCGGTCGTAGGAAACGGCGATGTCCGGCCCGGCGATCAGCAGCCCCGCCTCCACCATCTGCTCCTGCGAGATCCCCGCGTTCGCCAGATGCTCCTTGAGCGCGCTGCGGGAATTCGGGGCATAGCCGATGCGGAAGCGCTTCAGGATCTCCGGCCCGAGGCCTCGGTCGCGTAGATAGGTCCGCGCCCTCGCCGCGTCCGGGCGGTGCAACTGCTCCCCGAAGAAGCGAGCCGCATGCTCCATCACATCGTGGAGGGAGGCGCGCTTGGCCTCCTGCCGCTCCGCCTGCGCGTTGCGTTCCGGCAGTCGCACACCCGCCTCGGCCGCAAGTTGCTCGACCGCCTCGGGGAAGCTGACGCCCTCCTGCTCCACCATGAAGGTGAAGTGATCGCCGGAGACGCCGCAGCCGAAGCAATGATAGCGGCCCTTCCGATCGTCGGCATGGAAGGACGGCGACTTCTCGCCGTGAAAGGGGCAGCAGGCCCAGTAGTCGCCGCGATTGGGCTGAGACTTGCGCTTGTCCCAGGAGACTTTCCGCCCCACCACCTGCGAGAGCGGCAGGCGGGCACGGATCTCGTCGAGAAGGGATGGGGGAAAGCGCATGAGATCAGACTAGCACGTCGGCGGAGCCGATGCGCGTGCGCATCGGCTCTTGTACCCGATCAACACAGGCCCACCAACACGGGCCGGATCGATATCGGCAGTGGAGGCTCAGCCGGCGGCCTGCGCGAGCAGATCCTTCACGATGCCGTTCACCTGGCCGAAGTTCATCTGCCCGGCATAGCGCTCCTTCAGAGCGCCCATCACCTTGCCCATGTCCTTGGGGCCGGCGGCGCCGGTTTCGGCGATGATCGACTGCACGGCCGCGCGGGTTTCCGCCTCGTCCATCTGCTTGGGCTGGAAGGCGCGGATCACGGCGATCTCGGCGCGCTCCTTCTCCGCCAGTTCCGGCCGGCCATTTTCCTCATAAACCTTGGCCGATTCCTCGCGCTGCTTCACCATCTTGGAAAGCGTCGCCAGAATCTCATCTTCCGAAGCCGCCTCGCGACCCTTGCCGCGCGCCTCGATGTCACGATCCTTCAGCGCGGCGTTGATCAGGCGCAGCGTGCCGGAACGGGCGCTGTCGCGCGCCTTCATCGATTCTTTCAGGGCATTGTTGATCGCGTCACGCATCGTGGTCTGGCTCACGGTTCTTCGGGCTGAATGTAGGAGGGGAGCGGCACGGCGATTGACGCTTGGCGCCGTCCCCACTACTTGAAAGGTCCAATCCCGCATGCAAGCGCGGGAGACCCTTCGCCACATAGAGACGCCAGCGACCCCGTGCAAGCGCGCGGGTGCACGAACACGCGGGAGCCGCCATGACGACGCCGGACTGGACCGAACCGAAAGCCACCGCCCTCCTCGTTCTCGCGGACGGAACGGTGATCGAAGGCATGGGCCTGGGCGCGGAAGGCAAGGCGGCCGGCGAGGTCTGCTTCAACACCGCGATGACCGGCTATCAGGAGATCCTCACCGATCCCTCCTATGCCGGACAGATCGTCACCTTCACCTTTCCCCATATCGGCAATGTCGGCGCCAACGACGACGACGTCGAGACGGTGAACAGCGCCGCCGCGTCGGGCGTGCGTGGCTGCGTCATCAAGACCGACATCAGCGATCCCGCGAACTGGCGCTCCACCCGGCACTTCGATGCCTGGCTGAAGGCGCGCGGCATCATGGGGATCGCCGGCGTCGATACGCGCGCGCTGACCAACCGCATCCGCGACCTGGGCATGCCGAACGGTCTCATCGCCTACGATCCCGAGGGCAATTTCGACGTGGAGGCGCTGAAGGCCGAAGCCGCCGCCCTCCCCTCCATGGACGGGCTCGACCTCGTGCCGGGTGTCACGACGGGCCAAAGCTACACCTGGTCGGAAACGCCGTGGAAGCATGGCGAGGGCTACGGCGTGCAGGGCGACGCGCCCTTCCACGTCGTCGCGCTGGATTTCGGCATCAAGCGCAACATCCTGCGCCTGCTTGCCCGCGAAGGCTGCCGCATCACCGTCCTGCCGGCCACCGCCACGGCCGAAGAGATCATGTCCCACAATCCGGATGGCCTGTTCCTGTCGAACGGCCCCGGCGATCCGGCGGCGACCGGTCAGTATTCGGTGCCGACGATCCGCAACATCGTGGACCAGGGCGTGCCGACCTTCGGCATCTGCCTCGGCCACCAGATGCTAAGCCTCGCCGTCGGCGGCAAGACCACCAAGATGCACCAGGGACATCATGGCGCGAACCACCCGGTCAAGGACAACACGACCGGCAAGGTGGAGATCGTTTCCATGAACCACGGCTTCGCGGTGGATCGCGACAGCCTGCCGCCGAACGCGGAAGAGACGCATATCTCGCTGTTCGACGGCTCTAACGCCGGCATGCGCCTCAAGGACAAGCCGGTCTTTTCCGTGCAGTACCATCCCGAGGCCTCGCCGGGCCCGCAGGACAGCCACTACCTCTTCACGCGTTTCGTGGACCTGATGCGCGAGGAGAAGGCGAAAGCGACCGCGGCTCACGGTCTGTCCCACGGTCCTCGCTGACCCGCGAGCCGATCTCGATTTCCGGCAGCGTTCCGTCCTGACGCCGCGCCTGGCCTGACGGCTGCGGCCCGGTATTCTGGGGCGGCGCGTCGCGCCACGCCCGGCGAGGTGGCGCGCCTTCGCGCACAGCGACTGTTCCTCGCGGCGCTGTCGTCCCTCGCGGGCCTTGCGGCCTCATGGGATTGCGATCGCGCGGCTCCATCGGCGGGACCGGTCGACGGCCGGGAAACAGCAGCGCGAGGATACTGAAGATCCCCCACAGCACGAAAGCGACGACGAAAAAGCCGATCGCGGCCCAGACCGCGTCGGCTACCGACATCGGCACCGCCGGCACATAGTCCCGCAGCACGCCCTGAACCACGCGGCGGTCGGGATGCTGCATGACGATGACCGGCCGCAGCAGCGGCTGCGTCGTCTCGAACTCATCTTTCTGCCGCCGGAGGTTCTGATATCGATCGATCGTGATCCGCATCGTGGAGGCGCGGTCGATCAGGAAGTTCTCGGTCGAGCGCGACAGGGTTTGCAGCGCTTCCTCGCGCGTTAGCCCGTTCTTGGCGGCGTCGGCATCGAGATCCACCACGATCTGGCGGATCTCGTCGAGAGCGCCGCCGAGCCGTTGACGATATTGCTGCGCCACTTCCGGGAGTTGCGAGGTCGCGGCCCCCCCGAGGAGCGCCACGATCAGGATGAAAAGCCGGCGCAGCCACTTCATTTCAGCCTCCCCGGCTCAGCCCGCGCGAACCGCCGCTCAGAGCGTGCGCGCGCCGAACGTGTCGCAGGCATCGATGTTGCCACCCTGAAAGCCGCGCGTGAACCAGCTCTTGCGCTGCGCGGAGGTGCCGTGCGTGAAGCTGTCCGGCACGGCGTAGCCCTGCGTCTGCTTCTGCAGCGTGTCGTCGCCGATCTGGCTGGCGGCGTTCAGCGCTTCGTCGATATCGCCGGCCTCCAGCAGTCCCTGCTGGTTGGTCTTGGCGGCCCAGACACCGGCGAAGCAGTCGGCCTGAAGTTCGAGGCGGACGGACAGGGCGTTGTTCTGCGCCTGGCTGGAATTGGCACGCTCGCGATCGACGCGGGGCAGTATGCCGATCAGGTTCTGCACGTGATGGCCGACCTCGTGGGCCAGCACATAGGCTTCCGCGAAGTCGCCCGGCGCGTGGAAGCGCTGGCGCAGTTCGTCATAGAAGCCGAGATCGATGTAAACCTTGCGGTCGTTCGGGCAGTAGAACGGGCCTGAGGCTTCCGTCGCGTTGCCGCAGCCGGAGCGCGTGGCGCCGGAGAAGAGCACCAGCGTCGGCGCCTGATACTGCATGTTCATCTGCTGGAAGGTCTGCGTCCAGACGTCCTCCGTCGAGCCGAGGACCTTGCCCACGAAATGGCGCATCTGGTCGTTCTGGCCGCCGGCGGCGTTGGAGCCGGCCTGCTGCGACTGGCCCTGCGTCTGGGTCTGAGAGGAGCCACCGTCTCCATTCATCATGGAGAGAAGCGACAGCGGATTGACGTGGAAGACCAGCGCCAGGATCACGATGATGATCAGGCCGCCGATACCACCACCACCACGAATGAGCATAGGGCCTCCGCCCCCGCCCAAACCGCCACCTAGACCGCCGCCCGATCCGCGCCGGTCCTCGATGTTGTCGCTTTCCCGCTGCCCATCGAGACGCATCCCGCTCTCCTCAAACTTTGCCGCACGGGAAAGTCATTGCGCGGCAAAGCGTTCCCTTGCGGGACCGGATCGGTCGAGCGATCGAAGCGTGCGCCTCGATCAGGCGCCCGAACGGAGCCCGATCAGCGAAGGCTCCTTGCCGTCCTTCAGCACGAAGACGGACGCGGTCTGGCCGGAAACGAGGTTCAGCCCCTCGGGAACCTTGTCGAGCTTGACGCGGACGGGCACGCGCTGGGCCAGGCGCACCCAGCTGAAGGTCGGGCTGACATTGGCCAGGAGATCGGTGCTGCGCGTCCGATCCTGCTCGGCGATGCCGGTTGCGATGCTCTCGACATGGCCGGACAGCTTGGCCCGCGTCCCCATGAGATGCACTGAAACGGCGTCACCCACATGGATGCGCGGCAACTTGGTTTCCTCGAAATAGCCTTCCACGCGGAAGCTGTCGGTATCGACGAGCGCGGTCACGCCGGTGCCGGTCGAGACATAGTTGCCGGGACGCAGCTCGAAGTTCGTGACGATCCCGTCCACGGGAGCCTTCACTTCGGAGCGGTCCAGGTTCAGCTTGGCCACGTCGCGGGCGACGAAGGTCTGCTGGAGAGCAGCCTGGTCCGTTTCCACCTGCGAGGCGGCCTTTTCCTTGGTTTCGCGCGACACCACGCCCTCGCTCAGCTGGTTGACCCGGTTAAGGTCCCGCTGGTCCTGATCGAGCGTCGCCTGCTTGCTGGCGATGTCCGCCTGGGCCTGCTTCAGGGCGAGTTCGAAGCGCTGGCGGTCGATGCGGAAAAGCACGTCGCCTGCCTTCACCGGCTGGTTGTCGCGAACGAGAACCTCGGTCACCAGCCCCGACACGTCGGGAGCCACGCTGACGATATCGGCACGCACGTGCCCGTCACGCGTCCAGGGATCCTTCATGTAATAGGCCCAGAGCTGCCAGCCCACGAGGATGGCAGCCACGACTACGATCAGGGTCATGGCAAAGCGGCCGATAAAGCCGAAGAAACGTCTCATGATGAAATCCAGGGAAGAAGAGAACCGACGGGATGAGTGGTGCTGCCGGAAAGCAGGACCACGATGCCCAGAAGAATGACGAACATGGCAAGGTCGAAGAGCGGCCGGTGCCAGACGAGTCGATAGAAGCCGATCCTGCTCAATCCCCAGCGAACGGGGACGGTCAGGAAGTAGGCGATCAGGGCGAACAGCAAGAGCGGCGGGATGAACACGCCGTAAATATCGAGTTCCGCAATCATGCTACGGCCTTGAGTTCCTGAGGAGGCAGGCTGACGGTGGGAGGTGCCGGCTCCGGCGGCACATAGGGAGGGGCATCCGCGAAGAGACTCCGACGCAGGCCCACGAGCGCATGCAGTCCCGCCTGCCCGGCCGAAGTCGTCGCTCCCTCCGCCACCGCCCGAAGCGCCAGATCGAGGCCCTCCAGCAGCGCGCCGTCCGGCAGCAGCGCCATCGGCCGGGATGCCCGGTGACCGTAAAAGTGCGCAAGTTCGTCCAGGAGCGTCCGGACCCGGTCCGAGGCACCTGACGGCAGTGCTCCCGTCGCCTTCTGCAGATCCATGATGTTGAGGCCGACGCGGACGTCGCTGATCGCGGTGGCCGCCGTCAGGTCGGCGCTCGGCGAGACCGCGGCGAGGCGCGGCACCAGCAGGCCGAGGCGATCCAGCATCCGCGCTGTGAAGATGCGCCGATCCGAGGCTCTCACGCCGCTGGCCAGTTCCGCGATATCGCCCCAGCCCGCTCGCAGGAGCCGGCGCGCGCTCCACTCCGCCCCGACGGACCGGATGATGCCCAGCGCCACGGCCGCAAAGGCCATGCCGACCACAAGCGAGAATCCGTTGTTCATGTAGGTCGCGAAGTTGGCGCTGTAGGTCGTCGAAATCGCGAGGAAGGACGAGGTATTCGCCAGCAGCGGCAAGGCGGTCATGAACAGCGCCGGATTGGGAGCGAACGAGCCGACCACGATGAAGAACGGCGCCAGCACGAGCACCAGCATCGGGAAGCCATCGATCTGCGGCAATACCGCATAGACATAGATGCCGCCGATCACCACGGTCCAGGCGGAAGCGATGGCGAAGGCACGCACGCCGGGCACCGGATCGTCCTGGGTGGAGAAGAAGCAGCAGGCGACCGCAGCCATTTCCGCCGCCGTCGCGCCATCGTTCCAGCCACTCGTAATCCAGAAAGCGCAGGATACGAGAAAGATGAAGATCGTGGCAGCCGCGGAGAACATGGCCATGCCCGGATCGAGGTGGACCAGGTGCTGGCGACTGATCCGCTCGACGCTGACCTTCTGCCGCGCGAGCGGCTTTCCCGCCGCGATGAAGCGCTGCAGTTCACGGCATTCGTGCCGGATCGTGACGAGTTCACCCAGCCGCGCGAGCAGGTTCGACAACAGGATCTCGTTCCAGGTGAGATCGGCACGGGGCGCGGGCGTGAGCTCGGCGATATGCGCCAGCAAGGCGTCGGTCTCGCTGCTCTCGTAATCCCGGCCCTTTCTCATCCAGGCCTTGATGTCCTCCAGCAGCTGCGCGACGCCGGGAGAAAGCGGCTCGCCCATCTGCTTCAGCGCGGCAAGGCGATCGGCGATGGATGGCAGCAGCGGCAGCAGCAGCGCCATGCGACGCTGGAGGTTGCGAACCGTCGGCAGCGCCCAGTCGAGACCGGACGTGTCGTAGACGAGATGTTCGGCAAAGCCGTTCATATCCACCGCATCGGTGGCGAGCCGCCTCCGCTCGTCGAAGAGCGTGTTGCCGTCGTGGCTGGAGGAGAGAATGTCGATCGCCCACTGCCCGGCGTCGCGCAGCCACCCGTCAAGCCGGGCGATCAGCACCGGTCCCAAGGGACGCGGCAGCACGATCGTGCTCACGAGGGTGGCGCACACGACGGCCAGCGAAATTTCCTCGACGCGAACCAGCGCTACGTCGAATATCGAGCTCGGGTTGGAAACGACGCCGAAGCCAATGATCGGCGCCGTATACGCCGCCAGCATCGCGATATAGCTGCGCGGGGTGCGATCCAGCAGGGAAATATAGAGACAACCGCCAACCCACAGCGCCATGGCGAGACAGAGCAGCACCGGCGCATCGACGAGGTTCGGCACCATCACGACGGCGGCAGTGCCACCGATGATGGTTCCGAGAAGGCGGAAAACGGCCTTGGATCGCGTCGCCCCGGTCAGCGGATTGGCGATCACGTAAACGCTGAGCATCGCCCAATAAGGCCGTTCCAGCCCAAGGCTGAGCGCGATGTAAAGCGCCAGCATGGCCGAAACGAAAGCCTTTACCGAGAAGATGATCTCGGGAAGCGTCGGCGCCCTCATGGAAGAATGTCCTCCTGCTGGCATTCCGCCAGCGAACCCTCCATGGCTCCGAAAACGCGGAGCGTGGCTTCCAGATCCGCCGGCGATACCGAGCCCATCAGCTTTTTCCTGAGATCCATCAGAACAGCATCGACCCGCACGGCAAGCCGCTGACCCTCTTCCGTCAGATGCAGGGTCTTGGCGCGGCGGTCGGCGGGATCCTCGTGGCGCTCGATCAGGCCACTGGAGCAGAGCTGGTCAAGCAGCCGCACCAGCGTGGAGGCTTCGATGTCCATCTCCTCCGCAAGCGCGCCCTGTCGCATCCCGTCCCCCATGCGCCCGATCAGGACGACGGGAACGGCGGAGGCTTCCGACAGCTCGTAGCGACGAAGAATCCGGTCCACCTCACGCCGGTAAAGGCGCGGCAGCCGATGCATCGACCGGATGAACTCGGCCCGCAGCTGGACGACATCTGTTTGCATGGCACATAGTTAGGATCAGAAATATAAGTTAGCAAGCCTGTCGCGCGATGGCTCCCATGCCAGAACGTCGCACAATTGCCGCGAGCAAAGCATGGGCCGGGCACCGCCTGAAACGCGAAAGCTGAAACGCGAATGCGCCTCAGCTTTCGGGATCGCGTCCCTCGTTGCGCCGCCAGCCGCTTTCCGTGCGCACGCGGGAGAGCGTCTCGCGCAGATGCGGCGCCATTTGCCCCTCCGGCGCGCCCCGCCCGGTCCCTCCCGGGGCGAGCCGCGCCGAGAGGTCGATGCCCGGGCGCAGGCCCACGGCATCGGCCCCGCTTTCCAGCCAGTCGGTCGCCGCCGCGCGGCCGAGATCGCGGAGATGGGTGAGGAAGTCCCATTCCGTGTTGTACTTGGAGGTGGTCGACAACGAGTTCAGCGCCGCGTCGGCGGCCACCGCATGAAGCCGGATCCGCTTGTATTCGCGCCGGTCGAGCTTCCCCTCGTCGACCAGCCGAGACACGAAGTCGATGCTCCTGAGTTCACTCATGAGCGAGGCGTTGAAGGTAATCTCGTCCAGCCGGTTCAGGATCTCGCGCGCCGAGCGCGGCACTTCCCGCCGCTCCACGGGATTGATCTGCACCAGCAGGATGTCTTCGGTGACAGTCTCGTAGAACAGCGGAAACAGCGACGGATTGCCCATGTAGCCGCCGTCCCAATAGGGCACGCCGTCGATCTCCACGGCCTGGAAGACATGCGGCAGGCAGGCCGACGCCATCACCGCTTCCGCCGAGAGTTCCGGCCCGGAGAAGACCTTGACGCTGCCGTCGATGACATTGGTCGCCGAGATGAAGACCTTGATCCCGGACGCGCGCACCCGGTCGAAATCGATCTGCTCGCGGATCGTTTCCAGCAGCGGGTTGATGTTCAGCGGATTGAGGTCGTAGGGCGAATAGAAGCGCGAGGCGACGTCGAAGAGCAGGAAGGCCGGCGAGTTCTCCAGCGACCAGCTGCCGGTCAACCGGTCCCACATGGTCCGCGGCACGGGGCTCGACCACCAGTGCTGACCCATCGCCCGCCAGAAGTCGTGCAGCGTTTCGCGAGCCCCGTCCGCGCCGCCGCGCGCGAATCCGTCGGCGAGGCAGACGGCGTTCATCGCCCCCGCGCTGCAACCCGAAATTCCCTCGATCGAGAAGCGATCCTCCTCCAGCAGCCGGTCGAGCACGCCCCAGGTGAAGGCGCCATGGGCGCCCCCGCCCTGCAAGGCCAGGTTGATCGGGCTCGCCGCGCCTGCCCGGTCTTCTGCGTCCCGCTCGCTCACCGGCCCCTCCCCGCACCCGCCATACCGTTCGCAGCGTCTATACCGCCTGCGAAAGGCAGAGGACCAGACTATCGATGCGCGGGCAGTCATCCTATGATCACGATCTTGCGCTATGGCGCGCGGATCGAGCGCGTTGACTTCCGCGCTTCCCTTCGTCACCTGTTCCTCAGAAAGAGGTCTCTCATCATGGATCAGGCAAACCGGGATCAGATAATCCCCGCCATGCCGCTGCCGCGGCGCCGTTCGGTTCCCGTCGATGTCGGCGGCGTGGTCGTTGGCGGCAGCGCACCGGTCGTCGTGCAGTCCATGACGAATACCGACACCGCGGATATCGAATCGACCGTCCGGCAGGTTGCCTCGCTGGCGCGCGCCGGCTCCGAGCTCGTGCGCATCACCGTCGACCGCGACGAAGCGGCCGCCGCCGTGCCGCATATTCGCGACCGCCTTCGCGCCATGCGCATCGACGTCCCGCTGATCGGCGACTTCCACTATATCGGCCACAAGCTGCTGACCGATTTCCCCGATTGTGCCGAGGCGCTCGACAAGTACCGGATCAATCCGGGCAATGTCGGCTTCAAGGAAAAGAAGGACCGTCAGTTCGGCACCATCATCGAGACGGCCGCGCGCTACGGCAAGGCCGTCCGCATCGGCGTCAACTGGGGCTCGCTCGACCAGGCGCTGCTGACCAGCCTGATGGATGCAAACTCGGTCGCCGCCCACCCCGTCTCCGCGTCGGCGGTGATGAAGGAAGCGATGGTCCAGTCGGCGCTGATGTCGTCGCAGCGCGCCGAGGAAATCGGCCTGCCGCGCGACCGCATCATCCTGTCGGCCAAGGTCAGCAACGTACAGGAGCTGATCGCGGTCTACCGCATGCTGGCCTCGCGCTGCGACTACGCCCTGCATCTCGGCCTGACGGAAGCCGGCATGGGCTCGAAGGGCATCGTCGCCTCCTCCGCCGCGCTCGGTATCCTGCTGCAGGAGGGACTTGGCGACACGATCCGCATCTCGCTTACGCCCGAGCCCGGCGGCGATCGCTCGCTTGAGGTCAAGGTCGCGCAGGAACTCCTGCAGACCATGGGTTTCCGCGCGTTCCTGCCGGTCGTCGCGGCCTGCCCCGGCTGCGGCCGAACCACCTCGACACTGTTCCAGGAGCTTGCCAAGGACATCCAGTCCCACCTGACCGAGCGCATGCCGGTCTGGCGGGAAATGTATCCGGGCGTGGAAGAGATGAACGTCGCGGTCATGGGCTGCATCGTCAACGGTCCGGGTGAATCCAAACACGCCGATATCGGCATCTCCCTTCCCGGCACCGGCGAGACGCCGACCGCCCCCGTCTTCATCGACGGACAGAAGGCGATGACGCTGCGCGGGCCGACGCTTGCCGCGGATTTCAAGCAGATCGTCGAGGAATATGTCGAGCGTCGCTTCGGCGCCGCCGGACAGGTGACGGACGCCGCCTGACATTCATGTGATCCATGCGCCGCATCGATACGGAAGCGGATATCGCGGAAGCCGTCGCGGCGCTGGCGGAGCTTGATCCCCGCCTCGCCGCCGTTCTCGGCGTCGCGGGAAGCGTGCCGCTGCGGCGACGCGCCGGCGGCTTCGAAGGCCTCGCCCGCACGATCATGGGCCAGCAGATCTCGGATGCGGCGGCCGACGCGATCTGGACGCGCTTCCGAGCGGCGGTCGAGCCCTTCACGCCCGCTCAGTACCTCGCCACGCCAGTCGAGACCTTGCAGACGGCCGGACTTTCGGCCGCCAAGATCCGCACGCTGACCGGGATCGCCACCGCCCTCACCGAGCACCTCGACCTCGACGCGCTGCATCTGGTGCCGGCGCAGGAAGCCATCGCCGCGATGACCGCGCTCAAGGGCATCGGCCCCTGGACGGCCGAGGTCTATCTCCTCTTCAGCGCCGGCCATCCCGACATCTTCCCCGCCGGCGATCTCGCCTTGCAGGAAGCGGTCCGCGACGCGTTCGGTCTGGAAGCACGGCCTTCCGAAAAGGCGCTGCGCGAGATGGCGGCGCTCTGGTCGCCCTGGCGCGGGGTCGCGGCGCGGCTCTTCTGGGCCTATTACCGGGTGCGCAAGAACTTGAAATCGGAATTCCTGCAATGATCGACGGACCGCGCCTGCCCCCTTCCTCCGGCGGAAAGGCGAAGAGCCTTGTCGTCTTCCTGCATGGCTACGGCGCGGATGGAAACGACCTGATCGGGCTTGGCCGGGAATGGTCGCGCATGCTGCCCGATACCGCTTTCGTCTCCCCGCACGCGCCCGCCCCTTGCGAGCAATCCGCGCTCGGTCGGCAATGGTTCGGCCTTACCTCCCGCGATCCGCACGACCTCGCGCGGGGCGTGGAATCGGCCCGGCCGGCGCTGGACGGCTTCCTTGATGCGGAATTGCAGCGCCACGGTCTGGACGAGAGCGCCGTCGCGCTGGTCGGCTTCAGCCAGGGCACGATGATGGCGCTGCATGTCGGTCCGCAGCGCAAGAAAACGCTTGCCGGCATCGTCGGCTATTCCGGGCTTCTCGCCGACCCGGCGTCGCTGGCGCTTCCGTCGATCAGCAAGCCGCCGGTGCTGCTCGTCCACGGCGACGGAGACAATGTCGTGCCTGTCGGCAGCCTGCTGGTGGCGGCGCAGGCGCTGGGCGCGGCGGGGCTGCCGGTGGAGTGGCACGTGTCGCGCGGCATCGCTCACAGCATCGCCCCCGACGGGCTGTCGATCGGTGGCGAATTCCTGAAACGCGTGTTGCCGGAATGATCGCAAGGGCTTGAAGAACGTTCCCAAGTGAACCGCAAAGTAGTGGCTTCACAACACTGTCACGAGGGCTGTAGACTATCGGTAAGCAGGAAGGGGATCAGTCCCGATTCCCTGATCTACGAAGACCGGTATGACGATACACGTCTCTCCCGACGCGCATCCGGCTCTAGTGCTGAATGCGGATTTCAGACCGCTCAGTTACTACCCCTTGTCGTTGTGGTCCTGGCAGGACGCGATCAAGGCGGTGTTTCTGGACAGGGTCAACATTGTCTCGGAATACGACTTCCTTGTCCGAAGTCCGAGCTTCGAAATCAAATTGCCCAGCGTCGTTTCGCTGAAGACCTACATCAAACCGTCGCGCAATCCTGCCTTCACCCGCTTCAACGTCTTTCTGCGCGACCGTTTCGAGTGCCAATATTGCGGATCCACCGACGATCTCACCTTCGATCACTGGGTGCCGCGATCCAAGGGCGGCCAGACCACCTGGGACAACGTCGTCACCGCCTGCTCTCCCTGCAATCTTCGCAAGAGCAACAAGAGCTGCGACGAGATCGGCATGTGGCCGAGAAAGCGGCCCTTCGAGCCGACGGTCTTCGACCTCCACAATAATGGTCGCCTCTTCCCGCCGAACTTCCTTCACGACAGCTGGCTCGACTATCTCTACTGGGATGCCGAACTGGAGCCGTAGGCTTTCGCCGGGGGAGATCTTCCAGCCGATCCGGCGAATGGCGGCCTGAGCCTCAGACCCCCTTCGCCGCGCGCGTTGCGCCGAAGATGCCGAGCAGGGCCAGAAAAGCCGAGATCAGCACGTTCCACCCCGCGAAGGACAGCCCGGCGAAGCGCCAGACCGCATCCTCGCAGCTAGGGCCATGGATCCCGGCCTGCAGGCTACCCAGCACCGAGGCGGCACTCTTGACGCTTGTGCTGGGAGAGCAGGAAGCCGGACCCGGCCAGAACTTCCACTCCACGCCGGAATGAAAGATCGCCAGCCCGGTATTGTAGAGCGCCAGGATCGCCAGCACGATGAAGAGCGGCGCCAGCACCCAGCGCGGCGCGCGTTTCCACGCGGCGACGATCGCCACCAGCGCGACCGGCACTTCCAGATAGAACGGCGTTCGCTGCATCAGGCAGAGGTGGCAGGGCTCGTAGCCGCCGAGATACTGGAAGCCGAGCGCGCCAAGAATGGCCGCCGCCGCAACGACGAAGATCAGGGATGCGACGCGGAGGGATTCGCGCTTCCCCCACCAGCCTTCAACAGTCACGACCAAATCGACCTCCTCAGGCCAGGAACTTGACGGCGAGCAGTCCGCCGACAACGACGATCAGGAAACCTGCGGTGACAAGACCGAGGCGCTTCTCGATGAAGATCCGAATCGAATCGCCGTAGGCCCGGAGCAACGCCGCCGTCAGAAAGAACCGCGCCCCCCGCGTGACGGCTGACAGCAGGATGAAGGGGATCAGATCGTAACCGGCGAAACCGGACGCGATCGTCACCAGCTTGAAGGGGATCGGCGTGAAGCCCTTGAGCAGGATGATCAGAGCGCCATACTGGTTGTAGGCGGCGCGGAACGTTTCCATGCTGTCGCCGAGGCCGTAGACCCGGATCAGCCATCCGCCGAGCGTATCGAAGAGCAGCGCGCCGATCGCGTAACCCACGATGCCGCCGAGAACCGACGCGACCGTGGAGATCGCGGCAAAGAACCACGCGCGGTCGCGGCGGGCGAGCACCATTGGCACCAGCAGCGGATCCGGCGGGATCGGGAAGACGGAGCTTTCCGCGAACGAGACAACGGCCAGCACCGCCGGCGCATTCCGCGTGGAGGCAAGCCGCATGGTCCAGTCATAAAGGGGGCGAAGCATAGGATCCTTCCCTGAGGCATTTCGCCCTACCGCGTCCGGATGCTGAAGGCCAGTGAACCGTTTGTTATTGAAGCGACGCCACGGGGCTGCCGAAGCGAAAATGGCTGCCGCTGGCGGCTGTCGAAAGGAACGATCGAATGAGTGAGACGACATGGCGGGCCGATCCGCTGGTCTGGGGTCGCGGTCCCCGGGTGTTCGAGGTTTTTATCGAACCGACCTGTCCCTTCTCGGTGAAGGCCTTCCGCAAGCTCGACGAGCTGCTCGCCGAGGCCGGCGAGGATCGCGTCACCGTCAAGATCCGCCTCCAGTCGCAGCCCTGGCACCTTTATTCCGGCGTCATCGTCCGCTGCATTCTGGCAGCCTCGACGCTTGAAGGCGGCAGGCAAGCGGCAAAGGCGGTGATGAAGGCGGTGGCGGATCACCGCGAGGAATTCGAGTTCGAGCGCCATTTCGGCGGCCCGAATCGCGACGCGACACCGAACGAAATCATCGCCCGGATCGAAGATTACAGCGGCGTCCGGCTGGCCCAGGCCTTCGCCATTCCCGATCTCGACCGCGAGATCAAATGGCACTGCAAATATGCGCGCCAGAACGGGATCCACGTTTCGCCCACCTTCATGATCGACGGGCTGGTGCAGGCCGACATGAGCAGCGGCGATGCGGTTGCGGATTGGGCGGCGCGCCTGCTGAAGGACTGAGTTCCGTCGAAGCGCGGAGGTTCTTCGCGCCTCGACACGCGCACCCGCGGCAATCATCTGGAAATCCACCGGCAGGTATCGTATAGCAGCCCGGTCCTGCCCCGGCCGCACTGCACGCGGGGGCTGCACCGTGCGGGTGTGGTGGAATTGGTAGACGCGCCGGACTCAAAAAGTGGTTTGTCTACCACACACAGGTTTTGCGATGGTGCGAAACTTTAATAAGATCAACTAGTTGCGAAGACAGGATTTCAAGCCCCCGCAGGTCGAGATTCGCGCTAGGTGCAGTATAGGTGCAGGGAGCGCCGGCTGTAATCGGCGGCCTAAGGGTGGGACATTCTCATATCTTCGGCCCTCTCCGGCCACGGTTCCTTTCGTGCGCTTATGAAAGCCTGCGACGAACATTGCGGTGCGAAGACTTTCCGTCTCCTCTATGAATTCACGTGAACAATGCTAGAGTGAGAACGAACCGTAAACGACTGTCGGGTATGCTGATGGATGCTGAGGGCCAAATGACGGACACCACCAAGCCTACCTTCTACGAATTTTTCGCCGGTGGAGGAATGGCCCGCGCCGGTCTCGGCGGCGACTGGAAGTGCGTTTTTTCGAATGACTTCGATTTTAAAAAGGGCGCGGCATATCAGTCCAACTGGGACAAGGACGGTCAGACGGTCCTCAAGGTGGGTGACATCCGTACGGTCGAGATAAGCGAGCTGCCGGGCATCGCTGATCTCGCCTGGGCATCCTTCCCGTGCCAAGATTTATCACTAGCTGGCGGCGGCGCTGGTCTTCGGGGCGAGCGCTCCGGCACCTTCTACCCGTTCTGGGACATCGTGAAGCTTCTAATCGCTGAGGGTCGTGCTCCGCGCGTGGTCGCGCTTGAGAACGTCACCGGCACATTAACTAGCCACAGCGGCAAGGATTTCGAGGCAATATGCCAGACCTTCTCTGAGAACGGCTATAGATACGGCGCACTGGTGATCGACGCCGCTCTGTTCGTGCCGCATTCGCGTCCGCGTCTGTTTGTTGTTGGTGTCCGTGACGATGTTGAAGTCGAGGACGCCATGGTTTCCCCCGGTCCGATCGAGCCTTTCCACACTCGCGGTCTGCAGGCGGCCTACGAACGGATAAATGACGAAGCTAAAGGGAATTGGTTGTGGTGGAACATGCCTACGCCGCGGCATCGCAACACCGTTTTTGCAGATCTTATTGAGGAAGAGCCAAAGAGCGTAAAGTGGCACACTGCTGCGGAGACCACGAAGCTACTCGGTCAGATGTCGCCTATCAACCTGGCGAAGGTCGAGGCTGCCAAACGCGCCGGACGTCGCATGGTCGGTGCCGTGTATAAGCGAACGCGCATCGAAAACGGCATAAAGCACCAGCGCGCCGAAGTGCGCTTCGATGATCTAGCAGGCTGCCTTCGCACCCCTGCCGGCGGCTCGTCGCGTCAGGTTATCGTTGTGGTCGACGGCAATCGCATTCGCTCGCGCCTCATCTCTTCCCGCGAGACCGCACGCCTTATGGGGCTCGATGAAGAGTACGTGCTTCCGAAGAACTACAACGAGGCCTACCACCTTACTGGCGATGGCGTCGCTGTACCCGTCGTGAGGCATCTAGCCCATCACTTGATCGAGCCCCTTCTCAAGCGCCAAAAGGCCCGGGATGCTGCTGCTGCATGAGTGTCATTCCCTGTGAGCAGAACGCTGGCCTACGCGACCAGATCGAGAAGTTCGCAGAGGTCCTCAAGACCCAAGCTCATCTTCTTGGCAAACATGGGCTCGACGAAAAGGAGTTCTACAATTCCGGGCTGTTTCGGGGTGCGGTTGAGCGTATTCGAGGGCAGTACTCGGCGACTATGCGGCCGAAGCGGGAGTTCGTGCAGCATGTTCTCAACCACATGGAGGACTCTGGCCTGATCGAGGGTTGGGATCTCAGCGAGGCAGCCGAGCGCAGTGACTATTGGGTCCGCTTGACGCATGGCCGCAACGCAGTGATCGCCCTTACAGGCGGTATGGATGGGAACAACGTCACTCTATTCGAACGCCCTGGCTCTGCGGACGAGTTCATCATCTGGAGCATTATGACTAATGCTGCCGGCGATCCTCGGCGCAATGCGTGGTCTGGTATCCACACCCGGCTGTCGGCCGAAATGATCGCACGCGACCAGCAAGTCGATGGTGTGATCATATGGGACATGGTGTGCGGTACCGTTGGCCGGCCGTGCCCAAAGATCATGGGGGAGGACGGACCCAGGCTCACCGACCTCGGTCCTTTCCGCGTTCCGCCACCGTGCGTCTACATGTTCCCCGCTATAGTGCCAGCTGGTGCTGTAACGAAGGCCATCGCGCAGCAACTCGCCGACGTCACGCTGCTGCAGGCTTTCCACACCTGCTTCGGCGGCCGGGACGACGAGGTCAACTTCGTGGATTTCGAAATTCAGCTCACCGGTTCCGAAACCTGGCGGAAGACTACCGTAACTCGTGCAGATATAGTCCAAGTCGAATCGGAGATGACTCCAATCCGGAGGGGCTGAATGGCGGCGGAGAAGAAACCGGACAATATCAATATCCCACCATTCGAGACCGAGGACCTTCGCCGTAACCTAGTCACCTTCCTTGACAGCGAATTTGATGACGCCATCACAGGCGGGAAGCGCCGCGTCGGCAATTTC
The DNA here is from genome assembly GCF_900110915.1 of Faunimonas pinastri. Taxonomy (GTDB): domain Bacteria; phylum Pseudomonadota; class Alphaproteobacteria; order Rhizobiales; family Afifellaceae; genus Faunimonas; species Faunimonas pinastri. Next base: position 292,391 of record NZ_FOFG01000004.1, read on the forward strand.
AGGTGGGGCGTTTACATCTTCTACGATTACGACGGTGAGCCCATCTATGTAGGGCAGACCAACGAGATGCTCCGCACCCGCATCCGCCGTCACCTTACCAACCAGCGGACCGATGCGGTGGCTATGTCCGTCCTCGACCCGTTCGAGGTCTATGAAATTGAGGTATTCCCCCTCCCACAGTTTCAGGACATTAATAGCACCGCAGACCGGGCAGCTGCGCGGGCGCATCTAAATGCCCTGGAGCATGCTGTTTTCGGCAAGGCGATCGCAGGTAGCCAGTTTAAAGCGATCCTCAACGAAAAGGACCCGCCTGTACCGACCGTGTCGATTGAGATTCCGCCTTCTTTCAAGTTGCGCGTCGTTTCAGATGAGGTCGCTAATATCAGGAGCCATCCCGATTTCCGGATTGCCCGCCGCAGCCTAATCATCTCGCGCCTAGCGCAGGTGATATCCGAACGTAAGGTTCAGGGCGGCCTACGTCGGGTTCTGTTGACGCAGGCGAAACGCCTGCAGTGGCTTGCGGAACGTCGCTACGTGGCCTTGGGCGGTGCCGCGTCTGTCGAGGCAGAGAACGGTGACGAAGGCGAAAACGACTGATCCTCAGCGTAGCGCGGTAATGAGGGCGGTCAAGTCGAAGGACACGGTGCCCGAAATGGTCGTGCGCCGGCTGGTACATGGGCTGGGCTACCGGTACCGGTTACATCGCAGGGACTTGCCGGGCAATCCAGACTTGGTGTTTCCCGGTCCGCGCAAAATTGTGCTCGTTAACGGATGTTTCTGGCACGGTCACGACTGCGCCCGGGATGCAAGACAACCGAAGGCAAACTCGGAGTATTGGAAAGCCAAGATTAACTGCAATGTTGAGCGCGATCAGCGCAATTTCGGAGCGCTGCAAAAGGCCGGGTGGCAGGTGCTGATCATCTGGGAATGCGAAACCAAAGCGAGAGACCGCGAGCGGCTCACGGAGTGTCTCGAAAGATTTCTTTCTACCAAGCCACCTCACAACCCAGATAGTCGCGGAACACCATTCTGACGCGATTACCATCGTGCTGCGTCACCCGATAACGATACCTGCCTTGCTGGACGACCAGCCAGCCTTCGGAGAAGACGTCCGGGCCGGCGATTAACAACCGGTTCAGCGCTCTACTTCCCACCTCTGGCCACAAGTCGAACGCTGGTTCGTCTTGTTCGAAAAGTCTGCGCTCGTCTGCCGACATAAGCTCCAGAGGCTTGATCAAAACGAATTCGGGTTCATCGATCTGGGGCTCGTTCAGTTCATACGCCATATGGCAGCGGGCGTGCTTGATCACCACACGCTTGATACGGTTCATATCGGCATCCCAAACGACACGACCGTCCTTATCCTGCCGCGTGCTTGCCAAGGTTGCCGCGAGCTTCGCATCGTTTCTGAGTGTTCGCGAGATCTTCGACCGTTCGATCCGGTCAGGATCGACGAAACCCACCATCACGCATTCCAGCAAGCAGGCCATGTACTGCTCATCGAGGGAGAACCCATGATTGCATTCACGGCATGAGGACGCGACCGCTACATTTTCGGGAAGCGGTTCGTCGAGGAAGACTTTCGAAGGAACGTGATCCCGGCTTTCGTCGGCACCGCTACCGCAGTGCACGCAGTATCCCTTATTTCTGTCGTCGCCGTAGTCTGGGATTTGTCTCATCGGCTAGCCACCTTAAACTTTGAATCCAAGCATAGAAGGTGTAATCGGAGCTTGTTGGTCTCACGCAGCCTTCAACCGAAGAGGTCATCCCCGGTTGCCCGCTGGCAAGTGACGTTGTGACCTGCCCCTAAGAATATCCTCCACGCGGCGTTAGAGTCCGGCCCTTGAATGACGTGCTCCCCGAGTTTGGACCGCCCGGCTGGAGGATTTCCGGGGGTGCTGCTCAGGCTGTCGCACCGTCTCCTGAGCGTTTCATCAGCTCGA
>NZ_FOFG01000021.1 GCF_900110915.1 Faunimonas pinastri
TCGCTGAGATCGTAACGCGCCATCACCATGCTCCTCCCCGAACAGGTGAATCAGCCTTCGACCAGAAGCTCAACCCTTAATGAGTTCAGAACCTAGCCGCACGCCGGCATCGAACCCGGCCCCGACGATATCGAACTCCGCGTCAGTCACGAGAACATCGAGCCGGACGTCTGGATTGGCGGTCAGGAACGACGCCAGCAGGTCGCCGGACAGGAAGCGTTCCGCGATGGAGGACACGGCCAGGCGCAGGAGACCGGTCGGTCTTCCGTCATGCGCGGCAGCGGCCTGCGCGGCAGCATCGATCTCGGCGAGGGCGGGCGCGACCCTGTCCAGTAACGCCTCGCCCGCTTCGGTCAGCGTCACGCTGCGTGTCGTTCGTCGCAGCACCGCCGTACCGAGTGCGTCCTCCACCTTGCGAACCGCTTGGCTGACGGCTGATCGCGTGACGCCGAGTTGGTCGGCCGCGGCACGGAAGCTGCGGGCGCGGGCCACGGTTGCGAGTGTGGCAAGGGCGTTAAGATCGATTGACATTGTCCAGCGCGACTTACCAGCTCGTGCATGATTGAAGCGATAGTCGGGCTGTACATGCTCCGTTATCTCTCCGGCAGGCATCGGAGACGAGAATATGGACAAGATAGTGCTCCTCACAGGTGCCAGCAGCGGCATCGGCGAGGCGACGGCCCGTGTGCTGGCTGATGCGGGCATGACGGTCATGCTGGGCGCAAGGCGCACTGATCGGCTCCAAGGCTCCGCGCCGAGATGACCGAAGCGGGCGGTATCGTCAGGGTGCGTCGCCTCGACGTGACAAACCGGGAGGATGTGGCCGCGTTCGCGAGGGCAGCGGTCGATGAGTTCGGACGCATCGACGTGATCGTCAACAATGCCGGCATCATGCCGCTCTCGCCCATGTCCTCGCTCAAGGTCGATGAGTGGGAGCAGATGGTGGACGTGAACATCAAGGGCGTGCTGTGGGGCATCGCGGCCGTGCTGCCGACGATGAACGCGCAAGGTTCGGGCCACATCATCAACATCGCCTCGATCGGCGGTCTGCACGTCTCGCCGGCTGTGGCAGCGGCTCGACGTTGCCACACCGCAGCAGATCGGTCGGCTCAGCCATTCTGAAAACACCATCAAGGTTCCAACACCGACGCCGACGCCTGGCCGAGCCTTCACATAGCCCTGCTTGCTCGAAGCGTCTCGTTGAGTAGTTCGAAGGCCGCGTCGCCGCCATAAGATCCTCCAGCATGTAGAGGATGCCGGAGCCATCAAAGGCGGCGCCCAGCAGCATGTCGCTGTCGTTAAACACCGGCCCCCGGCCTGGCGTGACCGTCACCACAGGCGACACGGCGATGAGCCGTGAGGGCGGCAGATTCCGGCGCCGATGGATAGTCGCTCAGACAGCCGGGAGAAACCTTCACCGCGACCCGAAGCGGAGGCCTGACCGCCAGCGCGATCATGTCCTTCTCCAGCCGCTCGCCAAGCCGAATGCCCGCATCGTAGCGGCCCGCCAGGACGTCAGTCATCCCGCCCTCCACGCACACCTCCACCGCACATCCAGCGCCATTTCGAACAGCTTCTCGCCCGACCTGCCATCGAGCGAGTGCGGGACGTGTGGGGAGAAGCCTGAGCCGCACGCTCCGTGCGCGGTATCGGAGCCTGGTCACGACCAAATTGGCGTTCTCCGAGAAGCTCGTCGCTGACCTCCCCACCGTGAACATCTTCATCAACAGCGCCGGCATCATGCGTATGAAACCGACGCGCGGCAGGCAGCGCGACCTGGGCGAGGCCGAAGCGTCGGTCACGAGCAAGCTGCTCGTCCCGACCCGCCCGGTAAGTCCCGCGACGGTCGCGCTGGGTCACCGCGCGATGTACGCGGCAAGCTCGTCGGGCGTTCCGTTGGGAAACGCCAGCTTCAAGTGGTCAAGGAAGGCGGCGACGCGGGCGCTGAGCAGGCGGCGCGTCGGATAGAGCGCCCACAGCGCGATGTCGCGCGCGTCCACCTCGCCCCACTGCACCAACGTGCCATCGGCCAGGTCGTGGCTGACGAGCGACACCGGCAGCAGCCCGGCGCCCACGCCCGCGCGCACCGCGTCGCGCACCATGATGAGCGACGACAGCCCCAAGACAGGATCGACCGCAATCGCCGCGATGCTGTTCTCCGCCCTCACCCGCCATGTCTGGCGATCGCCGGTCGTGCGCACCACCGCGGGCACGGCTGCTTTCCCTGCCGGCCGGGCAAGCGCGGGGTTCGCCACCACCAGCAGCCGGTCGTGCAGGAAGGCGCGACCGACAAGATTATCGTCGGGCGCGGGGTCGACCCGGATGACCAGGTCGTAGCCCTCCTCGATCATGTCGACAGCGCGATCGTCCGTCGTCACCTCCAGCCGCACCGCCGGATGCTTGAGCGCGAACTCCCCTGCCAGCTTCCCCATTGCCGTCTGCGCGAACAGCAGCGGCGCGCTGATCCGCAAGCGCCCCTTGGGCGCACTGCCCCCTGCGGCGATCGCGGCAGCGCTCTCCTCCAGCTCCGTCAGCAGCATGCCGGTGCGCTCGAACAGCGCGCGGCCTTCCTCCGTCAGCTTGAGGTCGCGCGTGCCCCGCTCGAACAGCCGCAGGTCGAGGGCGGCCTCCAGTTCCGCCACACGCCGCGACAGTGTCGCCTTGGGGCGGTTTGCCGCGCGCGCGGCGCGACCGAACCCGCCATGGCGGGCGACAAGGGTGAAGTCGGCAAGCGCGAGCAGGTCCACGGTGTTCCACCAGCGAGACGGGGAGTCCAGATGTAGCGCCTATTCGACGCGATGTGGATCGCCGATTTTCCGATCAGCCAATCGGGCTCAAGTAAGGGAGTGACCCTCATGACCATCTTCGTTACCGGCGCAACCGGCAATGTCGGCCGCAACGTCGTCGACCAACTCATCCAGCGCGGCGCCGGCGTGCGCGCCCTCGTCCGCAATCCCGCAAGCGCGAACCTGCCCGCCGGCGTCGATGTCGTGCAGGGCGACCTGCTCGATGTCGATGCGATGCGTGCCGCCTTCGCCGGCGTCTCCACCCTGTTTCTGCTCAATGCGGTGGTGCCCGACGAGTTCACCCAGGCGCTGCTGACACTGGGCGTTGCGCGCGAGGCGGGGGTGCGCCGCGTCGTGTACCTCTCGGTGATTCACAGCGACGTCTACGTGAACGTGCCGCACTTCGCCGGCAAGTTCGGCGTCGAGCGGATGATCGAGGCGATGGGCTTCGAGGCGACGGTGCTGCGCCCCGCCTATTTCATGGACAACGAGCACACGATCAAGGACGTGATTACCGCCTACAGCATCTACCCGATGCCGATCGGCGCCAAGGGCCTCGCCATGATCGACGCGCGCGACATTGGTGAAATCGCCGCGTTCGAGCTGGTCCGCCGCGAATCCTCGGCCGAACCGCTGCCGTTCGAGCGGATCAACCTGGTCGGCCCCGACACGCTGACCGGCGCAGGCGCCGCGGCGATATGGAGCGACGTCCTTCGCCGTCCGATCGCCTATCCGGGCGACGATGTCGCCGCGTTCGAGCAGAACCTGCGCCAGTTCATGCCGAGCTGGATGGCGTTCGACATGCGGCTGATGGGCGAGCGCTTCGTCAGCGACGGCATGGTGCCAGAGGCCGGTGACGTCGAGCGGCTGACTACGCTGCTCGGCCGCCCCTTGCGCACCTATCGCGACTTCGTTGCCGGGATCGCCGGCTGAGCCTGGCGATCCGGACCCAAGCCATTCAGGAGACTACCCATGATCTACTCGACCGCCACCGTGCCCGTGAACCCCGCCGGAGAGATCCGGCTGACCCGAGAACAGGCCTGGAAGGGGCTGGAGCTGAAGGCACGCGACGCCCGCTTGTTCTTGCCGCCGGGCCTCTGCACCCGCTGCGACGTCACCGAGGAGAGCGCGACCCACTTCGTGCGCGAGGCGACGATTGCCGGCCAGGATCTGCGTGAGATCATCGCACTCGAACCCGAAGCCAAGGTGACCTTCTTCCAGGCCACAGGCCCGCGTGAGGGCGCCATCGTCAACGAATTGTTCGAGGACGACGCGGGCGAGCTCCAGCTCCGCTTCTACTGCTATCTCGGCCTGCGCGGCAAACAGCCGGGCGGTCCCGAGGAGCAGGTCGAGCAAACGCAGTTCGACAGCGACGAGGGCTACAAGGCCGCGCTTCTGTCGACCCTGAAGCGCACGCGCGAACAGCTAGCGATCGGCAGGCTCTGAGCACCAGGAAGCGACGGCGGAGCCATTCGGCAGATGGGTCCGCCGTCCCCGGCCTTCAGGAAACACTGCTGAGCGGCTGCCGGTGAACGTTCTCCCCTACGATCGTCTGCGGGAAAGACGCTGCGAATACCGATTGGTCGCTCACGCCCCATTGGACGCCCCGATGCCTGCCACGCGCTCCGCGAAGCAGGTCGCGCCATCGCGTGTCGCAATGAGGTCGCGCATGATCCTTTCCAAGGCACGAGAGCCAGGAGCGGGCGCAGCGGCGCGACTTGTGCTCGCGAGCGCTCAAGAATGTCGGAGACGATAGGCCGTCGCTCCTGCTCATAGCTGTCCAGACGGTCCGGTCTCGCTCCGCCGCGCAACACAGCGACGAGCGCGCGGCCGAGCGCAAGGGCGTCGCCGATGCCGGGATTGAGGCCCTGACTGCCGAGCGGCGAGTGAATGTGTGCGGCGTCCCCGGCGAGAAGCACCCGATCTTCGCGATACGTAGCGGCTTGACAGGCGCGATAGGTCCAAGTCGTCGCGCGGTGCAATTCGATTAGCGAGACTTCGGTGTTGGACACCCGGCGCAGCACCGCTTCGATATCCTCGCGCGTAAGCGGCACGGTGAGGTGCCCGGCACCTCCGTCCCATTCGGCGATCCCCAGCGCATCCGGCGGCGCGTGAATGCAGGCACCGTTGCTGGTCAGGGCGCGCCCCGGCGTCAACGCCATCGCATCGCCCAGCGTCGCCTTGACCGAATAGCCGGTGAACTCTGGAGCGGTGCCGGGGAAGGCGATGCCAGCGAGTTTGCGGACGGTGCTGCGCCCGCCGTCGCACCCCGCGAGCCACGGCGCGTCGAAGCGCTTGCCGCCGGCCCATAGCCGCACGCCTCCATCGTCTTGCTCGAAGCACTCAACCGTGTAGCCACGCAGGAGGATGGCACCGAGCGCGGCGGCGCGTTCGCCCAGAACCGCCACTACGCTGGCCATATCGGCGGCAAGCGGCATCACCGCGCTTGGCGGGCGTCGTGCCCGGCCAAGGGCGCAACCTTGTCGGGGAAGAAGTCGATACCGGCGAAGTGCCCCAGCGACCGACGGGCCGGCGCGGTCGCCAGTGCGCTCCCGCAGCGGCGCCAGCAGGCCGCGCTGTCCTGAAGTGATCGAAGAAGAACGACGGATCGCTGACATCCGTATCCACACAGCAGAGCTGGACACTGTTGTTGCACAGTTGGCCCAGCAGCAGCTTTTGCTAAGGGCTTTCGAGCAGCATCAAGGCGTCTTCTCCGTCCTCCACTCGGATCCCGAAATAGACGAGCCGTCCGTCGAGTGCCCTTTATGGAGGGTTTATCTTACGGCCCTCGGTATTCATCGTCCCCAACATCCAGGATTGATCGGCCCGTTGCCCATCAGCCGCAGAAGCGTGATCTGGGCTTCCGGATCGAGGCTGGAATCGATGGTCGAACACCTTGGCGCCGGCCGGGCCGTTCCTCGGCACCAACCCCGTGCTGGCGAAAAGCAGGCAGCGTCGGCCTATTCGTCGCCGGGGACGCCGTAGCTTGGGGCTGCGGAGGGATCTATGGCGCGCGTGACGTAGTCGGCGAGCTGCGGTTTATAGAGTTGCCAGAGGGCTGCCAGTCCTTCCACAGGGCAGTTCTCGCTCCAGTCGACGCGGAGGTCGGCCACTGGCCAGGATACCTTGTCGACCAGCTTCATGCCGGCCGAGCGGACCGGTCCCGCCTCGCCGCCTGCCGCGAGCGCCGCACGCATGACCGCGATCAGTCGGTCGCCGAGCGGACCAGAGGACGCCTCGAAAGCTTCCACCATGCGCTGCGGCACGTCGGGGCTGGCGAGGAGATTGCCGCCGCAGGCGACATCGACGCCCCGCGCTTCCGCCCAGATGCCGAGCGCGCGCGGCCCGGAATGGATCGCGGTGCTCCCCTGTGCATCGACGGCCAGGACCTGCCGGAATTCCATATGCCGGGACGACGCGCGCAGCACCTCGATCGCCTGACCGGCATCGGCGCCCAGCGCCAACAGGTCGAGCGCGCGGATGCCGAGCGACGGGTCGGTCACGTTCTGGCTCGCCACGGCCCCCACGCCCGCGCGGGCATAGGCACACCGCGCGGCCACGGCCGGGGATGAGGAGGAAACCGCCACGCCGAACATCCCGGTTTCCGCGCAGCGCGCGACGACCGAAAAGGTCACTTGCCGTCCTCGGGGATCACCGCGATCGCATCGACCTCGACCAGCCATTCCGGCCGGGCGAGCGCGGAGACGACGATGCCGGTCGAAACGGGATAGACGCCCTTCAGCCACTTGCCGACGACGCGGTAGACCTGCTCGCGGTAGCGGGGATCCACGATGTAGATCGTGATCTTGCAGACATGCTCCAGCTTCGCGCCGGCCTCTTCGAGCAGCATCTTGATGTTGGCCATCGCCTGCTCGGTCTGGCCGGTGACATCACCGATGGCGACGCTCTTCGACGTGTCGAGATCCTGGCCGATCTGCCCGCGCACGAAGACCATGCTGCCCTTGGCCACGACCGTCTGGCACAGGTCGTTGTCGAGGTTCTGCTCGGGATACGTTTCCTTGGTGTTGAACTTGCGGATCCGGGTATGTGCCACTGAAGCCATCCAATTCGTGCTGCGTGAAACGTCTGAGTGCGAAGGGTCTATTCGGCAGCTTCCTGCCGTGAATCGGCCTTTTCGCCGCCTTGGCCGGACGGGCGATAATCAAGGTACTGGCGCTGGATCAGGATGTGGTCGGCGACGTGCTTGGCGTCGTGCCACACACCCCAGATGAAGCTTGAGCCGCGGCCCGAAAGCCAGGGCAGGCCCAGGAAGTAGATGCCCGCTTCCGGCGACACGCCGCGCTGGTGCTTGGGCCTGCCGTTTTCGTCGAAGGCATCGACTTCGAGCCAGCTGTAATCGGAAGTGAAGCCCGTTGCCCAGATAATCGTGGCGATGCCGGCCTTCGCCAGATCCAGTTGAAGGATCGGGTCCGTTATGCAGGACGGCTCGGCCGCGAAAACGCGGGCCTCCGGCTCTTCCGGCAGATCCAGCCCGTTGCGCGCGATATAGGCGTCCGCTTCGTCCAGCAGGGACAGGTAATTCGCGTCGCCCCGGGCGATGTTGGCGGCGAGATCCGAGCGGAAGGACAGGACCTCGTTTTCGCAAGCCTGCGTCAGGCCGACCAGCGTGATCCCCTGCGCGGCGAGACGGCGGAAATCGATGGTCTCGCCACCGCGCGCGCCGCTGACCGCGATCGTCACATGTTCGGTCCCCGGCGCCGGGGATTGCGCGTTCCACTTGCCGAGCACGCCCAGCCACCAGACGAAATCGCGGCCGCGATAGGCGCGCGGCGGACGGTCGTGCGGGCCGACTGACAAAGTGACCTGCCGTCCGGCGCGCGAAAGCTCGTCGGCGATCTGCACGCCGGAGGAGCCGGCGCCCACGACCAGCACGCCGCCTTCCGGCAGCTGCCCTGGATTGCGGTAATCGCTGGAATGGATCTGCAGGACGCCGGCCGCCGTCGGTACGATCGGCGGAATGGCCGGGCGCTGGAACGGGCCGGTGGCCGCCACGACATTCCGGACCTCCAACGTGCCCTCCGACGTCTCAACCCGGAAGCCGGGCTGGCCGGGGACTCTGCGGACGCTGGTCACCTCCACGCCGCAACGGACGGGGGCGTCGAACTTCTCCGCATAGGCGACGAAGTAGTCCGCGACCCCTTCCTTGGGCACGAAGACATCCGGGTTCATGTCGAATTCCAGGCCGGGGAAGCGGTCATGCCAGGCCGGACCGTTGGCGACCAGCGAATCCCAGCGGCCGGACCGCCAGCGCTCGGCGATCCGCCCTCGCTCAAGGACGAGATGAGGCACGCCGGCCCGGCTCAGATGCTCGCTCATCGCTACCCCGGCCTGGCCGGCTCCGACGACAAGCGTGTCGATCTTCTCAACTGACATTTGGCATCCTTTCCTGGCGCGACGAAGAGCGCAGAGAGGTTTTGCCTAGGGCTAGCGGAGGCTCCGGCCGCCCGACATTACGATTTGATTCAGCACTGCTTCGGGATTTCCGATGCCTGCTCCGGCCAGGAGGGTGGTGCCGGTCGATCCCGAAGATCCCGGCGGGCTGGTTCGGATTTCCAGAAGTCGAAGCCCTGAAAATCATAAGCGAATTCCCGGCCGTCGCCTGCCATCCTCTTGTTCTCATATGCCGGTTCTGCTGGGGAGCAGGACTGAGAGATACGAGCGGAGGGGTTTAATGTCAGAAATCAGCTCGACCGGGATAGAAGAGAACACGATCTATCCCATTCCACTGGATCAGCGTCACGGAAAGGCGCGAGACCTTTTCACGATCTGGTTCGGCTCCAACATCATGATGCTCACCATCGTGACGGGCGCCCTTGCCACGACGGTGTTCGGCCTCGGCCTGACGCATTCCATCGTCGCCCTGATCATCGGCAACTTCGTGGGCGCCATCTTCATGGCCCTGCATGCCGCGCAGGGGCCGCAGCTGGGGGTTCCCCAGATGGTGCAGACGCGCGGGCAGTTCGGCTCATTCGGAGCGGTCGCCGTGGTTGCCCTCGTGGTGATCATGTATGTCGGCTTCTTCGCGTCGAACCTGGTCCTGGGCGGGCAATCCCTGCACTCGATCGTCGGCTTCCTCAGCCAGAATACCTGTGTCGTCGTGGTGGCGCTCGTCAGCGTCGTCGCGGCGATCTTCGGCCATGACCTGATCCACTCCTATGCCAAGCTCCTGACCTGGCTGTCGGGGCTGGCGCTGGTCGCGACCTTCGGCTGGTTGTTCCTGGTGCACGGCGTTCCGGCCGAGGCTTTCACCAAGGGCGTCTTTACCGTGGCAGGCTTCCTCGGTGCGGTCTCCACCGCCGCGCTCTGGCAGATCGCCTACGCGCCCTACGTTTCCGACTACTCGCGCTACATGCCGCCGAAGACCGGCTCGCGGCAGGCTTTCTGGGCGAGCTATTTCGGTTGCGTCCTGGGTTCGCTCTTCCCGATGTTCCTGGGCGCGATCCTCGGCACGCTCGCGGTCGGCGGCGATGTCGTTGCCGCCCTGACGGCGGTGCTGGGCCCCCTGGCGCTTATCGTCATCCCGATCTTCTCGCTCGGCATCGCCGCGACCAACGCGATGAACCTCTATTGCGGCGTGCTCTCCAGCCTGACCGTGATCCAGACCTTCGTACCGGGCTGGAAGGTGCGGCCCCGCGCGCGCGTCGTCGCCGCGATCGTCCTGGCCGGGCTGTCGCTGGTGATCGCGATCTTCTCCGCGGCCGACTTCATGGCGCAGTACACCAATTTCATCCTGCTGCTTCTCTATGTCCTTGTGCCGTGGACAGCGATCAACCTGGTGGATTTCTATCTCGTCCGCCATGGCGAATACGACGTCGCCTCGTTCTTCAGGCGCGATGGAGGCGTCTATGGCCGGTATTGCTGGCCGGCGCTTTTCTGCTACGCGCTGGGCATCGTCATCCAGATCCCGTTCATTTCGAACGGCATCTATACTGGGCCGGTCGCGACCATGCTGAATGGCGCAGACATTTCCTGGATCGTCGGTCTGGCGGTGGTCAGCCCCATCTACTGGGCGATCATGAAGTACAGCCTTTCCGGCGCGAAACCGGCGACCGCCGGCCTGAACCAGGTCGCGAGGTAAAGGCCGCAGGACCGTCCGGCGGAGAGAGACTTCTCATCCGCCGGGCGTCACGGCATCGACCGACACGTCCACGAATGAAAAAGGCCTCGGCGGGAGCTATCCCGCCGAGGCCTTTCGTTCTTCGGATCTGCTCTCGTCGGCGCCGTCTCCGCCCGGCGCCGATCGGTTCCGATCGGCTCAGCCGGCCAGCATCATGGCGGCGCATTTCTGGCCGATCATGATGGAGGGCGCGTTGGTGTTGCCACTGATCAGCGTCGGCATGATCGAAGCGTCCGCGATGCGCAGGTTCGCCAGGCCGCGCACCTTCAGATCCGGGGTAACCACCGCGCCTTCGTCGTTGCCCATGCGGCAGGTGCCGCTCGGGTGAAACACCGTGCTGGCGTCGGACCGGACATAGTCCATCAGCGCCTCGTCGCTCATCCGCTTCGGCCCGGGCGCGATTTCCGCTCCACGAATACCGGCGAAAGGAGAGGCCCCGAGAATGCGCCGCGCGAGGCGCATCCCCTCCACCAGCACGCGCGCATCCTGCTCCTTGTCGATGAAGCGGAAGTCGATGCCGAGCTCTGCCTGGCCGTTCGTCCGCTTGGGAAAGACGCTGCCGCGGCTTTCCGGGCGCAGCACGCAGGTGTGGATGGCGTAGCCGTGTCCCCACTCGAAGAGTCGGCCTCGATGGCTGCGATAGCCCGGCACGAAGTGGAACTGCACATCCGGCACGTCGCCGGCATATTTGGTGCGGGCGAAGCCGCCGGCTTCCACATAGTTGGTGGTGAGCCAGCCGGCCTTCTTCGCCAGGTACTTCAAAGGCGAAGCGAGGACGCGCGGCATGGAGCCCGCGGAAAAGCCGAGGGTCGAACTGTCGTGCGAGCGCACGGTGACGAGCCCGTCCAGATGGTCCTGCAGGTTCTTGCCGACGCCCGGCAGGTGGTGGCGCACATCCATGCCGACGGCCCGAAGCTCGGCCCCATCGCCGATGCCGGATTTCAGCAGGATTTCCGGCGAACCCAGCGCACCGGCGGCGAGCACCGTTTCGCGCGCCGCCCGCAGCGTCAGGGATTTGCCGTCCTTCGTGAGGGTCACGCCGGTCACCGCGCCGCCGACGATATCGAGGCGCTCGACCCGCGCGTCCGTCATCACGGTGAGATTGGCGCGGCTGAGTACCGGATGAACGAAGGCGCGATAGCTGCTCAGCCGCTTCGCGTCCTTCTGGGTGAGGTTGTAGATCCCCACGCCTTCCAGCTTCGCTCCGTTGAAATCGGAATTCTCGGCGATGCCGATCTCCTTGGCAGCCTCGACGAAGCGGCGGGACGCGGGGTTCGGATCGCGCGGCTTGTCCACGGCAAGTTCGCCGCCCCTGCCGTGAAAATCGGGGCTTTGCCCGAGCCGGTTGTCTTCGGCTTCCTTGAAGAAGGGAAGCAGGTCGTCATAGCTCCAGCCGGGGCAGCCCATCGCGGCCCAGGTGTCGTAATCCGAGCGGTCGCCGCGAATGTAGATCATGCTGTTCATGGAGGATGAGCCGCCGAGCATCCGGCCGCGCGGAACGTGGATGCGCCGGTTGTTCAGATGCGTCTGCGGCTCCGACATGAACTGATAGGCGTAGCGCTCGCTCTTGTAGAGCGTGATCGTTCCGGCCGGCACATGGATGCGCGGCGTCCGGTCCGAGCCGCCGCCCTCCACGAGGCAGACCCGATTGTTGGGATCGCGGCTCAGGCGGTTGGCGAGCACGCAGCCGGCCGAGCCGGCGCCCACGACGATGTAGTCGAACTGCATTGACTGTTCGGTCATTTTCCCCTCGGCAATCAGCGTGCGGCGCGCGCGTCGCACGCCGCTCCCCATCCGTTTTGGCCTTCCGATGCGCGCTGGCCGCGCCCCATTCCTCTCGCCGCCACCTAGTCCTGTGCGGCGTACTTGATCCAGGTCGTCTTCAGACCCGTGTATTTGTCGAAGGAATGCAGTGACAGATCACGCCCGAAGCCCGACTGCTTGAAGCCGCCGAACGGCGTCTGCGCGCTCAGCGCATCGACGGTGTTGACGGACACGGTGCCGACGTGGAGCCGGTCCGCCACGCGGTGAGCGCGCGACAGGCTGTCGGTCCAGACGGAGGCCGCGAGACCGTAGATCGTGTCGTTGGCGATGCGGATCGCGTCATCCTCGTCGTCGAAGGGAATAACGGCCAGCACGGGGCCGAAGACCTCGTCGCGGGCCAGCCGACTCTCCGGCGGCACCTCGTCGAAGATCGTGGGCTGAACGAAGCAGCCCGCGCCATCGACCTTCACGCGCTCGCCGCCCAGGGCCAATCTGGCGCTCGTCGAGGCATCCTCGATGAAGGACATGATCACCGCCGCCTGCTTCTCATCGACGATCGCTCCCATGGTGGAGGCGGGGTCGAGCGGATTGCCCGGCTGGATCGCGCGGGCGCGATCCACCAGCTTTTCCAGCAATGCGTCCTTGATCGACCGCTGCACAAGGAGGCGGGATGTCGCCGAACAGACCTGTCCCTGGTTGAAGAAGATACCGAGCGCGGCCATGTCTGCGGCGGTATCGAGGTCGGCACGATCGGCGAAGACGAGGTTCGGGCTCTTGCCGCCGCATTCCAGCCAGACCTGCTTCATGTTGGACTGGGCGGAATAGCCGAGGAAGTACTTCCCCACCTCGGTGGAGCCGGTGAAGGCGAGGCAGTCCACGTCGGGGTGAAGCCCGAGCGCGCGACCGGCCGTGGCGCCGAGGCCCGGCACCACGTTCAGCACGCCCCCGGGTAGACCCGCTTCGCACGCAAGCTCCGCAAGCCGCAACGCCGAAAGTGGCGACTGCTCGGCGGGCTTGAGGACGACGCTGTTGCCGGCCGCGAGCGCTGGCGCGCATTTCCACGCGGCCATGTCGAGCGGGAAGTTCCACGGCACCACCGCCCCGATGACGCCGAGCGGCACGCGACGGATCAGGGCGAGGTTGCCGGGCGGAGCCGGGGCAACCTCGTCGTAGATCTTGTCGACGGCCTCGCCGTACCACTGGAATATTCCTGCCGCGCCGGGGACGTCGACGGTTTCCGCGTCCCGCACGAGCTTGCCCATGTCGAGGCTTTCCAGAAGCGCGAACTCATGGAGATTTTCGCGGATCAACTCGGCGAGGCGCAGCAGCACGGCCTTGCGCTCGCCGGGAGCGCGACGGGACCAGACGCCGGTCTCGAACGCCTTGCGTGCGGACTTGACCGCCCGGTCGATGTCCTCCGCCTCCCCCGCCGCGATCTTCGCCGTCACGGCGTCGGTCGCGGGATTGATGTTATCGAAGGTGGCGCCGGAGGCGGCCGGCACGAAACGCCCATCGATAAAGATCTGCGAGCGGAAGCTGAGCTTCCCGGCTCGCGATTGCCAGTCGGCCAGGCTCATCTCACCCATGTGCTTTCCCCCGTCGGATACGGCGCTGTCGCGCCCGAACGATCAATTGCTGCGAAGCAGTTCAGACGGCGCGGGTGCAGCATCGCCCCGTTGGCCGTCGAGTTCATCAAGGAAGCCGCGCGCCGCCTTCGGGCGCGGCAAAGACCTTCAAGGCCGCGGATACGCTGCCACTCGTCGAGCAGGGGTAAACGACGGTCCTGTGCGCGAAGGCAGCTCCCACCGTCGCCAAGCTGAGCGCCGCGACGGGCGCCCGCAACCTGATTTCCCGCATCTCCCACTCGTGCAGACGACATACGTGGCGGCAAGTCTGGGCCATGACGACGAAGTCGGTAAATTACGGAATTCGGGCGACATGCTTAGTCCGTCCCTAAGCAGCGGTGAACGCGTCCGCGGGTTAGACCGGAGTGCAAAGGCGCGCGACCAGCCGGTCCATGAAAGCGTCGCAGGCGTGCAGCTGCTCCAGCGTTATGAACTCGTCCGGCTTGTGCCCCTGATCCATCGAGCCCGGGCCGCAGACAACCGCCGGGATGCCGAGTTCACGCTGGAAAAGGCCGGCCTCGGTGCCGAAATCCACCTTGCATGGCGTATCCTGCGAGACAAGTTCCCGCAGGAAGACCGTCGCCGCTTCGTCCCAGCCGGTGGCGAGGCCAGGATAGTCGTTGAGCGGTTCGATCCGGATCCCTGCCTCGTCCGCGACATTGCGGGATCGCCGGGCGATCTCGTCGGCGTCCCGCTCAATCGCCGCCAGAAGGGCCGCCGGATCGTCAGTGCCGAGATAGCGGATTTCCCAGTCGAGCGAACAATGGTCGGGCACGATGTTGAGCGCCGTCCCGCCTGCAATGCGGCCGACATGGATCGTGGTATAGGGCACGGCGAAGCCGGCGTCGTGATTGCCGGTGCGGGCGATCTCGTCCTGTCGGGCGCGGAGCCGCGCGATCAGATCCGTGGCGAGGTGAATGGCGTTGACCCCCGTGGGTGCCAGCGCGGAATGGGCAGCATGGCCATGGCAGGTGGCGCTCAGGGCCGTCTTGCCCTTATGCCCGGTGGCGATGCGCATGGAGGTCGGCTCGCCGACGATCGCCAGTCTCGGCCTGAAATCGGAGAGCTTCAGCCGCTCGATCAAGGTACGGACGCCGACGCAACCGATCTCCTCGTCATGGGATATCGCGATATGGAGCGGCTCCGTCAGGTCGGCTTTCGAGGCAAGTTCGACGGCACGCAGGGCGCAGGCGAGGAAGCCTTTCATGTCAGCCGCGCCCCGGCCATAGATCCTGCCGTCCCGCTGCACGGCCTTGAACGGATCGGCACTCCACGCCTGCCCTTCCACGGGCACCACGTCGGAATGGCCCGACAGGAGAACGCCGCCCGGTCCTTCCGGCCCCAGCGAGGCAAAGAGGTTCGCCTTGTCGCCCTTGTCGTTCGGCACGATCATCGCGCGCGCCCCGCAACGCGTCAGGAAGTCCCGCGCGAAGTCGATAAGCTCCAGATTGGACCGCGCGCTGACGGTGGGAAAGGAAATCAGCCTTTCGAGCAGCCCGACGCTTGGCATGGTTCACTCCGGGATCGTGTTTGCGCGAACCATGGGCAGCGGGTGCAGGTTCTGCAAATCGCGTTCAGCTAAGCCCTGCATCGGAGAAACGGAAGCAGACGCCCGTTTTCACGGAGAGACTTTCCGGCGCTCCATCAGGGGCGCGACCATGCCGGGGATGTAGCCGTCGGAAATGAAGGACTGGCAATGCCGCTCGAAGCTCTCCAGCAACCGCGGCTTGCGGCTCTGCCGCAATGTGACGATGCCGATCACCATCGGTTTCTGCTCGCCCGAAAGCGGCACCCGCACCACGCGGCGGCCATCCATGGCGGTGTCCGAGCGAGGCCGGACATTGGCGAGGCTGTAGCCATAACCGTTGGCGACCATGGTGCGGATCACGTCCTGATGCGGCGAGCGGGTGGCGATCTTTGGATTGAGCCCGCGCGTGGAGAAGAGGCCGAGGAAATATTCCCGGCTGATCGGCAGGTCCAGGAGGATCAGCGGTTCTTCCACCAGATCGTCCAGCCTGACAGACGACCGCGAGGCGATCGGATTCCCCTCGCCGACCAGCACATGCGGCGGCAGGCTGGCCAGCGGCATGAACTCGAACCCGTCCGGCACCAAGAGGTCGTAGGTGATGGCGACGTCCAGCTCCGCGCGTTGCAGCCGCCCCAGCAACTCCTCGTGATTACCGACCATCTGCGCGATACGCGTCGCCGGAAAAGCGGAGGTGAAGGAGTGGGACAGCTCCGGCAAAACCATGGCCGCCAGGGTCACGAGGCAGCCGAGCGAAAGTTGGCCCCTCACCTTCTCGTTCACCTCGCTGGCGAGCGTGTACATGTACTCCGCCTGTTCGACGAGACGCTTGGCCTCGACCAGGAGAACCTGCCCCGCCTGCGTCAGCGAAAGGCCCTTCGCGTGATGGCGGACGAAAAGCCTCGTATCGAGCTCGTGCTCCAGATGAGTGATCGCGGTGGAGATCGACGGCTGGGAGATGTTCAGCCGTTCCGACGCAAGCGTGATGCTGCCCGTCTCGGCCGTGGCGATGAAGTACTCGATCTGTCTGATAGTGAATCGCATGGGTCACTTCGAGGAAGCGCAAGCGGGCGGTGCCCGGCGGCCTGAGGTCTCCGCCAGAGGGCGCTCCAAGTCAATGCCGCCTCTCCGGACGAGGGAGCAAGCCCGATCCGGCGGTACAGTCTGCCGTCGCCCATCCGAGACGAGGAACCGGGGGTTGTTATTGCGGACTGCGCTGTTGGTGCGAGAGGCCGCCGAGCGTCGATTCCCGCTACGCGTAGAAGAAGGCCCTGCGGCTTCCAATGGTCACAACCACCTTGATGCCCCCGCGCTGAATCAAGCTCCGGATCGATGGCTCAGCGGAGTCATTGGCTTCGTCGGGACCGGACGCTAACACCAGCGCAAGTTCGCCGCATGGACCGTGCGTCCGGATCCACTGCATCTCTTCCCCCGGGAGATCGCGAACGGTGGCGGAACGACGCGTCGGCGCGTGCCGGAAATCCGTGCGTCAGTTCATGCTTCCGCCGAGCCGCCGTCGACGTCGAACTTCACGCCTTGCGCCAGCGGCATGCTGCGGCCGTAATTGATGGCGTTCGTCTGGCGGCGCATATAGGCCTTCCAGGCATCGGAACCGGACTCGCGCCCGCCGCCGGTTTCCTTTTCGCCCCCGAAGGCGCCGCCGATTTCCGCGCCGGACGGCCCCATGTTGACGTTGGCGATGCCGCAATCGGATCCTGCCGCGGAAAGAAAGGCTTCGATCTCGCGGATGTCGGTCCCGAAGATCGACGAGGACAGCCCCTGCGGCACGCCGTTCTGCAGCGCTATCGCATCCTCCAGCGTGCGATACTTCAGGACATAAAGGACCGGCGCGAAGGTTTCCTCCACGACCGGGCCGGTCTGGGCCGGCATCTCGACCAAAGCCGGCCGAACGTAGAAGCTGCCCTCGCCGTTCACGTCCACCCGCTCGCCGCCATGTACGGTGCCGCCGGCTGCTCTGGCCGCCTCCAGCGCCTTCTGCATTCCGTCGAAGGCCGTGCGATCGATCAGCGGCCCGACCAGCGCGTCACCGGCGACCGGCGAGCCCACGGAGATGCCGCGATAGACGCGCGCGAGCCTCTCCACCAGCGCGTCATGCACGCTTTCGTGGACGATCAACCGACGCAGCGTCGTGCAACGCTGGCCGGCGGTGCCCATGGCGCCGAAGGCCACTGCGCGCAGCGTCAGGTCGAGGTCGGCGGAAGGCGTGACAATGGACGCATTGTTGCCGCCGAGTTCAAGGATCGCGCGGCCGAAGCGCGCCGCGACACGCTGGCCGACGATCCGCCCCATGCGCGTCGAGCCGGTCGCGGAGATCACGGGCACGCGGGCGTCATCCACAAGCGCCTCCCCGACCGCCGCATCGCCCAACAGCACGCTGGAGAGCCCCTCCGGCGCATCCGGGCCGAAGCGCTGGATGGCGCGATCCAGGATCGCCTGCGTCGCGAGGGCCGTCAGTGGCGTCTTTTCCGACGGCTTCCAGACGAGCGCATTGCCGCAGACCAGTGCCAGCGCGGCGTTCCACGACCAGACGGCGACTGGAAAGTTGAAGGCCGAGATGACGCCGACGGTGCCAAGCGGATGCCATTGCTCCTGCAGCCGATGGTCGGCGCGCTCGGAGGGCATCGTCAGCCCGTAAAGCTGGCGGGAAAGACCGACCGCGAAATCGCAGATGTCGATCATCTCCTGCACTTCACCGAGCCCTTCAGAGATCACCTTGCCGGCCTCGATGGTGACGAGGCGGCCGAGATCGGCCTTCGCCGTGCGCAGTTCCTCGCCCAGAAGGCGGACCAGTTCGCCGCGCCGTGGTGCCGGGACGGCTCGCCATTTCAGGAACGCTTCGTGCGCCCGGCCGATGGTTGCGCGAGCCTCGTCGGCGGTCGTCTCCGGCACGCTGGCGATCACCTCGCCGGTGATCGGAGAGCGGACCTCACGCCCGCCGCCGGTGAAACTCGTCTCATGCAGGCCGAGCGAACGCAACAAGGAGGCGGTTTCTTCGCGAAGCGATGGGGCGGATGCGGTCTGAAGCATGAGGTCTCCTGCTGGATTGCGGTTCGTGTCGTCGTGATTGTCAGAAGCGGGCGCGCGTCGCGTGATAGAGCTGCGAGCCGATCTCGTACCAGGCTTCGCGCGCCATCCGATTGGGCGCGGGCGTCACGGATGTGACGGGAAGCGGCAGGTCCTCCTCCGCGATCTTGCCCAGGATCAGCTCTGCGAGGGTTCTGCCGAAGACGGTGCCCGGGGCGATGCCGCGCCCGTTATAGCCGCTGAAGGACAGGACGTTGAGCGCAGGCTTGTGGAAGCGCGGCAGGCTGTTTTCGGTCATGCCGATCTGGCCGTACCATTCCTGCTCGAAGCCGATGCCCTTCAATTGCGGGAAAAGCCTCGTCATCGCCCTGCGGCCCCAATTTCGATGAATGCCCGTGCCGGTCCCGCGCAACGCGCCGACCGAGCCGAAGACCAGCCGCCCCGCCCTGTCGAAACGGAAGGAGGAGAGCACCTCCTCCGTGTCCGATGCGCCCTGCCGCTCCGGCAGGATGGAGCGGCGCAACGCCTCCGGAAGCGGCGTGGTCGCCATGTTGAAATAGGGCAGACGCACCAGTGCCTGCCGGATCCCGGACCAGACATGGCTCGTATAGGCATTGGTGGCGAGGACGACTTGCCGTCCCCGCGCGGACCCGGCCGCGGTGCGCAGCCCCCAGGGATCGCCCTCCTCGGCCGAGACGACCGGGCTGCCGGTGAAGACGCGGGCGCCCGCGGCGATCGCGGCCGTCGCCAGTCCGCGCGCATAGGCTAGCGGCTGGACCGTACCCGCGCGCTCGTCCAGCAGCGCCCCGGAATAGGCGTTCGTGCCGATCTTCGCCGCAGCCTCCCCGGCTTCCAGCAGCCGGACGGGTGCGCCCCGCGCCTGCCATTGCCGCGCCCGGTCGCGCAACTCGGCAAGGCCTTTCTCGCCCACCGCGCAATGCAGGGTGCCCCGCCGCTCGACCTCGCATTCGATGCCGTGCTTCTCCACGAGATCGAAGACCGCACGCGGAGCATTCCCGAGCATCGTCAGCAGGCGTTCGCCGTGCGTCTCTCCCAACGCCGCCGGGAGCTCGTCCGGCATCACCCACATGCCGGCGTTGACCAGCCCGACATTGCGACCTGAGCCGCCGAAACCGATCTCCTCGCCCTCAAGCACAATGACGTCGCGCCCGGCCTCCGCCAGATGCAGCGCGGCGGAAAGGCCGGTGAAACCAGCACCGACGATGACCACCTCCGCCGACAGATCGCCGGCGAGACGGGATGTAAGTGGCGCGGGTGGAGCCGAAAGCTCCCAGAGACCGTGAGTGCGAGGGTCGTTCTTCATGCCGGAAAGCCCTCGGTGAGAACCGCCAGTGCCTCGACAGGATGGGGCGGACGAGCTTTCAGGATCCGTTCGCTTTGGCAGCGGCATGAAAAGCCAGTGGCAAGGACCCGCCCCTCGGGCTTGCCCGTCAGATGCTGCCGCCAACTCATGTCGAAGAGTTGCCGCGACATGGCCGCATGCTCGGCTTCATGACCGAACATGCCCGCCATGCCGCAGCAGCCGGAGGGCGGCATCGAGGCGGACAGGCCGAGATGGCGGAAGATGCGGGCCCAGTAATCGGCCGTCACGGGGCGTGCCGTCTTCTCGGTGCAGTGGAGCAGGATCTCGAAGGCCGCACCGCCTCCCGCTGCCTTGGGCGCGATCCGACCCGCCTCGATCTCTCGGACAAGAAACTCTTCGATCCCGAGCACTGGCGGCGAGCCGGCAAGCGGCGCGAATTCCTCATACTCCTGCGCGAAGAGCAGACCACTTGCCGCGTCGAGGCTCACCAGCGGAGCGCCGAACGATCCGGCCCATGCGCGCAGATCCTGCGCTTTTCTGCTCGTCCGACGGAAAGCGTCCAGCATTCCGAGCACGTGGCGAGCCTTCCCGTTCGGCCGGATGGGAGCGACGAAGACCCGGTAGCCCAGGTTTTCCAGAAGGCGGACAGCTGCACCGGGCACCGCTCCGTCGAAGCTGACGGTGAAGCTGTCCGGCAGGAGGATCACGCTTCGCTCCCGCGTCGCCTCGGGCAGGTCGGCCCAGCCGGCTGCGTCCAACCGGTGACGCCGGTCGAACCGCGCGGGGCGGAAAACCGGCAGATCCACCAGCCCGAATTGGCGGCGGAGCATATTTCCCGTTGCCGGCCCGTGCGTCAGCCAGTTGGCAAGGGCAGGCCAGAGCCGCGCGATCGGCAGCAGCGTCTCGATGTTGCCGATCAGCCTGTCGCGCAGGGGCCGCCGCCGCCGTTCGTAATAGGACGACAGGAAGCGCGACTTCATCGTGGGAATATCGACCTTGACCGGGCATTGCGAGGCGCAGGCCTTGCAGGACAGGCAGGTGTCGAGCGACGCCTTTAGCTCCGCCTCGACCTCCGCCAGTTCGGCCGACGCCACGGCTTCGCCGCTATTGCCGGACGCGAGGCGCGCCCATGTCCGCAGCAACGTCGCCCGGCCCTTCGGCGACTGCACGCGATCGCGCGTCGCCTTGTAGGAAGGGCACATCGCGTCGAAGTCGTTCCAGTTGAAACAGGCTCCGTTGCCGTTGCAGGCGATCGCGCGATCGAACTGCTCGGCATGGCGAGCGTCGATCCCCCGGTCCAGGGCTCCGCGCAGCGGAACCCCATCGATCCTGTCGATCGGCAGGCGCTCGTCCGGCACGGCGAGCTTGCCGGGGTTGAACAGGTTCAGGGGATCGAAGACCGCCTTCAGCCGGCAGAGTTCGCGATAAAGCTCCGGCCCGAAGAAGAGGGGCGAGTATTCCCCGCGAAAGCCCCGCCCATGCTCGCCCCAGAGAAGCCCGCCATAGCGCCGTGTCAGCGCGGCGACCTCGTCGGTGATCGGGCGGATCAGCGCGGCATCGTGGGGATCGCGCATGTCCAGCGCCGGGCGCACGTGCAGGCAGCCGACATCGGCATGACCATACATGCCGTAGGCGAGACCGCGCCTGTCGAGAAGAGCGCGGAACTCGGCGACATAGTCGGCGAGGCTTTCCGGCGGAACAGCCGTATCCTCCACGAAGGCAGTGCCCTGCCGAGGACCGGCGAGCCGCCCCATCAGTCCCACGGCCTTTTCTCGAAGGGTCCAGAGCTGCTTGATCAAGGCCGGATCGGTAACGGTGATCCAGTCGAGCGCGCGGTGCTCGGCCGTCTCCAGCAGCAGCGTCGCACCCGCCATCGCATCCTGCAGCGTCGCCCGATCGTCGCCCACGAATTCGATGAAGGTCAGTCCCCTCACCGGCTCGGACGTGGGCCTCTCGAAGACCGACTGGATGCCCGACCAGACGATGTCCTGCTCGGCCAGCGCCAGAACCTTGTCGTCCAGGATCTCGATTGCCGCAGGCTCGGCCGCGAGAAGCGGGGCGACACTTCGGAGCGCCGTATCGAAGCTGTCATAACGCGCGACGATCAGCCCGCGATGGCGCGGAAGAGGCAACAGGCGCAGGGTGATCGCCTTGGTCAGCGCGAGGGTGCCCTCAGACCCGGCCAGCAGAAAGGCGAGGTCGAAATCGCCGTTCTCCCGCAGCACGTGCTTGAGGTTGTAGCCGGTCAGGCCGCGATTCATGTCCGGGAAGGTGGCGGCGATCAAATCCGCCTGCTCGGTGACGACGCGGTGCGTCTCGCGGTGGATCGCCGCGGCGAGCTCCCGACCCGCCATGACGCCCTGCAGGTCGGCCTGCCCCATGCGCCGCACACGCCAGTCCGAGCCATCGGAAAGGACGATGTCCAGCGCCTCGATGTAAGCGGAGGTCTTGCCGTAGATGCGCGACCCCTTGCCGGAGGCGTCGGTGCCGACCATGCCGCCTATCGTGGCGCGCGTGGCGGTGGACACGTTTGGCGGAAAGAACAGTCCATGCGGCGCGAGAAAGGCATTCAGCTGGTCGAGCACCATTCCCGGCTGCACCACGACCTCGCGCCCCTCGGGGTCGAAGGCGAGGACAGCGTTCATGTGCCGGGATACATCGACCGAGATGCCTCGCGTCAGCGACTGGCCGTTGGTGCCGGTGCCGCCGCCACGCGCGCAAAGCGGCATGACTTCGCCGGAGGGAAGATGCGCCGCTCGCACGATGCGGTTGAGATCTTCCGGCTCGCGCGGATAAAGCACGGCCAGCGGCTCGACCTGGTAGATGCTGTTGTCGGTGGAAGCGACGAGCCGCGCCGCACGGTCACCGGCGAACTCGCCGCGATAGCCTTCGGAGGCCAGAGCCTCACGAAAGGCCCAAAGGCGCCCCCCCGCGGGTATCGACATCCCGGCCTCTGGCATCAGGGCTATTCCGCCGCCTCGCCCTCACGGACGGTGAGTTCGGCTTCCAGCGCCGCGATGGATCGCGCTTCCGCTTCGGCGTAAAGCGCGAACTCGTCGGCCACCGTTGCACCCAAGGCCTGCTCGAACGCCGCCTTGCTGGCATTGCCGGCGTAACTCTTCTGCTCGGCGCCGCCCAGATTGGACTGGAAGATGCCGGCGGCGCTGACGGGCAGGAAGTCTTCGTAGACGATCGGATCGGCAACGACGCTTCCCGTGGCGATCAGGCGATCCAGCGCGTCGGCCGTCAGCATGCCGGAAACGGCAGGCGTTTCCTTCCCGGAAAGGCGATAGCGGAAGAAGCCGAGCCCCTGCCGGCGGATCTCGTCGGTGCTGTCGGGAAAGCGCTGGAAGGCGGCGGTGAGCTGTCGCTCGTAATCGGCACCGGCACTCCCCGCCGCCCCGATCTCGCGCACGGAGGCAAGGAGTTCGTCGTAGAGCGTGCGGCCCTTCTTCGTCAGCGCAATGCCGCGCTGCTCGATCTCGCCGAAGCGGGCGGTGTGCGTGCCTGCCACTTCCGGCCCGGCGTCGCGAAAGAGGATCGGCTCCTGCAGAGCCTTGAAGCTCGTCTGCCGCAGGAGGATCGGGCAGCGCCGCGTCGGCGGGCCTTCCACGACGGCCTTGGCCGCGATGCCCCGCTTCGGCATGCCCGACTGCACCGCGTCGATATCGAGGGTGCGGGGCGTCAGGTGGTTGATGTGCGGCCCCTTGAAGCTCACGACATCGGCGATCAGCCGATGCGCGTCGTGCAGCTTGCGGTAAGTGCCGGCATCCACCGTCGCCTCGCCGTGCCAGCGAAATGTTTCCAGCGCCTCCCGGACGAATTCTTCCGCCTGGCCGACCGTGAGCCCGCCTTGCTCGTCGTGAATGTCGATCAGCTCCAGAACGCGCGTCGTAAAGATTTGCCGACGCTTCAGGATCGCGGCCGCCTCCGCCCTGAGATCCGCATCCTCGATCAACTCCAGACGCAGCAGCGAGGTGAAGACGCGGAACGGATTGCGGGAGAGCGCGGCATCCTGGACGGGACGGAAGGCGGTGGAATGAACGGGAACGCCGGCCACCGAGAGATCGTAATAGCCGACCGGCTCCATGCCCATCACGCCGAACAAGCGGCGAATGGTGAAGAGCTCCGCCGCCGTGCCGAGCCGGATGGCGCCGTGACGTTCGAGGTCGAGCCTTTCCAGCTCGTCCGCCCGCTCCAGATCAGCCTTCAGCTGCGGATCGTGGGCGAGAACACCCGCATTGACCTCGCTCACCAGCTCCATCAGCGTCCCGTACTGCGGCACCTCCCTGCGGTACATGTCGGACATGGCGC
Source organism: Faunimonas pinastri (assembly GCF_900110915.1). Lineage (GTDB taxonomy): Bacteria > Pseudomonadota > Alphaproteobacteria > Rhizobiales > Afifellaceae > Faunimonas > Faunimonas pinastri. The sequence continues at coordinate 23,522 of NZ_FOFG01000021.1, forward strand.
GTGAGAAGAACGTGCGGATCTGGTCGGAACTGGCAAAAGTCGGCATAGCGCGGCGGACCTTGGGAGAGCACGACGACCGTCATCGGGGCGTCATTCGTTACGCACACGAGGTTTGACGAAATTCCGCCGGGCTGCAAACGATCCTTGGGTCTAACGTCATTCTGAAGCGGAATCACATGATCATCGCCCGACGCTTTCTGCCGTCCATGTCCCTGTTGCGGGCCTTCGAGGCGTCGGCTCTGCTCGAGGTTTCACGGCCGCCGCGACGGATCTTAACCTGACGCAGAGCGCGGTAAGTCGACAGATCCGGACGCCGAATTGCTCAATGCCGACCTCTTCATCCGGGAGCGGCAGACCGTCCGCCTCTCATTCGCCGGCGGTGTCTATGCCCGCGAGATCCGTCAGGCGCTGGATCGGATCGCCGGCGCCACCCTCGCCTTCCGCGCCAATCCAAGCGGCGGAACGCTGAACCTCGCGATCCTGCCCACCTTGGGCACGCGCTGGCTTGCACCGGGACTGCCGGATTTCCTGAACGCGCATCCCGGCGTCACCCTGAATCTCACCACGCGGCTGTCGCCGTTCGACTTCAGCCTCGAAGCGCTGGACGCCGCCATTCACTTCGGCACGGCGGATCGGCCGGGCGTTGAAGTGGATTATCCTGATGACGTGCAGCCCGGTCTTGGCGGAAAAGCATCGCTTTCGCGAGCCGAAGGACCTGTTGAAGACGCCATTGCTGCACATGGTCTCGCGACGCGCGGGAGCGCCGGTTCGCCTTGCAAGGAGAAAATCCCGCCCCCCCCTGCGCGGCATGCTGTTCGATCAGTTCGCGACGGCGGCACAGGCCGCGATCTCCGGTCCCGGCGTCGCGCTCCTGCCGGAATTCCTGATCTGCGACGACGTGGATCGCGGCGATCTCGTGAAGCCGCTGGAGCTCCCCATGGAAAGTGCGGAGCGGTATTATCTGGCGTTCCCGATGGCCCGGGCCTCGTATCCCCCACTGGCGGCGGCCTTCCGCGCCTGGCTCGGGCGGCGAGCCGTCGATGATGGCGCATAGCCGCCTCGACGTTCCCCTTCCCTCTCACCCAGCCGCTTTCCGCACCCCCATGATGAAGCGGGTGTGGGACCCGCGACCTCCTCCCCCTCCGGAGCGAAGACGGCCGGGATATCCGCCAACGGGAGGATGCCCGGTGCATAGGTCGGGAAAACAGGCACAAACGAGTTGCGGTTCAGTCTAGCCCCTGTACCCTGCAGTCATGCATGTGCTGAGGGGCAGTATGTCGGCCGAGAGAAGAAAGTGGTGCCTGCTCACAGCTTGCGACGAGGGGTTTGCAGACATCAGCTCGATATCCGTTCCGACGATGGAACGCTATGCCGAGACTTACGGGATGGACTTCGACTGGGTTCAGAAGACGCCGAAGGACAGAAGTCCTCATTGGCAGAAAATCTATTCGGCCCAGGAGAAATTTGAAGCCGGCTATGAATTTGTGTTCTGGGTCGATGCCGACGCGATGTTCCTCCGCTACGACATCGATATCCGCAGCCAGATCGACGATCGGCACGACTTCTATTTCGCACGCGAGGAGCATATCCGGCGCGAATGGGGCGTCGAGCGTCTGAATTCGGGCGTATGGGTGATGCGCAACACGCCGCTAACACGGAAGTTTCTGGCCGAGGTCGCCCTGCAACCCGACATGCAGGGCCCGAACTGGCATGATCAGGCTGCCATCATGGTCGTGTTCGGGTTTCTCTCCATGATCGACGACGGGCTTAACCGGGCCGATCGTCCCGTTTCCGAATACACCACCCGGTTACGCATGCTGCCGCTCCGCTGGAACTGCATCGCGGGCAACGACACCGATCCCCGCACGGTGATCCGGCATTTCGCCGGTCACGACCGGATCACGAAGCGGCTGGGCATGGAACTCGAGGTCCAGCTTCAGAGGCTGCGCGACGAGTACCAGCTGACCGATGAGACTGCCGAGGACCTCCGCTTCCGGATCTATAAGGGATACTGGAATCACAAGCACGGATGGGACCCGGAGGGCAGCCTCAAGGAGCTGACGGAGCGGCAAACCCGGCTGGATACCGTTCACCGCGCGCTGAAGAACGAGCACGACGAGCTTCTGCGTAAGGTCGGGTCGCGTTCGTGGCTCCTGCGAACCTGGTGGCGCACCACCAGGAGCAAGCTGTACGGAGCGTCTCACGGCGACGGGTCCGCCAACCGACACTGAGTTGGGCGCAAGCGCTTCCGGCCCGCGTCTCGCGCTTGGATGTCAGGCTTTGGTCAGGTGGGCGATTTCGGCCGCCATGCCCTAAGCTGTTCGAGTGCCCGCTCGACCCACGCGGGACCCTGCCGCTTCGGGCGGCGAGCATGGTGCCGGTAGAAAGTCCCCGCCGGATGACGGCAGGCAGGTGAGTTCGGCTTTGGCGTGCCCGTGAAATGAACGATATGGGCGGCCTGGTAATCCTCGAAGACCAGGTGTTCCGACCCGCCTCCGTAGTAGAAATTCCAGGCTCTCTCCAGCCGCTTCCAGTCGGGACCGAGCACCTCGTTCAGCGCGTCCTGCTCCGGCCAGAACAGTGGACGTGCTCCGGAGCGCAGGACAGCAAAGGTGCGGTCGGAAATCCGTTGCTCTATCCAGGGCTGCAGCTCGATCACCATCAACCCGGCATTGAAGTAGTTGGGGTCGGGAGCCCGCGAACGACGGGCAAGCTGCTCAGGATCGATGTGATCTCGAACGGCCGCGAGCGGATGACCGTCCATCGGCATCGTGAAAAGATGCGCCAGACTGTGGTTCACGATCATGTCGCTGTCCAGGCAGACCAGCCGCCCCGCGCTCTTTCCGATCAGTCCAGGCAGCAGAACCTTGCCGTAGATCGAGGCCGAGTAATCCCTTGAGACCTGCAGGCCCTTGAGCTCAGCGCACGTGCTGTCCACGTCGACGAACTGCAGCTTCCGCCCAAGCTCACCAGCATAGCGCCGGATGAGGCGCTTCTGCCTGGAGGAGAGCCCGAACGCCGCCACGACGACACACACATCCGGCACCTGGCCGTTGGCATTCACCGAGGCCAGCATGGCGGTCGCCAGTTCGACGAAGCGTGAATCGACCGCGCAGCCGAGATAATGCTCGCGGCCGGCGGTCATGGCCGAATTCGGTGCAGAGACCATTCGTCAGGCTGCCAGCTGGCGAGCGGCTTCTTCAAGCACGACATCCCAGTTCATGTCTCCGGGATGGCGCAGGATATTGACGTTGGGATACCACGGTGATGTGGCCGCGTGGGAACCCCAGCGCCAGCAACTGTCCGGTCGGGAGAGGAGATGAACCTGCCGATCGGCCGCGGCGGCGACATGCACCACGGCGGTATCCACGGAAAGAACGGCGTCACAGGCGGCCACCACCTGGCCGAGCTCGACGAAGTTCTTGATCGGCGGAACGGTGACGTTCGGGAAGGTCGCCAGCAGTTCCTTCTCGTCCGCCCGCAGGTCATGCAGAAGAACGACGAATTCAATGTGCGGCACCGCGAACAGCCGCGAAAAGTCCTCAAGCGGGATCGAGCGGACAAGCTCATACTCCCGCGGATGGCCGCGCCAGCAGATCCCGATCCGCTTTCTGGCCCCCGGCAACGCCGGAAGCGCGGTCGGCGTGCCGAGATCGAGATATCGGCTGGCCGGCTCAAGGCTGTCGCATTCCAGCACGGCCGGAAGCTGCGTCACGGAAACGAACGCGTCGAAGCTCTTTTCCGGCGGAAGGTCGGCAAGAAACTCCACGCCCGGGAACGACCTGGCCATCAGGCTCGCCAGCACTGCCGGCATCTGGCAGGTGACGCGGGCGGTCGGCCAGCGGGCCAATAGAGGCTTCAGGAAACGGGCGAACTGGATCATGTCACCGAGCCCGTGCTCGAAGAAGATCAACAGCCTGCGGCCATCCAGGGAGTCGCCCCGCCAGACCGGAATATCGTGCCGGATGGGGAACTTGCCGAAGCCGCGCTCGGCGATGCCCCAGTGCGCGATCCCATCGGCCAGGCGCCGCTTGCGGAGAAGATGAAAGCCGTAGCGCAGGTGAAGGGTTGGATTGTCGGAGTGGCGGTGGATCGCAAGCTCGTAAGCCCGCGTCGCATCCTCGACACGACCCATCACATCCCAGATATCGGCCCGAAGCAGCAGCTCGCCGAACTCCATCCCTTGGAGATCGTCGGTCTCCAGCCCCGCCGCTGCTGCCGATAGCTGGCCGCTGCGGAGATAGCTCCGCTGCACGAGCTGATGGGCGCGCAGGCGGAAGCGCTCCGAGGTCAGGCGTGCCCTGATGACTTCCGCGATCTCCAGCACTCTCGTGAAGCGCCAGATCTGGAACAGGCTGTCGAGCCCGAGCAGCAACTCGATCTCGCTCGCCGTGTCCAGGAACTTCAGCACGGTGTCACTGCACTTCCAGGGATCCCGATTGATGTAGGAGAACAGGATCTTCATCCGGCACTGCTGAACGTCCTCCACCTGAAGGAAGACGTCGCTCAGGTCGTCGCGCCGGTTGAGCACGCGTTGCAGCTGATCGAGAATGGCTTCGGAGGGCGCATTGCGCAGCCGGGCGATATGCACCCGCTCCCGGATCTTCCGCCGGATCTTCCGTGTCTTCAGTCGCAGGGTCTGCTTCCTGTCGGCCGGAATGACGGGACGCTCCCCCCGCACCGTTGTCTGCTCCGCCATCATTCTCCTCACCCGGTCAGTTCGCGGACGACAATCGGGATTGGTCCGGCCATCCGCTTGCTTTAGCATCCCCGTCCCGCGACGAAAACCTAAAGCCGACGCTCTTCTCGCATGTGCGAAAGAGATTTGTCGGGTTCCGGCAGATCGCCCTGATGCTTGCCCCTGCGCGGCAATCCGCGTATCCCAGCCGCGCTGTTCAGGAAAATCGCGATCATGATCCCGCTCGAGACCGTTCTTGGAAACTTCGCAGCCGCACGTATCCTCGTCGTGGGCGACATCATGCTGGACCGTTTCGTATACGGTCGCGTGTCGCGAATTTCACCCGAAGCACCGGCTCCGGTGATCCATGCCGTCCGCACGGAAGAAGTGCTGGGCGGCGCGGGCAACGTCGTCCGCAACATCGATTCCCTGGGTGCGAGGGCGGAGTTCATCGGCGTCGTCGGCAATGACGACGGTGCGCGGGCGATTTCTGCGAAGCTGGAAGCGCAATCGTCTATCCACGCCAACCTGATCCAGGTTCCCGGGCGTCCGACCACGGTAAAGACCCGCTTCGTCTCCGAGGCTCACAACACGCACCTGTTGCGAGCCGACTGGGAGGACACCTCCCCGATCGCGCAGGAAACGGAAAACGTGCTGATCGCGGCCGTTGCCGAGCGGCTCAGCCATGTCGATGCGGTGATCCTTTCCGACTACAACAAAGGCGTGCTCACTCCGCGGCTGATCGGGCAGATCATCGCCGCAGCGCGTGCGGCCGGTAAGCCCGTGGTGGTCGATCCCAAGGGGACCCGCTACGACCGCTATCGCGGCGTGACGGCGCTGACGCCGAATCTCGCCGAACTCTCGCTCGCCACCGGCCATCCGGTGGAAAACACCGACGAAGCGCTGAAGCACGCGGGCCGGGAACTCATAGAAGCGACCGACTGCGAGACGCTGCTGATCACGCGAAGCGAGCGCGGTGTGCTCGCGCTGGAGAGCAGCGGCGAAGCCTCGGCCTTCCCGGCCAATGCACCGCGAGTGGTGGACGTGTCCGGTGCCGGGGATACGCTTGTCGCAAGCTTCACGTTGGCGCTGGTCGCCGGCGCGGGCACTGCGGGCGCGGCACAGGTCGCCAACAGTGCGGCGGGCATTGTCGTGACCAAGGCGGGCACGGCGCATGTCCTCTTGTCGGAACTCCGGGAGAAGCTCCTCTCCCGTCCGCGCTTCCACGTCCATTCCAAGGTCTTCGGAATGCCGGAGCTTCTGGACACCGTCGCAACCTGGCGGAATTCAGGTCTCCTCGTGGGCTTCACCAATGGCTGCTTCGACATCCTGCATCCCGGGCATGTTGAGCTTCTTCGGGCCGCCCGCGCGCATTGCGACCGCCTGATCGTCGGGCTGAACAGCGATCAATCCGTGAAACGACTGAAAGGCGAGACGCGCCCCATCCAGAACGAGAATGCTCGCGCCACCGTTCTGGCCGCCCTCTCCTTCGTCGACGCGGTCGTGATCTTCGGCGAGGACACGCCTTATAACGCCATTTCCGAGATCGTCCCGGACGTGCTCGTCAAGGGCGCCGACTACACGATCGACAAGGTGGTGGGCCGAGACGTGGTGGAAGCCCACGGTGGTCGGGTCGTCCTGGCCGAACTCGTACCCAATTCCAGCACCACCGGGATCGTGCAGAAGATGCGGTCTGCCGACGAACCGCAAAGTGGACAGGCGGCCTGATCGCGCGGCTGACATGAACGCCTTTCCCGTCAACATCCGTCTCGGGCAACGTGCCGACGTCCTGCTGTCCGAGCGTCCGCCCGCTCCGGCCCTGTTCCTGGACCGGGACGGCGTGATCAACATCGATCGCAACTACGTCGGACGGGTCGAGGACGTGGAACTCGTGCCAGGCGCCGCCGCGGCGATCGCCGCCTGCAACCAGGCCGGAGTGCTTGTGGTCGTCGTTTCCAACCAGAGCGGTGTCGCGCGCCGTTATTTCGGCTGGGATGCCGTGGTTGCGGTGGAAGAGCGGATCGCCGAGCTCCTCGCCCTGGAGGGCGCGTGGATCGACCTGCTTATTTCCGCAGGCGTCGGGCCGGAAGACGAAGCCGGCAGCAGCTTCCGCAAGCCGTCTCCGGGCATGCTCAAGCTCGCCGCCCGGATCGCTCCTATCGACATTCATCGAAGCTGGATCGTCGGTGACAAGGAGAGCGACCTCCAGGCTGGAGCCGCGGCGGGGTTGCGTGGCGGATTCCTTGTCGGCGAGGCCGCACGTCCCGAGCCTCATCAAAGGCCGGCGCAGGCATCGTCAAGCTTCGAGGCCTTCTTCGCCGCCGATTTGTCCGAAGCGGCGGACCGGCTACGCGAATATCTCACACCTCCGTCCACGGCCGCTTGAGCCGGGACGGCGACCAACCAGCAGATCAGGACGGAAGACATGACGACACCGGACCGACCTCAGGCTTATGCCGACGAGGGAATCGCATGGCTGGTCGACCACGCCTGGCCGCTTTGGCTCGACAAAGGCATCGACTGGCAGCGGCGCGGTTTCCATGAGGAGCTGGATTCCGACACGTTGCAATGCCGGGCAACGTTTCGCCGTCTGCGCGTGCTGACGCGCCAGATCTATGTCTTCTCGCAGGCCGTGCCCTTCGGCATATCCAGGGCCGATGAAGCGGTCGCCCTCGGTCTGGAATTCCTTGCCTCCCATGCGCGGCAGTCGGATGGCGGCTATGCTTGGCGCTTCGATCTCGACGGCAACGTCATCGATCAGACGCGCGACCTCTACGACCACGCCTTCGTGTTGCTCGCTTATTCCAGCGCGTCGTCCGTCGTGGGCAGGGAGAAGCTGAGGGGCCCGGCCCTCGATCTCATCTCCTATATCCTGCGGAACTTCCGCCACGAGGTCGGCGGTTTCCTGGAGTCGCTTCCACCCGCGTTGCCGCGTCGGCAAAATCCGCACATGCACCTGCTGGAAGCCCTGCTTGCGGCTCATCGCGCATTCGGCGACGACGTCTTTCTTGCGAGCGCGAGCGAGTTGATCGACCTCTTTCTCGATCGGCTGCTGCAGAAACGTGAGGGCGCGCTTCCGGAATTCTTCGACGATAAGCTGACTGCCGAACGGGAGAACGGGCGATTTCTCGTCGAGCCCGGCCACCATTTCGAATGGGCGTGGCTCCTGGACTGGTTCATACGGGAGTCCCGCGACACGCCTCATGGAGCGCGCAATGAGGAAGTCGCCGGCGCGCTTCGCTCACTCTTCGCCTTCGCGGACCTCGGTGGCATTCATGAGGGCGATCATCTTGCCATCGACGCCCTCTGGAGCGACGGCTCGGTGCAGTCCCCTGCCCGCCGTCTCTGGCCGCAGACCGAGCGGCTCAAGGCGGAGACCATCCGCCCCGACGGCGCCAAGCGGACCGTGGAAGCCTTCGAGGGCATGAAGTCGTTTTGGCAGGACAGCCGCCCGGGCCTCTGGCGCGAGCGGATCGCGGAGGACGGTGATTTCATCCCGGAGCCAGTCAGGGCCTCCAGCTTCTATCACCTGACCTGCGGCATCGTGGAATTCAGCAAGCGCCCGCAATAGCGGGCGCGCGTTGCGCCGCGATCTTTCGGAGCGTCCGGGCGGCATCGTCGACGTCCGCCGTGGCCCACTGGAAAGAATCGTCGCCGAAATGACCGGTCCAATCCCGGTAGGGCTCCAGGCGGTACTTGACCGGATGATAGTTCGCGAAGCCCGGGCCATATTCCGCGTTGGCCGACCAATCGGTGGCGACCACGGGAACGTCGAGCAGCAGGAATTCGTGGATGTTGAGGCCGTACCCCTCCGACCGATGCAGCGAGAGATAAACGTCGGCCAACCGCTGGAAGCCGGCGATCTCACTGTCCGACATGTCCTGCTCCAGTATGCGGATGTTCCCGGCGAGCTCGATCATCTCCCGCAACTCCCCCTCGACGATCCGGGACTTCTTGCCAAGACGAACCTTCAACAGGAGGACGCAGTCGGGGTCGCTCCCGAACGCCCTTTGCCAGGCTTCCACATGGGCCCAGGGGTTCTTGCGCGTCGGACAGCTCCTGAGATCCATGATCGCAAGGCCGAGAAAGGCGCCCTCAGGCACTCCGAAGGCGGAGCGGGTCACCTCTTCGACGACCTCCGGCGCGCGCACCGCGTGAGGTCGCAATGTCACGGGCAGATCGGTGCCGCGCTGGATCGCTGCAGCCACGAAAGCGGAGGGGGTCCAGATCTCGTGAACGATGTCGAGGGCGAACGTCCAGTCTGAAGGGAAAAGCGGCGTTTCCCAGACCCAGAGCCCGATCCGATAAGCGCCCGCAAGTTGCTCCGGACGAAACAGAGGCAGGACGCGCGCGTAGGTTTCCGGCTGGCAGAGCAGGATCACGACATCATAGACTTGCTCCCGATCCACAGTGATCGGAGCATCGCGAGATGCCATCCGCGCGGATACGTCCACAGTCACGACATCGTCGTGAGACAGGCGGATCTGCGTGATCTCATACTGGGCGGCTCGGCTCAGGCCGTTCCCTCCGGAAAGATCGGCGAGCACCAGGGCCTTCCCGCCGCCGTTCTTCAGTCCGGGCGTCTTTGCGTAAGGGATCAGAAGCTCGGCATCGCGCGCCAGCCGCCTTTGCCGCTTGTTCGCCGCCCGCGAGCGCCGGATCGCATTTCGAAGGGTCCAGCGGCGACGACGACGCCAGAAGCCATCGAAGTCTTTGCCGGATAGAGCTACGGAATAGAGATCGTCCGCTTTACCTCTACCGTACATACGCACTCTTTCGACACAATTGCAGCAAGTTGCGGAATTTCTTCTCGCATTGAAAATGAGATCTATTCAATCGACAGCAATCCGTAAACTAAGTCTCTGTATCAAAAGATTGCGAAACGTTGCTGCCCGGATAATAGCGTGAGAGAGCTAATTATTAGGCAGCAAACCTTGATATGGTCGCCTTTGCAATCCTATAGGTTGAGGTACGACAAACCGGTGGCGGTCGAATAAGATCCAGGCACCGTTGTCGGAATCGGGATCGCTCGGGACGTGTCATGAAAAGCCAGAGTCGCACCGCCTGCTTCACGATCTGCTCGAACAATTATCTGCCTTCAGCCCGGGTCTTCGCCGCCTCGTTCCAGCAGTTCCACCCGGAGATCGACCTCTATCTCGGGCTCGCTGACGTCCCCGCCGCGACGCTCGACTACCCCCCCGGCTGCACCGTCGTTCCGGCCGGCGAACTCGGGATTTCCGACTTCGACGCCTTTGCCTTCCGCTACGACATCATGGAGCTGAACACGGCGATCAAGCCGTCGATGTTCCTGTCGCTCCTGGAGGGGGGTTACGATCGGGTCCTCTATTTCGATCCGGACATCGAGTTCTTCGCCCCGCTGACGAGCGTCCTCGGCGCTCTCGACAAGGGCGCCTCCTTCGTGTTGACGCCGCATATCTGCTCGCCGGCGGAAAGCTGGGCGCCGCGGACCGACATCCACATCATGCAGACCGGGATCTTCAATCTCGGCTTTGTCGCCTGCGGACGGCAGGCGGAGACCGAGACGGTGCTTCGGTGGTGGGCTCGTCGCCTGCGCTACCAGTGCATCAACGATCAAAGCCACGGCATCTTCGTGGATCAGAAGTTCATGGACCTCGTCCCGGCTTTCACCGAGAACACCTGTATCCTGCGCGATACGTCATGCAACGTCGCCTACTGGAACCTGGCGCAACGCGAACTGCGCGAAGAGAATGGCGACTGGACGGTGGATGGCCACCCCCTCACCTTCTTCCATTTCAGCGGGTTCTCGCCGAAGGACATGACGCGGATTTCCAAGCACACCAATTTCCGCGAGGAAGACGTGTCGGATGCGCACCGGCACCTGTTCCAGCATTATGCGGACCGGCTGACCGCGAGTGACTTCGGAGAGCAGCCAAACCTCCCGTATGGGTACGGCCGGTTCGCGTCGGGAACACCAATTCCCGATGCTGTCCGGCGTATGTTCCGTGAGCGGCTCCCGGGCTGGTCCGGCAATCCGTTCGCCAACCTGGAAGAATATCTCCACCTTCCCGATCCGACGGCCTGCCATCTGGCAGGAAGGTTCATGGTCACCAACCTGATGCGTTACCTCTATGACCAGCGAGGCGATCTCCGCAGCAGATTTGACCTGGAGCGGCCGGAGGGCGTGGAGCACTTCGTGCGCTGGTACGTCGAGCACGGCGATGAATTCGGGCTGGACCGGCAACTCGTCGAGCCGGTCGCGATCCGGGCGGGCCTGTACGACACCAGGGATAGGATCAACGAGAGATCGGCTGCGTGAGTGCGGGAAGAGACACGACGGACGATGTGGCAACCTCGTTCGAAGCGACTCGATCCATGGCGGTCGGTTCGGAAATTTCGCCCGGCAACGGCGTGGATGAAACCCGGCGCCTGCGGATCGAGATGGACGACCTGCGTCTGGAGCTGGAAAAGGCCCGTGAGGGTAACGCCTCGTTGCAACAACGGGTCTTCGCCCTCAGCCATGAACTGGAACGGCTTCATGATACGACACAGGCACTGGTCGAACTCAGGCCGAAGCTGGACGAAGGGCAAAGCCGCCTGAGGGAAACCGAGGGGCGACTTGCCGAAGCGCAAAATGAGCTTGATGGCTGGCCGGCGCGGATGGCGGAACGCGATCACGAAATCAAGGATCTCCGGAACCGCCTTCAGGAGGTCGAATCGTCGGCCTCCTGGCGAAGGACCAAGCCGTTCAGGAAGCTCCGCAAGTCCCTGCGCAAGCATGTCGGCATCTGAGGCTGGCGAGCGGATGATCCCAAAGCGAGCCCCGCGCTCCGGCCTCGGATTGCGACGGCGCATCCGGGGCTTGCAGGCGCGCCTCCTGCCCCGCGCCGTGGTGATCTGTCATTGCCACTATCCGGAGCTCGTGGCGGAGTTGCGTGACACGCTGGACCGACTACCGGGCGGCATCGCCGTCCACGTCACATCGAGCGACCCCGAAGTGCTTCGGCTCTGGAGGGAGCGATGGCATCGACCGGACCTGCCGCTCACCACGCACAGGACCGAGAACCGCGGCCGCGATATCAGCCCGTTCTTCCAGGTCGCGCGGGGACTCAGGACCAGCCCGCATACACCGGTCCTGAAGATCCACGGCAAGAAGAGCACCTACACCGACCGGGGCGCGGAGTGGCGACACGATCTTCTGAGCGGCCTCGTGCCCGACCGGCAAGGCGTGCGCGCCATCCTGAAGGCGTTCAGGACCGATCCGAGGCTCGGCATGATCGGAGCTCCGGGGTCCTACACCGGCCGCCAGGTCTATTGGGGCGGCAACCGTCCGCATGTCGAGGCGCTGATGCGTTCGATTCTGGGTCGCCCAGCGGAAGACGACGAACTTGGCTTCTTCGCCGGCAGCATGTTCTGGATTCGGGGTAGTCTATTGGCCCGGATCCTGCCCTTCATCGACGACAATGATTTCCCCGAGGAAGGAGGCCAGCAGGACGGCACCTACGCTCACGCGCTGGAACGTGTGATTCCGATGGCAGCTCGTGGTCTCGGCTACACATTGCAGGAGGCCGACAGCGGCCAGCCGCTCACACCCGACCAAAGGCGCGACCGGGAAGTCGTCTACATCTGATGTCAGGACCGCTCGGGCTTTCGAGCGTCGATCAATCGTCCGAGCATCCTAAGCCCTCCGGGCGGGATGGGTGCGCATGGCTTAGGCTCCCCCCTTCGATCAGGGCACGCAGAGCTCCGCTTTCCCGGAACTGACGGGAAATGAAACGCCAACCTGCGAAATCGACGGTGCATCCGGCGAACTCCACAAGCGACGGGTTCCTCGCCAGCACGCAATGTTCCCACAGCGTTCTGCACGACCTGCAAGGTCAGGGGTTGACGAGTGGCCCGGAAACCGGGCATGTCCCGCGACGGAGAGGTGGCCGAGTGGTCGAAGGCGCTCCCCTGCTAAGGGAGTAGGCGGTCAAAAGCTGTCTCGAGGGTTCGAATCCCTTCCTCTCCGCCATTCCCCTTTTGTGTAGGTTTTTCAATGGGTTACCTTGGCGATTGTCGCCGAAGTGTAACAGGAAAGTGTGCGGGAATGTGGGGCCTAATCCGCGCTGAACGCATTCTCCCGCCGCAGCCAGAACGTGAGTGGATTGAGTCTAGCTAGGCTACGTCCCTCGGCTAATAGGGTGCTCTTGAATGCGTTGCCCTGCTCGATGAAGTTCCGCATTGCACCGTCGTAATCTTTAGGGCCTGCTTCCTGGCGATCGAAACGGTTCAGGACAACGTTCAGCAAGTCTCGAGCAGCGAGGTACTTTCGAAGGTCCAGCTCTAGGCTCGGAAAGTAAAACCCTACGAGCATCTCGAGTCTCTCGAGACTTCCACTACCGACAGGGTTATTGCTTGCAATTATCAGGTCGTTTAATTGGTCCTTACTGATCTTCCCGTTTACATAGCTCATCGATTGTATGAAGTAGCTAGCGAGCGTATTGTCGAACGACGAGAACGCATCAAACGCGCTCTCCATTTTCTTCTGGCGCTCCAGCATTGTTTCTTTTGAGAGCGTGAGAAAGAAAGATACGGATGCTGCAATCACGCCACTAGAGAGCGCGGTGGCGATGATCGTTCCAATCATGTGACAGCCCGAATCGAAGTTAACGAGCCTCCACAATGGCGCGCTCATCGCGCTGGGAACAAGTTGTCAGCGCTCGCTGACGGATTTTCACCTGTGAGCCAGTGTCAGCAAAGCCCAACAAGCCTCACTTGGCATTGACCTGCCCCTAAGAATATCCTCCACGCGGCGTTAGAGTCCGGCCCTTGAAAGGACGGACGGACGGAATGAAGCGAGCGAGATTCACGGAAGAGCAGATCATCGGGATCCTGC